>NZ_JAKLTZ010000015.1:0-145545 GCF_022012555.1 Bradyrhizobium zhengyangense | reverse complement strand
TCCAGCCAGCATGGTGAATCAGAAACTAACTGATTTGGGAATCCCAAATCGATTCAGACTAAAACCATCCCGCTTTAGGACGCGCCGCGCCTCACATCATCCCCGTCTCTTCCTCCTCTGCCTGTTCGATCATTTCCTCGCTCACCACGATCTCGCGGCGCGGCACGACGAAGGCCATCATGCAGGCGCAGAGCAGCGAGATTGCAAGGACGGCCGAGGTCAGCGGCAGCGTCGTTGCGGAATGGCCGCCGAGATAGGCGCCGGATTGCGACATCAGCGCGCCGATGCCTTGCTGGAGGAAGCCCATGGCGCCCGACGCAGTGCCGGCGGCCTCGGGGCGGATGCTGATGGCGCCGGCGGCGGAATTGGCCATCACGAAGGCGTTGCCGACCATCACGATCATCTGCGTGCCGAACAGCCAGCTTGGAGCCTCGTTCCAGCCGATGAAGCTCCAGAGCAGGTTCAGCAGGCTGCCGCAGAGTTGCAGCGCCAGGCCAAACCAGATCAGCTTCTCCAGCGAGTGCCGCGGTGCAAAGCGCACGCAGAGCAGATTGCCGACGAGATACGCAAAGCCGGTCGTCGCGAACCACGCGCCATATTCGGCGCTGGTCCGGCCCATCTGCGTCACCACGATGTAGGGACCGCCGCCTGCGAAGGTGAAGATGATTTGCGACGCCAGCACCTGGCACATCACATAGCCGATGAAGGCGCGGCTCTTGATCAGGCTGCCGACGTCGCTGCGAAAGCCACCGCTGCCGACCGCGCGATCGCGCCGCGTCTCCGGCAGCGCGATTGCGATGCCGACGGCAACGGCGACCGCGCCGAACGTGACGGCGTAGAAGATCGCGCGCCAGCCGAACGCGGTCTCGATCAGGCCGCCGGTCAGCGGCGAGACCATCTGGCCGATCATCAAGGCTGCGACCACGAGGCTGATCATGGAGGCGACGCGCTCGCGCTCATAGATGTCGCGGATGATGGCGCGGCTGATCACCATGCCCGAGGCGCCGCCGAGGGCTTGGAAGAAGCGCGCCGCGATCAGCTGCGGCAAGGTCTCGGCGAAGATGCAGGCGACGCTCGCCGCGACCATCAGCGCAAGGCCGCCAAGCAGCACCGGACGACGGCCGAACTTGTCCGACAGCGGCCCCATGGTGAGCTGCGACAGCGCGATGCCGACCATGTACAGCGACACCGTCATCTGCGCGATCGAGATGTCGCGGCCGAACGTGGTCGCCAGCACGGGCAGTGCCGGAACCAGGATGTAGAGCGAGATCGGCGCGATCCCGGTCATGACGACCAGCAACAGCAACACCACGCGCGAGGTCGCGATGTTCTTGTTCGCCGTCTCCGGCGTCCTGCTGATCATGCCGTGCATGCGTGTCCGTCTTTCGAAGTCGAATCGGACTGTAGCGTGGTCGCACAGGACGGATATCGGCGTTTCGGAATGCGGCTATACCGATTCCGGGACCGTTATAATAACGGTGCGTGGGAAGCCGTCGCTTTACGGAGATGCGCAGCGAGGAACGCGCCGAGACAGTCGCAATCGCGGGCAAAAGGCGGCGGAGCCTTGCGCAAACCGCGTAGCGCCATGCGGAAGCCGCTTAAGCCTTCAGCTCCGCCGTAGCCTGATCGAGCCAGGCCTTTGTCGCCTCGTCCAGCGCCGGCCCCACTTCAGTGCGAACGCGCGCGTGGTAGGCATTGAGCCAGGCGAGCTCGTCGCGGCTGAGCATCGCGGCATCGATCAGCCGGCGGTCGATCGGCGCGAGCGTCAGCGTCTCGAACGCGTTCATCGCTTTCTCGGCGTCCTTGATGTCGGCCGCGACCACCAGCTCGAGGTTCTCGATGCGGATGCCGAAGCCATCGGTCTTGTAGTAGCCGGGCTCGTTGGAGAGGATCATGCCGCGCTTCAGCGGCGTGGTGCCGAGCTTCGAGATCCGCGCCGGGCCTTCGTGCACGCTGAGATAACTGCCGACGCCGTGGCCGGTGCCGTGCTCGAAATCGATTCCGGCGGCCCAGAGATATTGCCGCGCCAGCGTGTCGAGCTGCGCGCCCGTGGTGCCGTCGGGGAACACCGCGCGCGCGATCGCGATATGGCCGCGCAGCACGCGCGTGAAGCGGTCGCGCATCTCGTCCGTCGGCTCGCCGATCGCCATGGTGCGGGTGACGTCGGTGGTGCCGTCTTCATATTGTGCGCCGGAATCGATCAGCAGGAGATCGCCGGGCACGATCCGCCGGTTGCTCTTGCGGGTGACGCGGTAATGTACGATAGCGCCATTCGGGCCGGTGCCTGAGATGGTCGGGAACGACACGTCCCTCAACGCGCCGGTGTCGCGGCGGAACGTCTCCAGCGCCTCCACCGCGTCGATCTCGGTGAGCTTGCCGCTTCCCGCCTCGCGATCGATGAAGGCGAGGAAGCGCGCAAGTGCGATGGCGTCACGGCGGTGCGCCGTCTGCGTCCCCTTGATCTCGGTCGCGTTCTTGACGGCCTTCAGCAGCGCGATCGGATCGCTGCCGCGCAGCGGCTTGCCGCCGCCATCAGCGATCAAGCGGCTCAGCGCGTCGGCCGCGGTGGCGCCGTCGAGTGCGATCGCAGCGCCGCTCTTGGCCAGCGCCATCAGCGTCGGCGCCAGCGCATCGGGCTCGCGCACGTCGGCCGATTGCTCGAGATGGTCACGCGTCAAATTGGAGAGCTTGCGGTTGTCGATGAACACGGTGGGACGGCCGACCTTCGGCACCAGCGCGTAGGACAGCGGCAGCGGCGTATGCGCGACGTCGGCGCCGCGGATATTGAAGGTCCAGGCGACCGCGTGGCTGTCCGACAGCACCAGCGCATCGGCGCCCAGCTTCTCGATCTGGTTCTTGATCTGCGCCACCTTCTCGGCCTCGGCAACGCCGGCATATTGCAGGCCGTGGATCGCGACCGGTGCGATCGGCGGCTGCGGCCGGTCCTGCCAGACCGCGTCGATGGGATTGCTGTCGACCGCGACCAGCTCGGCACCGACCTTGGTGCAAGCGGCGGAAAGGCGCTCGGCTGCCGCAAAAGTGTGCAGCCACGGATCAAATCCTAGGCGATCGCCCGATTTGAGATGCGCCGAGACCCAGCTCTCCGGTGGGGGATCGATCAGCGATTCCACCGCCCATGCCTTGGCGTCGACCTGCTTGGCCGCCTGGATCGTGTAGCGGCCGTCGACGAACAAGGCGGCTTCCTGGGCCAGCACCACGGCAAGCCCCGCTGAACCGGTGAAGCCGGTCAGCCAGGCGAGCCGCTCTTCGGAGGGCGCCACATACTCATTCTGCTGCTGATCGGCGCGCGGAACGACGAAGCCGGTCAGCTTGCGGCGGGCGAGTTCTTCGCGAAGCGCAGCGAGGCGCGCCGTCAATGCGACGCCGGCCTCGGGCTCCTCGAATGTCTGGAAGTGTGCTTCGAACATGGCTCAGTTTAGGATCATGGGGATCAGTCCGCAATGTAGACGCAATTGCCCCCTCATCTGGCATGGACTGTGCTTGAAAATATCCCATTCGAATTGAGTGGAGTAATGGATGCGGCTGTTGCGCTTCGTCCGGATAACAGGGAAGTTCGAGCAAGTGGTTCATCTCAACGGCGAGGGGACACACGATGCCAGCGTTCACCTTTGAGAAGATTTCGCCGCCGGTGCGCCGCGCGCCGGCTGCAACGACACCGAAGAAGCCGCGCGGCCTCATCAGCCAGGTGATGGACCGTTTCGCCGAACGTCGGGCAAGGCGGGCGCTGCAGGGCGAGCGCGCGACGAGCCAGGACGAGAAGCCGGCGGAGTAGGGCGCTCTTTTTCCACCTCGCCCCGCTTGCGAGGAGAGGTCGATCGCGAAGCGATCGGGTGAGGGGGACTCTCCGCGAGTTCAACTCTCACCGTCCCCGTGGAGACTCCCCCTCACCCCAACCCTCTTCCCGCAAGCGGGGCGAGGGAGCGCACCTCGCTCACCCCACCTTCCTTAGCAACAGGCTGCTCCATCCCTCGATCCGCAGATGCCGCATCGGCACCAGGCCGCGGGCGCGATAGGCGGCGATCACGGCGGGGGCCTGGTGAGTCAGCAGGCCGGAGAGGATGACGCGAGCGCCGGGCGCAAGATACCGGGCCATCGGGCCCGCCAATTGCCGCAGCGGATTGGCCAGGATGTTGGCCAGCACCAGGTCGAACGGACCGCTTTTGGCAAAGTCCGGCGCGGCAAAGCCTGTGGCGCGGATCACCCGCAAATATTGACCTGTTTCGTTCAGGGCCGCGTTCTCGGCTGCAACCCGTACCGAGGGCGGGTCGATGTCCGAGGCCAGCACCGCCTGATGCAGCGCCTTGGCAACCGCGATCCCCAGCACGCCGGTCCCGGTGCCGAGGTCGAGCACGCACTTCGGCCGCGCATGTTTCAGGACATGGTCAAGCAGAAGTAAACAGCCGCGCGTGGTCCCATGGTGTCCGGTGCCGAAGGCGAGCGCAGCCTCGATCTCGATGGCGAGCTTGTTTGGCGCCACATGGTCGCGGTCGTGACTGCCATGGACGACGAAGCGTCCGGCCGGCACCGGCACGAGGTCCGCCAGGCTCGCCTTGACCCAGTCCTTGGCCTCGACCGTGTCGAAGGCAAGCGTGGCGGCGATGTCATTTCCTGCTGAAGTTGCAACGAGTTCGCGCAGCAATTCCTGATCCGGCGCCTCGGCGAAATGCAGCGTGACGTCCCATTGTCCGTCCGGCCGCTCGAAAGCGGCGACCGCGGCATCGCCGTCGAAAAATACCTCCGTGAGCACATCGACGACACGCTTGGCAGCCGCCTCGTTGCCGATCGAAAAGCTGGCGCGATGGGTGGGCAGGGGCTGCATGCAAGGGTTCCGTTGAATTCAATTTGGGGAACTTTTGTTCCCAATTTTCCGCATAACTTGCGGTTCCCAGGTTAACTGGACCGTAGGTTGTCCTCCGTAGATTTCCTGATGTTCCAACCAACACCGCTCGGAATGGAAATGGAGGCGAGTCTTGAAGCATATGATTTCGAAGTTCTGGTCCGATGAATCCGGCGCGACTGCGATCGAATACGGCCTGATCGCGGCCGGTATCGCGCTGGCGATCATCACTGTGGTGAACAGCCTGGGCACCACGATGAACGACAAGTTCGGTTCGATTAGCACCTCCTTGAAGTGATTTCTGCCTCCCATTTCCCGGCGGGGCAATTTTCTTCATAGACGGCTTTTTCGACGACCGCCCGCCGGGGAGTTGCCCCCCGGTGGGCGATGTCGTTTTTGGGCAAGCGAGGCTGACATCGCCTGTGCCCACAGCTTATCCACTCGCAATTGTGCAGCCTTCCACCGGCTTGTCCGCCGTCGATCCAGTCCCTTCTCCACAGCTTGATACCTGGTTGCACCCGGCGGTAGCGGGAGGATCCCACCGCTTCATCACAGCTTTGCCAACAGAGCTGCCAACAGGCCCGTCCACAGCCCATCCACAGGCCTATCCACGGCTTGCGAACAGGCTGCGGTGATCTCGCAAGATCGTCTGTGCCGCATTGTGGCCGGGGGCGCCGGTGACGCCGCCGCCGGGATGAGCGCCCGAGCCACAATGATAGAGGCCCTTCAGCGGTCCGCGATAATCGGCATGACCCAGCATCGGACGCGCCGAGAACAGCTGGTTGAGCGTCAGCGCGCCATGAAAGATATCGCCCCCTAACAGGCCGAATTGCCGTTCCAGATCGAGCGGGGAGAGTATCTGGCGGCCGAGCACGCTTGCGGCAAAGCCCGGCGCGTAACTGTCCACCGTCGCGACCATGAGATCGGCGACCTCCTCGCGATGGTCGTCCCAGGACTTGCCGTCGGGCAACTCCGGCGCGACGTGCTGGCAGAACAGGCTCGCGACATGTTGCCCCGCAGGCGCGAGCGTGTCGTCGAGCGTCGAGGGGATCAGCATCTCGACGATCGGCTGTTTGCTCCAGCCCTGCACCCGCGCATCGAGATAGGCGCGGTCCATGTAGCCGAGATCAGGGGCCAGAATGATGCCGGAGGTGAGGTGGTCGCCGCTGCCGGGCAATGCCGTGAAGGAGGGCAGGCGGTCCAGCGCCACGTTCATGCGGAAGGTGCCGGAGCCGTTCTTCCAGTGGCGGATGCGGGCGAGAAAATCTGCGGGCAGGGCGTCGGTGGAGATGAGCCGCGTATAGAGCAGCTTTGGATTGACGTTGGCCGCGACATATTTCGCGCGAATGGTTTTGCCGTTCTCCAGCACCACGCCGACGGCGCGGTCGCGCTCGACGATCACCTCGCGCACGCCGGCATCAAGGTCGATCGTGACGCCGCGCCCGCGTGCCGCGCGCGCCATCGCCTGCGTGATCGCACCCATGCCGCCAATGGCGTGGCCCCACACGCCCTTCTTGCCGTTCACCTCGCCGAAGGCGTGATGCAGCATCACATAGGCCGAGCCGGCGGCGTAAGGGCTGGCATAATTGCCAACAATGGCATCGAAGCCGAACAGCGCCTTGACCAGATCGTGCTCGAACCGTTCGTCCAGCATCTCGCCGGCAGAGCGGGTGAAGAGATCGAGCAGGCTGCGGCTCTGCTCAAGCGTCAGGACGCGCAGGATGTTTGCCGTCGCGAGCGCATTCGCGGCCTCGCGGATCGCGCCAATGCCAAAACTGTCGAGCAGGTTCGGCGGCGCGCGCAGCACGAACTGTCGCAGCACGTCGGCAATGTCCTCGAGCTCGCGCGAAAAGCCGTCGAGCGCATCGGCATCGCGCGCGCTGAGCCGCGCGACCGACGCTCTCGTCCGGCCCTCGCCAGTGAGGAGATAGGCGCCACCGGGCGCCGGCAGAAAGTTCTGCGCACGCCGCTCGACCACGCACAGGCCTTGCTCTGTAAGTCCGAGGTCGCGGATCACCTGCGGATTGAGCAGGCTCACCGTGTAGGCCGCGACCGAGTTGCGAAAGCCTGGATGAAACTCCTCCGTGACCGCGGCCCCGCCGACCACCTTGCGGCGCTCGACAACATGCACGCGCAAGCCCGCCATCGCGAGATAGGCCGCGCAGGTGAGGCCATTATGGCCAGCGCCGATGATGACGACGTCGGTTTCGGTCATGAGGAGTTCTGGTGTTCCGCTGTCATTCCGGGATGGTCCGAAGGACCTGGCCCGGAATCTCGAGATTCCGGGTTCGCCTCTTCGAGGCGCCCCGGAATGACATCTCTATATCAAGCATTCCTCGCTGCAACATCACGACACCCTTTATTGCCCGTTCAGGCGCGGTGTGCTCCATTGCGCGCGCCCGGCGCCCGCCGGGGGAAAGCCGGAGCTCCCATGGATTCGATCGTGCAACCCGCCGCCACGGAGCAGCCGTCCGCCTCGCGCAACCGGCTGCTGCTGACGGTCTATACCGCCGCGATCTTCGTCAGCGCGCTCCTGCTGTTTTCGGTGCAGCCGCTGTTCACGAAAATGGTGCTGCCGCGGCTCGGCGGCTCGCCGGCGGTGTGGTCCGTGGCGATGGTGTTTTTCCAGTCGTTGCTGCTGGCGGGTTATGCCTACGCGCATCTGCTGATGCAGGTCAAAAGCCGCATGGTCCCGATCGTGGTGCATCTGGTGCTGCTGATCGCGGCTTTCGTCACGCTCCCGCTTGGCATCGCCAGCGCCTATGGCGAGCCGCCGGCGTCGGGCTACGCATTCTGGCTGCTCGGCCTGTTCGTAATGTCAATCGGCTTGCCGTTCTTCGCGCTCGCTGCCAACAACCCGTTGCTCCAGGCCTGGTTCGTCCGCACGGGCCACCCTGATGGCCGCGATCCGTACTTCCTCTATGCGTCCTCGAATATCGGCAGCTTCCTTGCGCTGCTGTCCTATCCCTTTCTGCTGGAGCCGATGTTCACGTTGCATGCGCAGAACCGGCTCTGGACCGGCGGCTATGGCCTTCTCATTCTGCTGATCGCCGCTTGCGGAGTTCTGCTGCTTCGCTCGCCGAAGGTTGCATTGGCCGATGTGCGGACCGAAGAGGCGAATGCGCCGGCGCCAGGCATTGCGACGCGGCTGCGCTGGATCTTCCTCGCCGCGGTGCCGTCAGGCCTGCTCATCGCGGTCACAGCGCATATCTCCACCGACGTCGCGGCGGCGCCACTGCTATGGGTGCTGCCGCTGTCGCTGTATCTCCTGACTTGGGTGGTGGTGTTCCAGTCGCGGCCGCTGTTGCCGCACAAATGGATGCTGATGCTCCAGCCTGTCGCGATCGCGGGCGTCGTCATCCTGCTGGCCTTTGGCGGCGAGCAGAATTTGCTGCTGACGCTCGGCGGCCATCAACTCTGCTTCTTCATCATCGCCATGGCTTGCCACGGCGAATTGGCGCGGACGCGGCCGGCCGCAAAGTACCTGACCGGCTTCTATGTCGCGCTGTCGTTCGGCGGCATGGTCGGCGGCCTGTTCGCCGGTCTCGTCGCGCCCTTCACCTTCTCATGGATCGCCGAATACCCGATCCTGGTCGCGCTTGCCGCGCTGTGCCGGCCGTCGGCGAACGAGCGTCTTGCGGGCATCGTGAGATGGTACTGGCTGGCACTGGCCGTGCTCGCGGTCGCGCTGATTGTACCGTCCTACACGACGGGCGGACTCACGACCTGGTTCGAGGATCAGCGCGTCTGGGTCGCCGGCGCCGTCGGCGTGCTTGCAGCGCTGCTGGCGCTCGCGCTCAATGCCGGCCGCTGGAAGATCTTTGCCACCGTCGCGCTGGCGCTGGCCTTGACGCGGATCTATCCGGCCGACGAAGGCCGCGTCACGACGGTTCGCAGCTTCTTCGGCGTGCACAAGATCGTGGAGACGCCAGGCGGCTATTTCCATGTGCTGATGCACGGCACCACGATTCACGGTGCTGAGCGCTTCCGCAACAATGACGGCACGCCGGTCACCGGCCGACCCGAGCCGATCACCTACTATCACAAGGACGGTGGCATCGGTCAGGCCATCACCGCGATCCGCGAGCGCAAGGGTGCGCCGTTGAAGGTCGCGGCTATCGGTGTCGGATCGGGCACGCTTGCCTGCGCCGCCGAGCCCGGCGAGGACTGGAAATTCTTCGAGATCGACCAGTCCATGGTGGATGCTGCGCGCGACCCGAAGAATTTTCGCTACATCTCGAGCTGCCTGCCGAACCTGAAGCCGGTGATTGGCGACGCGCGCCTCACCTTCGCAAGAGAGCCCGACGGCATCTACGACCTCATCATCGTCGACGCCTATTCGTCGGATGCGATCCCGATTCATCTCGCAACCGAAGAGGCGATGAAGATCTACAAGGACAAGCTCACCCCGCACGGCGCCGTGGTGATGCACGTCTCCAACCGGCATCTCGATCTCGAGCCCGTCGTGGTGGGGATCGCCGACGCCAACGATCTCAAGAGCTGGGTCTATGACGAGGATTCGGGCCGCGATGCCGATTACATCTTCTCGACCGACGTCGTCATCTCCGCGCGCGAGGCCGAAGACGTCGGCAAGCTGGCGTCCTCCAAGCAGTGGGAGGAGACCGACCCCGACGAGAAGGTGCGGGTCTGGACCGACGACTATTCCAACATCCTCGGCGCGCTGTACCGGCGCTTGCGGTACGGGGAGCAGTAGCTCGCTTGCTAGAGCATGATCCAGAAAAGTGTGAAGCGGTTTTCCGAAAGATCATGCTCAAACAAAGAGCTAAAGCGCGACGACGATTCAGCCAAATCTCATCGCGCTTTACGGCTGGACCGGCGTCCCAGCCGGCAGCGCGATGCCCTTCTCGCCGGCGATCTGCCTCAGCAGGTCCGGCCTGTCGGAGATGATGCCGTCGACGCCGAACTCGATCATCCGGGCCATGTCGTCTGGCTTGTTGACGGTCCAGACCACGACGCGCAATCCCAGCGTATGGGCCTCCGTGACGAGCGCCGCGGTTACGTCACCGAAATAGGGCGACCACACCGCACCGCCCGCGGCCTTGATGGTGCGCGGCAGCGAGCCGCCGTGATCGGCCGGGTTGAAGCCGGCGGTCCAGCTGGTGGCCTTGTCGAGGGCGTTCGTCGGTGCCGAGCCGCGCTGCAGCGTCAGGTACACGGTTGGAATTTTCGGGGCCTGCTGCTGAACGAGCAGCAGCGTCCGCCAGTCGAACGACTGGATCATGACGCGGTCGAAGAATTTCTCGTCCTCGATCACGCCGAGCAGCTTCGTGACGAAGGCCTGCGGCCCCAGCGATTCATCGGGATGATCCGGATCGATCTTGGTCTCGATATTGAAGCGCACGCGTTCGTTGCCGGATTTGCGCACCAGCGCGAATAGCTCCTTCAGTGTGGGAATGCGCGTCCCCGGCACGGCACGCTGGTCGGGAAACTGCTTGGCGTAGGCGCTGTCCGGCCGGATCCGGCCGACATCGTAAGTTCTGACATCGGTGAACCGCAGCTTGACGAAGGGCGTGCCCGGTGCCGCGACATAAGCGCCGTTCGCATCCCGCGCGAGATCGGGATTGAGGCCGCGCTCATGCGACACGACCACCTCGCCGTCCGAGGTCACGCCGACGTCGAGCTCGAGCGTGTCCACGCCCATCGTGAGTGCGTTGGCGAAGGCTGGCAGGGTGTTTTCCGGCAGCAGCGCCCGTCCACCGCGATGCGCCTCGAGATCGAACGCCATCGCCTTGCCAGTCATGGCTTGTCCTGTGGTGAGAACCGAAAGCACGGTCAGAATTGTCGCAACACGTGACGGCATCAGAGCTCACAGCGCAAGTGAAAAGAAAAAGCATATGAAATCTTCGCTGCATTCGTCCAGTCCCGTGGTCGACAGGGGGCGCCGGCGCCCTTATCCTCTCAGGATTGCCATTCGATGCGCGTGACGGGATTTTCACATGAGACGCGCCCCCTTGTTCGTCGCATTCTTCCTCGCGGTCCTGGCTTGCGGACCAGCTTCCGCCCAGCGCGCCAATGACTTCGATGCGCTCCTCGCGCAGATGAACGCGGCGACGCAAGGAGGGCGCTGGGCCGAGGGGCTGGCTGCCGCGCAGAAGCTGGAAAACCTCGTGAGGCGCCGCCAGGGCGCCGACAACGTCAATTATGCAGGCGTGCTGCATAACGAGGGCATGTTCCTGCACAATCTCGGGCGCTACGGCGAGGCCGTCGACAAGCTCAATGCCGCGCTCGCCATCAAGCTTCGCAACAACGACGTTGCCTCGACGCTACGTACCTCCAACCTCCTGGTCGGATCGCTCGGTATGCTCGACCGGCGGGCCGAGGCGACGACGGTGGCCGAACGGGCGCTGGCGCTCGGCACCACCGCGTTCGGCGCCAATGACGTCCGTCTCTCGGACACGCTGGCCGCGCTCGGCGGATTGGCGCGCGACAGGGAGAACTACAAGGAAGCGGCCGGTTATTTCGAACGCGTGCTCGCGGGGTTGCAGGCTGCCAACGCGCCGCCGATCGATGTTGCTTCCGCCCTGGATAATCTCGGCGATGTCTACGGTCTGCAGGGGCACTTCGACGACGGCGAGCGGACGTTGAAGCGGGGGCTTGATCTGCTCGACCGCAGCTTTGGCGGCAACGCAGAAGCTGCGCCGAACTACGACAAGATGCTGAACGATCTCGGCAACCTCTATCTCGATGCCGGCCGGTTGTCCGACGCTGAAGCCACGATGCGGCGCGCGTTGGCCATCGCGCGGGCGCGCAGCGGCGATGCGCATCCGAACGTTGCCGCCACCATGGGCAATCTCGCGACTGTGCTGGAGCATGAGGCGCGCTACACCGAGGCCGAGAAGCTCTATCAGCAGACGCTGCAGGCCTATGAGCGGATCTACGGGGCGAACCATCCCACCACGGCGATCGGGCTGAACAACCTTGCCAACGTCTATTCGGCGCAAGGCAAGAACGAAGCCGTCGCCGGCCTGCAGGAGCGCGTGCTCGCAATCGATGAAAAGGCCTTTGGCCCCGATAGCCCCGATGTCGGACGCGCCCTCAATAATCTCGCCAACAGCTATGCCAGCCTCGGCCGCAACGAGCAGGCGCTCGACCTCTACCGCCGCTCGCTGGCGGTGATGGAGCGCAAATTCGGCGAAGGCAGCGGCGCGAGCGCGCTGGCGGCGGGCTCACTCGGACAGGCCTTGATGGAGGCCGGCAAGACCGACGAAGCCAGGCCATATCTGGTGCGCTGCCTCGAGATCGACGAGCGCGTGCTTGGCGAAGCGCACCCGCAACTGATCAAGGATCTGCGCGCCGTCGCGCTGCTCGACCTGCAGACAGGCAACCTAATTGAGGCTCGCGGCCGGCTCGACCGCGCGCTGACGATCGCCCAGAACAAGCTCGGGCCGAACCATCACGACAGCATCGCAACGCTCATCAACCTCGCCGACGTCGATCGTCGTGACGGGAAATGGCAGGATGCGCTGGCAAGGTTGCGGATCGCCGAGACCGCGCTCAATGCGCAGAGGACCGTTCAATTCACTCGTTTCACCGAGCTTGATCCCTGGCTGATCGATGCGGTCTGGCGTGTCTCCGGCGGCAGGCCCGACGCCGCAGCCAGGGACGAAGCCTTCGGTGCCGCGCAGCGCGCGCATGAGACCAAGGCGGGCGCTGCGCTGGCGCAGATGGCGGCCCGCTTCGGTGCCGGCAATGATGCGATCGCGGGGCTGGTGCGGCGGCAGCAGGATCTGAAGGCGAGCCTCGAGACGCTCGACAAGCGCGTGACGTCCGAGCTTGGGCGGGGAGATGGAAAGCGCAACGACCAGCTGATTGCGAGCCTGCGTGCGCAAATGTCGCAAACGCAGAAGTCGCTCGATGACGTCGCGGCGCAGCTTGATCGCAGCTTTCCGGCCTATGCCGACCTGTCCAATCCGCAGCCGCTGTCGCTTGCGCAGACGCAAGGCTTGTTGAAGCCGGACGAGGCGCTGGTGGCGTTCATCGTGCTCGCTGACACGACCTATGCTTTCGCGGTGACGCGCGAGGCGAGCGCGCTACGCCGGATCACCCTCGGCAGCCGCGAGATCAGCGACCGCGTCGCGCATCTGCGGCTGGGGCTCAGCGATCCCGAGGCGGCAAGATCCGCGTTCGACCTCGATGCGTCGTTCGATTTCTACAACGCCTTGTTCGGCCCGATCGGCGCCGATATCGCCGGCAAGCCGAAACTGCTGATCGTCCCTGCGGGCGCGCTGACCAGCCTGCCGTTTCACGTGCTGGTGACAAAGAAGCCCGATGGTGCATCCGCAGATCGCTACCGGCGGGCCGCGTGGCTGCTCAACGATCACGCCATTACGGTGCTGCCCTCGGTGCCGAGCCTGCGCGCGCTGCGCAGTTTTGCCAGGGACTCGCGTGCCCAAAAGCCGTTCATCGGCTTTGGCGATCCGGTGTTCCAAAGCACGCCCGGCGACAAGCGCGCAGGACGCAACGTGCAGCCTTACAAGAATTATTATGAGGGCTCTGCCGTTGATCTCGACCGCCTGCGCACCGGCCTGCCGGCGCTGCCGGAGACCGCAGGCGAGCTCCAGGCCGTGGCGAGGGCGCTCAGAGCCTCGCCGCAGGATGACGTCAAGCTCGGCGCAGCCGCGACCGTGACCAACGTCAACCAGCTGCCGCTGGACCAATACCGTGTCGTCGATTTCGCCACGCATGGGCTGGTCGCAGGTGAGGTCAACGGCCTCAGCGAGCCCGCGCTGGTGCTGACGCTGCCGGACCGGCCAACCGGCGATGACGACGGTTTGCTCACCGCGAGCCGTGTCGCAAAACTCAAGCTCGATGCCGACTGGGCGGTGCTGTCGGCCTGCAACACCGCCGCGGGCGACAAGCCGGGCGCGGAAGGCCTGTCGGGTCTCGCGCGCGCCTTCTTCTATGCCGGCGCGCGGGCGCTCTTGGTTTCGCACTGGCCGGTCGATTCCGATGCGGCGGTGCGTCTGACCACGGGCGCGTTCTCCGAGCTCACCGCGCATCCCGGCATCGGCCGTGCCGAGGCGTTGCGGCGGTCGATGAAGGCCCTGATTGCGGATCGGACGTCCCCGCGTAACGCCGATCCGGCCGTGTGGGCGCCATTCGTGCTGGTCGGCGAGGGTGGTTGACGACGGCCGAAGAAAGCCGAAACTGGTCTGCAAAAAAGATCCGGAGCTACTCACATGCGGATCATCTTCATTGCAACGACGGCGGCTCTGATGGTTGGACAGGCGGCGGCCAAGGACGTGTTGTCTGGCGCAAGTCTCTACGCCGATGTGGCGCGCTATGCGTCCTTCGGTCTGCACCGCTTCGGCTCATCCGGCGATCGTGCGACGGCCGACTGGATTGCGGGCGAGTTGTCCGGAGCCGGCTACGCGATCAAGTTCCAGCCCGTCGTGCTGGGCCGGCAGTATGCCGTCGAAAAAGCCAGCGCTGAAGCGGCCGGCACGTCTGTCGAGGCGACGCCGTTCTGGTGGCCGCCGGAGGACAAGGCCAGCTTCCATCTGTCGGCGCCGCTCGTGCGCGATGGCGATGTTGCCGGCAAGATTCTTTGGCTCGAGCTGCCGTTCGATCGTGGCGCCTATCTTGGTCCGGCCCATCGTGCTGCGATCGCAGAGGCCGCAGCAAAGAAGCCCGCCGCGATTCTGCTGATGATAGGCAATCCCGCCGATGATCGTTTCGCCTACAACGTCGCGCAGGAGGACACACCCTGGCCGGTGCCGGTGATGGTGGTCGGCGCCAAGGCGCGTGCGACATTCGAGCGTGCGCTCGCATCAGCCGCGCCTGTCACGTTCGAAGTTTCAGGTCATTACGAGCGCAATGTGTCCGGGCGCAATGTCATCGCCGAGACCGGCATGGGCCGTGGGCCGACCATCGTGGTCTCCACGCCGATGACCGGCTGGTACACTTGTGTCTGCGAGCGCGGTCCCGGCATTGCCAATTTCCTGGCGCTGGCGCGCACCGCGGCTGCGGAGAAATGGCCTGCGCATTTCGTCTTCATCGCCACCGCAGGCCACGAGATCGGCCATGGCGGCATGGAGCTGTTCCTGAAGGACGGTGCGCCCGCGCCGAAGGAGACGCTGGCCTGGATTCACTTCGGCTCGTCGAACGCGTGCTATGGCTTGGCGGAAGGCGCGCGTACCAGCACGCCGGAGGAGGAGCGCTATCTGGTGCTCAGCAAGTCAGCCGTTGCGCTGACGGACGAGGCCTTTGCTGGGGTTGCGGCCAAACGCCTGGTAACGGAGAAGCAGGCGGTCGGAGAGCTTCGTGACGTCCATGCGGCTGGCTACGCCAATTTCCTCGGCATGGCCGGCCGCCATCAAACCTTCCACACGCCCGCGGACGATCTCAGCGCGACCGGACCTGACATCCTCGAGCCGGTCGCGCGCGCCTTCGTCGATGCTGCGCGGACAATCGTTGAACGCGGCGAGGCCGCGTTCAAACAATAGCGTCAGTTCTGGTAGTAATAGTTACGCGGCTGGTAATACTGGCGCGGCTGTTGTTGCTGATAGTAGTAGCCCTGCTGCTGGCTATAGGCCGGATCGTAGCCGTAGCCCGGTTGTGGTTGCGGCAGCTGCTGGTAGACCTGCGTGCCATAGGGGCGGGAGATCGGGCGCGGCGCCGGATAGCGCGCACCGGTGTCGCTGCCGTCGGCGGGATAGATGTAGTTGTCGTCATAGCGCCGCGCAGGCTGCATCGGCGGCGTCAGGCTGACGGGATCGCCTGAGGTGGTGTACTGCTCTTCGGCCGGCTGCTGGGCGCGGGCCACCGCATTGTTGGCGCGGCCGTGCGGGTTGCGGGCCAGCGCGACCTGCGCAGATCCGGTGAGAGTCACAGTGGTGTTGAGCACGCCTTGCTCCTGCACCAGTGCGTAGAGCGTCGAAGCGTTCTGACGCGACAGCCGCACGCAGCCATGCGAAGCGGGCGTGCCCAATCGTCCAACCGAGTCGGTGCCGTGGATGGCGTGCCCGATCTTGGTGAAGAAGATCGAGTGCGGCATCGGCGCGTCGTCGAATTCCTTGGAGAAGTGATCCTCTTCCATGCGGAAGGCGCGGAAGGAGCCGTTCGGCGTCTCGCGCGAGGGGATGCCTGTCGACACCGGCCAGTGGTAGCGCGTCACGCCGTCGACCACGACCGTCATCTGCTGATTGTCCTTGTCGACGGTAATGTCGACCTTGGCCTGCGCGGTGCCCGCGCCCAAAAGCAATAGCGAAGTGAACGCAATGAAAAAGGAACGCATCTGACGTCTGGCCTCCGGCCTGTTCTTGCTAGCGCCGCGGCTCACCGTCCCCCGGCATGCACTATGCCTGCAATCCGGCTTTCGTTCCAGCGGCCTGCCGAGCTAGCCTTCCTGCCATCGTTAACGCGATGCCGGGCGTAAGCAAGGCCGCTTTGTGCCGCGCCGGCTCTGGCGCCGCTGACATTTTCGCGAGCGGACAGACGTTCATAACGCCGACAATTCGTCACAAAGACGCAACCATTTGGCCGCCTCGCGCGTTGATCATGTCCTACCGTTCGGCGGCTTTCGCCGCCGTCTCTTCCGGGGACTCAAGATGAACAAAGCCCGTGCTATCGCCGCCGCTATGCCGGCCGGCTTGCCTGTCCGCCTGCTGTTCGCAGTCGCTGCCGTCCTGCTCGCCCTGTTGCCGCTACCGCGAACCGGCCACGCCCAGGGTATCGTGCGCGGTGCCCAGGAAGGGTCCTATGAAGGTAACAGGATCGCCGGTCCGGTGGGCGGTGCGGTCGGCGGTGTCGTCGGAGCCGGTGTCGGTGGCGCTGTGGGCGCCGTCGACGGCATCCTGGGCATTCCGTACCACGGCCGCCGCCATTGCCGCGGCTACTATGACGGCTATCACCACTTCCGTTGCTATCGGTAGGTGCCGCTCCATCCGAGCTACTGGCCGCATCAGTTCTTCAGCCGATAACCCGTCCGGAAGATCCACCAGATCACGGCGAGGCAAATCGCCAGGAACGCGACCGTCATGCCGATGCTGACGGAGACGCTGACATCAGCGATCTCGTAGAAGCTCCAGCGGAAGCCGGAGATCAGGTAGACGACGGGGTTGAGCAGCGCCAGCGTGCGCCAGGTCGACGGCAGCATGTCGATGGAATAGAAGCTGCCGCCGAGGAAGGTCAGCGGCGTCACCACCAGCATCGGGATCATCTGCAGCTTTTCGAACCCGTCCGCCCAGATGCCGATGATGAAGCCGAACAGGCTGAAGGTGACCGCCGTCAGCACCAGGAAGGCCAGCATCCAGACCGGATGATGGATGTGCAGCGGCACGAACAGCCCGGCCGTGGCGAGAATGATCAGGCCCAGAATGATCGACTTGGTCGCGGCGGCGCCGACATAGCCGAGCACGATCTCGAAGTAGGAGATCGGCGCCGACAGGATCTCGTAGATCGTCCCGGTGAATTTCGGGAAGTAAATGCCGAACGAGGCGTTGGCGATGCTTTGCGTCAGCACCGAGAGCATGATCAGGCCCGGCACGATGAAGGTGCCGTAGCTCACGCCCTCGACCTGGCTGATGCGGGAGCCGATCGCAGCACCGAACACCACGAAATAGAGCGAGGTCGAGACGACGGGCGAGACGATGCTTTGCAGCAGCGTGCGCCAGGTGCGTGCCATTTCGAAAAGGTAGATGGCGCGAATGGCGCGGTGGTTCATGACGTCCTCACGAGGTCGACGAAGATGTCCTCGAGCGACGATTGGGTCGTGTCGAGATCGTTGAAGCGGATACCGGCGGTGCGGAGGTCGCTGAGCAGGCTGGTGATGCCGGTGCGCTCGCCCTTGGTGTCGTAGTCGTAGACCAGCGTCGCGCCGCTGTTGCAGAGGTCGAGCTTGTATTGGCTGAGGCTCTCCGGCAGCGCACCGAGCTTGTTCTGCAGGTGCAGCGTCAGCCGTTTCCTGCCGAGCTTCTGCATCAGGGTCGTCTTGTCCTCGACCAGCACGATCTCGCCCTTGTTGATGACGCCGATGCGGTCGGCCATCTCCTCGGCTTCCTCGATGTAATGCGTGGTGAGGATGATGGTGACGCCGGATTGCTGCAGGCCGCGCACCACTTCCCACATACCCTTGCGCAGCTCGACGTCGACGCCGGCGGTTGGCTCGTCCAAAAACAGGATCTGCGGCTCGTGCGAGAGCGCCTTGGCGATCATCACGCGGCGCTTCATGCCGCCGGAAAGCGTGATGATCTTGTTGTCCTTCTTGTCCCAGAGCGAGAGGTCCTTCAGCACCTTCTCGATATGGGCGGGGTTCTTCGGCTTGCCGAACAGGCCGCGGGAGAAGCTCACGGTCGCCCACACGCTCTCGAAGGCATCGGTGTGCAATTCCTGCGGCACGAGGCCGATCAGCGAGCGGGCCTTGCGGTAGGAGGTCTGGATGTCCTCGCCGCCGACCAAAACCCTGCCTTCGCTCGGATTGGCGATGCCGCAGATGATTGAGATCAGCGTGGTCTTGCCGGCACCATTCGGGCCGAGCAGCGCGAAGATCTCGCCGCGCTTGATGTCGAGATTGACGTTCTTGAGTGCCTTGAACCCAGACCCATAGGTCTTCGACAGGTTGGCGACGGAAATGATGGAGGACATGAGGGCCCGCTAGGGGTGGGGGGATGCGCCGGAACCTGCACCCTGGCGGGGGCGTCCGGCGGACCCCCGAAATAGGAACGGCCTTGCCCGGTCGCAATCGCCTGGAGAAAAATGGTCTCAAAACCGGCCCTTCGGTGGTAGGTTTCGGGCAGGTGTTGCGCGATGGTCACGGACAGCGGCGAAGATCGCCGTTCACGCGGCTCTTTGTTGCGTCTGCGAGCGGGCCGGGGCTACGATTCCAGCCAATCGCAAAGCGTATGTCCCCAGGGAAAAACAAATGAGACTGAACGGCCGTCACACCGCCGGCGCAAGCCAGTTGCCCGCCCTCCGGGTGTGGGCGATCTGCCTGCTCCTGCTGTCAGCTGTTGCCATGAACCCGACCACCGCCAAGGCGGCGCCGACCCAGGCAGCCGCGACGACGCATGTCTATCTGCTCCGCGGTGTGCTCAACATCTTCTCGCTCGGGCTCGACACGATCGGCTCAAGGCTCGAGGCGCAGGGCATCCCGGTGACCGTCGCGAACTTCGTGTCCTGGTCCTCGCTCGCCGATGAAGCCGCGACCGCCTACAAGGCCGGCCGCCTCAAGACCATCGTGCTGGTCGGGCATTCCTCGGGCGCAACCGCGCTACCCGACATGATCGCCAAGCTCAACCAGCTCGGCGTGCCCGTGAAGCTCGCGATCGGCCTCGACTCCGTGTTCAAGACCAAGCTCTCCACCGGCGCCGAGCGCTACATCAACATCTATATCGGCGACGGTCCGGGCGAACCCGTGCGCGCCGCGTCTGGCCTCCGCGGCAAGCTCGACAATGTCGACGTTCGCGGCAGCGGCGTCGGCCACATCACCATCGACAAGAACGAGGCGATCCAGCGCCGCGTCATCGCCGAGATCGACGCAGCGATCGCCCGCTCGCGCGGTCCGGCTGGACCGGTCGCCGAACCCGGCACCGCACCGCGGGCCGCACGCTCGGCGGCGGCAACGGCGCCGGCGAGGAACTGAAGCCTGGCGCCTGAAGATGCTGATTTGATCGTGCCGCCGTCGACTTGAGTGTCGTCGGCGGCATTGTCTTGCCCATGCATCAACCAATCGATCGCGATGCCAACAAGTGGGTTCTTCGGAGGCGTTTTGAGGAACCCGGCGCACAATCTGGTGTTGTCACACCATGGCAAAGAGACGAGACGTCGGCCCCATGCTTGTCCAGCCCGAACGTATGTGGGCGGCTCGACCGGTCGCCGAAAGTGCGCCCGCAAACACGTCGCAGCCGCGATCGACCCGTTTGAGTGCGACGCGGGCCGGCTTGTTGCGGCAGCACGCACTCCGGATGCAGCGCGCGTTGCTTTCCGCTATAAGCGGTAAGGGCTCCGCGAAGTCATAGCCCGTTTTCCGGTGAGCCGTCGGTTCAGGACTGCAGTACGTGAAAGAATTTCAGTGTCCGTCGTGCCGAGAGCCCGTTTCGTTCGAGCACGTCGCGTGCGCAAATTGTGGCACTCAGTTGGCGTTCGACGCCGCATGCATCGACATGAGAAAGCTTGGGCCGAACCAGGCCTGCCGCAATCGCGAGATCATCGGCTGTAACTGGTGCGTCGAGGGTGCGGATTGGTATTGCGGATCCTGCCGTCTGACGCGCACGACTCCTGACCTTGGCGGCACGAGAAACATCATGCTCTGGCGGCGCATGGAGGAAGCCAAGCGCCGTCTTCTCTACGACCTCCGCCGCTTGCAACTCCCGCTGGTATCGCGCAGCGGCGCGCAGGTGACGTTCGACATTCTCTCCGACGACGTCAATCCGATCCTGACGGGGCATCTTGCGGGGGTGATCACGCTCAATCTGGCGGAAGCTGACGACGTCGAGCGCGAGGCCCGTCGCGTCGCATTCCGGGAGCCGTACCGCACCCTGCTCGGGCATTTCCGGCACGAGATCGGCCACTTCTACTGGGACCTGCTGGTCAACAGCACCACTTTCCAGGCGCCGTTCAAGCTGGTCTTCGGCGACGAGACGCAGGACTATCAGACCGCGATCAGTACCTATTACAGTCGGGCCGATCGTTCATACGACCGGCGCGGCTTCATCAGCGAATACGCGACGTCGCATCCCTGGGAAGATTGGGCGGAGACCTTCGCGCATTTTCTCCACATCGTGTCGACTCTCGACTCGTTGGCCGGCTTGCCGCTGTCCCTGGACGGGCGCGCCCGGCAGACCCTGACCGATCCTTATTTCGAGAGCGACTTCGAGGCGCTGCTGGCGTTATGGGTGCCGCTGTCCCGCGGCATCAACGAACTCAACCGGTCGCTTGGGATGAGCGACGCCTATCCGTTCGACATCTCGCCGGCGGTAAAGGGCAAGCTGCATCTCGTCCACATGGCGATCAGCGCGTTTCGCGATCAACAGAAGCTAGCGGCGTAACGCGGCAGCGGGCAGCTCCTGTTACGTCAAGAAGGCGCGAATCGCATCGGCGATCTCCGTTGCGTGCGTCTCCAGCGCGAAATGGCCGGTGTCGAAGAATTTCACGACGGCGTTGGGATTGTCGCGCTTGAACGCCTCGGCGCCGGGCGGAATGAAGAATGGATCGTTCTTGCCCCAGACCGCGAGGAAAGGCGGCTTGTGCTTGCGGAAATACTCATGGAAAGCCGGATAGAGCGCGACGTTGCTCTTGTAGTCGCCGATCAGATCGAGCTGCACTTCGTCGGAGTCCGGCCGTGCGAGATAGAAATTGTCGAGATTCTGGCCGTCCGGCGACACCATGGTCGTATCGGGGACACCATGCGTATACTGCCAGCGTGTCGTATCCGGTGTGAGAAATCCGCGCAGCGCCTCGCGATTGGCGGGCGAGGGGGCCTGCCAATAAGCCTTGATCGGAGTCCAGCCGTCGCTGAGGCCCTCCTCATAGGCATTGCCGTTCTGCGAGATGATGGCGGTGATCCTTTCAGGGTGGCTGAGCGCGAGCCGGAAGCCGGTCGGGGCGCCGTAGTCGAAGACGTAGATCGCAAAACGGTCGAAGCCGATCACCTCGGTGAAGCGCTCGATCACGCGCGCGATGTTGTCGAAGGTGTAGCTGAAGGTTTCGCGCGAAGGCATGTCTGACTGGCCGAAGCCTGGAAGGTCCGGCGCGACGATGTGAAACTTGTCCGCCAGCAGCGGGATCAGGTCGCGAAACATGTGACCTGCCCTCGGGAAGCCGTGCAGCAGCAGAAGCTTCGGCGCGCCGAGGCGACCGGCTTCGCGATAGAACACCTTGAAGCCGTTGACGTCGGCCGTGCGATATCTGGTGGAGGTCATGATAGTCTCCATTAGTGTTGCCTTGACGAGATGAGATCCGATGCTCGCGCGGTGGCGTGCTACTTGCCGTTCACCGCGTGCACTGCGTCGCCAATGATGTCGGCGACGACCCCGGGCGCGGTGACGCTTGGGGTGCGATCAACGGCGAGCGAACGGATGTTCGCTTTCATGCGCTCCGCCATGAAGCGCTGCGTCTCTGGAACGATCATGCGGTCCTGCTCGGCAATCAAGAACCAGCTCGGAACGTTCCTCCAGAGCGGGCGCCCCGCGGGCACGGTGATGCAATTCAACGAGATCGGCCGCTGCACGGCCGTCAGCACAGCGTGATCTTCCGAGGCGGCGTTCTGCGCGAAGGCCACGGCGAAGGCGTCCTCGGGCAACCAGATCAGGCCATTGTCGTCGGGCGCAAGCTTGGGGGCCTGTGGGTGCGGAGGAAGACGGTAGAACACGTCCGCAACCTTCTCGCCTTCGTCGGGCGCCAGCGCCGCCACATAGACCAGCGCCTTCACCCGCTCGGGGCGCGCGAGGGCGATCACCGCACCGGCATAGGCGTGTCCCGCGAGCACGATCGGGCCATTGGTACGATCCAAACTCCGGTTGAGGGCGGCGACATCGTCCGCGAGTGAGGTCAGCGGCAGCGGTGCCGCCTTCGCCTTGATGCCCTCGGCAGCGAGGGCCGTGATGACCCGCGCCCAACTCGACCCATCCGCCCACGCGCCGTGGGCCAGGACCACCGTGACGTCGCTCTTGGCCATCATTGCCTCTGCAGTAACCTGTATAATAGCACTAATAGGGTTACGACTGGCTTAGTAACTTGTCAATATGTATTTTACAGGTTACGTTGTGGTTGTTTTCGGCTGGGAGCCAAGCGTGCCAAACAGACCGCCTGCCATGTTCATCGCCGACTCGGTCGGTCTCGATTTCCTCAACTCGATCGCGACGCCGGTCGATACGCCCGTCGACTGGATCGACGATGGCGACGGGCTGATCGATTGGCTGGCGCAGGCGAAACTGGTGCCCACGGACGAGCTGGAGGCGTTGAGCGCACGCGCGAAGCCCGACGAGTTGGACAAGGTCGCGGATCAGGCGCGGGCCTTGCGCGAATGGTTCAGGGGCTTCGTGCGCAAGCATGCGGGCCGGCCGCTGACAGCGACGGCTCTGAAAGAACTCGGTCCGCTGAACAGTCTTCTGGAACAGGACGAAGTCTTTAGCCGGATCGAACCGCGACACGACGTCAGCCATCACGGTCTCGCGTTGCGGACCACGCGGCACTGGCGATCACCGGAGTCGCTGCTGTTGCCGATCGGCGAGGCGATGGCGAAGTTCGTCTGCGACGAAGACTTTTCGGACGTGAAAGCGTGCGAGGGCCATAACTGCACGATGCTGTTTGCGGACCACACACGTCGCCGTGCGCGGCGATGGTGCATCATGGCGGTCTGCGGCAACCGGGCCAAGCAGGCGGCGCATCGGAGCAGACTCAAGAGCCGTCAATAATCGGGCCACAGCCGCAACTGGTCGGCAACGATCTCAACGATGTCGCTGACCAGCTGATCGCGCGTCACGGAGCCGGTTGACCCGGCGGGTTTCGTGCCCCAAAAACCACCCAATCGGCGGTCACTAACCGCCGCGGAGGGGGCGCTTGCCCCCTCGTGGTAGGACTGCGGGACTTGATGATTGATCCAAGGCGACTTGTGGTGTTGGCAGCTCTTGTGCTGCTCGCCTTGAATCCTCCTCTGGCCGCGGCCTCACCCGCCAAGCCGAAGCCGGCTGCGAGTCCTGTGGTCGCGCCGCCGCCTCCTGCTCCGCCGGTCGAGCCGCTGCCGCCGCCGAAGATCTACTTGTTTCGCGGCGCCATGGGGCCATTTTTCTCGACCGGGATCGACCGGCTCAGCGAGAAGCTGACCAAGGCCGGCTTCTCGTCCGACGTCTACGAATTCACCTTGTGCCGCCTGATCGGCAACCGCGCCATCGCCAGCTACAAGGAGAGCCCGGCGCCGATCGTGCTGATGGGCCATTCGATGGGCGGTCTGTGCTCGGTCCTCATTTCCGAGATGGCGGCCAAGGAGAACATCCCGATCAGCCTCGTCATCGCTATCGATCCCGCGCACGCGACCGACGACGTGCCGCTCAACGTCGAGCGCTTCATCAACATCTTCCTGTCAGACAGTGTTCTCGGCGGCGGCGATGTGGTGGCGGTGCCCGGCTTTCGCGGCCATTACGCGAGCTACGATCTGAAGCTGAACAGCCGCGTCACGCACATCAACATCGAGAAGTCGGACGACATCCACCGCCAGATCGTCGAAATGGTGACGCAGTTGCCGCGCATCCAGGCGGGGCAGACCGAGGCCGATGCCGTGCCGCTGCGTTATCAGGTCCCCGGGGACACGCTGGTCGAATTGTGGGACAGCGGCGTGCGTATACCGGTCCGCACAGGCGATACGATGGAGAGCATCGCGGCAACCCATCGCGTGCCGGTCTGGGCCATCGCGCAGAGCAACTCGCTGACGGAGAATGCGACGCTCACGCCGGGCCAGTCGATCATTGTTCCCAGGCATTTGACGCCGCCGGACACAGCGGCCGCGGCCGCGATGGCGGTGCCGCCGCCGGCGGCACCTTCTGGACGGAAGAAGTAGCTTTCGCTCAGACGTTCGAGCCGTGGATCGCGTCGATCACGGCGTCGGTCACTTCCCTTGTCGTCGCCTTGCCGCCGACATCGGGTGTCAGCACGCCGGCCGCACAGACCTGCTCGACCGCCTTCATCAGCCGCGCGGCTGCATCCTTCTCGCCGAGATGCTCCAGCATCTGTGCGCCGGTCCAGAACGTCGCGACCGGGTTGGCGATACCCTTGCCGGTGATGTCGAAGGCCGAGCCGTGGATCGGCTCGAACATCGAAGGAAAGCGGCGCTGCGGATCGATGTTGCCGGTCGGCGCCACGCCGAGACTGCCGGCAAGCGCGCCGGCGAGATCGGAGAGGATGTCGGCGTGGAGGTTGGTCGCCACGATGGTGTCGAGGCTCTTCGGATGCAGCGTCATGCGCACGGTCATGGCATCGACCAGCATCTTGTCCCAGGTCACACCAGGGAATTCGGTCGCGACCTCGGCTGCGATCTCGTCCCACATCACCATGCCATGGCGCTGCGCGTTCGACTTGGTCACCACGGTCAGGAATTTGCGCGGACGCGACTGCGCGAGCTGGAATGCATAGCGCATGATGCGCGTGACGCCGACGCGGGTGAAGACGGCGACTTCGGTGCCTACTTCTTCTGGCAGGCCCCTATGCGCGCGGCCGCCCATGCCGGCATATTCGCCTTCCGAGTTCTCGCGCACGATCACCCAGTCGAGATCGCCGACGCCGACATTGCGCAGCGGTGAGGCCACGCCCGGCAGGATCTTGGTCGGACGCACGTTGGCGTACTGGTCAAAGCCCTGGCAGATCGGCAGGCGCAGGCCCCACAGCGTGATGTGATCGGGCACGTCGGGGGCGCCGACCGCGCCGAAATAGATCGCGTCGAACTTCTTCAGCTCCGTGAGACCGTCGGCCGGCATCATCACGCCATGCTTCTTGTAATAGTCCGAGCCCCAGTCGAACGTCCTCACGTTGAAGGCGATGTCGCCGCTGCGCCTGGCCAGCGCCTCCAGCACGCGGACACCGGCAGAGATCACCTCGGGGCCGATGCCGTCGGCGGGGAT
The DNA here is from genome assembly GCF_022012555.1 of Bradyrhizobium zhengyangense. NCBI lineage: Bacteria > Pseudomonadati > Pseudomonadota > Alphaproteobacteria > Hyphomicrobiales > Nitrobacteraceae > Bradyrhizobium > Bradyrhizobium zhengyangense. Next base: position 120,117 of record NZ_JAKLTZ010000015.1, on the reverse strand, counting down.
TGCTGCGATCGAATGGGTGCGCATGGGAAGCTCCGTTGAAGATGGCGGTGGAGTTGCGGAAACTGGATGGTCCACCTCGCCACCGAGTCTAGGCGGGCGTGTCGGGTTACTCAATTGGCGCTGGTTTATACAAAAAAATGATATAATCATCGCTTGGCGAAACGAGGAAAGTCCTTTTATGGAATTGCATCAGCTTCGATGCTTCGTGGCGGCCGCCGAGCAGCTGCATTTCGGCCGCGCCGCGCAGCATTTGCAGATGCTGCCGTCTGCGCTCGGCCGCCAGATCAGGCTGCTGGAAGAGGATCTGGGAGCGCGACTGTTCGCGCGCACGACCCGCGCGGTCTCGCTCACCGAGGACGGCAACACGTTGCTGCGCGACGCCCGCGCCATCCTTGCTAGAGTTGAGGCCGTCGAGAGCAATTTGCGCAACCGCTCGCGCGCAGGTGCCGCGCGGCGGCTGCGGATCGGTGCCGTCGATAGCGCGGCGGCAGGGTTGCTGCCGCCATTGCTGCGCGACTTCCGCGCCAGGCATCCCGACGTCGCGGTCCAGCTTATCGAGGACAAGACCATCAGGTTATTGCCAAAGATCCTGACAGGGGCGCTCGATCTCGCCTTCGTTCGCCCTCCCGACCCGGCGGACAAGCGGCTCGAGTTACGCCCGCTGCTCCAGGAGACCGCGATCGTGGCGTTTCCGCAGCGGCACGCGCTCGCGGCACGGAAATCGATCACGCTGGCTGATATCGCCGGCGAGGCGATGCTGGTGCCGGACCGCCGATCGCGGCCGCACAGCCACGACCTCACGATCAAACTGTTCGAGCAGGCGGGCTTGACGCCGCGCATCGTGCAGGTCGCCGATGAGAAGCAGACCATCATCAATCTCGTGGCAACGAGGCTCGGTGTTGCCGTCGTTCCGCGCTGGACCACGCGGATGGCGGTGACGGACGTGCGCTTCGTGTCGCTCCGACCGAAGCAGAGCGGACCGGTCGGCCGGCTGCCGCTGGCGGCGGCCTGGCTGCGCGGCTCGCGTGATCCGGCCCGCGATGCGATGCTGGCGGTGTTGGAGGCGCGCCTGCGCTTCTATGCGCGGGAGGCGTGAGCGGCTATGACACTGGTCTGGATAAAAAGGTGGATGCGATGACCGATCAGAAAGCCTCGAACGACTTGCGAGTAGCGATCGCGGGCCTGGGCTCGATCGGCAGCAAGATTGTGACCGCGCTCGATCAGGGCATCGAAGGACTGGCGCTATCAGCCGTGGCGGTGCGCGATCCTGCCAAGCATCAGGCTTTCCTCAGTGGCCTGCGTCATCGGCCGCAAATCCTGCCGATCGACCAGCTTGGCGACGCCGCCGACATCGTGGTCGAATGCGCGCCGAGCAGCCAGTTACGCGCGATCGTCGAGCCCGCGGTGAAGCGCGGCAGGTCCGCGGTCGTCGTCAGCGTCGGCGGGCTGCTCGACAATTTCGATCTCGTCGATCTGGCCCGCGCCAAGGGCGGTCGCATTCTTGTCCCGACCGGTGCGCTGATCGGGCTCGATGCCGTCAACGCCGCGGCAGTCGGCACCATCCATTCGGTGAAGATGGTCACGCGCAAGCCGATCGACGGGCTGAGGGGCGCGCCGTTCATCGTTCAGAACAACATCGACATCGACAATCTGCGCGAGCCGCTCAAGCTGTTCGAGGGATCCGCACGTGACGCCGCAAAGGGCTTTCCGGCGAACGTCAATGTCGCCGTTGCGCTGTCGCTGGCGGGCATCGGGCCTGATCGCACCCAGATGCAGGTGTGGGCCGATCCCACCGTGACGCGCAACGTTCACCGTATCGAGGTCGAAGCGGATTCGGCGCGGTTCTCGATGAGCATCGAGAACATCCCGTCCGAGAATCCCAAGACCGGAATGATCACCGCACTGTCCGTGATCGCGCTGCTCCGCAAGCAGCGCGCCACGCTTTGCGTTGGAACGTAATTCTTAAGCGCCCGTCACGCGCCAGATCACGTTGCCGACGTCGTCGGCCATCAGCAGCGACTTCTTGTCGGGGCCGATCACGACGCCCACCGGGCGTCCGTAGGACTCCTTCTCGTCCGGGGACAGGAAGCCCGACAGGATGTCGCGACCGGGGCCGGAGGGTTTTCCGTTCGCGAACGGGATGAAGACCAGCTTGTAGCCGGACAGCGTGCTGCGATTCCACGAGCCGTGCTGGCCGATCACCATGCCGTCTCCGAAGCCGGGCAGGGTCCCTGCGGGCATCCAGCACAGGCCGAGCGAAGCGGTATGGCCGCCGAGCGCGTAATCAGGTTGCAGCGCCTTGGCGACCATCGCCGCATCCTGCGGCACCCGGTCGTCCACCGTCTTGCCCCAATAGCAATAGGGCCAGCCGTAGAAGCCGCCGTCGCGCACCGAGGTGAGATAGTCGGGCGGCGTCTCGTCGCCGAGACCGTCACGTTCGTTGACGACGGTCCAGAGCACGCCCGTCGTTGGCTCCCACGCAAGCCCGACCGGATTGCGCAGGCCCGCGCCGAAGATGCGATGCGTGCCGGCGGCGAGATCGAGCTCGTAGACCGCGGCGCGGCCTTGCTCGACCTCCATGCCCATTTCGGCGATGTTGCTGAGCGAGCCGACGCCGGCATAGAGCTTCTTGCCGTCGGGGCTGGCGAGCAGGCTGCGCGTCCAGTGGCCGCTCGGCTTGAACGTGGTGAGCCGCTTGCCCGGCGCGGTGATGCTGTCGGCATTGGCGACATAAGGAAAGGCCATCACGCCGTCGGTGTTGCCGACATAGAAGGTGTCGCCGACCAGCGCCATGCCAAATGGCTGGTTGAGGTTCTCCATGAAGGCGCCGCGGACTTCCGCAACGCCGTCGCCGTCCTTGTCGCGCAACAGTGTGATGCGGTTGGCGGAGACGCCCAGCGCCGCGGCGCGCCGCATCGTCGCCTGCATCGCGTAGTGGAACACGCTGCGCGGGGCGCCCGCGATCTGCGTCGCTTCAGCGATCAGCACGTCGCCATTGGGCAGCACCTCGATCCAGCGCGGATGGTCGAGCTCGCTCGCGAACGCGTTGACCTTGAGCCCGGCTGCGACCGTCGGCTTCTGGCCTTGGCTCCAGCCGCGCGCGGTCGGCATCTTCAAGGTCGGGATCGCGCCTTGCGGCTTGGCCTCGGGAATGGAAGGGGCCTGGCCCCAGGCCGGCGCCGCTTCAGTGCCGGTCAGCTTCCGCCATTGCAGCGCGATGCCGCCGAGCACTGCGACGAACTGCGCAAAGATGCTGGAAAAAGTCATGAGAAGCCCCTGTCGAACCCTGCGGCACAGTCCGGATCGCATCAAGCCCCGCGCGGGCTTGAGGCCTGACCGTCGATCTCGCCAGATCGACGATGGAACGTCGACGTGCCCTTTTTGCGCGCGCATCCAACTGGGTCACGGTCAAAAGGTCAACCGGGCCGGAACTCGATCCGTGGCTATTCCCGTGGAATGGCTGCTGATCGAATTTGCATAGGGGGATGCGGATCAGTGCCGAACCTGCTGCTCCGGCCGTCGAGCATGCCTGAAATCATCGAGATGATGGACGTTCGGCGTGAGCGCTGCCTCCTTGGACAGGAGATGATAGACGCGCGCGACGGTGCGCTGCTTCAGCTTCGGCCGCCCTGGCGGCAGCGCCCGCGCCTTGCAGAGTGCCGCAATCGCGTGCGCGCGAAAATAATCGTAGGCGTCCGACATGGCGCAATGCTCTGCGTCTGGAGCAGGTGTCACGGGGCTAACGGGTGAGTGGAGAGGCGGTTCCTGCCTGATCCCGCGCTTACCAATCCGTCATCCTGAGGTGCGAGCCATGGGGCGCAACGCGCGCCATGGGGGAGCCTCGAAGGATGAATGGCCCGGCTGCATCACGGCCGTGCATCCTTCGAGGCTCGGCTTGCGATGCATGCGCATCACAAACCTCGCACCTCAGGATGACGGGACGAGGGGAGCGCTCTGCGGCGAATGCGATAGGCGGACGTCCGCAGCTTCACCGCGGCGACGTGAACGGGATGATCATCGGCACGCGGCGGCAATAGGCGCCGTAGGCGTCCTCGCCGAGCTCCTTCGAGAGGAACACCTCTTCCATCCGGCCCTTCTGCCACATGCCGAGCGAGATCAGGATGGCGCCGAGGATCGTCGTCACCATGCCGATCGCAACGCCGGTCACCAGCATGCCGAAGATCAACCCGGTGTAGATCGGATGACGGACGATGCCGTAGGGGCCGGTGTCGATGACGCGGTGGTCTTCCTTGTGGGTGATGGTGTTGGACCAGAACTTCCCGAGATGCAGCCGCCCCCACCATGCGAAGGCGATGCCGGCGACCGAGAGGATCGCGGCGATGGCGATGCCGGTGTTGCCGAGCACCCAGAGCGGCTTCCAGCCCATGACCTCCGCAATGAATGGCGTGTACAGGATGCCGCCGACCAGGATCGGCAGGCGATAGCGCTGCGACTCCAGCGTCATGACCTGCTTCTTGGTCTGTCCCTGCCAGAACGAAGCGCCCACCCAACTGGCGAGAAAGGCGAGCCAGATCAGGGCCAGGAGCTCGGTCGGCCAGGTCGTGGTCCAGCCACCCCAGGCCACGGAGAGAAGCTTGCTGAAATCAAAGGACATGCGGAAAGGTTCTTTGGTTTGGGCGGCAGATCAGCTCGCGCGCGAGGAGAGCGCGTGATGCTCGATGGCGCCGGAGGGCTGCTGGCCGTTGCGGGCGAGCAGGTGGGTGATGGTTTCGCGCAGCACCGGCTCGATCGGGCGCGGCGCATAGCCGAGCTCGTCACGCGCCTTGCCGATTGAAAGGTCGCTCGCGGCCAGCGCGATGCGCACGCCCTCGGCGGTGCCGTTGGGCGGACGGCGCGTGATGTGATCGGAGACCTTCTCGAGCATGATCGCGGAGAGCTCGGCGATCTTGCCGGGAACGACGACCGGATATTGTCGCCGTCCGCTCATCGCCGACATCATGCGCAGGATCTGCCCGAGCCTGACGCAATCGCCGCCGAGGATGTAGCGCTGGCCGATGCGGCCACGCTCCATCGTCAGCAACAGGCCCATGGCGACGTCGCGGACGTCGACGAGATTGACCAGGAAGTCGAGATGCGGCTGCACCTTCTTCTGCAGGAAGTACCACAGCATCGCCGTCGGCGGCGTCAGATTGTGGTCGGCAGCGCCGATCGGCATGGTCGGGGTGCCGATCACGAGCGGGAAGCCGCTGGCCGCGGCCTTCGCGGCGTGATGCTCTGCGAGCGATTTCGAACGCGTATAGGCGCCGGGCATCGCGTCGGCCGGCTGCAAGGCTTCCTCGGCGGCCACGCCGTTGAGGTTGGCGTAGGGGAACAGGATCGATTCCGTCGAGCAATGCAGGAAGCGCGAGATGTTGCGCTTCATCGCAGCTCCAAGCACGACCTCGGTGCCGCGGAAATTGACGTCGTGGAAGTCCTGCTTGTTGGCGACCCACATGCCGGGCAGGCCGGCGAGGTGATAGACCTGATCAACTCCCGAAACCGCAGCATCGACCGTGGCAGCGTCCAGCACCGAGCCGCGCACATACTCGACGTCCGCATTCGCGGTCGCCGGCGGCCTGACATCGAGAACACGTACCCGCTGCCCACGGGCGCGGAGCGCTTCGACGAGATGCTGTCCGATGAAACCGCTGCCACCGGTAACCAGTACGAGAGTCATGCAGAAGGTTTGCTGTTTCGCTTCTAGAACTAACGGATCGAAAGGGAATTGGTCGGAACTGGCGCCAGAATCGCGGCAAGGTCGCGACGGAAGCCCAATGCAATGAATAATTTTGCCATAACGAACATCGGTCCAAGCAGGAAATGCGTGGGGTGGTCGACCATGGACGGTTGCCGTTCCTCGAACACCTTGTGACCAACGGTCTGGGCCGCGACGCCGGATCCGATCAGCACCACAAAAATAGACCACATCATGGCGGTCGAAACCTGATTGCCGATCGCGGTTGCGACCGATAGCAGCACGATCATCGACACCAGGATGCCGAGCCCGACGCCGGCATCCAGCATCAGCCAGTATACCAGCACTGGCAGGGCCAAAATCACCGCAAGGCTCACCTCGACCCCGAACACGGAGAAATGGACCAGGGTCAGCGGCAGCGTCGCGCCAGTGAAGAGCAGGACAATGCCGACCACATGCATCGCGCAATTCCAGGGATCGCGATGATATTCGACATAGTCGGCCAGTTGGCGTTGAAAATAGCCAGCCATTTCAGTCTCGTGCAGCACGGGGTCGGGAAGGGCGAAAACAGCCTATAGCACCTGACAGGGCAGTGCACAAACCGGCACTATTGTCGCGCAAGACCTTGATGTCGCGCTGTGAGACAGGTCACAAAATAATCAAAACTTCAACGGGTTCCGCTGCCGTGAAGGCCGGGCGCTCAGCGTTTCTTGGCGGGCTTTTTCGCCGCAGGCGCAGGGGCCGCCGCCGGATGCGCAGGCGCTTCTTCGGGCACTTTGGCAAAGGTCAGGATTTGCAACTGGCCGTTGACGGCCGAGGTCGGCTTGGCGCGGTCCAGGAACTGCTCCTCGCCGAGGCCGATCGGCTGGAGCCGCTTGGTCGAAATCTTGAACGTGTTCACCAGCACGTCGCGGATCGCATCCGCCCTGCGCTGGCTCAGGATCGCGTTGGCCTCGCGCGTCTTCTGATTGGACTCGACGTGGCCGACGATGAGAAACGTGTAGGGAAGCAGCGACGCGTGAACCAGCGCGTCGGCGATCCGGCCAACGGTCTGGTAGGACTCCGGCTGGATGATCGGCGTATCGGCGTCGAACTGGATCTGCGCGTTGAAGGCGGGCAGCTTGGCGAGGTCGGGCGCGATCGGCGGCCGGTTCACCGGACCCGGATCGTTCTTGATCCTCGCCTTGGCCCGCTCCATCACCTGCTGCTTCAGCGCGGGCAGGTCGACCTCGGGGGCCTCCTCGAAATGATTGAGCTTGCCGACGATGTCGTCGCGGGTCGGCGCAGTCTGCGCGGCCGCGGCGCCTGCGAGCAGCGCGAGGCCCAAGGCGATGCCGATGCCGGCGGTGCTGTGCCCGGTTGCGCGCATCATCGATACCCCGCCTCGTCGACGGCCTTCAGGCAGTTGTTGCTGATGCCCTTGGGCGTCGAGATCAGGCAGGGGATCGACTTGCTGGTCTCCTTTGTCGAGCCGCCGCAGACCTTGACGATCTCGCGCTGGCAGGCGTTCGCGACCGTGACACGGGCGGCGACGCGCTTCTGGATGGCGTCGAACGCGGTGAGGTAATCGCTCTGGCACTGCTGGGAGAGCACGTCCCGGTTGCGGGACAGGCATTCCTTCAGGCGGGTCGAGTCCGGATTGACGCCGCGGCAATTGGCGACGATCTCCGCACCGCAGCTCCTGGCCAGGAGCCCGATCGAATCGCCAAAGCTCATGGTCTCCGCCGCGCTGAGCGACGGCGTCCCCAATGCAAGCACGATCAGTGTGATGAAGCCCCGGATCATGGTTGCATCTGATACGGGGAAGTTCGCCATGGTCAAGGGCTGATCGCCCCCGAACTGTCGAGAGTCCGGCGAGTGCGGCGAACAGTCCTCACTCCTCGGCGAGGGGTGGCCATTCGATCAGGACGGCCGTGTGGTTCCGGATCGCGTCGGCAAATTCCGGGGCAGCTTTGAGCTCGTCCAGTGTTCGCGGCGGAGGAAGCTCGCCACCGTCCGCGATCACCTCCTCGGCATAGAATGCGATGGCCTCGGGTGCGTTCTCCAGGGCCTCGTCGATGTCGTCGCCGCCGGACATGCAGCCGGGCAGGTCCGGAAACCACAGGCTGACGTCGTCAGGGCCGTTGTCTTCAATGATGGCCACGTAGTGCGCCATGTCGGCGCTCACGCCCGCTGCACAAAGCTGTCCACGACCTTCTTCTCGCCGGCCTTGTCGAAGGCGATGGTGAGCTTGTTGCCGTCGATCTTGGTGACGCGGCCGTACCCGAATTTCTGGTGGAAGACGCGGTCGGAGAGCGAGAATTCCGACGTCGTGCCGGTGGATTTGGCGACCAACTCGCCTTCGATCGTCAGGGGACCGCGGCGGCGCGAGGAGAAGCTGCCGAAATCGGGGCCTGACGACGACGAGGAGAACGTTGCGGCTTCTTCCTCGAAGCCGCCGCGCCCGCCACCGCCATTGCGGCCGCCACCGCGGTTGCGATTGGCCTGCGCGCGCTGCCAGCCCGGCGTCGAATAGGTCGAGCCAAAGGCTTCCATGTCGTCGAAGCGCGAAGCACCGTAGCCGCCGGTGCCGCCCCAGGCCGAGCCGCCCTTGGATTCCGTGATCTCGACATTGGCCGCCGGCAGTTCGTCGAGGAAGCGCGACGGGATCGTGGTCGACCAGGTGCCATGGATCCTGCGGTTGGTGGCGAAATAGATCATGGCGCGGCGGCGGGCGCGGGTCAGGCCGACATGGCCGAGCCGGCGTTCTTCCTCGAGCCCCGCGCGGCCCTGCTCGTCGAGGGTGCGCTGGCTCGGGAACAGGCCTTCCTCCCAGCCGGGCAGGAACACGTTGTCGAATTCGAGGCCCTTGGCCGAGTGCAGTGTCATCAGCGACACTGCGTCGTCCTCGGCGCCGCCCTCGCGGTCCATCACCAGCGAGATGTGCTCGAGGAATCCTTGCAGGTTCTCGAACTCCTCCATCGAGCGCACGAGCTCTTTGAGGTTCTCCAGCCGGCCCGCGGCATCGGCCGAACGGTCCTTCTGCCACATCTCGGTATAGCCGCTCTCGTCGAGCACGATCTGGGCGAGATCCGTATGCGCGGTAACCTCGCGCTGGGCGCGCCAGCGATCGAACTGGGCAACGACGTCGCGCAAGGACCCGCGCGCCTTCGGCTTCAGCTCGTCGGTCTCGACCACCGCGCGCGCCGCGTCGAACAAGGGAATGCGGCGCTTGCGGGCGTGATCGTGCAGCAACTGTATGGTGGCATCGCCAAGGCCGCGCTTGGGCACGTTGACGATGCGCTCGAAGGCGAGATCGTCCGCGGGCGAATTGATGACGCGCAAGTAGGCCAGCGCATCGCGGATTTCGGCGCGCTCGTAGAAGCGCGGGCCGCCGATGACCCGATAGGGCAGGCCGAGCGTGACGAAGCGATCTTCGAACTCGCGCATCTGGTAGGACGCGCGCACGAGAATGGCGATCTCGTTGAGCTTCTCGCCCTTGCGCTGGATCTGCTCGATCTCCTCGCCGATGCCGCGAGCTTCCTCTTCGGAATCCCAGGAGCCCGTGACCGTGACCTTCTCGCCGTCATGGTCCTCGGTGCGCAGCGTCTTGCCGAGCCGGCCTTCATTATGCGCGATCAGGTGCGAGGCGGCGGCGAGGATGTGGCCGGTCGAGCGGTAGTTGCGCTCGAGGCGGATCACTTTCGCGCCCGGGAAATCGTGCTCGAAGCGCAGGATGTTGTCGACCTCGGCGCCGCGCCAGCCATAGATCGACTGATCGTCGTCGCCGACGCAGCAGATGTTTTTGACGTGGTTTTTCTCCCTCTCCCCGTCCTTTACGGGGAGAGGGTTGGGGTGAGGGGCTGCTTCCACGAACCCAGCTTGCGGAGAGTCCCCCTCACCCGCCGCGCTTTGCGCGTCGGCCTCTTCCCGCACGCGGGGAGAGGCGAGAGACGACGGCGCCTGCGACAGCAGCCGCAGCCACAGATATTGCGCGACGTTCGTATCCTGGTACTCGTCGACCAGGATGAATTTGAAGCGCTGCTGATATTGCCGCAAAATATCCGGGTGCTCGCGGAAGATGCGGATGTTCTCCAGCAAGAGATCGCCGAAATCGGCGGCGTTGAGGATCTTCAGCCGCTCCTGGTAGCTCGCATAGAGCTTGCCGCCCTTGCCGTTGGCGAACATCGCGGCTTCGCCTGACGGTACCTGCGACGGCGTCAGGCCGCGGTTCTTCCAGCCGTCGATCAGTCCGGCCAGCATGCGCGCCGGCCAGCGCTTGTCGTCGATGTTCTCGGCTTGCAGGAGCTGCTTGAGCAGCCGCACCTGGTCGTCGACGTCGAGCACGGTGAAGTTCGACTTGAGCTGCGCCAGCTCGGCATGGAAGCGCAGGATGCGGCCGCCGATGGAGTGGAAGGTGCCGAGCCACGGCATGCCCTCGACGGCATGGCCGAGCATCTGGCCGAGCCGGTGCTTCATCTCGCGCGCGGCCTTGTTGGTGAAGGTCACCGACAGGATCTCGGCGGGGCGGGCGCGGCCCTGGCTCAGGATGTGCGCGATGCGCGTGGTCAGCACGCGGGTCTTGCCGGTGCCGGCGCCGGCCAGCACCAGGACCGGGCCGTCCAGCGTCTCCACGGCCTCGCGCTGCTCGGGATTGAGGCCGGAGAGGTATTTCGGGCCCACGGAGGCGCGCGCACGCGCGGCGATGCCGCCGGCTGCGGGCTGGTGGTCGGGTACGCTGGTGATCTTGCTCGGCTCGGTCATGCGAATCATTGGCCCCACGATGGCACCGCGGGGTGGCGGAAGGGAGCCTTCTTAACAGGGATTGGCCCCTATATGGGGCGGCCCGACGAGGTTTTCCACGTGCACGGCGGGCCGATTTGTTCCTGGACGCCGAGCGAATTTCCGGCGGCCGGCGGCCGGAACCAATGTTCCGAGCCGGCGATTGTTTCTGCAAGTGAGGCGCCTCAGTCGCGCCGAACGCATGCAGTCATCGAAACAGAGGTTTTGACCATGCTGAGCTGGGTTGTGACGTTTCTGATTATCGCACTGATCGCCGGTATCCTGGGCTTTGGCGGCCTCGCCGGCGCGTCGATCGAAATCGCCAAGATCATCTTCTTCGTCGCGGTCGTGCTGTTCCTGGTCTCGGCCGTGGTCGGCCTCGCCCGCGGCCGCAGGATCTAGCGCGCGCTCTTCACCTCTCCCCGTCGGGGAGAGGTGGACGGCAGCATCTTCTCTTATCGCTTCGAGGGCATCGCCACGTTCCGGCCGATGCCCTCGGGTCGCGGCACGGCGCTGTGGGTCTTGACGACGGCTGCGATGCGCTCGCGGATATCTGGCGGAAACGCCGCCACCTTTCGCGAGCCCATGTCGATGTGCAGCGACATGTTCTCGGAGGTGGCCGACAGCCAGCCTTCGGTCGCGTGACGCAGTTCCTGGAATGTGTGCAGGCGCTTGTCGTCGGCTTCCAGCAGCCAGACCGAGACCTGCACGGGATCGCCGAGATGAATCTCGCGCAAATACCGCACGTGGCATTCGGCCGTGAAGGTCGAGCCGTTGCGGTCCTTCATATAGGTTGGTCCGATCCCGAGCTGCAGCCACATCTGGTCGATCGCCCGGTCGAACATCACGTTGTAATAGGCCATGTTGAGATGGCCGTTATAATCGATCCATTGCGGCTCGATCTGCATGATCGAACTGCGGAACGGCTCGGCGGGCTTCGAAGCGGCACTCTCCGGCATGTCTCATTCCCTGGCTATGCGTCCGGTCGCTTGACTTGACCGGTGAGATGTCCTTTGCCACGGTTTCTTCTGTCGGGAGGACGATCCGTGGGTACATCAATCACCAATAATCCGCCGCGGCCGGAGCCGAAAGCCCTTGCAAGCGCGCTGGAGCAGCTTGCCGCACGCTTCGGCAACCGCCTCATCACCTCGCAGGCCGTCCGCGAACAGCACGGCCATACCACGACATGGATCGTCAACCAGCCGCCCGATGGCGTGGTGATGGCGCAGGAGACGGCCGACATCCAGGACGTGGTGCGGATCTGCGCGAGGAACGGCGTGCCCGTCATTCCCTTCGGCACCGGCACCTCGCTCGAAGGCCAGGTCAACGCGCCCGCCGGCGGCATCTCGATCGATCTGCGCGACATGAACAAGGTGCTCGCGGTCCATGCCGAGGATCTCGACTGCGTGATCCAGCCCGGCGTCACCCGCAAGGCGCTCAACGAGCATCTGCGCGACCAGGGCCTGTTCTTCCCGATCGATCCCGGCGCGGATGCCTCGCTCGGCGGCATGGCCTCGACCCGTGCCTCCGGCACCAACGCGGTGCGCTACGGCACCATGCGCGACAGCGTGCTGGCGCTGAAGGTGGTGCGTGGCGACGGCGAGATCATCACGACAGGGACGCGTGCGAAAAAGTCGTCGGCCGGCTACGACCTGACGCATCTGTTCGTCGGTGCCGAAGGCACGCTCGGCATCATCTCCGAGCTGACCATTCGCCTGCGCGGCATCCCGGATACGATCGCGGCCGGCGCCGTGTCGTTCGAGACCGTGCACGGGGCGTGTCAGGCGGTGATTCTGGCGATCCAGACCGGCATTCCCGTCGCGCGCATCGAGCTGCTCAATGCCGCGCAGGTGAAGGCCTGCAATGCCTATTCGAAGCTGACGCTGCCGGAGACGCCGCTGCTGCTGATGGAATTCCACGGCAGCGAGATCGAGGTCGCCGAACAGTCCAAGGCATTCGGCGAGATCGCGAAAGACTGTGGCGGCGGCGATTTCTCCTGGACCACTAAGCCGGAGGATCGCACAAAACTGTGGCAGGCACGGCACGATGCCTATTGGTCCGTCAAGGCACTGCGGCCCGGCGACAGCATCGGCGTGGTCGCAACCGACGTCTGCGTGCCGATCTCGCGCCTTGCCGATTGCGTCAGCGAGACCGAGGAAGATCTCAAGCGCCTTAATTTATTGTCGCCGATCGTCGGCCATGTCGGCGACGGCAATTTCCACTGCTCGCTGGTGTGCGACACCAACGATGCCGCCGAGATGGCCCGCGGCGAGGAGTTCATGCACCGCCTCGTCGAACGCGCGCAGGCGATGGACGGCACCTGCACCGGCGAGCACGGCATCGGCCAGGGCAAGCAGAAATATCTCAAGGCCGAGCTCGGCCCTGAAGCGCTCGATGCGATGCGTGCGCTGAAAAAGGCACTCGATCCGCAAAACATCTTCAACCCCGGCAAGATCGTGCCGGAGGCGTAGCCTGCTGCGTCGCGGAACTTTCCGTTGATATGCCGGTTCCATCTCCCGTCCATTTCCGATGCCTCAATGGCGGGAGGATGCGATGTTGCGACCGGTCATTGGGATCGCCGTGATGGCGCTAGCCTGCGCGTTGGCGGGCACGGCTCTCGGTAAAGGCGGACACGGTGGCGGCCATGGTGGCGGTGGTCACGGTGGCGGGCATGGCGGTGGCCATGGTGGTCATCATGGTGGCGGACACGGTGGTGGACATGGGGGTGGGCACGCGCATGGCGGCGGGCATCATGGCGGGCCTCGCTTTGCGGCAGGCGCTCGACATGGCGGACCGAACTTCGGTCAGATCCGCAATGCGGCCGTTCGCCCGGCGAATTTCCACAACGCGCTCAATTTGCATTCCAGCGCCTTCCGCAACGGTCGTCTGATCAGCAATCCTGCGGCGCGCGCCCAGATCGCAGCTGCGGCCGCCCTCGCCGGCCGGCATGGTGCGAGCAGCGGATGGTGGCAACATGCAGGGGGCGGTTACGGCTGGGTCGGACCGCTGTTCTGGCCGTTCGCGTACAACGACCTCTACGACTACACGATCTGGGGCGACGGGCTCGGCTTCTGGGGCTACGGCTTTCAGGACATCTATGCCGGCCTGTTCGCGCCCTATGGCTACGACGCTTTGTCAGCCTATCTGCCGTCACGACCGCGGGGACGCCGGCAATCGCGAGGCGTCGCGCTAGATCAGCTTTGCGGCAGCGACCGCCGCGAGATCGTCGGTCTGCCGATCGACCAGATTGCCGCCGCGGTGCAGCCGACTGAAGCACAAGGCGCAAGCCTCGACGAGCTCGGCAATGCCTCGATAGATGCGGCCGGATTGATCCGCGCGTCATGCCCGACGCAGGTCGCGGCGACGGCGCCCGGCCGGCTGGCGGCGATGCAGCAGCGCATCGAGGCGATGGAGAAGGCCGTCGATCTCGTTCAACCGGCCCTCGATAAGTTCTACGGGTCACTCGCCGACGAACAGAAGGCGCGCTTCAATGCGCTCGCTGAAGACCAGCGGCGCGCGACCAATTCCGGCAACGCCGGTGCATCGCTGATCCAGAATTGCGGTGCGCCTGCCGCGCTCGATTGGCCCGGCGCCGAGATCGAGGCGAGGCTCCATCCCAACGACACCCAGCGCGCAGCGCTGCAAGTGCTTCAGGACACCAGCGCCAGGGCCAGCACATCGCTGAAGGCGGCCTGCCAGCCTGACGAGGTGATGACGCCGCCGGCGCGGATGGCCGCCGTCCGCAAGCGACTCGATGTCATGCTCGACGGCGTCAAGTCGGTTCGCGCGGCGCTGGAGGATTTCTACGGCACGCTCAATGACGAGCAGAAGGCGCAGTTTGAGGCCATCGGACCGCGTCGAACATCCTGAATGCGCGCCCTGCGAAAGTTCGTGACGTAAAAATCGTCTCGCCGATCTCGATTGGTCTCTCTATGCTCAGTGAGCCTGGAGTGCGGCAGATCGACGTCTGGAAGACCGCGGATGGTGGGGCGATGAAGTGGTTTGCGAGGCAGCAGCGGGCAGACATCTGGGACGAAGCGATCGAATCGCCGCTCGGCGACATCGAGGCCGCCGCGCGTATCCGTGCCATCTGTGACGCTGCGGCCCAGAGCGCCATCGCCACTGCGCGAAACGACAAGGGCGAGAGTGCTCGTTATGAGCGCGCGGCGAAGGTCGCGATGGAGATCGCCATGAAGATTTCCGACGGCCTGATGCGCGACGATGCGGTGCATCGCATCGTCAATCTCTGCATGACGGCGAACGACCTCAAGACCGCGCAGATCCTGTTCCGCGCGATCCACACCAGTTGGATCCGCGAGGTGGCGCAGCGGGATCATCCGGCGCTGGTTCAGTAACGGCAGCTATTTCGCGAGCTTGTGTACGGCCTCGTCCACGCTGTGGAAGACGTGCTCCTTCGGCAGGACTTCGAACAGGCGGAAGCGCTCGAAGGCGTCCTGCGCCCGCACTGATTCCAGCCGCGCCAGTGCGACCGTGACCCCTTGCGCGTTGCACACCTTGAAGACATCGAGCAGGATCTGCGCGGCGGTGAAGTCGATCTCGACCATGCCGCTCGCCTCCAGCACCAGCAATTGCGGTGCCGCCGTGCCCAGAACCTTGCTCACGTCGCTGCGAAAACCCGGCGCGTTAAGAAAGGACAGCGGTGCCTGCAGCCCGATCACGGCAACGCCTGCCACGCGCTCGCCGGTGATGTGCGGATGCGCGGGCCACCAGATCGTGGTGCCCGGCACGCGCTCGAACTCGACGAGTCGCGCGCGCGTCGTACTCCAGATGCCGTGCAGCAACGACAGCACGATGCCGAGGAAGGCGCCCTGCTGGATCGGCAGCACGATGATCAGCGCCGCGGTGGCGACGATCAGCAGGAACTCGCTGAACGACTGGCGATAGATCGTCACGATCTGTTGCACACGGATGATCCGTAGCGCCACGAACAGCAAGATGCCGCCAAGCGCGGCGTCCGGAACGTGGCGCAGCAATCCGGTACCGAATGCGAGCAGCGCCAGCACGATCGCCGCCGCGGCAAGGCCTGCGAGCTGCGACTGTCCGCCGGTCTCGGCGACGATGCCGGTGCGCGGCGGGCTCGCATTGACCGGAAACGCGCCGAACAGGCCTGACAGCACGCTGCCGGCGCCGGCGCCAAGGAAGTCGCGATCAACATCGGCGGGCTTGTCGGGATCGGACGGGAAGGACCGCGTCGTCGCGGCAGTCTGCACCATCACCACAACGGTGATCACAAAAGCGAGCGGCACCAGCCGCACCCAGAGCTCCGGCGCAAGATCAGGGAAGGTCGGTCGTGGCAGCGTGCCCGGTACAGTGCCGACCGCGTTGACGCCCTTGCTCTCGAGACCTAGCGCGATGGTGGCCAGCGTTGCGCCGACGAGGCCGATCAGCGCGCCGGGAATTTTTGCGCTGATGTTCTCGGAAATGAAGACCACGGCCAGCACGCCGAAGCCGATGCAGAACGTGATGGGATTGGTGCGCCCGATCTCGCTCGCGAGCACGCCGATGCGGTCGAGCGTCGGGCCACCTGGCGATTCCAGTCCCAGCACTCCAGGCAATTGCGACACGATGATGTGGACGGAGATGCCGGCGAGGAAGCCGACCATGACCGGCATCGACAGGAGGTTCGCAATGCCGCCGAGCCGGAATGCGCCGCCAGCCAGCATCATGGCGCCGACCATCAGGGCCAGCGCGATCGCAAGCCCCTGATATTCAGGTGAGCCGGTAGTAGCTAGCGCAGCAAGTCCGCCGGCGAAGATCGGCGTGATCGTGGAATCGGCGCCGCAGGACAGGAAGCGATTGCCACCGAGCAGCGCAAAACCGAGCGATCCCGCCATGAAGGCGAAGAAGCCGATCTGCGGCGCAAAACCGCCGAGCCGGGCGGTCGCCATCTGCTCGGGGATGGCGATGGCCGCGAGCGTCAGTCCCGCCATGAGATCGCCGGGCAGGGCATAGGGCGCGAGCGATCGAAACAGCGGCCATGAGTCTTTGGCGTGAGCGTCTTGCGGCATCGATGTCGAATCCCCGGAATGTGCGTATCGGCCCATCAGACTACAGCATTTCCGGAAGGGAGACAGGTAGCGGCCTCTCCATCGTCATTGCGAGCGCAGCGAAGCAATCCAGAATCCCTCCGCGGAAAGACTCTGGATTGCTTCGCTGCGCTCGCAATGACGGAGGGCAAGGTGGCCCTCCGCTTCACGATCAATAATCTCAGTATCTGTTCCCGCGGCCGTAATCGCCGTGTCCCATCTCTCCGCCACGGCCTCCGCCGCCCATTCCCATGCCAATCCCGACACCGATGCCGATGCCTTGCATGATGGCGGCCGGCGGCGGGCCTTGTTGGGGCGGTGCACGCTCGACCACGACTTCGTCAGGCGGCGGCCGGCGCTTCGGCGGCGTGTCGACCACCTTGCGCTTCGACGGCGGCGGCGTGTCGTCCACGCGCTTCTTGATGATGGGGGCGATCGTCGGGTTGACCGGCGTCGATGCCGGCGGCGTCGGGGCCGAGCACGGGCAGGTCGGCGCCATGGCGACGGCGACCGGGACCGCAGCCGCGGCAACCGGTAAGACATAATTGCGGTTCTGCACGCGCAGCAAGAGCCGGCGCGCGGTCGCGGCGAGGTCGCTGTTGTCCCAGTTCGCCAGATAAGCCTCGTAGGACGCACGGGTGTTGATCGCCACCGCGCGGTCCCATGCCAGCATCTGGCGCCGCCGCTCCATGACTGTGCGCAAGCGCGGCGTGCGGAGATCCTGCGCGTACAGTTCGACATAGGCCTGATAGGCTTCCACCGTGTCGTCGGCGATCACGAGATCATAGGCGACCTTGGCATCCTTGCCCTGCAAATCCTTGCGCCAGTCAGCGACGCTGCGCGGGGTGCTGGCGAGCGCCATCGCGTTTGCGCCCGGTGCTGCAGGCTGGCCGCTGCTCTCGCCGAAGAACTTGAAGTCGGTCGTCAGCGACGAGCTTTCCCAGGGGATCTGACGCCCGTCGGTCGACTGCGCCACGGCGATGCGGATGCGCTTGAACACTTCCTCGATCGGAACGTTCGGCTGCTTTGCGACGGCCAGGGCTGCCGTGGTGTAGGGACTGTCGGCACCGGAGCCGTCCTCGGCTTCGGCGCCGGGCGAGGTCGAGTAGGAGATGAACGAGCCGGGCGCGCCGGCCTTGGTGTCGACGATGGCGAGCCCGTGGCCGGCGCCTGAGAGCGCCGGGAACGGGTTGTTGCGGCACGCATCCAGCATGAAGATGCGCGCCCGCGTCGGCAGCGCGCCGAGGGTGTTGAGCATGTCGTTCAGCCGCACGCCCTGGAGCGGGATGTCCGCCTCGCGCTTGGGATCGAGATCGACGGGAACGAGATAGTTCTCGCCGTCGATCTGCAGGCCGTGACCGGCATAGAACACCAGCGCGACGGTGTCGGCGCCGCTGGCGCTGACCTTGCCGGCAAAGTCCGAGATCGCCTGGCGCATCTCATTCTGCGCGAGGTTCGGTGCTGACGTGACAGTGAAGCCGGCATTGCCGAGCAGCTCGGCCATGCCTTTGGCATCATTGGCGGCGTTGGGCAGCTCCGGCACCGTGCGATAGGCGGACTGGCCGATCACCAGCGCAAGCCGGGCTTCGGCCGCAGCTTCCGTCGGCGTCATCAACTGGGTGAGCGCAAGGAGACCGGAGGCAAGAATCAAATTGCAAAGGACTGGACGGCGCATGATGTCACCTCCATTGGCAATGGGCGCGAGGATGTCACCTTTTCTAGTCGTCCGCCATTGCTCTGTCTGTGCGCTAGCTCACGCTCGAGCATGATCCGGAAAAGTGGGGCAGGGGCTCTGCCGCAGCCGTCGCGTCATGCCGTGCACTGTCAGAACAACCCGCGATCCCATGGTGGATCAGGTGCAAAGCGCGCAGCGAGGAAATCGATGAAGGCGCGCACTTTTGCCGGCGGGCGACGATCGGGCAGGTAGACCGCATGCACGGCAGATGACTGCATCTCCGGCTGGTCGAGTGGAAGCGCGACCAGCGTGCCGGCGCGCAAATCGTCGGCAACGATGAAGGTCGGCTGTCGCGCGAGGCCAAGGCCAGCCAGCGTCGCCGCGCGCAGCGCATCGCCATTGTTGGCGCGCAGATTGCCGGAGATCTGGACGCGGATCTCGCCATCCGCGCCGAACAGCCATTCCGCAGCGCTTGCCTGCTGCGACAGCGTGTAGCCGAGGCAATTATGCGCGGCGAGATCGGCCACGCTGCGCGGCGTGCCGTGCTTGGCGAGATAGGACGGGGCAGCGCAGACGACCAGGCGGTTCGGCGCGAGCTTGCGCGCCACCATGCTGGAGTCACGCAGTTTGCCGATACGGATCGCGAGGTCCCAGCCTTCCTCGGCGAGATCGACCAGACGATCGTTGAGGCCGAGCTCGATCGTGACCTCGGGATGACGCTCCGAGAAGTCGGCAATGAGCGGTGCGATCTGGCGTGTGCCGAACACGACGGGCACGTTGACCCGCAGCGAGCCGCGCGGCTCGACGCGCTCGCGCGCGACCGCGGCGTCGGCCGTCTCCATGTCGGCGAGAATCCGCTCGGAGGATTCCAGATAGAGCCGGCCGGCCTCGGTGATCGACAGCCGCCGCGTGGTGCGGTGGAACAGCCTGATGCCGAGCCGCGCCTCGAGCGAGGCGACATGTTTGGTCACCATGGTCTGCGACAGGCCCATCGCCCGGGCCGCGCCTGACAGGCTGCCGTTCGCCGCCACCTTGGCGAAGACTTCCAGGCTGGTCAGCCGGTCGAGCATCGATTTCACTCTGATAGTGTGAAGTATAATTCCAAAATAGCAGATTATCATTCTTCTGAGAATAGATCATAGATCGCGTAACAATGGAGACTGCTATGATCGATTCCCGTACCGCTCCCTACGCCGCGCTGGTGCTGCGCGTGACCTTGGGCGCGCTGTTCCTGGCCCATGCCGGCCTGAAACTGTTCGTTTTCACCCCCGCCGGCACCGCAAAGTTCTTCGGCAGCCTCGGCTTCCCGCCCGAGCTCGCCTACGTCGTCATGACCGTGGAGGTTCTCAGCGGCATTGCTCTGATTCTCGGCGTCTGGACCCGCTATGCGGCGCTGGTCGGCATTCCCGTTCTGCTCGGCGCGATCTTCACCGTGCATGGTGCGGCCGGTTTCTTTTTCACCAATCCGAAGGGCGGCTGGGAATATCCGGCGTTCTGGGTGATCGCGCTGGTCGCGCAGGCGCTGCTCGGCGATGGCGCCTTCGCGCTGCGGCCCTCGCGCGATGTCGAGGCGGCGAACGGACAGCTGAGCGTCGCGCCGTCGCGCTGATCTCGTCGATCGCTGAAAAAGGCAGAGCTGCGGGATTCCGGTCCCGCAGCTTTTTGCTGCGTGCCCATCAATCTGCGTTCGGCATTGATCCATACCTGAATTGGATCGATCTGCGTCAATCTTGCATGGAAGCCGTTCGGCCGCGATGCGGCATGATCGAAAACAACCGCAAATATAGGCATTTCCCAGCAATTCGTGCTGGCGTGCCTGCCGCTCGCACGCGGATCGCGCTTGACGGCAAGCCTTGCCTGCCTCGTCGCTTTGGCCATACTCTGCGCGCAACAGGCCGTGGCAACGACCGTGGCCAGCAAATAAAAACATATTGGGGAGAGACATCATGACCCTCGTGCCCGTCAGCCGTCGCACGTTCATCAAGTCGTCGACGGCGCTGACCGCCGGCCTCGTGCTCTCTCCCGCCATCATCGGCCGCGCCGAAGCTGCGACGCTGAAGCTGAAATGCTCCTCCTCGCTGCCGAACGATCCCAAATTCGCCAACGGCCGCGTCTACTACGACAATCTCGTGAAGCAGATTAAGGCCAACGGGCTTGGCGAGCAGGTCGAGGTCGCCTTCTTCCCCGACAACCAGCTCGGTCAGGAGATCGACGTCATCAACTCGGTGAAGCTCGGCGTCATCGACCTCATGATCTCGGGCTCGTCGATCTCGGCCAATCTGGTCCCGCTGGTCGGCACCTACGATCTCGGCTTTCTGTTCGCGAGCTTCCCGCAGCAGACCAAGGCGTTCGACGCGGGTGCGGCCAAGCCGATCGAGGACGCGCTGCTCAAGGGCAGCAACATCCGCATCATCGCCTGGGCCTATAATTTCGGCTCGCGCAGCGTGCTCGCGAAGAAGCCGGTGAAGACGCCTGAGGATCTTGCCGGCCTCAAGATCCGCACCCTGCCCAATCCCGTCATCACCGAATGCCTGCGCCTCATGGGTGCTGCCGCGACGCCGCTGGCGTTCGGCGAAATCTACACGGCGCTGCAGGCCGGGGTGCTCGACGGTCTCGAGCACGATCCGCCGACCATCCTTGCCAGCAAGTTCTATGAGACGGCAAAGTCCTATGCGCTGACGCAGCATAATTTCTCGCCGCTGGCGGTCTATTTCAGCGACATGACGTTCAACCGCATGGATCCGAAGCTGCGCGAGGGTTTCCTCGACGCCGCCAAGAAGGCCGCGGTCGACACGCGGGCCCACGGGCTTGCGGTCGAGAAAGAGGCGCTGACGGCCTTGACCGAGAAGGGCGTGACGGTAGCCGAATGCGATCGCGAGGCCTTCAAGAAGCGCGTGGCGCCGCAGATCGATAACTTCATCAAGGCGCGGCCGGAGTCCAAGGCCGTGATCGACATCATTCGTTCGACGCAAGCCTGAGATGGCGATGGCAGAAGCCGTATCGCTCCCGAGCGGCCGCCGCGGGGGCATCGGGTTGCTGCTTCGTTGCAGCGACGCGATCGCGGCCATCCTTTTGGCCGCCGATCTCGCGGTCGTCTGCGGATCGGTGCTGCTGCGCTTCTTTTTCAACGCTCCGGTCGAATGGTCCGATGACGTCGCGCGCGGATTGATGGTCGGATCGGCCTTCTTCGGCGCGGCGAGTGCGCTGGCGCGCGGCGAGAATGTCGGCGTGTCCTTCTTCCGTGATCTGCTGCCGATGCGGCTGCGCACGCTGGTCGATGCGGCAAGCAGCCTGCTCGTCGTGCTGATCTCCGGTTATGTCGCCTATAACGCGATCAAGCTGGGCTCGCTGACATCAGGACAGACAACCGGCTCGGGCCTGCCGCTGGAATTGACATTCTACCCGATGGGCATCGGCGCGCTGTTCATGACGGTGTTCGCGATCGATCATCTCTGCGCGCGATCGCTGCCGGAGATTGCCAGGGGCCTCGTCGCAGTCGCCGTCGTCACCGGCCTCTATCTCGCATGGGACACTCTGTCGCCGTCCTCGGTGCCGTCGGCGGGCACCTTGATGCTGATCGGCTTCTTCGCGACGCTGTTCGGCGGCCTGCCGATCGGCTTTGCGCTGGCGCTGGCCGCGCTGATCTTCATCTGGGTCGAGGGCGCGCTGCCCGGCGTCATCTTCGCCCAGCAGATGGCGCGCGGCATCGACAATTTCGTGCTGCTGGCAATTCCGTTCTTCATCCTCGTCGGCTACCTCATGGAAGCCAACGGCATGTCGGTACGCCTGATCGAGCTGCTGCAGCGCGCGGTCGGCCGCATGCGCGGCGGCCTGAATGTCGTGATGGTCGCCTCGATGGTGCTGTTCTCCGGCATATCAGGTTCGAAGATGGCTGATGTTGCCGCCGTCGGCTCGGTGCTGATCCCGGCAGCGCGCCGCTCGAAGCAGAATCCGGGCAGCGCGGTGGCGCTGCTCGCGGCGTCCGCGGTGATGGCGGAGACCATTCCGCCCTGCATCAATCTGATCATTCTGGGCTTTGTCGCAAACCTTTCGATCGGCGGTCTGTTCATGGCAGGCCTGCTGCCCGCGGCGCTGATGGCGGCGGTGCTGATCGCCTTCTCCATCATGTCAGGCAAGACGCCTGATGACGCCGAGGAGGTCGAACCGCAGGTTGCGGTCTCGGGCCTCTGGAGCGGCGCGATCGCATCGTTCGGCCTGATCTTCATGATCTTCTTCGGCTTCAAGAGCGGCTTTGCCACGGCCACGGAAATCTCCGCATTCGCCGTCGCCTATGCGCTTGTCGTCGGCAGCGTGGTGTTCCGCGAGCTCAGCCTCAGATCGGCGGCGCAGAGTTTCGTGCAGGCTGCAACGCGTGCGGGCCTGGTGCTGTTCATCGTCGCCGCGGCGCAATCGCTGGCGTTCACGCTGACCTTGCAGCAGGTGCCGCATGCGGTCGGCGACTTCATGCTGGGCCTGTCCAAGACGAGCGGCACGTGGCTGTTCATCCTGCTCGCCATCGCCGTGCTGATCGTGATGGGCTCGGTGCTGGAAGGGGCGGCCGCGCTGATCATTTTCGGGCCGCTGCTGTTGCCGGTGGCAGTGCAGCTCGGCATCGATCCCCTGCATTTCGGCGTCGTGCTCGTGATTGCGATGGGCGTCGGCCTGTTCGCGCCGCCGCTGGGGCTCGGGCTCTACGGCGCCTGCCTGATCGGCAATGTGCCGATCGAGCAGACGGTGAAGCCGATCCTCGGCTATCTCGGCCTGTTGTTCCTGTGCCTGCTGGTGATCGCTTTCGTGCCATGGCTGAGCACCGCCTTGCCGCGCGCGTTTGGCTATTGAAGGAGTGCTACCCGTGAAAGTCCTGCTGGCCCACACGCCGGAGATGCGCCGCAATTACTATGGTGATCGCAGCCTGAACGGCTTGCGCGCCATCGCCGAGGTGATCCTGCACGAAGGTGACCAGGCGCTCGACTCGGCGAACCTCGTCAATGCGGCCAAGGACGCCGACATCATCGTCGCCGATCGCATGACCGAGGGCCGCGGCGAGATTTTTGGGCAATTGCCGCGCCTGCGAGCCTTCGTGCGCTGTGCGGTCGATATCAGGAACGTCGATGTCGAGGCGGCCTCGCAAGCTGGCGTGCTGGTGACGCGCGCCGGTCCCGGCTTCGTGCAGGCGGTCGCCGAGCTCGCGGTCGGCTTCATGGTCGATTTGTCGCGCGGCGTGTCGCGAGCGACGGCCGACTACCACGCTGGCCGCAAGCCGGAGGCGCGGATGGGCCGGCAGCTTGCCGGCAGCACGATTGGCATCATCGGTTATGGCAGCATCGGGCGCTATCTTGCCGAGATCGCGAAGGTGCTGCACATGCAGGTGCTGGTGGCCGATCCCTTCGCTGATGTCAGCGACAGCGCGATCCGGCATGTCGCGCTCGACGAGCTGCTCGCGGCCTCGGACTACGTCGTGTGCCTCGCCATCGCCAACGAGCAGACCGAGAAGCTGATCGGAGAGGCAGCGTTGGCGCGCATGCAGATGCATGCCGTCTTCATCAATCTCTCGCGCGGCAATCTGGTCGACGAGGCGGCGCTCGCCAAGGCGCTGCTGGAGAACCGCATCGCCGGCGCTGCGATGGATGTCGGCCGTGCGCCCGACCAGATGCCGACACCGGAGCTGGCGAAGTTCCCTGGTGTCATTGCCACGCCGCATGTCGGCGGCCTGACGCCGCAGGCGATCGAATACCAGTCGCTGGAGACGGTGCGGCAGGTCGATGCCATCATCAAGGGCGAAGCGCCGCAAGGCGCGGTCAACGCCGAACGCTGGACGCGGCGGTCGTGAACTGACCTACAGCCGGTCCACCGGCTTGAACGTCCCGTCCTTCTGAATCACGGTGAGAAACACCTTTGGCGGCGTCTCGATCGCGCGCGCGCCAACGGTGACAATGCTGCCGCTGATGTCGAAGCGGCCGATATCGCTGATCGTGCGTAACAGGCCGGCGCGGGTCGGATTCGGTCCGACTTTTTCCAGCGCAGCCGCCACGAGGCGGCCGGAGAGATAACCTTCGAGTGCCACGAAGTCTGGTGCCAGCGTGGGATCAAACGCGGTCTGCGCCGCCTGGTAGTCAGCCACGAGCTTGATCGAACGATCCCAGGGGAACGGCACGACCTGCGCGACGACGACGCCTTCCCCGTCCGGGCCGAGCTCCTTGGCGAGCGCGGTCGCGCCGACGAAGGAGATGTTGACGAATGTCGGATAGACGCCGCTGCGGTGTGCGAGCTTGATGAACTCTGCACTGGGGCCGTAGGTCCCGACCATGACGATCGCCTCGGGCTCGGCGCGTTTGATCGTGCGCCAGGCCGCGCCGACCGCGCGGGTGTTGCGTTCGAAAGTGCCTTCGGCGGCGAGCTCGAGGCCGCGTTTGGCGAGCGCGTTCTTCACACCCCTGAGCCCGTCACGGCCGAAGGAATCGTCCTGGTAGAAGATGCCGATCCGGGTGAAGTGGCGATCCTCGGTGAGATGCCCGATGATGGTCTCCGTCTCCGCGCCGTAACTGGCGCGGATGTTCACGACATTCGTCAGTTCCACGTCGCGCAGCAGTGCGGCCCCGCTGAGTGGTCCGATGAACGGCACTTCGCGGGCGCTCGTGATCGGGATCGTCGCCATCGCAGTCGGTGTACCCACCGCGCCGATCAGCGCGAACACCTTGTCGTCCTCGATCAGCCGCAGCGTCTGGACCACCGAACGATCAGGGTCGTAGCCGTCGTCGCGGCTGATGAGCTGGAGCTTGCGGCCGTGAATGCCGCCATTGGCATTGACTTCAGTGAACGCCGCGACGATGCCGTGCCGCATGCGTTGACCAAGTTGGGAGGAGGGACCTTCGAGCACCGCCGCCTGGCCGAACAGGATCGCGTCCTCGCTGACGCCGACTTCGTCGGCTCTTGCCGTTGGCATTGCCGCTGCCAGCAGCGCGGCGGCAAGCGCGATGCCTAGCGCTGCGCGCGGTCGTTTCATGAGAGAGTTCGCCGGAAGCTGGAAAAGTCGTGGCTACAATAGGCGCGCAGGCTGAACAGGGCGCTAACCGGCCTCGAGAAGATGATCCGTAGGATTCCGGGTAAATGCGGTAATTGGCCGTCAGATTGCGGGAATGCGCGGATCAATCGTTAACTACACCGCGCAATGCGCGGCGGGTCGGTTCCGACATTGTGCAGTTTTTAACCCCATTCCTTGTCCGATAGTCCCCACGGCGGCTCAACCCAAGGTACTGCTGGCGCGCCGAGGGGACGTTTCGGAATCAAGATGAGCGATCGCGATCAGAACGATCAGGATCGAAAGCGTATGACTGGACGGTGGCGCGTTGCGGCGCTGCTCGGCCTTCATCGCCCTGCGCTGGTCGCGGCTGCCGTTGGCCTGCTGTTCTCGCTTGCGGGCGCCGCTGCGGTGGCGCGCTGGGAAGACCGCGTCAATAAGATCGAGTTCGAGAACGCGGCCGAGACGCAGGCCATCGTCATGCAGAACGGCATGAACGAATATATCAGCCGGCTCGTGGCGCTGCGCACCCTGTTCGAATCCTCCAACGAGGGCGTCACCCGCAGCGAGTTCGAGACGTTCAGCGGCAAGCTGTTCGAACGTTATCCCGGCCTGTTGCGGATCGGCTGGCTGCCGCGGATCACCCGCAAGGAGCGCACCGAATACGAGGCGGCCGCGATTGCCGACGGCGTATCCGGCTATCACATCAAGGCGCTCCAAGGTGGCGACTTCGCCACTGCGCCGCAGGCCGAGGAATACTTTCCGATCTTCTACTCGACGCAGGCCAAGACATCGCGTGTCTACGGCATGGACTATATGAGCGTGCCTGACCGCAAGGTCGCGCTCGAGCGCGCCCGGGACAATGACAACATTGCCGCGATCCGCACCGAGCTCTATGCCCGGAACGGCGCCGGCCAATTGCCGAACGTACTCGTGATCGTGCCCGTCTACGCCAAGGGGACCTCGCGCGACGCCGTCGCCGACCGCCGCCGCAATATCTCGGGCTTCGTTGTCGGCATCTTCGACCTGCCCCTGCTGATGCAGGCCATCCGTGTCAGGACCGGCGCGAGCCCGGCGGTCAGCATCAACGTCTATCAACCCTACAGCGCCCGGATCATCAGCCTGGAGGGCATGCTGCCCGACTACGCTTCCGCAGCGGACGCACCGCAGTCGATGCGCGATGTCGCGCGCGGCCGGCACTGGTCGGGCGGCCTCAAGATCGGCGACGCCGATTGGCAAGTACGGGCAATTCCGACGGCCGGCGGCCCGCTGGAGACGAGCTATGACCGCGCCGGCGCCGTGCTGATGGTCGGCATGCTGCTGACGTTGTCGCTGTCGACCTATCTGATGCTCGCCAGCCGCAATTCGCGGCGACTGTCGCTGGCCAACCGGCGCGTGCTGGAGCTGGCGCAGACCGACGTGCTGACCGGATTGCCGAACCGCGCCTTCTTCCTGACCCGGCTCGACGAGCTCAACGGCCAGCTGGAGCACGGCGGCTGGTCCTTCTCGATCCTGATGCTCGATCTCGACCGCTTCAAGAACGTCAACGATTCCCTCGGTCATGGTGCTGGTGATGCGCTGCTGCGCCTGGTGGCGCAACGGCTGAAATCTGCGGTGCGCGCCACCGACGTGCTGGCGCGGCTCGGCGGCGACGAATTCGCCATCATCCAGGAGGGCTGCGAGGATCAGCGCGCCGCTTCGACCGAACTCGCGGCGCGGATCGCCAAGCTGGTCGCCGAGCCATTCCTGCTGCCCGGACATCGCGTCGAGATCGGCACCAGCATCGGCATTGCCGTCGCGCCGGATCACGGCAGCGACCAGGAGCAACTGCTGAAGAAGGCCGACCTTGCGCTCTATCGCTCGAAATCGGCCGGCCGCAACTGCTTCACCATCTATGACGAGGCGATGTCGGCCGAGCTCGAGGCGCGCAACACGCTGGAGGGGGACCTGCGCGACGCCATCGCGCTCTGCCAGCTCGAGGTGCACTATCAGCCGTTCATGGATGCCAGCACCGGCGCTCGGCGCGGCTTCGAGGCACTGGTGCGCTGGCGGCATCCGACCCGCGGGCTGATCCCGCCCGATCAGTTCATAGCGCTCGCGGAGGAGACCGGGCTGATCGTGCCGCTCGGCGAATTCGTGCTGCGTCGCGCCTGCGCGGATGCGGCCGGCTGGCCGTCCGACCTGATGGTCGCGGTGAACCTGTCGCCGATCCAGTTCAAGGAAGCGGATCTGTTCGACGTCATCACCATGGCACTGCGGGATTCCGGCCTGTCACCGGAGCGCCTCGAGATCGAGATCACCGAATCCGTTCTGCTGGAGCGCGGCGCCGAGAATCACGCCTTTATGGAGCGGCTGAAGAGCATCGGCGTCGAGCTCGCGCTCGACGATTTTGGCACCGGCTATTCCTCGCTGAGCTATCTCACCGCATTTCCGTTCGACAAGATCAAGATCGACAAATCGTTCATCCGCAATCTCACGTACCAGCCGCGCAGTTCCGCGATCATCTCCTCGATCGTGACACTGGCGCGCGGGCTCGACATGTCGGTCACCGCCGAAGGCGTCGAGACACCAGAGGAGTTCGAGCGTCTGAAGGCGCTCGGAGTCAACTTCGCGCAAGGCTATCTGTTCGGGCGTCCGCTGCCGATCGACCAGATTGAGCTTGATGGGTCCTCCGAAGGCTCGCGGCGCGACGCGGCCTGAGCGCGCCACGCATCCGGCATTCGCGAAAATCGCTTGACCCCGCCGTCCCCAGATGGTCCGAAGGATCGTCTAGGGGTGAAACAAAGAAAAATGCGGCTTCCGTTCTTCTACGGCTGGGTCGTGGTTGCTGTGACATTCGTCACCATGGCGATCGGCGTCAACGCGCGCACCTCCTTCTCGCTGTTCTTTCCGCCGATCATTGCCGAGTTCGGCTGGGAGCGCGGCGTGACTGCGGGCGCGTTCTCCTTCGGTTTCGTTGCCTCTGCCGTGGCCAGCCCGCTGATCGGACGGCTGATGGACCGCGCCGGCCCGCGCGCGGTGATGGAGCTCGGGGTGCTGCTGATGGGCGGCGGGCTGCTGCTCGCACCGCTGACCAGCCAGCCCTGGCATCTCTATCTGACGATCGGCGTCATGGTCGGAGCCGGTTCCGTGTGTCTCGGTTATTCCGGCCAGTCGCTGTTCCTGCCGAACTGGTTCATCCGCAAGCGCGGCTTTGCCATCGGCATTGCGTTCGCCGGCGTCGGCATCGGCTCGATCACGCTGCTGCCGTGGGTGCAGCATTTGATCGAGCAGACCGGCTGGCGCACCGCCTGCACCGCGATGGGCCTGATGATCCTGGTCGTGCTGACGCCGATCAATCTGCTGCTGCACAAGCGCCCCGAAGACATCGGCCTGCAACCCGACGGCGACGCCGCGCCGGTCACAGGCGCCGCAAAGCCGGTCTCCAACATCGTCGATCCGGACTGGGCCGCCACCGACTGGACGCTGAAGCGGGCGGTTGCGACCGCGCGCTTCTGGTGGATCGCGCTCGGTTATTTCTGCGGCCTGTACATCTGGTACGCGGTGCAGGTGCACCAGACCAAATTCTTGCTCGACATCGGCTTCAGCCCGAGCGTTGCGGTCTGGGCGCTCGGTGCCGTCAGCCTGCTTGGTATCCCCGGCCAGATCTTCCTCGGCCACATCTCCGACCGGATCGGGCGGGAATGGGTCTGGGCCATCAGCTGTGTGGGTTTTGCGATCTGCTTCGCGGCGCTGATCGCGCTGAAATACCAGCCCTCGGTCTGGCTGGTCTGGCTGATGGTGTTCACGCAAGGCGCGCTCGGCTACGGGCTCACCTCGATCATGGGCGCAGTGGTGTTCGAGATTTTTCAGGGCCGCCAACAGGGCAGCATCTTCGGCATGATCATGCTCGCGGCATTGGCGGGCGGGGCGGCCGGGCCATGGGTGACAGGCCTGCTCTACGACCGCACTGGGAATTATACGTTCGCCTTTGCCATCGCCATCCTCGTAAGCCTCCTGTCGGCGCTGTCGGTCTGGCGGGCCTCGCCGGGCAAAGTGCGGGCCGTGGCCGGCCGGCTTCACACGCTCCGGGCGGGAACTGGCGCGGAATAGGTTCCACTCGCACTGGATTACCTCTGCATCTTTCGCGGACTGTTAAGCATGTCGCGGCTTGGCCGAACGCGGGTCGGTTGCAAAAAGGTCTTGGACACCATCGACGCGTTAACCTGGAGCCGATTGCCGTATCTTGCTGATGCTGCCGGGTTCAACGATGTCTGCCTCCGACTGCTCCGTGACCGAAATGCCCGACGTGCTGCGCGCCGTGCTCGAATGCGCCGACGACGGCATCGTCATCGTCGACGATGCGCATCGCATCACCTATTTCAACGCCGGCGCTGAGCGGATCTGGAAGCTCGCTCGTGCCGAGGTGCTCGGCGGCGATGCCGCCATTCTCACCCTCAAATGTCTTCACGCCGATCCGGTCGTGGACTTTCGCGACGAGATCAGCCTGGTGCGGCGCGACGGCAGCCGGATCAAGGCCACGATCGCGTTGTCCTCAACGACCATAAACGGCGCCACCCATTACATCGTGTTCGCGCGCGACGTCACCGCCGACGCCGAGCGTCGCGTCAGGATCGGGCTGCTCAACGCAGTCTCGGACCAGACCAATCGCGCGGTGATCGTCACCGACGTCGAGCAGAACATCCTCTACGTCAATTCCTCTTTCACGACGCTGTTCGGCTACACCAGCGAGGAGGCCGAGGGCCGCCGCGCAGGTGAGCTGATCGCCGGATGCCACACCAACCGCACCGCCATTGCCAAGCTCGTCAAGCGGCTCCTCGACGGCGGCCGGCGCGGCGAGGTCGAGACACTGGTCTATAACAAGGATGGCGAGGAGATCTGGATTTCCGCCCGGATCGACGCCTTCCGCGACAACAAAGGCCGCGCCAAGCACATCTTCGCACTGGTCGAAGACATCACCGAGAGCCGGCAGTTGCGCTCGCTGCAGCAGCTCATCATGAGCGCGCTCGCCGACGAGGTGCCGATCACCGAGATTGCCGACCGGCTCTGCCGCCGCGTCGAGGAGATCGCGCCCGACGTCGTCTGCTCGCTGCTGCATGTCGATGCCGCAGGCCTGATTCATCCGCTCGGCGGTCCGAGCTTGCCCGCGGACTATTCCCGCGCGCTGGACGGCATCGCGATCGGCCCCAATGTCGGCTCCTGCGGCACCGCCGCCTTCTATGGCGAACCGGTGTTGGCTGAAGATCTCGACACCGATCCGCGCTGGCAACCTTACAAGACCATGCCGCTGGCGACCGGCTTGCGTGCGTGCTGGTCGACCCCGGTCAAGGCCAAGGACGGCCGGGTTATTGCCACCTTCGCATTCTACTATCGCGAGCCTCGCGCGCCGAGCAATTGGCACCGGCGCATTGTCGATGCCTGCGTCGACCTCGGCGCCTTCGCCATCGAACGCAAGGAAGCGCGCGCCGAGATCGCGCGGCTTGCCTATCACGATATTCTCACCGGCCTGCCCAACCGCGCGCAATTGCGACACCTGATCACGACCGCGATCAACGCCTGTCCGACCGGCAGCCATGTCGCGCTGGCCTTCCTCGACGTCGATCACTTCAAGGACGTCAACGACACGCTCGGCCATGCCGCCGGCGACGAGCTTCTGATCCAGCTCGCGCAGCGCCTGCGCGAGCAGATCGGGCCTGAAGACATGCTGGGCCGGCTCGGCGGCGACGAGTTCGTCATCCTGCTGCCGCATCGCAATGCCGAGGGTGCCGAGCAGATCGCTGCTCGCATCACGGAAGCGCTGACCGCGCCGTTGCGGCTCGGATCGAAGCTGATGCCGATGTCGGCCAGCATCGGCATCAGCCTCTATCCCGACCACGCCACCGATATCGACACGCTGATGCAGCAGGCCGATGCCGCCATGTATATGGCCAAGCAGGCGGGCCGTTCGACTCATCGCATGTTCAACGCCGAAATGAACGGCCTGACCGAACAGCGGCTGGCGATGATCGCAGCGCTCCGCCGCGCCATTGCCGAGGGCGCGCTCAGCCTCAGCTACCAGCCGCAGATTCGCAGCTGCGACGGCGCCATCCACGGTGTCGAAGCGCTGGCGCGCTGGCACGACGCCGTGCTCGGCGATGTCTCGCCGGCCAAATTCATCCCGCTCGCCGAAGAATGCGGCCTGATCGAGCAGATCGGCCTGTGGTCGGTGCGCGAGGCCTGCCGGCAGATGGCGGCCTGGCGTCGCGCCGGGCTCAACATTCCCAGCGTCTCGGTGAATTTGTCGCCGATCAATTTCCGCCACGTCGCGCTGGCCGCACGGCTCGAGGACGTCCTCGCCGAATACGATCTGCCGCCGGATGCGTTGATGCTGGAGATCACCGAAGGGACCTTCATGCAGGACGGCGCCGCCGCGCTGGAGACGATGCACGCGATTCGCGCGCTCGGCATCGGCCTGTCCGTGGATGATTTCGGCACCGGCTATTCGAGCCTCAGCCGGCTCGCCCATCTGCCGATCCGCGAGATCAAGATCGATCGCAGTTTCATGCGCGACATCGAGCGTGACGCGGGCGCACTGGCGATCGCCACCGCCGTGGTGCGCGTCGGCCAGGGCCTCGGCATGACCGTCGTCGCCGAAGGCGTCGAGACCGAAGGCCAGCGCAAGATGCTGGCCGAGCTCGGCTGCGACGTCGTGCAAGGCTTCTTCTACGCCCCTGCGCTCGCGCCTGTTGCCTTCGAGCGCTGGCTGATCGAGCACTGTGCCGAGCAGGCACGGGCGATGCTGGGCCGGCTGGATGTCAAGCCTGCGGATGTGGTTGCGGTGAAGCGGTCGGCGTAGCGCGCGTTCCAATATGACACCGGCGACCTCGAGGTCGCCGGTGTGTTCGTTGAGGTCTCCGCCCGGCACAGGGCAATTTGCGCTTCACGCGGCGCGGATGAGGCCGAGCTGCTGCAAGGCCGTAACCCCGTCGTCAAGACCGATTTCCTCGAGGATCTTTCCGTCCTTGAGTTTCAACACGGTCGTGCCGGTGAACTTCATCTTGCGGCCGGTGTTGGCCGGCAGCGATCCTGCCAGGAAGTCGCCGAACGCCGGCCCGGTATGCGTGCCTCCGCCTTCCCATCGGCCGACGACATAGTCGCCTTCGGCGATGAGATCGGCAGCGCCCCAGAAATTGAGATCGGGGAACGCTTTCCGAAAGTCCGTCATGAACGCCTTGATGTCGTCGCGCCCACGCCGCGGCTCGTGCAGCGAGTATTGCAGCAGCATATCTGGCGCTGCCAGTTCATCGACAATTCCGAGGTCGCAGGTCTTGCCCCAGAACTTCGTGAACCACTGGCCAACGATGGCCTTGTTGTCGTCTTCAATCGACACGGTCACTTCTCCTGTTGTGCGCTTTGGCGCCCACCATGAGAAGTTATGACGATGTCATGGCCGCCGGCCCACCCGATTCCCGATGTCGTGGCCGCCTTGCTGCGTCCGTCATTCCATATGAAGCTCGTTCAGCGAATTCTCCGACATCCCCGCCGCAGAATAGAGCTCGCCGTCCTTCATGAAGAACACGGTGTTCTTCGGTACTTTCGCCGCGTACTTCATGATCGCGCTGCGACGGTCGCCTCCGAATTCCCGGACGCTCATTTGCCCCGGCCCGCGATACATGTAGGCGGTGTCGGATTTGAAATCCCAGCACGCTTCCGAGAACGCCTGGCTAGAGATGATCGCGAACGCAGCCGTTGCGATGGTCGTCTTTGACAGGAAGGCCATTGGAAGTTCCTTTCGGTGCCGGTGTGACGCGCGACCGCCGGCAGCGCCCGCCGCTACGAATGCGTTCGAAAAACTATCCCGCGCGACAAAGCGCGGCTCTTTCGAAGACGCATCCTCGTTTGCGAGAACACACGATATCGCGCGTCGCTGGCGCGCCCTAGTCCGACGCCAATCCCGTCCTGCGTCGCAAATCGCTTATCGCGCGCAGAAAGCTGTCGGCCGGCGTGGTCTCGGGATCGATCAGCCGGTGCAGGCGAAAGCCATCTTCCAGCGCCAGCACGACCGAAGCCATCCAGGGCGGGTTCAACGTCTCGCCTTTGGCGCTGTCCTTCAAGGTCGCCTCGACGATATCGGCGATCAGCTTGCGCCGCGCGCGCAGGCGTTTTGCAAGTTCCGGGCGACGCTTCTCGGCGCGCGCGACGAACAGGATCATCTCGATATGCAGCAGCGGCGAGCGGGCGAGGGGGTCCTGCCGGGCGCGGTCCATCGTCTTCAGCGCCGCGATGAAGTCGTCGAGGTTTTTGTGTTGCGCCAGGATCTCCATGTTGCGCCGGATCGATTGCTCGACATGGTCCTCGAGCATGGCGAAGATGAGCTCGTCCTTGCTGTTGAAGTTCGAATAGAACGCGCCGCGGGTGAAGCCTGCCTCGGCCGCGATCGCCTCTATGCTGGCGCCGCCGATGCCGTCCTGCTCGAACACGCGTGCGGCCGCCTCGAACAGCGCCTCGCGCGTGTCGTCCCTGGTCGGCCTGGTCCTCAGCCTTGACATCGCAGCAGTTTAGGGCAAAATGCAACTCGATACAACAATGTATCGAGTTGATAATTCATCAGGGATGGTTACGCCGGCTCCGGGGCTGCAACCGGCGTATCGTGTCATGCGGCAACCGATGTGAGGTCACCATGAACGAGCAAGTTCAGAGCGTCGCCAGCGATCCCCTGTTCAATCCGCTGGCGCCGGACTTCATTCGCAATCCCTATCCGCATTACGACCGGCTGCGCACGATCGACCCGATCCACGTCACGCCGTTCGGCCAGTTCGTGGCCAGCCGCCATGCCGATGTCAGCCTGGTGATGCGTGACAAGCGTTTCGGCAAGGATTTCGTGGAGCGCACGACGCGCCGCTATGGCCCCGACATCATGAAGGAGCCGGTGTTCCGCAGCATGGGGCACTGGATGCTGCAGGCCGATCCGCCCGACCACACCCGCCTGCGCGGCCTCGTCGTGAAGGCCTTCACCGCCCGCCGCGTCGAGGACATGCGGCCGCGTATCCAGGAGATCGTCGACCAGACCATCAATGCCGTGATCGACCGCGGTCATATGGACCTGATCGAGGATTTCGCCTTCCGCCTGCCTGTCACCATCATCTGCGAGATGCTCGGCATCCCTGAGGATCATCGCGAGGTCTTCTACAAGAGCTCGCGCGACGGCGGGCGGCTGCTCGACCCGGTGCCGATGACATCGGAGGAGATCGCGAAGGGTAACGCCGCCACCACGATGGCGCAGATGTATTTCCAGCAGCTGTTCGAGCTGCGCCGCAAGACTCCCGGGGACGATCTCATCACCCAGCTGGTGCAGGCCGAGGAGGACGGCAACAAGCTCACCAATGAGGAGCTGACGGCGAACATCATCCTGCTGTTCGGTGCCGGCCACGAGACGACGGTCAATCTGATCGGCAACGGCCTGCTCGCGCTGCATCGCAATCCGGACCAGCTCGCGCTCCTGAAGGCGCGGCCGGACCTGATCACCAACGCGATCGAGGAATTCCTGCGTTACGATTCCTCGGTGCAGATGACCGGCCGCGTCGCGCTGGAGGAGATTGACGATCTCGGCGGCAAGAAAATCCCCAAGGGCGAGACCGTGCTCTGCCTGCTCGGCTCGGCCAATCACGACCCGGCGGTTTACCCTGATCACCCCGAGAGGCTCGATATCACCAGGCCGAACGTCCGGCCGCTGTCGTTCGGCGGCGGCATCCATTTCTGCCTGGGGGCCCAATTGGCGCGCATCGAGGCCGAGATCGCCATCGCCACGCTGCTGCGGCGCCTGCCGGATTTGCGCATCGACGACGTCGAGAACCCGGAATGGCGTCCGACCTTCGTGCTGCGGGGCCTGAAGCAGCTTCCGGCGAGCTGGTGAGGCCTGTTAGTAAGGCTTGGGGCATTAACCGCCGCGCGCAACAGTCGCTGTGACTTCGCCACACTTCCCCCTATATAAGGGGCTGTTCCGGCGCGCCTGAAGCTTGGTTTGTCAGCTTGGGTTTGACCCGGGTGCCGGCTTGGCCGAGGGGAGACCCGTGCAGACGACGCTGCTCGGATTGGCGATTGCCTTCATCGTAGCGCTGCTGGCCGCGCTGATCGGGCCATATTTCGTCGACTGGAACCAGTTCCGGCCCCAGTTCGAGGCAGAGGCGACCCGAATCATCGGCGTCCCGGTGCGCGTGGCCGGCGAGCTCGATGCGCGGCTGTTGCCGGCGCCGAAATTGCGGCTGCGTTCGGTCACCTTCGGCGGCAACAACGATCTCGGACGCCTGCGCGCCGACAAGCTCGACGTCGAGTTCAGTCTGAGCTCGCTGATGCGCGGCGAATGGCGCGCCACCGAGCTCTCGGTCGGTGGTATGGCGGTGGACCTCGGCCTCGACGCCAAGGGCAAGGTCGATCTGCCCTCCACCGCGACCGGCACCTTCAATCTCGCCTCGCTCGCCATCGAGCGGCTCAACCTCACCGGCCGCATCGCCCTCCACGATGCCGCCAGCCGCTCGACGCTCGAGCTCAACGACATCGTCTTCTCCGGCGACGTCCGCTCGCTCGCAGGCTCGGTGCGGGGCGACGGCAATTTCAACGCCAATGGCGTGCGCTATCCGTTCCGCGTCTCCTCCGGTCCCAGCCCCGACGGCAGCGCCACCCGCGTGCACCTCAATATCGATCCCGGCGAGCGCGCCATTCTGGCCGATCTCGAAGGCGTGCTTGCCTTCGACAACCGCCTGCCGAAATTCGATGGCGCGCTGACGCTGGCCGTGCCGCCACCGAAGAAGGCAGGCGAGGCGGGGCCGACGCCCTGGAAGCTCGCCGCAAAACTCAAGGCCGATCCGGCCGGTGCCAAGTTCGACCAGATCGACGCGAGCTTCGGCCCCGAAGACAGCCCGCTGAAGGTCGGCGGCGTCGGCGACCTCAGGTTCGGCGCCTCGCCGCTGTTGCGTGCGGTGCTGTCGGCGCGGCAGGTCGATGCCGACAAGCTCGCCGGTCGCGCCGATGCCGAGCCGCTGCGCATCCTTCCGGCCCTGCGCGCCGGCCTTGCCGCGATCCCGCAGGCGCCGATCCCGGCGCAGATCGAGTTCAACTCCGACCAGATCATGCTGGGCGGCCGTCCGCTCCAGAACATCACGACCGAGCTTCAGACCGATGGCCGGTCCTGGACCTTTCAGCGGCTCGACCTGCGCGCACCTGGCATGACGCAGGTTTCGCTCAACGGCGCCGCGCCCGGCGCCGACAGTTTTAGCGGCCGCCTCGGCGTCGAATCCTCCGATCCCGATACGCTCATGGCCTGGCTCCAGGGCCGCAGCGAAATTATCAGGCGCAGCACGCGGCCGCTCCGCCTCAACGGCAATTTGACGATCGCCGCCAACCATCTGGCCATCGACGGGCTGAAGGCCGATATCGAAGGTGGCACCGTCGAGGGACGGATCGCCTTCGTGCAAACGGGCGCCAACAAGGGCTCGCGGATCGATGCGGAGCTGAAGGCGGATCGTCTCGATCTCGATGCCGCCGCGAGCTTTGTCCGCGCGCTCGCAGGTCCGCAAGGCGAATGGCCGGAGGAGGCGAAACTCTCGCTCGAGATCGGCCGCGCGATCTCGTCGGGGCAGGAGTTGCGGCCGTTCGCGGCCAGGCTGGGCTACGGCCCGACGGCGCTGTCGCTTGAGCAATTGCGGTTCGGCCAGGCCAGCGGCGTGACCACGGAGGCATCAGGCAGTTTTGACCGCACCAGGGCCACCGGCAAGCTCGCACTGAAATCCTCGGCCAATTCGCTGCGCGATCTCACGGCGCTGCTGGAGCCGATCGCGCCTGCGGTCCGCGCGCGCTTCGATGCCATCCCGGCCTTGCCGGGCGCGACGCGCCTGACGCTCAATCTCAGCCTCGACAAGAACGCCGAACATGCCGACCGCAGCGATGCGCGCGTCGCGCTCGACCTCGATGCACCGCAGCTCAAGGCCTCCGCGACGTTCGCCGCGCAGCCCCAGGTCGCTGATGTCAACGGCATCGACATCGACAAATTGCGCAGTAGCGACTTCACGCTGGAGACGAAAGTCTCGACGCCGCAGGCGACCGCCCTGACGGCGCTGCTCGGCCTCGATCGCATGGTCGCCGCAGGCGAGGGCGCCTCGCAGATCGAGGGCAGGCTCAGCGGCGCCTGGCGCAAGCCGATGCAGCTGAACGCAAAGCTCGGTGGCGGCGGCCTGGACGCGGATGCGCAAGGCAGCGTCGACTTGTCGGCGGCAGAACCGAAAGCAAACGTGAATCTGCGTGTACGCAACGCCAATCTGGCGCCGCTGTTTGGGACCGCTCCGGCCGACAAATCGGCTCAGACCGTAAGCCTGTCCTCCCGCCTCACGCTGTCAGGCAATCGCCTGACCTTCGACGATCTCGACGGCACCGCATCCGGTTCGCGCCTGCGCGGCCATCTCGCCGTGACGTTCGACCAGGAGAAAAGCGTCGACGGCGAAGTCGGGCTCGATACGCTCGACCTGATGCCGGCGCTCGCGCTTGCCGTGGGCGCTGCCGGGCGCGGCAGCGGCGAGCCGTTGAGTGCGGGCCTTGTCAGCGGCTGGCGCGGCCGCATCGCATTCCAGGCGTTGCGCGGCAACCTGCCCGGTGGAATCGAGATCCGTCCGTTCAGCGGCACGCTCAGGAGCGACGGTCAGTCGCTCGCCTTCGATACGCTCAAGGGCGGCCTTGGCGGCGGCGAGATGACCGCAAGCCTCGACGCGCGCAACGGCCCCAACGGTCTGGCGCTGAACGCGCATCTCGATCTCACCAATGTCGATGCGGCCTCGCTGCGTTACCGCGATCTTGCGCTGCCCAAGGGCCGCGCCTCGGCCCAGATGACGCTGACGAGCCAGGGCCGCAGCGTCTCGGCGCTGACAGGCGCGCTCGCCGGTAACGGCACGGTGACGCTCGATGCGGCCGAGATCAGCGGCCTCAATCCGCGCGCCTTCGAGATTGCCATCCGCGCCAGCGACGGCGGCCAGGTCTCCGACGACGCCAGGCTGCGTCAGCTGGTCGAGCCCGCATTGTCTGCGGCCCCTATCGCGGTCGCCTCGGCGCAGATCCCGTTCACGATCCGCGACGGTCGCCTGCGCGTCGGCGCAACGCCGCTGGAAGCGAAGAACGCCCATGCCATTGTCTCCGGCGGTTACGACATCCCCGCCGACCAGGCCGATATCCGCGCCAGCCTGACGCCGATCATGACCGGCCTCTCAGGCGCGCCGCCGGAGATCCAGCTGTTTGCGGCAGGTCCCCCCGACAAGCTCAGCCGCACCGTCGATCTCACGCCGCTGTCGTCGTGGCTTGCGGTGCGCACGATCGACCGCGAGACGCGCCGGCTCGACGCCATCGAGCGCGGTGAGCCGCCGCCGGCGACCGCCGCGCTGCCGACGCTGGTCTCGCCCGAGCCCGTACCCGAGCCGTCGCTGACCGACGTGCCGATGCCCGGCCGCGATCCGCGCCGCGCGCCGCCGAAGGCGAAGGTCGAGCCCAAGGTCGCACCGACGCCGAAGCCTCCGCTTGCCGCGCCCGCCGTGCCAAGCCCGCCGCTGGCGAGCCAGCAGGTCGCCCCCTTGCCGCCGCCGATCGACGTGCGGCCCGCCCCGGGCCCGCCGCCCGCAAAGCCCCGGCCGAAGCCGCCGCTGATCCTGACGCCACAGAATCCGTAACGTGGAGCAGCAATCCGCTGGGGCTCTATCTCTCTCTCTCTCTCTCTCTCTCTGTCGGTCCTCACCTCTCCCTACGGGAGAGGTGAGCAGCCTTACGCCCCGGTAACCACATTCGCTCGCATTTGAACGAATTTTTGTCTGCAAAACTGATGTGACGGTTTTACTGGATTCTCGCGTTTGTTCCCTAGTGTGGCTCCCAGAGGAATCCGGCGTCCTGCCCGCATCGGCAGGATGGCTCGCCAGGAACTGGACCAAGAATTGGGGTTATCGACATGGATGGGGCGAAGACGCTTCTGCAGGATCTGGACGACGCAATCGCGCGCGGCACAGACGAGAGCCGGGCAAAGGCGTTGTGGCATGCGACTGATCTTCTGATCACAGGTCGCTACGTCGACGACGAGATCAGCATGTTCGGCGAGGTCATCGGCCGGCTTGCGGACGAAATCGAGGTCGCCGCGCGAACGCAGCTCTCCGAATTGATGGCAGGCTGCGATCACGCGCCGCTCAACGTCATCGAGAAGCTCGCGCTCGACGACGAGATCGCGGTCGCCGGCCCCGTGCTGCGCGACTCCAACCGGATCGGCGAGAAGGTGCTGGTCGAAAGCGCCATGACCAAGGGCCAGGCACATCTGCTCGCGATCTCCCAGCGCGAGGCGATCGGCGAGGCTGTGACCGACGTTCTCGTCAAGCGTGGTAACCAGGAGGTTGTCACCTCGGTCGCCAGGAACGAGGGTGCGCGCTTCTCCGGCTCGGGCCTGCTGCACATGGTCCGCCGCGCCGAGGGCGATTCGATTCTTGCTGAACAACTTGGCCTGCGCAAGGACGTGCCGCGCCACATCTTCCAGCAGCTCATCTCCAAGGCATCGGAGGACGTCCGCCGCCGGCTCGGGACCGAGCGCCCGGAGATGATGTCGCAGATCCAGAGCTCGGTGACCGAGGTCACCGGCGATCTGCAGTCAAAGTTCGGCCCGTCCTCGCGCAGCTACTTCGTCGCCAAACGCGTGGTGACGACGCAGTACCGGCAGGGCAACCTCAACCAGGTCTCGATCTCGAACTATGCGCGCCAGCATCGCTTCGACGAGGTCCAGATCGGCCTGTCATTGTTGTCCTCGCTCCCGGTCGACGTGATCGAGCGCGCGCTGATGGATCGTAACCGCGAGATGATCCTTGTGCTGTGCAAGGCGCTCGACTTCTCCTGGGACACGACGATGTCGCTGTTGTTCCTCGGCGCCAAGGATCATTTGATCACGGCGCGCGAGCTCCACGACAACGAGCGCGATTTCAGCCGGCTGAAGATCGAGACCTCGCGCAGCATTCTGAAATTCTACCAGTCGCGCAAGAACAGCGCCGGCGCCGATCCCGCCACGGGTCGTCAGCCTGAGCTCCAGGTTCACTGAGCGGGATATCGAGGGAGTATTTGCAATGTTGCCTCAATTCGGCACCGCAGTTCGCAAGAACAAGAGCCTCGCCAAGCCGCTTCCCGCCGAGACGGGCGGGGCGGCTCCGGAGAAGGCCACAGTCGACGCCGCATGGCTCGTGCTGGAAGCCGCCAACGACCTCGGCGACCACGCCGCGATCGAAGCCTGCCGCCGCGTGATCGACGCCGAGCTGAACGGCACGGTCGCCGCCAGTGCGGACACCGATCTCGTGGTCGGATATTTCAGGTAAGCAAGCAAAGCTCAGTCTTGCTTGCGGGCGCTCGACGAGAGCCTGCTTAGCCGCAATTCCAGATCGCGCCGATCGGCGTCCGCGTCCAGCACGGTCCGAAGCTGCCGCCATTGTAGCGAGAGCCGCCAAAGCCGGGCCGGCCGAAATAATGCCATTCGCCGTCGAAGTAGCGGTAATAGGCCGGCACCGGATCGATGTACCAGGGGCGTTGGTTTTCGCGCGCATAACGACGAAAGCCGTTCTTCTGCATGAAGATCGGCTGGCTGTTGCTGAGCGGCTGGCGATAGCCCGGCAGGAAGCCATAGCCATGCCAGCTTTGCTTGGGCTTCTTTGCGACGGCCTCGGTCGGCGCAAAGGCCGGCAGCAGCGACAGGATGGCAGCAATAAACAGACATGAGATGCGCGACATGGTCAGACCATAGACAGTCGATTGCCGGAAAGCCATTCAAATCCCAGTGGTCTTTTTGCGGCCCTCGCGCGCATAAAAATTCGGCCGGGCCGAATCGCTGGCCCGGCCGTCATGTCCTTGTCGCTTAGGCGTTGGCGCCACCATCGACGGTGAGCGTCGAGCCGGTGATGTATTTTGCCTTCGTGCTCGCCAGGAACGCGACCGCATTGGCGATGTCGTCAGGCGCGCCGTAGCGGCCGACCGCCATGAACTGCTTCAGCGTTTCCGCGGTCGGGCCGTGGGCCGGGTTCATGTCGGTGTCGATCGAGCCCGGCTGCACCAGATTGACCGTGATGTCCTTGGGACCGAGCTCGCGCGCCAATCCCTTCGTGAACGCTGATAGCGCCGACTTCGAGGCCGAGTATAGACCGAGCACCGGCGCCGGCACGCGATCCGCAAAATAGCTGCCGATGGTGATGATGCGCCCGCCCTTGCCGAGATGGCGCAGCGCGGCCTTGCTTGCCACGATCGGCGAACGGACGTTGACGTTCAAGAGCGCGTCGATGTCGGCGAGCGACATGTCGTTGAGGCCGCCCAGGCGCAAAATGCCGGCATTGTTGACGAGGATATCGAGCCCACCCAGGGCGGCGACGGTCTTGTCGACGGAAGCCTGGACGGCGGCGACATCGGCGCTGTCGGCCTGGATCGCTACGGCCTTCCGCCCGCTCGCCTTGATCGCATCGACGACCCCAGCGGCGCTGTCGGCGGATTTTTCGTAAGTGATGGCGACGTCCGCTCCTTCGGCGGCAAGCGCCTTCGCGATGGCCGCGCCGATACCCCTGCTTGCGCCCGTCACCAGGGCCCGTTTTACCGTTAGCGTCATCGTGTTCTCCTATTCTGTAACGATCGACACAGAATATCTGGGATCTTGATCAGCCCGGTCAAGTCAATTATGTGTTGATCATTACAGAAAGAGACGTCATGGCGGGACGGCCACGGGAATTTGATCGCGAGGCGGCGCTGGAGGCGGCCATGCTGCTGTTCTGGCGCAAGGGCTATGGGGCAACCTCGATGAACGATCTGTGCGAGGCCATGGGCGTGCGCTCGCCGAGCCTCTATGCCGCGTTCGAGAGCAAGGAGGCGCTCTACCTCGCGGCGATCGAACATTACGTCGAGACCGAGGCGCCGCCGGTCTGGGGCAGGCTCGCGGAAGGCGCCACCGCGCGTGAAGGCATCGAGAACTTCCTGTTCGCGGCGGCCGCGATCCTGCCGAAATCGCGCTCCGCGCCGGCGGGCTGCATGGCCGTGCTGGGCGCCGTCAGCGATGAGTGGCCAGCGCCGATTGCCCGCGCGATCAGGAAGATTCGCCTGGAGATGCTCGGCAATCTGCGTGCGCGGATAGAGGCTGCGATGACCGGCGGTGAACTGCCTGCCGCAACGGACGCCGATGCTCTGAGCCGGTTCTATCTCAGCGTCTATGAAGGAATGGCCATCCAGGCCAAGGACGGCGCGACGACCGACGAGCTCAAAGGT
The DNA here is from genome assembly GCF_022012555.1 of Bradyrhizobium zhengyangense. Classification (NCBI taxonomy): domain Bacteria; kingdom Pseudomonadati; phylum Pseudomonadota; class Alphaproteobacteria; order Hyphomicrobiales; family Nitrobacteraceae; genus Bradyrhizobium; species Bradyrhizobium zhengyangense. Next base: position 77,650 of record NZ_JAKLTZ010000015.1, on the reverse strand, counting down.
GCGGCGAGGGCGGCGATGGCGGCGTGGCCGGATCGTCCTTCGGCGGGGTAGAGGTTCGACGAGCTGCGAGCCCCGTCCAAGCAAAAAGGCCTCGCCGAAGCGAGGCCTTCTTGTTTCACGATGCTGGCACGACCTAATCGTCGTCCCAGTGATGACGGCGGATCACGACGCCGCGGTAGTCGCGGTCGTGGTGGTACCAGCCATGATGCCAGCCGCGGTCATGCTCGTAGATGCGTGCACGCGGGCCGTAATCATCGCGGTCGCCGCCGACATAGACGCCGAAGCCGGCCGCGTTGGCGATGGTGGGGGCACCGATTGCGAGTGTCGCAACTGCCGCAAGGGCGTAAGTCAGCTTCCTCATCTGTTCCTCCTCCTTCTGCCTCGTCGGTTCGTCAACGGATGCCGCCGTCGCCTGTTGCAGGAACTGACAAGAAACTTTCTTGAACCGCTGTTCAGGTTTCATGCGGTTCATCGTGAGAAAGCCAAAAACACGTGGTGAACTCCGCACGGTCTGGAACATTCGTGTCGAGCCAAAGGCAAGCATGTCGGAACCGCCTTCGATCCTGATTGTGGAGGATGAATATCCGCTTCAGGGCGTGCTCGAGAGCGTTCTGGCGGATGCCGGCTTTGCCTCCGACATCCTTTCGTCCGGTGAAGAGGCGATGACGGTGTTCGTCGCGCGCGGCAAGCGTCACAGGGCGCTGGTGACCGATGTCAATCTGGGCGGCAAGCTCAATGGCTGGGATCTCGCCCGGAGGATGCGGGAAAAGGATCCGGCCCTTCCGGTCGTGTACATCACGGGCAGCGCCGGTGCTGCATTGTGGACGTCGCAGGGCGTGCCCGACAGCGTGCTGCTGGAAAAGCCGTTTCATCCCGAACGGCTGGTTGCGGCGCTGATGAGGCTGTGAGCTGCCGGCATGTCATGCATCATCGCCTGATGCGATAGATCACGACGTCTTCGCCGTGATGCGAGGTGTGTTTCTCTAGCGCATAGTTCGCCTTCTCCAGCACGCGCCGCGAGGCGCAGTGCTCAACAGCGACGAGACCAATGAGGGACGGCAGCTTTAGCTGTGATAGCCCGATCTCGGTCAGCGCGGTCGCAATCTCGCTGGCGAGCCCCTGGCCCCAGAGGTCGCGTTTGAACGTGTAGGCAATCTCGACCTCGTCCACGCCGTCCACGAGGATATGCCTGATGCCGGCCCGCCCGGCGAATGCGCCGTCTTTCGTACGCAGCACCCAGAGCCCAAAGCCGTGCTGGTCCCAATGCGCCATATTGGTCGCGAGATAGGTCTTCGTGACCTCGGCGGAACGCACGCCACCGAGATAGCGGGAAACGTCCGGATCGAGATGGAGTGCGACGAGGTCGGCGAGGTGGTCCTCGCGCAGGCGCTGGGCCGTCAATCTCGCGGTGCTGAAATGATCCATGATTTGATCCATGGGGGCAGATGGCCGTGTTCGTCGCCCTGCGTCAGTGGTCGATATCGCTGGCGTCTCCAGAATGCCGATTGCGGCAAAGTGCCCCGCAGTCTATTTGTCCGCGCAGCAGGTAAGGGATGATGACGAGCAAAGTCCGCGAGTACATCGATTTCTGGATCGAGACCAGCGTTCACGCGGCAGAGCAGTACGGTACCCCCGGTGCCTCCCAGAGCGTGAACGACCTGGTCAGTCGCCTCATTGAGGGAGCCAGGGGCCAGGGCATTTCCGAACGGGACATGGCGAACGAAGTTGGCGACCTGACGGGATACGTCCGGGACAAGCTCTCCGCTGCGAACCGGGCGGAAAACGATCGCCGTCACTAGGCCTTGTCATCGGCGTGTCGCAGCCAAGATGGGACGAACGCGGCGTTATTCCGGCGCTCGCAATCCGGGCGATCTCAGCCAGTCGCTCATGTGCGAGCCGGTCTCGCACTGGCGGGCTTTCCGGAGCATTTCGTCACGGATCGCTCCGGGCTCGAGCGCCTTGGCTTCCTCGCGAAGCCGCTTGGCCTCGGTGGCCAGGCGTGTCTCCAGGTTCGCGACCTGTTTGCTCCGACGGCGCTCCATGACGACACTCCTTGGCGAAAAGGCCGGAACCTCAATCCCAGATCGAGGAACAAGTTCCTCTGTGGGGCACCCCTCCGGATCGCAGTGTTCGAAATCGTACACAGTCGGGGGCTTCCCACAACTATCGTTCCACCGCTGATGGAACCAGTTGTTCCCTGTCGCGTTGGGTCTCGGCATATTGGGGGTCTCAGCGCGTCACGCTGGGCGATCGTGTTGCCGGGGGCAACGACTTACCGACAAATTCAGCAGTACGCAGGCGGGCATTTGCCACCGTAGTGCCGCCTACGCTCAACGAGTGGCTGCGGTTGTGCGTGATCAAGGAGAACAGGAATGGCTGGGCAAGTGGGCAGTGACGTCGCATCGCTCGTAACCCGAAACGAGCAAAACATTCTCCCCGAATGGGTCGAATTGCAAAAGAACGCCGGCACGCTGCACACCGGACGCATTTCGGAAGGCGAACTGCAGTCCCAGTCCAGAAACTTCCTCCATCTGCTGCGCGACGCGCTGACGCAATCCGGAACAGACACGTCAGCGGCGCCTTACGAGCCCGCGAAAGCCATGCTGACCGAACTGTCGCGAAGCCGCGCATTGCAGGGCTTTTCTCCGAGCGAGACGGCCACATTCGTCTTTTCGCTCAAGCAGCCGCTGTTCAATGCGCTGAACCGCGACAAGACCTTGTCCGGGGAGCAGATCGCGTCGACGGTGTGGTCGTTGACCGTTCTGCTCGACGAGCTCGGTCTGTTCACGCTGGAAATCTTCCAGAAGAGTCGCGAAGAGATCATTGTCCGCCAGCAGCGTGAGATCGCCGAGCTGTCGACTCCCGTCGTCAAGCTGTGGGAGGGCATTCTGGCCCTGCCGCTGATCGGCACGCTCGACAGCCAGCGTACCCAAGTGGTGATGGAAAACCTTCTGCAGACGATCGTGGACTCCGAGGCCGAGATCGCCATCATCGATATTACCGGCGTGCCGACGGTCGACACGCTCACGGCCCAGCATCTCCTGAAGACCGTCGCGGCGGCGCGCCTGATGGGCGCCGATTGCCTGATCAGCGGCATCAGGCCGCAGATCGCCCAGACCATGGTGCATCTCGGCGTCGAGCTGAACGTGATCTCGAAAGCGTCTCTGGCTGACGCCTTCGCAGTTGCATTGCGGCAAACCGGGCGAGCCGTTGTCAAGGCCAGGAGGATCGAGGGCTTCGCGCTTCCTGAGAAGAGCGGCAGGCAGGGCGCCTGACGATGGATCGCATTCCCATCCTCAAGTTCGGCAATGCGCTGCTTGTCACCATCCAGGTCGACATGCACGACCGACTGGCGACCGCGTTGGAAGAAGATCTGACCAGCAGGATCGTCTCGAACAATGCGCGCGGCGTCTTGATCGACATTTCGGCGCTCGAGGTCGTCGACAGTTTCATCGGCCGGATGCTCGACAACATCGCAGCGGTCTCGCGTATTCTCGACGCCGACACGGTCGTCGTCGGCATGCGGCCGGCCGTCGCGATCACGCTGGTCGAGCTTGGCCTGTCGCTGACCGGAGTGAAAACCGCGCTGAACGTCGAGCGCGGCATGGCCATGATCCATGATCGCCTCGCCGGTTCGGAGGCTGACGATGCCGACGACGAAGACTGAACGTCTCGGGATCAGGATCTCGGACGACGTGGTTCGGGTGCGGCAGCTGACCCGGACGTTCGCGCTCGAGGTCGGCCTCGGTCTGGTCGACCAGACCAAGGTCGTCACGGCGGCCAGTGAGCTTGCGCGCAATACGCTCGACTATGGCGGGGGTGGCGACGTGACCGCGGAGATCGTGGAGCAAGGCGGCCGCCGCGGCGTCCGGTTGACCTTCGAGGACAAAGGCCCCGGCATTGCCGACATCGAGCAGGCCCTCAAGGACGGTTTCACCTCCGGCAAGGGCATGGGCCTCGGCTTAGGGGGCGCCAAGCGACTTTGCAACGAATTTTCGATCGTCTCGGAGCCGGGCTTAGGCACTAAAGTCACAATCGCACGTTGGAAGTGATGATGAAATCCGTCGGCGTCAACGATCCAAGCGGCGTCGCGGAGGCAAGGCGGGCAGCAACTGATCTCGCCCAACGCGTCGGCTTCAACGAGACTGATAAGGGCAAGCTCGCCCTGATCGCGACCGAACTTTCAACCAACCTCGTCAAGCACGGCTCGGGCGGGGAAATTCTCGTCGGAGCCTATGAGGACAATGAAAGCCAGGGCATTGAAGTTCTTGCCCTAGACAAGGGTGCCGGCATGAGCAACGTCGCCGCATGCCTCGAAGACGGCTACTCCAGCGCAGGCACCGCCGGGCGCGGCCTGGGCGCCGTGGTACGGCAATCGCACTTCGTCGATATCGGCTCGTGGCCGGGGGTAGGGACTGCCGTGTTGGCGCGTGTTGCGCCTGGCGCTGCGCCTTCCCTCAAGCCGCCGACTGTCCCAACCTGGGGCGCCGTCTCGATTGCCAAGGCGGGCGAAGATGTCTGCGGCGATGCCTGGAGCCTCTCCAACACGGGAGATGTCCGCACGCTCTTCGTGGCAGACGGCCTCGGGCACGGGCCGGAGGCGGCCGAAGCTGCCGTCGAGGCGGTGCGAATTTTCCATCGCTATAATGGTCATACCGTCGCCAACCTGCTTGACTACGTCCATGGCGGCCTGCGCGCGACACGCGGCGCGGCCGTGTCCATCGCCCGCTTCGACCCCGCAACCGGGAACATCAACTTTGCCGGGATCGGCAATGTCGCCGGCGTCATCATCGCCGCGGGCGAGACCAAACGGATGGTGTCGATGGCGGGGACGGCGGGTTTCAACACGCGAAAAATCCGCGCCTTCGATTACCCGTTCACGCAAGGCCTGATCATTCTGCATTCGGACGGTCTGGCCTCAAGCTGGACGGTCGACCGTTACCCCAATCTGGCCGCGCTTCATCCCTCGCTGATCGCCGCGATCCTCTATCGCGATTTCAGTCGCCATCGCGACGACGCGACCGTGCTCGTGGCCAAATGGTGAAGGTTATGGCAGCAACCTCGAAACACTGGCCCATCGTCACAGTCCCGATCGAGAACGAGAGCGATGTCGTCACAGTTCGGCAGCGTGCCCATCGCGTTGCCGATCTCTTGGGGTTCGAAAGACAGGACCAGACCCGGATCGCGACTGCGGTCTCCGAGCTCGCACGCAATGCCTATGGCTATGCCGGCGGCGGCCGCGCCGAATTCGCGCTCGATGCGGCGACGATCCCTCAACGCTTCGTCGTTCGCATCTGCGACAGCGGACCGGGCATCGACAATCTCCAGCTCATCCTCGACGGGCAATATCGTTCGCCGAGCGGGATGGGGCTCGGCCTGATCGGCGCGCGCCGTCTGATGGACACGTTCAGCATCGATTCCGTGCCCGGCAAAGGGACAACTGTCGAAGTTGGGCAGAAGCTGCCGCTCCGCGTCGCGCCATGGCCGCGCGCCAAGCTCACCGACATCGTGTCCAGCCTGAAGAAGGAGACGTCGTCAGATCCGCTTGCGGCGCTGCGGGAGCAGAACCGCGAGCTGATGCAGAATCTGGAGGAGCTGCGGCGCCGCGAAGAGGAAAGCCAGCAGCTCAACCAGGAGCTCGGCGACACCAATCGCGGCGTGGTGGCGCTCTATGCCGAGCTCGACGGGCGCGCCGAGCAGTTGCGCCAGGCGAGCGAGCTCAAGACGCGCTTCCTCTCGAACATGAGCCACGAGTTCAGGACGCCATTGAATTCCGTGCTGGCGCTGTCGCGCCTGCTGCTTGACCGCATCGACGGCGATTTGACGCCGGAGCAGGAGCGACAGGTCGGCTACATCAGGCGATCCGCCGAAAGCCTGCTCGAACTTGTCAACGACATGCTGGACCTGGCCAAGGTCGAGGCCGGCAAGGCGGAGATCAAGCCCGTGCGGTTCGCGGTCGCCAGCCTGTTCGGCGCCTTGCGCGGAGCGCTGAAGCCGCTGTTGACCAGCACGGCGGTCGAACTTCTGTTCGAATCGCCGAAAGACCTGCCGCCGCTCTACACCGACGAGGCAAAGGTCGCGCAGATCCTGCGTAATTTGATCTCGAACGCGCTGAAATTTACCGAAGAGGGCGAGGTGCGGGTGACCTCGCGCACCAGTGACAACGGCGCCAGCGTGGTGTTCTCCGTTCGCGACACCGGCATCGGGATTGCGTCGGAGCACCATGAGCGCATCTTCGAGGAGTTCTCGCAGGTCGACACGAAGCTGCAAAGAAAGGTGAAGGGCACGGGGCTTGGCCTTCCGTTGTCGCGATCTCTGGCGCGCCTGCTGGGCGGCGACCTCACGGTCGAGAGCGAACTGGGGCAGGGTTCGGTGTTCTCGCTGAAGATTCCGGCCTCGCTCGGCGATCCAGACCGCGAAATGCCGATTCCTGCCGGCGACGGCAGCAGGAGTGTGCTGCTGATCGACGATGACGAGACGTTCCGTTACGTCATGCGGCAGATCGTCGGCAACGAGACGCGTTACGAGTTCATGGAGGCCGACGGCGGCGAGGAAGGACTGCGGCTCGCGCGGGAAAGAAAGCCCGATGTCATCGTGCTCGACCTGCAAATGCCCGCGATCGACGGCTTCACCGTGCTCCAACAGCTCGCCGCGGACGACCGCACCAACGACATCCCTGTCGTCATCTCGACCTCGATGACGATCGATGGATCGCTCCGATCGCGTCTCCCCGAACATGTGCGCCTGATCTCCAAGAATGCGATCTCCCGGGAGAGCGTGTCCTCCTTCCTGCGTGACGCGGTTCAGGGGGCCACATGAGCGCCAGCGAAAAGGTCGTCGTGCTGAACGTCGACGATCTCGAATCTCAGCGCTATGTGAAGACACGCGACCTGAACGCTGCCGGATTTGCCGTGATCGAGGCCCAGACCGGCGCGGAAGCGCTCCGCCTGATCGAGCAGCACAAGCCGCCTGTCGTGCTGCTTGACGTTCAATTGCCCGACATCAGCGGCTTCGAGGTCTGCGCCTTCATCAAGCAGAAATGGCCCCAGGTGATGGTGTTGCAGACATCGGCGACCTTCACTGCGACAGAGGATCGAGTGAGCGGACTGAACGCGGGCGCCGATTCCTACCTCGTGCAGCCTGCCGAACCGGTCGAGCTTGCCGCTGCGATCAATGCGCTGCTGCGCGTGCGCCGCTCAGAGGATGCCTTGCGAACGCTGAACGCCACGCTGGACAAACAGGTTCGAGAGCGCACCGAAGAGCTTGAAAAGGCCAACGCGCAATTACATCGGGAAATCGTGCAGCGCCGCAAGGCAGAATCCGAGTTGTTGCAGGCCCAGAAGATGGAAGCCGTCGGACAGTTGACCGGCGGTCTCGCACACGATTTCAACAATCTCCTGACCGCGGTGGTCGGCAATCTCGACCTGATCCGTGCTCGCGCGACCGAGCCGCGCATTACGCGGCTTGCGGAGAACGCCTTCAAGGCGGCCGAGCGCGGTTCGAAGCTCACGGCGCAATTGCTGGCGTTTTCACGGACGCAGAAGCTTGCGACCGAATCCGTCGACCTCAATCGCCTGATCATGAACGCATCCGAGCTACTCAACACCTCGCTCGGCGCCAGCATTTCGATCAAGACCGAGCTTGATGCGCGTGCGCCTTTCGTGGTCGCCGATTACAACCAGCTCGAGGTCAGCCTGCTCAATCTGGCGATTAATGCCCGAGACGCGATGCCAGATGGCGGAACATTGACGATCACGACCGCCTGCGACGATCCGGACAATCGCCGGGTCATGCTGTCAGTGGCGGACACCGGGAAAGGCATGCCGCCCGATGTCATCGCCCGCGCCTTCGATCCGTTCTTCACCACCAAGCCTCCCGGCAAGGGGACGGGTCTTGGCCTCTCGCAGGTCTATGGCCTGGTGCGGCAGATGGGCGGAGACGTCGACATCAAGAGCGAGGTCGGCAAAGGCACCTTGGTGCAACTGTCGCTACGCCGGTCAATCGCCGGCACCGAGACGGCCGCCGAAGCGCAGGCTGCCGCCGAAAGCGGACATGCCGAGCGCATTCTGGTTGTGGACGATGATCATGACGTCCGCGGCCTGATGACCAGCTTTCTGGCCGAAATCGGATACGTCGTGCACGAGGCCGACCACGGCAATGCGGCGCTCGCGATGCAGAAAACCGTGAACCCGCAATTGATGATCATCGATTTCTCAATGCCCGGCACTAACGGCGCCGAGGTCGTCAAGGCGGCGCGAGCCGTGCAACCCTCGCTCCCGGTCCTGTTCGTGAGCGGCTACGCCGATTCCGCAGCGCTGGAAGCTGCAATGGGGAACGCGCCGTTTCTGCGCAAGCCGTTCCGGCCCGCCGAGCTTGCGTCGGCGGTTCGGACGGCACTGGATTCAGACAGCTCGCATCAGTGAACCGATCGGGAGCGGTCTGTCCCCCAAGCCCGTCGTAATCCTTCGATGGTGCCATTGTGCCAGTGTTTTGCCCGACGCGTCAACGGATTTTCCGAAGCGTGTAGCCGGTTGGAGCGCAGCGGGGCCGGTCGGGCATCGCGCGAGGGACCCCCCTGTCTACTGTGCATGGGGTTGTTTTCGCGTTTTGGTTTTGCGGGGCGCTAGCCGGCGCCCAGCGCAACCGCGACGTTGTAGGTCAACAGGCTCGCCGCATAGGCCAGCACCAACATGTAAGTGAAGGTCGCCGCCATCCAGCCCCAGCTTCCGGTCTCGCGCCTGATGACGGCGAGGGTCGAGGCGCATTGCGGGGCGAAAATGTACCAGGCGAGCATCGACAGCGCGGTGGCGAGCGACCATTTCGTCGCCAGCACCTGGCCGATCTGCTCCGCCGCTTCCTTGCCGCCCTCGATCGCATAGACCGTGCCGAGCGCTGCGACCGCGACCTCGCGCGCCGCCATGCCCGGGATCAGCGCGACCGCGATCTGCCAGTTGAAGCCCACAGGCGCGAGCAGCGGCTCGATCGCCTTGCCGATGATGGCCGCGAGGCTGAAGTCGATCGCGGGCTCCGTCGAGCCTGCCGGCGGCTGCGGGAACGAGGCCAGGAACCAGATCAGCACCATCATCGAGAAGATCGTGGTGCCGGCGCGCTGCAGGAACATCTTTGCGCGGGTGAAGATGCCGATGGCGATCGATTTCAGCCGGGGCACCTTGTAGTCCGGCAGCTCCAGCATGAAGGGGGCAGGCGCATAGTCGCGCAGCATGAAGAATTTGATGAGGAACGAGACGGCCAGCGCGCTGGTGATTCCGGCGGCATAGAGGCCGAACATCACGAGGCCCTGCAAATTGATGAAGCCCAAGACGTCCCTTGCCGGAATGAACGCCGAGATGATCAGCGTGTAGACGGGGATGCGCGCCGAGCAGGTCATCAGCGGCGCGATCAGGATCGTGGTCAGCCGGTCGCGCTTGTTGTCGATGACGCGCGTCGCCATGATGCCGGGAATGGCGCAGGCAAAGCTCGACAGCAGCGGAATGAAGGCGCGGCCATGCAGGCCGGCGCCGCCCATGATGCGGTCCATCAGGAACGCGGCGCGCGCCATGTAGCCGAAATCTTCCAGCAGCAGGATGAACAGGAAGATGATGATGATCTGCGGCAGGAACACGATGACGCTGCCGACGCCCGAGATCACGCCGTTCTGAAGGAAGCTCTGCAACAGGCCCGCGGGCAGGGTGGCGTGCACGAACTCGCCGAGCGCATCGAAGCCGGATTGCAGCAGCTCCATCAGCGGCTGCGCCCAGGCGAACACCGCCTGGAACATCACGAACAGGATCAGCGCCAGCACGATCAGGCCGCCGACCGGATGCAGCACGATCGCATCGATCCGCGCGGTCAAGGTGTCGGGCCTGGCAGGCAGGCTGACGCAGTCCGAGATAATGCGGTCGGCCTCGCGCTGGGTCGCGCGCAGCTCGGAGACGCTGAGTGCGCGCCAGTTGTTTGGCTGCGGCTCGGCGGCGAGTTTTGCGGAGATCTCGTCGGTCAGCTTCAAGAGGTCGGCCGTGCCGCCCTTGCGCACCGCGATCGAGGTGACCACGGGCACGCCGAGCTCCTTGGCGAGCCTGTCGACATCGACCGAGATGCCGCGGCGGTTCGCGATGTCGAACATGTTGAGCACCAACACCAGCGGCCGGCCGGTGCGCTTCAGCTCGAGCAGCAGGCGGATGGTGAGACGCAGATTGGTGGAGTCCGCAACGCACAGCACGAGGTCAGGTACGATCTCGCCGGAGGCCTTGCCGAGCACGAAGTCGCGGGTGATCTCCTCGTCGGGGCTGCGGCCGCGCAACGAATAGGTGCCGGGCAGGTCGACGATCGAGACCTGGCGCCCGAGCGGCGTGACGAAAAAACCTTCCTTGCGCTCGACGGTGACACCCGGATAGTTCGCGACCTTCTGCCGACTGCCGGTCAGCGCATTGAACAGCGAGGTCTTGCCGCTGTTTGGCGTGCCCACCAGGGCGAGATGCAGAAGGGGTAATTCCATGGAAACAGATATCCGGTCGCGCGCTTAAGCGACGATGATGGCCATGGCCTCACGGCGGCGCACCGCGATGGTGATGTTGTCGACACGCACGGCGATCGGGTCGCGCCCGACCAGCCCCTCGTGCAGGACCTCGACCCGGGCGCCCTCGACGAAGCCGAGCTCGATCAGCCGGCTCTCGAGCTCGATATCCGAGAGAGCCGAGCCCGCCTCCTTGGCGGCGAGGTGCTGGATGACGCCGGTGTAGCCGCGCTGGGCCAGGCCCAGCGGCATCTCGCGGCGCATATCATGAGTGTCGGTCATGCCCTGTATTTTCAACGCAAGGCATGTAGGTCAAGCGCGCGCGCCCATGGAAACTGCACCTTAGAGGGATTTTAAAGTGCAGATCACGAAGCCGTGCCCAGGCGCCGGCGCTATTGCGCCGGAACCTTGTCCGGCTGCATGGCGGCCAGGGCGCGGCTCTTGAAGTAGTCGAGCACGAACAGGCGGATCGCCGAGGACAAATTGCCCTGCTGGCGGGCGCCGTCGATCTCGCCGACGAGCTCGGACAGCGTCATGTTGCGCAGGCCCGAGATCTCCTTCATGCCGTTCCAGAACGCCTCTTCCAGGCTGACGCTGGTCTTGTGGCCGGCGACCACGATCGAACGCTTCACGACGGGCGACTTCATGGCTGCTCCTCGCGATCGATCCGGTGCTGGTCCAGATGCGCCTTCGCCTGGTCCGCCTGCTTCTCCTCCGCCGATCGATCGGCCTTCGTGCGGCCGAACTTCGTTCGGTTGGCGTCCGCCTGCTTCGCCGAGGCTTCCCGCTCGGCGCGCTTCCTGAAACGATTCAGGTTGATGACGTTCCCCATGCCGCGTCTCCATCACCTGATCCTCTGCCGGCAGGATGTTACATTCAGAAACAGGGCGCGGCCTCGCGCCCCACAAGGCTTGATCGTGGTCATTCGCTTGTCCTCGTCAATTGGCCTCGAGGGCCATCAAACGATGAATTTCGCCCCGTCACGGGCACGAAGGCATTGCGTAGCACGCACCTCCGCAGGAACATTGACGGTAATCAAATCCTGCGCCCTAAACCTCATAATTATGAGCTTCAGGGCTCCGTATCACTACGGATGACTATCGGAATTCGGAATTCACCCGGGCCGCGTCATCTTCTCCGGCTGCACCAGGCGGTCGAATTCGTCGGCCGAGACGAAGCCGAGCCGCAGCGCCTCCTCCTTCAGCGTGGTGCCGTTGGCATGCGCGGTCTTGGCCACCTTGGCGGCGTTGTCGTAGCCGATCTTCGGCGCGAGCGCAGTCACCAGCATCAGCGAACGCTCCATCAGCTCCTTGATGTGCTTTTCGTCGGCGCGAATGCCGCTGACGCAATGCTCGGTGAAGGAGCGCGCCGCGTCCGCCATCAGGCGGATCGAGTGCAGCATGTTGTAGGCGAGCACGGGCTTGTAGACGTTGAGCTCGAAATGACCCTGGCTGCCGGCGACCGTGATCGCTGTATGATTGCCGAACACCTGGCAGCACACCATGGTCATCGCCTCGCATTGCGTCGGATTGACCTTGCCCGGCATGATCGATGAGCCCGGCTCGTTCTCCGGCAGGATCAGTTCGCCCAGCCCCGAGCGCGGGCCCGATCCGAGCAGGCGGATGTCGTTGGCGATCTTGAACAGGCCTGTGGCGACGGAATTGATGGCGCCGTGCGCCAGCACATAGGCGTCGTTGGACGCGAGTGCCTCGAATTTGTTGGCGGCGCTCGTGAAGGGAAGCTTCGTGATCCCGGCAACGTGCTTTGCAAATAGCCTTGCAAAGCGCGGCTTGGAGTTGAGGCCGGTGCCGACAGCCGTGCCGCCCTGCGCCAGCGGATAGAGATCCTTCACTGCGACCTTCAGTCGCGCGATGCCGCTTTCGACCTGCGCGGCATAGCCGGAAAATTCCTGGCCAAGCGTCAGCGGTGTCGCGTCCTGGGTGTGCGTGCGGCCGATCTTCACGATCTTGGCGAACTCCTTCTCCTTCTTGCGGAGCGCGCGGTGCAGTTCGCCGAGGGCTGGGACAAGATCGGCATTGATGCGGCTTGCGGCAGCGATGTGCATCGCGGTCGGAAAGGAGTCGTTCGACGACTGGCTCATGTTGACGTGGTCGTTGGGATGCACGGGCTTCTTGGCGCCGAGTTCGCCACCGAGGAGCTCGTTGGCGCGGTTAGCGATGACCTCGTTGAGGTTCATGTTGCTCTGGGTGCCCGAGCCGGTCTGCCACACCACCAGCGGGAAATGATCGTCGAGCTTGCCCTCGATCACCTCGTGCGCGGCACGGATGATGGCGCCGGCTCTGCGCTTGTCGAGCAGGCCGAGCTCGAGGTTGGACTGTGCCGCCGCAAGCTTGACGATGCCGAGCGCATGGACCAGCGAGATCGGCATGCGATCGATGCCGATGCGGAAATTCTGCCGCGAGCGTTCGGTCTGCGCCCCCCAATAACGATCTGCGGGCACCTCGATGGGACCGAAACTGTCGGTCTCGGTGCGGGTCGCGGGGCGGGCGGTCTTCGCAGCTTTGGCCATGAGCACATCCATTCTGCCGCGCGCGGTGCCGCACGGCGTATTCATGTGCTCTTCTATATAGGGAGTTTGGCCGGACGCGACGCTCTCGCGGCCAAGCCAGATCATTTCTTGCGGAAACGATCGAGCCGAACGACTTCGGCGCCGCCCTGGTTCGGCGGGCTCGGCTCTTCCGCGGTCTCCGTCGGCTCAACGGCCGGCGTGGGCATCGCGACAGCCGACGGGGCAGGGGCAGCCGGCAAATTCTCGCCCGCCACCTCGTCGACATCGGCGGTTTCGAACTGGAGGCCGAACTTCACGGACGGGTCGAGGAAGCTCTTGATGGCGCTGAACGGCACCACCAGCCGCTCCGGGATGCCGCCGAAGGAGAGGCCGACCTCGAAACGGTCCTCAAGCACAGTCAGGTCCCAGAATTGGTGCTGCAGAATGATCGTCATCTCTTCCGGATATTGCGCCAGCAATCGGCTGGATAGCTTCACGCCCTCGCCCTTCGATAGGAAGGTGATGAAGAAATGATGCTCGCCCGGCAGGCCATGGGCCGCAGCGTCAGTCAGCACTTTCTTGACCACGCCGCGCATAGCCTCGCTCGCCAGCACGTCGTATCGGATGTGATCGGTCGCCATGGTGGTCCTGTTGCATTCCAGGAGACGGGCCCCGCCGGTCCGACTCGCCAAGCCGCAATAGTACCGCGCCTGACGGGTCGGCAGGAGTCCCCGCCGGGAAGGAAATCAGAGGTAAGTGGAGGCTTCTGTTGCCAGGTGCCTCCGAACCCCGCCTAACGGAGCTTAACCCGTTAGGACTTTAAGTTGGTCTTTCAAACTGCGTTACGCAGCCTGAGCAACCGGAGCAAAGTTGTCGTTGGCAACTATTGCAGTAGCCCGATAACGGCGGAACAATACCGGGAAAAAGCACGCCCTTTACGCCCTCGTCGATCCTATTTCGCCCCCGCCAAAGCCCGCTTTCGGGTCAGCCCGCTGGTGGGCTTTGGTGGAGGCGCCGGGTACCGCCCCCGGGTCCGAATGGTTTATTGCGACGACCGTTTATTTCCATAGCCGGCGAACCGGCACCCCCAATATAGGGGGCAAAGGTTTCAAAAAACAGAGGTTTCGAGCGGTGAGGGCACGGTTCCCTTTGGATAGGTCCAGATGGCCCGCAGCCTGATCTTGGCCGGCCTGCGGCTCGCGTTCTAAGCTCCTGACATGTCCACGGATTCAGCACCGGCCGCCCAAGAGCCGGATCATCCCGCAATCCACGCCCCTCCGCCCGGCCTGCCAGCACTGTTCCTGGCCTTCGCCCGGATGTCGCTGGCCGGCTTCGGCGGCGTCCTGGTATTTGCCAGACACGCCATAGTCGACCAGCACCGCTGGATGACGGCGGATGAGTTCAACGAGACCTTCGCGCTCTGCCATTTCCTGCCCGGGCCTAACATCGTCAATCTGTCGATGGTGTTCGGATCGCGGCTGCGCGGCATCGCCGGCGGTGTCGCGGCCTTCACTGGGCTTTTGCTGCCGCCGACGTTGATCATGACGGTGCTCGCGATCATCTACGCCCGGTTCGGCGATGTGGAGGTGTTGCGCCGCATTCTCGCAGGTATCTCCTGCGCCGCGGTCGGCCTGCTGATCGCCGTGGTCTTCAGGATGATGACGCCGCTGCTCAAGCGGATGGACGTCGTCGTGCTCATCCTGATGCTTGGCGTGTTCACAGCCATTGGCGTGTTTCGCTGGCCGTTGCAGGCGGTGTTGCTCATTGCAATCCCGCTCAGCATCGCGGTCACCTATGTGATGCGACGGAAGGTAGCAGCATGAACAGCCAGAACCCGATCTGGGCGCTGATCTCCACCTTTGGACTTATGTCTTTGTTCGCGGTCGGTGGCGCTGCCGCCGCAGTGCCCGAGATGCACCGCGTCGCCGTCGATGTGCATCACTGGATGACCGACAAGCAGTTCGCGGATGCCTATGCGATCGCGCAGCTCTCGCCGGGTCCAAACGTGCTGATCGTCACCTTGATCGGCTATGCCGTTGCCGGCATTCCAGGCGCGCTGGCCGCGACGCTCGCGATGTGCCTGCCGACCGCGCTGCTTGCCTACTATGTCAGCCGGCTGCTGAATCGGCCGAACCAATCGCGCTGGCCTGCCCTGATCCAGGCTGCATTGGTTCCGCTGTCGATCGGATTGATGGCGGCGAGTGCCTTGATCCTCGCACGGTCGACCGATCGCACCATTGCTGCGCTGCTTCTGACCGCGACGGTTGCAGTGATCGCTTCCGTTACGCGGGTCAATCCGTTGTGGCTTCTACTCGCAGGCGGACTGTTGGGTTTTGCTGGTATTGTGTGATGAAAATCGCTAGGCAATGATCAGGGGCGGATCGATTTCCAGCCGATTAGAACAACAGTGCTCGTGACTTACGGGTCGCGGAGGAGACATGCATGGCCGACACAATGGGCCACTCGGCAACAGCCACCAAAAACACCTCGGTGGCCCTCGGCTTCTGCCTGCTGGCGCTCGCCCCTCAGATTTTCGAATTGATCTGGTCGATCGGGACGATCTTCGGCTGGGGCGCCGGACGCGGTCCGGCCACGGTCCTGATCAGCCACACGACGGCGCTCGTCGCCGGCGCGCCGGCTGCGCTGCTCGGCGCGATCGGCGGTGAGACCAAGAAGGCATCATCGGATGTTTTGTTGGCGCTGATCTATTCCTATCCGTTGTTTGCAGTGGCGATCGTCACGCTGTTCATGACGATCAAGTCGGGGCAGGACTACATCGGCGGCGTCATCCTGATGGCCCTCGCGCTGTTCGCGCTGTGGGCCTCGAGCGATTTGCAGGGCATGCGCGGCTTCTCCTTCGGTGCGGGCACCGCGCCGCGGATGTTCGGCGGACTGCTGGTGGCTCTGTCCGCGGCCATCGCCCTGACCGGCCTTTTGCATGAGGGACCGGCACTCGCACATTATTCCTGGCGAGGGCCGCTGTTCGTGATGTGCGCGATCCTGTTCTTCGCCCTGGCGATCCGGCCTCTGGGCCTCGTGGTCTCGGCATTCGTGAGCTTCATGATCGCTGCACTCGGATCGCATGAAACACGCTGGGTGGAGGCCGCCATCGTCGGCGCCTGTTTGACGCTGGGCTGTGCGCTGCTCTTCCCCTACGTGCTCGGCCTGCCGATGCCGATGTTCCCGCGTTTCCTGGTTCAGTGAGGCTGTCATGGAGCTTTTTGCCAACCTCGCTCACGGTTTCGTCGTCGCTTTCTCTCCGATCAACCTTCTGATGTGCCTGATCGGCGCGCTCGTCGGCACGCTGGTCGGCGTGCTGCCGGGCATCGGCACCATCGCCACCGTCGCGATGCTGCTGCCGATCACCTTCGGATTGCCGCCGGTCGGCGCGCTGATCATGCTCGCCGGCATTTATTACGGTGCCCAGTATGGCGGCTCGACCACCTCGATCCTGGTCAACATTCCAGGCGAGGCGACATCGGTCGTCACCGCCATCGACGGTCACGCCATGGCCAAGCAGGGCCGCGCCGGTCCGGCGCTGGCGATTGCCGCGATCGGCTCGTTCTTCGCCGGCTGCGTTGCGACCGTGCTCATCGCCGTGCTTGGTGCGCCGCTCACGAAGCTCGCGCTGGCGTTCGGGCCCGCGGAGTATTTCTCGCTGATGGTGCTCGGCCTGATCTTCGCGGTCGTGCTCGCCAAGGGCTCGGTGCTGAAGGCGATCGCGATGATCGTGTTTGGCCTGCTGCTGTCGATGGTCGGCTCTGATATCGAGACCGGTGCCTCGCGCATGGCCTTCAACATTCCGGAGCTTGCCGACGGTCTCGGCTTTGCAACGGTTGCAATGGGCGTGTTCGGTTTTGCCGAGATCATCCGCAATCTCGACGCCGGCGCCGAGATGAACCGCGATCTCGTGCAGCAGAAGATCACCGGCCTGATGCCGACCAGGAAGGACCTGATCGACTCGGCGCCCGCGATCCTGCGCGGCACCGCGCTCGGCTCGATCCTCGGTATCCTGCCTGGCGGCGGTGCGGTGATTGCGTCGTTTGCGGCCTATACGCTGGAGAAGAAGCTCGCCAAGGATCCGCGGCGGTTCGGCCGCGGCGCGATCGAGGGCGTGGCGGCGCCGGAAAGCGCCAACAACGCCGCTGCGCAGACCTCCTTCATCCCGCTGCTCACCCTCGGCATTCCGCCGAACGCGGTGATGGCGCTGATGGTGGGGGCGATGACCATTCACGGCATCGTGCCGGGTCCGCAAGTGATGCAGAAGCAGCCGGACCTCGTCTGGGGCATGATCGCCTCGATGTGGATCGGCAATCTCATGCTGATCATCATCAACCTGCCGCTGGTCGGCATCTGGGTGCGCCTCCTGCGCGTGCCATACCGGCTGATGTTCCCCTCGATCGTGATCTTCTGCGCGATCGGCATCTACTCGGTGAACAACGCGCCGGTCGATGTCATCCTCGCCGGCGTGTTCGGCCTGGTCGGCTATTGGCTGATCAAGCATGATTTCGAGCCGGCGCCGCTGCTGCTCGGCATGGTGCTCGGACCGCTAATGGAAGAAAACCTTCGCCGTGCGCTGCTGATCTCGCGTGGTGACTGGAGCGTATTCCTGACGCGTCCACTCTCGGCTGCGCTGCTCGCGATCGCGGCCTTCCTGCTGGTGCTCACGCTGCTACCCATGCTACGCGCCAAGCGCGACGAGGTGTTCACCGAATCCGAGAATTGAGAAGTGGACTCCGGTGCTCGGCCGGCAAGTTTAATCAGAATAATCAAGCTGATAGGAGAGGGGCGGGACGCGAGTTCCGCCCCTTGTCGTTTGCGGCGGGAAGGGTCACCTTTTCAGGGTATAATCTGTGGGCGCAGCGAATCGCCGCTGTTGCAGCGCAGGGGGCGCCGTTATGTTCGCCGCCTCCCCAAAGGCTCATTTGGCACATGCACCAGTATCAGGACCTGCTTGAGCGGATTCTTTCAGACGGCGCCGAGAAGACGGATCGGACCGGCACCGGCACGCTGTCGCTGTTCGGCCATCAGATGCGCTTCAATTTGTCCGCCGGCTTCCCGATGCTGACGACCAAGCGGCTGCCGCTGAAGGCGATCGTGCATGAGCTGTTGTGGTTCCTGAAGGGCGACACCAACATCAAATATCTCCGCGACAACGGCGTCACCATCTGGGACGAATGGGCTGACGCCAATGGCGATCTTGGCCCGGTCTACGGGCATCAGTGGCGCTCCTGGCCCGCGCCTGATGGGCGCAGCATCGACCAGATCGCCAACGTCGTCGACATGATCAAGCGCAATCCGGACTCGCGCCGCCTGATCGTCTCGGCCTGGAATCCGGCCGAGGTCGACAAGATGGCGCTGCCGCCGTGCCACTGCCTGTTCCAGTTCTACGTCGCCAATGGAAAACTGTCGTGCCAGCTCTATCAGCGTTCGGCCGACGTGTTCCTCGGCGTGCCCTTCAACATCGCTTCCTACGCGCTGCTCACCATGATGGTGGCGCAGGTCACGGGCCTCAAGCCCGGCGACTTCGTGCATTCGTTCGGCGACACCCATCTCTATTCGAACCATCTGGAGCAGGCGCGCCTCCAGCTCTCCCGCGCGCCGCGCGCGCTGCCGGCGATGAAGATCAACCCTGACGTGAAGGACATCTTCTCCTTCCGCTACGAGGATTTCGAGCTCGTCGGTTACGATCCGCATCCGCATATCAAGGCGGAAGTCGCGGTCTAGAGCATGATCCGGAACAGCGTGAAGCGGTTTTCCCTCGCGACAAGCGCAAAATGCGTTTGCGCCGCGATCATGCGGGCACTGTAAGGCGATGTCGCTCAACATCCGCCGCGCGCGCTCGGACGAAGCCGGGCTCGTTCTGGATTTCGTCCGCGAGCTTGCCGCGTACGAGAAGCTCTCGCATGAGGTCGAGGCGACCGAAGCTGACATTGCGGACGCCTTGTTCGGTCACGATCCCAGGCTGTTTTGTGCGATCGCCGAATGGAACGGCGAAGCTGTCGGGTTTGCAGTGTGGTTCCTGAATTTCTCGACCTTCAGCGGCCGTCATGGCGTCTATCTCGAAGATTTGTATGTGCGGCCGTCGCATCGGGGCAAGGGTCTCGGCAAGGCGCTGCTGATCTATCTGGCGAGGGAATGCGTCGATAACGGCTGGTCGCGCCTGCAATGGGCGGTGCTCGACTGGAACGCGCCCTCGATTGCGTTCTACAAGTCGCTCGGCGCCGCGATGATGGACGACTGGACGCTGTGTCGTGTTACGGGGCCTGCGTTGACGCGACTTGCAGGGGGCTCGTCCTGATGGAGATCGTGTTCG
The DNA here is from genome assembly GCF_022012555.1 of Bradyrhizobium zhengyangense. Classification (NCBI taxonomy): domain Bacteria; kingdom Pseudomonadati; phylum Pseudomonadota; class Alphaproteobacteria; order Hyphomicrobiales; family Nitrobacteraceae; genus Bradyrhizobium; species Bradyrhizobium zhengyangense. The sequence continues at coordinate 58,312 of NZ_JAKLTZ010000015.1, read as the reverse complement.
TCGTCGCGATCGCGGAGAACGGCGTCATCGGCGCTGGCAATGCGATGCCGTGGCGTTTGAAATCCGACATGGCGCGCTTCAAGGCGCTTACTATCGGCAAGCCCGTGATCATGGGCCGCAAGACCTTCGAGTCTTTGCCGCGCCGGCCGCTGCCCAACCGCACCAACATCGTGATCACGCGCGATGCGGCCTATCGCGCCGCCGGCGCCATCGTCACGACATCGGGGGCGGACGCGTTCGCGGTTGCGCTTGGCGATGCCCTGCGGCGTTCGGCCGCTGAAATTGCCGTGATCGGTGGCGCCGAAATCTTCCGGCAATGGCTCGATCGTGCTGACCGCCTCGAGATCACGGAAGTGCATGCGCTGCCCGGCGGCGACACGCATTTCGACATCGACAAGGCAACGTGGGAGGAGACGGCGCGCGTCCGCCATCCCGCCGGCCCGGACGACAGCGCCGACTACTCCTATGTGACATATCGTCGGCGGCCGCCCCATTAACTGCATTCGCCAATGTTTACATTGACTTTTCCGCCCCCGAGCATAGCTCGTGAGACGGTCAGGCTTGCGTTGTAAGGGTCCTCTCGGTCCCCTATAAAGCCGGACCGGACAATGCGGGCCGGCTTTAGTTCTAGTCCCGGTCTGCCGAGGAGAACGTCGAATGCCGTGGAAGAATCAGGGCGGTGGCCCGTGGGGCTCGGGTCCGAAAGGACCATGGGGCACAGGCCCGCAACCGGTCGGGCCGAGGCCGCCGGATCTGGAAGACCTTCTGCGGCGTGGCCAGGACCGGCTGCAGCAGATCATGCCGGGCGGTTATTTCTCCGGTATCGGCATCACGCTGATACTGCTCATCGTCGTCGCGCTTTGGCTGCTGTCGGGCTTCTTCCGGGTGCAGTCCGAAGAGCAGGGCGTCGTGCTCCGTTTCGGCAAGCATGTGCGCACCGTCGACCCGGGCCTGAATTATCATCTGCCCTATCCGATCGAGACAGTGCTGCTGCCGAAGGCGCTGCGCGTCTCCACCATTTCCATCGGTATGACGCTGATCGACGATCCGGCCCGGCGCGGCCGCTCGATCCGAGATGTGCCCGAAGAGAGCCTGATGTTGACCGGCGACGAGAACATCGTCGACGTCGACTTCACCGTGCTGTGGCGCATCAAGCCCAACGGCGTCGGCAATTTCCTGTTCAACATCCAGAACCCCGAGGGCACCGTGAAGGCGGTAGCCGAAAGTGCGATGCGCGAGGTGATCGGCCGTTCCGACATCCAGCCGATTTTGACTGGCGCGCGGACGCAGACCGAGGCCACCGTGCAGGATTTGATGCAGAAGACGCTCGACGGTTATGGGGCCGGCATCCAGATCACCCAGGTGCAGATGCAGAAGGTTGATCCGCCGGCGCAGGTGATCGATGCGTTCCGCGATGTGCAGGCGGCCCGCGCAAATCTCGAGCAGCTGTCAAACGAAGCGCAGACCTATGCCAACAAGGTCGTGCCGGAAGCGCGCGGCAACGCGGCCAAGATCCTGCAGGCCGCCGAGGGCTACAAGGAGCAGGCGGTCGCCGAGGCGAAGGGCCAGAGCGCGCGCTTTCTGAAAGTGTACGACGAATACAAGAAGGCCCCTGAAGTGACCCGTGAACGGATCTATCTTGAGACGATGGAGCGCGTGCTCGGCGGCTCGGACAAGCTGATTTATGACGGTGGTCCATCGGGCCAGGGCGTTGTGCCCTATCTGCCTCTCAGCGAATTGTCGGCCAAGAAGCCCACGACGCCGGGCCAGCAGCCGAGCGGAGGCACGAGATGAGGTCTCCGGTTACTGGCATTGTCGTGCTGCTTGCGGCGCTCCTGGTCGCGATCGTCGCCTACATGTCGCTGTTCACGGTGCAGCAGACCGAGCAGACCATCGTGCTGCAATTCGGCAAGCCGGTGGACGTCGTCACCGACCCCGGGCTGCACTTCAAGGCGCCCTGGAACTCCGTGATCAACATCGACAAGCGGATCCTCGACCTCGAGAATCCCTCACAGGAGGTCATTGCCTCCGACCAGAAGCGGCTCGTGGTCGATGCCTTCGCGCGCTACCGCATCAAGGATGCGCTGCGCTTCTATCAGAGCGTCGGCTCGATCCAGGCGGCGAACCTCCAGCTCACCTCGCTGTTGAACGCGGCGCTGCGCCGCGTGCTCGGCGAAGTCACGTTCATCACCGTGGTGCGTGATGAACGCGAAAAGCTGATGGGGCGCATCCGCGAGCAACTCGACCGCGAGGCTGGTGGTTACGGCATCGAGGTTGTCGACGTCCGCATTCGCCGTGCCGATCTGCCGGAACAGAATAGCCAGGCTGTCTACGACCGGATGAAGTCCGAACGCCAGCGCGAGGCGGCTGAGTTCCGAGCGCAGGGCGCCCAGAAGGCGCAGGAAATTCGCTCCAAGGCCGACCGCGATGTGACGGTGATCATTGCCGACGCGAACTCCCAGGCCGAGCAGACGCGCGGCGTTGGTGACGCCGAGCGCAACCGTCTCTTTGCCGAAGCCTATGGCAAGGATGCTGACTTCTTTGCGTTCTACCGGTCGATGACGGCCTACGAAAGTGGGTTGAAGCCGAACGATACCCGTTTCCTGCTACGGCCGGACTCGGATTTCTTCCGGTATTTTGGTAACCCGTCCGGCAAGACGTCGACCGAGACGCCGGCGAAACCGTAAGTTAGACAAGGGCGGCAGGTTTGGCCGCCCTTCGTCCAGACAAAAACAGCACCACGGGAGGTTCCAATCCGATGAGGTCCATTGCGTTCGCCGACTTCCTCATCGGCTTGGGCATCCTGTTTGTGCTGGAAGGCTTGATGTTCGCGGCAAGTCCGAACTGGATGCGCAAGGCCATGAAGAGCGCCATCGCCACGCCCGATAACATCTTGCGGGCGGTCGGGATCGGCTCGGCCGTGGCCGGCCTGATCCTGATCTGGGCGATGCGCCGTCCGATCTAGCCGCAGCGCCAACGCCAAAGTGAAGGCGAGCGGCGGGTTTTCGCCGTATTATTCGGAGCTTGAGGCCCGTTAAGCTCCGTGCTTGCGCCGTGCCCCCGTTCGAGCGCAGTCTTGACGCCGAATCCTTGTCTCTGGAGACCACAATGACCGCTGCCACCATTGTCCCGACCCGCTTGCGCCGACACGCTCGATTTGGGCTGGCCGCGCTCGCGCTCGGTGCTTTCAGCGTGTTCGGCTCGCCGGCTGAGGCACGCGGACCGGAGGGCATCGCCGACGTCGCCGAGAAGGTGATCGACGCGGTCGTCAACATCTCAACCTCGCAGACGGTCGAGGCCAAAGGCGGCGGCAGCAACACCATGCCGCAACTGCCGCCCGGCTCGCCGTTCGAGGAATTCTTCGACGACTTCTTCAAGAACCGCAAAGGTCCCGGCGGCGGCAGCAAGGGCGGCGACAATAGCCCACCGCGCAAGACCAACTCGCTCGGGTCCGGCTTCATCATCGATACGTCCGGCATCGTGGTCACCAACAACCACGTCATCGCCGATGCCGACGAGATCAACGTCATTCTCAACGACGGCACCAAGATCAAGGCCGAGCTGGTTGGCGTCGACAAGAAGACCGACCTCGCTGTCCTGAAGTTCAAGCCGCCGAAGCCGCTGATCTCGGTGAAGTTCGGCGACTCCGACAAGCTGCGTCTGGGTGACTGGGTGGTCGCTATCGGCAACCCCTTCAGCCTCGGCGGTACGGTGACGGCGGGCATCGTCTCGGCCAAGAACCGCGACATCTCCTCGGGACCCTATGACAGCTACATCCAAACCGACGCTGCCATCAATCGCGGCAACTCCGGTGGTCCGCTGTTCAACCTCGAAGGCGACGTCATCGGCGTCAACACGCTGATCATCTCGCCCTCCGGGGGCTCGATCGGCATCGGCTTCGCCGTGCCGTCGAAGACTGTTGCGGGCGTGGTCGATCAGCTCCGCCAGTTCGGCGAACTACGCCGCGGCTGGCTGGGCGTGCGCATCCAGAGCGTCACTGACGAGATCGCCGAGAGCCTCAACATCAAGCCGGCGCGCGGTGCATTGGTTGCCGGCGTCGATGACAAGGGCCCCGCCAAGCCCGCCGGCATCGAGCCCGGCGACGTCGTCGTCAAGTTCGACGGCAAGGACGTCAAGGATCCGAAGGATCTCTCCCGCGTCGTCGCCGACACCGCGGTCGGCAAGGAAGTCGACGTCGTCGTCATCCGCAAGGGCGAGGAGCAGACCAGGAAGGTTACGCTCGGCCGCCTGCAGGATCCCGACAAGGTGCAGGCCGCAGTAAAGACCGACGAGCCGCCGCCGGAGAAGCTGGTGACGCAGAAGGCGCTCGGCCTCGACCTCGCCGTGCTGAACAAGGATCTGCGCGCGCGCTACAAGATCAAGGACAGCGTCAAGGGTGTGGTCGTCACCAATGTCGACGCCACTTCGGATGCCGCCGAGAAGCGGCTCTCCGCGGGAGATGTCATCGTCGAAGTCGCACAGGAAGCGGTCTCGAGCGGCGAGGACATCCAGAAGCGGATCGACCAGCTCAAGAAGGACGGCAAGAAGTCCGTGCTGCTGCTGGTGTCCAATGGCGACGGCGAATTGCGCTTCGTGGCACTGAGCGTGCAGTAGGAGCGCGGTTCGCTCTACTCTCAACTGTCGTGCCCCCGCGAAGGCGGGGCATCCAGTACGCCGCGGCTTCTCGGTTTTTAGCACTGCGGCCTCTCGAATACTGGATCACCTGCCTTCGCGGTGATGACAGCGGAGAGGAGGCTATCCCTCCACAAATTCCTCCCGCCGATATCCTTGCGCATAAAGCAGCGCGGTGAGATCGCCATGGTCGATCCGTGCCGCGGCGGCAGCCGCCACCGCCGGCTTGGCGTGGTATGCCACGCCCAGGCCCGCCGCCTGGATCATCGCAAGATCATTGGCGCCGTCGCCGACGACGACCGAGTCGATGTCGTCGAGATCGAACGACTCCATCAGATCCACCAGCGTCGCAAGCTTCGCCGCACGACCTAAAATCGGCTCCTTCACCTCACCGGTGAACTTGCCGTCGCGCACGACGAGCTCGTTGGCGCGGTTCTCCTGGAAGCCGATCCTGGCGGCGACCGCGCTTGTGAACAGCGTGAAGCCGCCGGAGACGAGGCAGGTATAGGCGCCGTGAGCGCGCATGGTCGCGACCAACTCGCGGCCGCCCGGGGTCAGCGTGATGCGCTTGGCGAGCACCTCGTCGACGACGCTGGCGGGGAGGTCCTTCAGCAGCGCGACGCGCTCCCGCAGTGCTGGCTCGAACTCGATCTCGCCGCGCATCGCACGTTCGGTGATGGCAGCGACGTGAGCCTTCATCCCGACCAGATCGGCGAGCTCGTCGATGCATTCCTGGCCAATCATGGTGGAATCCATGTCGGCGAGAAAAAGCTTCTTGCGCCTGACACCGACAGGCTGCACCACGATGTCGATGGGCAGATCGCCGCGCAGCTCGCGGAGCCGCTCTTCGATGGCGTGACGGTCGCCTTCGAGGTTACTGTCGGCGCCAAAGGGGATGTCGACCGCAACCCCGTCGAACAGCCAGTGTGCGGGCGCTGCGCTGGGCAGCACGGCGCGGGCGCCATCGACGATGGTAGAGTCGAGCGCGGGATTATTGGGGTTGCAGATCAGCGTGGCGACGAGGGACATTTGAGGTTTTCGTGAGCGAGAGGCAAGTCGGCAGAAGGCCTATTGGCAAGGCCGTGCTTATCGCAGGCCCGACCGCCAGCGGCAAGTCGGCGCTGGCGCTCGAGCTTGCCTTCAGTGCAGGAGGGGTCGTGATTAATGCCGATTCCATGCAGGTCTATCGTGACCTCCGCATCATCACGGCACGTCCCACGCTCGACGAAGAAGCACGGGTGCCGCACCGCCTCTACGGCCACGTCGATGCGGCCGTGAATTTTTCGGCCGGCGCCTGGGTGAGCGACGCCGCGAAGGTGCTTGACGAGGTGCGGGCCGAGGGCCGCCTGCCGATCTTCATCGGCGGCACGGGCCTGTATTTCAAGGCGCTGACGGCGGGCCTTTCGGTGGTGCCGCCGATCCCCGCGGAGGTGCGCGAGGACGTGCGCACGCGCCTGGAACAGAACGGCGTCGAGGCGCTGCATGCGGAACTGGCGCGCCGCGATCCGCGTGCGGCGGAACGACTAAATCAACGTGACCGCACCCGCATCGCGCGCGCACTCGAAGTGGTCGAGGCGACCGGGCGTTCGCTGCTCGACTGGCACCATGAGGGCCAGCCGCCGCTGCTGCCCAAGGACAGCTTTCAGGCGGTGTTTCTCGCGCCCGAACGTGACGAGCTCTATGCCCGCATCGACGCCCGCTTCGACGCCATGCTGCGCGCCGGTGCCCTCGAAGAGGTCGAGCGGCTCGCCGCCCGCAGCCTCGATCCGCTGTTGCCGGCCATGAAGGCCCATGGCGTGCCGGCGCTGATCCGGCATCTGCGCGGTGAGCTCAGCCTGGAGGAGGCCGCCACGATCGGCCGGGCCGATACCCGCCACTACGCCAAGCGGCAATTCACCTGGTTCAGGCACCAATTGCCTGAATTCGAGTGGGTGAAGCCGACGGAGGCGAGGGGCTGGCTGACGGCCGCCACCCATGGGGCCCGGGAACCCGATTGACGTGCTTTTGTGCGCGGGTTCCCGAATTTACTTCTCGCCGAACCCCGGGAACGCGGTTACACTGCCTAAATCGCGCGGAAGTGGCCGCTTTGCCTTGACATCGAGGCTTTGGTCGTTATGTTTCGCGCAACCTTTGGGAAGCCGAGCGCCTGCCATGCGTAACATTATTACCAAGCTCCTTATCGCCGTTGTACCCAGGCACACCGCCGGGGATGGCTAGCTGCCATCCACATGACAGGCGGTGTGCAGGGTCCCTCTTCGGGGCCTTTTTTATTTCCCGAACCCGACACGAACGAAGCCGCTGACAACAGCGCATCCGGAGCAAGCCAATGAGCGACAAGAGCCACGATCCGAACCAGATGACCGGCGCAGCGATGATCGTCCGCGCGCTCATCGATCATGGCGTGACCGACATTTTCGGCTATCCGGGCGGCGCGGTGCTTCCGATCTATGACGAGATCTTCCAGCAGAGCGAGGTCCAGCACATCCTGGTCCGCCACGAGCAGGGCGCCGGCCATGCCGCCGAGGGCTACGCGCGCTCAACCGGCAAGCCTGGCGTTGCGCTGGTGACGTCGGGACCCGGCGCCACCAACATGGTGACGCCGCTGACCGATGCGCTGATGGATTCGATCCCGCTGGTCTGCATCTCCGGACAGGTGCCGACGCACCTGATCGGCAACGACGCGTTCCAGGAGTGCGACACCGTCGGCATCACGCGCCCCTGCACCAAGCACAATTGGCTGGTGCGCGACGTCAACGATCTCGCCAAGGTGCTGCACGAAGCCTTCTACGTCGCGACCACGGGTCGTCCGGGCCCGGTGTTGGTCGACGTTCCCAAGGACGTGCAGTTCGCGACCGGCACCTATCATCCGCCGCGCAAATCCGACGTGCACCGCTCCTACGCGCCGCGCGTGAAGGGCGATGCGACGCAGATCCACAAGGCAGTGTCGCTGCTCGCGGGTGCCAAGCGCCCAGTGATCTACAGCGGCGGCGGCGTGATCAATTCCGGCCCCGAGGCGACGAAGCTGCTGCGCGAACTGGTCGAGGTCACGGGTTTTCCGATCACCTCGACGCTGATGGGCCTCGGCGCCTATCCGGCGTCGGGCAAGAACTGGCTCGGCATGCTGGGCATGCACGGCACCTACGAGGCCAACATGACGATGCATGATTGCGACGTCATGTTGTGCGTCGGCGCGCGTTTCGACGACCGCATCACTGGCCGTGTCGATGCGTTCTCGCCGAACTCGAAGAAGATCCACATCGACATCGACCCGTCCTCGATCAACAAGAACATCCGCGTCGACGTGCCGATCATCGGCGACTGCGGCAACGTCCTCGGCGACATCCTCCAGGTGTTCAAGGCCGAGGCGAAGAAGCCCGACATCAAGAGCTGGTGGCAGCAGATCGCGCAATGGCGCGCGCGCAACTCGCTCTATTACAAGAAGAGCAACGACATCATCCTGCCGCAGCACGCGATCCAGAGCCTGTTCGAGGCCACGCGCGGCAAGGACACCTACATCACGACCGAGGTCGGTCAGCACCAGATGTGGGCGGCGCAGTTCTTCGGCTTCGAGGAGCCGCATCGCTGGATGACGTCGGGCGGTCTCGGCACGATGGGCTACGGCCTGCCGGCCGCGGTTGGCGTGCAGGTCGCGCACCCGGATAGCCTCGTCATCGACATCGCGGGCGATGCCTCGGTGCAGATGACGATGCAGGAGATGTCGACGGCGGTTCAGTACGAGTTGCCAATCAAGATCTTCATCCTGAACAACCAGTACATGGGCATGGTGCGGCAGTGGCAGCAGTTGCTCCACGGCAACCGGCTGTCGCACTCCTATTCGGAGGCGCTGCCTGATTTCGTCAAGCTCGCCGAAGCCTATGGTGCCGTCGGTCTCCAGGTGCACAAGCCTGCTGATCTCGATGGCGCCATCAAGGAGATGATCTCGGTCAAGCGCCCGGTGCTGTTCGACTGCCGTGTCGCCGCGCTGGAAAACTGCTTCCCGATGATCCCCTCCGGCAAGGCGCACAACGAGATGCTGCTGCCCGAGCAGGCCAACGACGAAGCCACGGCCAAGGCGTTTGCCGGCGGCAAGGCGCTGGTGTGACGTCATGTTCGACCTGACGGAGCTCGAGCGCGCACATGCGGTCGTGGGGCAGGCGGTGCCGGCGACGCCGGCGTATGCCTGGCCGCTGCTCGCTGGGCGCCTCGGCACAGAGGTCGTCGTGAAGCACGAGAACCATACGCCGATCGGCGCCTTCAAGGTGCGGGGTGGGCTGGTCTATCTCGATCGTCTGAAGCGCGAGCGACCGAACACGCCGGGCATCATCTCGGCGACGCGCGGCAATCATGGCCAGAGCCTGGCCTTTGCCGCGGGCCGTCATGGCGTGCCGGCCGTGATCTATGTACCGCGCGGCAATTCGGTCGAGAAGAACCGGGCGATGAAGGCCTTTGGCGCTGAACTCGTCGAGCATGGCGAGGACTTTCAGGCTGCGCGTGAGGAAGCCGAACGCCGCGCGCAGTTCGCCGGACTTCACATGGTGCCGTCGTTCCATCGTGATCTGGTGCTGGGTGTCGCGACCTACGCGCTCGAACTGTTCCGCTCCGCGCCGGATCTGGACATTCTCTACGTGCCGATCGGGCAGGGCTCCGGCATCTGCGGCTGCATCATGGCGCGCGACCTTCTTGGCCTGAAGACGGAGATCGTCGGCGTGCAGTCGACGGAAGCGCCGTCCTATGCGCTCTCGTTTGCCGCTGGCAAGATCGTGACCACCGAGACTGCCAACACGCGCGCCGACGGCATGGCGACCCGTATTCCGGATGCGGATGCGTTCGCGCTGATCCGCAAGGGCGCCTCGCGGATCGTCCAGGTGACCGACGAAGAGGTCGCTGCCGCGATCCGAGCCTACTGGACTGACACGCACAATCTCGCCGAAGGCGCGGGCGCGGCCGCGCTAGCCGCGGCGATGCAGGACAAGAACAAGCTGAAGGGCAAGCGCGTCGGTCTCGTGCTGTCCGGCGGCAATATCGATTTCGATCTGTTCCGCCGTTGGGTCGGGACGGACGCGCCAAGCAAAGCGTTGGGCAAGGCGTGAGGACGAGACAAGAGGGGACGACAATGAACCAGCCCGCATCCGCCTACTTCATCGAAGAGCGCCACGATCCCAACGAGACGCACACGCTCGCGGTGCTCGTCCAGAACGAGCCGGGCGTGCTCGCGCGCGTCATCGGCCTGTTCTCGGGCCGCGGCTATAACATCGAGAGCCTCACGGTCTCGGAGACCGAGGCCCAGAAGCACCTCTCGCGCATCACCATCGTCACCACGGGCACGCCCATGGTGATCGCGCAGATCAAGCATCAGCTCGACCGCATGATCCCGGTCTACCAGGTCGTCGACATGACCCAGACCCGCCGCTCGATCGAGCGCGAGCTGGCGATGGTGAAGGTGCGCGGGCAAGGCGAGCATCGCGTCGAGTCGCTCAGGCTGGCAGATGCGTTCCGTGCCCGCGTGATCGACGCCACCACCGAGAGCTTTGTGTTCGAGATCACGGGCAATACCGACAAGATCAACCAGTTTATCGACCTGATGCGCCCGCTCGGCCTTGTCGAGGTGTCGCGCACCGGTGTTGCCGCGATCGGTCGCGGGCCTGAGGGGATGTGAACCATGCTGGCGCGCGACTGGTACTATAACGAGCGGAACCGGATGGGCATCGAGCCCGCGGTGGCGTCGATCTACGACGCCCACGACGATGCCGATCTGCGGGCGCGCGCCGCACTGAAGATGCTGGGAGTCCAGCGCGGCTGGCGTATCGCCGACATCGGCTGCGGCAACGGCGTTCTCGCCACCGAAGCGGCGCTGATGGGCGCCGAGGTCGACGCCATCGACATCTCGCCGGCGATGTTGGCGCTTGCCGAGATCTATGCGCGCGACCGCAAGGCGCCCGTGCGCACGCAGTCCGCCGGCTTGCTCAGCTTCGCCTACCGACCGGAATCCTACGATCTGATCGTGAGCGAATTCACGCTGCATCATCTGCCCGATTTCTGGAAGGTCGTGGCGATGTCGCGGATCTTTCGCGCGCTCAGGCCCGGTGCGAGCTTTTATCTGCGCGATATCGTCTATGTCTCGATGCCGGATGCGGTCGAGCGCGATGTCGAGCAGTGGGCCGACTACCAGATCAAGAACCACGATTTCTCCAGGGAGAGCGTGGTGACGCATATGCGCGACGAATATTCCACCTTCGGCTGGGTGATGGAGCGGATGCTGACCGATGTCGGCTTCATGCTGGTCTCGGCCGACTATCACGCGCCGATGCACGGTACTTATCTCTTACGTAAACCGAAAGCCGGCGAGCAAGGCTAGACGAGAAGAACAAGCAGGGCTGCACGACAGGGCAGAACCGGAAACAACAATGAAGCCGGCCGACATTCTCATCGCCCTCATGGTGGCGATCATCTGGGGGCTTGCCTTCGTGGCGAGCCGGATTGCGCTCGACGAGTTTTCACCAGAGCTGATGACGGCGATGCGCTTTTCCATTGCCGCGCTGCCGTGTCTGTTCATTCCGAAGCCGAAGGTCGCCTGGTCGTTGCTGATCGCGATCAGTTTTACGCTGTTTCTGGGGCAGTTCCTGAGCCAGGCTTACGGCATCGCCCATGGCGTGCCGGTGGGGCTGACCTCCGTCGTTGTGCAGAGCCAGGCGCTGTTCACGATCGGTTTTGCTGCGGTCGCCTTCGGTGAACGGCCGACCGCGATGCAGGCGCTCGGCATAGCCATTGCCGCAGCCGGTCTGCTGATGATCTGCGGCACTGTCGGCTATGATTTTAGCATCGGCGCTTTTGCGGTGCTGATGATCTCGCCGATCTGCTTTGCGATCGGTAACCTCCTGCTGCGCGGCGCCCGCGGGGCACCGATGTTCGACCTGTTCGCGTGGCTGTGCCTCACGGCCGCCGTGCCGCTGCTCGCGCTCGCGCTCGTCGTCAACGGGCCGGTCCCGACCTTCCACTCGCTGATCCACATGTCGCTGACGGGCCTGATCTGCCTACTGGTGATCGGCGCCGTTTCCACCAGCATCGCCTATTGGCTGTGGGGCCGGTTGCTGCGGGACTATCCCGCCGCGCAAGTGGTCCCGTTTGCGCTGCTGGTGCCGTTTGTTGGCTCGGCGGCGTCGAGCATTGTGTTCGGCGAGCGGTTTGGGCCGCTGCGCCTCGCCGGGATGCTGACCGTGATCGCTGGCATTGCGGTGATGGTGCTGGTCAGGCGGCTGCAGCCGCTTTCGAAGACCGCGTGAGGTGATGATGGCCAACTCGCTGTTCTATGCCTTTCTCGCCTTCATGGTGGTGATGTATTTCACGCCGGGGCCGAACAACATCATGCTGTTATCCTCAGGCCTGACGTATGGCTTCCGCCGCACCATTCCGCATATCGTCGGCATCGTCCTCGGCTTTGCCTTCATGGTCGCTGCGGTGGGTCTCGGCCTCGGCACTGTGTTCCTGGCCTATCCGATCCTCCAGACCATCCTGAAATATGCCGGCGCCGCTTACCTGATTTACCTCGCGGCCGCGATCGCGTTCTCCGGCCCGGCCAAGCCGGGCGAGGCAGACGTCCGCGGCCCAATGACCTTCTGGGGCGCGGCGATGTTCCAATGGATCAATGCCAAGGGCTGGGTGATCGTGATCGGCACCATCACCGCCTATGCGGCCATTGCCCGGTTTCCGGTCAATATCGCGATCCAGACCCTGATCAGTCTCCTGGTCGGCACCGTCTCCACCGTGGTCTGGGCGTTCTTCGGCACTGCATTACGGCCGGTGCTGACCTCGGAGCGGCTGGTCCGGGCCTTCAATATCCTGATGGCGCTCCTGCTGCTCGCCTCCCTCTACCCCGTTTTCATGGATGCATGATGTCGCGGACTTCCATGCAGAAACGGGTTTCCCTCAGGGGCTGAAATGCTCTAGACAGCCCCCGAAATCCGCAAATTCCACCCTTCGGACACCGACCATCGGCCGATTTCCGGCCCTCAACGAGGAAACGACTATGCGTGTTTATTACGATCGCGACGCCGACCTGAACCTGATCAAGGGGAAGAAGGTCGCCATCGTCGGCTATGGCAGCCAGGGCCACGCCCATGCGCTCAATCTGAAGGACTCCGGCGTCAAGGACGTCGCCATTGCGCTTCGCAAGGACTCGAGCTCGGTCAAGAAGGCGGAAGCCGCCGGCTTCAAGGTGATGGAAGTCGCCGAAGCCGCCAAATGGGCCGACCTCGTCATGATGCTGACCCCGGACGAGCTCCAGGGCGACATCTATCGCGAGCACCTGCAAGACAACATGAAGAAGGGCGCGGCCCTGGTGTTCGCGCACGGCCTCAACGTCCACTTCAACCTGCTCGACCCGCGCGCCGACCTCGACGTGCTGATGATCGCGCCGAAGGGCCCCGGCCACACGGTGCGCTCGGAATATCAGCGCGGCGGCGGCGTGCCCTGCCTGATTGCGATCGCCAAGGACGTCTCGGGCAATGCCCATGACCTCGGCCTGTCCTACGCCTCCGCTGTCGGCGGCGGCCGCGCCGGCATCATCGAGACCACCTTCAAGGAAGAGTGCGAGACCGACCTGTTCGGCGAGCAGGTCGTGCTCTGCGGCGGCCTGGTCGAGCTGATCAAGGGCGGCTACGAGACCCTGGTCGAAGCCGGCTACGCCCCGGAGATGGCCTATTTCGAGTGCCTGCACGAAGTAAAGCTGATCGTCGACCTGATCTATGAAGGCGGCATCGCCAACATGAACTACTCGATCTCCAACACCGCCGAGTATGGCGAGTACGTCACCGGTCCGCGCATCGTGACCGCTGAGACCAAGGCCGAGATGAAGCGCGTTCTCGCCGACATCCAGGGCGGCAAGTTCGCCCGCGACTGGATGCTCGAGAACAAGGTCAACCAGACCTCGTTCAAGGCGACCCGCGCCAAGCTTGCCGCGCACCCGATCGAGGAAGTCGGCGCCAAGCTGCGCGACATGATGCCCTGGATCAAGAAGGGCGCGCTGGTCGACAAGTCGAAGAACTAAGGCCTGCGTGCCCCGGATGCAGCGCAGCGCTCAAGCGGTGCGCTGCTGATCCGAGGCCCATTGCCGCTTCTGGCTCCGGCTCTGCGCTTGTCCGGGACAAGAGCGAAAGCACAAGCTTCACTCGTCAAACCAAATCTTAAACCTTCGCGGTTATATCTGAGCGAGATCGCAAACAGCGGTCTCGCTCATTTCATCTCGCGCGAAGCATTGCTGCTTCATTCAAATTCTTCGCGAGTTGAAGTGCTTCCAGAGAGTCAAGAACTGACGCTTAAACCATATTCTTGTGTTCGCGTCGTTTCTCCAAGATTTTTTCAGAACTCGTAATCGCCAAAAGCGTTGTGTCCTCAGAGTCTAGGACTCGGCTCTTCATCTGTGCTCTCAAGTCATCATCAGCAGCAATTTGCGACGCTCGCACGCTGCTTCATCTTAAGAGCGTACACCCGATACGCCTTCTTGCAAGCCGTGCTCTCAGCTCGCCGTGATGGCTTGCCCGCGCGGGTGGCGAGCCATCGCGATCATCCGTAGCGCCATCACCGCGAGCAGCGGAATGAGGAACGCCGCGTAGGCCGGCATGGCCGGTACGCGCTTGCCGAACGACACCACGAACTGGAACCAGAGATAGTAGCCGCCGACGAGGTGCAGCGTGCGCCAGGCGCGCGGTCCGATCAGTGCGGCCGTACGATCGAACGAGGTCGCGCTCATGGCAATGATCATGGCATATCCGACGCCGCCGAAGATGTAGGAGGCCGGCGAGGTCGCTTCCGCGAAGCCTGCCGGATCCATCCTGGCGAAGACGATGATCGCTACCGCATGGATGGCGTGGGAGACCGCAAAGCTCAAGCCGAGATATCGGCGGTTGCGGCGTTGCCAGCGCGTCCAGGCGTTGGGCCAGAGCCGGGCCAGCGCCGCAGCACTGAAAGCCAGGCAGAACAGCAGCAGCGAGCTGCGCGCCGTGAAGCGGATCACCATGCGGACGCCCTCGACCTCGAACTGTCGCATTGAGGCGATCCAGAGGCTCAAGGCGAGCAGGCTTGGCGTGAGCACGGCGAGCAGCCGCCAGCCCTCGAACCAGTTGTGACGTTGCGACATCGTGGTGGTCCTCCATTATGTAATCATCGATTACATTTCGGGGTGACGCGATCGTCAACGGTGTAATCGCTGCTTACATTCACGTTCGGGTGATGCTAGGAAGCTGTATGCCCGCCCGTCAGACCTCCAAGCCCCGGATTTCCAAGCCCCGCGCCCGTCGCCAGACACCCGAAACCCGGCCCTATCACCACGGTGACCTCCGCCGCGTGTTGATCGATGCTGCGTTGCAACTGGCTGCCGAGGGTGCCGAAGTCTCCGTACGCGAGGCCGCGCGCCGTGCCGCCGTGTCGCCCGGAGCGCCATTCCGGCACTTTCCCAACCGCGACGCCTTGATGGCCGCGGTGGCTGAGGAGGCGCAGCGGCGCTTTCGCGTCGAGATCGAGGCCGCGCTGGCGGAAGCGAGCTCCATTGACCCGCTGGCGCGCTTCCGCGCCTTCGGCATCGCCTATGTGCGCTGGGCGATGCACAACCCTGCGCATTTCGAGATCATCTCCACGGGACGCTATTTCGCGTATGGCAGCTCGGCCGAATTGATCCGCGACAATGCCGAGCTCGTCGCACTGTCCGAGCGGATGTTGGCGGAGGCAGCCTCGCAGGGTCTGCTACGTTCCCCGGATCTGAAACGCATCCTGATCGCCGGCCGCGCTCTGATCTACGGCTTTGCCCGGATGAACCTCGACGGCCATTTCCCGCGCTGGGGTGTGGAGGAGGGCGAGATCGAGCGGATGGCAGAGGGGGTGATCGATCTGTTCATCGCAGGGATCGCCAAGGGCTAGGTCGTGCAGGTGCGGCCCTTCGCCACCCGCTAACATTAAGCGAAGGTCGGATCGTCGCGCGCGTTGCCTGTCCGTGACCGTTCCGTTACAGTTTTGTGACACGGTGCAGCCGGCTGCGCCGGGTGCCCTGGCGGTCTCGAGGCCGGCCAACAGGCTTGGCATCACCGCGCCGGACCCAAGTTCAGCGTGTCGTCGATGGCGTCCGCGTCCAATCCTGGTCCTTCTGCCGCCACCGCCGTCATGGCGAGCGTCGCCGCGCTCGGCATCTGGCGGCTGCTTGCGGTGGCCGCGCCGCATGTCGCTGCGCTTGCGCTGATGTATGAGACCGAGACCGATTTCGGCTCGCGTCTGTCCTTCCTGCTCGCTTGGGGCATTCTCAATTTTTTCTGGATCGCGCTGCTCCGCCGGCCGGCGCTGTCAGGCGCATTGTCGCTCACGATGGTCGTGGTGTTGGTGCTGTTGTCCCGGCTCAAGCACGACGTCGTGCAGATGACCGTCAACTTCATCGACCTGATGATGATCGATCGCGACACGGTCGCGTTCCTTTTCACAATCTTCCCGAATTTGCGCTGGTCGGTGATCGGGGCTGGCCTAGTCACGCTGCCCCTGATGTACGCGTTGTGGTGGCTCGATCCGTTCCGCATCCGCCGCCTTCCGGCGCTCGCCTGCAAGCTCGCCTGTCTCGCCGCCCTGGTCTTCTATTCCGCCTATCATCCTGACGAAGCCTGGCGCGGCTATTACGACGACGGCTATCTCTCGAAATTCTTCCGCTCCGGCGTCACTGCGGTCTCGGATTTCGTGCAGTACGGTTTCATGGAGTCGGCCGCCGCAACCAATGAGCGGCTCAATATGCCGCTGGTCGACGCCTGCCATCCGGCCGGCCGCCGGCCGAACATCATCATGATCCATGATGAATCGAGCTTCGACATCCGCGCCGCGCAGGGCATCAAGGTGCCGCCGGGCTATGGCAGCCATTTCAAGTCCTGGGACGGCAAGGAGCGCACCTTCCTGGCTGAAAGCAATGGCGGGCCGAGCTGGTTCACCGAATACAACGTGCTTGCGGGTCTGTCTTCGCGCTCATTCGGCCGCTTCGCCTATTTCGTGACGCGCATTGCGTCGGGGCGCGTCGAACGTGGCCTACCGCTCGGCTTGCGCCGTTGCGGCTACGAGACCATGTCGCTCTATCCGGCCTATGGCGGCTTCATGGGCGCGCGCAGTTTCCAGCAGACGACCGGCGTCGAGCGCTTCCTCGATTCTCACGATCTCGGGGCGAAAGACGTCGAGCCCGACAGCTTCTTCTACGACAAGGCGCTGCGGCTGATGGGCGAGCGCACGCCGAACAAGCCGCTGTTCACCTTCATCTATCTCGGCGCCAATCACTTCCCCTGGGAGACACGCTTCCGCCCCGACCTGCTGCCGAACTGGCGTGCGCCGGGCAACGTGGCGTCCATCGATGAATATCTGCGCCGGCAGGCGATGAGCGCCGAGCAATACAAAGCCTTCCTCGCAGGCTTGAAGAAGAATTTTCCGGGCGAGCCGTTCCTGATCGTGCGCTATGGCGATCACCAGCCTGAATTTGCGCCCAACCTGCTCGAGCCGGGGCTCGACGAAGGCGCGATCGGCAAGAAGCTCGACGCCTACGATCCGCGTCTCTATGCGACCTATTACGCAATCGACGCGGTCAATTTTGAGCCGGTCAAGAGCGAGGCCGTGATGGACACGATCGACGGCCCCTATCTGCCGCTGGTCATCCAGGAAGCCGCCGGTATTCCGCTCGACCCGTCCTTCGCGGAGCAGAAACAGATCATGCTCCGCTGCAATGGGATCTTTTACGGCTGCAAGGACGGCGTTGAGGCGCGGCGGCTGAACCGGCTGCTGATCAACGCCGGGATGATCCATGGGCTTTGAGGCCGGACGTCCCGCTTGAGCCGGGCTCGGCCGACTGCTAACATTCCGGCATTCAATATCTTGCGGATTTTGCGATGGTCATGCGTCTGCTGTCGCCGCAATTTCTTGTGCTATGGGCCTTCATCGGCTCGACGTTCGCGGTCCATTTCCGCGGACGCGTGCGGCTGGGATTTTGGCGTCAGCTGTCAGATCACTCGACCCTGATGGCGCCGTACAATGTCCTGATGTACATGTTTTCTGCGGTGCCGAACCGACCGATCCTCGATGTCGGAATGGTTCCGGAACTCCTCATCTTGCGCCAGAATTGGCAGATAATCCGTGAGGAGGCGCAGCAACTTTTTGCGCAGGGCGCCATCAAGGCAGCCGACAGGTACAATGATTGGGGCTTTAATTCCTTCTTCCGTACAGGCTGGAAGCGTTTTTACCTGAAGTGGTACGAAGAGCCGCTGCCGTCGGCCCTCGCCAATTGTCCGAAGACGGTGGCGCTGCTCGACGCCATTCCGATCATCAAGGGCGCGATGTTTGCGAACCTTCCGCCTGGCGGTCGGCTGGTGCAGCATCGCGATCCCTATGCCGGGTCGCTACGCTATCACCTCGGCCTCCAAGTGCCGACGTCGCCGGGCGAGTGCCGCATCTTCATCGACGGCGAGCCTTATGTCTGGCACGACGGCGAAGATTTGCTCTTTGACGAGACCTATCTGCACTATGCCGAGAACACGACCGGCGATGATCGCCTGATCCTGTTCTGCGACGTCGAGCGGCCACTCAAGACGCGCGCCATGATCTCCGTCAACCGCTGGGTCTCCAGGCACATCATCAGTGAAAGCGCGACGCAGAATGTGGAGGGCGAGCGCGTCGGCTGGATCAACCGCGTCTTCGCCTATGCCTATCAGGTGCGGCTGCTCGGCAAGCGGATGAAGGCCTGGAACAGGCGTGTGTACTATGTCGTGAAGTATCTGCTGATCGGTGGCGTCATCGCGGCCTTTCTGGCGACGGCGTTCGCGTGAAAGCATCGTATTACGATGTTGTAATCTTTCGAGCGCGCACGCAGTTCAAACTAAAGTCTGAGCCGAACATGGCCGAAATCACCGACTTGTAATTGGCGGGCCGCTTCGTTTCCAAAACTTCGTCACGATTGTTTCCATCATCCGTCACGCCGCAACTCAGTCGTTCCGGGGTCGCGGTGCCCGATCCGATTCAACTTTCCTTGCAGGAGTATCGTCCATGCGAGCGCTTGATGCTGCGCGTCTTGCATTTGCCCTCATGTTGCTCGGTTCGTCCGCTTATGCGGCCGAGCCGGTGCACGACATCAAGGGCCTCTACCTCATGACCGACTATCCGGCGGTCACGGTGCGGCCGGGGACCACGACCAATGTGTCGCTGCGGCTGCAGGACTACGGCCTCGCGCCGGAGCGCTATCAGCTTTCGGTCACCGGCGCACCGAGCGGCTGGACCGCGACATTGTTGGGCGGCGGCCAGCCGGTCGGTGCGGCGATGCCGGCGCCCGATGGCAGTGTCGCGCTCCAGCTTCGGCTCGACATCCCGGCCACCAGCGATCTCACCGCACATACGCTCACGGTCACGGCCGAGGGGCAGGGCACCAACGCCGAACTTCCCATCGCCGTGTCGCTCGCCAAGGAGCTGCCCGCCAAGCTGACCTTGAAGTCCAGCCTGCCGTCGCTGCGGGGCAGTCCGAAATCGAATTTCGACTATACGCTCTCGATCAAGAACGACTCGGGCCGCAACGTCGTCGCTAGCTTCGCTGCCGATGCGCCCGCCAATTTCGAAACCTCATTCACCGAAGCCTATGGCACGCAGGAGCTGTCCTCGATCCCGATCGATGCCGGTCAATCCAAGGACATCAAGCTGAAGGTGCGGCCACCCAGCTCGACCGCTGCCGGCCATTTTCCAGTGAAGGTGACGGTTAAGGCGGGCGACGCCTCAGCCACGACCGAGCTTGCGCTCGACGTGGTCGGCGAGCCGCAGCTCCAGATCTCCGGCCGCGATGGCCTGTTGAGCGCGCGCGCCGTCGCGGGCAAGCAGAGCTCGATTCCGATCGTCGTGAGCAACAGTGGGACGGCGCCGGCCGAGAATATCACGCTGGCCGCCACGGCGCCGAACGGATGGAAGGTGACATTCGAGCCCGCGACGATCGATCGTCTCGTGCCAGGCAAGGACAGCGAAGTCCAGGCGCTGCTCACACCGAGCGACAAGTCGCTGGCCGGCGATTATCAGGCCAATATCCGCGCCACCTCGAAGGGTGAAGCCGCTTCGAGCCAATTCCGCATCACAGTCGGCACCTCGACCGTATGGGGTATGGCCGGCGCCGGCGTCATCGGCGTCGCGTTGCTGTTGATGCTTGGGGCCGTTGCGAGGTTCGGGCGGCGATGAACGAGCAGCAGACGCAAACCATGCCTCCTCCTGTCATCCACGCACGCGGCCTCACAAGGCGCTACGGCGACACGGCGGTGGTCGACGGCATCGACCTCGACATTGTCAGGGGCGAGGTGTTCGGCCTGCTCGGCCCGAACGGTGCCGGCAAGACCACGACTATTCTGATGATGCTCGGTCTCACTGAGATATCGTCGGGTGAGATCAGCGTGCTCGGATTCAATCCGGCCCGCGAGCCGCTCAAGGTCAAGCGCCGCGTCGGCTATCTGCCGGATGCCGTGGGCTTCTATGACCAGCTCACGGCGGCGGAAAATCTCGCCTACACCGGCAAGCTGATGGGGCTCGCTCGCGCGGAGCGTGCGGGCAGGATCGAGCAGGCGCTGCGGCGTGTCGGGCTGATCGACGTCGCCTCGAAGCGGGTCGCCACCTTCTCGCGCGGCATGCGACAGCGGCTGGGCCTTGCCGAGATCATCATGAAGCGCGCCGAGATCGCGATCCTGGACGAGCCGACATCGGGCCTCGATCCGCAAGCGACCCAGGAGTTTCTGGGGCTGATCGGAGAGCTCAAGGTCGAAGGCATCACAGTGCTGCTGTCGTCCCATATGCTCGACCAGGTGCAGCGCATCTGCGATCGCGTCGCCTTGTTCAAGGCCGGTCATATCGTGCTGGTGGGGGCGGTGCCGGAGCTTGCGGTCAAGGTGCTGGGCGCTGGCTTTGTCGTGGAGGTCGAGGCTGAAGGGCTGGGTATCGCCAGGCGGCTCGCCATGATTCCCGGCGTCACCCACGTCGAGACGCTCTCCACCGATCGCTTCCGCATGACTGCGGAGCGTGACGTGCGAGCGGATGCGGCCCGCGCGGTGGTCGCGGTTGACGGCGCCTTGCGCAGACTGTCCGTCGACGAGCCGAGCCTCGAGGCGATCTATGCACGCTATTTCCAGGACCAGCCTGCGGGAGGCGTTCGTCATGCGGCGTGAGGGATCACCTTTCCAGGGAATGTCGACCGTCCTCGTCAAGGAGCTCGCTGACCATATCTCCAGCGTCCGGATGTTGATGCTGCAGCTCCTGATCGTCTTCACGGCACTTGCTGCGCTGTACGAGGCGATCAACAGCCTCAGGCAGAACACCGCCGAAGATCCGTTCCTGCTGCTGCGGCTCTTCACGATCGACCAGGCGCCGTTGCCGTCCTTTGTCGCGATCCTCGGCTTCCTCATTCCGCTGATGGCCATTGGACTCGGCTTCGACGCAGTCAATGGCGAGCACAACAGGCGAACCTTGTCGCGCATCCTGGCGCAGCCGATTTATCGCGATGCCTTGCTGATGGGGAAGTTCCTTGCGGCGCTCGCCACCATCGGTATCAGCCTTGCCGCCCTGTGGCTGCTGGTGATCGGCCTCGGCCTGATCTTCCTCGGCGTGCCGCCCGGCGGCGAGGAGGTCGCGCGATCGCTGGTGTTCCTGGTTGTGGCGATCTTCTATGCGGGTGTCTGGCTATCGCTGGCGATGCTGCTGTCCACGGTGTTCCGCTCGGCTGCTACCGCGGCCCTGGTCTCGCTGGGCGTCTGGCTATTCCTGACAATACTCTGGCCGATGC
The DNA here is from genome assembly GCF_022012555.1 of Bradyrhizobium zhengyangense. Taxonomy (NCBI): domain Bacteria; kingdom Pseudomonadati; phylum Pseudomonadota; class Alphaproteobacteria; order Hyphomicrobiales; family Nitrobacteraceae; genus Bradyrhizobium; species Bradyrhizobium zhengyangense. The sequence continues at coordinate 36,885 of NZ_JAKLTZ010000015.1, read as the reverse complement.
TGGCCCCAGCCCTGGCACAGGTGGTCGCGCCCCCTGACCCGCGCTATGCGCTGCTCGGCCTGAACGATCCGGCGACTGCAGTGTGGGCGCAGGAGCTGTTGCGGCTATCGCCGAACGATCTGTTTGAAGAAGCGATGCTGGCGGTGCTGTCGCCGACGACCCGCTCACTCGGACCGGTGTTCCTCGATCAGCTCCGTGGTGCCGTTATGGGCGCGCCGCTGCCGTTCGGCGAAAGCGTCATGCTCGCCTGGCCGCAGACCGTCGGTCTCGTCGCCGGCACCATCGTCCTGTTCGCATTCAGCTATGTGCTGTTTCAGCGGCAGGAGGTGAGGGCGTGAGCTGATTGCGCTTTGCCCTCTCGTCCTCCAGGAGAGGGCAGGAGGGGGTGGCCGAAAGTCCCCTGCGGCTGCCCCCTCAACTCTGCCTACCGTCCCCCATCCTGTCGCAGAGCCAGTTTGCCGCATCCATGGTACATTGCTCGCGCCGTCCTCCGAACGAGGGACGCGACGAGAGGCGAGGCCGGCTAATGGAGGCGCTCGATAGAACCGCAAACGAGAGGAGGAGTCATTGGCAATTTCCGTCAAGCAGATGTTGGAGGCTGCCAACGCCGTCGTGACCAAGATCACGCCGGCCCAGGCGAAGGAGATGATCGGCAAGGGCAACACGCTCGTGCTCGACGTGCGCGATGCGCCGGAGGTTGAAAAGAGCGGCAAGATTCACGGCGCGGTGAACGTCTCGCGCGGCATGCTGGAGTTTCGCGCTGATCCGGAATCGCCGTATCACGACAAGGCTTTTGCCAAGGAGAAGACCGTGATTCTTTATTGTGCCTCAGGCGGTCGTTCCGCCTTGGCCGGCAAGATGCTCAAGGACATGGGCTACGCCCACGTCTACAACGTCGGCGCTTTCAAGGATTGGGTCGACGCCGGCGGTGCAATCGAGAAGCCGGTCATATAGCAAGCGGCGGTGTGGGAGCGCGCCGGGCGTTGCGCTTAGGAATATCCTAGCGCCCGCCGACCTTCTCCCACAGCCACTTCGCCACGGCATCCGGCGAGGAATTCGCATCGTTGCCGCTGGTGCGCAGGTTTGCTTCGCGCATGGTGGAGATGTCGATCTTGCCGAGCAGTGGGCTCAGTGCCGCCTTGAGCCGCTCGTCGCCGGCGCGCTTCGGTGCGAGCAGCAGGATCGCATCATAGGGCGGAATCGCCTGCTTGGGATCGTCGAGCGCCACCAGATCGTATTTCGCGATCAGGCCGTCGCTGGTGTAGCCTGCGATCACGTCGACCTCACCGCTGGCCACGGCCGCATACATGAAGTCCGGCTGCATCTGGCGCTGCGCGCTGAACTGAAGACCATAGGCCTTCTGCAGCGCCGCCCATTCCGGTCGTGAGAAGAACTCGTAGTCGCCGGCGATCGACATTGTCGACGTATGCGCGGCCAGATCGGCGATGGTGTGGATGCTAAGCGCGTCGGCCCGCTTCTTCGGCATCACCAGCGCATAGGCATTCTCGAAACCGAGCTCGCCGAGCAGGGTGATGTTGTCCTTGGCGAGGGCCGTCTTCAACTCCGCCACCAGCTCTGCGCGCGGCTTGATGTCGGTGCGGTGCAACTGATTGGCCCAGAGCGTGCCGGAATAATCGACATAGAGATCGATATCCCCGGCCTTCAACGCCCCGAAGACCACGCTCGAGCCGAGACCGGACCGTGCTGTAGCGGTGAGACCGGCCGCCTGGAGGCGGTCTCGAAGCAGGGCCGAGAGCACATATTGCTCGGCAAAGGTCTTCGCGCCGACAACGTAGCCGGACGACGAACGCCCCATTGTCGGCACCAGCGTTGCCGCAACCAGCGCCGCGATCCCGGTCGCGCCGAGCGCCGTACGCAGGCGGCCGCGCTGACGCAGGCCACTCTCGATCAGGCCCAGCAGCTGATCGACCGCGAGCGCCAGCAGCGCTGAAGCGAAACAACCGAACAGAACGAACACCCAGTTTTGGGTCTGGAGCCCGGCAAAGATGTAATTGCCGAGGCTGGTTTGTCCGATCGGCGTCGACAGTGTCGCGGTGCCGATTACCCACACCGCGGCGGTGCGGATGCCGGCCATCATCACCGGCAACGCCAGCGGCAGCTCGACCATGACGAGCGATTGTCGCGCCGTCATGCCGACGCCCTTGGCGGCTTCGATCAATGCGGGATCGATCCCGTTCAGCCCGGTGATCCCGTTGCGCAGCACCGGCAGCATCGAATAGAGCGCCAACGCCAGCATCGCCGGCAGGAAGCCGAACGCGGAGAACGAAACGCCGAACCATTTCAGTGTCACGGAGGCGGCGAGCAGCAGCAGCGGATAGAACAGGGCGAGCAGTGCGAGCCCTGGCACGGTCTGCACGATACTCGCGACGGCGAGCAGGATGGCGCGCGGCGCCGGACGATTGCGTGTCAGGATCGCGAGCGGCAGGCTGACAACGAGGCCGAGCGCGAGCGCGGCGAGGCTCACCCGCACATGATTGCCGAGATAGTCGGGCAAATGCGACAGCGCCTCGCCCCAGCGCGGATCATTGAAGAGGCTCATGCCGCACCGCCCTGTGGCAGCAGCGCGTTCAGCCGTTCAACCTGGCGCCGCGGCGTGCGCAGCAATTCCAGCACATAGGCGTCGGTGCTCGCTGACAGCTCTGCCGGCGTACCCTGCGCGAGCAGCCTTCCGCCGCGCATCACCGCGATTCGGTCGGCGAGCAAGATCGCCTCCGTCATGTCGTGCGTGATCATCACGGTGGTCAGGCCGAGCTTGCGGTGCAGCTCGCGAAAATCCTCGCCGAGGGCGTCGCGAGTGAGGGGATCGAGCGCGCCGAACGGCTCGTCCATCAGCATGATGCGCGGCTTGGCTGCCAGTGCCCGCGCCACGCCAACGCGCTGGCGCTGGCCGCCCGAGAGCGCTTCCGGCAGCCGGTCGCGATGGGAGGCACGGTCGAGCTGCATCAGCTCGATCAATTCGTCGACGCGCGCGGCAATATCGGTTGCCGGCGCGCCGAGCAGTTTTGGCGTGATCCCGATATTGTCGGCGACGCTCAAATGCGGAAACAGGCCGCCGCTCTGGAAGACGTAGCCGATCCGGCGCCGCAGCGCGACCGGATCGATGTCTTGCACGTTCCCGCCCTCGATCGTGATGGTCCCGTCATCGGCCTCGATCAGCCGGTTGGCGAGCCGCAGCAGCGTCGTCTTGCCCGAGCCCGAGCCGCCCACGACGGCCAGAAACTCGCCCTCGGCGATGTCGAGCGACACATCCTCGACGGCCCTGAGGGGACCGAAGCTCTTGCTGACGTTTCGGTAGCTGATCGCCGGCTTGGAAGGCATCGCTGGTGGGCTCGCTGTTCTCTTACCCTCCCCCTCCAGGGAGGGTGAGAGCAGGGCCAGCCCCATGCGTAGCACGCTTGGCCGCTTGATTGAACTTGGTCGCGCGAGCGGCTAAGGCATCAAGCCAAGTTTGGAGGGAACACATGACGACGCCCACGGCAGTGGCGCTGGAAGATGCCAAGGTCGCGTTCCGGCTGGGGGACGGGCGGGTCTATACAGCGGTGGAGAAGGCCCATCTGACGGTCGCGCAGGGCGAGTTCGTCGCCATTGTCGGGCCGACCGGCTGCGGAAAATCCACGCTGCTCAACGTCGCCGCCGGCCTGCTCAAGCCGGCCGCCGGCAGCGTCAGGATTTTTGATCGGCCGCTCGCGGGGCTGAACCGGGAGGCCGGCTATCTGTTCCAGGCCGACGCGCTATTCCCCTGGAAGACCGCGCTCGACAACGTTGCCATCGGCCTCGAGATCAGGGGCACGCCGCGTGCCGAGGCGCTGCTCCAGGCCCAGAAATGGCTGACGTCCGTGGGCCTCGGCGCCTTTGCGGGCCGCTACCCCCACATGCTCTCTGGCGGCCAGCGCAAGCGCGTGGCGCTGGCGCAGGTCCTGATCCGCGATCCCAAGATCCTCCTGATGGACGAGCCGTTCGGGCCTCTCGACGCGCAGACCCGCCAGGTGATGGGCAATCTGCTCCTCGATCTCTGGAACACCGACCGCAAGGCGGTGCTGTTCGTGACCCATGACCTCGAGGAGGCGATCGCGCTTGCCGACCGAGTCGTGATCATGTCCGCGGGGCCGTCCTCGCGCATCATCGGCGATTGGCGCGTCACGCTTCCGCGCCCGCGCGACATTTTCGAGGTGCGGCTGGACAAGGAGTTCCATGCACTGCATCGCGAGATCTGGAGCGTGCTCAAGGACGAGGTGATGAAGGGCTACGCCCAATCCACCCATGCGGCGGAGGCAGTCTGATGTCGCGCGTCTCGCTGCTTGCGCTGCAAGTCCTGGTCGCGATCGTCTGCATCGTGCTGTGGCAGTTGCTGTCGACGGTGCCGGTGTTTGGCAAGATCCTGCTGCCGCCCTTTTTCTTCTCCAATCCGGTCGACGTGTTCGAGCAGATCGTCAAATGGTTCGTCTCCGGCGTGATCTGGAAGCATCTCTGGATCACGCTCGTGGAGTCGATCCTGGCCTTCGTGATCGGCTCGCTCGGCGGCGTCCTCATTGGCTTCTGGTTCGCGCGGCAGCCGCTGGTTGCCGCCGTGTTCGACCCTTACGTGAAGATGGTCAATGCGCTGCCGCGCGTGGTGCTGGCGCCGATTTTCGCGCTGTGGCTGGGCCTCGGCATCTGGTCCAAGGTTGCCCTCGGCGTGACGCTGGTGTTCTTCATCGTGTTCTTCAATGTCTATCAGGGCGTGAAGGAAGTCAGCCGCACCGTGCTCGACAACGGCCGCATGCTCGGCATGAGCGAGGGGCAGTTGATGCGGCATGTCTATTGGCCGTCGGCGCTGTCGTGGATGTTCTCCTCGCTGCACACGTCGGTGGGTTTCGCCGTGGTCGGCGCCGTCGTCGGCGAATATTTGGGATCAGCGGCCGGCCTCGGCTATCTCATTCAACAAGCAGAGGGCGTGTTCGACGTCGCCGGCGTCTTCGCCGGCATGTTCGTGCTGTCAGCCTTCGTCATCCTGATCGATTTCGGGGTGACTTTGGTGGAGCGGCGGCTGCTGGTCTGGCGGCCGACCGTGGACGGGCGTGGCTAGCCGCCTCGCCTGACTGCTGACATTTATGTGATTGGCCGGTCGGAATAGAACGCACGGCCACGCGTCATACCCCCATGCAACCGCCTGCATGGGAGTTTTGGATGCACCCGTCCCCGTTTCACCGCGTCGCTGCGGCGCTCGCAAGCAGATGCCGATGGCCAAGGCCCGGTCTTGGCACGACGCTGTTTGCCGCGCGTATCCTTGTCGCTTTCGCGGTGCCTCCGCTGGTGTTCGCCCATGAAGCGCACCCGGCCGCTCCACAGGCTGCCCTGAGCGCAGAGGAAAGTGCGTTCCTGCAGGAGAACGACGCCGCCATGACCAAGATGATGAACGACATGGCCGCCAAGCCGACCGGCGACATCGATCGCGACTTCGTCGCGATGATGAATCCGCATCATCAGGGCGCGATCGACATGGCGGTGATCGAGCTGCGTTACGGCAAGAACGAGCAGTTGCGGCGCATCGCTCAGGAAATCATCGTCGACCAGATGCAGGAGATCGCGGCCATGAAGCTCGCGATCGGTGAGCCCGCGACGGACACGACGCCTGCGCCGACTCAGTCGCAATCCGTTCCAGTCGCCGACGTCCATCACCATCCCAGCATGCAGATGGATATGTCTGCCGGAATGAAGAAATAGGAGCCACGCATGACGAGTTTAAGAAACACGATCGGGAAGAGCGTTCTTCTGGCGGCCACCATGCTCGCGACGGGTTCGCTCGCACGGGCGGGACAGGCGCCGGGCGGATTGTCGGCTCCCGATATCCCGATTAGCCACCACGACCGCGTCTACGCGGCAGAACAGTTCTCGAATACGGTCTCCGTCACCGACCCCGCCGACAACAAGCTGCTTGGTGTGATCCGTCTGGGCGACCCACAGCCCGGCAATTTCAGCCCGCTCTACAAGGGCCAGGTGCTTGTGCACGGCATGGGCTTCTCGCCCGATCACAAGACACTCGCCGTGGTTTCGATCGGCTCGAACTCGGTGACGTTCATCGACACCGCGACCAACTCGGTGAAGCACATCACCTACGTCGGACGATCGCCGCACGAGGCATTCTTTACGCCCGATGGCAAGGAGGTCTGGGTCACCGTGCGCGGTGAGAACTACATCTCCGTCATCGACCCCGGGAGCTTTGAAGAGAAAACCCGCATCACGACCCCGAACGGGCCGGGCATGCAGATCTTCTCACCCGACGGCAAGTACGGTTACATCTGCTCGTCCTTCAATCCCGAGACCGATGTCGTATCGGTCGCCGAGCACAAGATCATCGCCACGGTGAAGCAGGAGAGCCCGTTCTGCCCGAACATCGCGGCGACGCCGGATGGCAGCCAGGTCTGGTTCACGCTGAAGGATGTCGGCCGGACCCAGGTTTTCAACGCCAAGCCGCCGTTCAACCCGATCAAGACGATCGACACCGGGCCGATCACCAATCACGTCAACTTCGCGCACACCGCCCAGGGCACGTTCGCCTACGTCACAATCGGCGGTTTGAACGAGGTGAAAGTGTTCCGCACCGACGATTTCTCGCAGGTCGCGACGATTCCCGTCGGCAATCTCCCGCACGGCGTCTGGCCGTCCGGCGACGGCACTCGCGTCTATGTGGGATTGGAGAACGCCGACGCGCTTGCAGTCATCGATAGTACGACCAACAAGGTCGTTGCCAACGTCCCCATCGGCCAGGCTCCGCAAGCAATCGCCTATGTCCCAAACGCCGCACCTAATCCGGATGACCGCGAGAACTTACAGGCACTCGGCGTTGCCGGCCAGGTTGCTCATCTTGCGCTCATGCCGAAGGATGGCACCAAGGATGGCAAGACGGCGACCAGCGTGTCGCTGTTCGATCAGGGGTTGATTCAGGTGTTGCAAGCCTCGGTGACAGGACTTCAGCCCAAGCAGAAATATGTGCTTGCGCTGGCGGACCACGGCGACGGAAGTGGTAAATTGCAGCCTCTGGCGGCATTCATGACCAACCCGGCCGGATCGGCTATCGTCAATGCGGCCGGCCCGATCCGGCAGATTGTCGACCGTTCTGCTGCCCCCGCGAGGCGCTATCTCGTGATTGCCTCCGGCGACGCGGCGATGCCCGGCGATGCCGTCCAGATCGAGGCGCAATGACGTCCAGCCGAACGGCGATGGAGAGCAGGCGGAGCGCATCATGAAGGACATGCTGGTTCAGGTCGAACCGCTGATCCCCGCGCTCCGCCGCTATGCGCGCGCGCTGATGCGCGACCGCGCGGCGGCCGATGATCTGGTCCAGGATTGCCTGGAGCGCGCCGTCAGCCGATGGCATCAACGGCGTGACGGCAGCGTGCGCGCCTGGCTGTTCACCATCCTCCACAATCTGGCGGTCACGCAATTCCGCCAGGCGATAGCGCGGGGCAGACATATGCCGATCGACGAAGCAGGCGAGCAGGAACTCGTCAGCGCGGCCGGGCAGGAGCAAAGGCTTATCTATCAGGATGTTCTGGGCAAGCTTGCGAGGCTGCCGGAAGAGCAGCGGGCCGCCTTGCTGCTCGTTGCGGTCGAGGATCTCTCCTACGCGGATGCCGCAGCGGTCCTCAACGTTCCCATCGGCACCGTGATGTCGCGACTGTCGCGCGCGCGGGAGAGGCTGCAGCAGGAGATGGATGGCGTGGCGCCAGGAAATGTCGTGGCATTGCGGAGCGTGAAATGAGCCAGCGGCCGATCACTGAGGATGATCTTCACGCCTATGTGGACCAGGCGCTCGAGCCCGAGCGTCGCGCGGAGGTCGCATCCTATCTCGACGATCATCCTGATGTCGCCGGGCGCGTCGCGGCCTTCACTACCCAGCGCGAACAGTTGCGGGGCGCGCTCGCCTCAATTGCCGACGAGCCTTTGCCGGCGGAGCTGAATTTGTCGCGCATCATCGAGAATCGGGCGCGGCGTCCTGTGCGGGGGTGGGGTGCGATTGCGGCGGTCTTGCTCCTCGGTATCGGCGCTGTCGGCGGCTGGTCCATGCGTAGCCTGCTCCAGGAGGGATCGAATGGGCTGTCGTCGTTGGCTCAGGAGGCCGCTTACTCCTACAACGTCTATGCACCGGACCGTGTCCGGCCGGTCGAGATACGGGCCTCCGACAGTGCTGAGCTCACGCGGTGGGTCTCCAACCGGCTGCAGCAGCCGATCAAGGTGCCGGACCTCTCGGTGTCAGGCTATCGGCTGATGGGCGGACGCCTGGTTGCAACGTCGCACGGCCCGGCCGCGATGTTCATGTATGACGACGATCGGGGCGACCGTCTCGTCGTGCTGACACGTCCAATGAGCAGCGGTGGTCGGGACACGCCGATGCTTCCGCACGTGGCCGGCGACGTCGCGGGCTTCGCGTGGGCGGACCGTGGCATGGGCTATACGCTCGTCGGCCAGCTTTCGGGGGAGATCCTCAAGCCGATCGCGAACGAAATCCGGAAGCAGGCAGGCCCGATCTAGCTTTCGTAAAAAGGGGCCCGCGCGCTGGCGCGAGCCCGGATCGCGCAACCTCAATCCAGCAGCTTGACGTCGTCAGGCGCCTGCGGCGGCGTCTTGATCGCGATCGCCTTGACCTGGCCGCTGATTGGCTTGGTGCCGCCATGCGGCGTGCCCTTGGGGATGATGACGAGGTCGCCCGGCTTCACCGTCACTTCCTTGTCGCCGAGCCAGATCGTCCCGGTGCCATCAAGAATGTACTGGATCTCATTGGTGTTGGGATGCAGGTGCTTCGGCACATTGCCGACCTGGATCGACACGGTCGAGCCATCCGCGGTCATGAACGTCTTGGAGCGGTATCCGACCTGGTTGGCGGGGCCCAGTGCATCTCCTTCCATCTCGCCGGTGTGGATGATCTGCGCTGTGATGTTTTCGGCGGCCAGCGCGGGCCCAAGCAAATAGGTCGCGCTGCATCCGGCGACGAAGGCGGCGGTGATCGACAGCCCGGCAACAAGGCGATTCATGGATGATCCTCCCCATCAGAGATTGTTGTTGTGGGCGCATGCTATTGCGCCAAAAGGCTGATGGCCAGTGCAGTTGGGCGTCCTTCTCAAGCCAGCCCTGCTGCTCTATGGTGCCGCCAGCCGAACGGAGGAAACCAATGAAGAACACGATTGCGAGGCTCGCGGGCGCGCTGCTTGCGCTGACGCTCACCACCTCGCTTGCCGCAGCGCAAACCAAAATCACGGTTGCCGTCGGCGGCGGCGCCTGCCTGTGCTATCTGCCGACGGTGCTGGCCAAGCAGCTTGGCGAGTACGAGAAGGCCGGCCTCAATGTCGACCTCGTGGACCTCAAGGGCGGCTCGGACGCGCTCAAGGCCGTGCTCGGCGGCAGCGCGGACGTCGTTTCGGGTTATTTCGACCATTGCGTCAACCTGGCGGCCAAGAAGCAGGAGCTGCAGGCGTTCGTGGTCTATGACCGCTATCCGGGCCTCGTGCTGGTCGTTGCGCCCTCGCACACGGCGGACATCAAGTCGATCAAGGATCTTGCCGGCAAGAAGGTCGGGGTCAGTGCGCCCGGCTCCTCCACCGATTTCTTCCTGAAATATCTTCTGAAGAAGAATGGGATCGATCCCGCCGGCACCGCCGTGATCGGCGTCGGCCTCGGCGCCACCGCGGTGGCTGCCATGGAGCAGGGGCAGATCGACGCCGCAGTCATGCTCGATCCCTCGGTCACCGTGCTCAAGGGCAGCCATCCGGACCTGCGTATCCTCAGCGACACCCGGACGCAAAAGGACACGCTCGAGACCTTCGGCGGCGAATATCCGGGTGGCGCCTTGTACTCGACGGCGGCTTGGGTCGCTGGCCACGAGAAGGAGGTGCAGGCGCTCACCAACGCGATGCTGTCGACGCTCGCCTGGATCCATTCGCACTCGCCCGAGGAAATCATGGCGAAGATGCCGGAGGAGATGGTTGGCAAGAACAAGGACCTCTATCTCGCCGCGCTGAAGAACACGATCCCGATGTTCTCCGAGACCGGCAAGATGGACCCGAAGGGCGCAGACGCCGTGCTCGCGGTGTTCAGCGTCGGCTCGCCCGAGGTCGCGAACGCCAAGATCGACGTCAGCAAGACATTTACGAACAAATTTGTCGAACAGGCGAAGAAGACCACGGGCAGCGCCAAATAACTGACGCGAAAGCTTGGTAATCAGGCGTCATGACGTCACCTTCCATTCATCGCGTCACGACGCTTGATCTTGCCGTGCACCCCGTCGTCTGGCCGTTTGCCGAGGAACGGCGGGATGAGATCACCGCGCACTTCGCCGAGCAGCAGCGCGCGCGGCCGAAGCTCTGGAACGGCCGGGTTTTGCTCGGGCGCGATGCCTTATTCACGGACGGTCATCTCTCGGCGACCTATTTCGAGACGGATTTCGCGAGCTTCCTGGCCTGGCGCGACTGGGGCTTTCCCGACCCTGCCGTGTTCAACGGCTTCGGCATGGGGGCGCTGCGCACCTCCGATGGCGCCTTTGTGATGGGCGAGATGGCACATCACACGGCCAATGCCGGACGCATCTATTTCGCGTCGGGTACCCCCGACCTCGACGATGTCAGGGACGGCACCCTCGACATTCCCGGCAGCGTCGTCCGCGAACTCCAGGAAGAGACCGGTCTCTCGCCTGCCGATTACTCGGCCGAGGCCGACTGGCACTGTGTCGTTACCGGCACCGCGCTTGCAATGATCCAGATCCTCAACCTGGACATGCCGGGGGAGGCGGCTCGTGCGCGGATCGAAGCCAATCTGGCTCGCCAGGCTGAGCCGGAGCTTTCGGCCATTCATCTCGTGCGCGGGATCGATGATCTCACCCCCACCATGCCGCGGTTTGTCACGGCCTTTATCGCGCAGCAGTTCGCCTCGCGCTGAAGCGCAAGGCTTGACATCGCGCGACGCAGCCCATGTGATGGGCGAAAAGCAAAACAAGAAACTGCAATGCACAATCGTCCAGGGAGGTTTAGATGCGCCTGCGCATGGCTGCCCGCTTGGTACGTGGGCTGTTGATCGCGATTGCAGCGATGGGCTTGACCGTTTCGGCCCAGGCTCAAGACAAGAAAATCAAGATCGGCGTGATTTTCGACCTGACCGGCCCGCTTGCGGGTGGCGGCTCCGAGCTCGAATATCTCGGCACCAAGATCATCCTCGACCATTTCACCAAGACCGGCGTCGAGGGCTACAAGGTTGAGGCTGTTTACGCCGACGCGCAGAGCAAGCCCGACGTCGCCATCAACGAATCCGTCCGCCTGCTCGAGCAGGAGAAGGTCGACATGGTGCTCGGCTTCTTCTCCTCGGCGCAATGCGTGCCGGTTGCCGCCCGCGTCGAGCAGCTCAAGAAGTTCATGTGGATCACGACCTGCATCTCATCCGCCGTGGTTGCCGACAAGAACTACAAATACGTCTTCCGCCCGCAGGCGAGCGGTGATCAATTCGGCACGATGACGATGGATTTCATCGCGCAGAACGCCAAGGCGAAGTTCGGCAAGGAGCCGAGCGACCTGCGTGTCGCCATCGTCCACGAGGACGGCGCCTATGGCGTCGACGTTGCCAAGGGCAATGAGGCCGGCGCGAAGAAAGCGGGCTTCAACGTCGTGCTGAAGGAAGGCTATTCCGCCACCGCGCCTGATCTGTCGGCACTGGTGACCAAATTGAAGCGCGCCAAGCCCGATGTCGTTTTCCACACCGGCTACAACCCCGACATCACCCTGTTGCTGCGGCAGGCGCGCGAACAGGGGCTGAAATTCGCGGCTCTCGTCGGCCATGGCGCGGGCTACGGGGTCTATGAGAAGCTGAAAGAGGGCCTTGGCGCCGACGCCAACTATCTCTTCGACACCGATCCGATCTCGATCTGGCTCGCCAACCAGAAGACCATGGATCCGAAGCTTGCGCCCGTCATCAAGATGATCGGCGAGGAGTTCGACAAGATCAGGCCCGGCGTCGCCATCCGCTCCGCCCATGTCGGCATCGGTGCGTCCAACACCTACGTCTTCATGGATGATGTGCTGCCGCGCGCCATCAAGAAGTATGGCGGGATTGATCCGGAGGCGTTGCGCAAGGCTGCGCTCGACACCGACATCCCAGAGGGCGGCACCATGCTCGGCTTCGGCGTCAAGTTCTTTGGCGAGGGCACGCCAATGGCGGGGCAGAACGAACGGTCATTCCCGGTCGTGATCCAGTATATCGACGATAAGTCCTCGGTGGTCTGGCCGAAGAGCCAGGCACAGCGCGAAGCCGTGCTGCCGCTGCCGAAGGGCACCACCTACAGCAACCAGTAGCGCAATACTTTTGACAAGGAGAGCGGGACGGTGCTGGAGGTCAGCGGGCTCGTGAAGCGGTTCGGTGGCTTCACCGCCGTCAATAACGTGTCGTTCAGGGTCGAGCAGGGCGAGATCCTCGGCCTGATCGGCCCCAACGGCTCGGGCAAGAGCACGATCTTCAACATGCTCTCAGGCACGCTTTCGCCGAGCGCCGGATCGATCCTGTTCGATGGTTCGGAGATCGCGGGCCTCGCGCCGCACCGGATCATCAACAGCGGCGTCGGTCGCACCTTCCAGATCCCGCGGCCGTTTCGCCGCCTCTCCATTTTCGAGAACGTCGCCCTTGCCGGCTTCTATGGCCAGGGTCGCCATAGCCGCGTCAAGGCCGAGGAAGCGGCCGAGCGTTCGCTTAGGATGGTGGGCTTGCCGGCCGATCGTCATGCCAGCGTCGACGGCCTCGGCGCGGCCGGTTTGAAGAAGCTCGAACTTGCGAAGGCGCTCGCCACCGCGCCCAAGCTGCTGCTCGCAGACGAAAGCCTCGGCGGCCTCGACGAGGCCGAGATGGACCAGGCGGCGGACATGCTGCGCAACATCCGCGATGAGCTCGGCATCACCATCATCTGGGTCGAGCACATCATGGGCGTTTTGATGCGCGTCGTCGACCGCGTCATGGTGCTCGACCACGGCGAGAAGATCTCGGAGGGGCTGCCCAGCGCGGTTGCCGGCGATCCGCGCGTCATCGAGGTCTATCTCGGCACCGATGCCGAGACCACCCAGGCCGCGGCCGCCGAAGCGCGCCGTCGCGCGGGAGGTCAATGATGCTGGAGCTCCGTAGCGTCAGCGCCGGCTATGGCACCTTCCAGGCGCTGTTCGACGTCCATCTCGAGGTCAAGGCTGGCGAGGCAGTGGGCGTGATCGGCCCGAACGGCGCCGGCAAGACCACCTTGATGCGCGTCATCTCCGGCCTGATCCGCCCCTCGCGCGGATCGATCGCGATGGAGGGTGTCGACGTCCTCGCGACGCCGCCGCACAAGATTGTCAGCCTCGGGATCGCGCATGTGCCGGAGAACCGGCGGCTGTTTCCGCAGCTCTCGGTCGACGACAATCTCAAGATGGGCGCCTTCATGAAGGAGGCGCGCGGCCATTATGCCGAGCGGCTCGAGGTCGTGTTCGATCTGTTTCCGCGGCTGAAGGAGCGCCGCCACCAGATGGCCGGCACCATGTCCGGCGGCGAGCAGCAGATGTGCGCCATCGGCCGCGCACTGATGTCGAAGCCAAAGCTTCTGCTGCTCGATGAGCCATCGGCCGGGCTGGCGCCGGTCGTGGTGCAGCAGGTGTTCGAGCTCGTCAAGCGGATCCGCGCCAGCGGGCTGACGGTGCTGATCGTCGAGCAGAACGTGCAGCAGGTGCTGAAGGTGGTCGACCGTGCCTATCTGATCGAGGCCGGCACGATCAGGGCGTCCGGTAGCTCGGCGGAGATGCTGGCGAGCGACACGGTCAAGGAAGCTTATCTCGGGGTGTGAGCGGCATATGCAGGCGTTTCTGGATATCTTCGACATCTATCTGCTGGAAGCCGTGATCAACGGCATCCTGCTCGGCGGCGTGCTGGCGCTGCTTGCGCTCGGGCTGAACCTGATCTTCGGCGTCATCGACGTGACCTGGATCTGTTACGCCGAGCTGGTGATGATCGGCATGTACGCCATGTATTTCATGGTCCAGTATTACGGCATCAGCTATTTCATCGCAGCGCCGTTCACTATCCTGCTCGTCGCGATCCTCGGCGCTCTCCTGCATTATCTGGTGATCGCGCCGCTGCTCACCGCGCCGCCGATCAACCAATTGCTCGCCACCGGTGGTGTGCTGTTCGTGCTGCAGAGCTTTGCCACCGTCGCTTTCGGCATCGACTTCCGCAACCTCGGCATCCGGCTGCCGGTGCTCGCGTTCGGCGACATGAATTTCAGCTATGCACGCCTCCTCTCGTTCCTGGCGGCGCTGGTCGGCATGGTCGCGGTCTATCTGTTCATGACCCGCACTTTCACCGGTACGGCGATCCGCGCCATCTCGCAGGACCGGCAGATCATGGCGCTGATGGGCGTCGATACCAAACGCATCTATCTCATAACCTCCGCGATCGGGGGCGGGCTGGCCGGGCTCGCCGCCTGCCTGCTCGTGCTGCAATATGACGTGCATCCCTTCGTTGGCCTCTCCTTCGGCCCGATCACTTTCCTGATCTGCGTGCTCGGCGGCCTCGGCAATTTCATCGGCGGCTTCATCGCCGCGTTCGTGTTCGCCGAGATTATCTCGCTTGGTGGCTTGTTCTCCGATCTCGAATGGGGCTACGTGCTCGCCTTTGCCTTCTTCATCGTCATGATGTTCATCCGGCCCGCGGGCCTGCTCGCGAGGCGCCGATGACGGGGCAGGGGCGATTTGCAGCGTGGGGGATCGGGCTGGCGGCGCTGGTCGCGCTGCCCTTCGTATATCGCGATCCCTATCATCTGCACATTCTGGTGCTGATCCTGATCTGGTCGTTCGCCTACACATCGTGGTCGATGATGGGGCGGTTCGGCCTAGTCTCGCTTGGGCACGGCGGTTTCATGGGCATCGGCGCCTATGTCACCGCGCTCTTGTGGAACCATCTCGGCCTGTCGCCATGGATCGGCATTCCCATCGGCATGGTCGCGGCCGGCGCGCTGGCGCTGATCGTCGGCTATCCCTGCTTCCGCTTCCGCATCACCGGACACTATTTCGTGCTGGTGACGCTGGCGCTGTCAGGCATCGTGCTTCAGGTCATCACGGCAACGCGCGATTATACCGGCGGCTCGCTCGGCTACACGCCGAACCGCGCGTCCGGCAACAAGCTGCTGGCGCTGCAATTCGACGACAAGACCACTTGGTACCTGATCGCGCTTGCGGTCTGGCTCGGCGGCATCGTCGTCTGGCATCTGATCGATCGCAGCATGAGCCGCTACGCGCTGGAGGCGATATCGGAGGACGAGGACGCCGCTGCCGCCGCCGGCGTCAATGTCACCGCGGAGAAGCTGAAGATCACGCTGATCAGCGCCCTGATGACGGCGCTGGCCGGCGCGATCTATTGCCAGTACCAGATGTTCATCACGCCCGACACCGTCTCCGGCATCGCGGTGTCGCTGCAGATGGTGTTCGCGGCCATTGTCGGCGGTCTGTTCGTCTCGCTGGGTCCGACCGTCGGTGCCGTCATCACCATCCTGCTCGCGGAAACCTTGCGTATCGGCTTCGGCACCAGGGCGGTCGGCTGGGACAATCTCGTCTACGGCGTGCTGTTGGTGCTTTTCATCATATTCCTTCCGAAGGGCATCCTTGGTAGCCTGCTCGATCGATTGAAGCCGCAACGCAAGGTGCCCCGCGCTCATGAGCAAAAAGCCGTCCAAATCGCTCGCCCAGGAACTTGACCGCTACATCACGCCATTCCGCCATGACGGGTCCGGTAAGTTTCACCTGAAAGACTACAAGACCGACGCGAGGGGCGATCTGGACAAGGAGGCGGCGCAGGAGATTCTCGACGCCAACAAGAAGCGTCTCGTCGAATTCCAGGAAAAGCTCTACGCGCAGGATCGTTGGTCGGTCCTGATCGTATTCCAAGCCATGGACGCCGGCGGCAAGGACAGCGCGATCAAGGCGATCTTCGAGGGCATCAATCCGCAGGGCTGCGAGGTCTCCGCCTTCAAGGCACCGAGCAGCAAGGAACTCGATCACGATTTCCTCTGGCGCCACGTGGTCGCGCTTCCGGAGCGCGGCCATATCGGCATCTTCAACCGCTCCCATTACGAGGAATGCCTGGTGACGCGCGTGCATCCGGAGCTGCTCGTCAAGGAGAAGCTGCCGCAAAAGCTCGTGACCAAGAACATCTGGAAGGAGCGGTTCGAGGACATTGCCGCCTGGGAGCGCTACCTGATGCGCAACGGCACCGTGGTGCTGAAATTCTTCCTCAACGTTTCCAAGGAGGAGCAGCGCAAGCGCTTTCTCGACCGGCTGGAAGAGCCGGGCAAGCAGTGGAAATTCTCGATGGGCGATATCGAGGAGCGTGCTCTGTGGCCGCGCTACCAGGCGGTCTATCAGGACATCGTGCGCCACACCGCGACGCCGCATGCGCCTTGGTATGTCGTGCCGGCCGACCACAAATGGTTCGCGCGCGTCGTGATCGGCTCCGTCATCGTCGCGGAGCTGGAAAAGCTGGACCTGCGCTTCCCCCGTGCCGACAAGGCCTCGCTGCGTGAGTTTGCCGATGTTCGAAAAGCGCTGGAGAGCGAGGGGAAGGGCGGACGGAAGCGCGAAAAATGACCGCTCCCGAGACCAGGAACCAGAAGAACGTCAACTTCGCGCTGCAGGGCGGCGGCGCGCACGGCGCCTTCGTCTGGGGCGTGCTCGACCAGGTGCTCGAGGACGGGAGGCTCGCAATCGAGGCGATCAGCGCCACAAGCGCGGGCGCGATGAACGCCGTGGCGCTTGCCTCGGGCATGGCTATCGGCGGAGCCGAGGCTGCGCGGCAGAACCTGCATGCGTTCTGGAACGAGGTCTCGCGGATGGACCAGGTCTATGACCTGTTCTCACCGGTCAACCAGTTGATCCAGGCCCTCAAGCTGCCGCCGGAATATCACCCCGTCCATGCCTTCATCCACACGCTGACGCATACGGTGCCGCCGAACCTGCTCAACCCATTCCACTTGAATCCGCTCCGGTCCTTGCTGCAACGCGTGATCGATTTCGAGCGGCTCAATTCGTCGCCGGACGCACCGCAGCTCTTTCTCAACGCCACCAATGTCCGAACCGGCAAGATCAAGGTATTCCAGACGCCGCTGCTCAGCGCTGAGGCGGTGCTCGCGTCGGCCTGCCTGCCGCCATATTTCCAGGCGGTCGAGATCGACGGCGAGCACTATTGGGATGGCGGCTATCTCGGGAATCCCGCGATCTTTCCGCTGATCTATCGCAAGGGCAGTCACGACGTCATCATCGTGCAGGTGACCGCGATCCGGCGTGACGAGCTTCCGGCAAGCGCCGCCGACGTCCTCCATCGCATCAATGAGATCAGCTTCAATTCGTCACTGATGCGCGAGATGCGCGCGATTGCCTTCGCGACCCGGCTTATCGACAACGGCGAGCTCGATCGCGATACGCATAGCCGCATGTTCATGCACTGGATCGGAAACGACCAGCTGATGTCGCAACTCGGAACGGCGACGCAGTTCCATCCCGAATGGAGCCTCTTGTGTCGCCTGCGCGATGAGGGCCGCGAGGCCGCGCGAAGCTGGCTGACGAAAAACTTTGACCGGATCGGAAGGGCCTCGACGGTCGACCTGACAGACATGTTTCTCTAAAGCGCGATGAGATTGGGATGAATCGTCATCGCGCTTTAGGTTATTGTTTGAGCATGATCTTTTCGGAAAACCGCTTCGCACTTTTCCTGATCATGCTTTTGGGCCGCTGAGCCGGCCATCGACAAAGGTTGCGAAAACAACCCCATGCACAGTAGCCGGGGGCATGGAATCAGTGGCCTGCCGGCGAATGCACCCGATATTCGGATTTATAGAAAAATCGATTGACCCGTCGGGCAAAACACGTGCATGATGCCATCATCGCGGCAGGTCTCGCAGGGTGGGCAAGGCACTGACGCGCCTGTGCCCACCCTGCGACTTCTGTGCACGCCGCTAGTATCCCCGGCCCCACCAGTAGCAGAAGCGCTCGATATTGGCTGGCAGGCTCGCCTCGTAATTCGCCCACTTCTCGTACTTCGGCAGCTTCACTTCCTTCATCGCGGTGTCGAAGCACTTGCCGGCATCAGCCGCCTTCTTCACCTCGGTCGAGAGGTCTTCCATGTAGGCAATGTCGTCCTCGACATCTTTCTTGGTGCCCAGCCGGCCGCCGGCATAGGGATGGCCGGGGATCATGCGCTCCCAGTCGAGCGAGGCCAGCTTCTTCAGCGAAGCGATATATTCGAGCGGCGAGGCGTTATCAGGAATGTTGCGGAACTGGACGCTCTCGATCGGCGCGAAGTCGACGACGAAGACGATCTTCTCCTTCGGCAGCCGCATCACGAGCGAATTGTCGGAATGGTTGCGGCCGACATAGTCGAGCTCCAGCGTGGTGCCGCCGAGCGTGATGATCTTCTGGTCGTCGACGATCTGGTCCGGCATGACGATATCGGCCAGCAGCGAATTCTGCTTCTTCAATTCGAGCAGCCGCTCCTTGGTGCGGCGATGCGCGATGAAGGTGGCGCCGAGGTCCTTGAACGGCTGGCCGCCGGCGATGTGATCGTAATGATGGTGGCTGTAGATGACGTACTTGATCGGCTTGTCGGTGACCGCCTTGATCGCGTCGATATAGGGCTTTGCCGGACGCAAATAGGAGATCGGATCGGTCGCGATCACACCTTTCGGCGTCACCACGAACATCGACTGATGGCCGCCATAGCGGAAGATGTAGACGTTGTCGGTGCCGTCGACCTTCTTGGTCGAGGTCTGTGGCGCTTGCGCAAAAGCTGAACCGGTGACGAGGGCCGCGAGAACGGCGATGCAAGATAATGCTTTCATCTCTGGCTTTCTGAAAAAAGGATGGCGGGGAAGAGGGAGAATTGTCTCTCACACAAACGCTGCGGAGAGGGATTTATTCCGCGCTCTCACCCGGACAGTCTGTCGCGGAACAGCTGTGCAAATGTGATCCTTGGGGACATCGATCCCGCTTGACAGTTTTATGTCACGGGAGGAGCATGCCTGTGGTCGCGATCAGCGCGACGCGTAACGTCCACCTCATGAGCAAGGGGAGGTCTATGACTCCACCTCCGCAAATCCAGCCGCGTTAAGTGCGATGGAGCTCGTTCGGACTATCGCATAGCGGCAGAAACCGCGAACGGCACGCCGGGTCAAGGTTTAGTGGGCTGCATCAGCAAGGCAGAGCCCCTACCTGCCCGGCGCTGTGCGTTTTGTAAACCGCCTCGGTGGCTACGCCTTCTTCTGCAGGCCGAAGAGATCACCGATCCATTGATAGTAGATCGGCTGTTTGTCGTGCAGCGTGTGATGCCGCGATAGATGAAGCTGGGTCCGCTCTGTGCGATCGCTGACGGCGTGCCGAGCAGGAGCGCAGCTCCCGCAAGCATGAGCTCGCGCCGATCGAAATCTGCCATTCGATGCCCCGAATTCCGATCAGCAATTTTGCACGCCTTCGCAACATTGACCATGACGCGGTTCCACCGTTTGCGTTGCGGGAAATGCCAAGAGATGGCCGCCTGATCGGCAAATTTCCGACACACGATCGGGGCGAATAGCGCCGATCCGACATGACGCAGTGCTTCGCGCGGTCCCGATTCCGCCGGCGCGCTTCATTTATTTTGGGGATTCCGCGTGTCGCACAAGCTTGCCTCGGCGCTTCTCGCAGCGCTCTTCCTCGCCATCTCGTCGTTCTCCGGAGCCCGCGCTGAGACGCCTGCGCCTGCCCCCAGGAGCGCGGTCGCATTGTCGCCTGACGAGGCGAGGCGGGCGCTGGACACGCTCCAGGACGACAAGAAGCGCGCGCAAATGATCGATACGTTGCGCGCGATCGCCAATGCGTCTGGCCCGCAGCAGGCCGCACCGCCCGCGCCCGAGCAGAAGTTGCCGATCCCGCTCGCGGCCGATGGCCTCGGCGCCCAGCTTCTGCTCACGGTGTCCGAACAGATCGGAGAGATCTCGCGCGATGTCGTCGATATGGCGCGCACGCTCACGCATTTCTGGGCGTTCTACTACTGGATCGTCCGGACCGCTGACGACCCTGATGCCTACAATCTCCTGATCGAGATCGGCTGGAAGCTGGCGCTGGTGTTCGGCTGCGCGCTCACGGCCGAATGGGTTGGCGTCCGCCTGATCCGGCGACCGGTCGCCTTCCTCGAAGGGCGCGTGCCTCAGACTGCACGCCTGCCGGTGCAGGCGCTGCCCATCGCCGATCCACCGTCATCGGTCGCCGATGTCACGCCCGAGCCAGATTTGCACAAGCGACGGCACAGCCTTGCGCGTGTCTGGCAGCTAATGCTGCGGCTGCCCTTGGTGCTGGGACGATTGCTATTCGAACTGCTACCGGTCGTTGCTTTCCTTGGCATCTCGACCGCATTGCTCGGAACGGAGATCGGCGAGCCCGCTACCGTCCGTCTCGTGATCCTTGCGGTCGTCAACGCCTACGCGTTCTCGCGCGGGCTGATCTGCGTCATCCGCGCCCTGGCCGGGCCCTTCGGCCTGTTTCCGGCGCGGGCCGAGACCGCGGCCTATATCGAGATCTGGGCGCGCCGCATTGTCGGTGTCGCGGTGACCGGCATTGCGTTCGCCAATGTGGCGCTGTTGCTCGGCCTTCATCGTGCCGGCTACGCCGCGCTCATTCGCATGGTCATGCTGGTCGTGCATCTGTTCGTCGTCGTCATCATCCTGCAATGCCGCCGCCAGGTCGCCGACGCCATCCGCGCGCCGGCGGATCGGCAGGGGATTGCGGCGCGTCTGCGCAACCGCATCGCCGGCGGCTGGCATTATCTGGCGATCGCGCTCGATTTGGCCCTGTGGGCGGTCTGGGCGCTCAACATCCACAACGGCTATTCGCTGTTGCTGCAATATTTCGTCGGCACCATCGCGGTCGTGCTGATCACGCGCGTCGCCATCATGGTGACGCTGAGCTTGATCGATCGTGGCTTTCGCATCCGGCCAGACATCCTCCAGCGCTTTCCGGGGCTGGAGATCCGCGCCAATCGCTATCTGCCGCTGCTGCGCAAGATCGTCTCCGGCGCGATCGCCTTCGTCGGCTTCGTTGCGGTGCTCGAGGTCTGGGGCGTCGATGCCATCGTCTGGTTCTATGGCGGCCAGATCGGCAGCCGGCTGCTCTCGGCCGTTGCGACGATCGGCGTCGCCGTCGTCATCGCTGCGGCGATCTGGGAGGCCAGCAATGCGCTGCTGGATCGCCAGATCAACACACTGTCGCGCGACGGACATTATGCCCGCGCCGCGCGCCTGCGCACCTTTCAGCCGATGCTGCGGACAGCGCTCTTGTGCCTCATCGCCACCGTGGTCGGCCTCACGGCACTCAGCGAGATCGGTGTCAATGTCGCGCCGCTGCTCGCCGGCGCCGGCATCGTCGGCATCGCCATCGGCTTCGGCTCGCAGAAGCTGGTGCAGGATCTCATTACCGGCCTGTTCCTGCTGCTGGAGAACACGGTGCAGGTCGGCGACACCGTCAGCGTGTCGGGGCTTACTGGCGTGGTCGAGAACGTCTCGATCCGCACCATTCGCCTACGTGCGGGTGACGGCGCCGTGCACATCGTGCCGTTCAGCGCGGTGACGACCATCACCAATGCCAGCCGTGGTGCCGGCAATGCCTCCGTCAGCGTCAACGTCGCCTACAAGGAGGACACCGATCGCGCCGGCCAGATCCTCAAGGAGATCGTCGAGGAGATGCGCCGCGAGCCCGACTTCCGCCCGCTGATCCGCGGCGACCTCGAGCTCTGGGGCATCGACAAGGTCGATGGTGCCATGGTCTCGATCGTCGGCCAGATCCGCTGCACCGAGGCTGGCCGCTGGCCGGTCCAGCGCGAATTCAACCGTCGCATGAAGCAGCGCTTCCAGCAGAACGGCATCGAGGTCGCATCAGCGACCCAGACCATCTTGATGCATGTCGCACCGCCGGTCGATCTCGCCGCCAACCTGACGCCAAGACGGGCAGCCGGATAGGTACGCGGTAAATTTCCGCCTTGCCTCCGCTCAACCGGCGGCGTTCACTCGCCCTCCAGTCCGCTGACGACATGCGGACGTCAAGAACGGTGGGAGAGAGTGATGCGGGGGCTGTGGGCCGGATTGCGCGGTCATGTAATCGTCGTGTGCGCGGTGATCGGATGCGCGGCGTGGACCGCACCGGCCGGTGCGCAATCGTTCCCCTCTCGGCCCATCACCCTCGTGGTCCCGTTCGCGGCGGGCGGGCCGACCGATACGCTGGCGCGGATCCTGTCGGAACGGATCGCGGCCGATCTGCATGCGACGATCGTGGTCGAGAACGTCGCCGGCGCCTCCGGCAGTATCGCCGGCGCCCGCGTCGCGCGGGCCGCGCCCGACGGCACCACCATCACCATCGGCCATTGGGGCACGCATGTGCTCAACGGCGCGATCTTCAAGCTGCCCTACGATTTGCTCGCCGATTTCGAGCCCGTCGCGCTGGTCGCGATGGGCACGCAGCTGATTGTCGGCCGGAAGTCGCTCGAGGCAAACAGCCTGAAAGAGATGATCGCCTGGCTAAAGGCCAATCCCGGCAAGGCCACCGCGGGCACGGCTGGCGCCGGCACCGGCGCGCATGTCGCCGGCGTTTTCTTCAAGGAAAGGACCGGCACCGACTTCCAGTTCGTGCCCTATCGTGGCGCGGGGCCGGCGATGATCGACCTCGTCGCTGGACAGATCGACATCATGTTCGACCAGGCCACCAATTCGCTGCCGCATGTCAAGAGTGGCGCGATCAAAGCTTTCGCCGTGACCTCGCCGACGCGGCTTGCATCCGCGCCCGACATTCCGACCGTCGACGAGGCCGGGCTACCCGGTCTCTACATCTCCTACTGGCACGGCATCTGGGCACCGAAGAATACGCCGAAGGAGACTATCACAAAGCTCAACACAGCCATTGTCGCAGCTCTTGCCGATCCCGCCGTCAGGCAGCGCTTTGCCGAACTTGGGCAGGAGATTCCGCCGGTGGACCAGCAATCGCCCGCAGCTCTCGGCGCCTTCCAGAAGGCCGAGATCGAGAAATGGTGGCCTGTCGTGAAAGCTGCGGATATCAGGCCGGAGTAGAGCTGTTGCGGCACATTTCGCCCTCATCTTGAGGATTTCTCGTCATTCCGGGGCGCGCGTCAGCGCGAACCCGGAAGCCATCGGGCGGCAGAGTTAGTGGATGAATGGATTCCGGGCTCGCGACTTCGTCGCGCCCCGGAATGACGAGGGGAGAGAGCAACCTGCGGATCGTTCGCGAAAACCTCGCTGCGGTGCGAGATCACAATCGTGGCCCAGGGGGCAACGTCCTTGATCTCGATGGACCGCTGGCCGACAATGCTCGCCCTTCAATAAGAAACTCCCTGGGGGAATTCGTGAATAGACCTGCTCGGGTCAGCGCCCATTCGACATCATCCGATTCCGCGCAAGGCATGACGCTGCTGCGCGACCCCCTGCTCAACAAGGGCACGGCCTTCACGGAAGCCGAGCGCGCCGCGCGCGGCCTGCGCGGCCTGTTGCCGCCCTGCGTGCTGACGATCGAGGCGCAGGTCGAGCGCGTGCTGATCAATCTGCGCTCGCTGCCGACGGATCTGGAGAAATACGTCGCGTTGAACGCGCTGCATGACCGCAACGAGGCGCTGTTCTTCCGCGTCGTCGTCGACAATATCGACGAGATCCAGCCGATCATCTACACGCCGACGGTCGGGCTCGCCTGCCAGAAATACGGCCTGATCTTCCAGCGGCCGCGCGGCATGTTCATCTCCTCGCACGATCGCGGCCAGATCGCCGAGATCCTGAAGAACTGGCCCTATCAGGCCAAGTTGATCGTCGTCACCGATGGCGAACGCATTTTGGGACTTGGCGATCTCGGTGCCAATGGCATGGGGATTCCCGTCGGCAAGCTGTCGCTCTATTCGGCCTGCGCCGGCGTGCATCCCGAGCAGTGCCTGCCCATCGTGCTCGACGTCGGCACCAACAACGCGGAGCTGCTGAGCGATCCCTACTATCTCGGTCTGCGCGAACGGCGGCTGACGGGCGAAGCCTATGACAGCTTCGTCGACGAGTTCATGACCGCCGCGCGAAAGACCTTCCCCGGCGTGCTGATCCAGTTCGAGGATTTCGCCAATCATTCCGCGTTCAAGTTGCTGCACAAATACCGGGACGAAGCCTGCGTCTTCAACGACGACATCCAGGGCACCGCGGCCGTCGCGCTCGCCGGCCTGTTCTCGGCGCTGCGTATCAGCGGCGGCAAGCTCCGGGACCAGCGCATCCTGTTCCTCGGCGCTGGCGAGGCGGCGACCGGCATCGCCGATCTCGTCGTCTCCGCCATGATGGCGGAGGGCGCAACGGAGGCCCAGGCGCTCCGTCGCAACTGGCTGGTGGATTCCCGTGGCCTCGTCGTCAGCGGCCGCGACGGCCTGCACGGCCACAAGCTCCGCTATGCCCACACCGACCAGGCGCCAATCGCCGACTTCCTCACCGCAATCAAGACGCTCAAGCCGACGGCGATCATCGGCGTTGCCGCGGTCGGCGGCGCCTTCACGCCCGAGGTGCTCAAGACGATGGCCGAGCTCAACGAACAGCCGATCGTGTTCGCGCTGTCCAACCCCACCTCGAAGGCGGAATGCTCGGCGGAGGATGCCTATCGCTACACCGAGGGCCGCGCGCTGTTCGCCTGTGGCAGTCCCTATGACCCGGTGACGCTCAATGGCCGCACCTTCGTGCCGCGCCAGGGCAACAACTCCTACATCTTCCCCGGCGTCGGCCTCGGCGTCATCGCCAGCCGCTCGCGGCTCGTGACCGACGAGATGTTCATGGCGGCCGCTCATACGCTCGCCAATTGCGTCGGCAAGGAGGATCTCGATCAGGGCAGCCTGTATCCGGCTTTGCCGCGCATCCGCGAGGTCTCGGCCCGCATTGCGGCGGCCGTGGCTGATGTCGCTTTTCAGCGAGGGCTCGCCGATGGGCCTGCGCCCAATGACGTGAAGGGCCTGGTCCAGTCGCAGATGTACGAGCCGAAATACTGACGCTCACAATGCGGTCGAATCCGCGGAGGCAGCCCCTCATCCCACCCTCTCCCCGTGAGAACGGGGCGAGGGGGTGAGAGAGCGGGTGCGCGCCTTACCGCGCGCGCCGAGTTGATGTGCCTAACCTCTCCCCGCTCTTTGCGGGGAGAGGTCGGATCGCCTCGGCGATGCGAAGCACCGTCCAGGGCGATCCGGGTGAGGGGCGAGGCACCCTGCCTGCCTCATCAAGAGCCTTTCCCCGGCCCGGTCGGCATCACCGCAATCGCAATTGTCTGCCGTGGCCTTATGTGCGACGCTTCGTAGCGTTACAAGAATCTCAATAGGTAAGCCACCATGGACGATCGTTTGCCCGACCTGGGCGATCTCGAGCACGAGGTCATGCAGATAGTATGGGCCCATGGGCCGGTCACGGCCGAAATCGTGCGCGAGCGTCTGTCGCGGCGTCTGAAGGAATCGACGGTGCGAACGGTGCTGCGCCGCCTCGAAGAAAAAGGCTATGCTCGCCACACGGTTGACGGACGCACTTACGTCTACCACGCCACCGAGGCGCGCGCCCGGGTCGCGGCCAAGGCGGTGCAGCGCATCGTCGACTGGTTCTGCAACGGCTCGATGGAGGAGGTCCTCGTCGGCATGGTGGACAATGCGATGCTCGACCAGCAGCAATTGCGCGCGCTGGCCGACCAGGTGGCCAAGGCGAAGAAGGCGAGGGGAGTGAAAAAAGAATGATCGCAGCTCTGGCTGAGGCGGCGTTACGCTCCTTCGCGCTGGGAGGCGTCGTCTGGATCGGTCTCATCCTTTTTCGTGTGCGCAATCCGCACGTTCATATGACGGTGTGGGTGGTCGTGCTGCTGGCATCGCTGGCGATGCCGTTCGTGATGCACTGGCCGACGCTCACCATCGACCGGCTGCCCTTGTCCGTGCCAGTGCCCGATGACGTCTGGCCGGCCGATATCGCGATGCTGGACCGGCCGCAGCCGTCCTTGCCGACCGCATCAGGTGCGGCCATCGCGCCGATGGCAAAGCATGGCATCCCGATCGACTGGTGGACAATTGCCACCACCGTTTATGCCTGCGTCGCAGGCCTGTTGCTGATGCGGCTGGCGATCGGCCTTTGCCTGACATGGCGTCTTGCGCGCGCGGCAAAGCCGGTGAAAGGCCTGATCGGAGCGGACGTGCGCGTCAGCCGCGACGTCGGCGGCCCCGTCACTTTCGGCTCGACCATCCTGGTGCCGCCGCAGTTTTTCGGCTGGGACGCCAAGAAGCGCCTCGCGGTGCTCGCGCATGAGGGCGCGCATGTCGCCAACAGGGATTTCTACGTCCTGCTGCTCGCCTCGCTCAATCGCGTGGTGTTCTGGTTCAGCCCGTTCTCGTGGTGGCAGCTGGCGCGTCTGGCCGAGCTTGCGGAGATCATCAGCGATGCCCGCGCGATCGAGATGATCGACGACCGGCTGTCCTATGCGGAAATCCTGCTCGATGTCGCGACGTCGGTGAAGCCGCGGCCGATGGAGCTTGCGATGGCGCAGGTCTCGACCGTGCGCGCACGGGTCGAACGCATCATCGCCGCTGCCGCCATGCCCGTGGCGGTCGGCTGGCGCAAGCGGCTGTGGATCGCGGCGGCGATCGTGCCTGTCGTGATCGTGTCGGCCGGCATGATCGCCTACCGCACGCCGGATCCTGTGCCATCAGGTTCTGATATCGGTCAGGTGCCGGCCGAGCATTACCATCCGTTGGTCAATTTCTACGCCATGGGCCCGGCTTCGGTGTTCGCGATCTTCCGCGAGGGCGACGACCTCTACGGTCAGCTCACCGGCCAGCGCAAGCTGCGCTTGACCGTTGCAGGCGACGGCACCGCGTCCTACGCGGCCTCATTTGGCGAGATCACGTTCGCTGTTGATATGGAGCGCCGCTCGTCCGAGCTGACGCTGCATATGAACGGCCGCGACGTGCGCGCTATCAACGTCGCCGAGATGCCGGCATCGACGACGGATCCGGTGTCGCTTGATCAATATGTCGGCTGGTACAAGATTGCGCCGAGCCGCGTGCTCACCATCAGGCGCGACGGCGATGGTCTGCAGGTGCAGGAGACCGGGCAGGGCCGATCGGCGGTGCTGGCCGAGGGCACTGACGCGTTCTCCGTCCATGGCGATCATCTCCTGATCTTCCTGCGCGACGATGCAGCCTCGGTCTCGCGCGTGCTGGTCCAGAACGCCGCGTCCGGCGCTCGCCTCGCGCCGCGGATCGACGCGGCGCAGGCCCAGGCGATCGAGGCCGACTTCGCCCGGCGCCTGGCGGAAGTGCCTGACAGGTTCAGGGAGCAGGTCCCGGCGGCCGGCAGCAAGGAGATGATCCTGAAAGGAATCGAGGATCTGCGCCGCGGCACGCCGAGCTATGATCGCATGAGCGCGCCGCTGGCGGCCAACATCCACCGTCGCCTCGACGAATTGCGCGCGACCTTTGCAGCGCTCGGTGCGGTCGAGTCGATCTTCTTCCGCGGCGTCGGGCCCGGTGGCTACGACATCTATGGCGCCAAGTTCGAGAATGGCACCGCGGAATTCCGCCTGCTGATCGAGCCCGACGGCAAGGCCGGCGACGTGATCTTCCGGCCCGACGGCAACGACGAGCTCGGCGGCATCGTCCCCTGTTCGGAGGAGGCGAACGTGCGCGGCCGCGCCGGCACGTCGCCGATCAGGATCATGCTCTACAACGAGACCGCGGACGACATTCAGGTCTTCAATCTCGATGCGAATGGCGAGCGCAGGGCGCAGAGCGTCGTCAGGTCGGACATGACCTGGGCGACGCTGACCAGCGTGAACAATCCGTGGGTCATTGCCGACAAGTCGGGCAAGTGCATGGAGATCCTGGTGCCGGGTCGGCAGACGCGCTTCCACAATGTCGAGGCCTCGAACCTTCTCGCGCGGCAGGGACGCGCCGCGCGGCGCGCCGTTCCGATCGCCAATGGTGAGGTGATGCTGCGGCACTATATCGAAGGCATCGGCCAGGGGCAGCCCGACTACGATCATATGACGAGCGAGGTCGCCAACATCACGCGTGCGCAGCTTCCGTTCGACCAGGCGATCCTGGCTCGGCTCGGTGCGCTGCGCGCCGTCTCGTTCCGCGGCGTCACCGCGCTCGACAGCGACATCTATCTCGCCCAGTTCGCCAACGGCTCGGCGGAATGGCGCATCGGCGTCAGGAATGGGACGATCACCAAGATCGCGCTCGGGCCCAATTTCTAGCTGCGTTCGCGTTGTCGTGATCAGGGGCGCAGGCGGCCGATCCCGGCTTGCGCCCGTCTGCCGCAACCGTTACGCTGTGTAACATTACGCTTGGCAGTCTGCCGCGGATGTTCGATGCGGGCGCCGGCTAGGGACCTCAGGGACGGCCCGCAGGCGGATCGGGTTCATGATGTGCATGCTGACGCAACGGGAGCTCGACTTTCTTGCCAGCCTGAAAACCGGCTGGCAGCTGCTCTATCGACGCGAGCTCGCGCGGCTCATGAGGGGTGAGGTCGAGACCGGCGAGGCGCGGCCGGAGACGCGCCCGGTCATCTGGCGCGTCGTATCGGGCTGATTTCTCGCCATTTTGTGTCGATTCAGGACAGGTGACTGTGGTGGATTCATCACAGCCGGCGCGAAACGATGGCGGCCGCAAGGCCGCTTTTGTTCAGCCAAGGTTCTGCCCTCATTGCCCACCGAAACTCAGGGGTGTTCGGAGGGCGCATCATGTCTCGCATTGCACGTGCCGAAACGACCCTGACCTCGCCGGCAACCTCGTCACGGTTGCTGCTGGTCATCATGGGGGCCGCATCGCTCGCCGCCTGCGCGCAATCACCGGTCGGCCGCCAGAGGGCCGATCTCGCTCCGACCACAAAGCAGGCTGCGATCGAGCGGCCGCACCGCGTGGCGGCGCTGCATCCGCGTCCGATCTACAGGCCGCATCGGTCGGTCGACACAGCAAGCGCCAAGTCGTCGGCCTCGCAGGGCGTGGCGAGCTTCTACTCGGACACGGAGACCGCGAGCGGCGAGAGATTTGACAAGAACGAGCTGACTGCGGCCCATCCCACGCTGCCGTTCGGGACCAAGCTGCGCGTCACCGATGTCTCCTCCGGTCGCTTCGTGACGGTCAGGGTCAACGATCGCGGGCCCTTCGTGCGCGGCCGCGTCGTCGACATCTCGCCGTCCGCGGCCGAGGCGCTCGGCATGGTCGACAAGGGCCTCGCCAATGTCAGGCTCGACGTCGTGCAATAGAGCGTGATCCGGAAAAGTGTGTATCGGTTTTCCCTCGCGACAAACGCGGAACGCGTTTGCGCGGAGATCATGCTCAAACAATAAATCGCCTTTGCCGCGCTTAACCGACTATTAGCGGCTCTCCCGCACCATAGGCGTCCGGCAATTCGGGGCTTTGGGGGGACGGCGCTTGAACACGATCCAGTATCTCGAAGATCAGGCGGCGCGCGCCGAGCGGCTGGCCAAACGGATCACGGATACGCCCACGATCGAAAAGCTCCTGACTTTCGCCGGCGAGCGCCGCCGCGAGATCGAGGTTATCGCCGGCCGCCGGCGCGGGTAGTCTAACCCCATTAGATCCATGCTCTGAACGCATTTGGCCTCTCTGCCATCTGCGGAACTTCTTCTTCTCTCCGGCGTCATGTCAGTCATGAATATGGAGGAGGAAGTCATGGGCTTTGGACGAGGTGCTTTGCTTTGGTTGCTTGGCGTGCCGCTGCCGGTCATCCTGCTGCTGGCGATCTTCTGGCATCATTGAGAGCGTGATAAGATGCGAAAAACGCCGCGAAAGCGGCGCTTTTTGTTGCCTGCAAGCTTGTCGCTACGACAGCACGCTCAGCTGTGGCTCTCGACGAAATCGCTGAGATAATCAGGAAGCGTCACGCCGTCGATGTCGCAGCGCGCCTGGATTTCATCGGCAACATCGGTCGAGATGTCTTTCATCCAGTGCTCGAGCGTGTTGAACGAGATCACCTTGATGGGATCGTTGAAGCAGCCGGCGACGAGATCGTTGATTGCTGCATCGAGATCGCTTCGCTCGACGCGAATTTCAGTGGCCTCGTCGAGGCGATCGATCACCACGAACAGAGTCTGGTCGGCGCCATAGGGCACGACCGGGGATGGTACGCCAGCGTCAAGCATCTGGATTGCTCACATCTCGGCTTTCCGATCTCCGTTAACGGGAAAAACCGGAGGAAGGTTCCTGCCGAGATTTCGGGATGCGGATGAGACTAATGTCCCTGGCGTGTAGGTGCTGGCCTACAGTTCAGAGAAATTCTCTCAAGCGCGACAGCTCGATGACATGCTCGGGCGAGAGGATGTCCGTGACCAGCGGCGGCTGCGCGGCCGTGCGGATCTCATAGAGATGCCTTGTGGGCGCGGGCTTTGCCATGAATGCCGAGATGCAGTCATCGAGCGTGCCCTCGCTGACCTGATAGGGCTCGCGGTCCAGCCGGCGCTGATTTCCCAGGGACGGCCATTTCTGCAGCACGGCGAGCGCGCTGAAATCGACCTTTGATGCGTCCCCCATTGTCCCCCGCCTCACGCAAAAAGAACCCTGACACGCTTACCTTGCGTGCCAGGGCCCATTACCCATCACTGCATCTCAATGCCACGCACCGAGAACGCGGCGGCCGGGAAAAGGTTCCCGGCCGATGGCGGCTCAGCTCGCGGCGGCTGCGATCTTATCCCCTGGGCTCGCATGGCCGTGGGCTCTCTCGTCGCGGCTGACCTCGGGCGGCAGCCCTGCAAAGCGCCGCAGGGCTTGCGCCATCTGCACCCGGCCCTGGACGCCTGTGATCACCACGTCCACCATCACAAAGGACGAGTGGAAATGGCCGTGCGCCTTCAACTGCTCGACCTGGACGCCGGCGGCGGCCATCGCCTCGGCGTAGGCGATGCCCTCGTCGCGGAGCGGATCGAACTCGGCCGTCACCACAAAGGCCGGCGGCAGGCCCGAGACCTTGCCGCGCAGCGGCGAGACGCGCGGATCGGTGCGGTCGGCCGGTGAGCAGTACAGGTCCCAGAACCAGTACATCAGCGAGCGCGTCAGGAAGTAGCCGGTCGCATTGTCGTTGTAGGAGGGCCGGTCGAAGCTGCTGTCCGTCACCGGACATACCAGCAGCTGACCTGATATCTCCGGCCCGCCGCGATCGCGTGCGAGCTGGCAGGTGACGGCCGCGATGTTGCCGCCGGCGCTCCAGCCGGCGACCAGCACCGGGCCCGGGATGCCGCCGAGTTCGGCCAGATGCTCCGAGATCCAGCGCGTCGCCGCGTAGCCGTCCTCGATGGCCGCCGGGAAACGATGCTCCGGCGCGTGGCGATAGCCGACGCTGACGAACATCATGCCGGTCCGTCGCACCATGTCGCGGCAGAACGGCTCGTCCGACTGCTCGTCGCCGAGCACCCAGCCGCCGCCGTGGAAATACACCACGACCTGATGCGGCCCCGGCGTGGCCGGCTTGTAGACGCGGTAGGGCAGCGGGCCGTCGGCGCCGGGGAGCGTGCCGTCGACGATCTCGCCGATCAGCCGTCCCGCAGGCCGGCCCTTGTTGAACTCATTGACGAAGGCGCGCGCGCCTGCCGCCCCCATCGACTCGATCGGTGGCAGGTTCAACGAGGCCAGCAGGTTCAGCACCAGCCGCACGTCCGGCTGCAGCCGCACCACCTCGCCGTCATTGCATTGTGCGGCGACATTGGGTCCGGTCAGCCTGAAGCCGAGCATGCCGCGGCTGGTGACCTCGTCGCAAAGGCTGCGATAGGGACCGACACCTCCGGTATAGGGCATCAGGCCCTGAACCTTGCCGGGCACGTTGGCGCCCGTGTACCAGGTGTTGGCGAGCCGATGCAGCGTCAGCATCGAGCAGTCGGCCATGTGCCTGTTCCAGCCGGCTTGCGCCGTCTCGGTTGGCTCGATGGTGGTGAAGCCGGCTTCGCCCAACGCTTTGAGGCGGTCCACGACCCAATCGACATGCTGCTCGATCGAAACAGCCATGTTCGACAGCACCGACGGGCTGCCGGGCCCGGTGATCATGAAGAAGTTCGGGAAGCCTTCGACCGTGAGCCCCAGATAGCTCTGCGGCCCCTGTGCCCAGACATCGGTGAGCGACTTGCCGCCGCGCCCGGTGATCGGATGCACGGCGCGGATCGCGCCGGTCATGGCATCAAAGCCGGTGGCGAACACGATGACGTCGACATCGACATTGCGCTTGGCCGTCGTGATGCCGCCTGCGGTGATCGCCTTGATCGGCTCCTGGCGCAGATTGACCAGCGTGACGTTCGGCCGGTTGTAGGTCGCGTAATAGTTGGTTTCGAGGCAGGGACGTTTGGCGCCGAACGGATGATCGTCCGGCATCAGCGCTGCCGCCGTCACCGGATCCTTCACGGCCGCCGAGATCTTCTCGCGGATCAGGTCCTGGACGATCTTGTTGCCGTCGACATCGACCGCCTGGTCGGCCCAAAGCTGCGTCAGGATGTGGACGAGGTCGCCGGCAGCCCAAGCGCGCTCGAACCGCTCGCGACGCTCGGCATCGCTGAGCTGCCAGCTGACGACGGTCTGCTGCGGATAGGGTACGCCGGCCATCGACTGGCGCGCCTGCTCGCGATAGGCCGCGCGGTCGCTCTGGAACAGGTCCCTGCGATCGGCCGGCGAGGGGCCGTTATGGGCGGGCAGCGCGAAATTCGGCGTGCGCTGGAACACGGTCAGGTGGGCCGCCTGTTCGGCGATCAGAGGGATCGACTGGATGCCCGACGAACCGGTGCCGATCACGGCGACGCGCTTTCCCGCGAGATTGACGCCGTCATGTGGCCAGCGTCCGGTGAAATAGACCTCGCCCTTGAAATCCTTGACGCCGTCGATCTCCGGCGGTTTTGGCGCGGAGAGACAGCCGGTCGCCATGATGTAGAAGCGGCAGGAGACGGCAGCGCCGTTGTCCGTGGTGAGTTGCCAGCGCTCGGCTTTCTCGTCCCATTTGGCTTCGGTGACCTTGGTCCTGAAGCGGATGTCGCGCCTGAGATCGTAGCGATCGGCGACGAAGCCGAGATAGCGCAGGATCTCGGGCTGGGTCGCGTATTTCTCCGACCAGGTCCACGC
Organism: Bradyrhizobium zhengyangense; assembly: GCF_022012555.1. Classification (NCBI taxonomy): domain Bacteria; kingdom Pseudomonadati; phylum Pseudomonadota; class Alphaproteobacteria; order Hyphomicrobiales; family Nitrobacteraceae; genus Bradyrhizobium; species Bradyrhizobium zhengyangense. The sequence continues at coordinate 3,717 of NZ_JAKLTZ010000015.1, read as the reverse complement.
CTTGTCGAGCTCCGGATCGAACGTGTAGCTGTAGTCGATGGTCTGGATATCGCAGCGGGCGCCGGGATAGCGGTTCCAGTACCAGGTGCCGCCGACGTCGCCGGCTTCTTCGAGACCGACGGCGGAGAGGCCGGCCTTGCGCAGGCGATGGAGAAGATAGAGGCCGGAAAAACCGGCGCCGACCACGGCAACATCGACGTTTTGGACGGTTCCGCTTCCCGCCTTGGACTCACGTGCGGCGACCATTGCTTCCGGCATGGTTATTCCTCCCGTGTCTTTGTTTTGCCGGCAGGCTAGTCCCGCAGGCCCGGCTTGTCATCAGAACAAGTGCAATCTTCGGTAGTCCCTTTGCGGCATCATCGTGGCGGCGCGAACGTTGCTTCGATGCACGCATCGCGATGCACAATGGCCGTGATTGCCCGGGCTAATCATGGATGATCCGTCTGTGTATGCTTGCGGCTACTAGCCACGCGTATCCAGGGCGCCATGACAGAGCTGAGTGAGCGAACCAAAGCCAACATGGACGTCGTCCTGGAGGAGACGTGCCGGCAATTGCCGCATGGCGGCGATCACGACAGTCGCCGGTTCATCGCCGAGCGCCTGATCGAGGCGGCGCAATCCGGCCACTCCACGCTCGGCGAGCTCGGCATCATCGCGCGACGCGCGCTGGCGGACATCATCGCCAAGGGCGGTTAGCTGACGCGCCTCGGCGCTTGCCTCTTCGCGCGTTGCGGACGTAACCTGCCAGGGACCATTTCCGCGCATCGAGATCCCCTGAAGATGCGATCCCTGCTTGCGCTCATTGCAGCCCTTGCATTGCTCTGCGCCGGCCGCGCCGTCGCCCAGCCGGTCGGCCAGTATCCATTTGCATTGACGCGCGAAGGTCAGATGCTCGGCGCGGTCGAAGGCGAAGTGGCCTCCTTCAAGGGGCTGGCCTACGCGGCGCCGCCGGTCGACAGCCTGCGCTGGCGTCCACCGCAGGCCCTGCCCGAGAGCTCGGAGATGAGCACGGCCTACAATTATGGCTCGCCCTGTCCGCAGCCGTCGCTGCCGGCCGCGCGCGAGGATTGCCTCACGCTCAACGTGTTCAGGCCCTTCGGCGTCGACGGGCCGCTGCCGGTGATGGTGTTCATCCATGGCGGCGGCTTTGTCAGCGGCACCGCCAATGATCCGCTGTTCGACGGTGCAAGATTCGCGCAGGCCGGCCTCATCGTCGTGACCGTGAACTATCGGCTTGGCGCGCTCGGCTGGTTCATGCATCCCGCATTGTCGGAGAACAGCTCCGGCAATTTCGGCCTGATGGATCAGATCACGGCGCTACGCTGGGTGCACGACAACATCGCGGCCTTCGGCGGCGATGCGAACAACATCACACTGTTCGGCAACGGCGCCGGCGCGACATCGATCGCGCTGCTGATGCTGTGCGCCCAATCACGCGATCTCTTCCAGAAAGCAATCCTGCAATCGATACCCGGCCGTGCGCGTCTGGCTTCGTCGCAGGAGGCCGAGGCCGCGGGGCGGCAGTTCGTCGCCGCGCTCGGACAGGCGACGGATCTGCGTGCCGTCAAACCGGCGCGGCTGCTTGCTGCTGAAAGAAAATTGCTGGAAAAATCGCCGCGCAGATTTGCGCCGGCGATGGACGGAAACCTCACGACCGAAGACATCGGCGCGGGGTTTGCGTCAGGACACGAGAGCCGCATTCCCCTCATCATCGGTTCGAACGACGACGAGACCCGCTTCGACAGCGAACTGGAAGTCACGGAGGTGCTGTCATCGTCCACCGAGAGCCTCGATGAGTTGCGCAAGCTCTATCCTGACGCCAGGACGCCCTCTGAAATTGCCGCCAGTCTCTACACCGACAAGGTGTTCTCCGAGCCGGTGCGAATGCTCGCCCGGCTTCATGCCGCAACCGGAGCGCCGACCTTCCGCTATCGCTTCACTTACGTGCCGGAAGCCCGGCGCGGCAACCCCGACGAGGGCCACGGGCGCGAGTTGCAGTTCGTCTTCGGCGTCGAGGGCGTGCCCGGCGCGGGCATCTTCTCGCGACGGGATCGCGAGGTCGCAAATCGGATGCGGTCCTATTGGATCAATTTTGCGAAAAACGGCGACCCCAACGGGCCCGAGCTACCGCATTGGGATGCGGCCGCGGACAGCGACCAGCTGCTGCTGATCGCAAACGATCGCATCGCGAGCGGCGATGACCCGTTGTCGGAGCGTTTGGACCGGCTCGCGCGCGAGAGCAAGAAGTGAGTTGGACTTAGGCCGCGAGCTCGACGCGCGGCGCCGGCGTCAGGCGGTCTTCTTCGAGATAGTCCATCGTGCCGTCCTTCTCGACGGCATAGAACTGCTGGCCTTCCTTGGACCGGTAGGCGGCACGGACCACGCCGCGACGGCCCTTGTCACTGTTGACGACGTCCCCCAGCGCAAACTTCTTCATCTTACGTCTCGCTTGTCTTCTGGCCGATTCCTTCGGCCACATCAGGATTGTGAGCGGCAAATCGTTAACGACTTGCTAACCATGCCGGTTTGCCTATGCTCGCCGCGAAGCGCGCGGAGGTCTCATCCGCGCAAGATGTCTTCGAGGCGAGCCTGACAACATGACGCGATTTCCGACCCTGTTTCTGTCGCATGGCGGCGGCCCCTGGCCCTTCATGGAGGACCGGCGGGTGCAATATGCCAAGACGGCCGCGGAGTTCGGCCGGCTGCCGCAGCTGCTTCCTGAAAGACCGAAGGCGGTGCTTGTTATCACTGGCCATTGGGAGGCCGACGCCTTCACCGTGTCGACCTCGGCGCACCCGCCGATGGTGTACGATTACTACGGTTTCCCCGAGCATACCTATCACATCACATATCCGGCGCCTGGCCAGCCCAAGCTCGCAGCAGACGTGAAGGCGCTGCTTGCGCGCGCCGGCCTCGATTGCCGGGAAGATCCCAATCAGGGCTTTGATCACGGCACCTTCGTGCCGCTCGGGCTGATGTATCCGAATGCCGACAGGCCGATCGTGCTGCTGTCGCTCAAGTCGAGCTATGACGCAGCCGAGCACATCAAGGTCGGAGAAGCGATCGCCTCGCTGCGTGACGAGGGCATCCTGATCGTCGGCAGCGGGCTCACCTATCACAACATGCGCGGTTTCGGGCGCGCGGAATCGAAACCCGTCTCCTACGATTTCGAAGCCTATCTGAACGAGGCGATCAGCAATCCGGACGCGGCGCGCCGCAACGCGATGCTGGTCGATTGGGAGAAGGCGCCGAGCGCGCGTCTGGCGCATCCGCGCGAGGACCATCTTCTGCCGCTGATGGTGGCGGCAGGTGCTGCCGGCAGCGATGTCGGCAAGCGCGTTTTCGTCGACGAGGTCGCTAGCGTTGCGATGGCGTCGTACGTGTTTGGGTGAATGCGTAGTACTCGTCGGACGGATTGGGTCGCATACCTATAAGCCCCGCGGCATCATGTGACTGTGGCCACGTCGCTTTGCTCCAATAGGGACCAATTACGTGCGGATTACAGTGTGTCGCGAGGGGGCAATCGCGTCGGTTTGACTACGTCATCGCGAGGTCCGGTCTCGCCTCACAAGCCGACACATCGGCGGCAACGCAGCAAGCCAGCTATGGGCCAGAGCACAAAGTCGCTGCGCTCCAGCCCGGAGGTCGCGGACATCCTCCGCGATCACGGCTCTGCTTGGCGTGACGCCAATCAGGGGCATGTGAGCCTCGGGCAAT
>NZ_JAKLTZ010000014.1:0-145931 GCF_022012555.1 Bradyrhizobium zhengyangense | reverse complement strand
CTTCACCAGCTGATTGTCGACGGTGTCCAGGCTCTCGCTGGTCTCCGTCAGAAACTCCCGCAACAGATCATCCATGAAAACAGGCCTTCATACAGGGAGGGCGCGCACGAGACGTGATGCGCCAGATCGGAATGGGGCCAGCTTCACCGCAAAGCGTTTAATATTGGTTGAGTATGTGCAAAAGAACGGAACCAACAAAGAGATAAGGCGCTCCGGACAAGCCGAAGCGCCTCGTAAAGGATAGATTAACGTCTAAGGGCGATACGCGCGTTTACGAAGCGGTAACGATGACGGCTTCGCCCTCCAGCTTGAGCGTCACGGTGAGCCCGCAGGCCTGCGCCAGTAGCCGCGTGTAATAAGGCTGGATCGCGTGAGCGTCGGCTGCCGGGCCACGCTCGCCGCTCAGCAGCTCGGAGATGTTCTGCGGCAGGCGCGCGTTGTGTCCGGTCGCGGTGATGCGGAAGCTCATCGTCTCGCCTTCGCCGATCGCATCGACTGTCAGCATGCCGCCGCGCGGGATCGTGTGCTGGGAGACGACCAGCATATTGAGCAGCAGCTTGACGCGATTCTTCGGCAGCAGCAGTCGCGGCAGATTCCACGTGATCGTGCACTTGCCGTCCTCGATGTGGCCCTTGGCCATGGTCTGGGCATCGCCGAGGTCGATCTGCGCGCCGGAGGAGCCGGCCGCGCCGAAGGCGAGACGACAGAATTGCAGGCGGGCGGAGGCGGTCTTGGCACTCTTGCGGATCAGGTCGAGCGCGAATTCGCGATCCTCGGGCTTGGGATCGTCATCGAGCACTTCAAGCCCATTGACGATGGCGCCGACCGGGCTGATGAGATCATGACAGACCCGCGAGCACAAAAGGGCCGCGAGTTCGAGCATATCGGGAGCAGAAGCGGTAGCGGGTGACGGAGCGTCAGACATAAAGGGTTCCTGGAATTGCACGGCGCGGACGCGGCGAATCACGCATGGCTTGGACTGTCGCTGCGGGTTCTATCATTCGCCAGCCCGTGGCAGGAAGCTTGCGATAGGTTCGAAGCGGCCATAAGGGGACACGGGCGAATCACGTGAAGAGGGGCAAGACTTGCCACAAGACTTGCCGATGAACAGGACTTGCCGATGAATGAGGCATGCGGGTGAGGAACATCGACGGCGAGGCCGCTGACCGGCTGATGGAGCCCCTGACCGCGCTGGTGGTGCAGGCCGGCGAGGCGATCCTTGGCGTCAATCGCGGAGCGATGCGGGTCGATGGCAAGCAGGACGGCTCGCCTGTCACCGAGGCAGACCTCGCCGCCGACCGGATCATTGCCGAAGGCCTCGCCCGGCTCGCGAACGACGTGCCGACGCTCTCGGAAGAGCGGACCCATCTCGCCTCGCCGCCATTTTGCGGCAGCTTCTTCCTGATCGATCCACTCGACGGCACCAAGGAATTCGTCGCCGGCCGCGACGAATTCACCGTCAACCTCGCTCTGATCACCGAGGGCGTGCCGCTGCTCGGAATCGTCAGCGCGCCCGCGCTCGGGGTGCTCTGGCGCGGCATCGTCGGCCGCGGCGCCCAGCGCGTGACATTTGCCGGCACCACCATCGGCGCCGCCGAGCCGATCCGGACCCGCAAGCTGCCCGGGCATGGCGAGCCCTGGATCGCGGCGGTGAGCCGTTCGCACGGCGACCCCAAAAGCGAAGCTTTCATCGACAACAGGCCCAACGCCGTCAGAAAGACCTGTGGCTCGGCCGTGAAGTTCGGTCGGATCGCGGAGGGCAGTGCCGACATCTACCCCCGCTTCGGGCCGACTTGTGAATGGGACGTGGGAGCGGGCTGCGCGGTGGTGACCGCGGCCGGCGGCAAGGTCACCGACGGCAAAGGCGGCGAAATCAGGTTCGGCGAACGGGGCGACACCGGTTTCATCATCCCTGATTTCATCGCCTGGGGCGACGCCGAAGCGGTAGCGACCTACTGACTGAGCTTGTCCTGCAGCGCCGGCCAGCGCTTGCCCACCTCATACAGGAAGCGTTCGGGGTCGGCGGCGAAGGCGTCGCGATTATGTTCCCGGCTGAACAGATAAAGCCGCTGTGCCGAGATCACGAAGAAGCGGGGATTGCCGGCGACGGTGACGCCGCGGGCGATGTCGACGGGATCATAGCCGCCGAACTGCGGTCCATAGATCTCGGGATGGGACAGGAACTCCGCCCGGTTGCCCTCATTGCGGAAGCGCCAGACCGCGCCCCAGAGATTGGCCTCGAACTCCGCCGTCCCCTGCTCGGCTCCGCCATCGACGAAATAGGCCACGGGGTCGAAGCCCTCGATGGCGACGCCGGAGAAGCGATTGACGACGATGCGCTCGGTGGTGGCAGCCCGTGCAGGCAACCAGGACAGGCCGAGCCAAATGCCCGCCAACAGGCAGACCAGACGGCCGATCAAGGCAATTCCGGGGCGCAAAGGGCTATCTTCCTGCCGTTGTGCCGTCATAGTTGCTGCGGATAACATCCGAGTCGAGGGGACATCCGGCGCAACCTAGAGCCGTGCCTAATAGCATCAGGTTAAGGGAAGCGGACCGGGATCGATACCAGGGGTTCTTTTATGACTTTCGCATCACGCCTTGCCGCAGTGGCGCTCATCGCGCTGGCTGGCTGGACCGTGCCGGTCTCCGCCCAGACGGCCGCGCCGCCGCCGGACCTGCCGCCGCCGCAGCGGACCCCGACTCCCAATACCTACGGTCCGGACGAGCTTGTCACCGCCGGCCACCGCTTCTTCGGCAATGTGTCGCGCGGGCTCGCCTCGATCATCGAGAAGGCGGTCAGCCAATGGGGCCTGCCGAACGGCTATATCCTCGGCGAGGAAGGCTCCGGCGCCTTCGTCGCCGGCCTCCGCTACGGCGAAGGCACGCTCTACACCAAGAACGCCGGCGACCTGCGCGTCTACTGGCAAGGTCCCTCGCTCGGTTTCGACTGGGGCGGCGACGGCGCGCGCACCATGACGCTGGTCTATAACCTGCCCGCCACCAACGCGATCTACCAGCGCTTCGCCGGCATCGACGGCTCGGCCTACATCATCGGCGGCTTCGGCATGACGGCGCTCACCGCCAACAACATCGTGCTGGTGCCGATCCGCTCCGGCCTGGGCTTACGCCTCGGCGCCAATATCGGCTATCTCAAATATACGCCGCGGGCGACCTGGAACCCGTTCTAGGGTTCTCTCCTCCGATCCCGTTGAGGATTCACGTTAACAACAGGGCGGGGCTGGCTTTTTGCCGGCCCGCCATGCATTGTCTTTGGTAAATTTTTCCTTGTCTGTCGGAGCTCTGAACCATGGTCGAACCGATCATGTACCTGGCGATCGGTTTCCTGCTGTCGATGCTGTGCGGGCTCGCCATCGTGCCGCTGGTGCATAACCGCGCGGTGCGCCTGACCACGCGACGGCTCGAGGCGGCGACGCCCTTGTCGATGGCGGAGATCCAGGCCGACAAGGACCAGCTCCGCGCCGAGTTCGCCATGTCGGCGCGCCGGCTGGAGATGAGCGTCGACCAGCTCAAGAACAAGACCACGAGCCAGCTTGCCGAGCTCGGCAAGAAGAGCGACGCCATCAACCGCATGAAGATCGAGCTCGGTGAGAAGAACGCGACGATCTTCGCGCTCGAGGCGCGCGAGAAAGCGGTGAAGGAACAGCTGCGCGCCACCGAGGAGGAGTTCAGCGCCAAGACCGAGGCGCTGCGCGAGGCCGAGATCGCGCTGAGCAACAAGCAGGGCGAGCTCGCCAAGATCAACTCCGAACTGTCGGACCGCTCGATGATGGCGGAGACGCGCCAGGTCGAGCTGGTCGCGGTGCGGGCCCAGATCGAGGAACTGAAGAACCGCGTCGGCGATGCCGAGAAGGAATTTGCCGCGACGCAGGCCCGCCTGACGCAGGAGCGCTCGGAATCGGAGACCGTCTCGCGCGAGCTCGGCGACGCGCGTGGCCGCGTCGAGAGCCTGAGCCAGCGCGTCACCGACCTCGATCGCCAGCTGATCGTGCAGGTGAAGGAAGCCGAGATGCTGTCGGGGCGCGTCGCCGATCTCGAAGGCCGCCTCGCCACCCAGGGCAAGCTGCTCGCCGAGCGCGACTATGAGAACAACCAGCTGCGCCAGACCAACGAGGGCTCCGAGCGCACCATCAAGGAGCTGCGTGTCGAGATCGCTGCATTGAGCGGCGGCAAATCGTCGGCCGCGATGGAGACGCTGCGCACCGAGAAGGCCGCGCTGGAAGAACAGCTGCGCACCGCCCGCGACGAGCGCGCGAAGCTCCAGCGCGACATCAACGCGATCCAGCAGCAGGCCGAGAGCTCCTGGGCGACCGAGCGCATGGAGAACGCGCTGTTGCGCGAGCGCATCAACGACATCGCCGCGGAAGTGGCAAAACTCGCGATGCAGCTCGAGGGCCCGAACTCGCCGATCGAGGCGCTGCTGGCGGCCGAGGCCGGCCAGCCGCCGAGGCCCGCGCCGCGCCCGGCCAACGGCGTCGCCAGCAATGGCGCAGCAAGCCCCCTCCCCGAGGGCGGCGGAACGCTGGCCGAGCGCATCCGCGCGCTCCAGGCCCACGCCTCCCGTGCCCGCCAGCAGGGCACGTAAGCGGCCTAAAATCCGGCCCCGCCGCCGATTTGAGCAACCGAGATAAGGTTTTCCGGCCCCAGGCCGCCTGAAAACTTGACACTGATAGCCCGCACTTCTAAATCGCGGGCTCCGATGCGCCGGCCGGCCGAAAAGTCCGGCCGCCTGCATGATGGTCCCGGGCGCATAGCTCAGCGGGAGAGCGTTCCCTTCACACGGGAGAGGTCCAAGGTTCGATCCCTTGTGCGCCCACCATGTTTTTCAATGGGTTAGGGACCGAGCTTCAAGGCCGCAGGCGCCCCTGACAGCACCATGACAGCACGGCGGCCTACCCAATGTCGTGCGTCCTCCCCCTGCCATACCCCGAAGAACTCGCGGCGAACGCCCGCAACGCCTCCCGGCAAATTTTTGCGCAGCTAGACTTCCTGAGGCGATTGAGCTGGCTCAGCCCAGTCGAGCGTGTGCAGAGCCGGTTTGGCCTCAAGCCATCTAAAACCGCCCCCCATAGCAAGCGCTCGACGCGCGGAGTTCAAATAGCGACGTGAGATTGACCTCTGCCGCGATTAGCGCCCCAACGAGGCTCATTGCTCGTCGCGACGTTCAGCACGAGCGAACAGCAAGGGTCTGTCTGCATCTGTTTGCACGATGATGAAGGGGGAGCTGACGATCCTCACTCCGCTTTAACCCGCCCAAGGGAGCAATCGAATGGCGCGTGTGCGCGATACATGTGACCGGTGGGGCGAGGACACGGCGAGGAATATACTTTGGTAGCAGGGCCCTCGGCTGCATTGCCATCGGGGAGATTGTTGCAGCAAGATGCAACTAAGCGTCATGACTATGCACGCATGCAACTGAGGTGAGGAATGCCACTGCCCGAGGTCACTCCTGAGCGCATCGAGGACGCGCTCATTCAATTTGACCGCGAGGATCGTACCCTGCCGAAATGGCAGGACTGGGAACAGAACGGTAACTTCAAACACGCTATAGCGAGGAATGGTCTCCTATACCCCGTTAAGGAGATCGTCTCTGCAGCCACCGGAGTGCCGAGCTCCGATTTCAGTGGAGGCCCAGAGGCAAACAATTATCTTCGCAAGCTTGGATTTCGGATCGAGCCCCTGCGGCTACCTTCGGAAAGCGAGGTAAGAGCCGCTCTCCACGATCTTCTCATAGCCAAAGCCCCTACGCCTGTAGAGCCTGCTGAAGCGTACAGGGATCTCGCCGATCGGTTCGATCTTCCCGAGCGTCTTCGCTCCAAGTTGATGGAGAACTCCAACGAGAACCACTGGCAAAATCGCGTTCGCTATTCGCGGCTCAAGCTGGTGGAGGCTGGCGTAATCGACAATTCTCAGCATGGCACTTGGCGGCTTCTTACTCGCGATCACCCTGCCGTCTGGATCGAAAAATCGTTGGTAGAAGGTCGGATCGATCGAACCAGAGGTGCACACGCGTTAGGCCAAGCCTTATGGTCGCCACTTCGTGCAGCGAATGGCGCCGACATTTATAGAAATATGCGGCTGGTCCAACCCAACGATTTCATCCTGCACCTCACGGACAACTCAGCCTTCACGGGAATATCCGTCGCTGATGGCTTTGCCAAAACCGATTTCATTGGCGTCGAGGGAACCGCTTGGGCCGGCGCGGACTGTTATCGTATTCCGCTGCGCGATTTCACGCAGATCGCACCCCCGTTGACCCGTGAATTCTTAAGCGATCCCCACGTCCGAAACCGCCTTAGCGAAATTCGGCGTACGCATTCCAACTTGTTCTATGAAGCCGACTTAGACCTTCGTCAGGGTGGTTATCTTACTGAAGCCCCTAACAGCCTCGTCGCGCTCCTCGATCGCATTTACACCGATCAGACGGGGCGTCACCTCCTCGGTACTGAGGCTTGGCTGGCTCTCGGCCTATCAGACGAACCCGTTGTATTAGCCGCCCCGGGAGAACAATCGACCGAAATTCAACATCGAGAACCGTCACGCGTTTGGCTGTATGCGCCCGGCTCTAATGCAAGCCATTGGAGCGAATTTCATCGAACAGGAATTGCGGCCATCGGCTGGGACAATGTAGGAGACCTGAGTTCATATCGGGACGCGGCATCGATAAAGGCGCGAATGGATCAAGTCTCAACGCAGCCGCAATCTCTCGTGAACGCCAATCAATGTCTCGACTTTGCCCACAACATGTCGCCCGGCGATTTGATCTTCGTGAAGCAGGGACGCCGAGAGATAATCGGATTTGGCACGGTCAAGTCCGACTATCGGTTCGAGCCTGACCGCCCGTTCTTTCGCCACGTGCGCGATGTTGATTGGCAGAGCTCCGGATCGTGGCCGACGGCGTCCCATCGAACACTCTCGATGAAGACGCTTACCGATATTACTGATGACGAAGCTCTCATCGATGAGCTCGAGCAATTACTGGGCGGGTCCGTTCCTACACCAATTGCTGCAGTTTCGGTCCCCCCGCAGTTGCCGGAGTACACGATAGAGGACTTTTCCGCTGAAACGGCCATCTCTCAAGAGACCATTGAACTGTGGCTGACCCGCCTGAAGCGCAAGCAGCAGTTGATCTTTCAGGGACCTCCCGGCACTGGTAAGACATTTGTAGCTGAGCGGCTCGCCCGTCTCCTGACTTCAAACACCCACGGCATTGTCGATCTGGTGCAATTCCACCCGTCGTACGGATACGAAGATTTTATGCACGGAATTCGTCCGGTTACGCAGGGCGGACAAATCCTTTTCGAAAGAATACCCGGTCGGTTCTTACGGTTCTGTAGAGCTGCGCGGGATGTGGCAGACGGATCGCCGTGTGTGCTGATTATCGACGAGATCAATCGCGGAAATCTTTCGCGCATCTTTGGCGAATTGATGTATCTCCTCGAATATCGAGATAAGACCGTTCCGCTTGCTGGCGAAGAAGGACGCTTTGGCATCCCGCCCAATGTTTACATCATCGGCGCAATGAACACGGCGGATAGGTCAATAGCTCTCGTCGATCACGCCCTTCGCCGCCGCTTTAGTTTCATACATCTGGAGCCCGACTACAATGTTCTGCAGAGCCAGCTCGAAAGGCATGGACTAGCCGCGTCCGCACTGGTTGACGCTCTGAAAGCTGTAAACGTCGCTATTGCGGACAGAAACTATGAGGTCGGCATTTCCTTCTTTCTAAAGGATGGCGCGTCTCTTCGCGACACCCTTCAGGATGTCTGGGAGGGCGAGATCGAGCCCTATCTCGAAGAATATTTCTACGATCAGCCAAGCAAGCTTGAACCACTACGATGGAGGAGCCTTTCCGAGGGCTTGCTTGCATCTTGGTCCAATCCGTAGGCCAGAGGCATGCGGCGTGTAATAGATATTCGGGAAGAGGAGATGGCGCGACTGCCTCGCTCTTCGCTGACCGATCCAGATATTCTCGGATTGAAGCATTCGCGGAAGTTCGAGATCGACCCACCATCAATTTTAAACGGCGATACGATCGGACTGCGGTCGCATGGATGGATTGGATCAATTCCCATCGGGGACGATCTTCTGATCCGCATCCATCCCAAGGTGCCGATCGCTAATTTGTTCGGAATGCTCGAGCTTGCTTACAAGCTCCGCTCATTTCGGCTGTTCGACGGTGAAACTCAAGTTGAAAGCCTCGATGATATTTATGAGCGGATCGTGTCAATACTCGCTCGCAGAGTGCTGGATCGCGCACGAAAGGGACTTTATCGGAGCTACTCTAGCGAGAGTGACACGCTGCCATATGTCAGGGGCGCTATTGATCCAGTGAACGCTCTGTTGAACGCACGGCGCGGCATCGCCAATGTCCCTTGCCGATTTGAGGAACACACTGCTGACCTTGTGGAAAATCAGCTCCTGAATTGGACGCTCCACGCCGTCCGCAGGCAAGCCCTTGGGAGAGAACCAGTTCGCACCGAACTCGACCGTGCCCGCCGCGCTCTGTCTGGCACGATCTCTCTAAAGCCATTTGCCCCAGCAGATTGCCTGAACAGAATTTATCATCGCCTCAATGACGATTACGCGCCGATGCATGGGTTATGCCGATTTATTCTCGAACAAACAGGTCCGACCTTAAAATCTGGCGACCGAAGCTTTATTCCCTTTGAACTCGAGATGCCCAACTTGTTCGAGGTATTCGTCGCGGAGTGGCTACAGCAAAACTGCCCTCCAGATGTCGTCGTTCGATCTCAATATCACGCGCAGCTCGACGCCAGCTTTAAGATACAGATACGCGTGGATGTTCTGCTTTGTGAAAAGGTGACGGCTAGGCCGATTGCTGTGTTGGACACAAAGTACAAGATAGCGGATCGTCCAGCAGACGACGACATCTATCAGATTTCATTCTACGCGCGCGAGCTTGGTGCCAATAGAGCGATCTTAGTGTATCCAGCCCCACTCACGGCGCCATTCCACATGCACCATGGCGGCAACATAAGGGTTGAGAGCCTGTCATTCGACATCGGAGCGCCATTGAGCGTAGCTGGTTCCGCGTTTGCGCGAACATTAACAACATCGCTGGGACTACAGAGTTGAGACGGCACTGTAAGCTACGCCGAGCCGAGGATGCGCACGCGCCATGCATGAATTGACACCCTGCGGCAACCACCTGACGGCACCTGCGTTGCCGTCCATGGGCGGCACTAGAGTTTCATCCTGTGCTGCCGCAATTGTTAATCGCTATTCTGGAGTGCGTTAGGTCCAATGAACGAAGAAAATGGTACATCGGAGCGCTTCTGGTTTCCGAAAGACGCGGAGATCCCTTTAGACGATGGATACTTGGAAGATCTGAATGATCTTGGACTTCCATCGCTAGCTAGTAAGCGACTGGAGGATGAGGCGCACAAATCGTGCGTGGTTCTCTTAGGAGCTCCCGGTCTTGGCAAAACGACTGAGATGATGCGTTTGGCTGAAGCAGCTCGGCTGCGCGGCGAAGCCGTCGAGTTTATCTCTCTCGGTCAAGTCTCATCCGCAGCGGCTCTTACCTCCGCGCTCCTCTCGTCAGAGCATGCGCTTGAGTGGCGCGCGAGCAACCGAATATGGAACGTGTTTCTGGATGGAATTGACGAAGCGCTGATCAATCTCGCGCCAGTCGATAAAACGATCGCAAGCGTGATCTTGTCCATCCTCCAATCTGATGGTCTCCCATCTACACTGAGGCTACGGCTAAGCTGTCGATCGGCCGAATGGCCAGCGCCCCTCGAAGAAGAGCTTCGCACGATCTGGGATGACGCTGAATTCTCTGTCCTTGAACTTGCGCCATTTCGCCGTAGCGATAGCGCGCGCACTGTAGCGAACAGCCTGCCAAAAGCTGACGCCGATCGCTTTTTGCAATCAATCGACGCGATGGAAGTCGGCCCCCTTGCAAGCCGCCCGATCACGTTACGAATGCTGGTGAATGCTTACCAGCAGCAGAGAGAGCTTTTTGGCAATCAAGTTCAACTTTACAGGAACGGCTTGCTTGCGCTTATCGAAGAAGCCAATGCAGCTCGTCGTTTCAATGTACAAACTTGGTTGTTGGATGCGCAATCCAAGCTAATTGTTGCTGCACGAATTGCTGCGAGCACAGTTTTCTCAAATAGCTCGGGAATATGGATCGGCCACCGGGCAGACGTTCCCGATAACCGTATCGCAATCTTGTCAGATTTGTCCGGTGGCCACGAGCCGTCATTGAATGCCAGCTTTCCGGTCGGTGAGCTTGAGTTAATTGATGTTCTGCATACGTCGCTCTTCACAAAGCTTGGGACCGATCTATTCGCTTGGTCGCACAAGACCTTCGCTGAATTTTTGTCCGCATACTATCTTGTCTGTCACAAACTAACGACAGACGAGGCTCTCAGTTTACTCCGAGGCGGTGACGAAGCAGAGGCTATCCCGCCACAGCTGCATGAAGTCGCGGCATGGCTAGCTGGCATGATGCCCGATGTGTTTCGTGCTCTGGCTCGCAGTGAACCTAATGTTCTGCTGCGTAGTGATGTATCGACGGCGACGCCCGAAGATAAGCGCACTCTTGTTCTGGAGCTTCTTAAGAAGATTGATGAAGGTGAAGCTCACGATTTCCAGCATGATCTGAGGACTAGATACGATAGCCTGAACTATCCCGATTTGGCCAGCGACCTGAGGCCGTTCATCGTTTCCACGAACAAGAACAGGGTCGTCAGGCGCGTGGCGATTGATCTTGCAGAGGCGAACAACATTGTCGGCCTCGCCACTGACTTGGTTTCAGTCGCGCTAAACTCCTCCGAGGATCTTCACGTCCGGTCCCAAGCCGCCGCCGCCATTTCGAAAATGACATCGACATCGGCCAAGGAAGCGCTGACGCCCTTCGTGCTGCGCGATCACCCTGAAGACATTGATGATGACTTGAAGGGCTATGCACTATTGGCGCTGTGGCCCGCGCAACTCACAATGGAGAGTTTGCTCGCCGCGCTCTCCCCTCCTAAAGACCGTTCTTATTTTGGCGCCTACTATCGGTTTATCACCGATCTCGAATTGGAGGAGCTGAACGAAAATCAAGCACTACAGGTGCTCGAGTGGCTATCCGCTGTCGGATCAGACAACCGCGAGTACATCTTCAATAGATTGATTGTCAAACTTCTTGGAGCGGTATTCGATGCGTGCGTATCGCCGATCGTACGCGGGAGGCTCGCGGAGTTTTTACTCGGTGCGGCCCGCTCGGGTGAATTCTGGTCATACGACGAAGACGTCAGAGAAGCATTTAGTGATCATTTTGATGCTGCTGACGACAAGAGACGGGCCCTAATTAATGAGCTGATTGCGAGGGGGCAGACCGCCGCAGCCGCAGCTGAAGTATCTTGGCTCTTCAGCAGCCAGCCCGCTATAGTCTCGAGCCGCGACCTTGGCTGGTTATGCGATGAGCTCAGCGCGGAAACGGAGGGCTCTCGCAGACGCTTTTTAGTAGGGCTGATCGTCGATCAGACATTTCGTCAGCCATTAGATGGTCTGTCGTTTGTTTGGGAGGCTGCTCGATCGCAGGGCGATCTAAGCGATGCACTGATCGCAGCTTATAGTGTGCAGCTTGATGCTGAGAATGCTAGATGGCAGCGTGACGATTGGCGACGTCGGCAACGAAACGCCGAGAGCAGTGTTCAGCCCGAGCAGGTCTTGGAGAGGATTGTTCGCGCTGAGCAAGCTATGGAGCAAGACGTCAACGAGTGGTGGCGACTTAACCTTCTGTTTTTTGCTCGGCTGAAAGATTTTGAGTATCGTCCTGAATTCACCTCGGATCTTACACAGTCCCCCTTCTGGAAACTGCTGAACGATAAACAGCGTAGCAGCCTAGTCGAGGCGGGGAAGCGGTATTTGACGTCCGCCCCAGTTGACTGGTCTTGGCTCGGCACTAGCACCTTCCATCGCCCATCTGCCGCCGGGTATCGCGCTATCAGATTGGTCAGATCTCTCGCTCCCAGCTCCTACGAAGCTTTCGGTCAAAAGCTGTGGAGGAAGTGGGGGCCGGTTGCCGTAGGCGTCTCGTTTAGCGAAGGCGAAGGGGACAATGATGCACAGCGGGAGATTGTCGCAGATGCCTATCATGCGTCGCCGCATGCGGCGCTGGCCGCCGTCAAGCGACTGATTTCCAAAGTAGAGAGTGCGCATGACGTCCGTCGCATCGTCAGACTGTTCGAGGGAGCATTCGACGAGCGCATTGGACAAACGCTTTGGGCCACGATGTTGAGCCTGCCGGCTCACGACGGGAAGGTTAGCCCAATATTGGATTTTCTGGTTCGCCAAGCTTATGCGCCCGCACGTGATCTCGTTCTTAACTTTCTTGCCAATCCGGCGTCCGACGGTGTCTATGGCGTGGATACGATGCTCTCGGCTGCATCGGTGCTGCTGCGACAAGATACCGCTGAGTTCTGGCCGTACATGGCCTCGCTATCGCAGATCGACAGTGAGTTATTCTTTAAGCTGATTAGGTCGATCGCGCATCTAGACGAATATCGGTCGCCCAGCTTTTCTGAAGCCCTTACCGAGACGGCGATTGCTGATCTATTCGCTTGGCTTCATCACCACGCCCCCTCCGAGGAGAAGGATCGTCCTGTCGAAGAGCCGGGAAGCCTCGGAGAGTTGCAGAGAACGTTGGTCCAAGAGCTGGTGGGGCGCGGCACACCAGCCGCAGTCGCTGCCTTGCAGGAGCTTTCCCTGAAATGTCCCGATCTGGAATGGTTGCGATGGAAGATTGTGGACGCGCGAGCTGAGCTCGCCGCAAAGGGATGGAGATACCTTGATCCGGCAGAAGTGATAGCTCACATCTCTGGTCTAAGACCGCTCCCTCAAGTCCGAAGCGAAAAGGAGGCGATCAAAGCCGCCAAGCGAGCAGCACAACAGACTGAGGTCGAGGCAGCGGTCTCATTGGACTACGTTTCCAGCGCGGCTGAGGACATCCAAGTCGTTCTGCCGGATAAGACCGCCGCCCCGGTTGCTATAACTCCTCATGTTATTTTGACGGTCGCGACGGAGTGGAGTTCGGGGCACGGCGGCATTTCGACGTTAAATAGGCAGTTTTGTACTGCATTGGCCTCCCTAGGCCACGATGTAATTTGTCTCGTGCCGAGGCCAACGCCCTCGGAAATAGCTGAGGCGCTCCGGGCTAAGGTTCGCCTTTTCGCTTGCGATGCTGCGGGGCAGACCGATCTGGAACGAATGTTATTGGCCTATCCTTCCGCATTGAAGGGCATTCATCCAGATGTAGTTGTTGGTCATGATCACATTACTGGAACTATCGCGTCTCACATCGCGGAAGCGCGAGACGTTCCGTACGTTCATTTTGTTCACACTCTGCCAGAAGAAATCGAGCCGTTGAAGTCACGGAGCGGCCAACATCCTCTCAGAGGAGGCGACAAGGCAGATAGACAAGTGGAACAGTGCCGCAAATCGCAATTGGTGGTTTGTGTCGGTCCTCGCATCTTCGCCGAAATGGCAACCCGCCTGTCCGGTGATGACGTGCAGCTATTTAATCTCTTGCCGGGACTAGACCACACTCTGCTGACCCATAGGGTCGATTTGAAAGTGCCCCGACTGCCTTTTTGCTTATTTCTGGGGCGGCTTGAGGATGCAGATCTCAAAGGCGCAGGTACGGCATGCGAAGTGATCCGCTACTTGAATACAAATTGGACTTGGTCAAAGAGCCAGCCTCTCCTTATCCTTCGCGGATTTGATCCAGACAACGTTTATAGAGAGCTAAGCTCACTAGGCGTAAGCTCGCCGGAAGAATTTACTCGTTGCCGCGCGTACAGTGCCGATGCTGGATTGATCGCTAGAGATATCAAGAGTTCATCGTTGGTGATGATGCCATCGAAGCGCGAGGCGTTTGGCTTGGTTGCATTAGAGGCGATTGCGGCGGGCATTCCCGTGCTAATTTCCGCTCAAAGCGGCGTAGCTCAATTTCTGCTTGAGCCCGATATCTCCGCTCAAATAGGTCCGAACATTGTCGATCGCTGCATCGCTGACGTTGATGGCCGCGATAGCAAGACCATCGTAAAGGACTGGGCAGATCGGTCTTATGAAGCCCTGACCAATCGCGAACGCGCGTTCGCCGACGCTGCTCACATGCGAGATGTATTGAAGCCGCTATTGACTTGGGAGCGATCCGCAGCCGCCTTTTCGACCGAATTGGACAAACTGATCGGAAACGGGCTGGGAACAACAGCATCCACATAGCCTCGAGTTACAAACCCTTGTCCATGACACCAATTCACGAAAGGGGCCGCTCTCGATCAGCACGCTCGAAGATAGTTCAGCAAAAAACCTTTCGATCTAGGTCGCCGGATACAGAGCCGAGTATCCTCGGTACGCATTCGGCACGAAAAGTATCGGTCAGCGACTTCTGGAACATGCGCGGATAGCTGTCAGGCTTTTCCGAGGAAACCCGTCGTGCGGCCCGCACCGGAGACTATCATCTGGCAGACCTGCACCGGCAAGCCGATGTCGAAGCGGCGCAGAGGATGCGAGAGGGGCTGCTGGTGCGAAGGTGCCCGGCAAGGTCCGGAAATATCCGCAGCGAGGTGACAAGCTGGCTGCGCTGATGATGGGAATACAAATGCGCTGATAGCGCCCATCCGATTACAGCCACCACCCGCCTGCACGCCTTCCAGTCCCGCAACTGTGAAGGCCGCGCCGGCGACACAGGCAATGCATGCAAAGTTCGGCCAGCGGTGTGTCTATTGTTCTGCGTGTTCGCAGAAACTTTACTGACAGCCGATCGCGCCTCCTTTGATCACGATCTGCATCGCCTCATGCTTGACCTCATCGAGACCAATTCAGGCGAGGAAAGGTCGATGTTCGGGTCCAAACTTATCTGTAGTCAATAACTCGAAGTCAATTCCCGCGTCATTCAACTTCGTCGTGGCTTGATCGAGGAATTTGGGCCTGCCTTGCCGTGTATCCATGACTGCCAACATCGCAATGTCCGGACGCAGATGTAGCGCCTGATCGATCAAGCTATCGACATGAGGGCGCCGCAGACTGTTCCAAGAAGATTTTACTTCGCAAAGAAGGCTCTTCCCATCGGTCAGCACCAGCAGATCGGCCTCTGCATCATGGCTTTCGAGATCCTTCTTCGACCAAAACCATGTCGGCCCGACGAACATGAAAGAGTATCGCGATCTCTGACGCAACGCAGACAGCGTCCATATTAACGAAAGAACGCTGTGATCCCTTAGGCACTCGATCAAAAAATCATTCGGCCGGAATAGCCAGCGGATATTCACGGGTGTCGGCTCGGCCGCCTTGCAAATTCTGCAGGTCTGTTCTGCTGCCAGCCCATCGAGATCAATCCAGTTGCGATGGTGGCAGCGTCCACATGTCCATCGGTGCCCTTGGAAGAGCATCTTTCGACTTCGAAACTCAATAAGACAGTCGTCGAGCGATCCTTCTTCATCAAGAAAACCATCATTCTCTTTCAAAGCTGGCTGCCAATTATTGAACCAGTACCATGCACAATAGGCCCCCCACCTACGTTGTAGATCAGCGTAGGAGATAAACTCGCGCGGGATTTTTGTGGTCTTCGCTGCTTTTGCGATTAGCGTTCCAAGCGTCTTGATATCTTGCTCATTTTTTAAATCGAACGCCGGCTCAAAACGCGAGCGCTCTCTGAGAGAGCTAATCACCGATGCCACGTTATCGCCGGACGGATTGGTTACCCCGCCCAACGCAGCAAAAATCTCTTGGAGGAAAGGATGAAGCAGCAAGCCCGCCGCGCGCTGCAATCCATTGGTCATCCCGAGAATGCCGGACAAATACCGCGCTTCATTCGAGCGAGACAAGTGATAGGCGCGGGGCGAAAAGTACGGGTCTGGATCTTTGTAATTCAAATTCCTGGAATTATCGTGAAGAAAAGCATAACTGACTGCCTCCTCGATCGTGGGCACCGCGATGCTTCGGATTGAACGTTGACTACAAACCGGCAATGAAAGACTTCCGAGCTGACCTGACCTTGCCCAGTGAAGAGGGATCGGGGAGCTGGCGTCATATTTTACCTTGAACGCGCCAGCTACTCTCCAGCGACGAGCAAGCATCCAAAAGTTCGAATTGCTGAAGGGTGGGCGCGGCCCATCATCCTCGAAGACAAAGTCCGATATCCAGTGACCGTTCGTGAATAACTGACGTGGCGGGGCGTCCGTCAAGTGGTCGGGATAAACGGCTGGCGGGTGAGCGTCTGGGGGCGACCATTCAAATCGCGTCCAGCTCGGCCGACGCAATTCAAACTCGCCAAATGTTACCTGCGCCCGTTCGAGCTCGACCTTCGTCGGTACTACGTCTTCCAAAGAGGTAATTGCCTCACTGCGAACCATGCTCCATAGGCGAAGTGACCTAATACGGTCGTACGCACACCTTAGCTGATCTGCTGCCAATGAAGCGGATCGAACCACCAATTGCGGTTGACCGCCAGAGCCAGCATTGACGTGATTTTGTAGGTTCAGAAACTCAGTCAGGACCGAGACGAACTCTTCGTCCTGAAGTTGGTCGGGGTCAACTCTGAAGCAACAAAGTTCGCGATCTAGCCAACTAGGTATTAGTAGACGCGCATTCCAAAACAGGAGCCGATCGGAAAATTCCTCTCCGACCACAAGATTGAACGCGCCGCTCCAACGCCCTGCTCGAATGTCTACTTTTGGTGCGTAGATTGTCGATGAGAGTGACAGACTTATTGCTCGGCGTTGAGCAACAAACTGAAATCCTTCAAGCTCTGTTCTCAGCGTCTCCAAGTCTGGCGGAATGCCAAATCGGGGGGAAGCGTGCTCCGGCGAAACAACGCTGAGCAGGTTGCCAGCCGTTCGCGCATCCGGCGGGAACATGCCAGTCGACCTGCAATAGTGATAGGTACCAAAATTATCGGTGAAAAATCGCGATGGAGTTTCGGTGTGCCAGCTGTCTAAGATCTTGAACGGTGCTGTTGGATTATGACGCGCTAACACGAAGAGGGTAGAGAGTGAGCAGAGAGGGTCAAAGCCATATCTCGGCTTTAATCCGTGAACATCAAAACGGCCGTCAAATTCGTGTTCGATGTAGGCAGATGGATAAATTCGCTCGTGCAACTGGCGAACTTTCCCAGCAGCAAGAGACAAATAGGAGTAAATGATGTCAGGATCAAAGGCCTCCAACCACGGCCAATAGGCGCCTACAATCTCTCCGCCAACGCACGGGACGACAAGACTGAAGCGGCCGCCCCACCGATCGTAACAGTCGGCAAAGACGCCGTCTAAGATTGCGTGCGCTTGCTCGCCGTCCTGAACGAGGAAGGCGACACGTAGCGGTCTCTGTCTAGTCCAACCACCTAATGAATTGCTCACGGTAGGATTTTATCGTGCTCGCGGCTGATTGGGAGCAACTTGACAACAAAAAAAGCAGCTACCCCCAACTTCGAGTGATCCCGAGCAGGCATTTGCAGCCTGCAGCGTTACTCCTTTGCGCATTTCTGAGCCGCCGGAAACGCCCGAGAAAGGCAAGTGCATCCAACAGCCAAAATGCGTTTCGCGCCGCACCAAACTGGCTTCGCCTCGCTCCAACGTTATACTCACGTTGGGCGAACGTTCTCTTGCTGCCGCCCTTTGGCACCCCCTCAGACGTTAGTATAAAAAGCGTAGCTATGGATGGATGAAGCGCGTCCGGGCGCCATCGCGAAAAATATTGCGCCGTCGTTCATTCTCGGGCAATCGAATGACATCATGGCTAATGCACGTGCGTCGATTGCGATCGGTCAACGGTTCTCGAACTGTGTCGTCCTTTGTTCGGATTATTCGAGAGGGAAGCTCCATTGGAGATGTCGGTGCGATTGCGGGATCACGTTTATAGCTGGACCTTCTCGACTGACCGGCGGCACAACGACATCGTGTGTAAGCTGCAAAAAGAAATCCAACGCGCAAGCTAAGGTCACCAATCTGGAGGGGCGCCGCTTCGGACGCCTAGTCATTTTGGGACGAGCGGGGTCCAGAGCCGGAAAGGCCGTATGGCGATGTCAATGTGATTGTGGATCTGAGCCCGTTTTAATCGCAGGCCCGCGCTTGCTTGTGAAGAGTGGACCGACGCGAAGTTGTGGCTGTCTGGCCAAGGAAGCTCCCGCTAAGCGACGGATTGACCTCGTTGGACGGGCGTTTGGAAAGCTGTCCGTTGTAAGGCATGAGCGTGGCGATCTTTGGATATGCCGATGTGCATGTGGCACCTCCATTAAGAAGCGCGCCCAACCGCTCCGAGAAGGCAGAACGCTGTACCACTGCGGTAGCTTCATATGCGACGCGGAGGAGACCTTTATTGGCCCAGCGCTGTCCCGCGCTCAAGCCAAGAAAATGAACCTACCGCGATATTCGCCTGGCAAGCGATGCAAGCGCGGACATCTCGGCTCCTATCTAGTTTCCAATATGTCTTGCGAGCTTTGCCATCAGAAGCGCGGGTTAGAGTTTAAAGAAAATTACCCTGAGAAAATGCGGTTATACGACAAGCGTAGTAGAGCGAGACCAGTCGCGAAGTCGAACAGAAACGCTACGTTGCTCGCCCGCCGTCAGGCTGATCCTGTATTTAGATGTGTGGAGTTGTTGCGCACCAGAGTTGGGAGGACGCTGCGGCGGATCAGCGTCAAAAAAATCAAGGCGTTCAATCGCGGATCAGCCTTGGAAGACGCAATCTATTCTGTGCTCCAGCGGCAGGGTCTTTCAATCGGCGACATTAAGGATGGCCAGTATGAGCTTGACCATGTTGTCCCCTTGGCGGCGTGGATGTGGAGCGCAAGCAGCACAGCGAACGGGCTCATAGAGCGAGAAGCGAATGGTGCCAGCAATCTCCAATTTCTCTCGAAGTCTGCGCACAGACGAAAAACTAAGCAGGACCGAGAGAGGTATGGATGGTCGGGATCTGGACCCGCTTATAAGGATCATACAGAATTTCTCTGCTCCCTTTTGTTGGGTGAAGGCACGTACCCGACTTACTTTGCAGGCAACGAGAAGGTAATTGTTGAAGAACTGAAGGTGGCTCTGACCGGCACCCGAGAAGTCACCCTATCCAAAAGTGGTCGGCTCGGATCTCGCCGGCCGCCGCGCCGGAAGGGTAAGAAGGCGAGCGTTCAGGTGCGATTGGCTGCGGCCGACGCCGGCTGATGGACCAAAGCATTCGGTAGACACACAGCGATCAATGCCCGTGAAAGCCCAACAAGATGATTTCCGCGTGCGCCGAAAAGCTGGTCGAATACGCGATGGTAGTCAACGACTGGAATTATTTTTACAGCTACATCGCTGAGCCAAAGACCCGGACAGAGGTGGATGAGTTCATTCATCTTGAGACATTGGAGCTGCACGGCAAGTTGATGTCCCCCCACCGCCAATCTGGACGCAATTTGACGATCATGATCGCTTGCGAGAAGGCTCCTAAGGAGGGGCAATTGGTTGCCTACGACCGCCCTGTGTTAGGAAATCTCGATACGTCAAAGAAGGCATTAGTGGCGTACTTGTTGCTGCCCGCCCCTCACGTGACCAGAATAGTTAGCGTCGTAGCGTCGGACAGATCCTTTGAGGCTCGCCTCATGACCACGAAGATCTACCGGGATAAGGCTCTCGTCCGCAGCGTCAACCTCTTCACTAGGCAGCCCGACGTCTCGCCGTCCCGACGAATTTAGGCTCTACGCGGTGATCCTTTGCTTCGAAGTCAGCTTGAGCCCTCGGTAGACGCTCATGCCCCTGAAATGAGATTGCACTTTCGACCTACGCATTGCTGCGCTGACGGAAGGCCAGTCTGATTAGTGATCAATATATTTGCGTCGGACAGATTGCCTGCGGGTGGGTTTCGATACCTGATCGGGACGTGTCCCTGCGCTGCGCTTCCAATGCTGTGGTGGGCCCATGGCTGCACATGGACGTAGCGCATCAGCTATAGTCGGATGGGTTCGGACGCGCATCTCGTCATGGCAGGCAACTTATTGACCAATGCTACATGGGACTGCGGGTAGGTCGGTGTCTGTTGCCTGAGCGCAACAGTAGTTGTGTGTAAGGGCCTCTATCCCAACTGCATAGGTGAGCAATGGCAAACCCCCGTCCCATCGCTGCCGGCAATATCCATTGGCGGCTGGCTATGATGAAGAACCAGTTCACTAAGGGCCGAACCAACCGGATCAGATGCACTGCGACCAAGCGCGACGGCACACCGTGCGGCATGCTGGCGATGACAGGGTATGGGCTCCGGGTCTGCGGCGCCCACGGTGGCTATGCTGCGGTCGCTCGGATGAAGCGCCGAAAGGCAATCGATATATCGCGTCCGATGCTCACCAAAGGTTAGGTAGTTCGATATGCAGCTCTATAGAGGCAGGCTCGCCATACTCCATCTCCAAAGATGGTACGCTCGAGGGCGCCAGCCCTGTCAGTCATGTCAGTGATTTTCTATCTCTCTATTCCAGCCTTTGAACCGAACGAAAGGAGGAAGGAAAAACCAAGATGTAAACTCACTGACATTGGTGACCTTACTGATCAGGCTACCGCTTCCTAGCCGCAGCGAGACGCTCCGAGAAGCTTAGCTGGCGTCGGCCATAGATAACCTGCCGGCGCCCATTCACGCGCCACAGACCGTCCTCGGCGTCGGGGTTGCGGATCTGACTGTAGCCGCAGGCTTCGAACCGGTGAGGGATGCGGCGGCTATTTCTTCGCTCCCTGAGATATTCGGCGAATGAGGCTTGGTTCGTGGCCTGCGCGACGTCTTCCAAGGTGACCGCGTCTGGCCAGTGGTTCACGACGGACATGCCAGCAATCCGGTCGAGCGCGTCCGCCAGCTCGGCATCCTCGGGCGAGCGCGAGGAGTTCACGATTTCGAAGAAGGCATCTGTTTGGGGCGGAGGTGCCTTGGGATCGAACCCAGCGAGGTCGAGGTTTTGAAGATGGTGAGCGACAAAGCTGAACCCACCGTTCAGATACCAATGCCAAAGCGTGTTCCAGTACTCGGCGGGGAAGTCCTTTTTTTCGAGACCTGACCAAGCGACGAAATGGCGGCGGTCGTCCGCAGGCAGGTGGATGCCGTCAGTCTTGTGGTTTGAGGTGATGATCACGCCACAGACGTTCGGGATGCAGTACTCCTGCCGGTTCTTTTCGTCGATCCGCAGCACGTCAGGCGGCGCGGCTGTGATGCTCTTCATGTGGTCATAAAAGACGAACCGGTCGAAATCGCCGAGGTCTCGCGCCTCGCTGACACGCAGGATAACCGACTTCAGGAAGCCGTTGAAACGGCCCAGTACCTGCTGGGGAGAGACCTCCGCAAAATTCCATGCGCCCACAGCCTGCTTAACAGGCTCCAGCAGAGTGTCCTTCCCAATGCCCTGGCCGCCGCCGAGCACCAAGGCGTGGTTGATCTTCTCTTGCGGTCGCTGCACCCGGTGCGCGCACCATTTCAGGATGTGTGCTGCATCTTCTCCGTACAAGCGCTCGAGATGGTCGAGCCACGGCTTGACGTTGCCCGAGACGCGTTTGGAGGCTGGAGGCCGGTACAAGTTGAAGACGGAGCAGCCGTTGCGCTCGAGCCACCCACCCTGGGCGATCAGCTTGCCCCTGATCTCGGTGGGTAGGCCGGGCGCCCAAGTCATTTGCTCGACGGGCCGGTTGCGGTCGAGCCAGCAGGAAGCCTTGATGCCATCAATCGTGGGCAGGCGTGCGTCAACGCTGGATGCAGGCCAAACCTCTCCAGTCGGCGCAAAGATGTATTTGTGCTCCAGCATGTAGGCGTAGAAGTCGTCTCGCCCAATACCTGCTGGAGGAACGCCGTCGGCTCCGCCGCTCCCGCCGCGTAGGCCCGTCCTGTAGGTCTCGGTGACAATCCCCTTCGCTGCAAGCTCTTGCTCAGGACTACTCATCGGCGAAGTCCTTTCCGGGGGCAGAGCGCAGGTGAACCTCAACTTCTCGGCCGGCGTCGGCCCAGCGTCTCGCGCATGCGCGAGCCGCGTCCAGTCCGGTCCCATCATGATCAGCGAAGATGGTCAGCGCCTCGATGCCTGGTATCGGCTCAAAAGCTCGGATTGCCCCGGCCGACCCCAGCGCCCAAATGGGTCCCCAGCCCGTGGCGCGGACCCCTATCCCGGTCTCAAGCCCTTCGCAGACGCCGAGCCCCGCCTCGACCATGTCATCGGCATCAATCTTGATAGCGGCGCCGCCGACCCTGCCAAGCATCAGCTTGGCAATCTTGCTGCCGTCGGAATTCAGCCCGATGCGGTGGATTGCTTGCGGGGGGCCGCTCTCCTCATGATCGTCGAAGCCTCTGAAGGCGGCGATCAAAGCGGGCACGAGCAGCGTCCGCCCGTCCCTATCATTTCCGAAAGGACACGAGGCATGAAACCGCAGCACACGCATTGCCAAGTGATCGTCCAGCCTGAGCCCGCGACCAAGAAGATATCGTTCCGCCAGCGTGCCACGCGGATCGACAGCCTGGCCCCATAGCCGAGCCGCCCGTTCATTTTGAATTGAAGACGTGGGCATGGGTGCCCGTCTGGCATAAGGCCAACGGACGGCCCGGCCGGCATCAGCAGCACGGTGCCAAAGTCCGCGAGCCACTAAGGCGTCGCGCACGTCCGCCTGTGAGCATCCCGCGAGGCAGTGCCATAGAACGAGGCCGTCCTGGGTGTCGGTCAAGGACAGGCTCGGCGAGCGGTCCTCATGTGCAGGACAGCATGCCAGCCATTGGTTGCCGTATTTTCTTCCGCCGAGAGCCAGCGCGATCTCCTCCGCGCTCGGCCGATTGGATAATGCCATGACGATCTCCATCGGAGACCGCAGGGTCCGGCTCGCTTGCACGCGGAGCTAACGTGCGATAAAATTTTAAGTACTTCCAACAACTTCGCTCCGACGAGCTGCGCGGCCGTCACCGTGCGGCTCGTTATGCTGTTTCAGGTGCCGACATCGGTCGGCTGGTGTTGACTTGATCGGCGACAAGCCAAGCGCGGACATCGCCGACCCTGTATCGTGGCATCCCGGCGACCTGCACCGATGCTGGCCCGCGCTCTGGATGTCTGAGGCGCCAATCCTCCAACGTTGATAAGGAAAGGCGCAGCCAACCGGCCAACTCCTTGGTCGTCAGGAGGCAGTCGTCAGGCAAGCGCGAAGGATCAAACTCGGGCGGCGGCGGCACCGACCTGTCTCGAGCACGCGTCAGTTTGACGTTTTCTTTGCTCATCGCTCACCTCCCGCGCTGTGCGGGGCGAACGGGCGGCGTCCAAGCTCGATGATCTCATCAAGCGTCGCAGCCGGGATGCGCAGCAGCCGGCCGAACCTGACGACCGTCAGGTGGTCTGCCGTCAACTTGCGGCGCAGGAACGCGCGGCTGACGCCAAGGCGTCGCGCGGCTTCTTCAAGGCTCAGGAGATCGTACCCGCCGCTCGGAGCTGCCGGCGCGGGACTGTGAATTTTGGCCATGGGTCCCTCGGAAGGGAGCCGCAGGTATGTCAGATGGAAAATCGTCCGCGAGCACGCCTGCGGTTGCTGGAAAGCCGTTCAAGTGAACGGCGGCGTGAGCCCCCGGCCGACAGGGCACTTGGCTCCCACTGCCTCCCGAGACGTTGCGCAGAAACTGCGCCGGAGCCTTCCGCTCGGACAAGCACGCGTTCCCTTCAAGCAGCACACTTGCCGCTTGCGCCCCACCCGCCGTCAGGGCCTTTCGGTTCCAATAAGCCGAACGTAGCGCATTGCGCTCGGAACCTCCGCTCGGCAGTGCAGCAGGTAACGATGAAGATATCTTAGTTGCTACTGGTATCCAAGATGGTTTGTAGGCCTATTACGAGGCCTGAAGGTACGTGACGGTAGCGCTCGGCTCTTCGATGAGCCGGAGGAGATATGTGGAGACCTGCTCGAAAGCTGCGATGCGCCCCTCCCAAGCCACATCTTTGTTGTACCGCCCCACTAAATCCGCGCGCTGGTGACCGATGGCCAGCTCGGCGATGTCCTCCGGCACTCCGAGACGGGACATCAGCGTCCGACACGTCCGGCGCAGGTCGTGCATTGTGAGATCGACGCCGCTGCTTTTCACGAGCTGCTTCACCAACTTAGTCCACCCGCTGACGCGGGTGCCAGTGCGGCTCGAAGGAAAAACGAGCTTTGAGCTGGTCAACGGCTGACGTGCCAGCACGGCGCTCATAAGTTCGGTCACTGGGACCTCGTGAGCAGTGCCTGTCTTGGTGTGCTGAGCCTCCAATACCAACCGGTCCGATTTGACGTCCCCGCGTCGCAGTCCTGACAGCTCGCCTCGGCGCATCCCGGTCAACAGGGACAGTTGGACGAGCCGCCCGAAGGTCCCCAGCTCATCCGCAGCGATCCAGACCGACTTGATTTCCGCGTCCGATAGAGCGCGCCCCTTCTCTTCTGCCTTGAGCCGCTCGGCACGCGTCTTACGCGGCCGGCGCAGCCCGGCCAGAACATTATGATCAGCCAAGCCTCGGCCAACACACCACTCGGCGAAGGTGCGCGTGTGCTTTCGAAGATCTTGCGCCGCCCCCCATCGCCCGCTCTTCTCAATGCTGTGGACGGCATCGACATAGTCGCTACGGGTCAGCGACTTGACGTCCCTGCCCAGCAACGCTGTCAGGCCCCGCCGAAGCGAAGACATGGTCGTCTTGACGTTCACAAGCCGGCGTTGCGTTAGGCTACGCTCGAAATCGTCCAACGCGAGGCGCAGGGTAGATTTTTCTCGCCTGCGCTGCTCTCTCCTGTCGGCGGCCGGATCGCGCCCACCGGCCACCGTGCCGGCATGGAAACGTGCCGCTCGCCGCGCGTCATCGACAGACACCTCAGGCCACGACCCGAGCCGAACTCGCTGGGAATTGACCCTACGGCCCCCGTCCGCCCGATAAGCAAAAATCCACGTCCTTGAGCCTCCGGACAGGCAGCGGAGCCCCAGCCCGGTGACGACGCTGTCCCACAGGATGATTTGCGACTTGCCGGCCGGCACTCCCGTCTTTCGGCAAATGGCCGTGGAAAGCTTTTGGGCTTTGGATTTTGACATGTTGGCTTGACCTGAACTGAAAATGAGCCCCTCGGCACCCTTCCAGCTCGGCCGGCTTGACAGCACCTTGACAGCACGGACTTCCATGGATGAGCCTGACCGAGCCCGGCCACATCGCATCAAAATATGCTGCAATTCAAGCTAATTTCGGAAGGCACATGGTCCAGCGTGGACAGGCCTGACCAAGACCTCTCTCTTCACACGGGAGAGGTCCAAGGTTCGATCCCTTGTGCGCCCACCACGCTTCGCCAAAAGGCTCCGCGTGGCGCAGCCAGGCCCAACGATGGCGAAGCGTGTCCAGCGTAGCGCGAAGAGCGTAGACGGACTGGGGCGTCTTTGCTCCCGCTCCGTCAAAACGTCAAAACAACCCCATGCACAGTAGCCGGCCTCGGTCGGCTTAACGAGGCCTGCGAATTTTCCGAAATCCACTTGCTCCGTCGGGCAAAACAGGAGCATGATGGCACCATGCCGGCCGCGTGTTGAACTGCCTGGCGATCGGGCCCGCCCTTCTCAGGCCGGCATCCTCGCAATTCGACGTTGGATAGCCGAGCCCTAATCCTTCCGGCCTTCATCGAAAAAAGCCTGAACAGCCTCGAACAATTTGAGGCGGTTCTTCTCCATGAGGATGGAATGCGTTCCCTCGGCGAGCTGGACGTAGCGCTTGCCGGGCGAGTTCACCAGAAGCGGGAAGAGCGTTTGCGCCATGTAGGGCGGCGTATCCTTGTCCCATTCGGCATGGACCAGCAGCGTCGGCACTGTGATCTTCGCCGGATCGTAATAGGCTTTGCCGTCGCCAAAATATTGCTGGCTGTCCTGGACCACACCGTTCGGCGCACGCAGGACGGGAGGCGTCATTGCGGCGCCGACGGGATCAGTGGCAAAGGTTGCGTCGGCCCAGGCATCGAACCATCCCGCCGGGATGAGGTCTGCCTTCTTGTCGTCGGCGACTCCGGTGTACCACCTCTCCTTGGCTTGCGCTCTCGTGACGGTGCGGTAGGCGCCGAGCTTGCCTGGACCCGCCTGCACCAAGGATGCGGTCTGCCGTATCCACGCTGGCGCGTACAGCACCAGGCGTTCGACCTTCGATGCGTTTCGAACCGTGTAGGTCGCCATGAGCGTCGTGCCCCACGACCAGCCCAGCAGATTGACACGCGCAATGTTGCGACGCTGCAAGACGTAATCCACCACCGAACCGATGTCCTTGACGGCGGTCTCTCCCGTCACGATCGGCGAGTTGGCTTCGGGCTTGTCCGCCATCTCCGCAGGACGCGTCGACTTGCCGTAACCGCGCAGGTCCAGCAGCCAAACGTCATAGCCGCGCGATGCGATGTACTCCATCCATGACTGACCATCGAGCTTGAGATCGAAGGCCGTCTCGGACGGGTAGGTGGCCCCGTGGACATAGATGATCGTTTGCTCGGGCCTGAAGGTCGTCATGTTGGCAGGCCGCTTGTTGCGGACGTAGATCTCGATGCCGGGATCGCTCGCCTTGACCATGGCCTCTTCGGTCACAAGCATATTCGATTGAGCGAGCGCAGAGCTGCCGAAGACAACAGTGGCGAGAATACCAAACAGCGGCGATGCCTGCATGTCCTGCCCCTCCTCCTTGTACCCGTCCGGTCCAGCACGATCGTCGGCCGAAGCTTAGCGTCGAACGGTTGCGGTTCAAGCGGGGATGAACCTACCCGATCGCCAAAATCTCGATCTCCTGCGCGCCCGCTCCCACGACGTCACCGACCGCCTTCCCCATCAGCGACTTCGCGACCGGCGCGACGAACGAGATCGAGCCCGCCTTCGGATCGGCTTCGTCCTCGCCGACGATGCGGTAGGTCTGCACGCGGCCGTCGGCGCGGCTGAAGGTCACGGTGCTGCCGAAGGCGACCGTGTCGTTCGACGCTGGACGGCCGATGAGTTGCGCGGTGCGCAACCGTTCGCCGAAATATCTGATATCGCGCAACGGCACCGCCGACTGCCGGCGCTTTTCATTGACATCGTCGATGGCCTGCGCGGCCTCGTAGGCTTCGCGCGCCTGATGGAGCTGCGACTGCAAGGCCTGCAGGCCTGCTTCCGTCACGAGGTTCGGATGCGGCGAGATCGGGCGATCCGGCAGCAACGTCTCGGAGGCGGTCTCGGCGCTTTCTTCCTTGGTAAAGGCGACGCTCAATTCGAAGATCCTGTCGAATAGTTTTGCTGTGACACCGCGCCTTGACGCCACGATCCACCGGAGTGAACCGCGCCCGGCCGGCCGCGATCATCCCGACTATATCTCAAGTTCGACGAAACGACGGAGCTTGAAGACGAGGTCGGGCAAGGCCTGGCGGAACCGCGTCGCGTTCTGGAAATTGGTCGAGAACGGGGCGAAGGTGATCATCGCGTTCCAGTGCCTGTAACCATAGACCGTGACCGAGACTCCGGACGCAGGAAACCCCTCGATCTTCCTGAGCTCGCCGAGCACGAGATCGGCGATCGCTTCAGCCGGCAAAAGCCGCTTGCCGTCAGGCGTCAGGGACTGAGTCGCAGGCGCGACCGGCTTCGCGGGCGCCGCCGCCTCATCGGAGGCGCCGTTGGATGTGCCATTGGATACGTTCTGGAGCTTCGGCGACTCCGCTTCGGGAATCTCGGGGACCCCAGCGGCTGGCCCCGGTGCCGGCGCGGCCGGAAGGAAGTCGGCAAGCGGAGGCGGGCTCGCCGCCTCTGCGCGCTTGTTGCCGCCCAGGATGCTGCTGATCATCGCCACAAGGCCAGCATCCTTCGCGTCGTCACTCATCTGATCATCCCCCCTCGCCCTGGCCTACTGTAACACCGGTACAGGAGGCCGCCACTGGGGCCGCGGATCAGATCACGCCATCACGCCTGCATGGCTCCCGTCCGGTTCCACCGCGGCGCGAGGCGGGTGCACATCGCGCCGCAGTGCAATCCGTCACTGCTTATCGAACGGAATATATTGCTGGTACTCCTTCGGTACCGAGTTGCGATAGCGCGCCGGAACGGTGCCGCTGTCGACCGAATGATCGATCTCCTGCTGCCGCGTCATCTTCTTCTTGGCCGGCTTCTTCTCGGCACTCTTCTTTGCGCCGGCCGGCGGGGTTGACGTGTCGGTGGCAGCCGGCGTGGACGTCGCAGCCGGCGCAGTGGTCGCAGTCGGTGCCGTGTTGGCGGCCGGTGGCGTGGTGGCCGCAGCCGCCGGCGGTGTGGTCCCCGCGGCGGGCGCGCTCTGCGCCAGCGCGAATGGTGTTTGGATGATGAGCGCCAGCGCAGCGGTCGCAGCCAGCAGATATGATCTTTGCATCACAACCTCCAAAATGTCTGATCCCCAATATGGGAAGCGTAGTCCCGCAGGATCGACGCGTGCAAGTGCTCCGAAGATAGGCGGGACCACGGCTGCAAACTGTGGCCGGGATCACATTGCCAGGATGGTTTGGCCAAGACGGTTTGGCCAAGACGGTTTGACCAAGACGCCTCGCCGCATCATGAACCCTTGGCGAAGGCGACGCACGCTCCGGCACCAGGACACAAACGACAATGTGTCGGAACAGCCCGGGAAACCGTGACCGTCGACGCGGCAGCACATCCACACAAATACAATTTTTACGCGAACACAGAGTTCGCTTCGTCAATCGCTTTGCCTGATAGGTCGTCGAAGCTGACATTGCTTCGAACCGCCGATGGCGATGACGAGAATGTTATTCGGCATCTGCGTCGGAAAAATTTGCAAAGCACATCCGCAGCTTGCTCGCAATGCTCGCCGCCGGAACCGCATCGACGCTGCGCAATGTGTGAAGCAGCGCATTGCGACGTCAAATTCCGCGATCTAGCCTCGCCTGCATATTTTATGACGAACAACCTTAACTTTAGTTACTTGCCGTCGTAACTTTTCATGGAGGTACTTTATGAGCAGTCGTCACGCCACTCCGCCCCGCGGTCTCAACGCCACCCGTTCGCCACTGTCACAAGGCCGTTTTGGCCGCATGTTTCGCACCCTGACGCCGGCAACGTTCGGCCCGAACGAGGCCGACAACATAGCCAATCTCTCCGCCCTCGCCGACAACATGGTCGGCGATTTTGATCCACCCAAGGACGGCCCCGACGCCGAGGAGAGCGCAATTCCCGCGCTCTACACTTATTTCGGCCAGTTCGTCGATCACGACATTACCTTCGATCCGGTGAGCTCGCTGGCCAAGCAGCAGGATCCCGACGGGCTCATCGATTTCCGCACGCCGTCGTTTGATCTGGACAATCTTTACGGGCGCGGGCCGAACGACCAGCCCTACATGTACGACAGCAACGGCAAATTTCTCCTCGGCGATCCCTTGACCGGCACCGGCGTTTCCAACGCCCTCGACCTGCCGCGTTTCAAGGGCCGCGCACTGATCGGCGATCCCCGCAACGACGAGAACAGCATCGTCTCGCAGTTCCAGGGGCTGATGCTGCGCTTCCACAACCGCATGGTCGACGACAACGACAGCCTCTCCTTCCAGGACGTGCAACAGCGTGTCCGCTTCCACTACCAATATGTCGTGCTCAACGACTTCATGCCGCGCATCGTCAATGCCGCCGTGCTGAACGATCTCAAGTCCGGTGGCCGCTACGATCACAGCAAGCTCGCCTATTATCACTGGAAGAATTATCCCTACATGCCGGTCGAGTTTTCGGTCGCGGCCTACCGGCTCGGTCATTCCATGATCCGGCCCGGCTATCGGCTCAATGACGCCGACAACATGCTGTTGCAGATCTTCCCCGACCCCAACAACCCCGACAACAATGCGCTGACCGGCTTCCGTTCGATGGGCCCGGGACGCGCCATCGACTGGGGCCGTTTCATCGACGTCGACACGCGCGCCTATGGCGTCGAGGGCGACAGCACCAATCCTGATAACAAGCGGCGGCTCCAGCTCGCCTACCGCATCGACACCTCGCTGGTCGATCCGCTGCGCAAACTGCCGCCGGAAATCGCCTCCAACCCGGCATCGCTGGCGCTGCGCAATCTCGAACGCGGCTGGCGGCTTGGCCTGCCCTCGGGCCAGGCCGTCGCCAAAGCGATGCACCAGACGCCGCTGACCGACGAGCAGATCATCGTCGGCCGCGCCGTCGACACTCCCGGTGATGGCGACCCGCAGGTTCCGATCGCGTCGATCGCGAACGGCGCATTCAAAGGCAATTGCCCGCTCTGGACCTACATCCTCGCGGAAGCGCGCCAGTTCGCCACAAAGGTCGCGCCCCCCGCCACCGGCGCACCGGCGGCTGGAATCACGACGCCACAGCTCGGCCCGGTCGGCGGCCGCATCGTCGCCGAAGTCTTCCTCGGCATGATGTTCGGCGATGCCTCCTCGGTGCTGTCGCTCGACCCGAACTGGGCGCCGGTGACAGGTCCCGATTTCAAGCTGAAGGATCTCGTGACCTACGCGCTCGGTGGCGGCGCTCCGCTGCATTGAGCTGGTGAGGGTTGATGATGCGAGGCCGCCCGCGTCATGCGGGCGGCCCTACTCCGACAGCGGGGCGTGACCGAGTTCTGGCGAGAATCGAGTCAACTCAAGATCAGTCAGCGCGCAGGCGTGCCCCTATGGACTAAGGGTATCGCAGCGGAACCTTAAACCGGGTGAATGCATGGCAAGCACCGCTGCATCGGGTCCGTTCATTGTGCTCCAAAAACATCAGCGAAAGCACCGCGAACGTTGGCAAGAAGCACTTGACCATATTTCGTCGGTTTCGTTGCCCATCGGCCTCTACGGAGGTGGCTCCATGGTCGATCACAGAGCTGACGAGCTCGACAGAGCAGCAGTCGAGGCTTTCTCACCTGTGACCGAGATGATTGAGGAGATCAAGTCCGGGAAGCTCCTTGTACGCCCCCTAACAAAAGATGATGCTTATGAAATCGAAGAAGTCCTGAAAGAGGCCGAGTCGAGAATAAAGGATCAAGTTGATTCTCTCGGCGAAGACTTCGACTCCGACGACCCTGCGTTTTCAGCAGCGGTGCGGCCGGTGGCAGATTTTGCCGACGAGCTCATAATTCTATTGGAGCCGTTCACGCGAAAGGCCGTGTGAATGCTTAAAGCCATCCTTGATTTCGTTTTAGCAAATCCGACCGTCGTTACGGTCACATCCGGCGTCGTCCTGGCTTTCATCGGCTACTTCGCCAAATATCTAAACGATCTGGCAATCGCTCGGCGACGCGATCGCCTTGACCGCGTGAACGCACAGCTGCGGCTCTTGTACGGACCGCTGTTCGCCCTTGACCAGGCGACCGCAGTGGCTTGGCAGGAATTCCGTAAAAAAAACAAGCCAGGCGAACCATACTTCAGCGCGTCGCGCCCACCGACGGACTTGCAACTGGAAGCTTGGCGACTGTGGATGTCCAAGACGTTCATGCCCCTCAATCGACGGATGATGGAGGCCATCGTTTCGAACGCAGACTTGCTTGAAGGAGAGATGCCGTCCGAATTTCTCGCGCTAGTCGCGCATGTGACAGCTTATGAGGTTGTCCTTGCCCGATGGGAAAAGAACGACTTCAGCGAGCATGTCTCGGTGATCAACTTCCCGAGTGGCCTGCGCAGCAAGGTCACGGCTGACTATCAAATGCTGCGCGCTGAGCAGCGGCGTCTGCTCGCAAGCAAGGGGATGAAGGATCCCGAATCAAAGACTGCTCGAGCCCCTGAAGCGACGCCGACAAGTATGCCGCACCCGGACAATTGAGCCAGGCTGGTAACTGCCTCGCGAGCGACCTTCAGTGACTTCCCCCGAGATAGCTCGATTCAAATGAAGCACAACGGCGCGACCGTCGCTTTGGGTCACAAGCAATCGATGCCGGCCATGCAGGGCGACTTGCGCCTTGTCCTCAAAATCTGACGTTGATGTGTGTGATCCTTAGCGCATAGCCTCAAGGCCGCTCTCCGCAAGCCGGCCTGCGAACCAGAGCGTCTGCGGCTGGTCAACACCGCCGCTGACATAGACCTCCGACGTCGTCACGCCGTGCTTGTCCAACACCAGGAGCACGCCGATCCAATAGGCGAACCAGATGTGCGGATCGGTCAGCGCCATCAGCTTGTGCTGGTCGTGGTCCAGTGGCGTGTGATTGCTGGCCTTGCGGATCTCGACGGTCAGCAGATTGTTCGGGATCTCGCGCTGGTGCACGACGACGTCAGGATAGATCGACTTGCCGAGATGATCGTCAGTCGAGATGATGCTGCCGTGCGGCAGATGCAGCGTGCGCTCGCCGAGGCGGTCGTAGTTGCAGTCGACGGCCCAGCCTGAAAAATGCTGCTCGAGATAGACGGCGAAGCGGTGCGTGATGGCACGTTCGCCGACGTCCTTCTCGAACAGGAATTTCTCGTGGGCATAGAACTCCCGGAGCGCCGCGATCACCTTGTTCAGCTCGGTCTGCATCGTGCCTCCGGGCCCTCGGCGCTCTGGGTTGGTATGCCCTACATCTGGACTTCGATCAGCCGCGGCCCGGGCTCGGCGACGGCCTCCGCCAGCGCCTTGTTGAACTCGTCGGCATTGGTGACGGCGCGGCCGGGCACGCCCATGCCCTTGGCCAGCGCGACGAAATCGAGCGTCGGACGGTCGAGGCGGAGCATGTCGTTGGCGCGCTGACCGGGCTCGCCGGCGCCGACATTGTCGAACTCGCCGCGCAGGATCTGGTAGATGCGGTTCGCGAACACGATGGTGATGATGTTGAGGTTCTCGCGGGCTTGGGTCCACAGCGACTGGATCGTGTACATCGCGCTGCCGTCGCCGACCATGGTGATGACCTTGCGGTCCGGGCAAGCGATCGCGGCGCCGATCGACAGCGGGGTCGAGAAGCCGATCGAGCCGCCCATGTTCTGCAGCCAGTCGTGCGGGGCGGCGGCGGCCGTCGGCGGGAAGAAGCCGCGGCCGGTGGTGAGGGACTCGTCGACCATGATGGCGTTCTCGGGGATCGCACAGGCAATCGCCTGCGCGATCGAGGCGAAGGTGAGCGCGCCGGTCGGCTTGACCAGCTCCTGCAGCGCCTGCGGCTTGACGTCCCTGGCGCTGGCCTTCACGGCGCCAGCGAGCGCCTCCAGCGCCGCCACCGAATTCTCGCCCCAGGAGGTCATGCGGTGGACCTCGCAGCCCTCGGGCTTGAGCATGCTCGGCTTGTTCGGATAGGCGAAGAACGCCACGGGATCGTCGGACTCGACCAGCACGATGTGACGGAACTTTGCCAGCATCGGCAGCGCGTTCTCGATCACATAATGGATGCGGTCGATCGAATAGCGGCCGCGGCCACGCGCCATCTTGGGGCGGAAGGTCGGGCCCATCACGGTGCAGCCGGTCTTGCCGGCGATGCGCTCGGCCAGCGCCAGGCCGTGCTCGCTGAGCGCGCTGCCGGTCATCAGCAGCAATGTGCCCTCGCCGTCGCCGTGCAGGATTTTTGCGGCCCGATCGACCGCCTGCGGCGAATAGCTGGCGCGCTGCTGCTCCGCCGGCACGTCGGCGATGCCGTCGGCCTCGTTCCAGGCGGTGTCGGCCGGCAGGATCAAAGTCGCGATCTGCGGCGGGGCGCTTTTGGCGGCGGCAATCGCGGCGGCGCCGTCGGCGGCGACCGCTTTGGAATTCGGCGAGGTCCGGACCCAGGACGACATCGGCCGGGCCAGGCCCTCGATGTCGGAGGTCAGCGGCGCGTTGTAGTCGATGTGGTAGACGGCATGCTGGCCGACGATGTTGACGATGCCGGAATTCGCCTTCTTGGCGTTGTGCAGATTGGCAAGGCCGTTGGCGAGGCCGGGGCCGAGATGCAGCAGGGTCGAGGCCGGCGTGCCCTTCATGCGGAAATAACCGTCGGCGGCACCCGTCACCACGCCTTCGAACAGGCCGAGCACGCAACGCATGCCGGGCACGCGGTCGAGCGCCGCGACAAAATGCATCTCGGAGGTGCCCGGGTTGGTGAAGCAGACGTCCACCCCGCCCTTGACCATCGTCCGCACCAGGCTTTCCGCACCGTTCATCCCAACACTCCCGCAGGCCATTTCCGACGTTCCGTCGGATCATCATTGTTCGCTCGGCCCGTCAAAGCAATAGCGGCCATTGCGGCCCTGTCCCGCGCCGCGATGTGCGGGTTTGGCTAATAGTGTTTTGAGGCGGTTTCCGATTTGCTAACGGCAACCACCGGGCCTCACGCGGCCGTGGCTTGCGAAATGCCGGCAAATATGGCCTGTGTTCGTCATTGAATCGATTTTTTTGCTGGGGGAATGAATGATCCGGTTTCTTGCCGCAACTGTCGCCACCATGGTGGCCGTGACGATCGGAGCGAGCAGCGCATCCGCCGCGGGGATGGTGGACTTCACGGGCACCAGCTCCACCGGCTATCTCGGTGGCGGCGCGAGCCCGATCCCCCGCGCCACCGTCATGTATAACGGCAATTATGCCCCCGGCACGATCGTGGTGAACACCGCCGAGCGCCGGCTGTATCTCGTCCTCGAGAACGGCCAGGCCCTGCGCTATGGCATCGGCGTCGGCCGCGACGGCTTCCGCTGGGGCGGGGTGCACAAGATCACCGCCAAGAAGGAATGGCCGGAGTGGACGCCCCCGTCGCAGATGATCGCCCGCCGGCCGGACCTGCCGCGCCACATGAAGGGTGGCATCGAGAACCCGCTCGGCGCGCGCGCGATGTATCTGGGATCGACCCTCTACCGCATCCACGGCTCCAACGAGCCGGAGACGATCGGTCAGGCGGTGTCCTCGGGCTGCTTCCGCATGACCAATGACGACGTCACCGACCTCTACGGCCGCGTTGGCGTCGGCACCACCGTGGTTGTGCTGAACAACTAGCGCCCAGGCGGGCTCCCGTAGCTCTCGTAGGGCGGGCAAAGGCGCACTTGCGCCGTGCCCACCATCACCCTCGATCGCGAAAATGCGTGGGGCACGCTTCGCTTTGCCCACCCTACGGCACCGTGGCTGAAGCGACCGGAACCTGCCCGGCCGCGTGAATTTGCGGACTTGTGCGCACGACGCGAATACGGCAGCGTTGCGCGACGATGAGCGCATTGGTCCCGCCCGCGCCTGCCCTACGCTTCGCCCTGCTGACGCTCGCAGCGCTCGCATGTGTGCCCGACATCGTCCCCAAGGCGGCCGCCGGCGAATTGCCGGCGATCGCCTCACGCCAGCGCAGCGAGAAGAAGAGCTTTACCGACGCCGAAATCGTCGACGGCTTTTTCAAGACCGCGTTCGGCGCCGAATATCACCTCGCCGGCCGCGTCGATCGTATCCGCAAGTTCGACGGGCCAGTGCGCGTATTCGCCGAGACCGATCGCGCCGACCGCAAGGCGCAGCTCGCAAAGGTCGTGGCCGACATCGGCAAGCGCGTGCAGCATCTCGACATCGCCATGACCGATACCATCGAGGCGGCCAATGTGCGGGTGAAGCTGGTGCGCGACCGCGACCTCTACCGCACCATTACGAGCTTCTACGGCGCGGAGAAGGCGCGCGAGATCCGCACCTCGCTCGATCCGCAATGCCTGTCCGGCTTCCGCAAGAACGAGCAATTCGAGATCGAGCATTCCGACGTCATCCTCACCGTCGACGTCAGCGACTTCACCTTCCTCGACTGCGCCTATGAGGAGGTGCTGCAATCGCTCGGTCCCATCAACGACACTGCGAGCGTGCCGTGGACCATGTTCAACGACAATGTGTCGATGGGCTATTTCGACGTCTACGACCAGTACATCCTCAATGTGCTCTACGATCCCCGCATCAAGGCCGGCATGACCGTGCCGGAGGTGAGAGCGGCGCTGCCCGAGGTGCTCTCGGACGTGCGGGCCTGGGTGAAGCAGGTGAATGATCTGAAGGAGTGAGGTGAGCCCGCTCGCAATGACGGAGCAAGTTGCAGCGTCCTACTGCACCAGATCGGCCACCGTGGTCGCGGCCTTCAGCCCGGTGCCGGTGAGGACCGCAACCGTTGTCTCATTCGCCTTGATGGCGCCGGTGGCGGCGAGTTTCTCCAGTGCCGCGGCGGCGCTGGCGCTGGTGGGCTCGGCGAACAGGCCCTGCCGCGCCAGGCGGCGCAGGGCGGCGACGATTTCGTCCTCGGTGAGCGCCACCGTGCCGCCGCCGCTCTCGCGCAAGGCGGCGATGATTTCGCGCAACCGCAACGGATGCTTGATCGCCGTGCCCTCGGCGATGGTCTTGCTCACCTCGCGCGCAACTGATGTATCGACGCCGGCCTTGAAGCTGGCATCGATCGGCGAGCAGTTGAGCGGCTGGGCCGCGAACAGGCGCGGCAGCTTTGCGATCTGCCCCGCCTTCAAGAGCTCGCGGAAGCCGAAAGCGCAGCCAAGCAGGCTGCTGCCCGCACCGACGGGAACGATGACATTGTCGGGCGCACGAAAGCCGAGATCTTCCCAGATCTCATAGGCGAGCGATTTCGTGCCTTCGAGAAATAACGGCTGCCAATTGTGGCTGGCGTAAAAGGTCTGGCGCGATTGCCTGATGGCTTCGGCCTCCGACTCCTCGCGCGGACCCTCGACCAGCTGCACCTCGGCGCCATAAGCGCGCACCTGCGCGATCTTGGCCGGCGAGGTCGAAGCCGGCGCCAGGATCTTCACGCGCATGCCGCCGGCGGCGCCAAGCCCCGCCATCGACGAACCGCCATTGCCGGAGGAATCCTCCAGAATGGCGTTGATGCCGATCTGCCGGAGGAAGGACAGCATCACCGCCGAGCCGCGGTCCTTGAAGCTGCCGGTCGGGTTGAACCATTCGAGCTTGAAGAGAGGCCGCAAATCGCCCCAGCCCTGCTGCACCAGCGGCGTGCAGCCGGTGCCGAGCGAAATCGGATCCTTGATCTCCACCGGCAACGCCGCCCGGTAGCGCCACAGCGAGCGCGTGCCGCTGTCGATGTCGGCGCGCGAGATCCCTGCCCCCGGTGTCACCAGCAGCGGCGTTTGCTCGTCGGAGCACCAGCGCGGCTCGAGAAGCGGATAGAGCTTTCCATTGCGGGGATCGATGTAGCTGGCGGCGGACATGGTGTTCTCCGGGGGGCAGAGCCGATCCGGTCGATATGTCCGAATATGCAGGTTTTATCCAGTCGCCGGACGCGCCCCTTCAAAAATTTGAACAATTACATAGATATAGGGCGTGTTCTGGCGCCCTCCGCCGGTACGGACCGGCGGCGCGACCAGCCGCTCCGCACGATTAACTTGTCTGTCGCCAAGGGCCGCTACAATATGATGGATTGCGTCGCCGGGCTCTGCTCCGGCAGCGCTGATAAGCCAGGCCCGTCCGAGCGGCGGGCCGTTGGCTTTTTGGGAGTTTGGCCATGAGCCGCGCGAATCGTACTGAGCATATCCGCCTCACCTCTCATCCGGAGCCGGGCAAGAAAGCCGCGTACCCGATTCACTGGGGCGCAGGCGATGCGCGCGCCCGCGGGCCGATCATCGGCACGGTGTCGCGCGCCGGGGATCGCAACGTGATCGGCAGCCACGGTGGCTCCTATGCCATGTACCGTGCGCTCGCGGTCTCCGCCGGCGCGCTCGATCCGATCAGGCGCCCCGATCTCACCAACACGTTCCCCGCCGCGACCATCGGACCGTTCGAGCAATGGCGCGATCCCGCAAAGATCGTCGCGCTCGATCCCTGGGGCCATCTGGTCGCCGAGAACTTCGGCAAGGACATTGCCGAGGGTGTCGACATCCGCCCCAGCATCGCAGTGACGCGCGCACGGCTCGACCTGCCCGAAATTCGCGAGGCGTTGGCCGCCAAGCGCCTGCGCGCCGATGGCGAGGTCGTGCATGCCAATGGCAGCGTCTCGGTGGTGAAGATCGCGATCGATCCGGTCTGGTACCTGCCCGGCCTTGCCGAGCGTTTCAAGACCAACGAGACCGAGCTGCGCCGCACGCTGTTCGAGCAGACCGCCGGCATGTTCCCCGAGCTGGTGACGCGCCCGGACCTGAAAGTGTTCCTGCCGCCGATCGGCGGCACCACGGTGTACATGTTCGGCGATGTGACCAAGCTGCCGGATCATCGCACCAAGATCACCTGCCGCGTGCATGACGAGTGCAACGGCTCCGACGTGTTCGGCTCCGACATCTGCACCTGCCGGCCTTATCTCATCCACGGCATCGAGGAATCCGCGCGCGGCGCGCAGGAGGGCGGGCTCGGGCTCGTCGTCTACAACCGCAAGGAAGGCCGCGCGCTCGGCGAAGTCACCAAATTCCTGGTCTACAATGCGCGCAAGCGCCAGGAGGATGGCGACGCAGCCGCCGCCTATTTCGAACGCACCGAATGCGTCGCCGGTGTCCAGGACGCGCGCTTCCAGCAATTGATGCCGGATACGATCCACTGGCTCGGCCTCAAGCGCATCGACCGCTTCCTGTCGATGAGCGACATGAAATACGACGCGCTGACCTCGCAAGGCATCGACATCGTCGAGCGCGTGCCGATCCCGCCGGAGCTGATCCCGGCCGACGCCTATGTCGAGATCGCCGCCAAGAAGGCCGCCGGCTATTACTCGACCGACATCGCGCCGGAGAAGGACGTCGATGGCGTGGTCGGACGTTCGCTGGAAAAATACTGATCTCGTGATGGCGGAGGCCTCAGAACAAGAAGCACGCGCGTTGCTGTCCGCAAAGGCGGTTCGCGCGCGTGCCGTCCAAATGCTCGACATT
Organism: Bradyrhizobium zhengyangense; assembly: GCF_022012555.1. NCBI lineage: Bacteria > Pseudomonadati > Pseudomonadota > Alphaproteobacteria > Hyphomicrobiales > Nitrobacteraceae > Bradyrhizobium > Bradyrhizobium zhengyangense. The sequence continues at coordinate 107,259 of NZ_JAKLTZ010000014.1, read as the reverse complement.
GGCCTGCAGGGCGGGCTCAGGCATTTCACCGTCGATCTCGATCGGATGGATGGCGTTGCGGAGGCCGTGCTGGCGGTGACGCGAAAGGCCTACCCGACGCTCGACATTCCCTTCCACGCGCGCTGGCGGCATTTTGTGTTCGGCGGTGTCGACCGCTGGGCGCAATTGGCCGACGCAGCCGTGTGGTCTGATCGAGCCGCGCGGGCGCGCGCGGAGTTCGACCTTGCCATCGTCAGCGTGCTGCTCGATGCCGGCGCTGGCGCAATGTGGCGATACCGTGATGCGGTGACGGGACAAGGCATCGGTCGCTCCGAGGGGCTGGCACTCGCAAGCCTCGACATGTTTGCGGGCGGGCTGTTTTCGCGCGATGCGCGCGCGCCGTTCAGGGTCGATGCCGATGTCCTGGCAAAGCTGCCGCTCCCGGCACTGACGTCGGCCTTCCAGGCAAGCGATGCCAATCCGCTGCTCGGCCTGGAGGGACGCACCGACCTGCTGCAACGTCTGGGCCGGCTGGTGGCCGCACGCGCCGAGATTTTTGGCATGCACGACACGCCGCGGCCGGGCGGGTTGTTCGACCACATCGCCGCGCGGGCTGTGGATGGCACCATCCCCGCGCCTGCGATCCTGTCCGCGGTGCTGAACCAGCTTGGACCGATCTGGCCGTCGCGGCTCGAACTCGCCGGCGTCCCGCTCGGCGATTGCTGGCGACATCCGGCGATCAGGGCCGACGATGCGACCGCCGGCCTCGTGCCGCTGCACAAGCTGTCGCAATGGCTGAGCTATTCGCTGATCGAGCCGCTACAGCGCGCAGGCTTCGATGTCACCGATATCGATGGCCTCACCGGCCTTGCCGAATATCGCAATGGCGGCCTGTTCGTCGATCACGGGGTGCTGCGCCTGCGCGATACCGCGGACGCCGAGCGTCCACATGCGGTGGATTCGCTGCTCGTCGTCGAGTGGCGCGCGCTCACCGTCGCGCTGCTCGACCGCGCTGCAGATCTCGTTCGCGCCAAGCTCGGCCGCACGCCGCAGTCGCTGCCGCTCGCCAGCATCCTGGAAGGCGGCACCTGGGCCGCCGGCCGGGCCATCGCCTTTGCGCGCCGTCCCGATGGCTCCCCGCCGCTCAAGGTGATCAGCGACGGCACTGTGTTTTAAACCACCATTGTTGCCCTGCCGCACTGACTTGATGAATTTCAGGAGCATCCGATCATGGAAGGCGTCACGATCGTCGATCATCCGCTGGTGCAGCACAAGCTGACCCTGGTGCGGGACAAATCGATCTCGACAAAGTCGTTCCGCGAGCTGATCAAGGAGATCGGCATGCTGCTCTGCTACGAGGTGACGCGCGACTTGCCGCTCACCGACACCATGATCGAGACGCCGCTGGCGACGATGCACTCGGCCAAGATCGCCGGCAAGAAGCTGGTGTTCGTGCCGATGCTGCGCGCCGGCACCACCTTCGTCGACGGCATGATGGACCTGGTGCCGACCGCGCGCGTCGCCCATATCGGGCTCTATCGCGAACCCGAGAGCTTTGCCGCAGTCGAGTATTTCTTCAAATCGCCGTCGGATCTCAGCGAGCGCCTCGCCATCGTGGTGACGCCTGTCGTCGCCACCGCCAACACGGCCGTGGCCGCAGTCGACCGGCTGAAGGAGCGCGGCGCCAAGGACATTCGCCTCGCCTGCCTGATCGCAGCACCCGAAGGCCTCGAGCGCCTGCGCGGATTGCACCCGGATGTGCATATCTGGACGGCGGCCGTGGATGAAGGCCTCGACGAGAACGGCTTTATCCTGCCGGGCCTCGGCGATGCCGGCGACCGCGCCTACGGGACGCGGTAGTCGCGAACTAGATCCTCCCGCTGCCGCAGATGCCCTTCAGCGCTTGCCATTCCTTGTCCGTCAGCAGCGGCGGGCCGCTGGCGGGGCGGTCCTCCCTGGTCATGCGGGCGAGGCGGTCCTCGGTGAGCGGATGGCTCGCCAGGATTGTCGACAAGCCCGAGCCGCCCTCCTTGCCGGTGATGCGGAACATCAACTCGGCCGCGGGCTTCGGCGAGCGGCCGAGCTTGTGCATGATCTCGATCGCGAACGTATCGGCGCCCGTCTCGGCCTCGCGCGAATAGGAGGCTTCGACCACGCTGCGCGAGGCGAAGATCACGGCCGAGGAACCGGTGACGTCGCCGAACAACAGACCGATCAGGAACGAGGTGCCGCCGTTGTAGATCAGGCCGCGCATGTTGTCGTGATGCTTCAGATGCCCAAGCTCGTGGGCAAGGATGCCGGCAAGCTCGTCGGGATTTTCGGCCTTGTCGAGCAAGGCACTGAGCACATAGACCTTGCCGCCCGGCAGCGCAAACGCATTCGGCACTGAGGTTCGCAGCACGCCTGCCGTCATGGAATCGTCGTCGAGGCCGGCGGCGTCGCGCAGGCTGTTGACGAGCTTGCGGAACGCCGCCTGACCGGCCGTGTCATCGCAAGCCTGACCGCGGAAGATCGTTTTCACCTGCACCTCGGACGCATCGCCGATGCGCCGCTCGATCGGCTTCGGCACCAGCGGCGCGAGGCGATCCGCGGCCAGCGGCACGCCGAACAGCACGACGCAGACGATGGAGACGGCGGCCGCAACCGACCAGCCCACGATCTTTGCGACACCGCGGCCGGTGGTCTGGTGCTCGTCGATGCGAGGACAGCGTGCGATGAGACCAGCGCCGAAAGCGGCATCGCGAATCTCGAGCCGCGCCAGCGGCGGCGCAGACGCCGAGGTCAGGCGCAGGATGCCGGCCGGACTGTCGGCGCGGCGGATGTCGTCATACGCCCAATGCGTAACGGCCGAGCTCGCCTGGACGTCGCTGAGCTCAGCGATCTCAAGCGCATTTCCCAGAGTCAGCGTGACTTGCCGTCGGCGGCTCGACAGGCCGTCGAAGAAAATCGCCGTCTGTCCGGGCTTCGGTTCGGCGCCGGGCTCGGCAGTCACATCACTCACGGTTCAAAATCCTGCGACATCGAGACCATCGGCAAACCCTTCGCCGAGCGCGCTGGCGAGCTCGCCGCTGGCGCGGACGTCGGCTGCAGCTCCGATATCATGCACCGCGACGGTCTCCAGCACCATGGCCCAGAGATCGCGCTGGAGATAGACGCGCATGATGATGTTCATGGCGAGGGCCAGCGCGAAGTAACCGATCACCATCATCACCAGCATCGGAATGCTCTTGGCCGCATGGCCCGGCCCGAACAGCTGCTCGGCCGGCACACCGCTCAGCTTGACGGCGAGCATGGTGGCACCGCCAAGATAGAAGCCGAACAGGGTCGAGAGCAGCAGCCACCAGCCGACCATCTTCCAGTAGAGGCCGTAAAAAGCATTATGCGGCAGGTCCGAGGACAGGCCGACGCCGCCGACGCGGATGCCGTTCAGCCACCAGCGCCATTCGCGCGCCTTGAACTCGGCATAGAGGAACGGCGCAAGCGGGAAGATCAATACCGCGATCGGGCTGAGCAACCACAGCCACCAGCCGCGCTTGAAGAACTCCCATCCGTTGCCTTCGAAGTCGCCCTGCAGATCGCCGAAATGCGTGTGCTGCATCTTGTAGCGCTCGAGCGAGGCCTCGCGCCATGGCAGCGCCAGGCCGAGCGTCAGGAACACCAGGAGACCCCACAGCATCGCGCGGAAGGAATAGGCCCAGCCGGAGCCGTCCATCCAGAAGCGTACGCCGCGCCAGACCGTGCGCGTCAAACGATACCGACGGGCGCGAAAGATCGCGAACTGGCCGAAGGCATAAAAGGAGATGAACAGCGGCGTCGAGGCAAAGCCCTGCCAGCGCTCGAATTCGATGCCGACGAGGAAATAGGCGAGATAGATCGGCACCAGAATCGCGAGCGCGAACAGGAAGCCGATCAAGAGTTCTTTGCCGCGGCCGGTGTATTCGGCGGCGTCGCCGTCGATGGACGTGTTCGACCACAGATGGCGGCGGATGTCAGTGACGAGCCAGAACCGATAGAAGCCGAAGGTGACGAGCTCCAGCATGGCACCCTTGGTGACCATCTTGCGGAACTCGGTCCGATTGCCGGTGAAATCGACCCGCGTGGGCGGCAACGGCGGCGGGACCGGTTCAGAGGGGCCCATGGGGGTCCATTGCATATCGTTCACGGCAACAACCTCGGGATGCGGATCGTTTTCTCTCAAACTATAGATCAGAGGTTAGTCGATCCCCAACATGAGCGGGTTCGATTTGCCTCGGTTTGGAGCGATTTCTGACAGAATTTCATGACGAACGGCGTGCGGCAGGTCACGTTCGTGATGACACCTCTGTTGCGGCAAAACTGCCGCTTGCTCCGAAGCACGTAACGCGTTGTAATTGTAGTTCAAATACCGCGACGCAGAATTCACAAAAATCGAGCGGTCATGTCAGGGAGAACGGTCATGCATGGGACCATGGAAAGCGCGGCAAATCTCGACGCATTGCGCGAGCGCGCGTCATCGCTTCCGCTGGCGCAGTTCGACCCCGGTGACCCCGAGCTGTTCCGGACCGATACGTTCTGGCCGTATTTCGACCGGCTGCGGCGCGAAGATCCCGTGCACTATTGCAAGGACTCGATGTTCGGTCCGTATTGGTCGGTGACGCGCTACAACGACATCATGGAGATCGAGACCAATCATTCGGTGTTCTCTTCGGCATCCTCGCTCGGCGGCATCACCATCCGCGACGTCGATCCCGATCTGCGCCGCGAGAGCTTCATCTCCATGGACCCGCCGCGTCATGCCGCGCAGCGCAAGACCGTGGCGCCGATGTTCACGCCGACGCATCTGGACAATCTCGCGCTCAACATCCGCAAGCGCTCGGCCGAGTGCCTGGACAATCTGCCGGTGGGCGAGGTGTTCGACTGGGTCGACCAGGTCTCGATCGAGCTGACCACCCAGATGCTCGCGGTGCTGTTCGACTTCCCCTGGGAGGACCGCCGCAAGCTGACGCGCTGGTCTGACATCGCCACCACCATTCCCGGCCCCGATGGACTCGTCGCCACCGACGAGGAACGGATGGCCGAGCTTGGCGAATGCGCCGCCTATTTCTCGCGCCTCTGGAAGGAACGCGCCGAGCAGCCGCCAAAGAGCGACCTGCTCTCGATGATGGTCCACGGCGCGGCGACGCGCGACATGGATGCCAAGAACTTTCTCGGCAATCTCATCCTTTTGATCGTCGGCGGCAACGACACCACGCGGAACACCATGTCGGGCTCGATTTACGCGCTGAGCCAGTATCCGGACCAATATCGCAAGCTGCGCGAAAACCCTGATCTGCTCGACAGCTTCGTGCCCGAGGTGATCCGCTGGCAGACGCCGCTGGCGCATATGCGCCGCACCGCGCTCTCCGATTTCGAGTTCCGCGGCAAGCAGATCAAGAAAGGTGACAAGGTCGTGATGTGGTACGTCTCGGGCAACCGCGACGAAGAGGCCATCGAGAAGCCCTACGATTTCATCATCGACCGCGCCCGCCCGCGCACGCATCTCTCCTTCGGCTTCGGCATCCACCGTTGCGTCGGACTGCGGCTTGCCGAACTCCAGCTGAAGATTATCTGGGAGGAGATCCTGAAGCGTTTCGACCACATCGACGTGGTCGGCGAGCCGAAGCGGGTGTATTCGAGCTTTGTGAAGGGTTTGGAAACGTTGCCGGTCAAGATTGCGGCGTGACCTCCGAATTATAGTGTATAACATTGGCACTTGCGACGACGCGCCACTGCGACGGCGTGAACGAACCTACTGGAGCGACTGCCCATGAACATTCAGACCCCGGTCAAGGCCGACAAGGCCGAACGCATGCGGCGCGCGCGCGAGGAAGCCTATGCAACGCCGCTGAAGAATTTTCATCCGGGCGCGCCCAGGCTGTTCCAGGACGACACGCTGTGGCCGTGGTTCGAGCGGTTGCGCAAGGAGGAGCCGGTGCATTACTGCACCAATGCGCCGATCGAGCCGTATTGGTCGGTGGTGAAATACAACGACATCATGCATGTCGACACCAACCACGGCATCTTCTCGTCGGACTCGACGCTCGGCGGCATCTCGATCCGCGACGTGCCTGAGGGCTACGACTGGCCGAGCTTCATTGCGATGGACCAGCCCAAACACTCGTCGCAGCGCAAGACCGTGTCGCCGATGTTCACGCCGACGCATCTTGACGAGCTCGCAAAACTGATCCGCCAGCGCTCGCAGACCGTGCTGGACAATCTGCCGCGCAACGAGACCTTCAATTTCGTCGAGCGCGTCTCGATCGAGCTGACGACGCAGATGCTGGCAACGCTGTTCGACTTCCCCTGGGAGGAGCGGCGCAAACTGACGCGCTGGTCCGACGTCTCGACCGCGCTGCCCAAGAGCGGCATCGTCGCTTCGGCCGAAGAGCGCCGCCGCGAGATGGACGAATGCTACGCCTACATGTCGAAGCTGTGGAACGAGCGCGTCAACTCCGCGCCGCGCAACGACCTCTTGTCGCTGATGGCCCACAACGACGCCACGCGCTTCATGGACCCCGACAATCTGATGGGCAACATCATCCTGCTCATCGTCGGCGGCAACGACACCACGCGCAACACCATGACCGGCTCGGTCCTGGCGCTGAATGAGAATCCTGAACAATACGACAAGCTGCGCGCCAACCCTGGCCTGATCGACACCATGGTGCCCGAGGTGATCCGCTGGCAGACGCCGCTGGCGCATATGCGCCGCACCGCGCTCCAGGATACCGAGATCAACGGCAAGCACATCAAGAAGGGCGACCGCGTCGTGATGTGGTACGTCTCGGGCAACCGCGACGAGGAGATGATCGAGCGGCCGAACGACTTCATCATCGACCGCGCCCGGCCGCGCACGCACCTCTCCTTCGGCTTCGGCATTCACCGCTGCGTCGGCATGCGGCTCGCCGAGCTGCAGCTGCGCATCGTCTGGGAGGAGATGCTGAAGCGGTTCGACCGGATCGAGGTGGTCGGCGAGCCGAAGCGGATCTATTCCAGCTTCATCAAGGGGTACGAGACGCTGCCGGTGAGGATTCCGGGCTGAGCTCGATCCTCCGGAGCTTCGCCGTTAAGGCAATCCGCATCCTCAATCTCCGCCGTCATGCTCCGCGAAAGCGGGGCATCCAGTAGGCCGCGGCTTCTCGGCTCTCGCCGCGCCGTCTCTGGAATACAGGATTGCCCGCTTTCGCGGGCAATGACAGCGGAGTGCGGAGCCCCAGCTATAAAATTTCGGCATGACAGGTCGCGCCAGATGCGAAGACAACGCAGCGCCCGGCTGGTCTACGACACCAGCACATCTAACTCAGCTTGATATCCCACACGCCTTCCTTGCGGCAGGCGGCGACTTCCTCGCGCAGCAGTGCAGTCACGGCGAGCGAGGCCGTCGAGGCCGGGCGGTCGATCGGAGAAGCGAAAATGAGCTCGCGCGTCATCGGCTTGGACACCATTGCCGTTTCCAGCCTGCCGTCGGCGACCTCGGCGTGGACCGACGATGGCGGCAGCAGCGCAAAGCCGAGCCCTTCCTCGACGAGGCTCGTCAGCACGCGGAACGAATCCGCCTCGAGCTGGACGTTGAGCTTGATTTTGCGCTGGGCGGCGGCGTGCTCGATCAGCGCGCGGAGGCCGTGGGAATGACTTGGGAGCACCAGCCGCTGCCGCAGCAGCCAGCCGATATCGACGCTCTTCTTGCGCGCGAGGCCGCAGCCGCGCGGGCCGACCGCGACGATGTTGTCGCGCCCCAGGCTCTGCACATTGAGATGCAGATCGGCGGAACGGCCGTAGAGGATGGCGAGATCCATCTCGCCGCGATGCAGCCATTCGACGATATGGCCGCTGTAGCTCTCGACGATGCGCAGCGAGATGCCGGGAAATTTTTCGACGCAGCGCCGCGCAAAGCGCGCCGACAGCACGCAGCTCACGGTCGGAACCAGGCCGAGCACGACCTGTCCGGACGGCGGCCCCTTGGCCGACTGGATGTCATCGCGGATCTGGTCGATCTGCCGGACGATGCCGGAGGTGCGCGCCAGCAGCAGCCGACCCGCTTCCGTCAGCACCATGCCGCGACCGTTGCGGGTGAACAGTTCCGTGCGCAGCTCGTGCTCCAGCAGCTTGATCTGCCGGGAGAGCGCAGGCTGCGCCACACGCAGCGTGTCGGAGGCCTTGCTCAGGCTGCCGAGCTCCGCCACGCAACTGAAGGTCCTGAGCTGCCGGAAATCCATACTTGCCAATCCTGGAAGGCTACTCCATACGCTATAGCAAATGAGCATAGGGGGCTGGCGATGTTTTCACAACGCCAGAGGATCGGCCGGCGTTATCTTGACTGCCGCACCAAACAGGAAACGCCATGAGCGAACAACACCACAGCGAAGATTACGCCGATATCCGCGATGCCGTCGCAAAGTTGTGCGCGCAGTTTCCCGGCGAATACTGGCGCAAGCTGGATCGCGAGATGGCTTACCCCAAGGCTTTCGTCGATGCGCTGACTGAGGCCGGCTATCTCTCGGTGCTGATCCCGGAGGAATATGGCGGCGCGGGTCTGAAGCTGTCCGCGGCGGCGGCGATCCTGGAGGAGATCCAGCGCGCAGGCTGCAACGGCGGCGGCTGCCATGCGCAGATGTACACGATGGGCACGGTGCTGCGGCACGGCAATGCCGAACAGAAGGCCAAATACCTGCCGAAGATCGCCAGCGGCGAGTTGCGCCTGCAGGCGTTCGGCGTCACCGAGCCGACCAGCGGCACTGATACGTCCTCGCTGAAGACTTTCGCGCGCAAGGAAGGCAACGACAGCTATATCGTCAACGGCCAGAAGATCTGGACCAGCCGCGCCGAGCATTCCGATTTGATGGTGCTGCTGGCCCGCACCACGCCGAAGGAGCAGGTCAAGAAGCGCACCGACGGGCTCTCCGTGTTCATCGTCGACATGCGCGAGGCCAAGAACAATGGGCTCGAGATCCGCCCGATCCGCACCATGATGAACCACGCCACGACCGAAGTGTTCTTTACCGACATGAAGGTGCCGGCGGAGAATCTGATCGGCGAGGAAGGCAAGGGCTTCCGCTACATCCTCTCCGGCATGAACGCCGAGCGCATCTTGATCGCGGCCGAATGCATCGGCGATGCGAAGTGGTTCATCGCCAAGGCGACGAATTACGCCAAGGAGCGCGCGGTGTTCGGCCGTCCCATAGGCCAGAACCAGGGCATCCAGTTTCCCATCGCCAAGGCCTATGCCTCGATGCGTGCGGCCGAGCTGATGGTGAAGGAAGCGACGCGCAAGTACGAGGCCGGGCTCGATTGCGGCGCGGAGGCCAACATGGCCAAGATGCTGGCAGCCGATGCGTCATGGGAAGCGGCGAATGCCTGCATCCAGACCCATGGCGGTTTTGGCTTTGCCGAGGAATACGACGTCGAGCGCAAATTCCGCGAGACGCGGCTCTATCAGGTCGCGCCGATCTCGACCAATCTCGTGCTGTCCTTCATCGCCGAGCATGTGCTCGGCATGCCCCGCTCGTACTGAGGTCGCACCATGGGAGCTCTTGACGGGATAAGGGTGATTGCGGTTGAGCAGGCCGTGGCGGCGCCGTTCTGCTCGTCGCGGCTGGCGGATGCCGGGGCGGAGGTCATCAAGATCGAGCGGCCGGAAGGCGATTTCGCCCGCGGCTATGACGCGGCGGCGAAGGGCCAGAGCAGCTATTTCGTCTGGCTCAATCGCGGCAAGCAATCGGCCGTGGTCGACCTCGCCACCAAGGAGGGGCGCGCCGAGTTGGAAAAGCTGATCGCGAGCGCTGACGTGCTGGTGCAGAACCTCAAGCCCGGCTCGATGGACAAGCTCGGTTTTTCGCGCGAGCGCCTGCTGAAGGATTATCCCAGGCTGATCTCCTGCACGATTACCGGTTATGGCGACGAGGGCCCCTACGCGCACCGCAAGGCCTATGATTTGCTGATCCAGGCCGAGAGCGGGCTGGCCTCGATCACCGGCAATCCTGACGGCGCTTCGCGCGTCGGCATGTCGATCGTCGACGTCGCGACCGGCGCGACTGCGCATGCGGCGATTTTGGAAGCGCTGATCGCGCGCGGGCGCACCGGCAAGGGCTGTGACATCCGCATCTCCATGTTCGACGTGATGGCCGACTGGTGCACCGTGCCGCTGCTCAACGCCGAGGCCGGCAATCCGCCGAAGCGCATGGGGCTGCGCCATCCCTCGATCGCGCCCTACGGCGTGTTCACGTCGAAAGACGGCAAGGATATCCTGATCTCGATCCAGAGCGAGCGCGAATGGAAGACGCTCTGCGCCGAGGTGCTGGACCGGCCGGATCTGCCCAAGGACCCCCGCGTCGCCAACATGGTGGAGCGCGTGCGCAACCGCGACTTCACCGACCAGACGGTGGCAGATATCTTCGGCAGGATGACGCGCGATGAGCTCTTGAAGCGGCTGTCCGATGCCGACATCGCCTTCGCCGAGGTCAACACGATGGCCGACCTCACCAACCATCCGCATCTACGCCGCATCGAGGTGGATACGCCGAACGGCCGCGTCAGCTATCCCGCGCCGGCGCCGATCATCGTCGGCGAGACGCGCACCTACGGCGCCGTGCCCGCCATCGGCGAAAAGCCCAAGACGTAACAAGAGCGAGGCATCATGACCGAGAAGCTCGACATCGATCACCTCAGGCAATGGATCGGCCGCAGCACCGAGGCCAGCGACATCGTCACTGCGCAGCTCGTCATGGGCCTGCGCGCGACGCTGTTCCAGGACGTCGGTGCACCCAAGGCGGGCGATGCCGCGCCGTTCACGGTGCATTGGTGCCTGGCTCAGCCGGTATTTCCGATGTCGATGCTCGGGCCCGACGGCCATCCGACCCGCGGCGGCTTCCTGCCGCCGGTGCCGCTGCCGCGCCGGATGTGGGCCGGCGGCGAGATCGAATTCCTGCAGCCGCTGCGCGTCGGCGACGAATCGACCCGGACCTCGCGCATTGCCGACGTGCAGGTGAAGACGGGTTCGACCGGCACACTGTGCTTCGTCTCGGTCGAACATAGCGTCTCCTCGCCGCGCGGCATCGCCATCCGCGAGCGGCAGGACATCGTCTATCGCGAGGTGACGAGCAGCGCGCCCGCAGCCGCGAAATCTCCGCCTCCGCCGCCGAAGGCGCAGCACCGCGAGACACATGTGTCCGATCCCGTGCTGCTGTTTCGCTACTCGGCGCTGACCTTCAACGGCCACCGCATTCATTACGACCGTGACTATGTCACCAAAGTGGAGGGCTATCCGGGCCTGATCTTCCACGGCCCGTTGCAGGCGGCGCTCATCATCGAGATGGCGGCGAAACTTCGCAGCGGCAAGGCGCCGAAGAAGTTCACCTATCGCGGGGTGCAGCCGTTGTTCGAGGGCACGGAGTTCTCCGTCAACGCCAACGAGACGGCCGACGGCATGGAGCTGTGGACCGCGAATGCGGAGGGGCAGCCGACGATGAAGGGGACGGCGGTGTGGTGATCTGTTAGATGTTCACCCCGAAGAGTTGATAGGGACGGAAACCAATGTCCAAGAACGGCAAGACCGGCAGCAAGTCCGTCACCGTCAAGCAGGCGACGCTCGACCTGCTGCGCGCCTTCGGCATCAGACGCGTGTTCGGCAACCCTGGCTCGACCGAGCTGCCGTTCCTTTCCGACTGGCCTGACGACATCGACTATGTTCTGGCACTGCAGGAAGCCTCCGCCGTCGGCATGGCCGACGGTTATGCGCAGGCGACGCGCAATGCGGGCTTCGTCAATCTGCATTCGGCCGCCGGCGTCGGCAACGCGCTCGGCAACATCTACACCGCGCATCGCAACCAGACGCCGCTGGTCATCACCGCGGGCCAGCAGGCGCGCTCGATCCTGCCGCTGCAGGCGTTCCTCTATGCCGAGCGCGCCTCGGAGTTTCCGCGGCCCTATGTGAAATACAGCGTCGAGCCGGCGCGGCCCGAAGACGTGCCCGCCGCAATCGCGCGGGCCTATTACACCGCGATGCAGCCGCCCTGCGGGCCGACCTTCGTGTCGATCCCGATCGACGACTGGACGCACGCGACCGCGCCGGTCGATGCGCGCAAGGTCAGCCGCGAGATCGGCCCTGAGCCCGAGGCGATGAAGGCGCTGGTCGCCGCACTCGGTTCGGCAAAGCACCCTGCCCTCGTCGTCGGCCCCGGCGTCGACCGCGCCGGCGCGGTCGATTTGATGGTGCGCGTCGCCGAGAAGGCGAAGGCGAGCGTCTGGGTCAGCCCGTTCTCGGCGCGCTGCTCGTTCCCCGAGCGCCATCCGCAATTTGCCGGCTTCCTGCACGCTTCGCCCGCGCAGCTGTCCGACGCGCTGCGCGAGCACGACCTGGTCGTCGTGATCGGCGCGCCTGTCTTCACCTTCCATGTCGAGGGCCATGCCGCGATCTTCGATGGCGGCGCCACCATCTTCCAGATCACGGATGATGCGGATGCAGCCGCGGTGACGCCTTCAGGCACCAGCATCATCGCGACGATGAAGCCAGCGCTGAGCGCGCTGCTCGACCTGCTGCCCGAGAGCAAACGCGCCGCGCCAAGAGGCCGCACACTGCCGCCGGCGCCGCAGGCCGCCGATCCGCTGCCGGTCGAGTTCCTGCTGCACTCGCTGTCGCAGGCGATGCCGGATGGCGCGTCACTGGTCGAGGAAGTGCCCTCACATCGGCCCGCGATGCAGAAATTCCTGCCGATGCGCGGCCAGGATAGTTTTTACACGATGTCGAGCGGCGGCCTCGGCTACTCTCTCCCCGCTGCAGTCGGCATGGCACTGGGCAAGCCGAAGCAGCGCACCGTGTGCCTGATCGGCGACGGCTCGGCGATGTACTCGATCCAGGCGCTGTGGACCGCCGCTCAGCGCAAGCTGCCGCTGACCATCGTCGTCATCAATAATTCCGGTTACGGCGCGATGCGCTCGTTCAGCCAGGTGATGCAGGTGCGCAACGTGCCGGGGCTGGAGCTGCCAGGGATCGACTTCGTCCGTCTCGCCGAAGGCATGGGCTGCCATGCGGTGCGCGTGAGCAAGGCGGCGGAGCTCGGCGAGGCGCTGAAGCGCGGCATGGCGTTTGAGGGCACGAGCCTGGTGGAGGTGGTCGTGGATTCGGCGGTGCCGGTGCTGTACGGGCAGAAGCATTAGGGGAGCGCGTAGCCCGGATGGAGCGAAGCGCAATCCGGGCTACAGAAGATTACTTCCCGAACTCTTCCCGCATCTTGGCCTGGATCTTGGCCATGCCGCCGATCCAGCGGTCGTAGTTCTCGGTCTTCTTGCGCATGTAGCCGAGCACCTGGGGGTGCGGCAGGATCAGGAAGGTCTCCTGCTCGAGACCGGCGAGCACATCCTTCGCCACCTGCTCGGGCGTGAGGTCGCCGTCGCCGGATTGCGGGCCCTTCGGGATCGAGCGCAGCATGTTGGTGTCGACACCCTGCGGGCAGAGGATCGAGACCTTGATATTGTGCGCCTTGTGCGAGATCGCGAGGTTCTCGGCAAAGCCCACTGCGGCATGCTTGGTGGTAGAATAGGCTGGGCTGCCGACCTGCGACAGCAGGCCCGCGGCCGAGATGGTGTTGAGGAAATAGCCGCCGCCGCGTGCCTTCATGCGGGGGATCAGATGCCGCGCCGCATAGACATGCGCCATGACGTGGATCGCCCAGCTGCGTTGCCACGGCTCGTCGGAGGCGCCGCCGGCATTCAGCGACATCGGATCGAAGCCGCCACCGATGCCGGCGTTCGAGCAAAAGAGACCAATAGGGCCAAACTGCCGCTCGGTCTCCTCGATGACGTGCGCGACCTCCTTTTCCTGCGCGACGTCGCATCTGAACGCCGCGCCGTCCACCGTGGCGGCGACGGCCCGCGCGTTGGCGGCATCCATGTCCGCAACGACAACCTTGGCGGCCCCCGCCTTGTGAAAGGCTTCGCACAGCGCCTTGCCGATGCCATTGGCGCCGCCCGTGACGACCACGACTTTGCCGGTCACCTGCATGCGACGTCTCCTCTTTTCTTGTACGATCTCGCCTTGTGTGGTCTCATCCCGCGTCGCGGGACGTGCTCAGTTCAGCACGAGGTCGAGCACCGCGGTATAATGGCATGCCGCGCCGGCCAAGACAAAGCCATGCCAGATCGCGTTCTGGAAACGCAACCGCCGCCAGGCGTGGAAGATCACGCCAAAACTGTAGAGCAGGCCGCCCGCAAGGATGAAGCCGAGCGCGAGCGCGGGCAGCGCCTGGACCACGGGTCCGTAGAGCATCACACCACTCCAGCCCATGACGAGATAGATGCCGACCGAGACACGATCAAACCGGCCGGGATAAAAAAGTTTCAGCACGATGCCTGATATCGCGGCACACCAGACGCCCGCGAGCAGCACCAGCGCGAACGCGCTGTCCCTCACCTCCAGAATGAAAGGCGTGTAGGTCGCGGCGATCAAAAGATAAATCGCGGAATGGTCGAAGCGGCGCAGCAGCCATTTGGCGGGCGAGACTGGCCAGAGATTATAGGTCGCGGACAGCACCAGCATCGAGAGCAGCCCCGCGACATAGATCGAGACGCCGACAATGTCGGTGCCATCGGCATAGACCGCTGCCAGCACCATCAGCACGGTCGCAGCGATGATGCCGGCAAGCACGCCGATCCCATGGATGATGCCGTCGGCGATCAGCTCGGCGCGATCGTAATTCCAGCGGATCGCGTCGGCTGCGGCGTGGACGGAGGTGGATGCAAGTTGTTTCAATTGGAAGACGGTCATGGCAATCCGCAAAGGCTGAGATAATGCCGTTTTTGTATGGGTCTTTCGGGATCGGCGCGTCGTTCAATCGGCTGATTTGCCGACAAAGGCGGTGGAAGTATGAAGCTTGATTTTCCTCACGCAATTGCCACTTTTGTGAACGGCTTCACTGTTCCGCCCGCCCGAGATTAATCACGTTCATATGGCATTCAGTTTCCAGGATATGGTCGAAGAGGCGCGCCTGTCGGCCCGGGCGCTGATCGACTATGGCGAGCACTTCTTCAACCCGACGGTGCGGCTTGGTGTCACCGGCCTGTCGCGCGCCGGTAAGACCGTATTCATCACCGCGCTGATCCACGGGCTGACGCGCGGCGGCCGGTTTCCGGTATTCGAGGCCTATTCATCGGGCCGGATCGCGCGGGCGCATCTGGCGCCGCAGCCTGATGATGCCGTGCCGCGCTTTTCCTACGAGAGCCATCTGCGCGCGCTGATCGAGGAGCGGCGCTGGCCGAGCTCGACCGTCGACATCAGCGAGCTCCGTCTCGTGATCGACTACCAGCGCCAGAACGGCGCCGACCGCACGCTGACGCTCGACATCGTCGATTATCCAGGCGAATGGCTGCTCGATCTGCCGCTGCTTCAGAAAAGCTACGAGCAATGGTCCGCCGAGAGCCTGGCGCTGTCGCGCGAGACGCCGCGCGCGCATCTTGCCGCCGATTGGCACGCGCATCTGGCGACGCTGAAACCCGAGGCGCGCGAGGACGAGCAGGCGACGCTCACCGCTGCAAAGCTCTTCACCCAATATCTGCGCGCCTGCCGCGACGAGCGCTTTGCCATGAGCCTGCTGCCGCCCGGCCGCTTTTTGATGCCCGGCAGTCTCGCCGATACGCCGGCGCTGACCTTCGCCCCGCTCGAAGTGCCCTCAGGCGGACAAGCACCGGAGGGATCGCTGTGGGCGATGATGGTGCGCCGCTTTGAAGCCTACAAGGACATCGTGGTGCGGCCGTTCTTTCGCGATCATTTCGCCCGGCTCGACCGCCAGATCGTGCTGGCCGATGCGCTCGCCGCATTCAATGCAGGACCGGAGGCGCTGCACGATCTCGAAGCGGCGCTATCTGGCATTCTCGATTGCTTCAACATCGGCCGCAGCACCTTCCTCTCCAGCATGTTCAGGCCGCGCATCGATCGCATCCTGTTCGCGGCAACGAAGGCGGACCATCTGCATCATTCCAGCCACGACCGCCTCGAGGCCGTGCTGCGCCGCGCGGTCACTCGCGCTGCGGCACGCGCCGAAGACACCGGCGCTGCGATCGATGTCGTGGCACTCTCCGCCGTCCGCGCCACGCGCGAGGCGCAGGTTGCGCATGGCCGCGACAAATTGCCCTCGATCCTGGGCACGCCGGCCGCGGGCGAGAGCGCGAATGGCGAGTTCTTCGACGGCAACACCGAGGTCGCGACCTTTCCGGGCGACCTACCGCTGGATCCCGAACCAATGTTCAACGGCACCGATGCGTTCCGCGGCCTCTCCACCGAAGCCGCCGAGAAGAGCGATTTCCGCTTCCTGCGCTTCCGCCCGCCCAAGCTCGAACGCGAGGGGACGGAAGAGCCGACGCTGCCTCACATCCGCCTCGACCGTGCCTTGCAGTTCCTGATCGGAGACAAGCTCGTATGAACGACCGATCGAAGCCACGGCGGCCGGCGACGTTCCGGCTCGACGATCCCGATGTCGTCGTCACCGAAGCCGACGAAACCAGCCGGCTCGGCCGCACCACCGTCCAGATCACGCCGGAGCACGATCCGTCGACCTTGCCGGTGCCGATCGAGACAGCGCTTCCGGCGCGGCGTGGCTTTCGCTGGGGCGTGCTGTTCTGGTCCGGCGTCGCCGGCCTCACGCTGCTCGGCACCGGGCTTGGCGTGGTCCGTCTGATCGAGGATCTGTTTGCACGCAGCGAAAGCCTCGGCTTCGTCGGGGTTGCGCTGGCCTTCGTCACCACGCTGGCGCTCGCTGTGGTGATCGGACGCGAGGCATTTGGCCTCGCCCGGCTTGCAACGATCGAAAAACTGCATCGGCGCGCCGCCGAGGTGCTGGCCAGCGACGATCGCGGGGAGAGCCGCGCCATCGTGCAGGACCTGATCGCGATCGCGCACCAGAACCCGCAGCTCGCACGCGCCCGTGCCGCACTCGAAAGCCACACAGGCGAGATCATCGACGGCGCAGACATGATCCGGCTCGCCGAGCGCGAATTGATGTCGCCGCTGGATGCGGAGGCGCGGCGGCTGGTGTCGTCGGCGGCGCAGCGGGTGTCGATCGTCACGGCGGTGTCGCCGCGCGCGCTGTTCGACGTGCTGTTCGTGTTCGTGGCCTCGTTGCGCCTGATCCGCCAGCTTGCCCGCCTTTATGGCGGCCGGCCCGGCACGCTCGGCATGATCCGTTTGCTCCGCCACGTCATCGCCCATCTGGCCATCACCGGCGGCCTCGCGGCCAGCGACAGCCTGATGCAGCAGGTGCTCGGGCACGGGATTGCGGCAAAGCTGTCGCAGCGGCTTGGTGAAGGCATGCTCAACGGCCTGCTGACGGCGCGGCTTGGCTTGGCGGCGATCGACGTCACGAGGCCGCTGCCGTTCGCCGCGCTGCCGCCGCCGAAACTGTCGGATCTCGCGACGGATCTGCTGCGGCGGAAAGAGGAGGAGTAGCTCTTAGAGCCAGCACCCGCCACTGGAACAGCGGCGAGTCCTTTGGCGGGGTGAGCTCCGGGGTCCATCCGGTGAGCTTGTCGAGCGTGTAAGTGTCGATCAGGACGCCACGCCAGCGGCGCTCAACCTGGCCAAGTTGCTCACGCTTGGCGGGGATCGTCTGCCACAGCGGTAAACGATCATCGGGCTGACGACCAATATAGAGTCCCGCATGGCCCTTGATCCTGTCCATGCCGGGATCGCGAAAATCCTGGAAGCGGCCACGTTCGTTGATTTCGACCACGGGCACCCGGCCGCGGAACAGCCAGCGCATCATCGCGTAGGTGCGGTAATCCGTGGTCGCGATCCAGGTCGCGCCGGTCTCATCCAGCACGGCCTGCGCGCGCGCGGCGACCTGCTCAAAGCCGGCCTCGGCGCCGATCGGATCCATCCTGCCGAGGAAATTCCAGGGCGCGGCGACATAATAGAGGAACACGATCACGACGAAGGCGATCCCCGACACCAGCGCCGTGTTGACCCAGAAGAGGCCCGAGCGGAGCGCCCGCGCCGACCAGCCTTCTCTCCGTATCAGCACAAGATTCACTGCAGCAGCCGCGAAGCCAACAGGCCACATGAACATCGGCCAGGTATCGCCGACCCTGAGTGTCAGCGACTTGAAGAAGAAATAGACGAACGGCACCAGCACTGCCGTCGACAGCAGGATCGCAACCGACTCGCGGGAGCGATAGCCACGCCACGCCGTCATCACCAGACCGGACAACACCACCGGCAGCATCACGAAACCGACGAGGCCGAATTGCAAGCCGATGTAGTCGCCGAGGGTGCGCAGCGAGATCCCGTAATTGGCGGTGGCGCGCACGCCCTGGAAACGGAACGAGGCCCAGTCGTGCTGCGCGTTCCAGATCAGGACCGGCGAGAACACGACGATTGCGATCAGCAGCGCAAGGTAAGGATACGGGCTGCGCAGCCAGCGCCAGCGCCAGTCCGGCACCAGAAGAAAGGCGGCGACCGCAGGCGCGAACATGATGACGGTGAATTTCGACAGCAGCGACAGGCCGGCGAACAAGCCGGCCGCGAGCCACCAGCGGCCGTCGCCACTTTGTGCTATCAGCACCAGCGACCACATCATCGCCACCGCGAACGGAATCATGGCGACGTCGGGGGCGACCTTGGCCATCAACAGACCATAATAGAGCGCGGCTTCCGGCATCAGCACTGCAATCGCGATGGCGCGCGCGTCGTGGGTGAGGCGGCGAACGATGTCGGCGAGCAGACACTGCGTCACCAGCATCGCGACGATGCCACCGAAGCGGACGCCCAGTGCGCTGTCACCGAAAATGAGGGTGCCGAAGCGGATGAGCCAGGCGATGCCGGGCGGATGATCGAGGAAGCTGAGCGCCCCCTCCTTCGACCAGGTCCAATAATAGGCCTCGTCGGTGCGCAGCTCGATAACAGAGGCATAGACAAGGCGGAGCACGGTCATCGCGGCGATCACCAGCGCGGCCGCGACGAGCGGCCGGCGCGATGCGCCATTGGGCTTTGCGGTGATGTCGAGAGCCAGCGTCACGGCCGCGCTTTTCCCTGACTTGGGAGGGGGAGTCAATGTGCGGACGGTCTCGTAGGGTGGGCAAAGCGAAGCGTGCCCACGTCTTGCCTATTTGATGGAAAGACGTGGGCACGGCGCAAGAGCGCCTTTGCGCATCCTACGGGACTTTGCCAAGCCTACGAGACTTACCGTTACGTAACCTTGTCGGTTATGTGATCCTGTAAGCCGTCTGCCCGCGGAATTTAACTCTCCGCTGGCTGTTCTCCTCAGTGAACTGGTACAACCGAATCATGGCCACGACCGCGCTTTCACGATTGCCCGAACTCGTCCGCTCGACCAGCGCGCGGCAGGTGCGGCTGGTCTGCGGCGTCATCCTGTTCGCTTACGTGGTCAGCCATTTCCTCAACCATGCGCTCGGCAACATCTCGGTCGATGCCATGCAGGTCGGGGTCTATTACCACACCGCGTTCTGGCAGTTCCTCCCTGTTACGATCGTGTTCTATGGCGCGGCGTTCACCCATATGGGTCTTGGCGTCTATGCGCTGTACCAGCGCCGCCAGTTCCGCTGGCGGACGATCGAGCCGCTCCAGCTGGTGCTGGGCCTGAGCATCCCCGCGCTGGTGATGGCGCATGTGATCGGCATCCGGCTGGGCCAGGTGCTGTACGATCACGAGAAGCTCTATCCGCAGGAGCTCTATCTGTTCTTTGTCGTGGCCCCCGGCCGGCTCTGGACGATGACGATCCTGCTGATCGTTGCCTGGGTCCACGGTTGCATCGGCATCTATTTCTGGCTGCGGCTGAAGCCATTCTTCACGCGCGCGGCACCCTATTTGCTCGCAGCCGCCGTGCTGATCCCGACGCTGGCGCTGCTCGGCATCTACCAGGGTGGCCGCAGTGTCGCCGCGGACAGCGAGGACAGCGATTGGCGCCGGCAAAATTACACGCAGCGCGAGGTCGGCACGTTCGCACAGGCCGATACGCTCGACCGCATCACCGGCGGACTGACGATCGGTTACTTCGGCCTGCTCGGGCTGGTGATGCTGTCACGCGGGGTGCGCGGCTGGCGCGAGCGGCGCGGCGGCACGATCGCGCTGTCCTACGGCAACGGCAAGACGGTGCGCGTGCCCAAGGGTCTCTCCGTCCTGGAAGCGAGCCTGCGCCACAATGTGCCGCATGCCAGCGTCTGCGGCGGCCGCGCCCGCTGCTCGACCTGCCGCATCCGCATCATCGGCGACCACGGCGCCCTGCCCGAGCCCTCGCAGCGCGAGGCCTTCGTGCTGGCCCGCGTCGGGACCGCCGATCCCTCGATCCGGCTTGCCTGCCAGCTGCGGCCGAACTGCGATCTCTCCTTCTTCCAGCTGTTCATGCCGCAAATGCTGGCGGCCAACGCCCAGGCGTCCTCGCCCGCGCGAATCGGCCAGGAGCGCTATCTCGTCAGCCTCTTCGTCGACATGCGCGGCTCGACGCAGCTTGCCGAGAAGCGGCTGCCGTTCGACACCGTGTTCATCGTCAACCGCTTCTTAGGTGCGGTATCGCAGGCCGTGATCGAGAATGGCGGCCAGCCGAACCAGTTCGTCGGCGACGGCATGCTGGCGCTGTTCGGCCTGACCAGCGATCCGCAAACCGCCTCCCGCCAGGCGCTCAAGGCCGTTGCCGGCATTGCGACCCATGTGGACGAGCTGAACGAGCTCCTGAGCCACGATCTGCGCCAGCCGATTCGCTTCGGCATCGGCGTCCATGGCGGCGAGGTCATCATCGGCGACATCGGCTATCGCGACCACATCGTGTTCACCGCGCTCGGCGATGCCGTGAACGTCGCCGCCCGGCTCCAGGACATGACGAAGACGCTTCAGTGCGAGGCCATCGTCTCGGACGAGGTCCGCCGCACCGCTGGTCTTCACGAGGATACGCTGCCGAAGCAGGAGGTCGCGATCCGCGGTCGCGACGAGCCGATGGTGGTGCGGGTGGTTGCCGACACCAGGACATTGTCCGCGATCATTGCCGGCGGCGAGCGCGCCGCCGCCTGATTCTTCACCTCTCCCGCATGCAGGGCGAGGGAGCACACCGTCCGACGCCGCCACAGCGCGGCTTCTCATCAACGTGTAACACCGCCCTGTTGCAGCGCAACGGCATGGGCTTGCTGCGAAAGCACGAATTGACTTCAACCTGGCGGTTGAGACAGATGAGCGCAGGTGTTGCGGTGATGACCGCGAACCAACGAAAAGCTCCGGGAGGAGACCTGAATGTTCGACCGACGCGACCTGCTCAAAGGAGCGGGCCTTGCCGCCATGGCGGCCACACTGAATTCCACCAAGGCGCTGGCCCTCGACACCGTTACCCTGCCCTTCGCCAATGGCGAGCGGCCGCTGGTGAAGTATCCGCAGAAGCGGCCAATGATCGGCTTGACCAGCCGGCCGCCGCAGCTCGAGACGCCGTTCGCCATATTCAACGACGGCCCGATCACGCCGAATAACGCGTTCTTCGTACGCTACCACCTCGCCGGCCTGCCCTACGATCTCGACCCTGACAAGTTCACGCTCGAGGTCAAGGGCAAGGTCGACAAGCCGCTCAAGCTGTCGCTGAAGGACATCCGCAAAATGAAGGCGACGGAGATCGTCGCCGTCAACCAGTGCTCCGGCAACAGCCGCGGCTTCTCGGAGCCGCGCGTCGCCGGCGGCCAGCTCGCCAATGGCGCGATGGGCAATGCGCGCTGGCGCGGCGTGCCGCTGAAGACCGTGCTCGAGATGGCGGGCGTGCAGGCCGGCGCCAAGCAGGTCGTGTTCGCCGGCATGGACGGACCGGTCAGCGACAAGACGCCCGACTTCGCCAAGGCGCTCGACCTCGATCATGCCACCAATGGCGAGGTGATGCTGGCCTACGGCATGAACGGCGACGATCTGCCGTTCCTCAACGGCTTCCCGCTGCGCCTGGTGGTGCCCGGCTATTACGGCACCTACTGGGTCAAGCACCTCAACGAGATCACCGTCATCGACAACGTCTTCGACGGTTTCTGGATGAAGGGCGCCTATCGCATTCCCGATACGCCTGACAATTCGATCGAGCCTGGCACGACGCCGAAGGCGACGATCCCGATCAACCGCTTCACCATCCGCTCCTTCATCACCAGCGTGACCGATGGCGCCAAGCTGAAGGCGGGACGCACGACGCTGCGCGGCATCGCCTTCGACAGCGGCAAGGGCATCAAGGACGTCCAAGTCTCCACCGATGGCGGCAAGACCTGGACCTCCGCCAAGCTCGGCAAGGATTTGGGCAATTACTCGTTCCGCGAATGGAAGCTGCCCGTGAAGCTCGCGGCCGGGCAAGTCGAGCTCAAGGTGCGCGCCACCAGCAATTCCGGCGAGACGCAGCCGGACACGCCGCGCTGGAACCCGGCGGGTTATTTGCGCAACGTCGTCGAAACCACCCGCGTCACCGTGGCCTGAGGAGCATGATCATGCAGCGCACCGTTCTCCTCGCCGCCACGCTTGCCGTTATCACTGTGGCGGGTTCGGCGCTTGCCGCGCCGGTCAGTTACAAGACGCCGGACGAGGTGGCGGCCTTCAAGCCGGGGCCCAATCTCGAGGTGGTTCAGGGCAATTGCGCCGCCTGCCACTCGTCCGACTACATCGCCACGCAGCCGCCGATGAAGGACAAGAAAGGCTTCTGGCAGGCCGAGGTGACCAAGATGATCAAGGTCTATGGCGCACCGATTGACGATGCCGACGTGGGCAAGATCGTCGACTATCTGGCCGCGACTTATTGACGGCCTCAGGCGCAATTGACCGCGAAACGGGCAAAACCGGCAAAAACGCTGCGAAGTTGAGCGAATTTCGGCGAAATGCGGATGTGGTTTGATCTACCAAGCCCGCCACATTCCGCGTATCCTGTAGGACCGAACCGGCCGGTTGGCGGGGACTGGCGGTTCGTGATCTCGGAGGAAGACCCGCGGAGAAGTCGTGATGGCTAAAGGTACGGTCAAGTGGTTCAACCCGACCAAGGGTTATGGATTTATCCAGCCTGCGTCGGGCGGCAAGGATGTGTTCGTGCATATCTCGGCAGTGCAGAAAGCCGGCCTGTCCTCGCTCAACGAAGGACAGACGGTGGAATACGAAGAGATCGCAAACCGGGGCAAGACCTCCGCAGAGAACCTCAAAGTATAAGCCGCCAGCTTTTGCTGCCTCCCGGATTTGTCCGGGAGTGAGGCCAAGAAAATTTCAGAAGACGATCAGTGCATTCGACGACAGGCGTTGCGACTGCACACGATAGGCTATTTGCCTTGAGAGATCGCTGATCGACGCCGCAGCAATGACAATCGCGACCGCATGTGGTCAGCCCACCGGCAACGGTGCGTCGCGCTTGATCTCTTCCATCACCGCATAGGTGCGCGTCTCGCGCACGCCCGGCATCGACAGCAAGGTCTCGCCGAGGAAACGCCGATATGCGGTCATGTCCGCGAGCCGCGCTTTCACCAGATAGTCGAAGCCGCCTGCAACCATGTGACACTCCAGCACTTCGGGCGCGAGTTTGACCGCGCGCGCAAAGCGCTCGAAATTGTCGGGCGTGGTCTTGTCGAGCAGCACCTCGACGAACACGAGCAAGCCCAGCCCAAGCCGGTGCGGATTGAGCCGCGCCCCATAGCCCTCGACAAACCCCTCGCGCTGCAGACGCTTCAGCCGTTCGCCGACCGAGGTCGGCGACAGGCCGATGCGCTCGGCGAGCTCGACATTGGCGATTCGTCCATCCTCCTGCAAAATTGAGAGGATTTTCCGGTCAATCCGATCAAGTTCCATATTTTATACGGCCAACATGTCCATAGTCTTCATTTCCTAAGGCAAAATGGCTATCTTGTCTATCGAACTACGGTCATGTGGGCCTTATCCTGAGCTCCAGCCACAGGACACGCCATGCCGAATATCCCGCCGCCCTTTTCCGCGCCCTACGCCCCTGATGATGCCGACATCGCCGCGCGGCTGTTTCCATCGGCGCATCTCGCCCCGCCGCAGGAAGTGCGGGTCGACCGCACGGCGACAAGGCTGATCGAGGCGATCCGCAAGCGCGACGACCGGATCGGCGGCGTCGAGGACATGCTGCGGGAGTTCGCGCTCTCGACCAAGGAAGGTCTCGCGCTGATGGTGCTGGCCGAGGCGTTGCTGCGCGTGCCGGATGCCCGCACCGCCGACCAGTTCATCGAGGACAAGCTCGGCGAGGGCGACTTCATCCACCACGAGACCAAGTCCACGGCGTTCCTGGTCAACGCCTCCGCCTGGGCGCTCGGCCTGTCGGCGCGCGTGATCCAGCCCGGCGAGACGCCCGACGGCACCATCGGCCGCCTCGTGAAGCGGCTCGGTGCGCCGGCGGTGCGTACCGCGACGCGCCAGGCGATGCGACTGATGGGCAATCACTTTGTACTGGGCGAGACCATCGAGCAGGCGCTCGAACGCGGCAAGCCGCGCTCCGGCCAGAAGCCCCGCTATTCATTCGACATGCTCGGCGAAGGGGCACGCACGGCTGAAGACGCCAAGCGCTATTTCGACGCCTATGCGAGCGCCATCGAGACCATCGGCAAGGCGGCAGGCAACCATCCTCTGCCCGACCGGCCCGGCATCTCCGTCAAGCTCTCGGCGCTGCATCCGCGCTTCGAGGCGATCAGCCGCGACCGTGTGATGCGCGAACTGGTGCCGCAACTGCTGGATCTCGCCCGGCGCGCCAAGGCGTATGACCTCAACTTCACCGTCGATGCCGAGGAGGCCGACCGGCTGGAGCTGTCGCTCGACGTAACCGCGGCCACGCTCGCCGATCCGTCGCTGGCTGGCTGGGACGGCTTCGGGCTCGCGATCCAGGCCTACCAGAAGCGCGCCAGCGCGGTGATCGACTACATCCACGAGCTCGCGCGCGCCCATGACCGCATGCTGATGGTGCGGCTGGTCAAGGGCGCCTATTGGGACACCGAGATCAAGCGCGCGCAGGAGCGCGGGCTCGACGGCTACCCGGTATTCACACGCAAGGCGATGACGGATCTGAACTACGTCGCCTGTGCAGCAAAGCTTCTTGCCTTGCGGCCACGCATCTTCCCGCAATTTGCGACCCATAACGCCCTCACCGTCGCGACCGTGCTGGAGCTCGCCGGCGCTAGCTCCGGCTTCGAATTCCAGCGCCTGCACGGCATGGGCGAAGCGCTCTACGAGCAGCTCGCCAAGGATCACCCCGAGATCGCCTACCGCACCTATGCGCCGGTCGGCAGCCATCGCGATTTGCTCGCCTATCTGGTGCGGCGTCTTTTGGAGAACGGCGCCAACTCGTCCTTCGTGGCGCAGGCCGCCGACTATCGCGTGCCGGTCCCGGCGCTGTTGAAGCGCCCGGTCGATCTCATCATGCGGCCCGATCACGCCCACCATGCCAAGATCCCGCTGCCGGGCGACCTGTTTGCGCCGGAGCGGCGTAATTCAAGGGGCATCGAATTCGGCGAGCGCGCGGCGCTCGATCGGCTGGTCGCGGACGTCACGGACGTGACGCCTGATCTCAAGCCTGTCGCTGACGCAACGCCCGAGCAGGCGGGCGCCGCAATTGCCACTGCCAGCACGGGCTTTGCCGGATGGAGCCGGACGCCGGCGGCGACACGCGCGGCGGCGCTGGAGCAGGCTGCCCATCTGCTGGAGAGCCGCGGTGCGCATTTTATCGCGCTGCTGCAAGCGGAAGGCGGCAAGACGCTCGATGACGCGCTCTCCGAGCTGCGCGAGGCCGCCGATTTCTGCCGCTACTACGCCGCGCAGGGCCGAAAACTGTTCGGCTGCGAGACGGCGATGCCAGGACCGACCGGCGAGAGCAACGCGCTGGCCATGCGCGGCCGTGGCGTGTTCGTCGCGATCTCGCCGTGGAATTTTCCGCTGGCGATCTTCCTTGGCCAGGTCACCGCGGCCTTGATGGCCGGCAACAGCGTCGTGGCAAAGCCCGCCGAGCAGACGCCACGTATCGCGCGCGAGGCCGTCGCCTTGCTGCACGAGGCTGGCATCCCCGCAAACGCACTGCATCTCGTCACCGGCGACGGCCGCATCGGCGCGGCGCTGACCGCGCACGCTGATATTGCCGGCGTCGTCTTCACCGGTTCGACCGAAGTCGCACGTCACATCAACCGGACGCTCGCCGCCAAGGACGGGCCGATCGTGCCGCTGATCGCGGAGACCGGCGGCATCAATGCCATGATTGCGGATGCGACTGCGCTGCCCGAGCAGGTCGCCGACGATGTCGTCACCTCGGCGTTCCGCTCCGCCGGCCAGCGTTGCTCGGCGCTGCGGCTGATGTTCGTACAGGAGGACGTCGCCGACCGCATGATCGAGATGATCGCGGGCGCGGCGCGCGAACTTAGGATCGGCGATCCCACAGATATCGCGACCCAAGTCGGTCCTGTCATCGATGCCGAAGCCAAGCAACGCCTCGACACCCACATCGCACGGATGAAGACGGAGGCGCGGCTGCATTTTGCAGGCACAGCGCCAGAGGGCTGCTTCGTCGCGCCGCACATCTTTGAGCTCCGGGATGCCAGCCAGCTCACTGAGGAGGTGTTCGGCCCGATCCTGCATGTGGTGCGCTATCGGGCCGAAACCCTCGAACGCGTCCTGCAGGCGATCGCGCGCACCGGCTACGGGTTGACGCTCGGCATCCACTCCCGCATCGACGACACGGTCGAGGCCATCATCGACCGCGTTCAGGTCGGCAACATCTACGTCAACCGCAACATGATCGGCGCCGTGGTCGGCGTGCAGCCCTTTGGCGGCAACGGCCTGTCCGGAACCGGCCCCAAGGCCGGGGGTCCGCATTATCTGACGCGCTTCGCCACCGAGCAGACCGTGACGATCAACACGGCCGCGGCCGGCGGCAACGCCGCGTTGCTTGCGGGAGAGGAGTAAGGCCTTGCACCGGGCGCCGTTGCATCCGGGCAAGACATCGGTCTAATGGCTCCCAGACTTGCCCGCGCCAATTCCAGCCGGCGGGAAACAACAAGAGCGAGGGAGCAACGCCGCGATGGAAAAAGGCATTTTTGCAGGGCTCAAGGTTCTGGACTGCGCGAGCTTCATCGCAGCGCCCGCGGCGGCCACCGTGCTGTCCGATTTCGGCGCCGATGTCATCAAGATAGAGCCGCCCGGCGCCGGCGATCCCTACCGCAATCTGCCCAACCTGCCCGGCTATCCCACCGGCGAGCACAATTTCGCCTGGCTTCTCGAGGCCCGCAACAAGAAGAGCCTGGCGCTCGACCTCTCCAAGCCCGAGGCGCAGGCCGTGCTTTACAAGCTGGTTGAAGAGGCCGACGTCTTCATCACCAACATGCCGCCGCCGGTACGGACCAAGCTCGGCATCACCTATGACCATCTCGCCCATCTCAACGACCGGCTGATCTATGCCTCCTTCACCGGCTATGGCGAGAAGGGCGAGGAGGCCAACAAGCCCGGTTTCGACAGCAACGCCTATTGGGCGCGCTCCGGCCTGATGGATCTTGTCCGCGCCGACACCGACACGACGCCGGCCCGTTCGGTCGCCGGCATGGGCGACCATCCCTGCGCCATGGCGCTGTACAGCGCGATCGTCACCGCGCTCTATCAGCGCGAGAAGACCGGCAAGGGCTCGCATGTCGCCTCCAATTTGATGGCTAATGGCGTGTGGGCGGCCAGCGTGCTGGCGCAGGCAAAACTCTGCGGCGCCAAGTTCGGCGAGCGGCGCCCGCGCGAGCGTGCGCTCAATGCGGTCGCCAACCATTATCAGTGCAAGGACGGCCGCTGGCTGATCCTGTCGCTGCTCAGCGAGGAGAAGCAGTGGCCGACGCTGGCCAAATGCCTCGGACGCGAGGACCTGATCAACGATCCGCGCTTCGCCACCAAGCCCGACCGTCACGCCCGCTCGGTCGAGCTCATCAAGATTTTTGACGAAACCTTCGCCACCAGGGACCTCGCCGAATGGCGCAAGATCCTCGATGGCAACGGACTGGTGTTCGGCATCGTCGGCATTCTGGACGACATCCCGAACGACAAGCAGATGCTCGACAACGAGGTGCTGGTGCCGTTCGAGAACGACACCATGCTCACCATCAACTCTCCGATCTGGATCGACGGTACCAAGAAGGTGCAGCCGCGCAAGCCGCCCGGCGTCGGCGAGCACAGTGACGAGATTTTGCGTGGCGCGGGATACGACGAGGCCGCGATCAAAGAGCTGCGCGCGAAGGGGGCTGTGGGGTAACGATCCGACGATCTCGATATAATCTCACGACCACATTCGCGCGCGAGGTCCCATGCCCATTTATCGCCTGCACTACTTCCCTGAATCCGGCAATAGCTACAAGCTGGCGCTGATGCTGACGCTTTGCGGCGAGACGTTCGAGCCGGTCTGGACCGATTTCGGCGGCGGCGTCACGCGCACGGCGGATTGGCGCAAGACCGTCAACGAGATGGGCGAAATTCCCGTGCTCGAGGTCGACGGCGTGAAGATGACGCAGACCGCCCCTCTCCTGCTCAAGCTTGCCGAACAGTATGGGCGTTTCGGTGCCGAGACCGAAGCCGAAAAATTCGAGCTGCTGCGTTGGCTGTTCTGGGACAACCACAAGCTCACCGGCTACATGGCAACCTACCGCTTCATGCGGGCCTTCACCGAAAAGAACGATCCGCACGTGCTGAAGCATTTTCGCCGGCGGCTCGACGACTTCCTCGGCATTCTCGACGGTCATCTGCAACACAACGCGTTTGCGATCGGCACCAAGCCAACCGTCGCCGACATCTCGATGATGGCCTATCTGCACTATCCCAGCGACGAGCACGGCTTCGATTTCGCCGCGAGCCATCCCGCCATCCACGCCTGGCTCGGGCGAATGGCCACGCTGCCCGGCTGGAAGCCGGCGTATGAGCTCTTGCCCGGCAAACGGATGACGAATTACGCGAAGTGAGGGCGCCGCTTACCTCAGCGCCAGCCAGCCGAGCGTGAACAGGATGCCGCCGATGATGACGACCACCGCGACCGCCGTGGTGCTGACGCGGATGCTGCCGGCGACTTGCTTGGCTTCCTCATTCTGCGCGATCTCGCGATTGCGCTCCTTGTTGGCGTCGCTGGTATCCGTCATGAATCATCCAAATCGCTTGTTGGCTGACGCATGACCTTGGGATCATGCGCTAACGCGTCTTGATGAAGCACATGCCAATGCGGCTCGAAGCCGCCGCAGCCTGACAGGTGAGACCTTTAGCACAGGTCCATGACGTAAAACTCTTGTCGGCCGTTCCCGATCCCTCGTTTTGCAGGGAACAATGCGCGCCCCAGCCGTCCTGATATTCGGTGCCGGCAAGCTCCGCGCTGCCGCGTGTCTGCGGCCGGCTGGCAAATCCGCGTGAAAAATCAGGACGTTTGCCGCTAGCAAAGGCGGTCAGGATGTCACGGCGGCGGAGCTGGTCACCAAAGAAATGCGGCGAGGCCGGCACGATGGTGGCGTTCGATGCCCCCTCCGTCAGCCAATCCACGCCGGGAAAATGGAAGCCGCCGATGCCGCGGGTCTGGTGGCAGCCGGAGCAGGTGACATCGTTGAGGCGGCGCTGGAAGCCCGCGACCGAGCGGATGTTCTCCATGGCGATGCCGCGCGCGGCCGCCTGCTTCAGCGCGCCGACGACGTCGTTGTCGGTGAAGACAGGGTCGCTGTTGCCCTCGCCTTCAACCAAGCCGAACTCAGGCTGCAACGTCGAGGCATCGAGCCCCGCAGGTGTCAGCGCCACGGCCGCCTTGGCGAGATATTTCTGTGGGATCAGCACAGTGCCGCGATCGAACTCGCGCAGATTCGCGGGCTCGAGCAGCCAGGCCTTGAAGTCGTGCCGGAGCGCGTCATCTGCGAGGATGCGTTCGCGGTCGATCTGGTTCTCCAGCGTCGATTCCACGAAGGTCTTGGTGGCGGCGTCGTATTTGAACACCTTGAGCAGATAGTCGGAGCGGAAATCGTGCAGCGCTGATTTCGGCGCGATCGAGATCTGGATATTGGTCTCGATGCGGTCGATCATCGCATCGTAAGGCCCAGTGCGGCTGCCGATCAGTCCTTGCCAGTCGCCATTGTCGAGCCAGCGCCGCGCCACCTCGGCGCAGGTGATGGCCTTGCCGCTCGCGTCGGTCTGGCGCGCATCGCGCGCCTTCATCACCAGGTTGAACGTCATCGGCAGGCGCGTCGCGGTGCTGCCGCCATCCGGCCCGGGACCGAACCGCGCCAGACGATAGATCAGCCGAATCTCGCCGCAGGACTCCTCAGACACGTAGGCGCGGTCCATGCGGTTAACGATGCCGGCCAGCACGAAGCGCGTGCTGGCGGATTTCAGACTGAAACGATCGAACAGCTGGACGTCGAAACCGTCGCCGACGCCGATGGTCTCGCTCGGCACCGACTGCTTGTGCTGCGCGATGTAGCGATCGAACTCCGTATCGATTGCGGGGAGAATCTCCTTGAGCTGCGGCAGCGACGCGAACAGCTGGTCGCTGGTCAGGGGAACAGTCGCGTTCCGCTCCGGCTCTAACAGGCGCGAGATTGACAGCGCATCGCTCTGGTCGAGCTTCTTCAGGAGATCGGGGTCGATGATCGCGGTGCCGCGCGCGAGCGGCGCATTCTCCGCTGCCGAGAGCGATAGGACGCCGCCCAATAACAATATGGCAGCCGGGAGAATTCGCAGCGCGCGGCTCATGCCTCCAATAACACCGCGCCTGACAGCCTATTCAAGTAAAAAGGCGCTTCACGCGGTGGTGAAGCGCCTTTTCGCAAGTCGTTTATCGGACGCTTAGCGCGCGACGATCAGGCCCTTGGGTGTGACCACCACCCAGCGACCGTCCTGGCGCCGGATCGCATCGACGCGGCCGAGACCGGGGATGGGATCGCCGGCATAGACTTCGTACAGGCCGCCCCGGCCTTCGATCAGCGCACCGCCATTGGCGACGTCGCGAAGCCTCCAGCCGTCGATCGTCGGCAGGCGGCCGACTTCGGTCTTGGGCGCGGCGGGCGTGGGGGGCACGGGAGCCGGCGCAGCCGTCGCGACCTGGGTCGGGGCCGGCGCGATCGTGCCAGTGGTCTCCTTCGCAGGCGCCGCGGCGGCGGCCGGCGCGGGGGCGGCAGCAGGCGGTGTGGCGCGGAGCTTGTCGACGGTCTCGGACAGTTTTGCCAGCTTGGCCAACGGTTCGGCCTGCGCTTTCTCGAGCTTGTCGAGGCGGTCGTTGGCGCGGTTGAACTGGCTGAGGCCGGTCTTCGAGGTGTGCTCGACATTGGCCTTGAGCGCAACCATGTCGGCATCGATCCGCGCGACGGAGGCGTCCAGCGCGCTGGTATCGGCGACCTGCGCCGAAGCTGGCGTCGGGCTGGCTGCGAAGTGCATCATGCCGGCGGTCGCAAGCGCGCCGCTGATGGCGCCGACGCAAGCCGCAATCGCGACGACCGCGGCCATCGCCGACAGGAGGCGCTTGTTGTCGGTGTCACGCACCTCGTCTGGCTTGACATGCGGGGCGAACTCTTCCCGGTCCCAGGACCGCTCCGAGGGCGCCATGACGATGAGCTTACCGGGCTTTGCCTCGGCTTTGGCCTCGGGCTTGGGTTCGGCCTTCGCCTCGAACTTGGGGACCACGATCCCCGAAGACTCGATCTTTGGCGGCTCGACCTTTGGGGCATCCGCCTTGACCGGATCAGGCTTGGGCGGCGTCTCATGGTCGGGGGCGATCGAGGGGGCCTCGATGCCGGCGGCGGCGTCAACGGCGCCAGTCCGGTCGTTCGCTCGGTCATTGGTCTCTTGGCCGGCCAGGTCGGACATTGGTTCGCTCACGGCTCAAATACTCCAGTCTGGATTGACCTTTTGGTAACTTTCATTGCTTGCGAATTCCTTACCTCGGGACCCGCTTACCGAAATTTTAGGAACTCGTCCGAGGCCGAATTGGGTCGGGAAAGTGGAACCGGCGTGGCGGCGTGCAACAAATCGTCAACCGATGCTGCCCTGCGGCAGGCTGCCTGCTTAGCCGAAGGCGTTGTTTGCCCGTCGCGGTTCCGCGGCTAACATGGCGCATCCCGTCAGCCAGAAGGGCGTTTGGGGGTGCCATGACAATCGAAAAGTGCATCAACGCGTTTGATGTGGATGACGTCATCTTCGAGGAGGGCTCGACCGGTCGCGAGCTGTTCGTGGTGCTCGACGGCGAGGTCGAGATCGCCAAGATGAACGGCGCCAGCAAGACCAGCATCATCAAGCTCGGCAAGGGCGAGTTCTTCGGCGAGATGGCCGTGATCGATGGTTCGGCGCGCTCGGCGACCGCGATCGCGTCGGCGCCCAACACGCGCGTGATGCGGATCAACCACGCACGCTTCGTCTATCTTGTCAGCCAGCAGCCGGCATTCGCACTGATGGTGATGGATGCGCTGTCGAAACGCCTGCGCGCCTCCAACGCAGTCACCTACCGGGCGGCGCAATCATGAGCGAACGCAAGCCGACCGCATTCCCGATCCTGATGAAGAACGACATTTGCTCGCTGATCCAGGCCGCCGATGACGTCTATCAGATCCGCTTCTCCAACCGCGCGGCCAACGCCTATCTCATACGCGGTTCGGCGCGCACCATCCTGATCGATGTCGGCCTGTCCTCGAACTATCCGGCGATGGTGGAGTGCCTGACCTTCGCCGGATGCCCGCCCGAAAAGATCGACATGGTGGTGCTGAGCCACGAGCATCTCGACCATATCGGCGCGGCCTGGCATTTCAACGAGCGCCGCACCTATGTCGCCGCCCACAGGCTCGCCGCCAACAAGATCATGCTGCGCGACGACTTCTCGATGCTGCGCAAGATGTTCAACGAGCCGGACGTGCCTGTTAATATCGACATCTGGCTCGAGGAAGGCAATCTGATCGACCTCGGTAATTTCCGGCTCAACGTGATGTACACGCCGGGCCATACATCGGCCTGCATCACCCTGTTCGAGCAGGACAAGGGCCTCTTGTTCGCCGCCGACACCTTGATGCCTGGCGGCGTGATGGGCGGCGTGTTTGGCTCGGGCAGCATCGCCGACTACATCCAGTCGCTGGAACGCATCAAGGGGCTGAACACCAAGATCCTGCTATCGGGGCACGGACGGCTGTCGGACACGCCGCAGGACGACGTGCGCATTGCCATCGCACGCTCGCACGGGTTATTGGAAGATACCGCGCAATTATTCGACGCACTGGACGCGCGCTCGAATTTCGAGCCGATCATGCAGTCGGTAAGGGATCTGAACAAGCTGGATGATTGATACACGGTGTCGTCCTGGCGAACGCCAGGACGACATCGGGGCTACATCACCACCGGCTTATCCGGCAACTCGTTCGGATGCGGCCCTCGCGGCGGAAAATACTTCGCCAGCTCCCGTGACACCGCCGCAACGCCATGGATCACGCCCTGCTCGAACCGGCCCGACCTGAACTCCGCCTCCATCGCTCGGCAGATCGCCTCCCAGCCGGCGGCGCCCACCTTCGCGTCGATGCCGCGGTCGGCGATGATCTCGACGTCGCGGTCGGCAAGCAGCAGGTAGATCAGAATGCCGTTGTTATGCGCGGTGTCCCAGATGCGCAAATGCGAGAACATATCGAGCGCGCGCTCGCGGGCGTGCTGATTGCGGAACAGCGGCCGGCCGTCGAGCGCGCCTTCGACGACGAAGCGGACCTGGCCGGAATGCGTCGTTTCGCTTTGCTTGATTGCATGCTCGATGCGGTCGAGCACATCGTACGGAAACACTTGCTTCGCGCGCCAATGGTGCTGAAGGAGATGCCTGGTGATACGCCCGATGCCCATGACTACCAGCTCCCCGAGGCGCCGCCGCCACCAAAGCTGCCGCCGCCTCCGCTGAAGCTGCCGCTGTCACTGGATGATGAACCGCTGCTCCAGCCTCCGGACGAGGAGCCGCTCGACCACGACCCGCCGCGCGAGGGCCCTGTGGATGCCGGAAACAGATCGGCAATGAAGGACAAGACGAAGCCGATGATCCCGGCGAGCAAGGCCAACGCCCCGGATCCGAGAATGAGCAGCGCCAGGATTCCGATCACGCTCCCGGTCGCGACCGAGCCCAGCAATCGTCCCAGCAGCGTGCGCAAAAATCCGCCGACGACGAGCGAGGCAAACAGGACGAACGGGACCGCCGGCCCGATGTCGTCCAGATTGGCAAAGTTCACGCTGCGCGAGGGAGCCGGCAGCGGTTCGCCATCGACGACGCGCATCATCCGCTCGGCACCCGCGGAGATGCCGCCGGCGAAATCGCCCTCGCGGAATTTCGGCGTGATGACCTCGTCGATGATCCGACGCGACGTGACGTCGGTGAGCGCACCTTCCAGGCCGTAACCGACCTCGATGCGCAAGTGCCGGTCGTTCTTGGCGACCACCAGGATCGCGCCGTCGTCGACCTTCTTGCGGCCGATCTTCCACGCTTCCGCGACACGGATCGAGAACTGCTCGATCGTCTCCGGGTCCGTCGTCGGCACGATCAGCACCGCGATCTGGCTGCCCTTGCGCTTTTCGAAATCGCCGAGCTTTTGCGACAGTGCGGCGATGTCGCTGCCCGACAGCGTGCCGGTTCGGTCGACCACGCGGCCGGTGAGCTGGGGGACAGCGACGTCGGCGAGGGCGGGCAAAGCCCAGCCAAGCAGCAGTGCAAGCAGGATGGCCCTAGTTGCGCGCATCGGAGCCGAACGCGCTTACTTCGACGGCGCGGGCGCGTTGAAATCGACCTTCGGCGCGGTCGAGATCTCCTTTTCGTTCTCGACCGTGAAGTTGGCCTTCTCCTTATAGCCGAACATCATCGCCGTGAGATTGCTCGGGAAGGAGCGAATGGTGACATTATAGTCCTGCACCGACTTGATGTAGCGGTTGCGCGCGACCGTGATACGGTTTTCGGTGCCCTCGAGCTGCGACATCAGATCCTTGAACAGCGCATCCGACTTCAGCTGCGGGTAATTCTCCGTCACCACGAGGAGGCGCGACAACGCGCTGGAGAGCTCGCCTTGTGCTGCCTGGAATTTCTGCAAGGCGGCGGGATCGTTCAGGACCTCGGGCGTGGCCTGGATGCTGCCGACCTTTGCGCGGGCGTTGGTGACGCCAAGCAGCACGTCCTTCTCCTGCTGCGCGAAGCCCTTCACCGAGTTGACGAGGTTGGGCACGAGATCGGCGCGGCGCTGATACTGGTTCACCACCTCGGACCAGTTGGCCTTGATCTGCTCATCCTGGCTCTGGATCGCGTTGTAGCCGCAATTGGTGAGGCTGAGCGAGGCCAGCGCCGCCAGCACGGTCAGGATCTTGCGCATCAAATTTCTCCCGGTGGAATCGGCCTGCAAACTATCAGATCGAGCGCATACAACGCCAGATGTCCCAGCGGACGGCGCGACAAGCAGCCGGCTGACGCAAGCCCCTTGCCTATCACCACGCGACATAGTCAACTCTTGGCAAGCAAGACGTCTTGGCCAACAAGACGAAGAATACAGGGAGGCGCGCCATGTCCTCGTTCGAGACCATCCTGGTGGAGCGGCCGGAGCCGGCGATCGCCCGGATCGTGATGAACCGGCCGGACGCGCGCAATGCGCAGAACCTGCAAATGACCTACGACCTCAACGCCGCCTTCGACGCCGCGGTACAGGACGATGCGGTCAAGGTGATCATCCTTGCCGGCAATGGGCCGCATTTCTCGTCCGGCCACGATCTGCGCTCCGGGGCCAAGAATGCCGCCGGCATCGATTTTCCGCCGATAGGAAATTGGGGCGGCTTTGCCGAACCAAACGCTCACGGCCGTTTTGCGCGCGAGCAGGAAATATATCTCCAGATCACGCGGCGCTGGCGCAATCTCGCCAAGCCGACCATCGCGGAAGTGCACGGCAAATGCATCGCCGGCGGCCTCATGCTGGCCTGGGCTTGCGACCTCATCGTTGCGAGCGACGATGCGCAGTTTTGCGACCCCGTCGTGACGATGGGCGTCTGCGGCGTCGAATGGTTCGTGCATCCCTGGGAGCTCGGCCCGCGCAAGGCCAAGGAATTCCTGTTCACAGCCGACAGCTGGAGCGCGCAGGAGGCGCATCAGCTCGGCATGGTCAATCAGGTCGTGCCGCGCGCAGAACTGTCTACGCGCGTGCAGGAGCTGGCGCGGCGGATCGCGTCAAAGCCGTCCTTTGCGCTGAAGCTGACCAAGGAAGCCGTGAACCGCTCCGTCGATGTGATGGGCCAGCCGGCTGCGATCGACCAGGCCTTTGCGCTGCATCAGCTCTGTCACGCCCACAATCTACAGGAGTTCGGCATGGTGGTCGATCCATCCGGACTGCATCCCTCCGTGCGCAAGCCGGCAGCCGCGGAGTAGACGCCATGGATCTCAATCTCAGTGACGAGCAACGGCTGCTGCGCGAGAGCGCCGATCGTTTCGTGACCGAAAGTTACGATGCCGACCATCGTCGCAAGATGGCGAGCGATCCGCTCGGCTTCAGCCCTGCGGTGTGGAAGCAGTTCGCCGAGCTGGGCTGGCTGGCGCTGCCGATCCCGGAAGAGTTTGACGGGCTCGGCGGCGGGCCGGTCGAGATCGGCATCTTGATGGAAGCGTTTGGTCGCGGGCTGGTGTCCGAGCCCTATATCGCGACGGTCGTGCTTGGCGCCGCGCTGATCGAGCGATGCGGCAGCACGGCGCAGAAGCAGGCGAGCCTGCCCAAGATCGCGGACGGCTCGATGAAGCTCGCCTTCGCGCATTCCGAGCGCGCCGCGCGGTTCGATCTCGCCAAGGTCGCGACATCAGCCACCAAGACGGCGCAGGGCTGGCGCCTCGCCGGCAGCAAGATCGCCGTGCTCGACGGCCATGCCGCCGACGAGATCATCGTCTCCGCGCATCTGCACGATCATCACGGACCGTCGGGGCGCATCGGCCTGTTTCTGGTGCCGGCAACGGCGCAGGGCCTTGCGATCTCCGACTATCCGCGCCTCGGCGGCGGGCGCGCCTGCAACATCGAGCTGTCCGACCTGCATTTGCCGGAGGACACGTTGCTCGGTGACGGCAAGGACGCGCTGCCCGCGATCGAATGGGCCGTAGATCGCGCCATGGCTGCGCTTGGTGCGGAAGCCGTCGGCATCATGCAGACGCTGCTCGACACCACGCTCGAGTACACCAGGATCAGGAAGCAATTCGGCCGGCCGCTGTCCGCCAATCAGGTGATCCGCCATCGCCTCGCCGACATGGCGATCCAGGTCGACGAAGCCCGCTCGATGGCGCTGCGGGCCGCGTTGAAGGCCGATAGCGCACCAGTCGAGCGGGCCCGCGCAGCTTCAGCCGCGAAGGCGAAGATCGGCAAATGCGGCCGCTTCGTCGGCGAGCAGTCGATCCAGCTCCACGGGGGCATGGGCGTCACAGACGAGCTTGAGGTCGGCGCCTATTTCAAGCGGCTTGTCGCATTCGACACGCTGTTCGGCGGCAGCGCGCACCACTATGCCCGCCACGCCCAGCTTGGACGCGGCACCGTTTCAGCTTGAGAGGAGGGCATCATGGACCTGTCGTTCAATGCCGAAGAGCGCGCCTTCCAGAGCGAGGTGCGCAGCTTCATCGCGAAGAATCTCACCGAGGAGATGAAGCGCGCCACCGCGCTGACGCCGTCGGTGTTCTCCGACCCCGACATCGGCATGGCCTGGCAGCGCGCGCTGCACAGCCGCGGCTGGGGCGCCCCGGGCTGGCCGGTCGACCACGGCGGCCCCGACTGGACGCCGGCGCAGCGCTGGATCTTCGAGAGCGAATGCGCGCGGGCCGGCGTGCCGAATGTGAATGTGATGGGAGTGAAGATGGTCGGCCCCGTCATCATCGGATTCGGCAGCCCTGAGCAGAAGAATTTCTATCTGCCGCGGATTCTCTCCGGCGAGGATTATTGGTGCCAGGGCTATTCGGAGCCGGGCTCCGGCTCCGACCTCTCCTCGCTGAAGACACGGGCGGTGCGCGACGGTGACGACTACATCATCAACGGCACCAAGATCTGGACCACGCACGCCCACCATGCCAACCGCATGTTCGCGCTGGTGCGTACCAGCGATGGCCCGCGGCAGCAGGACGGCATCAGTTTTGTTCTGATCGACATGAAGACGCCTGGCATCACGACGCGCCCCATTCTCACCATCGGCGGCGACCACGAGGTCAACCAGGTGTTCTTCGACGACGTGCGCGTGCCCGTCGCCAACCGCGTCGGCGAGGAAGGCAAGGGCTGGACCTACGGCAAATATCTGCTCGAGTTCGAGCGCGGCTCGGGCATTGCCTCGGCCAAACTGCGTGAAGGGCTGCGTGCGATCACCGAGCTTGCGGAGTCCGATCTCACAGGACGCGCCATCGACAGCCCCGACATCGCGACGCGCATCTCCGAGGTCGAGGTCGATATTGACGCGCTTGAAATGACGGAGCTGCGCGTGCTTTCGGCGCTACAGACCGGGCAGAATCCCGGCGCGGTGTCATCCATCCTGAAGCTGCGCAACAGCGAGATCCGGCAGGCCGTAACGCGGTTAGGGGTCGACGTGATCGGCCATGACGCACTCGCCGTCGAGCCGATGCGCCCGCTCTACAAGCTCAACCACGAGCCTGCGCTGCCCGAGGACATGCTGACGGCGGTGCCCGAATATCTCAATGGCCGCGCCTATACGATCTTCGGCGGCACCTCGGAGATCCAGCGCGATATCATCGCGAAGATGATGCTGGGGATTTAGCCCGAACTATCGCTGCAATCTCCTTCGCCGGGACGACACTGAGTATGCGGCAGCGGCCGGACGCGACTAACTCGTCTTCGCGTCCTTGATCGCCTTCCAGATCTTCTGCGGCGTCAGCGGAGTATTCAGCTGAGTGATGCCGAGTTCAGCGAGCGCGTCCATCACGCCGTTGGTGACGCAGGGCGGGCCGCCGATGGCGCCGGATTCGCCGCAGCCCTTGGCACCGAGCGGATTGGTGCGGCAGGGCGCGGAATCATCCAGCGTCACCACGATCGGCGGAACGTCGTCGGCGCGCGGAATGCAATAGTCCTGATAGCTCGCGGTGAGCAGCTGACCATCGGCATCGTACGACACGCCTTCGTACAAGGCCTGGCCGATGCCTTGCGCGACGCCGCCATGGATCTGCCCCGTCACCAGCATCGGATTCACGGCAACGCCAACATCGTCGACGGTGGTGTAGCGCACGACCTTGGAGACGCCGGTCTCAGGATCGATCTCGACCTCGCAGATATGGGTGCCGTTCGGCCAGCTCGGCCCGTCGACCTCACCCTCGGAATCGACGCTGAGCTTCGCGCCGGTTTCCTTTTCGGCGAGATCGAACAGGCTGATGCGGCGGTCGGTGCCGACCACGGTGAGCATGCCGCCCTGGTATTCGATGTCCTCGACCGAGGTCTCCAGCACGTTGGCCGCCTTCTCGCGCGCCTTCTGGATCAGATCGTTGGAGGAGACCGCCACGGCCGTGCCGCCGACGAACAGCGAGCGCGAACCAACGCTGCCAAAACCCATCGCGAGATCCGTGTCGCCCTGCACGACGTCGATCTTGTCCATGGCGATGCCGAGCGTGTCGGAGATCATCTGGGTGTAGGTGGTCTGCAAGCCCTGCCCCATCGCCATGGTGCCGGAATGCAGCACGACGCGGCCCTGCGAGGTCGCTTGCAGCGTGACCTTCTCGGTGTGAGCGCGGCCCCCGGTCCATTCGATGTACGAGGTGAGGCCACGGCCGTAGAGCAGGCCCTTCTTCTTCGCGGCCTTCTTGCGCGCGGCAAATCCGTCCCAGTCCGCAAGCTTCACGGCGCGATCGAGCATGTGTGCGAAGGCGCCGGAATCGTAAACCTGACCGGCGGCATTGGTGTAGGGCAGCTGCGCCGGCTTGATGTAGTTCACTTTCCGGATCGCACGCGGATCCATGCCGATTTTTCGCGCGGCAGCGTCAAACAGGCGCTCGACGATGAAAACGGCTTCAGGTCGACCCGCGCCACGATAGGCGCCGACCGGCGCGGTGTGGGTCATCACCGACTTGACCTCGAAATGCACCAGCGGCAAATCATAGACGCCGGTCTGCACGAACGGCCCGAGCACCAGCGGAATGATATTGGCCGCGCCGGAAGAATAGGCGCCGGTGCAGCCGATCGAGGTGACACGATACGCTAGCACCTTACCCTTATCGTCCAGTGCAAAGGAGGCGGTCGAGGTGAGATCGCGACCGTGGGTACCGCCGACGAATTCGTCGGTGCGGTCGCCGCGCCAGCGGATCTTCTTGTTCAGTTTGGTCGCGACATAGGCGACGATGCCGTCCTCGGGATAGACGTTTGTCTTCTGGCCAAAGCCGCCGCCGATATCGCCGACCAGCACGCGCACGCTGTCCTTGGGACGCTTCAGCACGGCTTCGGCGAGCACGTCGCGGGTCGAGGCCGGGGTCTGCGACTGCACATGCAGCAGCAGGCGGCCGGACTTCTTGTCGATCTCGGCAATGGTCGAGCGCGGCTCCATTGCCGACGGCACCAGACGCTGGCTGACGAGATCGAGCTCGACCGTGTGAGCGGCCTTGGCGAAGGCTTCGTCGACCTTGGCGGCATCGCCATAGCTCATCGCGCCGACGATGTTGTCGGGCGCCTCCGGCCACACCACGGGCGCGCCGGGTTTGACGGCTTCGACCGGATCGACCACGGCCGGCTGCACATCGTATTCGACCACGATCGCCTCGGCCGCGCTCTGGGCTTCCGCACGCGACGAAGCCACCACTGCCGCTACCGCCTCGCCGGTGTAACGCACGACGTCATGAGCGAGCAGTCGCCGCGGCGGCACGGTCATCGGCTTGCCGTCCGGGCGCTTGAAGATGCTCAGCGTCGGAATAGTGCCGACGTCGTCCTTGATCAGATCGGCGCCGGTGTAGATCGCGGTGACGCCGGGCATCGATGCGGCTGCGCTGGTGTCGATCGCGACGATCTTCGCATGCGCATGCGGCGATCGCAGCACGTGCAACCACAGCGCGCCGTCTTCCGGCTTGTCGTCGATGAATTGCCCCTTCCCGGTGAGCAATCGCTGGTCTTCCAAACGCTTGACGGGCTGGCCCGCTCCGAAA
This sequence comes from Bradyrhizobium zhengyangense, assembly GCF_022012555.1. NCBI lineage: Bacteria > Pseudomonadati > Pseudomonadota > Alphaproteobacteria > Hyphomicrobiales > Nitrobacteraceae > Bradyrhizobium > Bradyrhizobium zhengyangense. The sequence continues at coordinate 66,220 of NZ_JAKLTZ010000014.1, read as the reverse complement.
CGCAAATTGCCGGGAAGAATGTTCATTCCGTAGGGTCCTCGAGATCTTAAATGCGGGCTGCCTTTTAGCGGACCAATTGAGGTCAGACCAGCGGCGGTTTCGTCCTGGGTGTCTTCGATTTCGTCATGCCCGGAATGACGATCAGGTCAGCTCTCGCAACGCCGCCTCCACCACCTTGCGCGCATCGGCCGTGAGCGAGGCCTGCGGCGGAACGGGATCGCCGACATCGTAGCCCTGGATCGCAAGGCCAGCCTTGATGCAGGCCGCAAGATTGAAGCGGGCGAAGGCCTCGTTGATGCGCCACAGCCGGCGCTGCAGTGCCATGGCCTCGTCCCAGCGGCCCGCCTGGCAGAGATCGTAGAGCGCAACGCTCTGGCGCGGGATGATGCAGGCAGGTCCCGCCATCCAGCCGAGCCCGCCGATCAGCATCACCGCGGCCGGAATATGGGCGGAGGCCGAGAACACGCGCAGGGAATCGCCGCAGCGATTCATGATCGAGAGCAGCCGTCCGGTGTTGGTCGAGGCGTCCTTGATGTAGCCGATGCGCGGATGCTCGGCGAGGCGCGCGATGACGTCCAGGGTCAGGTCCGAGCGCTGGAATTGCGGATTGGTGTAGATGACGACGGGAATGTCCACGGCATCAGCGATGCTGCGGAAATAGGATTCGACCTGGGCATCATTGAGCGGGAAATACGCCTCGAGGATCGCCAGGATGCCGTCGACACCAAGCTTTTGATAGGCCTGCGCCTGCGCCACAGCATCGGCTGTCGAAGTGGAAGCGACGCCTGCCACTACGGGCACGCGGCCCTTTGCAGCCTCGATCGTGGTCTGCACCACTGCCATCCGCTGCGCGGCATTGAGATAGGCGAACTCGCCGGTCGAGCCCAGCGGCGTCAGCCCGTGCACCCCGGCGCCGATCAGGTCGTCGCAGAGCCTTGCGAGCACAGCAGTCCTCACCGTGCCGTCAGCGCTAACGGGCGAGACGAGATAGGGGAAGACGCCGCGAAAATCGGTCATGTCGGGAATAAATCCGGGGGAAGCTCAGTCCAGTCTGGCAGGCGCGCGGTCCATCGCGTGCTAGCATGGGGTCTTATTGCCAGCAAGCGATCGGCGTTCGAAGAGCGTATTTGTGGTTTTGGGATTTGTCCTGCAGCGTTGGCGGTTTTCGTTGTGCTGCGTCGGCCTCCTCGTCGTCGCGCTGGGCCCGTGCATGGCCGAAGCCGGTGAATGCCCCTCGCCGCAATCCGAGATCGCGACTGACCGTCCTGATGTGACCAATTCCAGCCTGGTCGTGCCTGATGGCAGTATCCAGATCGAGAATGGCCTCAACACATCAGGCCAGAGCGCCGGCAAAGGCTTTGACGGCAGCAACAGCCGTCTCCGTTTTGGTATCGCGCCCTGCCTCGAAGTGCTGGTTGATATTCCGAGCCATGTCGGACGGCTGACCGGCTCGGTCGACACCGGCTTTACCAATGTCACCCCCGCTGTGAAATGGCAGGTCAGCGGATTGCCGGCGAACCTTTCGATGGTAGCAGGCGTCGGCCTGCCGACCGGCACACCCGCGATCACAGGCGCAGGCTTTCAGCCCTATCTGCAAGTCCCCTGGTCCTACGAGCTCGGCAGCGGCTGGGGCATCAGCGGCATGTTCACCAGCTTCTTCCGGCCATCGGATCTGACCAACCGCCAGACCACCGAAGCGACCTTCGTGGTCGAGCGGAAGGTTAGCGAGAAGCTGGCGCTGTTCGCCGAATATGTCAGCGACAGCCCGACGCGCGGCGCAAGCACGGCGCTGCTCAATGTCGGCGGTGGCTATCTCCTAGACCGGACCGAGCAAATCGATTTTCATCTCGCCTTCGGTCTCAACCGAAACTCGCCGGATTACATCGTCGGCATCGGCTATTCCTACCGCTGGGACAACATCATTGGCACGGCGGCGCGACCGCGGCTTTGGCATTGATCAATCATTGACGACTGCGTACGTCAGTCAGACTGACGTCTCGGCGCTCACAATCAAAAATAATTGACGCGATCTTATGCATCCTTTCGGTGTGAACGACTTCACATCGGACTCCGGCAGGCGGGTCTAGCGTCGCGGACGCTGCGGACAGAGAGCGCAGCGATCCCTTAGCGAGGAGTCAAGCCATGGAAATTTGCATCAACTTCGGTGGCCACCGGCATTGCTTCTTCCTGCCGATCTATCAGATCCCGATCAACTGGGGCAAGCCAGGCCCCGATCCCCACAACTACCCGGCCCTGTTCCAGGATGCGATGATCCTGGCGGCGGTGTCGAACGTGGCGAAACAGATCACCGACGAAAACGTGCGCAAATCCGTCGAGCAAGGCATCACAGCCGGTTTCCAGGCCGCACAGAAGCACGCCGGCGCCGACGTCTCGATCAACCCGGTGGCACGCGGCTGAACGTGCATCACTAACGATGCGGGGGTCGTTCGCCCCCGCGCCGTCCACCTCTTCGCAGCGACCATGAACCGAAACTGCTCATCGCCGTGTTCATGCGCCCAAAAACCGGCGAGCGAGCCTATCGCGAGCTCTGAGCAGGCCGCTTACACCTTCAGCAGCCGCACCCGTGTGCCCCAGGGATCGATCGCCTCGACGCCGTCGGGCAGCTGCGCGACGCGCGCACCACCCTTGCGCAGGCGCTCTTCCTGCGCGGCGAGGATGTCCTGCTTCTCCGTCACCAGCGAGAACCAGTCGAGCCCCGTCATGGCGTCGTCGCGTTGGCCGGCGCCCTCGCTCTGCCAGACATTCATGCCGAGATGGTGATGATAGCGGCCCGACGACAGGAACGCGGCGCCGCCACGGCTGCGGGTCGGGTCGAGGCCGACAGCGCCGTGGTAAAAGCCCTGCGCCTGCGCGAGATCGCCGACGCGCAAATGCATATGGCCGACGCGCAGGCCGTCCGGCGCCTTGGCATAATCACTGACGCGCGTGTTGGTCAGCGACAGCAGGTCCGGAATATTGAGCTCGTCGGTCGCCATCTTCACACTGCCCTCGCTCCACTGCCATTGCGAGGGATCGCGGTCGGCATAGACCTCAATGCCGTTGCCTTCGGGGTCGTCGAGGTAAACGGACTCGCTGACGAGATGATCGGCAAAGCCCGACAGTTTCACGCGATGCGAGGCGGCGTGGACCAACCAGCGCGCGAGGTCTTTTCGCGTCGGCATCAGGAAGGCGGTGTGATAGAGGCCGGCGGCATTGCGCGGCTCGATCGCGGCGTCGGGACGGGCTTCCAGCATCAGCAGCGTGATACCGGCCGTACCGAGCTTCGCGGCGCTGCCGGAGCGCTCCATCACGGTGAGCCCGATCACGTCGCGGTAGTAATCGGCCACCTTGTCGAGATTCTTCACCCGCAGCGTCACCATGCCGATCCGCATCGGCGTGCGGCTGGCATAGGTCGGCCCACCGCCTTGCGGATTGCCCTCGGCGCGCGCCGCGCCGGCCGCAGCCATCGCGAGCGAGCTGGCGCCGGCGAGTCGAAGCAGGGTGCGGCGGGTGAGGTCGATGGTCATCGGTCGGAGCTCGCTGAAAATCGTTTGGGGCCGTCAGGCGCAATTGGGAGATTGCTACACGTTCCCGTGAGGGGCTCCCAATCACATGTTCGTCGGCCGTGGCGAGATAAGGACTGGCCACCCGGCCAGTTTCGCAATTGCTCGCGAGGTACCAGATTGAGGACAGCTTAAGGAGCCTTCCATGACCGACCTCACCCCTCTCACCTCGCTGTCATCAGCGCTCGCCGATGTCGTGGCCCGCATCGCGCCGTCCGTCGTGTCAGTCCATTCGCATCGCTCCCGATCGACCGGCTTCGTCTGGAAGCCCGGTTTGATCGTCACCGCCGACGAGGCGCTGGCGGACGAGGGCGACGTCCAGATCGGCCTTCCCGACGGCAGCACTGTTTCCGCCTCGATCGTCGGCCGCGACCATACGACCGATATCGCCCTGCTGCGCGCTGATACCAGCGTCGCTCCGGTCAAGCTGGCCACGACCGTGCCTGCTTCCGGTGCGCTGTCCGTCGTGGTCGCCACCAACAGGGATGCGCCGAGTGCGGCGCTGGGCATGGTGTCCGTCTCAGGCCAGGCCTGGCGCTCCTTGCGCGGTGGCGAGATCGATGCGCGGATCGAGCTCGATGTTCGCCTGCGGCCCAGCCAGGAGGGCGGCCTTGCTGTCGATGCTTCGGGCGAGCCTTTCGGCATGGCCGTGCTCGGACCGCGGCGCGTGCTGGTGATCCCGACCGTGACGATCGAGCGCGTCGCAGCCCAGCTCGAGACGCGTGGCCGCATCGCGCGGGGATATCTCGGGCTTGGCCTGCAGCCGCTGCGGCTCGATGACGGCATCGGTGCGATGGTGATGAATGTCGACAAGACAGGTCCCGCCGCCACGGCCGGCATCCGCCAGGGCGACGTGATCGTGGCGGTCAACGACCAGAAGCTTTCCGGCGTGCGCGCGCTGTTGCGGACACTGGGACCTGCCAGCGTCGGCCGGGTGGTCGACGTCGCGGTCCGCCGTGGCGGCGAACCGGCGAGCTTCAGGGTCACGATCGGCGAGAGGCCCGAGGCGTGAGCGCGGACACCACGCCTGACATCGTGCTGTCGCTCGAGATCGACGATCCAGCCCTGGCCGACCGCCTCGCGACGCTGCTCGGCAGTGTCGCGGGGCTTCGTCTTGCTGCGCCCGGCGAGACCGCCATTGCGACGATCGTCGCCCGCGATCCGCGCGTCATGCCCGAGGACATCGCGCTGACGCAGCGCGAGCTCGACGTGCTGGCGCTGATGGCCGAAGGCGCCTCCAACAAGATGATCGCACGTCAACTCAATATTTCCGTGCATACCGTGAAATTCCACGTCGGCTCGCTGCTCGACAAGCTGGATGCGACCGGCCGTACCGATGCGGTGGCGCATGCGGCGCGCCGCGGCGTGATCGAGCTGTGAGCAGCGCGCCTCAGGGGACAACGGCCGCCTCCGCCAGCGCGCGCATGCGGTCGGTATCGACAACGCGGCCGTGGCTGATGACGACGCGCGGCGGCGCATGAAAGCGCAATGCCTCAGTGACGTCGCCCTGGTCGAGAACGACGAGATTGGCGGCGCAACCGAGGCCGAGGCCGTAACGCTCGAGGCCAATCGCCATAGCGGCGCGCGTCGTGATCATGTCGTAGAGCGTCTCGAACTCGCTCTTCTTCGTCATCCACAGCAGGTGCGAGGCCAGGAACGCCACCTCCAGCATGTTGTTGCGGCCGAGCGGATAATAGGCGTCGGAAATATCATCCTGGCCGAGGCCCACATTGATCCCGGCGCCCAGCAGCTCCTTGACCCGCGCATGCAGCGGCGCGGTGTGGGGATCACTGATGACGCTGACGCGCGCCTTCTCAAGCAGGGGTATCAGTTCGCGAAGATAGCTCTCGGGATAGAGCGCCATGGCGCGGCAATGATGGGCGAGCGCCCGGCCCTCCATGCCACGCGCGATCATGGCACGCGCCATCATGTCGAGCGTGCGCATATCGGCATCGCCGACGTCGTCGAGCAGCATCGAGATGCCGGCGCCATGCTCGGCGGCAAGGTCGAAGCAGAAATCGATATGGCGACGCATGTCCGTTTCATTCGCTTCGATCCAGGGGATGCCGCCGACGACATCGGCCCCTGATGCCATCGCCTCGCGCATCAGGCTGTCGGCACCGGGCTCGCGCAACAGGCCATCCTGTGGAAACGCGACCACCTGGATCTCGACGATGTCACGAAACTCCTCCCGGATGGCGAGCAGCGCCTTGACGCCCTCGAGCCTTGCCTTGGCATCGACATCGGCGAAGGCACGTATGTGGAGATTGCCGTGGAGGGCCGCAAGCGCCACCGCGCGCCGTGCGTTCGGAATGATCCAGGACGCGTCGTACTTGCTCTTGACCGCTGCCGCGAGCTCGATTGCCTTCGCCGCCTCGCTCATGCCGCCACCCTGATAGGCCTCGAGCGCCGCCTCCGACATCATCGGCAAGGTCCAAACTTTGCAGAGGTGCAAATGCGGATTGACGAATGCCGGCGTCACCAGGCCGCCTCTGGCATCGATGACGGATTGCGCGGCCTGATCGAGCCGGTCGCCGATCGCCGTGATCACGCCGTCGGTGATCGCGATGTCGACGACCTCGCGGCTGCGCAGGCGGGCGTTGGCAATGACGAGATCTGGCGGGCGGGACATGGCAAAACTTTCACTCGATCCATTTGCGATCATGCAAGTTGGGTGCCGGACCGATGCGGAGGAAAGTCGAGCCGGACCTTCAAGCCCGGATCATTGTCATGCAATACGATCTCGGCACCATGGAGGCGGGCCACGGCCGCGACCAGGCTCAGACCCAGGCCGTTGCCCGGGGTGTAGCGGCTCTGCTCGAGGCGGTAGAAGCGCTTGAACACATGATCGCGCTGGTCGGCCGGAATGCCCTCGCCATCGTCCGCGATCGTAATCGAGGCGCCGCTGTCGGCGCCATGGCAGATCACCGTCACCTTTCCGCCAGGGCGGCCGTGCTTGATGGCGTTGTCGACGAGATTGGCGATGGCATCGAACAGCAGGTCGCGGTCGCCTGTCACGGCGACCTCGCGATCACCAGTAAGGCTCAGGCGCGTTGCGACCTGCTCGGCGGCAGCATCGTAGAGCTCGACGACCTCGCCGGCGATCTCGGCCAGATTGAGTGGGCGAAACGCGCTGCGGCGGGCGCGGGTTTCGATCTCCGAGATCCGCGTGATCGAGGCGAACATGCCGAGCACGGCATCAAGGTCTGCGATGGTGTCGCCGATCAGGGCGGCATCGGCCTCATCGTTGCGCGGGGCATGATAGGCCTTTTCCAGCCGGCCGCGCATCCGCGTCAGCGGCGTGCGCAGATCGTGGGCGACATTGTCGCTGACCTGCTTGACCTCGCCCATCAGCGTCTCGATGCGATCGAGCATCTGGTTGAGGTTTTCGGCGACGCGGTCCCATTCGTCATGGCTGCCGCGCAGGGGAATGCGCCGGTCGAGGCCCGAGAGCATGATGGCGCGGCTGGTGGCATTGATCTCCTCGATCCGCCCGACCGTGCGCCGGGTCACCAGCACTGCCGCGACGCCCGACAGCACGACCAGCAGCACGGCGACCGCGATCATCGCCAACTCGAGCATCGCGACGAAGCCAGAGTGGTCGCCAATATCGCCGACGCGACTGCGCACATAAGCAAGCGTGCCGAAATAGACATAGGCCATGATCGCCGCGACGATCAGGCCGAAGATCGCGATCGCGATCAGCGCCAGGCGGAAGGTCGAGGAACGGAGCGTATTAACCAGGAGCACGGAGGCAATATCCGATGCCGCGGATGGTGTGGATCAATGGATAGGCCTGGGCATCGTCGACCTTGCGGCGGACGCGTCCGACATAGACGTCGATGATGTTGGTGGAGGGATCGAAATGCAGGTCCCAGACGTGCTGGAGCAGCATCGCGCGGGAGACGACGCGCCCCTCATTGCGCACGAGATATTCGAGCAATTGAAATTCGCGCGGCAACAGCGGGATCTTGCGGCCGCGGCGGCTGGCATTGCGCGCGATCAGGTCGACGGCGAGATCGCCGACGCGCAGGATAGTCTCCTTGGCGATGGTCTCGCTGCGGCGCCCGAGCGCCTCGAGGCGCGCGAGCAGCTCGACGAAGGAAAACGGCTTGACGAGGTAATCGTCGCCGCCGGCGCGCAAGCCGCGCACGCGGTCGTCGACCTCGCCGAGCGCGGAGATGATGAGGAACGGCGAGGCAACGCCGTCGTCGCGCATCTGCCGCATCACGGCGATGCCGTCGATGTCGGGCAGCATACGGTCGATGGTGATCACGGCATAGTCGCGCGCAGCGCCGTGGTTGAGGGCTTCACGTCCCGTAGCGGCGAGATCGACCTCATAACCTGATGTCGTCAACTCCTCGACGAGCTGGCCTGCGGTTTCCGGATCGTCTTCAACGACGAGGATACGGCGATGGCCTCCGGTCATGACGAACTCCGCGCGACGATCGCCACCAGATTATCCCGTTCCGGGGCTGAGCGGAACCACCCGGTGGCGATCGCGACAATGGTGCGGTCCGGCGATGCTAGTACCAATTGTCCCCGCACACATTGACCCATTGCCACCCATAGGGCGTCCAATTCCTGCGCCAACAGCCGTCGTCGTAATAATTTGAATAGTAATAGGGCGCGCCGAACACGGCGAAACGGCGGAAATGGTGATGGTGGAAGAAGGCGTGACGGCCGATGAAGGGCCGCCCATGCCAGCCGCCGCCGACGAAGCGCGGCCCGATCGCCGCATGCGCAAAGCGCACGCCACCGAAGCCAGGTCCGCCGACATGGGCAAAGCGAGCCCCGCCGAAGCCCGGTCCACCAACATGGGCGAAGTGCGCACCGCCCATGCCGCCGACATGCATGCCGCCGAAGCCGCCGGCGTGCATGCCGCCGCCAGTGAAGTGGCCACCACCACCACCGAAGCCGCCGTGACCGCCGCCTCCGCCGCCGCCTCGGGCCAGCACCGGTGAAGCCAGTGCCATCGCTGCGGCGATCGCCGCCGCAGTGAGGCCTTTGAGAATCCTGTTGTTCATCGAAGCATCCTCCTTGCAGTGCGGCGGTGACCGCGCCGCACAAGGATGCTCAGATGAAAGGAAGCGACAGGCTCCTTCAACTTACAAAGGCGCCAGATTCTGACGCCGAAGTCAGGATGCATGCCCTCTCCCCGCAAAGAGCGGGGAGAGGTTAAGGAGTTACGCCCGCTTGCCGTTATTCTTCTCCGCGGCGCGGCGCATCGCCTCGGCGAGCGCGCCGCCACCGTCGGAGGATTCTTGCTTGCGCGGGGCCGAGGAGGTCATACGCGCCGGATTGCGCGCGCCGTTGTCGCGCTGCATGCCGGGGGCGTCCTTCTTGGCGCCGACCTCGTCGTCAAGGCGCAGGGTCAGCGAGATGCGCTTGCGGGCGACCTCGAAGTCCAACACCTTGACCTTGACGATGTCGCCGGGCTTCACCACCTCGCGCGGATCCTTGATGAAGTTCTTCGACATCGCCGAGATGTGAACGAGGCCGTCCTGGTGCACGCCGATGTCGACGAAGGCGCCGAAGGCCGCGACATTGGTCACGGTACCCTCCAGGATCATGCCCTTCTGGAGATGCTTGATCTCCTCGACGCCCTCCTTGAACACCGCGGCCTTGAATGCCGGACGCGGATCGCGGCCGGGCTTTTCCAATTCCTTCAAGATGTCGGTGACGGTCGGCAGACCAAAGGTCTCGTCGACGAAATCCTTCGGCTTCAGCGTACGCACGATCTCGCTCGAGCCGATCAGCGCCTTGATGTCGCTCTTGGTCGCTGCAAGGATGCGACGCACCACCGGATAGGCTTCCGGATGGACGCCGGAGGCATCGAGCGGGTCTTCGCCGCCGAGGATGCGCAAAAAGCCTGCGCACTGCTCGAACGCCTTCGGCCCAAGCCGCGGCACTTCCTTCAAAGCTTTGCGCGACTTGAACGGTCCGTTGGCATCGCGATGGGCCACGATGCTTTGCGCGAGGCCCGAGCCGACGCCCGACACGCGCGCGAGCAGCGGCGCGGAGGCCGTGTTGACGTCGACGCCAACCGCGTTCACGCAGTCTTCGACCACGGCATCGAGTGATTTGGCCAGCTTGGCCTGACCGAGATCGTGCTGATACTGGCCGACGCCGATCGCCTTGGGTTCGATCTTGACGAGCTCGGCGAGCGGATCCTGCAGCCGGCGGGCGATCGAGACCGCACCGCGCAGGGTGACGTCGAGGCCGGGCAACTCCTCCGAGGCGAAGGCCGAGGCGGAATAGACCGAGGCGCCGGCTTCCGACACCACGATCTTCGACATCTTCAGCTCGGCGAGGCCCTTGACCAGCTCGCCCGCGAGCTTGTCGGTCTCGCGCGAGGCGGTGCCGTTGCCGATCGCGATCAACTCGACGCGATGCTTGATCGCAAGCTTGCCCAGGATCGCGAGCGACTCGTTCCACTGCCGCTGCGGCTCGTGTGGATAGATCACGGCGGTATCGACCACCTTGCCGGTCGCATCTGTCACGGCGACCTTGACGCCGGTGCGGTACCCGGGATCGAGGCCCATGGTGGCGCGGGTGCCGGCGGGCGCGGCCAGCAGCAGGTCGCGCAGGTTCGAGGCGAACACGCGCACGGCTTCAGTCTCGGCCGCGTTCCACAGCCGCATACGCAGGTCGATATTGAGGTGCACCTGGATCTTGGTGCGCCAAGCCCAGCGCACCGTGTCGATCAACCAGCGGTCGCCAGCGCGCTTGAGGTCGGCGATGCCGAACCGCTTCATGATCTTCAGCTCGTAGGCGCCCGGAACGCCGGCGGGCGGCGCTTCCTCGGCCTGGATCTGGAGATCGAGGATCTCTTCCTTCTCGCCGCGGAACATCGCGAGGATGCGATGCGACGGCAGTTTCGTCAGCGGCTCGGAGAAGTCGAAATAGTCGGCGAATTTTTCGCCCTCGGTCTTCTTGCCGTCGCGCACCTTGGAGGCCATGCGCGCATTGGTCCACATCTCCTCACGCAAGGCACCGATCAAATCGGCGTCTTCATCGAAGCGTTCGACCAGGATGGCGCGGGCGCCATCGAGCGCAGCCACGGCATCGGCAACGCCCTTCTCGGCATTGATGAAGGCTTCGGCGACGATCCTGGGATCATTGGCGGGCTCCGCCATCAGCTGGTTGGCGAGCGGCTCGAGGCCGGCTTCCTTAGCGATCTCCGCCTTGGTGCGGCGCTTCGGCTTGAACGGCAGATAAATGTCTTCGAGGCGCGCCTTGCTGTCGGCGGCCATGATCGAGGCTTCCAGCGCGGCATCGAGCTTGCCCTGCTCGCGGACCGATTCGAGGATGGCCTTGCGGCGGTCTTCGAGCTCGCGCAGGTAAACCAGGCGCTCCTCCAGGGTGCGCAATTGCGCGTCGTCGAGCGCACCGGTCGCTTCCTTGCGGTAGCGCGCGATGAAGGGAACCGTGGCGCCGCCGTCGAGCAGCGTCACCGCCGCCTCGACCTGCTCCGCCCGTACCCCAAGCTCCTGCGCAATTTTCTGGTTGATATTTGCCACGCGAGATTTCCTCTCCATCCATGCACGCGACGCAAACCGAAATCGGGCCGCGGGACGCCGCTTATGGACCAACCAAGGTTGATTCATCAAGGTGCGGCGCGCAACCGTCGACAGAGGATTTTTTGCCAGACCGATGCGATCTCGCCACAATCATGGGGGTGTCGCGGGTATTGGCGCTCGTGTCCCGGACACGCTGCAACGCTCTTGCGTTGCTGCGCACCGCCGAAGGGGCGCTGCACTGCGTCCGGGGCATGAGACCAAAACAACATGATCTATGTGTTCGACCTCTATGCATTGGACATGGCTTTCGCCAGGACAACATCAGGGATTGACATCCACCCCGCTTCCACGGCTGTTGGGCGCGCCGGACCACCGAACTGCCCACGAGGACCATCCATGCGCACCACGTCGGTCGGCGTTTTCAAGATCGCCACCAAGGGTCCCGGCGACGTCTCCGGCCTCATGAGCCTGATCGGCTCAGGCGCGATTGATCCCGCCTCCATTCTCGCCATCCTCGGCAAGACCGAGGGCAATGGCGGCGTCAACGATTTCACCCGGGAATATGCCGTCGCCGCGCTTTGCGCGGCGCTGGCGCCGAAGCTGGGCCTGACGCCGCACGCGGTCGAGCAACGCATCGCCTTCGTGATGTCCGGCGGGACCGAGGGCGTGCTCAGCCCACACATCACGGTATTCACGCGCCGCGAGGCGGAGCGCCCGGCAAACATGTCAGGCAAGCGCCTGAGCATCGGCATGGCGCAAACCCGGGATTTCCTGCCCGAAGAGCTCGGCCGCTCCGCCCAGATCACCGAGACCGCCAAAGCGGTGAAGGCCGCGATGGAAGATGCCGGCATCAGCGATGCTTCGGATGTCCATTTCGTCCAGATCAAGTGCCCGCTGCTCACCAGTGAGCGTGTCGAGGCGGCCGCCGCGCGCGGCCACAAGACGGCGACGATCAGCGCCTACAGCTCGATGGCCTATTCGCGCGGCGCTTCCGCGCTCGGCGTTGCAGTCGCGCTCGGCGAGATCGCCGCGGACGTCCGCGACGAGGACGTGCTGCGGCGCTACGATCTGTTCTCGAAGGTGGCCTCGACCTCGTCAGGGATCGAGCTGATGCACAACGTCGTCATCGTGCTCGGCAATTCGGGGGCATCAGCGAGCGAATTCGAGATCGGCCATGCCGTGATGAGCGATGCGATCGATGCTGCTGCCGTGACAGAAGCGCTGAATAGCGTCGGACTTAGTGTCGGACTTGGCGCGCCGGCAAAAGCCGGCCGCGAGCTCGTCAACGTGCTCGCCAAGGCCGAGGCTTCGCCTGACGGCACCGTGCGCGGCCTCCGCCACACAATGCTCGAGGACACCGACATCAGCTCGACACGCCACGCCCGCGCGGCGGTCGGCGGACTGATCGCCGGCCTTGCGGCTACCGGCGCGGTCTACGTCTCCGGCGGCGCCGAGCACCAGGGCCCCGCCGGCGGCGGCCCGGTTGCGGTGATCGCGCGGCTCTCCGATTGAGAGGCAACCCCTCCGCCCGGCGCAACCCTGCCCCTCGCGCCGGCTCAGTTGATTCACGCGGGTCCTTGCGAAAAAGGTGGCGCCGCTATCCAAGGGGATTTTGACTTCATGACTTTGCCGATGAGCTGGAACGAATGGGCGCAGCACGATGGCGTCGGCCTTGCGGCACGCGTCCGCAAGGGTGAGCTGACGGCAAAGGAATTGGCACGGCAGGCCGCGGCCGCCGTCGCCAAGGTCAATCCGACGCTGTCGGGCGTGGTCGAGCTGTTCGATGACGCGATCGCCGACCCCGCCAAGGACGGCGCCAATCTCGCGGGGCCCTTCGCCGGCCTGCCCTTCCTGATGAAGGATCTCGGGCCGACCATGAAGGGCCGGCTGCAGGAGATGGGCTCGCTGTTGATGCGCGGCAATCGCGCCGCGGCCGACACATTCCTGACCGGGAAATTCCGCCAGGCAGGACTCAATCTGATCGGGCGCACGACGACGCCGGAGTTCGGGGTGTGCTCTTCGGCCGACAATCCGGCTGTCTACGTCACGCGCAATCCCTGGAATACCGATTACACCACCTGCGGTTCGTCGGCGGGCAGCGCCGCGATGGTGGCGGCCGGCGTGGTGCCGATCGCGCACGCAACCGACGGCGGCGGCTCGATCCGCATTCCCGCCGGCGTCAACGGCAATATCGGTCTGAAAGTCTCGCGCGGCGTGTTCTCGCTGGCGCCGCACATGTCCGATCTCACCGGTCTCGTTTCGATCCAGGGCTGCCAGTCGCGCTCGGTGCGCGATACAGCGGCTTTCGTCGATCATGCCCGCGGGCCTGCGCCGGGCGAGTTCATGCCGTTCTGGACCACAGCGCAGCCTTACAGCGAGATGATCAAGCGCGATCCATCGAAGCTGCGGATCGCGCTGTCGCACACCTGGGGCGATTACACCGCGACGCCGGAGATCGCCGCCGAGCTGGAGAAGACTGGTCGCTTCCTGGAAGGCCTCGGCCATCACGTCGATTACGCACTGCCCGAACTCGATTTCCGCGCCGCCTTCGCCGCGCAGACCACCTGCTACATCTCGAATTTCTCGGTCGTGATCTCCAACATGCTCGCCGCGCGCGGGCTGGAGCGCCCGCCGGAAGATCTGATCGAGCCCATGAACATCCGGATCTGGGAAGCCGGGCTTCATACCAGCTTCGCCGACCGTGCGAAGATGCAGGCCGTGTTCAACACGACCTCGCGCGGCTTCGGCAGCTTCTTCGAGCAGTGGGACGTGATCCTGACGCCGATCACGGCGCTGCCGACGCCGAAAGTGGGCACGAAGCAATATCTCACCCTCTCCGACAATCCTGACGTGCTCGACTGGTTCGACAATCTCTGGCGCTTCTTCGCCTTCACGCCGCTCGGCAATCTCTGCGGCATGCCGGCGATCTCGCTGCCGATGGCCGCCCAGGACCACGGCCTGCCGCTCGGCATCCAGGCCATCGCCAAGCAGGCCAATGACGGCCTGCTGCTGCAACTCGCCGCCCAGATCGAGCGCGCGCTGGACGGCAAGTGGAACGGCGGCAAGACGCCGTCGGTGCATGTGACCAAGGCGTAAGCCGCCGCCGCGCGCGCTAGCCTTTGTCCTTGGCGGCATTTCGTACAATGGCTTTGTCTACGCGAAAGCGCGACACGCCCTGTTCGGCGAGCATGCGAGCCGCAGGGCTTCGCGTCTCCGGAAAGAGAGCGACGAGGGCATTGACGCCGGTCACTGCGGGATCGCCGACTTCCTGGGCGTGAAGCGCGGCGCGCTGCTCGACGCGCTCGAACGCCGGCGTAGGCACGGCGCTTCCGCCCTCGGTCACGATGTGCTTGAGCTCGTTGTCGAGATACTGCGTCAGGCTTTGTCTCAGCTTGCCAAGATCGGCCTCGCAGGCGCGCATCACGGCGGAGGCGTCCGCATCATCGGTCAGGGCGAGCAGCAGATGCTCGAGCGTCGCGTATTGATGGCGACGCCGATCAGCGTACTCGAGCGCCTTTCGTTTCGTGGCCATGTAACTTGCCGAAACCGGGCGCTGCGGCAGGTCGAGTAACGCCTCGATCCGCTCGAGCCGCTTCATGGGATCGAGCGTCGCCAGAAGCTGGTATTTGTCCTTGATGGGCAACTTCATTCGCGTCGCGACGATATCCGCGATCTGCCCGGGATCACGGGTTTGGTCAAAGAACAGCCAGATATCCGGCACCAATATTCCGTGCGCCGCCGTGTAGTCCTGAAAACGCTGATAGATGCTTCGGATCAGATCCCGGGCATCGCGAACCGCTGCCTCGCTGACGTCCGCCGCCTCAGCCCGATAGGCAGCCGCTTCAACGGCAAAGCTGCCTATCGCAACACGCCGAAGTCCCCGAGTCAGCACTCTGAACGTACCATCGCCAAGCGGTTCGAGTTCGAGCAGCTGGGCCAGAACACCGATCTCGTAGACATCGGCAAATCGGGGATCATCGACACCCGCCTCGCGTTGGATCGCCAGCACGACCTCACGTCCGCCCTCAAACGCCTGGTTCAGAGCCTGGATGGTGCTCTCGCGACCCACAAACATGGGATAAGTCGCGTTCGGAAACGGAACGAGATCGCGGAGCGGAACGGCTGGATAGTACGCCGTTGTCGTCTTGAGCTTCGCAGGCGGCGCCGACAGATCACCCCGCTCCGCGTGGAGCAGCGCCGACAACGTATTCCAGTCGGCAATGCCGAGCATCCGCGACACCAGTTCGAGGCTTTCGCTGTGACTGATGGTGACGGCCTTGGTGGTCAGGGATTCGCGCAAGGTCTGCGCCATAGCCTTGGCATCGCGAAAATCGCGCATCGGTTCTTCCTCTGCATGAGCGATCCAGGTGTGTCAGGTGGTTGCGTTGCTGACCCGGTCGCTCGGGCAAAGGGGGCCGATGATGGCTCGATACATTCACCGTACCACGGAGGGTGCAACCGGCAGGTCGTATCAACCTGCACGAAAAGTGACTCAAAGCCGGATGACTGTCAATCTCAGTTCCTGCTCAGTTCTTCACCGTCGGGATCGCCTCGTCCGGTTGCTGCTGGCCGAGCTTGAGCATCGCAAGCGCCTTGTCGAGCGCTTCGCGCAAGGCGAGTGCCGCGGCCGGGCTGCAGCGTAGGTGCGCGGTCTGGACCACGTCGACCCTGACGGCGGCACCGATGGGCATCAGGAGATTTGCGGCCAGCTCGATCTGGATCGCGCCGTTGTGATGGCCGAAGCAGGATGCGCCGTCGAAATAGATGATCGGCGCCCGTTCCGAGCTCGAAGTGGAAATGGTGACGGGCCCCTGGTTGGCGGCGGGTGTTTCGGGATCGGCCATGGGGTACTCCTCGCGGGCAGGGAACGGATGCCCACCATCGTTGCTTCAGCGGGCCCTGTCGAGGCCAAACCTGCCGCGCAGCGGCGCAAGCGGGGTTTTGCGCGGCGCCCGACTGGTCTAGAACATCTCCATGTCTACATCAGCCGCTACGCTTCCGTTCGAGGAACTCGCCGAGGCCATCAAGGGCCGCCGTTCCGATTACGGCCATATCAGCGGGCTCCAGCTCGACCGGTTCGCGCCTGCTGAGGCCTGGTCAAGCCTGCCCTACCGCCCTGTCTTCGTCGGCGACACCGAAACCGGTGTGCTGCATGGCGGCGTCGTCACCGCGATGCTGGACGAGAGCTGCGGCATGGCCGTGCAGCTTGCGCTTGACGGCAGCAGCGCGATCGCAACGCTCGATTTGCGCATCGACTACCAGAAGCCGGCGACGCCCGGGCTTGCCATCAAGGCGCATTCAGTCTGCTACCGCACCACGCGCTCGATCGCCTTCGTGCGCTCCACCGCATACCAGGAGTCAGAGGACGATCCGGTGGCGACCGCGACCGGCTGCTTCATGATCGGTGCCAACCGCACCAACATGCTGGCTGATCGCCGGATGGACACACGCAGCATCCCGACGCTGGAAGCGCCTGATGATCCGGAGGGTCCGTTCGCGCGCAGTCCGTTCGCACGCGCCCTCGGCATTCGTGTCAACGATGACGGCACGCTGATAATGCCGTTCTCGCCGCAAATCATCGGCAACCCGATCCTACCCGCGATCCACGGCGGCATGACTGGCGCGTTCCTCGAGACCACGGCGATTTTTGGCGTTCGGCGCGAGCTCGGGATCGCGACGCTGCCCAAGCCAATCGGACTCACTATCAACTACTTACGCTCCGGTCGGGCGCTGGACACGATCGCCAATGTCTCGATCGTAAAACAGGGAAGGCGTATCGTTGCCTTCGAGGCGCGGGCCTGGCAGGACGATCCCGCCAAGCCGATCGCGTCCGCCTTCGGTCATTTCATGCTGCGTCCGACGCCGGGAAGCGACGAGGAATAGGCGTATTTTACTTGACGGACCGGGCTCGACGTCGAAGGTTGGGGCCCCACCATAGCGCGTTCCATCGAGAGGTATTCGCTTGCGGCATCCGATCGACATCATCGCCATGTTCGCCGCCATCTGGCTGCTGGCCTCGATGGTGCTCGACGCGGTGACGCCGAAGGAACTGACGGCAGTCATGATCGCGGTTGCGATCGCGCCCGCAATTGTCATCACCGCCGTGTTCTACTACCTGCGCTGCCCGCGCACGGATTTTGCGGTGATGTTCGCTGCGCTCTGGCTGATCTCTGACATCGCCATCGCCTTCATCTCGCCGAAGGAATTGCCGCTCTGGCTTCTGCTGCTCGGCTTCGTGCCGGCTGCCATCATCGGCCTCGTGCTGCACTGGCAGCGCTTCCAGCGCCGCCATGAGCAGCTGCCCGCGCCGTCGGTGAAGCGGAGTTAGCGCGACAGCAAGTTCGTCTTCGCGAGGTCGATCACCTCGTCGCCGCGGCCGCTCATCACCGCGCGCAGCACCCACAGGCTAAAGCCCTTGACCTGTTCGGCCGTGATGGTCGGCGGCATCGACAGCTCCTGCTTGGCGGTGACGACGTCGAGCAGCGCCGGGCCGTCGTGGGCCAGCATCTCCTTCATCGCGCCCGGGAGCTCGCCGGGGTCCTCGACGCGCCTCGCAAAGATGCCCATCGCGCGCGCCATCGCGGCGAAGTCTGGATTCTCCAGATCGACATTGGTGTCGACGAAGCCGGCGGCCTTCATCTCCAGCGCGACGAATCCGAGCACGCCGTTGTTGAAGACGACGATCTTCACCGGCAGCTTCATCTGCGTCAGCGTGATCAGGTCGCCCATCAGCATGGTGAAGCCGCCGTCGCCCGACAGCGAGATCACCTGACGGCCGGGTTGCGCGGCCTGCGCGCCGATCGCCTGCGGCATGGCATTGGCCATCGAGCCGTGCACGAAGGAGCCGATCAGCCGGCGGCGACCGTTCATGGCGAGATAGCGCGCCGCCCACACCGTCGGCGTGCCGACATCGGCCGTGAAGACGGCATCCTCGGAGGCGTGGTCGCTGATGACCCTTGCCAGATATTGCGGATGGATCGGCTTGGCTCCGGGCGTGCCCTTGGCGAGGGAGTCGAGGCCTTCGCGGGCCTTCTTGTAATGCGCGACGGCGTCGTCGAGATGCCTGCGCTGCGTCTTGGCCTCGAGCAGCGGCAACAGCGCCTCGATGGTGAGCTTGACGTCGCCGACGAGGCCAAGATCGATCTTGGCACGCCGGCCCAGATTTTCCGGACGGATGTCGATCTGCACGATCTTCGCATCAATGGGGAAGAACTGCTTGTAGGGAAAGTCGGTGCCCAGCATCACCAGCGCGTCGCAGGCGTGCATGGCGGCGTAGCCCGAGGAGAAGCCGATGAAGCCGGTCATGCCGACGTCATAGGGATTGTCGTATTCGACATGCTCCTTGCCGCCGAGTGCGTGCACGATCGGGCTCTTCAAGATCTCTGCGAGTTGCATCAAGGGCGCATGCGCGCCGGCACAGCCGCGGCCGCAGAACAGGGTAATGCGCTCCGAGCTATTCAACAGGTCGGCGAGCGCCTTCAGCTCATCGGCTTGAGGAACGACCTTGGGTGCCGCGAGCGACAACCCGCGATTGGTCGACAGTGCGCGCTTCGGCGGCGAGCGGAACGCGACATCGCCGGGCATCGCGACGACGGCAACGCCGCGCAAGCCCACGGCCGCGCGGATCGCATTTTCCAGCACGAAAGGCAGCTGACTCGCATCGGAGATCAGCTCGCAATAATGGCTGCATTCGCGAAACAGGTTCTGCGGATGGGTTTCCTGAAAATAGCCGCCGCCGATCTCGGCCGAGGGGATTTGCGCGGCGATCGCCAACACCGGCACGCGGCTGCGATGCGCGTCGAACAGGCCGTTGATCAGATGCAGATTGCCCGGGCCGCAGGAGCCCGCGCAGACCGCAAGGCTGCCGGTCATCTCGGCTTCGCCGGCGGCCGCGAACGCCGCGACCTCTTCGTGGCGGACGTGGATCCATTCGATGGTGCCGCGGCGGCGCAGCGCCTCGGTGAAACCGTTCAGACTGTCGCCGACAATGCCATAGATGCGCTTGACGCCGGCCTGTTCGAGCGTTGCCACGAACAGATCGGCTATGTTGTTGATCGCCATGTCGGACTCCTGATCTCGCTATAGCAGCAAGATAGGACAACGCACGAGCGTGACGGCATCACGGCTTGTTTATTGCCGCGTCAGTCTTTCGCAATCGCCCGATCGTAGGCCTCGATCGTCGCCTTTGCGCGCGCGGCGACATCGGCGGCCGACATGCCAGGCTTGTAGAGGCTGGAGCCGAGCCCGAACGCCGTCACGCCGCCCTTGATGTACTCCGCAAAATTCTGGTCGGAGACGCCGCCGACGGCAGCGATCATTACACCGGCCGGCAGGATGGCGCGGATTGCGGCGATGCCGGAGGCGCCGAGCACGCTTGCCGGAAAGAACTTCAGGCCCGATGCGCCGGAGCGCGCGGCGAGCAGCGCCTCGGTCGGCGAGAACACGCCCGGCAGCGTCACCATCGCATACTGATGTGCACGCGCGAGCACCTGCGTATCCACATTCGGCGAGACCATCAGCTTGCCGCCGACGTCATTGAGACGATCGACTTCTGCAGTGGTCAGCACCGTGCCGGCGCCGATCAGCACGCCTGAAGGCGCGAGCTTTGCTGCAAGGCCGATCGAGCGGAACGGATCCGGCGAGTTCAGGGGAATCTCGATCGCGGTCATGCCGCCCTCGATCAGCACACTGACGATCGCTTCGGTCTCCTCCGGCTTGACGCCGCGCAGGATCGCGACCAGGGGGCGCTTCATCGGCGGAAAGGGAACGCTCATCTCAAGGATCCTTCTACTGCGTCCAGATCGCAGCTGCCGCCATCGACAGGCCGCGGCGCACCGCTTCATCGGCATCGATCGGGTTCACGGTAACCGCCAGCGCATCGAATGCCTGCCGGTACAGCGCCGCGAGCCGCCCCGATGCAATCAACGTGATGCCGGTTTTCGGCACGCTACCGGAGAGGCCCGCCGCGAGCTCTACGCCGATCAGTGTGCCCGACAATGTCTCGCGCGCCGCAGCCGGCGTGCCGCCGAACAGCAGCTGCCGCGATCGCGCAGTGAACAGAAGATTGGCGGCGAAAGCTGGCGCCTCGAATGCGGCTTTCACCGCCGACTTGAAGCTCGCGGCATCCTCGGCCTCGTTTGCGCCGGCGACCGCGAGCGACAAAATCGTCTCGCGCGAGACGACGCTGAAGAGTTCGCCGGTCATGAAGGTCGAGAAATGCGCAACAGTGCCGTCCTTGACCCGCACCCATTTGGAATGGGTGCCGGGCATGCAGACCTTCGCCTCGCCAGCGGCATCGAGACCGAGCGCGCCGAGCAATTGCGTCTCCTCGCCGCGCATCACGTCGGGCGCCTTGGTGTCGCGCTGCGCGATGCCGGGCAGGATGCGGATGTCGCGCGCCTCGCCTGGCACGCGGGCGGCCTGCTTCAGGATCGCCGAGAGCGGCGCCGGCGTGTCGACATAGCCGGCCTCGACCCAGCCAGTCTTGGCGCCCGCCATGCCGCAGACCAGGACCGGCGGATGATCGGGCGCGCTGACGGCAGCAAGATGGGCTTGCAGCACGCCGGGGAAGCCGGCCTTGGCCGCCGCCAGCATGCCTTCATCGCTGCGGCGCTCGGCCAGCACTTTACCGGTGCGATCGACCAGCCAGAGCCGGAAACTGCTGGTGCCCCAGTCCACCGCGACATAAGCGGGTTCGGTCATTTCGAATCGTATCCTCGTCTCACCGCTGAGACGCCGTCTCGCGACGATGAGACGGGTCTTGCAAATCTGCCCCGGGAATATCGACAATTGCCGCCCTAAACCAGCGTTTTCTCGCGTGGGTCGGGCGCATCCCACGCTGGCACACCGCTTGCTGAAGCTGTTCCTGTTCAAGCCAGCGAACGCGCAGCAAGACGCGTCAACATCAGATGAGGAAACCCATGGAGATCGGCTATTTCACGATGCCTTCGCATCCGCCGGAGTGCGGCCTGAAGGAAGGACATGACTGGGACCTGCAGGTCCTGCGCTGGCTCGACGAGCTCGGCTATCAGGAAGCCTGGATCGGCGAGCACCACACCGCGCCCTGGGAACCCAATCCCACGCCGGACCTCTTGATCGCGCAGGCCCTGATGCAGACCAAGCGCCTGCGCATCGGACCGGGCGGCTTCCTGCTGCCCTATCACCATCCGGCCGAGCTCGCCAACCGCGTCGCGATGCTGGATCATCTCTCCGAGGGCCGGCTCAATTTCGGCGTGGCGGCTTCGGGCCTGCCGAGCGACTGGGCGATGTTCAACGTCGACGGCATGAGCGGCCAGAACCGCGACATGACCCGCGAGGCGCTGGAGATCATCTTGAAGATGTGGAGCGATCCGGCGCCCTGGACCTACAAGGGCAAGTTCTGGACGGTGACCAAGCCGGACACGATGTTCGACTTCCTCAAGCCGCACATCAAGCCGCTGCAGGCGCCGCATCCGCCGATCGGCGTTGCCGGGCTGTCGAAGAACTCTGACACGCTCAAGCTTGCAGGCGAGCGCGGCTTCATTCCGATGAGCCTCAATCTCAACCCGGCCTATGTCGGCAGCCATTGGGACTCGGTCGAGATCGGTGCGGCCAAGACTGGGCGCAAACCGAACCGGCAGGACTGGCGCCTGGTGCGCGAGGTGTTCGTGGCCGACACCGACGAGGAGGCCTGGAAGCTCTCGACCGGCGACATGATGGGCCGGATGATGAGCGAGTACTTCCTGCCCCTGCTCGGCCATTTCGGCTTCAAGGATTATCTGAAGCACGCACCTGATGTGCCCGATAGCGACGTCACGGTCGAATATTGCGCCAAGCGGAACTGGATCGTCGGCTCGCCCACGACCGTGGCCGAGAAGATCGAGAAGATCTACGACGAGGTCGGCGGCTTCGGCGTGCTCTGCGTGTTCGGCTTCGACTACAAGCACAAGCCGGAAGCCTGGCACCACTCGCTCGCGCTGCTGAAGAACGAGGTGATGCCGCGTTTGAAGCATCTCGGCTCCGCGAAGAAGGCGGCTTGACGCATGGCGGGTGCGGCGCGAACGTGTCGCACCCGCTACTGTTTCGGAGATTTCCGCGTGACGGCCGACGCCAAACCTCTCGACGCAAAGGATTTCAAACAGGCGATGCGCCAATGCGCAGGCGCAGTTGCTCTCGTCACTGTTGGTGCCGAACACGGCAAGCGCACCGGGCTGACCGTGACGTCGGCGACCTCACTGTCGGACAATCCGCCGTCGCTGATCGTGTGCGTCAACCGCAACGCCAGTGCCCATGCCCGCATCCGCGAGGAAGGCGCGTTTGCCGTCAATTTCCTGCACGAAGATCACGCCCTGCTGGCGCTGACCTTCAGCGGCCAGAAGGGCGTCAACGGCGACGACCGTTTTGCGTTCGGGCAATGGACGCGGGGTGCAACCGGTGCGCCGGTTTTAACGGACGCCGTCGCCGCGTTCGACTGTGTGCTGGCGCAGGAGTTCGAGACCAAGACGCATTCGATCTTCGTCGGCGAGGTGCGGGGCGCCGCGCATTCGGCTACGGCGACGCCGCTGGTATATCTGCGCAGCAGCTTCCACACGCCGCAGGAGACACGTGAGACCGTTTCGGTCGGCGACCTCGACTCGAGGCATTTGAGCTGGACGGATTTTTCGTGAGCAGGCATCGGCAGTGCGCGCCCTCCCCGCTTGCGGGGAGAGGCAAAGGCTAGCCACTGGTGCTCATGTCGAGTGCTGCTGCCGAGGTGCTACGCTTGCGCCCGAGGGCGGAACTTTCAACTCATGGCCGTGCAGGCCCAACGCAATCAACACGACAGCCGCCAGGGCGACACCGCCAAACGCCACTTCGGGCGCAGCATCGGGCGAAACCACCAGGATGCTTGCGCGGAGCGGTACTTGGCGGACAGGGTCCTGTTCGCTCTTATCGCGTCGGTTGGTCGGATGTCCCGTGAACCGGCGCAGGCAAAGGAAGATGAGGAGCAGCAATGCCGCGCCGCCCGCGAGCGGCTCGATCGGGGCGCTCAAAGATGCGTAAGAGAGCGTGTGAGCCCCGGTGTAGAGAAGGAGCGTGGCCGGCAAAGCCATACTGCTAACTAGCGGAGCGAGCGCGGGACGATACTGGACAGGCCGATCTTCTCGATCCGCGAACACCACGAAAAGTATGGCGACGATCATCAAATGACCTATGCCGTCCACCTTGCCAAAATCGAGAGTTGCGGCGGTAAGCAGCAGCACCAAGGCAAGCGCGGAAAGACGTCGGACCAACGGTGTCCAGAACAGCGCGAAAGCCAGGCCGAATTCCACAATCCCGGCGGCGGTAACGACAGTCGAGACATCGAAACCCAAGGTCAACTCTGGATGATTTACCGCGATCGCCGCGACCCAGGCCGGGTACACAAATTTCTCCATCGACGGCCATAACAAGGACAGGGCGACAGTCCACCGCAGGAAATCAGAACGAAAAGCAAGCAGTTTGGCGTCGTGCGATACAGAAAGCGCGAACCACACCCCGAGCCCCAGAAAGACCGGGTAGTCCAGCATGTGAAACAGACCATAGCAGGCGGCACCATAGCCATAGAGCAGCAGTATGGCTGCCCCCGCCGCCGGGAGTGTGGGCCGCGCGGCCAAAAACAACGGGATGAGCAACTGAATGGCCGAGAGCCAGATACTGTTTGCTTCGAGTTCCGGGGTGAGAATGAGCCCGCCGTGAGCCCACAACAAAGCGAAGAACACCGCCGCGGCCCCTCGCAAGAGGTCATCGACGCGACGGCGCAGAGGCTCGGTCACGTGATTCAGAAATCTTGAGAGCATGAGCCCGAACGTGGTCTGCTCTGCCGCGCAGGCGAGATAAAACATCGCGAGAAACAGCGCCAAGAACAGAAAAAAAATGGTGGTGAATACTGCCTGAACCGGCAGCGGATCGTCGGACACGATGCATGGCACGAACCACTTCACGTGAGCGGACGCCGTGCCGGTCATTGAGATGAGGTTGACAACCAAACATCCGGAAAACATTACCGCTTTTGTGCATCTTGACCTGACGCGTCTGGAATTGAACAGGGTAGAAAGGCCGCTGCAGCCGGCCGCGTGATCAATACTCATCAGCACACCCAAATATTCTGTCAGAAAATCATTCGCGGTCGACGACAGTCGTGCGTGGACCGAAGAATGCATTCGTTGATTTAGGCGACGCTGGGCTTTTTGTGTGTGAACCGGCTCACTGCCGCTGGTCACAGATGCGTTAGGGCAGCGCGACTGCTATTCGACTCTTCAACCGCGGATTGTAATCCTGTCAGACTTCGATCCCTTCGGAAATACAGTCGCCCGCACCGTGGGAGCGGAGTGGAGCGAGTGGGGCTGAAGATCGATCGTCGGCCGGTGTCAGGCTCGCCACGAAGAGACGTAAGTACTGACAGTCGACTGTGACGCGCCCAATATCGAGGCCAAGCGCAGGCATCTGCGCATGATCGTGCTGGAGCTCGAGGGATTCCGATACTGCCTCGATTAAGGCCGCGTCAGCGCCGTGCCACGCTAGAGGACAACACCGGCATTCTCAAACACACAATTGATGGATTGCGCGACAGGCCCACAGGGGGAGAGGAGAAGAACGTCCGCCGTACGCGATCGAACGCTACCGCGCGGTCTCGATCTTCAGCTGCTTGATCTTGCGATA
The DNA here is from genome assembly GCF_022012555.1 of Bradyrhizobium zhengyangense. Classification (NCBI taxonomy): domain Bacteria; kingdom Pseudomonadati; phylum Pseudomonadota; class Alphaproteobacteria; order Hyphomicrobiales; family Nitrobacteraceae; genus Bradyrhizobium; species Bradyrhizobium zhengyangense. The sequence goes on along the minus strand of NZ_JAKLTZ010000014.1, from coordinate 41,475 downwards.
CAACGTCGCGCGGCTGAGTTTCAGGGCACGCGCTGCTTCCGTCACGCGGCCACCGTGCTGGCGGAGCGCTTCCACGATCGTCGCGCGCTCGGCAGCTGCGAGATCGGTCTCCGCAGCCCTCCCGCCGAACGGTGGCAGATCGAGATCGGCGTCGGTGATGACGCCATCCTCCGCCGTGCAGCCGGCGAGCCGCAGCACATGGCGGAGCTGGCGCATGTTGCCGGGATAGGGATAGGCCGAGAGCAGCGCCCAGGCTTCGCTCGAGAGGCGGCAGTTCGGCGCCTCCTCGCGCGCGATCTGGGCGATGATGTCATCCCTGTCAGCGCGCTCGCGCAGCGCCGGCAGCCGCACCTCCATGCCGCGCAGGCGGAAATAGAGATCGGCGCGGAAGGCCCCCTCCTCCGCCATGCGGCCGAGATCGCGATGGGTTGCGCTGATCAGGCGGATATCCACCGGCACCGGCTTCAGCGCTCCGAGCGGCCAGACCTCGCGATTTTCCAGCACGCGCAAGAGGCGCGTCTGCAGCGCGATCGGCATGTCGCCGATCTCATCCAGGAACAGCGTTCCGCCATCCGCCTGCACGATCAGGCCCTTCGAGCCATCGCGCCGCGCGCCGGTGAACGCCCCGGCCTCGTAGCCGAACAGCTCGGCGTCGATCAGGCTCTCCGGCATCGCCGCGCAATTCAGCGCGACGTAATTGTTGCGCGCGCGGTTGCTGGCCGCGTGGATGGCGCGCGCGAACACATCCTTGCCGACGCCGGTCTCGCCGTGCAGCAGCACCGGCAGATTGTGATCGCCGATGCTCCGGAGGCGCTTCACGCTTCTGATGAGGCCGGGATCGCGACCGGCGAGCCGATGCAGCGCGTCGAAGCGATCGACGGACGCATCTTGCCCGAGCGGAGAGGGTTTTGCGCGCAGCGGCGGGGAGACATGGCTCTGACCCAGCGGACGGCCGTCGGCGCGGCGCAGCTCGACGACCTCGTCGACGTTACGCGCATGATCGAGCTTGATGTAGCGCGACAGGTCGATGCCCGAGGCGATCAAGCCGTCGGTGAGGCCGAGCAGTGCGCGGGCGGAGCGGCAGGCGCCGACGATGCGACGATCCTCGTCATAGGCGAGCAGGCCGCTGCCGCCATCGCCGGGCACGGTCGCGATCCAGGCGTTGCGGAAGTGATCGCGGAAGATCGCCCCCTCCATCCGCCGCGTCGCCTCCATGGTCACCGCGAGCGCGAGCTGATGCGCGGCGCGTTCGAGATCCTCGCGGCACGAGGTAATGTTCACAGCGCCGGCGAGACGCCCGGCCTGGTCGAACAACGGCGCCACCGCGCAGGAGAACATGTGCCACTGCGCACGAAAATGCTCGTCGCGATGCACCAGGATCGGCTTCTGCTCGGCAAGGCAGGTCCCGAGACCATTGGTGCCCTCGAAGGTCTCGGCAAAGTTCGAACCGGTGTAGATCTTCCAGTCCATGAACATCCGCGCGTCGGCCTCTCCAGGCAGGCGGCTGAACAGCATGGTCGCGTTGGCGTCGGCCAGATTGACGCAATAGCCGGCGTCGCGCAGTACGCGGGCGAGATCGTCGAGCTCGGGCGTTAGCTGCCGGATGGTCTCTTCCATCGGCTCGGCGACGTGGCGGATCTCGGCTTCGGTGAGCGTCTGCGGCGGGCCCTGACGGGCGGGATCGAGCCTGTGGCTGATCAGGCAGCGCCGCCAGGAGTTCTCGATGCGCGACGATGCGTCGACGTCGGCCGCATGATTGGCCACGGACAAGACACGGGCGACATGGTTCGAGGCCGAAAGGCTGGCCATCGCAGACGTCTCCACCCTGTATTATGATGCAAAGTCTGGCACCACAGGCGGGGATGTCAATCGGGAACCGGGACGCAGGCTATTGCTGCACTGCCCTCACCACGTATCGATGCATGGCCGTTTCTTCTCCGTCCGCACGGGCGGCTTCGGCACCGACCGAAGCCCCGCCATGATCCATCGCCGCGTCTCGGCGGGATCGATGACGTTGTCGATCTCGAACACCGAGGCGATCGAGACCGCCTTGCCGTTGGCGTAGAGCTCGGCGACCTTGTTGCGGTAATAAGTCTCACGCTCCTCGGGGTCGGCGATCGCCTCCATCTCCTTGCGGAAGCCGAGGCGGACATAGCCTTCCAGGCCCATGCCGCCGAACTCGCCGGTCGGCCAGGCCGCGGTGAAGAACGAGGCATGGAAGCCGCCGCCGATCATCGACTGCGCGCCAAGTCCGTAGCCCTTGCGCAGCACGATGCCGAACAGCGGCACGGTGAGGCTTGCGCCTGTGACGAACATGCGCGAGACGTGGCGGACGATCGCGGTCTTCTCCGCTTCCGGCCCAACCATGAAGCCGGGCGTGTCGCAGAGCGAGACAACAGGCAGATCGAAGGCATCGCAGAGCTGGAGGAACCGCGCGGCCTTGTCGCCCGCATCGGCATCGATGGCGCCGCCGAGATGGCGCGGATTGTTGGCGATCAGGCCGAACGGCTTGCCCTCGATGCGGATCAGCGCGGTGATCATGCCGACGCCGTAGTCGCGGCGCAGCTCCAGCACGCTGTCCTTGTCGGCGACAAGATCGATTACGTTGCGGATGTCGTAGACGCGCAGGCGATTCTCGGGGATGGCGCGCCGGAGCAGGCGTTGATCGGCAGCCTCCCAATCCTTCACTGCGCCCTGGAAGTAAGAGAGGTATTTCTGCGCAACCGAGGTCGCCTCCTCCTCGTCCTCGACCAGGATATCGATCACGCCGTTCGGCGACTGGAACGAGACTGGGCCGACCTCGGCCGGATGATAGACGCCAAGGCCGCCGCCCTCGATCATGGCGGGGCCGCCCATGCCGATCGAGGCATTCCTGGTGGCGATGATGACGTCGCAGCAGCCGAGCATCGCGGCGTTGCCGGCGAAGCAATAGCCGGAGACGACGCCGATGACTGGCACGAGGCCGGAGAGCCTTGCGAACTGCACGAAGGACGGGCCGTCGAGCCCGGTCATGCCGAGCCGGTCGGTGTCACCGGGCCGGCCGCCGCCGCCTTCGGCGTAAAACACCAGCGGCACGCGCCAGTCTTCCGCAAGGGTCAGCATGCGATCGATCTTCTTGTGGTTCATGTGCCCCTGCGTGCCCGCGAGCACGGTGTAGTCGTAGGCCACGACGATGCAGCGCGCGGCCTCGGGGCTGAATTTTTCGGCGTTCACGGTGGCAACGCCCATGACGAGGCCGTCGGCCGGCGTGTTCTTGATGAGATCGTCGAGCTTGCGCCTGCGCCGCTGCGCCGCGATGGCGAGGCTGCCGTATTCCATGAACGAGCCGTCGTCGACGAGCTGTGCGACGTTCTCGCGCGCGGTGCGCTGGTTGGTGTTGCGGCGGCGCTCGACCGAAGCCGGGCGGTTTTCGTCGAGCGTATTCGCCTGGCGGGCGATCAACTCGGCAAGATCAGGGCGGATATGATCGAGATCGATATCGGCTTCCGCCGCCGAATGATCGGCCGCGACATCGAGCGGCTCGAGATACATGATCGGCTCGCCATGAAGCAGCGTGACGCCGTCGTCCGCGGCGAGCTTCATGACCCGGCCGCCCTGCTCGGCCATGACAAGATGCTCCATCTTCATGGACTCGATCACGGCGAGCTGTTGGCCAGGGCGCACGATCTCGCCCTCTTTGACCTGAATGGTGACGATGGTGCCCTGCAAGGGCGCCGCGACCATCACGGCACCTTCAGGAACCGCTTGCGCGACCTGCGCCTCGGCGGCTTGCGCGCCGCCACGCTCGGCCGCCGCAAAATAGAGTGGCTTGGCCGCGCCGTCCGCCGCCTCGACCAGCTTGGCGATATTGCGATCGATGAAATCGGTCGCGATGCGGTTGGTTTTGAAGTCGGGATGTGCCAGCACCGCCTGCAGAAAGGCGATGTTGGTGACGACGCCGTCGATCCGGAACTCGCGCAGGGCGCGCGAGGCTTTTGCGACCACGTCGTGCCAGGCCTCGCCCGGCGTATGCACGATGACTTTTGCGAGCAGCGAGTCAAAGGCCGCGCTGGTCTTGTAGCCGGCATAGCCAAAACTGTCGACGCGGACGCCGGGGCCCGACGGGGGCTCGAACACGGCGAGCACGCCGCCGGTCGGATGCGTCGCCCCCGTTTCGTCCAGCGTCTCCATGTTGACACGGAGCTGCATGGCGTAGCCGCGCGGCTTGGGAATCCCGCTTTGCAAGAGGCCCAGCGAAGCCAATGAGCTGCCAGCGGCAATCGCAAGCTGGGCACGGACGAGGTCGAGGCCGAGCACCTCTTCCGTCACGGTGTGCTCGACCTGAAGCCGCGGATTGGCCTCGATGAAGGCAAAACTGTCTTCGGCGGTGCCGTCGATGAGGAATTCGAAGGTGCCGAGATTGTCGTACGACGCGGCCGCCGCCAACTGCTTCGCCGCCTCGATGATACGGCCGCGCAAGCCGTCGCTGAGCGACGGGCTCGGCGCCACCTCGATCAGCTTCTGATGCCGGCGCTGGATGGTGCATTCCCGCTCCCAGAGATGCGAGATCGCAGCATGACGGTCGCCGATGATCTGCACCTCGATATGGCGCGCCTGACGGATCAGCCGCTCGGCATAGACGCCATCGAAGCCGAACGCCGCCTTGGCTTCGGACTGGCAGCGCGCATAGGCCTCCGCAAGATCGGAAGCATTCTCCACAACGCGCATGCCGCGGCCACCGCCGCCCGCCATCGCCTTGATGACGATCGCCGCATTGCTGCCGAGCGAGGTGAAGAACGCGGTGATCTCCTCCAGCGACGACGGCCCGCTGGTGCCGGCGATGATGGGCACGCCGCAACGCTTTGCCAATTGCCGTGCAGCCACCTTGTCGCCGAACAGTTCCAGCGCGGCCGGCTTCGGCCCGACGAAGACAATGCCCGCATCGGCGCAGGCTTTCGCGAACGCCGCGTTCTCGCTGAGGAAGCCGTAGCCGGGATGGACCGCATCGCAACCCGCGCCTTTCGCCGCCTTCACCACGGCCTCGATATCGAGATAGGCCCGTGCGCCGCGACCGGGGATTTCGATCGCCTCGTCGGCGACGCGCACATGCAGGGAGAGCGCATCTTCAGGGGGATGGATCGCGACCGTGGCGATGCCGGCGTCGGCCGCGGCGCGCGCGATGCGGATGGCGATCTCACCGCGATTGGCGATCAGGAGTTTCTTGAACGACATCGTCTCTCTCACTCAGGCTGCAGCAGGCTGGTTCGGGTTGAGGTCCTGCTTCTTCACCTTGCCCGTTGCGGTCAACGGCAGCGCGTCGATGATGCGCACCTCCGGCACCTTGTAGACGGCCATTCGCTCGGCGCACCAGGCGCGAATATCTTCGCCGGAGACGGTGCCGACGGCCTCCGGAGCCCAGCACCTTCGGATGCTGGCCGAGCAGTGCCTCGATCTCCGGCGGAAACACGCTCATGCCCTTGACCTTCAGCATCTCCTTGCGGCGGCCGAGGAAGTGCAGAAAGCCGTCCTTGTCGATGACGCCGATGTCGCCGGTGCGCAGCCAGCCGTCGATCAGCGACTCCGCAGTCGCCTCCCGCTTGTTCCAGTAGCTCTTGAGCAGCGAGGGCGTGCGCACGCGGATCTCGCCTTCCGCACCGAGCGGCAGCAGCGCGCCGGTCTCGAAATCGGTGATCTTGAACTCGGCGCCGGGAACCGGCAGCCCGACGAAGATCGGCTGATTGTTGAGATCGAAATCGTCGTCCTGGAAACCTGATGTGAACGTGTTGGAGGTGTGGGTCTCCGTCATGCCCCAGGCCGCCTCCATGAGGATGGTGCCCGTGAGGTCCTTCCAGCGTTTGCGATAGTCGGCGTTGAGCTTCTTGACGAAGGAGACCACGCGGACCTGTTGCAGCGACGACAGATCGAACTCGCTCCAGCGCGGATGGTCCATCAACTCGACCGCGCCGTCGACAGGCATCGCCGTGATCGTCACCTTGTACTTGTCGATCGCGGCCATCGCGCCGACGGCATCCCAGCGCGCCAGCAGCACCAGCGTCGCGCCTGAAAACAGCGGGAAGATCAAACCGAGATTTTCGCCGGCAATCCAGAACTCCGGAAAGAACGACAGGAAGGTGCTGCTCTCGTCCGACAGCAGCGAGATGCCGTAATTGGCGGCGGCCGTATAGACCATGTCGCGGTGGGTATGGACGCAGCCCTTGGGCATGCCGGTGGTGCCGCCGGTGTAGTTGAGCGCGGCGACCTCATCGAGGCCGGGCGGCGGCAGCGGCAGGGGTGCGGGAAGCGCGGCAAGCGCAGGCAGAAGATCGGTCGCGCCTGCAACCGCAATGCGCGGCGTGCGGATCGAATCCGGCGTCGGAAAGGTGGGCGTGACGGGCACGACATCGGCAAAGCTGGTGACGATGATCTCGCGCAGGCTCACCTCGCCCCTCACCTGCTCGACGACAGGAATGAGCTGGTCGAGCGCCACGATCACTTCGGCCTTGGTGTCGTTCAGCTCATAGGAGAGCTCGAACGCACGCGACAGCGGGCTCACGGGAACATGGACCGCACCGAGCTTCAGGATGCCGAAGAACACGATGTGGAATTGCGGACAGTTCGGCAGGAAGACGGCGACGCGATCGCCCTTACGCACGCCCTTCGCCTGCAGCAGCGCCGCAAAGCGGTCGCTCTGCCGGTCGAGATCAGCGTAGGTGGTGACGTGACCGTAGAAGATCACCGCGGGACGATCGGGGCTTTGCTTGGCCCAGGCGCGCAGATATTCCGTCAAGGGGACTTCGCCGTGCAGATAGTTGGGCGAGCGCGGCAGGCCCTTGGGCCACGCCTTCTCCCACAGCCCGTGCAAGGTGGCGAGGTAATCCTTTTCGTTGAGGCCTGCACTCATGACGTTGTCCCGTGTTGCTTTTCTTGTTCGCCGGGCATGCGCGGGCCGCCCATCGACATCGTTACAGGTCGAGCACGGCAGAGGTCATGTCAAGGAAAACAGTTCTCCACGTCACGGCCGATGCCGCGACGCGGAAAAACTACGTATTGATCAGCCGCATCATCCGCGCCACGGCAGACGGGACCGGCGCAATGACAGGCACGGCAAACATCGGCTGCAGGTCGCGCGCAGCTTCACCCAGCGGGCCGCCGCCGATGATAACCGCCTCGGCGCGATCATGCTCGATGCAGGCATCGACCGCGCCCGCCAGCGCCGTGCGCAATCGTGGGGGATCGCGCATCAACTCTTGCGGATCACGGCCGGCAAAGCGGCAGCCGGTGTAATGCGAGCGCAATCCCAGCGCGTCGGCCAGCGCGTCGATCTTCGCCTTCAGCAGCGGCGTCGTGGTGGCGACGCCGAAGCGGCGGCCACCTTCGGCCGCTACCAGCATCGAGGACTCGCCGATGCCGACCGCCGGCAATTTCATCTCCGCCTTGATTGCCGCGAGGCCGGGATCGCCGAACGCCGAGACGATGATGCCGTCACAGGAACCTTGATGGGCGAGCGCGATCTCTTCGACCTCAGACGCGGCGGCCTCCAATGCGTCCGCGGAGACGATCATCATCGGCGCGCGCGTTGCCGTGGCGCCGATGATGTCGAAAGCTTCGGCCGCGGCGGACTTCGCGATCGCGACCATCATCGCGGTGGTCGCCGCGTTGCTGTTCGGATTGATCAGGAGGATGCGGTGGGGGGACGAAGCCATCCCCCAACCATACTAGGCCGCCCGCACGCCGGCAACGAAGGCACTGACCTCGTTCTCCAGCGATTGCAGCTTCTCGGTCAGCCGGCCGCTCGATTGCAGCACGCGGCCCGCGGCCTGGCCGGTCTCGGCGGTCGCATCGGTGACGCCGGAGATGTTTTGCGAGACCTGGTCGGTGCCGGAGGCCGCTTCCTGCACGCTGTGCGCAATGGCCTGCGTCGCGGCACCCTGCTCCTCGACCGCGGCTGCGATCGACGAGGAGATCTCGTTGACCTCCATGATGGTGGCCCGGATGCTCTCGATATTGCCGACGACCTGGTTGGTCTCGGCCTGGATCGCGGTGATCTGCGCGCCGATCTCGTCGGTCGCCTTTGCGGTCTGGCTCGCCAGCGACTTCACTTCGCTCGCGACCACCGCAAAGCCCTTGCCGGCCTCGCCGGCGCGCGCGGCTTCAATGGTCGCATTAAGCGCAAGCAGATTGGTCTGCGAGGCGATCTGGTTGATGAGGTCGATGACCTCGCCGATCTTGTGGGCGGCCTGAGCGAGCCCCTGCACGGTGTCGTTGGTGCGCTGGCCGTCGGCGGCCGCCTTGTCGGCGACCGTCGCAGCCTGTGCAACGCGCTGGCTGATCTCGGTGATCGAGGCCGACAGCTGTCCGGCGGCGGACGCCACCGTCTGCACATTGTTCGAGGCCTGCTGGCAGGCGGTGGCGACGAAGCTGGCGCGGTCGGTCGCCTTATCGGCGGTCTCCGACATGCCTTGCGCGGCCTGCTGCATCGCGCGCGCCTCGTTGAAGACGTCGCGGACGACGGCCTGGACGCTCGCCTCGAACTTGCCGGCGAGATCGGCCATGGTCCTGCGCTTCTCGTCGTCGACGCGCTGCTTCGTCTCCTGCTGCTCGGCGTGCATCCGGCCCACAGCCGACGCATTGTCCTTGAACACGGCCAGCGCCTTGGCGAGTCCGCCGACCTCGTCAGCGCGGTTGGTGTAGGGCACCTCGAAAGCGCTGTCACCGGCAGCGAGGCGCTCAGTGAGATCAGTGATTTTGGCCAGCGGCCGCGTCACGCTGCGGCCGATCACGAAGGAGGCGCCGAGCACGAGCACGAACACTGCAAGACACACCAGGCCGAAGGTCATCGCATCCTGGCGGAACACGGCGTCGACGTCGTCGAGATAGATCCCGGTCCCGATGATCCAGCCCCACGGCGTAAAGCCCTTCACATAGGAGATCTTCGCGACCGGCTGCTCGAAGCCCGGCTTGGGCCAAAGATAGCTGTAGAAGCCCGCGCCCTGTTTCTTGACGACGTCAACGAAGCCGAGGAACAGCGCGTTGCCGGACGGATCCTTCATTGCCGCGAGATCCTTGCCGTCAAGCTCGGGCTTGATCGGATGCATGATCATCTTCGGGGTCATGTCGTTGATCCAGAAATACTCGACCTTGTCGTAGCGGAGGCTCTTGATCTCCGCCATGGCGCCGGCCTGGGCCTGTTCGCGCGTGAGTTTTCCGTCGCTCTCGAGCTTCTGGTAGTGCGCCAGGATGCCGTAGCCGACATCGACCATGTGCTGCGTCTTGGCCTGGCGGTCGGCGATCATCTGGCTGCGCAAGGTCGACAGCGCGATCGGCGCCAGCGCGATCATGCCGACAAGACTGATGCCAACAATGAGGACCAGCTTGAAACTGATGCGGGAGAAAATCATCGGTGCTCGCAAGATTTGGCGGGGCAGATATGCCAGATTATCCTGCTCTCCCTTAGCAAAGCTTTAAGCATTCGGGTTCCCGACATGGGATCTTCGGCATCGCCTGCGAGTCGGACAACGGGACCGACCTGATTTCGGTATGAGTGCACCTTGGGCCTCGCCAATGCGTAGCGAGCATCCCTGCGATCGAGCAGGAAAGTGCGGCCAGGCGAGCGGTCGGCGCGCTTGCAGTCTGTTGACGCCTAGCGGCCGCCCTTGCCGAGCACGAGGTCGATCGTGTGGGCGGCGATCTTGCGCAACTGGGGTTCGTCATCGAAGGCGCGCTCGAGCACGGCGAGGCCGCGCGTCACCGTGATGATGTGCAGCGCCGAGGCGGCGGGGTCGCCGCTGAACTCGCCGCGCCCGGCACCCGCCGACATTGCCTCCTGAACCAGCGCGGTGATGCGCGATATCAAGTTCGCAAAGGCCTTCCGTGCATCCTCGTCGAGACCTTCGCCTTCGGCCGCGCCAAGCTCCATCAACCCGCGCGTGGTCGGACAGCCGCGTGGCGGCGAGCCGGAGCGGAAATTGGTGATGGTGAGGTCGAAGAACGCCGTGAGGCGCTTGCGCAACGAGCCGGTGCCAAGCGCCTTTTGCAGGTCGAGCAGGTAATCGCCGGCGTAACGCGCATAGGCCTGAAGGAATAGCGCCTCCTTGCTTCCGAAAGCGTTATAGAGACTGCCGCGCTGAACGCCGGCATCGCGCGCGATGTCCGACAACGAGGCGCCGCGCACGCCCTTGCGCCAGAACTGGTCGAACGCGATGCGCAGGATGTCGTCATGATCGAATTCGCGCGGCCTCAATTGACACTCCTCAATATTTGACACGACGTCAAGAATGTGATTTCTGGACATCGTGTCAAAAACCAGTCGGGATTGATAGCCCGTTTTCGCCAATGGGTCCGAACGACCGGCGCTTGCATGCGCCCGGCCGGTCGGCTCCGCATGCAAAGGGACCAGCCGATGCCTCTGCTCCACATCTCGATGCGCGCCGGAAAGCCGGATGCTTACCGGCAGGCAATCCTCGACGGCCTCTATCGCGCCATGCGCGAGGCGCTGAACGTGCCCGAAGGCGACGAGTTCATGACCATCAGCGAGCTATCGCCCGCAAATTTCCGCTGCGGCAACGCCTACGGCGTCGAGCGTAGCGACGACGCCGTACTGGTCCAGATCACCGTGTTCGCCTCGCGCACCGCTGAGCAGAAGAAGGCGCTCTACCGCCGGATCGTGGACCTGCTCGGCGACAATCCCGGCATCCGCCCCGCAGATGTGTTCGTCAATGTGCTCGACGCGCCCGCAGAGAACTGGTCGGTCGGACACGGCATCACTCAATTTGAGTGACCGCTGAGGACCTGTCACCTTCTTGAGAATAGCGGAAGGAGGCGTGACATGACGGCATTCCGGGGAAGCTGCTTGTGCGGCGCGGTTGCGTTCGAGGTCGAAGCTCCGTTCGATCGCTTCCTCAATTGCCATTGCTCGCGCTGCCGCAAGGCAACCGGTACAGCGCATTCATGCGAGGTGATCGTCGAGGCGACCGCGCTACGCTGGCTGCGCGGTGAAGCATCCGTCGCGCGCTTCGATTTGCCTAACGCGCGCAGCTTTGCCACCGCGTTCTGCAAGACCTGCGGCAGCCCGATGCCGCATCTGACGCGCAGCGGGCGCGAGACAATCATTCATGCCGGCGCGTTCGACGAGCCGCTGGGCGTGACACCCGACCGGCATGTGCAGTGGGCCTCGCGTGCGGAATGGTATGCGCACGGGGATGGATTACCGGTGGAGGATTAGGACTCAGCCTCCTGCGGGCACGCCGTGGTGACGATGATACGCGCTCGGCGTCGGCCAGGACCAGTCCTTCAGTGTCGCCCGGTCCGGCTCGAAGATCTCGATCTTGAGCGGATAGCACGCCGCGGCATCGCTGGAATGGCTTGCGCTGCAGTCCCCGCCGGGACAGGCCGACAACGCTCCGAGCAGGTCGATCTCCGCGAAGAACTCGATGAAGTCGCCGGGGCGGACCGGACTTGCCTTCATGAAATATTGATGCGTGTCCCGCGTGAAGCCCGTGCACATGAAGACGTTGAGCACATCGTGGACATGATGCTCGACCGCGGCGGGATCGACCTTCAATTCGGCGGCAAGCGCGCGCGACAGGTTGGAGTGGCAGCAGAAATCGTAAGCCGTGCCGTTGAGCAGGAGATTGGTGTAGGGATCGCAGCGTGTGCCGATGACATCGTGAATGCCGGCGCCGTCAGCGTCGAAACCGTACCAACCAAGCGTATCATGACTGATGGTCGCGATCGGCCGCAGGTAAGGCATCGTGCTCCAGAGCCTGTTACCGAGGCCGACATGCGTGCCATGGAGCGCCCGCGTCTTGCCGCTGAAGAAACGCTCGGCGAGATCGTGCGCGTTCCAGAGATTGAGATCGCCGACCTGAGGGCCGTCGATGCTGACGATGCGGACAAACTGCCCGCGCGCCGCGCGAAAGGCTCGGGCATCGCGTGGCGGCACGATCAGCTCGTGTGTCTTGACCATCGTCTGCCGCGCGGATTCGAGCGTGGCCATGTCAGGCCCGGGCATCGACCCTGCCGGATAGACGATGACCGGCTTGGCAGCGCGACGTAAAGCGGTGTCGGCGGGGGAGGATGAGTTCTTCGGGAGCATGATGGCCTCGGATCGGCACCGCAAGACAGGCGGCGGCTGACAATGGACACGATCGACTCTATCGCCTTGCGTCAAGGCGAAGCAACACAGCCGTCCATGAGCGCGTCGAGCTCGGTCTTGGAGAGCACACCGAGTTCGGCGATGAAGACGATCCGCGCGCGGGGCACGCCTGGCGCGGGCGCATCGCCTGGCGCGAGCGTCGCGCGGCCGCCTGCGAACTGGAACACCATCTGGCGGCCGGGCTGCTCGACCGTCTCGAACAGGCCTTTGGCGCGCGCCAGCTTCGGCGCCAGCTTGCCGATCGCCTGCTGCAGGCGCGGCAGCGAGAGTGGCCGGTCGGAGGTCCAGCTCAGCGTCTCGAAGCGCTCTTCGGCCGGACGTTTCGGCCCTGGCTCGCGCGATACGGCTGCACGATCGCTGGCGGGAAACAGCAAGGCGGACGGAATCTCGCCGTGCTTTGCATCGACCACCAATGCGGGCACGCGCTGCGCGCGGATAGCCTCGCGCATCCGCACGCCGGCGCCTTCGCCCGCCAGATCCAGCTTGCTCAACGCCACGATATCGGCGACGCGCAGCTGCGAGCGCTGAAGCGCGTCATCCAGCGCCGCCGTCGGCGTTGCCGCGTCCATCACACACAGCACAGTTTCGAGCGGCGCCTCGCGCAGGATCACGGGATCCATCAAATTGCGGACGATGTCGCCGGGATCGGCGACGCCGCTGGTCTCGATGACGATGTACTCCGGCTTGGGATCACGCCGCAGCAAGGTCGAGAGCGTGCGGATCAGATCGCCTTCGAGCGAGCAGCAGATGCAGCCGTTGGCAAGGCTGACCACGCCGTCGCTTGCGCCCGCGATCAACTCCGCATCGATGTTGATCGCTCCGAAATCGTTGACGACAGCGGCAATGCGCCGTCCGTCCGCGTGAGCCAGCAGATGATTGACGACCGTGGTCTTGCCCGCCCCCAAAAAACCCGTCACCAGGAGAATGGGGACCGGCATGGATCAGCTCGCGACGACGGGTCGGCGGACGGGCTTTCCGGGCCGCGCCGCCCCATCCAGCACGCCGTCGGTGATCAACGGCTGACCGCTGACAACGAGATGCCGCACGCCTTCCGACGGACGGTTCATCGCCGTGAAGGTCGCGCGGTCCGACAGCTTCTCGTAGTCGAACACGACGATGTCGGCGTCGGCATCCTTGGCGAGGCGGCCCTTGGCGCGCATGGCGGGCGTGCTCTGCGACAGGATTTCTGCGGGGATCAGCGCGCATTTGCGCACGCCTTCGAGCAGCGACACGGTCTTGCGCTCGCGCACCCATTCGCGGATGAACTTCGTGAAGCAGCCGGCCGAGCGCGGATGCGAGGTGGCGTCATCAGGCAGCGGCCAGGCATCACCGGTGTAGGTCTTGCCGTCCGACGTCGTCCACGGCATCGCATCGGAGGCGATCGCGCCGCCGGGATAGAGCACCGACATGTCGAGGAGGTCGCGATGATGCGCATTGTGCTCGGTGTCGAGGATATGCCAGAGCACCAATGAGGATGGCTCTTCGGCTTGCGCCTTCAAGAGCTCCTCACGGTCGTGGAAGCGGTAGCCGTCGGTCACGCGCTGCACCGAGTCATAGCCGGTGCCGTTGCGCTCGACGAATTGCGGATCGCTGAAGAAGGCGGCCGCCAGCACAGTCGATCCGGTGCCGTAAGGATAAGCCTCGACCGTGATGGGGAGCCCTTGCGCTTGCGCCTTCTCGATCAGCACGCGGCAGCGCTCGATGTCGGTCTTGCTCGATGAATTGAAATGGCAGATGTGCATGTGCGCGCCCGTCGCGCCGGCATAGCCGATCAGGCGGATATAGGCCTCCGCCGCGCTCTCGGGGTCGATGCGCGACATGTAGGCGACGTGGGTGAAGGTCGGCACGTTCTGCTTGGCGGCAAGCTGGCACACCGCAGTCAACTCCTGCACGCCGGCGCCCGGAGCATAGGCGTTCAAGATTCCGATGCCGATGCCGCCCTCGTTGAGGCCGCGCGCGAGGCGATCGAGGATGCCTGAAACCTCGGCATCGCTCGCGACATTATCCATCCAGCGGCGGTCGCGCATGGCATTGCCGAACGCCTCCAGCGAGCTCTCTGCGTTGGAGCCGGTCATCGCACCGATGCGCGCAAAGGCCCAGTTGGTGGCGGCACCATAATTCAGCACGCGGCCCTTCCTCGCCTGGCGCTCGTACCAGGAGCCGACCGGCAGCACGCCGGCCTCGAGATCGAGCGTCGTCGTCACGCCGTCGAACGCCTGCATGCGGTCGGCCGGGATCGACTGGCCATGCGCATGCAGATCGATGAAGCCGGGCGCGACCACGAGGCCGGTCGCATCGATCACCCGCTCGGCACTGCCAAGCGAGGCGCCGACTGCAGCGATCTTGCCGTCCACCACGGCCACGTCGCCGATGGCATCCATCCCGCTCGCAGGATCCACCACCCGGCCGCCCGAGATCACCAAACCGCTCATATCGCCACTCCGCCAAGCTATTTCCAAAGCCCCCAAAGGCCCAGCAGCAGCTTCGGAGGCGGCGACCGGCCGCATCGCGCACCGTCCCGATGCGCATCAAGGCAGATTTTTTGATGAACCACCACCACCACTGAAGCCGACACAGTATGCAGATTGCTGCACGCCGTTGCGGAGATCGCGCAGGCAGGATGCAGTCCCGGGTTGCATCCTGGCCAAGGCCAAGCTATTGGATGCACGTATTTTCATTTTTGGAGGCGACCATGTCGACGACAGCACGCTTCCCGGGTTCGCCGCGCGATATTTGACGCGCTTCCCCGGGACCCATGTCCCGGGTGAACCATAAAGTCCCATATCAACTCTCATCTGCCGTGGCCATCGGCGCCGCGATTGAGAACCTATTGGCATGACATCCCATCTTCTGCCGGCCCCCTGTCAGGTGGCCGGGCGCTCCGACCTGCTCGAACGCAGGCTTCGGCGATATCATCCGCACGTCCAGGGAGCGGTGCGCGCGTTCGCCCAGCGTCACGCGCGCCTTGCCGACCTCGCGGCGAGCTTTCCCGCGCTTCTGTTCGCGCTGGCAGTTCAGCGGAACCGGCTCGATCCCGCGTGCGCTGTTGCAGCCGTGATCGACGGCGCCGCACTCGCGCAAATCGCGGCGTTGGCCAATCTGCCGATGTGGCTGCGCAAGTTACCGCCGGAATCATTCGTGCGCCCCATCCCGCACCTGCCTGACGGCGAGCTCTTCCGCCGACAGATCGCGAACCATCTTCCGCGTTCTCCCAAGCTCGCGCCGACATGGCTTCAGCTCGTCGCCGAGGCCGCCGAGCTCGCGCATGAGCCGCTGGCGGCATGGATCGCCCGCGAATACGTCCGCGATCCACGGCAGGTACCGCTCGCACGGTTGCGGCGCATCGCTCTTTGGGCCTGGTTCTCCGCGGAGCCCGCGACATCTGGGCATGACCTGATCGAACGACGGTGGACGCCGGACATGCGGATCGATGCCGCGGGTTCGGCCGCGGGTGATTGGCAAACCGCGGTGGCCCTGCATGCAAATCTCGGGCGCCAGCCCATCGCCGATATGTGGCTGCGGGCGGGCCGGATGGCGGGTTACGAATTCCTGCCGCTGGATTCGATGTTCGCAATCACTGAAGAGGCAAAGGCCATGCGGAACTGCCTCCGGACCTATGGCGACGGCCTCGCGCATGATCAAACCCGGGTTTGGAGTGTACGGAAGGACGGCGAACGCGTCGCGACGTTGCAGATCGCCCGTCGCTATCGCGACCCGCTGCCAAACATTGTCCAGCTCAAGGGGCCCGGCAATAGCGAGGCCTCGCGCGAGTTATGGTGGGCGGCGCGTCAATGGCTGCACAAGCACGATCTGTCGCAGGTCGTGATCAAGCGGCGAAGCTGGGGAACAGCGCCGCTCGATCGCGAAAGCTGGGTGTCGCTGTGGCGGCCTTACTGGTTTGCCAAGCGTCGCATCCCCGACTGGCTGCCCTTGGCCCCGTCGCGCGCGGCGCTGGAGGCGCTGTGACCCACCAAAGCCGCTGGCAATGCGTTGACCGCCATCCGAACAGCTGAAACGATCGGCTGCGCCGGATTCTCCGGCGCGGAACAGGAGCGCGCTTCGCGGTGACCGAGATCGAAATTACCGCGAAGACACTATCACTATGCGAGCTGTTCAGATCGGCGCCGAGCGAAAACGCAATCAGCAATCTCAGCACCCAGGTCGGCCAGCGCCAGATCGGTCCCCATTTGCTTCCCGTCACGACCAACAGCGGTCTCAAGCCGACCTGCTATCTGTGCTGCCCGTCGGTCGCCTATATCGATTATGCGCGCGACGAGCTGCGTCACTTTTCGGAACACCGGCTTCTGTCGACCGTGTTGGATGGCCTGCTCAAGCTCGGCTATCCGCTGATCCGGGCAGCCGGGCTCGACCGGCAGGTACAGATCAACAACTGGCTGCTCGCGACCAACCCGATCCCCGACGTCACGTTCGAAGCCCTGCTGGCGGCGACGCAGGCGATCGTGCAGCAGCATCCCGCTCACGTGGTGGCCTGGCGCTCCCTGAACGATTTTTGCGACCGCGCGGCGATGCAGATCTTTCGCGAGGCCGGCTACCGGTTATATCCGGCCCGGCAGATCTACATGTTCGATTGCAGAAACGCTGAGCCGAAACCCGGTCGTGACGAAAAACGCGACCGAGCGCTGCTCGACGATTCCGGTCTCGCGAGCGTGGCGCCAGCGGAATTGCGCGACGACGATTTCGTTCGCGCGCAGACGCTCTACCAGTATCTCTATCTCGAGAAGTACACTTGGCTGAACCCGCAATACACGGCTGCGTTCATGAAAGCGGCACATGGGGGTGGCATCCTCGAATTCCAGGGATTGCGTGCCGCGGACGGACAGCTTGCCGGTGTGATCGCGTTCTTCGACTCCGGCCGAACCATGACAGCACCAATCGTCGGCTATGACGCCACCCTTCCGCAGGAGGCTGGTCTCTATCGCATGCTGATGGCGCTGGCCTTGAAGCGGGCGCGCGAGCGAAAAATGCTGTTCAACATGAGCGCCGGCGCAGCCGCGTTCAAGCGCAACAGGGGCGGCGTCGCGGCGCTGGAATATACCGCCATCTACAACGCCCATCATGCGCCGACGGCGCGATTGGCCGCATCTGCGGTCCGGATCATATTGCAACGGGCCGGCATTCCCGTGCTGCGGAGCTTCGAGCTATGACCGATAGGGCATCGACCTGGCATGCGGTTGCGCTGAGCCGCAAGGTCGGCACCAGACCACATCGCGTCATGCTCGACGGACAGCCCTTCGTCCTGTTCCGGTCCGGCAAGGCGCTGCACTGCCTGACTGACCGCTGCCCGCACCGCTTCGCGCCGTTGTCGCAGGGACGGGTGATCGACGACGCCATCGAGTGCCCCTATCACGGCTGGCGGTTCGACGGCGGCGGGCGCTGCCGCAGCATGCCGGGGCTCCTGGAGCAGACGCCGACCATCGCGGTGCCCGCGCATGCCGTACGCGAGCAGAACGGCCTGATCTACATTTCGCCGGGAGACCAGCGCGGCGAACCCTATGCAGGCGTGCTGTCAGGGCCGGGCACTGTGAGCAGTGTTGTCGAGAATCGCGTTCGCTCGACGCTGCTCGACGTCGCCGAAAACATTCTCGACGCCACCCACACCCATTTCACCCACAGCGGTCTGCTGCGCGGACTAAGCAGCCGACGCTGGAAGGTCAAGGTATCGGTGACGGGCGGCGATGGCTGGGTCGAAGCGCGCTACGAGGGAGAGCCGCGGCAGGAAGGCCTGATCAGCCGGCTGCTCGAAGGCGAACGGTCGATCAGCGTCGGCCGCTTCGTCGCGCCTGGGATCGCCGAGCTCGAGTTCTGGGGACGCGACCGCATCAACCTGTCGACGACGTTTCATCTGCGCCAGGAGGACGACGATCATGTTCGCGGCTTCGGCGTGCTGGCGGGACCAATGCAAGGCGGGCTCGGATATATCAAAGCAATGCTGTTCAAGCCGCTGTTCATGATCGCGCTGCGTCAGGATCAACGCATTCTCACGGCTGCGCGAGACAACAAGCCGCCGGGCGCGCGGCCCGTGATCTGCCGGCTCGACGTGCTCAGGCCAAGTATCGAGTCCATCTTGCGTGGCGAGCGCCCCGCCGTTGCGGATGCGCCTTTCGACATCATCATGGAGTTGTGAGCCTCACGCCAGCGGCTCGCCATCCCATTCGATGTCGCGCACCGAGGCCTCGAGCAGCCCCGTGCCATTTCGCAGCGCGCGGACGGCGATCTCGCCGAGCGCGCGCAATTGGGACAACAACAGGCCGCGGTCGCCGGGCCAGACTGAGATGTCCTGCATGCCGGCGAAATCGCGTCGCCACTGTGCAAAGCCGCGATTGCGGATGGCGTCTGGCAAGCCATAGGCCAGCATGGCCAAGGGAAGCGTCATCGGCGCCGTCGACGATGCGCGTGCGTCGCGTCCTTCGAGAATGGCTTTGTCGAGACCATCTGCCGGCCCGAAATAATGCACGCCGCTCGTCGTGCGCGGATTGCATTCGATGACGTGCAGTTCGCCTTGCGCGTCGCGGCGAAAATCGAACGATATCTGTCCGGTCCAGTTCAGCCGCGCGACCAGGCCGTCAACGAATTTTCGCGCAACGGGATCAGCGACCGGCGCGAAGGCAACGCCTGCGCCTTGGCCGACGCGATAGGTCGGCTTGTAGCTTTGAAACGCCGCCAGCCGACCATTGACCGCGACGGCATAGGCGCTGATCTCCTCGCCCGGCAGATAGGCTTGCGCGACCCAGGGATCGGCCGCGGTCGGGCAAAGCGCATCGAGCGCCGCGCGCGAGGGGCGGATCAGCACGCGTGATCCGAACCGCGACCAGGCAGGCTTCAGGACCAGGCCTTCCGGCTGCGGCATA
This sequence comes from Bradyrhizobium zhengyangense, assembly GCF_022012555.1. Classification (NCBI taxonomy): domain Bacteria; kingdom Pseudomonadati; phylum Pseudomonadota; class Alphaproteobacteria; order Hyphomicrobiales; family Nitrobacteraceae; genus Bradyrhizobium; species Bradyrhizobium zhengyangense. The sequence continues at coordinate 22,473 of NZ_JAKLTZ010000014.1, read as the reverse complement.
ACAGACAGGTCGTCGCGCGAGCAGAGCCGCACGGTCGGCGGCGGATCGGCACCGAGCCCCATGGCGACCTCGGCGAAATCCGCCTTGTTGTGGACTTTTGCAAGCAGGTCGAAATGCGGCGCAAAAAACTTGATGTCGATGCCTCTGATGTCGCGGACCGCTGCGAGATAAAACACCTCTTCGCAAGTCGGCACGATGACGTCAGGCGCTTCGCGCGCAACCAGCGCGGCCACAGCCGCGCAATAGTCCGAAAAGCCCTGCCGTGGCGACGGCAATTGCTCATAGGCATGCTTCATCCGCGTCGCCCGCGACATCGGATAGCGGAACGTATCGGCAAGGACGACACGATGGCCGGCGTGATAAAAGATACGCGCCAGATGCAAGGCGGCCGGCGCCCGGGCTCCGGTGATGAGGATGGTCTTTCTCATGCGGCGCTCGGCTTCCAGCAATTTTCGACGCGCCGAAGCTTTGCGTCGTTGCGCGGCTGCAGGGCCTCGTGCTGCATTTCGACGACGGGCCGCGCCTCGAGCTGCGTGCATGCCACCAGCACCGCCGTGCGCACGCCCTCAGTGGCGGAAACGCCGACGTGAAGCGGCAGGACGATGTCGATCCGGTTTTCGCCCGTCTGCCGGATACGGAAATCGTCGATGCTACGGTCCGCCGCCAGCACCGCGTTGCGCAGGACATCCGGGGTCACCATGACGTCAGGCCTAGCCGCATCGCGGTTCGGCAGAACAAAGACATCGTCGCGACGGCCGATCACTTCCGCGACGGCTTGCAGGGCCGAACCACAAGGGCAGCGTCTGGAATCGAGGCGCAAGATATCGTTCATGCGATAGCGCGCCATGATCTGCGTGCGCCGCGTGAAATCGGTCACAACAGGCACAACGAGATCGGGGCTGCCAGCTACCGGTTCGAACTCGAAATGCACGACGTCTTCCGCCAGATGCAACGTGCCGCGCTCGCAGGAGACGCCGAACAGGCCTTCCGTCGCCATGTAGATTTGCCGCAAGTTCAGGCCGAAGCGGCGCTCGATCACCTCCCTATCCGGCGGGTCGAGCACTTCCGCGCTCGAAAACATCGTGCGCGGCGCAATCGCGACGTCATTCTCCGCAAACCAGCGCAACGCTTTCGGCGGAGCAACGACGACATCAGGCTTGAACGCGGCGAGCGTCTCGGCGGCCGATTGCAGGCCGAGCCTGAGATCGACGAAGCGTAGTTTCAGCAATTTCGATTCGTTCGCGGCGTCGTAAAGCCGCGACGAGCGCGGGAGCACGACGGCGACGCGGTGCTGTCGCAGCAAAGAGAGAGGAATCGCCTTGGCGACAAGGGTGCCGAGCCAGACGAAACGCTCTTGGTCAGAAACCAGGTAGAGGCCCTGATTCCCGCTGGTACCCGTGCTGCAACCGACATCGTAGCCTTTGGGCGCCTCGCCCCGATCGATCATGCTCCAGATCTGCGCTGCCATCAGACCGAGACGGTTAAAATCCTGAAAGCGCGCCATTACCTCGCGCTTGTCGACGAGAGGAAGAGCTGACAAGTCCTTGTCGCGAAAGCCGCGATAGAAGGCGACCTGCCGCGTCGCATCGTGCATGAGCCGCGCAAGGCGCGGTTGCTGCCATCGTTCGATCCTGTTGCGGCTCGTGAGCCAGCGCCGCAACAACCGCGTGCGCAGATAGGCCGAAGCGAGAGCCAGCCGCGACATCACGATATCGGCTCGTCGACGTCGTGGCAGAGATGAACTTTGCCGCCCTGCCCGGCGAACGCCCTGAGCAGGCGCTGGCTGTCGCGGCCGGCATCGCGATCGTCGAACACGATGGCACTGGAGATCCACGGTGTCTTGTCCTGCATCAGCGCCTCGCGCGTCCATGCCGCATCGGTGGCGTAGATCACGGGGCCGGTAGCCTCACGCCAAAAAACGCCGAAATGGCCGAAGGCATGCCCCGGCAGCGGCACTGCGAGATAAGAGCCATCGCCGAACAGATCATGGCCGTCGCCGAGCACGGTGCCGGTCGCCACGCGCGCCAACCCTTCGACCGGGATCAATCGCTGCGTGATGTCGGGCGGGATCAACTCCTTGAAGATCCCGTTGTGCAAGGCGGCGGCCGTACTCATGCCCATGACGGCGCGTGCCGTCGCGCCCCAGGCGGTGAACGCGGCGTTCGCGAACAACCGAAGGCTCGACACGTGATCGGCATGAAAATGCGTGACGATGACATGGCGGATATCGGCCGGCGCGACGCCGAGATTGCGCAACGTCGTCTCCACGGCCTCATCGGCATTCAGTTGCGGGCGGAGTACCGCGCTATAGAGCCGCAACGCGGCACTGCGCGACCCCTGCGTCACCTCAGGTCCAACGCCGGTATCGACCAGGCAGAGCCCGCGCTCACCGAGATCGATCACGCCGTAGCGCACGGTCAGCCGCGCGCGCCTCAAGCCGGCGCCGCGCTTGACGAGACCGGCGAAGACATCGATATGCGCGCTGTTGAACAGCTTCATGCTGTCTACTCTCCTCCGAACGTCCGGCGCAGACCCTCGGCGAAATCGACGGTCGGTGTCCAGCCGAGATCCTTGCGGATGGCCGACAGATCGAGCGTCTGACTGAAGGCAAGCAGTCCCGCCGAATAGGCCGTCACGACAGGTTCGACCTGCGGTCGGAACAGCTTGTGGAAGCCCTCGATCGCGCGGATGGCGGTGAGCGCGACCGGCCAGGACAGCTCGCGCCAGCGCACATCGACGCCTGCGAGCGCAGCGCTGCGGGTAATGATGTCGCGGATCGAAACCGCCTCACCGCCGGAAACATTGTAGATCGCGCCTGACGCCTTGTCCTTGACATCGAGAATGCAGGCGATCGCAGCCACGACATCGTCGACATGAGTGAGATCGATTACCGCGCGCCCACCGTTGAAGGACGGCAACGGCCTGCGTTTTGCTGCGCGCAGGAGGCGGGGCAGCAACGCCTTGTCGCCCGCCCCGTAGATCCCGCGCGGACGGACGATGGTCCAGGACAGATCGGACGTGGAGCGAACCAGCTGCTCAGCGGCAGCCTTGCTCCAGGCATAATGATTGATGGGTGCAGGGAGGGCAGATCCCTCGCTGACACCAAGCCCGTCACGAAAACGGAAGTAGACGCTGGACGATGAGACATAGACGACATGCGCCGCGCGCCATTTTTGCGCCTGCGCCAGCAGATTGGCCGTTGCCGTGACATTGTTGCGCTCGAAATCACGCCGCGGTCCCCAATTCGACGATAGGCCGGCGCAATGAACGATTGCGTCGACATCCCCGAGCTCGAGCGCGGACAATGATGCAGCATCGGCGAGATCGCAGGTCTCTACGGTGATCCGCTCGCCGCGCAGAACGTCCCGTAGCGAGTCGGACCGGCCGAGCGCGATCACCTCACGGCCGCGCGCAGCCAGATGGCAAGCCACGCGACGGCCGAGGAACCCACCCGCTCCGGTCACCAATATTCGCGACATCTAGATCTCGATCGCAATGCCGCCGAACGACACGCCGGCGGAGGTGCCGAGCATGATGATGCGCGATCCCCTGATGATGCGTTGCCGCTGCCGCGCAACATGCAGCGCAGTCGGGATCGACGCGGCCACCTGATTGCCATGGGTGGCGACGATATCGATGACCTTGTCGCGCGGAAAGCCGCAGCGTTTGACGAGGTGGGCTAGCGCAAACGGGCTGGCCTGATGCGGCACGACGAGATCGACGCTCTCCCGTGTCCAGCCCGCACTCTCGAGTAGCTGGTCGACGAAGCCGGGAAACTTGGCCGCGGTCAGCTTGAACAACTCGCGGCCGTTCATCTGGAAGAAGCGCCCCGCCGCAAAGCGCTCCGGCTCGCGCGCGAAGTCGATCCCCGTCCCGCCCGATGCCAGCGAGCAGACCTCGTAGCCTTCGTGATGAACCTCGAACCTGACGGCCCTGACATGGCTTGCCTCGCCCTGATCGGGCCGGACCAGCACGGCGGCCGCGGCGCCATCGCCGAACAATCCGGCGGTGACCGGATCGGTCTGCCACGGCAACGCCCGCGAGGCCATCTCGGACGAGACGACCAGGGCACAGCGATAGCGCCCGGTAGCGATCATCAGCGTCGCCATGTCGAAGCCGGACAGGAAGCTGAGGCAGGTCGAGTTCACGTCGAGCGTCGAACAGGCACCAGATGGAATGCCGAGATGCCGCGCGATCAGCGGTGCGGTAATGGGAATGGAATATTTGGGAACGGCGCTGGCGAAGATCAGGAGGTCGATCGCAGACGGCGCGATACCGGCTTCGCCGAGCGCGACCCGGGCAGCACTGGCCGCGAGCTCGTCCTGCGTCTCGGCCTCGCAAACGAACCGCTCCCTGACGCCGCAATTCGCCTCGAGCCATCCGTCCGGCTTTCCCAGCTCGCAATCAAGGGCGGCCGAGCTGACTTTTTGACTGGGAAGGCTCATCCCCGTTCCGCGCAAGCTGAACGCAATCGGCGTCATGGCCCCTCTGATTCCCGTGGAAAGCGCCTTAAACTACCGGATGCGCACGGCGGTTGCCACGCGAGAAAGGCCGATCGCGCGGGTTTGCGCATGATCGCAGCCACGCAGCCGTTATCATTCTGAGGCGACGACCATCCAAGCGATCAAATGACTCTCTGCCATCACTTCTCGCGCGCTTCCTGCTTGTACCGTTCCAGCAGGCCCTCCGCCTTCATCTCCTGCAGAACGGCAGCCAGGCGGGGCGCGAGGTCGGCATTGGTCTTGTACAGATATGGATAGAGCACGACCCGGTCGCCGATCGTCAGCAGCGGCCGCACCGAGGTGACGCCCTTGAATTCGGGCGAATACAGGGCGCTCTGGAGCGCGGCATCGATCTCGCAAAAAAAATCGACGCGGCCGCTTAGCAGCATGCGCAACCCGTCATATTCGGTCGCGATGCTGGTCAGGCGCGTCTCCGGCACCAGGGACGAGAGCGAGCGCTGGCACAGCTCGACGCCGCGTCGATAGACGCCGATCCAGTTCGTCGCGGTCAGATCCTCCAAACGCGGCAAGGTCAGCGCCGGATTGCTGGCCCAGATTGCAAACCTCACCTCGTAGATCGACTCGTCGACCCGCACTTGGTCGGGGTGCGTCTCCCCGTAGGCGGGAACGCGCATGAACTGCCCGTCAACGGCGCCGGAATCGACCATCGCGCTCACCCGCTGCGTCGGCATCAGCTCGACCTCGAGCGGAACGCCGAGCCGCCTGAACGCCTCCTGGTAGGCAAGCCGCTGCCATTTGCCTTCGTATGTGGTTTCCGGCTGGTCCGTCACCATCACGAACGGACGCAATGGCTCCGCGCGGAGAGGATGAGGCAACACCGCCAGCAGCAGGAGAGCCGCGAACAGGAAACACGATCCGCAGTTCCGCAAGCCGCCCTCGGATGCATAGGAATGAGAGGATGACATGAAGCGCTCTCGCAAATTCGGTACTTGGCCTCGCAGGCATTCAAAGGATCTTGCTCAAGATCTTGCGCATCATTTTGCCGAGAGGACCTCACGGATCATCTGCGCGAGGTCCGCCCTTCGGTATGGCTTGCGCAGCAGGGCGACGCCGGTGTCGAGGCGTCCGTCATGGACGAACTCATCGGTGTAGCCCGATGTGTAGAGCACTTTCATCCCCGGGCGACTCTCGAGCACGGCTTCGGCCAGTTCGCGCCCGTTCATTCCGCCCGGCATGACCACGTCGGTGAACAGAAGATCGAACTCGGCGCCCTGGTCGACCAGCGCCAACGCCGCCTCCGCGTCGCTGGCGATCAGGGTCTTGTAGCCGAGGCCGCCGAGCTGGGCGATCACATAGCCTTGCACCAGCGGATCATCCTCGACCACCAGGATGGTTTCCTGGCCGCCGATCGCAGCGATGGCCGGAGCGGATGCCGATTTCACCGGGGCCCGGATCTCCGAGCGTGGCAGATAAAGCCTGACCACGGTGCCCCGCCCCTGTTCGCTTTCGATCTTCACGGCGCCGCCGGTCTGCCTGGCAAACCCGTAGACCATCGCGAGCCCCAGCCCGGTGCCGCGGCCGACCCCTTTGGTCGTGAAGAAAGGCTCGAACACCCGATCGATGATATCGGGTGGAATTCCCTGGCCGGTGTCGGTGATCGCGATCATCACGAAATCTCCGGCGCGCACCCCGTCATCGAACGCAGCGGCGTCGTCGATGACCACATTGGCGCTTTCGAGCACCAGCTTGCCGCCGCCGGGCATGGCATCCCTTGCATTGATCGCGAGATTGACGATCGCCGCCGAAAGCTGCGACGGGTCGGCCAGCGCAGACCACGCATCGCTCGCGAGCAACGTGTCGATCTCGATGTGCTCACCGAGCATCGGCTTGAGCAGCTTGCAGACGTCGAGCACCAGTTCATTGATGTCGACCTCGCGCGGCTGCAACGGCTGGCGGCGCGCGAAGGTCAGAAGCTGCGATGTGATCTCGGCGCCGCGCACGGCCGCCTCGTCGATGAGGTGGGCGATCGCGGCGAGTTCAGGCCGGTCGGCCACGCCTTCCTGGATGATCTCGATGGTACCGGTGATGACCGTCAGGACATTGTTGAAGTCATGAGCGACACCGCCGGTGAGCTGGCCGATCGCGTCCATCTTCTGGGACTGGCGCAACCTCTCGGTGGTCTCGTGCTGCTCGGTGAGGTCGGTGCCGGTGCCGCGATATCCGAGGAAGCGACCGTCGGGTGCGAATACGGGTCGCCCGCTGATGCTGACATGGCGCAGCCGACCAGCCAGATCGCGCCTTGTGTACTCGAAATTGCGGAACGGCTCGTGGCGTTCCAGCACCGCCTCATGCTCGCGCCATTTCTCCGGCTCGGCGCCGCTGTTGATCGCGGTGTCGATGCGGCTCGTGCCGATCAACGCGGCTCGATCGATCCCGAAGGCATCCAGTCTTTCCGAAATATAGGTGAAATGATGATCCGGTCCGGTTTCCCAGAACCAGTCCGATGCCGTCTCCGCGTAATCGCGAAAGCGCTGCTCGCTCAACTGGGCGTCCTGCTCGGCCTTCTGGCGCACAAAGAGGTCCTGCTGAAGCTGCGCGTTCACTTGCTGCAGATCGCCATAAGCGCGCTGCAAATTGGCGCACAACTCATTGAATGCATCCGCGACCTGGTCGAGCTCGTCGGGCTTGTCGGGACCCCTCCTGCTCAGCTGCAACGGCGGCGGCGGCCGTGCAAGATTGTAGCTTCCGACAAAGGCGGCAATGGTGACGAGGTGACGGGTGACGAGGACGTGAAAGATGTAGAGGATGAAGAGCGAGACAAGAAACGTCTTGGCCGCCTGGCTCGCGAGGATGACGAGCGTCCGGTTCAGCAGATGCTGGTAGACCTCGGTGAGCGTCGCTTCGACATAAAGGATCCCGATCGGACGCTTGGTGCCGCGAACCATGTAATCGAGCGGATAATCGCGGGCGATGCTGGCGCGCGCGCTGCGGTCGCCGACGGAGATGTGGATCGGATCCGGACGATCGATGACCTCGCGGATCTCGACCGCGCGGATACCGGGCAGGCGCTGGATGCCGTTGAGCTGAAGCTGGAGCTGGTGCTGGTCAAGCGCCCAAAGGCTCTCGCCCAGGCTCGCAAGGTAGCTTCGGCCGATCTCGTCGAGACGCGTCTCGATGACACCGACCTCGTGATCGTAGTCGAGGTAAAGTTGAAGCGCGGTCAGCGTCAGCGTGACGAGCGAGCTGAACAGCAGCACGGCGGCCAGCAGGCGGAAACCGATACCGCTGCGGAGTCTGTCGAGGATCTCGGCCGCGCGGAAGCCAAGCGAGTCAGATGCGAGCGACGATCCGATGGCCTGCAAATCCCCCTTCGCGGCAACGGGCTCAATGACGTAGCGACCATTGAGATCATTTTCGCCCTTGTCCAAGTACCATTCCCCCCGAAACATGGACGGAAACCGCGGAGCGCAATCTGCGCCTCGGGATTCGGTGTGGCAAGTCAACGATCAGCGGAGTGTGAAATCAACCAGGTCTCATCGGAAACCCGCGCACCCGAACGGCAATTTGACCGTGCAATATGGTGCGAATGGCGCTCCCTAGGGGAATCGAACCCCTGTTTCAGCCTTGAGAGGGCCGCGTCCTAACCGCTAGACGAAGGGAGCGTGAGGGAGAGGACATAGCCGCGAATTTTGCCTACGGCAAGGTGAGATTGCGGGTTTCAAATGTCTCCGCAGCGTCGTCCTGGCGAAAGCCAGGACCCATCACCCAGGGGACAATTGTGACGCGCAGGGTTAACTCCTAGTCTCCGCAACTATGCCCGCCTGTGGTTATCGGTCCTGGCTTTCGCCAGGACGACCGCGGAGGCCGGCCCTACGGCTCATTGGCAAATTTCAGCTTTCCGGCCGGCCTAAGGGTGTGGGCGTCGAAGGTGCGGATCTCGGTGACCCCGCCGATATCCAGGGTCACCACGAGGCGATCGCCGGCAACGCCCGTGGAGACGATCTTGGCGCCTTTCGGCAAGGTCGCGATGACGTCGCCCGTGGGCTCGGGCGCTCTTCCCTCCGACTTGAAAAGGCGGTAGCCCACCGCGATCAGGACGGCGCAGACAGCCAGCGCCGTGGTCAACCCCGCGATCAGCATCATCCGTCGCACCCGCGCGAACAGCGCGGCCTGCTCGGGGGTCGGTTCGGGAACAGCGGTATCAGACGTCGTCATGGAAAGCTCAGGTTCAGCGCAGAGGTTGGAAGTCGTGGTCGAAGGCGACGAGGGCTCGGCCCGGCTCGACCGCGTGCTGGCGTCGCGCCTGCCGGAGCTGTCGCGGTCAAGGCTGAAAGCCCTGATTCTGGCGGGCGCGGTGAGCCTCAAGGACGCCGAGATCCGCGACCCCGCTTATCACGTCGCCTCAGGCGATACGATCAGAATCGACGTGCCGGAGGCGGCCCCGCCCGAGCCCAAGGGCGAGGATATCGCGCTGGATATCGTGTTCGAGGACGACGACATCATCGTCATCAACAAGCCCAAAGGCCTGGTTGTGCACCCCGCGGCCGGGCACGAGACCGGGACGCTGGTCAACGCGCTGATTGCCCATTGCGGCAACTCGCTGTCGGGCATCGGCGGAGTGCGCCGGCCCGGCATCGTGCACCGGCTCGACAAGGACACGACCGGGCTGATGGTGGTCGCCAAGAACGACCTCGCGCACGCCTCGCTTACCGCCCAATTCGCCGATCACGGCCGCACCGGACCGATGCGGCGCGGTTATATGGCCTTCGCCTGGGGGCTGCCGGGCCGGCATCGCGGCACAGTCGATGCGCCGATCGACCGCCATCCGCATGCGCGGGAAAAGATGGCCGTGCGCCAGGGCGGCCGCGAGGCGGTCACGCATTGGGAGCTGCTGGAGAGCTTTAACGGGCGCGACGGCAAGCCGGTGGCCTCCCTGCTCGCCTGCGAGCTCGAGACCGGGCGCACCCACCAGATCCGCGTCCACCTCGCCCATATCGGCCACCCCCTGATGGGGGATGCGGTCTATGGCCCCCATTTCAAGACCAAAGCGAACCAGCTCGGGCCCGACTCGCAGGCCGCTTTGACGGCCCTTGGGCGGCAGGCTCTGCATGCCTATTTGCTGGTATTGGAGCACCCTAGGACCGGAGAACTTCTTCACTGGGAGGCGGGTCTGCCGGAGGATTTGCTTCTCCTTGAGAGCGCTCTGAAAGCGGCGCTATGACGCAGGGGCTTTGAGAAAGGCCTTACCTTACAAAAAGTTATAGCTGCCACACGGGGACGTGACGTCAGCAATCCTTCCCTTTTTGACCCCCGATGGGGTATATTGCGCCTGCGTTGGAAGTGACCAACGTGGAACATCGCAGCTACGGCCGGCTTTAACCAAGCGGTCGTCTGCCTGGCCCGCCGCTATCGGGGGCCTGAACCTTTGGAGGGGCTAACCATGGCCCGTACCGCTGCTCTGCCGGTCCTCAATGGAGAATCCGGCCTATCTCGCTACCTCGCCGAGATCCGCAAGTTCCCGATGCTGGAACCCCAGCAGGAATACATGCTCGCCAAGCGTTGGCGCGAGCATGACGATCGCGACGCGGCGCATCAACTCGTCACCAGCCATCTCCGGCTCGTCGCCAAGATCGCCATGGGCTATCGCGGCTACGGCTTGCCGATCTCCGAGGTCGTCTCGGAAGGCAACGTCGGCCTGATGCAGGCGGTGAAGCGTTTCGAGCCCGAGAAGGGCTTCCGTCTCGCCACCTACGCGATGTGGTGGATCAAGGCGTCGATTCAAGAGTACATCCTGCGTTCCTGGTCGCTCGTGAAGATGGGCACCACCGCGAACCAGAAGAAGCTGTTCTTCAACCTGCGCAAGGCGAAGAGCAAGATCAACGCGCTGGACGAGGGCGATCTCCGCCCCGATCAGGTGAAGATCATTGCCAAGCGCCTCGGCGTCACCGATCAGGACGTGATCGACATGAACCGCCGCCTCGGTGGCGATGCGTCGCTCAACGCACCGATCCGGGACGACGGCGAAGCCGGCGAATGGCAGGACTGGCTGGTCGACAATACGCCCAACCAGGAAGCCATGATGGCGGAGCACGAGGAATATGATCACCGCCGTGACGCGCTGAATGGCGCCATGGGCGTGCTCAACCCGCGCGAACGCCGCATCTTCGAGGCGCGCCGCCTCGCCGATGAGCCGATGACGCTGGAAGACCTTGCCGCCGAGTTCGGCGTGTCGCGCGAGCGCGTCCGCCAGATCGAGGTCCGCGCCTTCGAGAAGGTGCAGTCCGCGGTCAAGGGCACGATCGCAAGGGCCGAACAGGCCGCGCTGGAAGCCGCGCACTAAGCGCGGCTTTTCGCGGTCCGCGAATTGGCGGATCGACAAGACACCAAAAGCCGGCGGCAACGCCGGCTTTTTTGTTGTGTAAGCCGCAGCATGGTTGCGAGAGATGCCGGCGCGACATCTTGAACGCCTGTGACGGGTCAAGCGACCAAAGATGATTGGACAATCAGAAAACGGACACGCACCGTGTCAATCATCCTGCAATCCACCGTCGGCGGCTTCTCGGCCCAGTTCATGCGCAAGCTGCCGCAGGTCGAGCAGGCCATGCGCGACCACGGGCTCGATCCCAGCGAGTTCGTCATCTCCAAGGACTATGCCTCGACCGCGACGATCCCGATCATGGGTCCGTTCTTCTTCAATTACAGCGTCTACTTCGGCGAGGAGGAATTCACCGTCACCGAGCCGAACGACATGGTGTTTCTGGATTTCTTCCTCAACCGCGTGCTGGCCGCGGACGGCCCGCCCGAATTGCCTGAGCGGCCGGGATTGATCCGGCGGCTGTTCGGCTGGATGTCGCAGCCGGTGTAGGCCGCGCTCGTCACTCCCCCCAAATCCTTGCCAGCGTCGCGAGCCAGCAGCCTTCGCAATAGCGGGCATCCTTGAAGTCGATCCAGTTATGGGCATAGACGTGATCGAGCGGGATGCCGTAGCGCGCGCGCAGGACCTGGACCAGGATCTTCCAGGCCGCGACCTGCGCTTCGGTCGGACCGATCGTGACATCGGGATAGTTGCCGGCGAATTCGACGCCGATCGAATTGTCGCGCACGACCTGATGATAGGTCGTGCTGTTGTCGACGTATTTGTTGTCGTTGCGGTTGGCGCCGTCGGTATGGGTCGGCACCAGATTGTCCGCGACCGACCAGTAAACCGTACCGTCGGTCTCGACCCAGACCATCACGCCGCGCCGGGTGGGATTCTTGAACTGCTCCTGCGCGCCACCGCGCGCCGAGCCCGTCGGCCCTTCGGTCTGGTGCACGATGATGTTGCGCCAGGCATGGGCGCTCGCGACATCGCCCCACGGTGCCAGCCAGACGATCTTCAGGCCGGGAATATCGGGCGTGCCAGTGCTGCGCGCGAGCCTTGCGAGCTCGGCATCCATGGCGGCGGCGGGGACGATCAGGAGTGCGGCGAGAACCGCTGCAACGAGGCGAGATATCATCACAGGATCCAACAACGGACCCCAGCGTAGCAGGATCTACGCGAATTTGCGCGCGGGTTCGATCGGCTCGGGCGAGAGCGGCGGGGCCTGATCATAGATCGCAAAATCGTTCTTGCCGTTCTTCTTGGCGGCATAGAGGGCATGGTCGGCGTGGGCGATCAGCCTGTCGGGGAATTGGCCGACGCCGCGATCCCATTCCGCAACGCCGATCGAGATCGCGATCGGGATGTCGTTGCCGGAACAACCGGCGGCATCCTGACGGCAGACCTCAAGGATGCGGCGAGCAATCAGTGCGCCCTCGCGCAAGGACGAGGACGGCAGCACGACACAGAACTCGTCACCACCGGTCCGGGCAAGCATATCGCCCGGCCGCAAGCGCGTCTGCGCCATCAGGGTGAAGTGCTGGAGGCAGGCGTCACCTGCGGCGTGGCCATAGGTGTCGTTGATGGTCTTGAAGCCGTCGAGATCGATCACCAGCAGCGAGAACGGCTCGCCGCTGCGCTCCGAACGGGCGCATTCCTCGGACAGCCGCTGCAACAAATGGCGGCGGTTGGCGACGCCGGTAAGATCGTCAAGCAGCGCAAGGTCGGCGACCTCGTTGCGGAGGCGATCCATCGCCATCAGCAGGAAGCCGAAATTGAGTGTCATCGACAGAAATAGAAGCCCGAGCAACATGACCCCATGGGCCTGAGTGCCGGCTATCGCCGAAAAGTCGCCGCCGAGCGAATTGCCGACCGCGCGTGCCACGAAGACAGCGATGATGATGAGGATGACGATGCCGGACAGCCGCGCGCCGGGGCTGACGCGGCCTTCCGGCGGCGACAGCAACAGACGCAGCGACAACACCAGCGGCAGGCCCTGGCCGATCGTGTAGCTCAGCATACGCAGCTGCAGCTGGTTGAAGCCGATCTTGAACAGCACGACACCGGCGACGCTGACAACTGCCGTCCCGACCATGAGGCGCAGATGGACCGGGCGATCATAGAAGCGCTGAATGCCCATCGCCGAGAAGCAACTCGCCGCAATGATGCCGGCGCCCGCGAACAGAAGTGGAATTGGAGAATCGACAAACAGGTGGATCAGGGCCGTCATCGCGCCGAAAGCCCCGAGGAAAGCTGACGCCATCCAGTAGCGCGCGGCTTCGAATTTCGGATACGAACGCGTCACGTAGGCCCAGATCAGGCCCAGCGCCAGGAAGTTGACGACGAAGACCGTCCAAAGCGTCGGTACGTTCAGCATGGCGTCCGCGATACGCGCAGCGTCCCGCCCCCTGTCCCCTGCAGAAGTTCGTCCATGACCCCGTCCCCGTGTTCTTGCGGAAGATCATGCGCGGGTTGCACTTAACGGAACCTCACTGCGATCTTCGAAAGCGCGCCCTTGGTTTTGGATTCATGAACGCCGCGTCTCGGTTATCGGATCGTTAGGCACGCCGCCGGCGTCGATGCGCGATCGCGTCGGAGCCGACCGCGAGGCGGATTCGCGGGCCAAAATCACCTGAAAATGCATCTGGGCTGTGGATAACGTAATGACACAGATGTGACAGCGCGGGGCATGGACGCGCGAATCTGCTGAGTTTGTCATCGAGGATGTTGCGAGGCTGGCCCTCCGCCGAGCGATCCTCGTGTCGCGTTTCACCATTAACCCCTAAGAGGATCCTATGGCTAAGAAAGCGAAGAAGGCGAAGAAGGCGACGAAGAAAAAGGCCAAGAAGGCCGCGAAGAAGAAGTAGCGCGGATGTTCTTTGCCCGGGTGGAGCACGCTCCGCCCGGGCGTCGGTAAGGCTAAGAGAGTTTGAAGATGGCGGGCGCGAGGCCCGCTTTTTTATTGCCTAACGCTCGGCGAAGGCCAGCTTGGCACCCAGCAGGGCGAAGCCCGCCGCAAAGGAGCGGCGCAGCCAGGCCATCACGCCGGGACGGGAGATGACGCGCTCGCGCACGGAGGCGGCGCAGAGGCCGTAGATGACGAACACCACAAAGGTCATCGCCATGAAGGCGCCGCTCAATTCCAGCATCCGCCCCAGCACATGCGCCTCGTCCACCGCGATGAACTGCGGCAGGAAGGCGAGGAAGAAGATCGAGAGCTTTGGGTTGAGGATGTTGATCAGGAAGCCGGTGACGATGACCCGGCCGCTCGAGCGCTCCTTGATCTCGCCGTCGACCGCAAGCGCCCCCGTCTCCCGCAGCGCCTGCCAGGACATATAGAGCAGATAGGCGACGCCACACCATTTCAGCGCGGCAAAGGCGAGCGCGCTGGTATGGAGCACGGCGGCAAGCCCGAGCATCGCCGCGACCATGTGCGGCACGATCCCGAGCGTGCAGCCGAAGGCCGCCGCCACACTGGCGCGCGAGCCGCGGGTGAGTGCCGCAGCCAGGGTGTAGAGGACGCCGGTGCCGGGCGAGGCGACGACGATGAGCGAGGTGAGCAGGAAGGACCAGGACATGTCCTGTCCCTACCACCCCGCCCGCTTGCCGAGAAGTCACGACACGGTCAGCGCGCCTCAGTTCAGCTGGGCGATCTCGGCTTCGCGCAACACGTCCAGCGGCGCCCAGGGCTTGGCCCAGAATTTTGCGCCGTCGGGCAAGGCCTGCGCCAGGGGGCGGCCGGAGGTGACGACGACGTCGAGCTTCGGATTGCGATCCTTGGCGACGTGCGCCAGCTCGACGCCGTTCATGCGACCGGCCAGCTGCACGTCGGTCAGCATCAGGCAGAGCGCGCTGGCGTTCTTGTCCAGCACACGCTCGGCGGCTTCCGCACTCTCGCACTGGATGACCTGGTAGCCACTCTCCTCGAGCAGGAGACAGAGCATCTCCCGCTGCAAGGCATCGTCCTCAACGATCAACGCGGTCGCTCGATATGGCTGGGCCTGTACCATCTGGCTGCTCCAATGCTCGCATCCGCTTCGTGTCAGGTGAGTTAAGGAAGCGAGAGGCGATATGGTTCGGTTCCATACTGAAAATATGTACATTGAAGTTCCAGATTGGATCGAGGGAGCCACCCATGACTGCGATTCGCGGCGCCGCCGCCATCACCGGAGCGGCAAGCGGCATCGGCCGCGCACTTGCAATTGAACTCGCCAGCCGCGGTTGCGACCTCGCGCTCGCCGATCGCGACGAGGCCGGGCTGAAAGCGCTCGCTGCCGAGATCGGCGCACAGCGCAAGATCAGCGTGCATCGCGTCGATGTCGGCGAACCCGACGACATCGCGCAATTCGCGCGCGAGGCGATCGCTGCGCATCCCGCGCTCAACATCGTCATCAACAATGCCGGCGTGGCGCTGATGGGGACATTCGAGGAGATCGACCAGGCGCAGATGGACTGGCTGTTCGACATCAATTTCTGGGGCGTGGTGCACGGCACCCGCGCCTTTCTGCCGCATCTGAAGGCAAGGCCGGAGGCGCATATCGTCAACATCTCCTCGATCTTCGGCATCATCGCGCCGCCGGGACAATCGGCCTATGCGGCCGCCAAGTTCGCGGTGCGCGGCTTTTCCGAGAGCGTGCGGCACGAGCTTGCGGTCGCGGGCAGCCCGGTGCGGCTCTCGGTGGTTCATCCCGGCGGTGTCGCCACCTCGATCGCGCGCTCATCGCGCACCGGGGTTGGCGTCACCGACAATGCACGCCGCGCGCAGATGATCGACCGGTTCGAGAGCGCGGCGCGAACGACGCCGAAGGATGCGGCGCTGCGCATCATCAGGGGCATCGAGAAAAACGAGCCGCGCATCCTGATCGGCAACGACGCCAGGTTCATGGACATCCTGCAGCGCTTTCGCCCGGGCACCTATTGGGCGCCGTTGCAGCGGCGGCTGGAGAAGATGGCAAAGGGAGCGGCGAAGTCGTCGGGGCCGCAGTAGCGTCCCTCACACGCTGTCATGCCCCGGCTTGACCGGGGCATCCAGTACGCCGCGGCCTATCGATTCAACCACATCCGCCTCGGCGTACTGGATCGCCCGGTCAAGCCGGGCGATGACACCGAGTATGCGGTCACCGCCCCACCAGCTGATCGGCAAAATACCCGATCGTCTTGCGATAGATCACGGCCCTGTTCCACTCGCGCATCGCCTCGAAATTGGCCGAGCCTTCGTCATAGGGCTGGCCCATCTTGAAGCCGTTCGAGTGCAGGAGGTTCGCGGTCGAGGCGAGCACGTCGGCGACGCTGTGGCGGAGGTCGACATGGCCGTCGCCGTCGAAATCGACACCGTATTTGATGTAGGACGACGGCAGGAACTGGGTCTGGCCGATCTCGCCGGCATAGGCGCCGATGAGGTCGCGCAAGGGCAGGTCGCCGCGCTGCACGATCTTCAGGGCGGCGAGCAGCTCGCCCTGGAACAGCTCGGTGCGGCGGCAATCATGCGCGAGCGTCGCCAGCGTGCGGATCACCGGCAGCTTGCCCATGTCGCCCTTGCCGAAATCGCTCTCCAGGCCCCAGATCGCGACCAGGATCTGCCGCGGCACGCCGAACTGCTGCTCGATGCGCGAGAGCAGCGCGGCATGGCGCTGCAGCAATGCACGGCCGCCATTGATGCGGCCGGGGCCGACGCGGGTCGAGACGTACTGCTCGAAGCTCTTGTTGAAGGTGTAGCGCTGGCGCCGGTCGAAGGCGAGCACGGCGCCATCCTGGGTGATGCCGCCGAATGCCGCGCTGGTCACGCCCGCCGAGACGCCGGCTGCTTGCGCTTCGGCGCTCATGCTGGCGACGAAGCTGTTGAAGTCGCCGCCGCAGCGCGCGGCCTCAGCCGACCCGCCGGCCAGCGTGACAAGGAAGGCGGCGGCGAGAAGCGGTCTCAACATACGAAGGGGTCCTCTGCAGTGGCGCGAAACGGAAGGCGATCATGCCCGGGAACTGGATTCGCGTCAAAGCGACCGCGGAACCGATCATGGCTGAAGTCCGCGCCTGACAGCGCCGAACAAAAACCGAAAACAACCCCATGCACAGTAGAAGCGCCAACCGTGTATTTTGTTTTTCCGAATTACAATTGACCCGTCGGGCAAAACAGGGGTATAGTGCCAGCATCGCAGACTTCGGGCGTTGGCGGCCGCCCGCGAAGCGCCTGTCGAAAGCGAACAGCGCCAAGGCTGTCCGTTTGATCCGCATCAACATGCCTCATGCCCTCGTTCATAGACTGGAACAAACAGCAGCGTCCTGCTCAGAAGAGCAGCCCAGGAGACCAGCCCATGACCGGAATTACCCTGACCGCAGATCAGATCCGCAACGCACCCGCACCGGTGCGGCAATGGATCGAGCAGGAGGTGATCAATTCGCTCGGACTTAATTCGGCAGGACTTGCGCCGCGACCGCCTGTCGCCGCACCAGCTCAAACCGCCCATCTGGTCGCCTGCAGCGTGGACGATGTCGCCGGCGTGCTCGAGCACATCCGCGGCACCTTCCCGGCGGTGAACGTGCTGTTCGAGTTCGGCCGGCCCGGCATCACCTACGGTCAGCCTGCGGTGATGACGTTCCGCCTCATGGACATCCTGCACCACACGCGGCTGCAGCAGATCGAACAGGTCATGACCTGTCTCGAAATGATCAACCAGGCGCTGACCGTGGTCCGGAAAGACCCGTCCGCGCGGTTCTGCGGCTTCGACAATGAGGGCCATTGCCTGATCGCGCCGCAGACGCAGGCCAGCATCGCCACGCTTTGGCAGGACATGATGGCGCGTCAGCAGATGCAGCAGACCAAGCCGGACGACCGGATCGCTCCGGCGGCGTGAGGGCGCTTTTTTCGGCTATCGGCAAGCGGATGGCCGCCGGGGAGAACCGGCGGCGCGGTGCGCGCGACTAACCTCTGCGCCCCCCTTCCCTTGAACCCATAGAGAGTGCCGATGCCCGCGCCGAAACACATCCTCGGATCGCTTGTCCTTGCCGCCCTGCTCTCCCTCCAGGCCCCGGCGTCCGCCCAGACCCGCGATGTGCCGGGCGCGCGCGACTATCCCGGCATTGGCCGCTTCGCCGGCAGCGTCGCCACGGCTTACGTGGTGAAGGACTTTGACGCGACGCGGATGCAGGCGGCCGCCTTCAAGGACGGCCAGCCGACCGATGCGCGGCGGCTGGAGGGCCGCATCGTCCGTATCGCCTATCGCACCAATCCGGGCCCGTCGATCCTCGAAGTCTCCAGGAATTTCGAGACACAGCTGGCGAAGGCCGGCTTCGAGACACTGCTCGCCTGCGACACCGACGCCTGCGGCGCCATTCCCTTCACCGAAAGCATCGACACGCTGCCGGTCCCGCAGATGTGGGTCGACGGCTTCAACTACCGCTATTACGCCGGCCGCAAGACCGAGGGCGGGCGCGAGACCTGGGCCAGCGTCATCGTCAGCCAGAACAACCAGGATATCACCGCGCAGGTCACCGTCGCCGAGCTCGGGGCGATCGCGAACAAGATGGTCGATGCCGCCGCAATGGCGAAGGGTCTTGGCGAGACCGGCCACATCGCGCTCTACGGCATTTATTTCGACACCGACAAGGCGGTGCTGAAGCCGGAGAGCCGCCCGACGCTGGAGCAGATCGCAAAGCTGCTGACCAGCCAGCCGCAGCTGAGCGTCTTCATCGTCGGCCACACCGACAGTCAGGGCGCCTATGACTACAATCTCGACCTTTCGAAGCGCCGCGCCGAGGCGGTCGCCGCCGAGCTGGTGAAGAGCTTTCGCATCGCGCAGACACGGCTACGCACCGCCGGCGTCGGCTTGCTGGCACCGGTCGGCTCCAATGCGACGGAGGCCGGCCGCGCGCTGAACCGGCGCGTGGAGCTGGTGGCGCCGTAAGGGCGTTTGATGCGCATCAACATCGTGGTGCAGGCGATGTGGGATGATTAAGTTAGCGCGCCTCCCGCAGTGCGCGCGTATCATGATCATGCCATCGCCCCTCAGGTTGCGGCCAGCATGAGGCAGCCATCAATGCCCAACGACAAATCAATCCGCCCTTCCCTGCTGCGCGTCCCGCTTCTCCGCCTGCTCGCCATCAACCTTGCGATCGGCGCCTGCGCGGCCGTTCTCCTCGTCGGCGGATTGCTGTGGCTCAACCCCGGACATCTGCGCGAGCTGATCTTCGCTGATCGCGCGCCCGGCATCGGACTGGTGTTGCTGCTCGCCTCGTTCGTCATCACCTTCGGTTCCGCCGCGATGGGCAGCGCGATCATGGCGCAGGGCCGCAAGCCGGACGATGACGGAGGCGGTG
The DNA here is from genome assembly GCF_022012555.1 of Bradyrhizobium zhengyangense. NCBI lineage: Bacteria > Pseudomonadati > Pseudomonadota > Alphaproteobacteria > Hyphomicrobiales > Nitrobacteraceae > Bradyrhizobium > Bradyrhizobium zhengyangense. The sequence continues at coordinate 3,342 of NZ_JAKLTZ010000014.1, read as the reverse complement.
GCAATGGCGGAGCCACATCGCAATTGGCCATGCAGAAGCTGCCGCGGCGCGCAGGGCCGAACATGAATGGCGCATCGCAAGGTCGGAGCAACTAACTCATGTTATTTTCATGAGCGCATTCCCTTGCATCGGTGCCAGCTCTCGTTGCGTTGCGAGAGCCTGCAAGATGAACAAACTATTTCGATAATCCAAGCATCTGCTTTTCGCGATCGCGGGAACCCGCTGATGACACCGTCTGCATATCTGATGCGCTGGCTGCGACATCATCGCTATCACGATTTGCCTTGCCATCGTGGAGCGCGAGGGATAGCCTTCTATCTCAAGTTGTCGCCCTGCCAGCCCCGGGCGACGCTGAAGACCAATAAACGGCGGGCTTATCGGCCCGCCGTTTATTGAGGTGATGGGCCGCACGCGGGCATCGGCTAGCTGCATCCCGAAAACAGGCACCACCAGCGGATACGGCCGGTATTCTGGTCGCGAAGGATGTCGACATCTGCGCGAAGTCATTTGACTGCGGCGCCCTGATCGACGACAAGCCGCCATGGCCAAGAAACCCGGAACCAACCCGAAAGGCGAATTCGCCTTCTTCAACGTCGTCTACGAAGACGGCTCCCAACGCTCCAACCGGCGCGTGCCCGCAGAGCTGCTCGGCGGCCTCGACGGCGACGAACCCGCGCGCAGCTTCATCATGGAGCAGGACCGCGAGATCGCGGAAAAGAGCGGGCGACCGCCGATGGAGATCAAGAGCCTCGATCGCGTTGGGGCGAAGAAGAAGTAGGTAGCCGCGGCTCGACGAGATTGGGCTGAACTGGTGCGGCATCGGGAGTTCACCTCTCCCTTGGGAGAGGTCGGCGCGTCCCGGGCGATGCGAAGCATCGTCCCGCGCGCCGGGTGAGGGTTTACGGTCTCACCGTGTGCTGCACCCCCTCACCCGATTTGCACTCTACGATGCTTCGCATCGCGAGGCGCAAATCGACCTCTCCCCGCTGGGGAGAGGTGTCAGAGTCCGCGGCCAATCAATTCAATCCAAAGCCACAATGCTCCAGCCAAACGCTCACCAGCGCCCGTACCATTTGTTCCAGGCAAACAGCAGATCGGCAAAACGGTCGTAGACAAACCGCGTGAACGGCAACGCCACGCGATTGCCTGATAGCGCCGCAAGCCACCCCTCGCCCGGCGTCAGCCTCCACAGTGCGATCGCGACGTCAGCACCGACAATGAGCCGGCCGGACTCGTCGGTCGCATGCAGGCGGCGCCTGATGTCGTCGAGCGAGACGCCAAATTGCGCCAGCGCATCGGGCTGCTCGTTGATGTCCTTGAAGTCGACAGCACCGCTGCGCACCAACGCCAACAGCTTGTTGCGCTGCCAGTCGATGCCGGCGTCACAGACCGGGCAGCGGGTGTTGTAGTAGACGGTGAGATGGGTAGGCATCGATGCGCCTTTCGCTCGGAAGTATAGTCCGAGAGAAAGCCAGATAGGAATTGAGCGTATCGAGCGGGTTGGGGCGAAGAAGAAACGCGTAGATCACGATACGGCCGCCGGCTTGGATGAGTCATATCGATTTCGACGAAACGAATAGCGGTCTCTTCGCTTACGGCCTGTACTCATAAAGGCGAAGATGTCAGCTTCTGAGGGCCAAGCGGAAATCTTCTGATCAGTCAGAGCATTACCGCTTGTGACCCAAAGCGGACCTGGAAAAGAATTCACCATGGCATCTTTTTTACTGGAGCAGGCTAATCTGAGTCAGGATGTGCGATTGCCAGGTCTTGAGGTTCGGGTCGTTCAAATGAGCTTTCGCCCGTTCGCGGACCTCGTCAGTCGGAGGGGGCCGCCCCGGAGAAAATTGTCGATCGAGTTGCTTTTCGAGAAGCGAGACTGTCGCTTCTCTGTTTATCGGAGCAAACACCAGATCGAGCATCACATCATCTGGGAAGGTACGCTCGTCCAGCCGCATGAAAGAGATAGCTTCGATTGCCAGCTCGATTTGAAACGGATCGTGACTGGCAAACAATCGAAGCATGCGCTCTTTCAGAAGCCGGGTTTGCGGCCGCGATGCATTTGCAGCGATCTGTAGCCAGGCCCACCTAGCGTAGCGGAACGTATTCGCGTCAATCTTCTCTTTCTGGTCGAAAAATTTCTCGATCCCGGCGAATACTTCGTCGAACGGAAAGGGGGCGTTGGGCTGCCTGAGATAGCTGACGTCCTTCCCGATGGCCCTTGCCAGGAAGGACATTCGGTCGATCGGCGCTCCGACCTTGATGGCCGGCGGCCTTTTCCAAAGCGGGAAGCGATCCAATTTGCTTTCGAAGCTGCCGTCGATATAGCGCGCCAGCAGATGGTCACGGCCGTCGATTCGTTCAAAGGACTCGTATATGCCGCCGGTAAACCCTTCAGGCGCGTCGGGCGTTAACCGGTAGCCCGGATTATTCGACCGGATGGCGCGCAGGAGGAGGCCGTCTTCGAAACCAGGGATCGACGTTTGAGTTGCGCACTTGTCTGGAAAACCGCGCAAAAGGAATTCGAGAGTGAGCTTGGCATTCTCCTTGGCAAGGCACGCGGGTCCCTCAGCCTGCGCATAGAGCGTCCAAGTACGATCCCTATCGCGGCTGCTTCTTGTCGCAAGTGTGTGATTTGATGTAGCGAGGACCTTGATGCAGGCCTCATCGCACGAACTCACATCGCCGTCGACGGCGAGAAGCGTGTGGTCCACGCCCACGGGCTCGGCGGTCCCGGATGCCAGTTTCGCGAAAGCAGCCCTCTTTTGCTCTAAAACATCGTCCTCCTGCTTTATTTCCCTTGAGTGAAAGCCATACGTTATCACCAAAGAAAGGATGGGGCCGAGGACAAGACCATACCGCGCCCTTGCGAGACCAAAAGCAGGAAGAGGAATCAGCACAATGACGAATGGCGCAGCAACAAGGACAAGACCGATTGGGTTCCCGAAGAGGAGAAGCACGGCGAAAAACTCGCCGAGCGTGCTTACGAATCTCCAAGCACCGACCAATCCCGCCGCAACAATGGCGGTGGAGATGCTGATGTCGCCAACAAACTTAATCAGCGGAAACCATCGACGCATTTTTGGGGACCCTGTAGGCCGACTCCTGCCGTCAGCCTAGACGATGTTTGCCAAGTCGATCTTAAAGACTCTAGGAGGATTGCTTTGGAGTGTTAATGCATCCTCTAGATCTTTCCTCGCAAGAGACCCTGCAAAAGACTAGAAAGCGGATCGCGGTTCAGCCGCCAAGAGCGCCCCATGTCGCCTATTGTGCAGGTTTTTGGACGCCGGCGACAAAGAGGCTCCGCACGCCGAACTGACCGGCGTCCAAAAAGCGCCAAGGCAC
>NZ_JAKLTZ010000013.1:0-158073 GCF_022012555.1 Bradyrhizobium zhengyangense | reverse complement strand
TCGATGCCTTCACCTCCGAGGAGTGCGCCCACTACCTCAAAAATTCAGGCTATCGAACTTAATGCCATCACGCTCTATCCCCGTCATTGCGAGCGCAGCGAAGCAATCCAGACTGTCACTGTGGAAAGATTCTGGATTGCTTCGTCGCAAGAGCTCTTCGCAATGACGAGGAGAGACCTTCAGTCCCCGATCAGCGTCAGCCACTCATCCTCGGTCAGCACCTTGACGCCGTGCTTGTTGGCGTCCGCGAGCTTCGAGCCTGCGCCGGGGCCGGCGACGACGAGGTCCGTCTTCTTGGACACCGAGCCGGAGACCTTCGCGCCAAGCCGCTCCGCGGTGGCCTTGGCCTCATCCCGCGTCATCTTCTCAAGCGAGCCCGTGAACACGACGGTCTTGCCAGCGACCGCCGAGTTGCTCTTCGGCTTTTCGGCGTCGACGATCTCGACCTCCTTGGTCAGCCGCTCGACGATGCCGCGATTATGGTTCTCGCCGAAATAATCGGCGATGCTCTTGATCACGGTGTCGCCGATCTGGTCGAGCGCGTCCATCTCCGCCATCGCCTCCTCGTCGCCCTTGGCGACCTTGAGGCAGGCGTCGTGGAAGGCATCCCAGGAGCCGTAGCCACGCGCCAGCGCGAGCGCGGTGGTTTCGCCGACATGGCGCATGCCGAGCGCATAAACGAAGCGCTCCAGCGCGATTCTGCGCCGGCTCTCGATGGCGCCGAACAGGTTGCGCACCGAGGTCGCGCCGTAGCCCTCGATCTCCTCGAGCTTCAGCTTCGCATTGCGCTTCTCCAGCGTGAAGATGTCAGCGGGCTCCTTGACCCATCCCTCGTCGAAGAAATACTGAAGCTGCTTCTCCCCCAAACCGTCGATGTCGAAGGCGCGTCGCGACACGAACAGTTTCAAGTGCTCGATCTTCTGATAGGGGCAGGCGAACTCGCCACTGCAGCGGGCGCGAGACTCTTCTTCGCCGGCAGCCGTTTCTCCGCGCACGACGTCGGTGTGCAGCGGACACGGGCACTTCTTCGGGAAAGAGAATTCCTTGGCGCTCTTCGGCCGCTTGTCGAGCACGACATCGACGATCTGCGGAATCACGTCGCCGGCGCGCTGAATCACGACGGTATCGCCGATCCTGATGTCGCGCCCCTCGCGCAGCACCTCGCCCTTGTTGCCGATACCCTTGATGTAGTCCTCGTTGTGCAACGTGACGTTCTGCACGATCACCCCGCCGACGCCGACCGGCTCGAGCTTGCCGACCGGCGTGAACGAGCCGGTGCGGCCGACCTGGATCTCGATGTCGCGCAGCACCGTCATGGCGCGCTCCGCCGGGAATTTATGCGCGATGCCCCAGCGCGGCGTGCGCGAGACAAAGCCGAGCCGCTCCTGCCAGTCGATGCGATCGACCTTGTAGACGACGCCGTCGATGTCGTAGTCGAGCTCGGCGCGCCCTTCCTCGATGCTCTGGTGGAACGCGATCAGCTCCTCAACGGAGTGACACAGCTTGGTCAGTGGATTGGTCTTGAAGCCGCAGCGCTCGAACCAGTGGATCATGCCGGTCTGCGTCCCCTCCGGCATCGCGCTCATCTCGCCCCAGGCATAGGCGAAGAATCCGAGTGGCCGCGAGGCGGTGATGCCGGGGTCCTTCTGCCGCAAGGAGCCCGCGGCCGAATTACGCGGATTGGCGAAGATGGTGTCTCCCGCGGCCTTCTGCCGCTCATTGAGCGCGAGGAAGGCCTTCTTGGTCATGTAGACCTCGCCACGCACCTCGCAGATGTCAGGGACGTTGCGGCCCTTCAGCTTCTGCGGCACGTCTTCGAGCGTGCGGATGTTGGCGGTGACGTCCTCGCCCTCTGCGCCGTCGCCACGCGTCGCAGCGGTGACGAGCTCGCCGCCCTCGTAGCGCAGCGACATCGACAGGCCGTCGATCTTCGGTTCGGCAGAGAAATTGATCTTGTCGTCATCGAGCTTCAGGAAGCGCACGATACGGCCGACGAAGTCGCGCACGTCCTCGTCAGCGAAGGCATTGTCGAGCGACAGCATCGGAACGGAGTGCCGCACCTTCTTGAAACGTCCCGATGGCGCAGCGCCGATCCTCTGGGAGGGCGAGTCCGCGCTGACGAATTCCGGAAAGCGTTTTTCGATCGCGTTGAAGCGCTGACGTAACGCATCGTACTCCGCGTCGGTCACGGTCGGCGCGTCGTCCTGATAATAGCGCTTGTCGTGCTGTTCGAGTTCGAGCGTCAGGCGCATGTGCTCGACCTTGGCCTGCGCCTTGGTGAGATCGGCGACGTCGCGAAGCGGTTTTGTTTTTGCTGCTCTGGCCATGGTGCTTGGATACGACGGAGCGGGCGGGACGGTAAAGGCGGGTTAGTCTCTTTGTTCCCCGGATGCAGCGCAACGCGCCGCGTCCGGGATACACAACTAAGCCGTCGCCGCCTTGAGCAGCCGGTCCGCGGCCGCCCGCGCCTCGGCCGTGATCTCGGCGCCGGCGAGCATGCGGGCGATTTCCTCGCGGCGGTGGTCGGCGGCGAGCGCGTTGACGCGGGTGGCGACGCGCTTGCCCTTGTCCAGCGCATCCTTGGAGATGAGCAGATGCTGGTCGGCGCGGGCGGCGACCTGGGGAGCGTGGGTCACGGCCATCACCTGCACCTTGCCGGCGAGCCGTGCCAGCCGCGCGCCGATCGCATCCGCGACCGCGCCGCCCACGCCGGTGTCGATTTCATCGAACACGAGGGTCGGCGCCGAGCCGCGGTCGGACAGCACGACCTTGAGCGCCAGAAGGAAGCGCGAGAGCTCGCCGCCGGAGGCGACCTTCATCATCGGACCCGGCTTGGTGCCTGGATTGGTCTGCACCCAGAACTCGACGCGATCGAAGCCTTGCGGCCCCGGCGTCGCTTCGTCTGATGTGACCTGGGTGATGAATTTCGCGCGTTCGAGCTTGAGCGGCGCGAGCTCGGCGTTGACCGCCTTGTTGAGCTTCTCGGCCGATTTCTGCCGGGCCGCGGAGAGCTTTTTCGCTGCCGCCGCAAAGCGTGCGTCAGCCTCGATCGCGGCCTGCTCCAGCTTCTTCAGGCGCGAGGCGCCGGCATCGATCAGCACGACGTCGGCGGCATATTTGGCGGCGAGCGCGGCGAGGCCATCGACCGGCGTCGAATATTTGCGCGAGGCGGCACGCAGAGCGAACAACCGCTCTTCGATGCGTTCGAGCTCGGCCGGGTCGAAATCGGTTGCGGCGAGCGCGGCCAGGAGATGCTGGTCGGCCTCCTCCAACGCATTGATCGCGACGTCGATCGCCTTCACCGCGGGCTCGACCAGCGCCGGCGAATTGACGCCGCGGCGCTCGAGCCGGCGCACGGCGGCCGACAGCGCCGCAACCGGCGAGTTGTGGCCACCGACCACCTCCTGCGCCTCGCGCAGATCGGAGGCGATCTTCTCGCCCTGCATCATGGTGGTGCGGCGATGGGCGAGCGAGGTCTCCTCGCCGTCCGTCGGCGCGAGCTGCTTCAGTTCGCCCGAGGCATGGCGCAGATAGTCGGCCTCGCGCGCGGCACGCTCCATGCTGGCGCGATGCTCTTCCAGTTCGGTGTTGGCGGTGCGGCGCGCGTCCCAGAGCGTTTCGACGCCAGCGACGTCCTTTTCGAGGCCGGCAAAGGCATCGAGCAGGAGGCGATGGGTGGCGGCATCGACCAGCGCGCGCTCGTCATGCTGGCCATGGATCTCGACCAGCGCGGCGCCGACCGCCCTCAGCGTCTGCACGCTGATCGCCTGGTCGTTGATGAAGGCGCGGGTGCGACCATCCGCGAGCTGCACGCGGCGCAGAATCATCTCGCCGGTATCGTCGAGCCCGTTCTCGGCCAGGATCTTCGTTGCGGGGTGATTCTTCGGGATATCGAAGATGGCAGTCACCTGCCCCTGCTCCGCGCCATGGCGCACGAGGCCCGCGTCACCGCGGCCGCCGAGGGCCAACGCAAAGGCATCGAGCAGGATGGATTTGCCTGCACCGGTCTCGCCGGTCAAAACCGCAAGTCCGGTGGCGAATTCGATATCGAGCCGTTCGATCAGGACGATGTCACGGATCGACAGACGCGCCAGCATGGAACCAGATTTCCTAGCCGAGACTTAGAGGCCTATCTTCTTGAAGGTCTGGCTGATCCAGGACCCCTGATTCTCGCTCGGCTCGAGACCGCCGGATTTTACAAGATTATAGGCGTCCTTGTACCAGCGACTGTCAGGAAAATTGTGGCCGAGCACGGCGGCGGCAGTCTGGGCCTCGCCGACGATACCGATCGACATATAGGCCTCGGTGAGGCGGTAGAGCGCCTCCTCGACGTGACGCGTGGTCTGGTACTGCGTCACTACGGCCTTGTAGCGGTTGATCGCGGCCGTGTAGTCGCGCTTCTGCATATAGTAGCGACCGACCGACATTTCCTTGCCGGCGAGCTGGTCGCGTGCCCCCTCGATCTTGGCCTTGGCGGAGGTCGCATATTCGGAGTTCGGATATTTGCGCACCACCTCTTCCAGCGAGGCGATCGCCTTTTCGGTGCGGCCCTGGTCACGGTTGATGTCCGGGATCTGGTCGTAATGCGAGGCGGCGATCAGATATTGCGCGTAAGCGGCGTCCGGGCTGCCGGGATGCAGGGTGACGTAGCGGGTCGCAGCGCCGATGCAGCTGTCATAGTCGCCGCCCTGGTAGGATGCGTAGGCCGACATCAGCAGCGATTTGCGCGCCCAGTCGGAATAAGGATGCTGGCGGTCGACCTCCTCGAACTTCTTGTTCGCCGCCTTCATGTCCTTCTTTTCGTTCATGAGGTACAAGCCCTCATTGTAGATCTTGTCGGCAGGCTCCTCGACGAAGGTGTCGTCCTTGTTCATGAACTTGTCCCAGAGCGCGCCGGTGCCGCAACCGGCCAGCGGCAATGCGAGCAGGACGAGTGTCGCGACCTGAAGCAGCCCACGGGCTCGCGGTGAGACCAAGAGATATCCGCGCGTCATACGCTGTGCCGACATGAATTTAAGACCTGACGCCCTGTGATGCGGTGCCCGCCAGCCCATGATCCCCGTCATGGGCGCGAAATGTGTCCGTGGTGCCTGCCATGCGACCACGTCGGTGTAACCGGAAAACGATCGTTAACCCATCGGATAGGCAGGCATTCCGCCCGGATTAAGGCGAAAGCGCCGCAATCCTAGCCGATCATGGTTACCAGGAGTTTCCCGGAGAAATCCCCGCTTAGCCGTCTGCCGCAACTGCCCTTCAGGACACGTCCGGACCGTAGGCCGCGGCGATCCGGCCGCCAACAATACCGCTGCCGACCTCGACCACGGGACGAGTGGTGCGGCGGGCTGCCTCACCCTCGACCACCCGCCAGGCGGTACGGTCGGCGAGCAATGCAGTCAGGACGGCGTGGTTGAGCTTGTGGCCGCCACGCACAGAGCGATAGGCGCCGAGCAGCGGCAGGCCGGCCAGCGCAAGATCGCCGATCACGTCCAGCACCTTGTGGCGGGCGCATTCGTCGGCGTAGCGCAGGCCCTCGGTGTTGAGCAGCCGCTCCTCGTCGAACACGACGGTATTTTCGAAGGAGGCACCGAGCGCGTAGCCCGCGCTCCAGAGCCTGGCGACATCGCCCATCAGACCGAAGGTCCGGGCGCGGCCGACCTCGCGGCGGAAGCGCTCGGGGCTCACGTCGAAGCCATAGCTCTGCTGGCCGATGACGGGATTGGTGAAGTCGATTTCGACCTCGGCACGGAAGCCGTTGGCGTAGGGCCTGAGCTCGCCGAAGGAGTCGCCCATCTTGACCGAAACAGGCTTCAAAACCTGAATGAACCGGCGCTGCGCCGGCTGGGTCACGACGCCAGCCTGATCGATCGCTGCGATGAAAGCCGCGGCGCTGCCGTCCATGATCGGCACTTCGGGACCATCGACTTCGATGATGGCGTTGTCGACACCCATACCTCGCAGCGCAGCAAGCACATGCTCGGCAGTGGAGATGAGCGGACCATTGCGATCACCGAGGACAGTCGCGAGATCGGTTGCCACCACCTGCTCGGCGGTCGCCTGGATCTCGCGGTCACTTCCCTCAAGCCCGGTGCGGACAAAAATAAAACCCGCATCGACAGGTGCAGGTCCAAGCGTAAGGGTGACGGGAAGACCGGAATGAACGCCGACGCCGGCCACGGTGGCTTGCGCACGAAGCGTTGTTTGCCGGCTAAATTTCATCAGGAACCCGCCCCACTACGACCCACTGCGACTTATACTCAACTCGACTGATCGATTGAGATCGACCGTTCGAATCTCCGTATCCCCAAGTCACGGCAAACCATAGTCACTGCCTCAAAGAGCGCCAACTCACGCTTTTTTACCGATTGTTACCCCAAACCCGCCGTATTCGCGCCAAGGCTTAACCAAATTGCACCTGGGTTTGGGGCCGTTATTGGCAGCTTTACTGAAACACCCAACAGGTAATTAATGATTTAAAATCAGTTGCTTGAACGTGCAATCCGGATATGCACGGGGAATAGGAAAAGGCCCCGGCGAGCATCCCGCCGGGGCCTTTTTGCGTCTGCCTTATTGTAACAATTCTCAGGTCGCCTGCCGCCGCAGGAAGGCCGGGATATCAAGATGGTCGTCTCCCTGTGGCGTCGGCGCAACAGGTGCCGGGCGGCCATGGGCGTCGAGTCCCTGCGGCGCGGGCCGGCGGGCATACTCCGAGACCGGCTCGTTGGCAGCGATCTGCTGCGCTACCGACCGCTGCGGCTTGCGCTCGGGCAACGCCGGCATGGCGGGGCCAGCGGTGCGAGCCGCGATCGGCGCCTCGGTTTCCTCGTCGCGACGGCCGAGGCCAACATTGGCGAGGCGCTGGAGCAGCGACAGGCGGGTCTTCTGGGGAGTCTCTTCTTCCACCTCGCCACGAGCCTGACGAAGCTCGGCCTGGGCCGGCATCGGCAGCTCGTCGAGGCGCGGCATCCGGGGCGCGCGAGCCGGGGCGCGCTCGGCCTGCGGCGGGATGAAGGTTTCCGGCGTCATCGGCTCCTGGATGGCAAGCGGGGCCTGCTCAGGTTCCGGAAACAGGGTGGGCTTCTGCGCGATCGGACGCACGGTGACGTCGCCGTAAGTCTGCGGCGCGGGCGGGACTTCGGAAACGGCCGCTGCAATGGCGGCGAGCGCAGCACGCTCGACATTGGGACGGGCGGCGGGCGCAGCCGCGACCGGTGCGGCGGCCGGGATCTGCGCCTCCATCTTCTGGGCACGCTCGGCCAGGCGCTGATTGTCGGCGCGCAGGCGCGCGGTCAGGTCGGCGAGACGGCTCTCGGCGGCAGCGGCCGGAGCCGCGGGAGCCTGCTGCACCTGCTGCGGCGCGGCGTTCGCGACCGGAGCCGAGGTCGCCTGGCTGTTGCGGGCGATCGCGGCCTGCTCGATGCCGGTGGCAACGACCGAGACGCGGATCAGGCCGTCGAGCGCTTCGTCGAAGGTCGCGCCGACGATGATGTTGGCGTCCTGGTCGACTTCCTCGCGGATGCGGGTCGCGGCTTCGTCGACCTCGAACAGGGTCAGGTCCTTGCCGCCGGTGATCGAGATCAGGAGGCCCTTGGCACCCTTCATCGACGAATCATCGATCAGCGGATTGGCGATCGCGGCTTCCGCGGCGGTCAGCGCGCGCTTGTCGCCGGAGGCCTCGCCGGTGCCCATCATCGCCTTGCCCATCTCGCGCATGACGGCGCGGACGTCGGCGAAGTCGAGGTTGATCAGGCCTTCCTTGACCATCAGATCGGTGATGCAGGCGACGCCCGAGTAGAGCACCTGGTCGGCCATCGCGAAGGCGTCGGCGAAGGTGGTCTTCTCGTTGGCGACCCGGAACAGGTTCTGGTTCGGGATGATCAGCAGCGTGTCGACGACCTTGTGCAGCTCGTTGATGCCGGCTTCCGCGGTGCGCATGCGGCGGCCGCCCTCGAAGTGGAACGGCTTGGTCACGACGCCGACGGTGAGGATGCCCATGTCGCGCGCGGTCTTGGCGATGACGGGAGCTGCGCCGGTGCCGGTGCCGCCGCCCATGCCGGCGGTGACGAACACCATGTTGGCGCCAGAGAGATGGTCGCGCAGCTCGTCGATCACTTCTTCAGCAGCCGCCGCGCCGACGTTCGGCTGCGAACCCGCGCCGAGCCCTTGCGTCACCGCGGTGCCCATCTGCACGATGCGCTGTGCCTTCGACATCGTCAGCGCCTGCGCGTCGGTGTTGGCGACCACGAAGTCGACGCCCTGAAGGCCCGCCGTGATCATGTTGTTGACGGCGTTGCCACCGGCGCCGCCGACGCCGAACACGGTGATGCGGGGCTTCAACTCGTGAATATCAGGAACGTTGATGCTGATGGTCATGTTTGCCTCTCGATCACGCGCGCGTGGGTTCGCCCCGGCCTGCGGCCGCGGGAGTTGGTGAAATCAGACATTTGCGGAAATGGGTCATCAAAAGCCCTCGCGTAGCCATCGTCCGACCTTTCCGAAATAACCGCCGGTCCCTGTCTTGACCTGCTGCCGCGTATGCCGCGGTTCGACATGTTCGAGGTGAACATATTGCGGGTAGACGAGAAGTCCGGCCGGCACCGCGAACGCGGCGTTCTTCGCCTCGTTGGGCAGCCGGCCAAAACCGAGCGGACGTCCGACCCGCACGGGCCGGCCGAGAATTTGCGTTCCAAGCTCGACGAGGCCGGTGAGCTGCGAGGCGCCGCCCGAGAGCACGACACGGCCTTTGGGCTCTGCCGCGAAGGGCGAATCCTTCAGCTTGTCCCGAACCATTTCGAAGACTTCCTCGGCACGATGCTTGACGATGTTGGCGATGGTGGCGCGCGAAACGATCTGCGGCAGATCCTGATCGTCACCGGCTGTCGGTACAGACATCAGCTCACGCGAGTCCGATCCACCGGTGATAACGGTGCCGTATAACGTCTTGATTCGCTCGGCATCGGCAATGGTCGCCGAGAGTCCGCGCGCAAGATCCATCGTGATGTGTTGCCCGCCGACCGCAAATCCGGCCGCGTGCACGAAGCGGCCGCCGGAATAGACCGCGATCGTGGTGGTGCCCGCGCCCATCTCGATCACGGCGGCGCCGAGATCGGCCTCGTCGTCGGTCAGCACCGACAGGCCGGCCACATATGGGCTCGCTGCCATGGCTTCGACATTGATGTGGCAGCGTTCCACCGCCAGCATCAGATTCCGCGCCACGGTGGCGTCGCAGGTGACGACATTCATGTCGACGCCGAACTGATGCGCGACCATGCCGCGGGGATCGCGGATGCCCTTGACGCCGTCGAGCGTGTAACCGACCGGCAGCGCATGCAGCACGGTGCGGCCCTCGCCGGTGGCGTGGCGCATGCCGGTGGAGGTCACGCGGCTGACATCGGCCGGCGTGACCGCGCCGCCGCGGATATCGGCGGCAGCTTCGACCAGCTGGCCGGAGAGCCTGCCGCCGGAAACGGACAGCAGCACGGACTCGACGCGTACTTTCGCCATTTTCTCGGCAAGCCCTACGGCTTGGCGCACCGCCTGCTCGCATTCGGCGAGATCGACCACCGCGCCGGCCTTCATGCCGCGCGACTGGATCTGGCTGTAACCGATCAGTTCCACCGCATGGGTGCGGCCTTGCAGGGCTTCGCTCGGCGCCGACGGCTTCAGCCGCGCGATCATGCAGGCGATCTTGCTGGTGCCGATGTCGAGGCAGGCAACAAGGCCGCCGCGCTTGTGCGAGATCGGGCGCGTCTTCGGCGTCTGGGTGCGATCAAGACCGGTCATGCGGCGTCCCCGGCCTTCTTTTTCTTCTTGTCCTTGAACAGATCCTCGCGCGCCTTGGCGGCGTCATCGGACAGCTGCACCACCAGACGGTCGGGCAGGCGCATGTCGATCGCGACGATGTCCTTCGAGAACAGCCTCTCATCCTTGTCGAGCTTGGAAAGCGCGGCGAGTGCGTTGCCGACGTCCTGCTCCGGCAGGCGGACGTCGAGGCCGTCCTTCAACCTCAGGTTCCAGCGCCGCTCACCGACATAGATCGCGGCCTTAGTCACCGAATTCACCTGCGGATAGCGCGCCAGCAGCGCCAGGAAGTCGCGGGCCTGGGTGTCGGCGCCCTTGCCGACCACGAGCGGCAGGGACAGGAACCGGCGCGAGACATAGGGCTCGAGCAGCGCGCCGTCGTCGGCGATGACGGAGAGCCGGCCGGCCTCCTGCCACAGCGCGAAGGCCTTGCGCTCGGTGATCTCGATCATGAGCTGGCCCGGGTAGAGCTTCAGCACGGTCGCGTCCGCAATCCAGGGATTGGCCTTGAGCTTGTCGCGGACGTCGTCGGCATCGAGGAACAACAGCGAGGAGCGGCCGCTGACCCCACCGATCGCGAGGATCTCGTCCTGGCTGAGCTGCTTGCGGCCGTTGATCACGACCGAGGTGATGCGGAAGCCGGCCGAATTGGCCATCGCGTTGCGCGCGTCGCTGACCGCGGTGATGAAATCCTGGAGATGGCCGCCCTTGACGATGCCGAGGCCGCAACTGCCGATCAGCAGCAGCACCGTCATCGTGATCCCGACCCGGCGCGGCAGATAGCGCTCGACCAGCGCCACCAGGCGCGGCGGCGGCTCGCGCTCGACGACAGCCTTGGCCTTGATTTTCTGCTTGCTGGCGGCGCGCTTCTCAGCACGCTTCTCCTGCACCCACTCGCGCAGAAGCACGACCGCTCCGATAGCGGCCGCCTTCAGGTCAGCTTGGGGCCTCAGCGATCTCATAAACGATCGGGTGAGGCTTCCTGCTCCATCCATTGCACGAGCTCGTCAACAGTTTGCCCACGACATCGCGTGGGTCCTGGCGAACATGACGTCTCGGACGTGCCGGGCCGGGTGATGGTCTTCAGCAGAAGAAACCGCTCCCCTTCAAAGCGTTCGCCGATCGGGAACAATCCGAAACGGTTCACGCGCCGGCAGCCCAAACGCCATATGCGCCGCCAGCGTTAACCTTCGGACGTCCTGGTAAACAAAAGGTAAAGTTCGTTAACGCGGCGTGCTTTTTGCCCAACCTTGTGAGGCGTTTATGCCACGATCCCCGGCATTTTACCGGTTTTGGCCACCAAACCGGGCGTTTTTGCCGGTTCGGCCGTTAACCAATCCTAACTATTTCCGCACCCGCCGCTCGGCGAGCTCGATCAGGCCGCGGAGGAAGTCGACGAAGGCGATGCCCTCGGCTTTCAGCGCCTTGGGGTAGAGCGAGGACTTGGTCAGCCCGGGCAGCGTGTTGGTTTCGAGATAGACCAGCCCCTTCTCCGAGACGATGAAGTCGGAGCGGGAATAGCCGGTGCAGGACATCGCCCGGTGCGCCAGCATCGCCTGGGTCTTGAGCGCGGCGGTGATTTCGGGCGTGAAGCGGCCGGGGCAGATCTCCTGGGTCGTCGACAGCAGATATTTGGCGGCGTAGTCGAAATTGCCCTCGCCCGGAATGATCTCGATCGGCGGCAGCGAGACGATCGATCCATCCAGCCGCTCCAGCACGCCGCAGGTCGCCTCGATGCCCGCGATGTAGGGCTCGATCACATACTCTTCGTGCTTGGCGGCGTTGCGAACGGCGATGAGATCCTGCTTCGCGTTGACGAAGATCAGGCCGTAGCTCGAGCCGTCGCGCGCCGGCTTTGCGATCAGCCTTCCATGGTCGGCGAAAGCATCATCGATATCCTCGAGCGCAATGCCCACAGGCGGCGTCACGCCGCCGAGCGCGGCAAAGCGCTTGGCCGCGATCTTGTCGAAGGCAAGATGGGAGGAGGCCGAGCCGGAGCCGGTGAACGGCACGCCGCGCGTCTCGCACATCAGCTGCAATTCGCCGTTCTCGGCGCAGCCGCCATGCAGGCTCAGCACCAGCACGCGATCTTCCGCCTTGGCCTGGTCGAGCGCTTGCGCCAGCGGAATGCCACGCGTTCCTGGCTTGAACTCGTCTTCGAACGGCCTGACATGTTCGAGCAGTTGCTTCGATTGCACGACATGCACCTTGTCCTCGACGTCCCAGAACCAGAGATCTGCCTCGGGCAGAGCCTGGTGCAGCGCCTGGGCTGAAGCGACCGAAACCAGACGTTCGCGATTGGAGCCGCCGAAGAGGATGGTGATGCGCATGTTTTTTGGTCCGTCACCTGTCTATGTTCGTCATTCCGGAGCGATGCGCAGCATCGAACTATGGTTCGCACTTGCGCACCTGAGAATCTCGGGATTCCGGGTTGCGCTTCGTGCCCCCGGAATGACGCTCACGCGGAACCCCCGATCCGCTTGATTTCCCAGTGCAGCTCGATTCCGGAATTTGCCTTCACGCGTTCGCGCACGGTCTCGCCGAGCGTCTCGATGTCGTGCGCGGTGGCCTCGCCCGTGTTGATCAGGAAGTTGCAGTGCATCTCGGACACCTGGGCACCACCGACCCGCAAACCACGGCAGCCGGCAGCATCGACAAGTTTCCAGGCGGAATGGCCCGGCGGATTCTTGAACGTCGATCCGCCGGTCTTTTCGCGGATCGGCTGCGCGGTCTCGCGGTGGGTCTGCACCTCCGCCATCCGCGCGCGGATCGCCTCCGCATCCCTGATCTCGCCGCGAAAGCGTGCGGACGTAAAGATGATCGAGGGATCGACACCGCTGCTGCGGTAGACGAACTTCATATCGGCGTTGGAGAAGACGTGCTTGGTGCCGTCGCGCCCGACCCCGCGCGCCTCGACCAGCACGTCCTTGGTCTCGCCGCCATTGGCGCCCGCATTCATCCGCAGTGCGCCGCCGATGGTACCGGGAATGCCGAAGTAGAATTCGAGCCCACCGATATTGGCGCCAGCCGCGACCTCCGCGACGCGCTTGTCGAGCGCGGCCGCCCCTGCGGTGACGACATCCCCACTCGCCGTCGCCTCACCGAAAGCGCGCGGCGCCAGCCGGATCACCACGCCCGCAATGCCGCCGTCGCGCACGATCAGGTTGGAGCCGACGCCGACGACATAGACCGGGACGTCGCTGGCGAGATGCGCGAGGAAATAAGCGAGATCGTCCTCATCCGCCGGCGTGAACAGCACCTGCGCCGGCCCGCCGACGCGAAACCAGGTCAGCTCGGCCAGCGACTGGTTCGCAAGCAACCGACCGCGCAAGTCTGGCATCGCGGCTTTGAGTGAGGGGGTGATGTCGGGGAAGCTCACTGCTCTACCCCAGCGCCTTCAACTGATCCGGCAGCGCATAGGCCCATTGCGTGATGTTGCCGGCGCCGAGACACACGACCAGATCGCCCGACTTGGCGAGCCCTTTGACGATGCCCGGAAGCTCCGTCGCTGCCGGCAGCGGGATCACCTCGCGATGGCCATGCGCGCGCAGGCCCGCGACGAAATGCTCGCGGTCGATGCCGTCGATCGGCGTCTCGCCCGCGGCATAGACGTCGGCGACAACAACCGCATCGGCATCGTTGAAGCAGGTGCAGAATTCCTCGAACAGCGATTGCAGGCGGGTGTAGCGATGCGGCTGCACCACGGCGATGATCTTGCCGTTGGTGGATTCCCGCGCCGCCTTCAGCACCGCCGCGATCTCGACGGGGTGATGGCCGTAATCGTCGATCACCGTGACGCCGTTCCACTCGCCTGTTTTGGTGAAGCGGCGCTTGACGCCGCCGAAGCCGGCGATGGCTTTACGGATCGCATCGTCCGACACGCCGAGCTCGCGCGCAACCGCGATTGCGGCCGTCGCGTTGGAGGCATTGTGGCGACCCGGCATCGGCAGCATGAGATCGGCGATCTCGGGCACGGCGCCGGTCTTGCGATCGCGGAATGCGACCTTGAATTTCGAGCCGCCACCCATCGGGGCGAGATCGAGCAGCCGCACGTCGGCCTGCGGATTCTCGCCATACGTGATGATACGCCGATCCTCGATCTTGCCGACGATGGTCTGCACCACGGGATGATCGATGCACATCACGGCAAAGCCGTAGAACGGCAGGTTCTCGACGAAATGGCGGAACGCATCCTGCACGGCATCGAACGTCTTGAAGTGATCGAGATGCTCGGGGTCGACATTGGTGACGATCGCGACATCCGTCGGCAGCTTCAAGAACGTGCCGTCGCTCTCGTCGGCTTCCACCACCATCCAGTCGCCGGCCCCCAGACGCGCGTTGGAGCCGTAGGCGTTGATGATGCCGCCGTTGATGACGGTCGGATCGAGCCCTCCGGCATCGAGCAGCGTTGCGACCATGGTGGTCGTCGTGGTTTTGCCATGCGTGCCGGCAATTGCGACGCAGCTCTTCAGCCGCATCAGCTCGGCCAGCATCTCGGCGCGGCGCACCACGGGAATGCGACGCTCGCGCGCCGCCATCAGTTCCGGATTGTCGCGCTTGATCGCGGTGGAGACGACCACGACCTCGGCGCCATCGACATTCTCGGCCTTATGGCCGACCGAGACCTTTGCGCCCTTCTTGCGCAGGCGGTCGAGATTGTAATTGTCGGAGGCGTCCGAGCCCTGCACGGCATAGCCGAGATTGACCAGCACCTCGGCGATGCCGCTCATGCCGATCCCGCCGATCCCGACGAAGTGGATGGGTCCGATCTCGCGCGGCAGTCTCATGCTCTGTTCCCTGACCTCGCCGCCTTGCGCAGGCGGCGTCTGGATCACGGCCAAATCAGCCGCGCCGTCCTTACTGGATGCCCCGCTTTGGAAGACGAAGACAAGGGCTTTTTCGCGTCAGATTCCCGCGACTTTGACCACGAGATCGGCCAGCCGCTCGGCGGCGTCGAGCCGGCCTGCCGCTTTCGCCGCGGCAGCCATGGCGGCAAGGCGCGCCGGCTCGGCGGCAAAGGCGGAGATCTCCGAGGCGAGCCGATCGGAGGTAAATTCGGTCTGCGGAATACGAACCGCGCCGTCGACCTTGGCCAGCACGCCCGCATTGGCGAACTGGTCCTGGTCGATCGAGCCCGGCAACGGCACCAGGATCGAGGGCCGCCCGATCGCGGCCAATTCGGCCACAGTGCCCGCGCCGGAACGCGACACGATCAAATGGTTGGAGGCGAGACGCGCCGGCAGATCGGTGAAGAAAGGCGCGAGCTCCACCTTGATCTTGAGCTTGTCGTAGACCGCGCGCACGCGCGTCATGTCCTCGTCGCGGACCTGCTGGGTGAGGACGAGCCGCCCCCACAGCGCGGGCTCGAGCCGCTCGATCGCATCGGGCACAATGTCGGCCATGATGCGTGCGCCCTGGCTGCCGCCGACAACGAGCAGACGCAGCGGTCCGTTCACTTCCGGTGCGGCATAGGGCACGGCGGCGGCCGCAAGGACCGCGGGACGCATCGGCGTGCCGACCGTCGTGGTCTTGCCCGCGAGCGCAGGATCGCGGTCGAGCACGCCCGGCAACGACGTTGCGATGGCCTGGACGCGGCTCGACAGGAAACGGTTGGCGCGGCCAAGCACGGCATTGGCCTCGTGGATGATCCCAGGCACGCCCGCGAACTTTGCCGCAACCAATGGCGGCAAGGTCGGGTAACCGCCGAAGCCGACGACAGCAGCGGGCTTCAGCCGCTTGATCAGCCGGTAGGCAGAGAGCGTGCCGGTCGCGAGCGTGAGGCCGGCATAGACGAGTTGCAATGGATTGCGGCCGCGCGCGGTCTCGCTCGCGACAACGTCGATCATGTCCTTGCTGAACAACCCGCTATAGCGCAGCGCGCGCTCGTCGGTGACGAGACGCACGCGAAAGCCGCGCCGGATCAATTGGACGCCGAGCGCCTCGGCCGGAAACAGATGGCCGCCGGTGCCGCCCGCGGCGAGAAGAATCAAGGGGGAGGTGTCCATGACGATGCCTTTTACAAGGTCTTTCCCGTCATTGCGAGCGAAGCGAAGCAATCCAGAATCGCTTCACGGGGATAGTCTGGATTGCTTCGTCGCTTCAGTGCAAAATTGCTCTGCAATTTTGTCACGAGCTCCTCGCAATAACGGCTTACGCGTAGCTGCGCATCGCCTCGGCGTGGCCGCTGGCCTCGACCTCGGTGCGCGGGCGCAGGCGCGTCAGGGCCAGCATCATGCCGACGCCATAGGAGAGCGACACGATTGAGGAACCGCCGTAGGAGATGAACGGCAGCGTCATGCCCTTGGCGGGAATGAGCTGGAGGTTGACCGACATGTTGATCGCCGCCTGCACGCCGAACAGGATCGCTAGCCCAGAGGCCGCAAAGCGCGAGAACATGTCCTCATTGGCATAGGCGCGCGACAGCGTGCGGATCACGACGAAGGCAAACAGCGCCAGCATGGCGAGGCACAGGATAATGCCGAACTCTTCGGCGGCAACCGCGAACACGAAGTCGGTGTGACTGTCAGGCAGGCTGCGTTTTGCAATTCCCTCGCCCGGTCCCAAGCCGAACCAGCCGCCGTTGTAGAAAGCCTCCATCGCGGTATCGACCTGGAAGGTGTCACCTGAAGCCGGATTCATGAAGCGCTTGATGCGGCCGGCGACGTGCGGGACGAACAGATAGGCGCTGAACAGGCCGGCCGCGCCGAGGCCGGCAAGGCCAAACACCCAGATCATGCGCATGCCCGCGATGAAGAACAGCGAGCCCCACACCATCAGGATCAGCATGGTCTGGCCGAAGTCCGGCTCCATCACCAGCAGGGAGACGAGCATCAGCAGCAGTACAAGTGCCATTGAGGTCGCCGGCATCTCCGGCCGCTTGGTCGATTCCGCGAACAGCCAGGCCGCGATGACGACGAAGGAGGGCTTTGCGATTTCGGAGGCCTGGATATTGATGCCGAGCAGCGTGATCCAGCGCCGCGAGCCCTTCACTTCGGGGCCGACCGCGAGCGTCACCACGATCAGGATGATGCTCAGCGTGAAGATGATCAGCGCCGAACGGCGGATCGTGCGCGGCGACAGAAAGGAAACGCCGAGCAGCACCATGAAGGACGGCGCCAGGAACATCACGTGACGGCTGAAGAAATGGAAGGGATCGAGGCCGATACGGGTCGCGACCGATGGGCTCGCCGCCAGTGACAGGATGACGCCTGTCAGCATCAGCAACAGGATCGCGCCGAACAGCGGCTTGTCGACGGTCCACCACCACTCGGAAAAGGGGGTGCGTTCTTCACGGGAGAGCATGGGCGGCCGCTTTCGGACAGAGGTCCGTCCATTGGTCGCCGAGGTTGGTTACCGGGAGGTTAATAGACCGTTCAAGTTTTGAAGAGTCTCGTGCCCCGGACGCCGCGCAGCGCGGCGCCTCTTCGCGGCGCGGTGCGCTGCAGAGCCGCGCGCTGCACCGCGTCCGGGACACGAGAGGCCTTACTCATAATTGATCGCGACGTCACCCGCGCGCTGATCGCGCTTGTAGACCTCGCCTGGCTCTGGAATGAAACCGATCCTGACCGACCGCTCGCTGCTCCAGGCGACCACGACATCGAGATGCCCGGCCACGCTGACAAAGGTCGGTGTGTCCTCGGGCGAGAAGGTCCGGCCGCGCGCCACGAGGCTGGCTTGCGTACTGTCGGTTGCTCCGCAGGTCTTCCAGACCACGACAACCAACTGACCACCGCCCGGGGAGGCAAATGCACTTTGACGAACGACGCGGCACGCGCCGAATTGGTGCATGAGGCTGTCAACGAGGACGACACCCAAAAAACCCATCGGAATAGCAAGAGCAGCGACGACAATTGCGATCCGGCGTCGCCGCGACATGCTCACACCGCCGGCTTCACGCCCGGCAGCGCCTGCACCAGCTCGCGGAACTTTGTGCCGCGGATCTCGAAGTTGCGGTACTGGTCGAATGAGGCGCAGGCCGGCGACAGCAGCACGACCGCGTCGGCAAGACCCGATGCTTCCGCGTCGCGCGCGGCGTGCTCGACAGCAACGTCCAGCGTCTGGCTGATCTCGTGCGCGACCGTACCGAGTGTGCCGGAAAACTCCGGCGCGGCCTCGCCGATCAGATAGGCCTTGCGGATGCGCGGGAAGAAACCGGTCAAGCTGGTGATGCCGCCCGCCTTGGGCTTGCCGCCGGCGATCCAGAAGATGTCCGCGAAGGACGACAGCGCATGCGCTGTGGCGTCGGCGTTGGTGCCCTTGGAATCGTTGACGAACAGCACATTGCCGCGGCGGCCGACCTGCTCCATCCGGTGCGCCAGGCCCGGAAAGCTGCGCAGGCCGTTCTGAAGCACGTCGAGGCTGATGCCCATCGCGAGCGCGGCTGCGGCGGCGCAGGCGGCGTTCTGCGCGTTGTGCAGGCCGCGCAGCGAGCCGATGCCGCCAAGCTTGGCGATCTCGTTGCGGGCGCCGCCGGAGGTGCGCACGATGGTTCCGTGCTCGACATGGATGCCTGAAGCGAGCGGATTCTTGACGGAGATGCGCACCACGTTCTTGCCGGCGCGGTCGAGCCGATCGGCAATGTCGCGGCAATAGCCGTCATCGACGCCGACGATCGACGTGCCGCCTGCCTGCACGTTCGCAACCAGGCGCTCCTTCACTTCAGCGTAATGCTCGATGGTGCCGTGACGATCGATGTGATCCTCGCTGACATTGAGCAGGATGCCGACGGAGGGATCGAGCAAGGGCGTGAGGTCGATCTGATAGGACGACATCTCGATGACATGGACGCGGCCCGTGCGCGGCGGCTCCAGCGACAGGATCGCGGTGCCGATATTGCCGCCCATCTGGGTGTCGTAGCCGGCGACCTTGGTCAGATGCGCGATCAAGGCCGTCGTTGTCGACTTGCCGTTGGTACCGGTGATGGCAACGAACGGCGCGTTCGGGGCGTGACGGCGCCGCTCGCGGCAGAACAGCTCGATGTCGCCGATCACCTCGACGCCCGCCTCGCGCGCCTTCAGCGCGCTCCAGTGCGGCACCGGATGGGTCAGCGGCACGCCGGGCGCAAGCACCAACGCTGCGAAATTGTCCCAGGCAACATTGCGCAGATCCGCGGTGATGAAGCCGGCCTGCGCCGCCTTGGCGACGTTCTCGGCATTGTCGTCGGCAGCGATCACCTCGGCGCCGCCGGCCTTCAGCGCACGGCAGGAGGCGAGCCCCGAGCCGCCGAGGCCGAACACCGCGACCGTCTTGCCGGCGAAGGATGTGACGGGGATCATTGCGGGACCATCACCGCAGCTTCAGCGTGGAGAGACCGGCGAGTGCCAGCATCACCGAGATGATCCAGAAGCGGATCACGATCTGCGGCTCGGTCCAGCCGAGCTGCTCGAAATGGTGGTGGATCGGCGCCATGCGGAAGATGCGCTTGCCCGTCAGCTTGAACGACACCACTTGCACGATCACCGAGACCGCCTCCAGCACGAACAGGCCACCGATGACAGCGAGCACGATCTCGTGCTTCACCGCGACTGCGATCGAACCCAGCATGCCGCCGAGCGCGAGCGAGCCGGTGTCACCCATGAAGATCGAGGCCGGCGGCGCGTTGAACCAGAGGAAGCCGAGACCGGCGCCGATAAGCGCGCCGCAGAGCACCGCGAGCTCGCCGGTGCCCGCGACATATTTGATCTGGAGATAGTCGGCGAAGACGGCGTTGCCGGCGAGATAGGCGATCATCGCAAAGCTCGCGGTCGCGATCATCACGGGCACGATGGCAAGGCCATCGAGGCCGTCGGTGAGATTCACCGCATTGCCGGCCCCGACGATGACGAAGGCGCCGAACACGACGAAGAACCAGCCGAAATGCAGCACGGTGTCCTTGAGGAAGGGGATCGTCAGCGCGGTCGACGCGGGATCGCGGTTCAACCGCACCAGCGCGTAGCAGGCGACCAGCGCGATGATGGCCTCGATCAAGAGGCGCAGCTTGCCGCCGAATCCGCTCGTGGTCTGCTTGGTCACCTTGAGGTAATCGTCGTAGAAGCCGACGAAGCCGAAGCCGAGCGTCACCGCAAGCACGATCCAGACGTAAGGATTGAGCGGATTGCACCAGAGCACAGTGGCGACCGTCAGCCCGGACAGGATCATCAGCCCGCCCATCGTGGGCGTGCCCTTCTTGGCCAGATGCGATTGCGGACCATCGGTGCGGATCGGCTGGCCCTTGCCCTGACGGATGCGCAAGTGATCGATGATCCAGGGCCCGAACAGGAACACGAACAGCGCGCCGGTGACGATCGCACCGCCGGTCCGGAAAGTGATGTAGCGGAAGACGTTCAATACGGTGCGTACCGCACCGAAGCTCGGAAATGTGTTGGAGAGCTCGATCAGCCAGTAAAACATTCAGTCGGTCCTATGGCGCCTTTCGCACGCGGCCTTCGCGCAGGCCTCAATCTCTCACGCACCTTCTCTGGTCTTCATCATGGGGTCGGCGACCTCAAAGAAACCGGACGGCGGCGCGCCGCAAAGGGTGGGATTCGGGAACTGCGCCTTCCAAGCAGTTTACGCCTTTGCCTGCAAGGCGGCCACTAGGCCCGGCACAAACTTGTTGACCCAGAACATCTTCTTGCTGCCCTTGACAACAACGACATCGCCTGCCTTCAGCAAGTTAGCGACCTCGCTGGCCTTCAGCGTGGCGGGATCGTCGTGCCAGCCGAGCCCCTTGCCTGATGGAAGCGTGTCGAAGAGGTGACGCATCAGCGGCCCGACGCAATAGATGCCGTCAATGCCGTCGAGATGCGAGGCCAGCGCGGTGTGGTAGTGCGGGGCATCGTCGCCCAGCTCCAGCATGTCGCCGAGCACGGCAATGCGGCGACCGCCGGTCATGTTACGCGCCTGAAGGCTCTGCAGCGCGGCGGCCACGCTCGCCGGATTGCCGTTGAAGCTGTCGTCGATCACGGTGACGCCGCCGACCGCCTGCTCGACGCCGCGGCCGGTCATGATGCCGACACGATCGAGCTTGATCGCGAGCGTCGCGACATCGAGATGCGCGGCATGAACAGAGGCGAGCGCGGCCAGCGCATTCTGTACGCGGTGCGGCGCGCCCGGCGTCAGGCTGAAGGCAATCTCCTTCCTGCCGATCGCGGCCACGACCTGCCAGCTCTCGCCATGCGGCGCGTGCTTGACCTCGTGCACCTCGGCATGCTCGCCGAAGCGCACCACCTTGCCCTTCCATTCCGACGCCTTGAGCCCGGCGGGAAGCACCAGCACGCCGTTCTCGGGCAGGCCGAGCGCGATCGACACTTTTTCGCGTCGGATCGCCTCCAGCGAGCCGAGCTTTTCGAGATGCACCGGCTGGACGTTGACGACCAGGGCGACGGTCGGCCGCGTCAATTCGCTGAGCCGCGCGATCTCGCCCGTCTGGTTCATGCCCATCTCGACGACCCAAAGGCTGGCGTCAGGCCGGGCATTGCACAGCGTCAGCGGCACGCCCCAGAAATTGTTGAAGCTCGAGGGGCTCGCATAGGCATTGGGATAGGCAGCGAGAAATTCCTTGGTGCTGGTCTTGCCGGCGCTGCCGGTGAGGCCGATGACCGGGCCTTTAAAACGCGCGCGCGCGGCGCGCGCGAGGCCCCAGAGGCCGTCGATCAGCGTATCCTTGACGATGATCTGGGGAATGCGGATGCCCGCGATCTCGTGCGGCACGATCATGGCGACTGCGCCTGACGCTTCCGCCTTGTCCGCGAACTCCCAGCCGTCGCGCGCACTGGCGAAGGCCGAGATGAAGCCGCCGCTCGGCGTGCCTGATAGCGCCACGAACAGGCCGCCGGGCTTCACCAGGCGGCTGTCCTGGGTGACGAAGTCGATCGGGGTATCAGGGAATGATCCAGACACGCCCAGTGCACGCGCCACCTCGGCAACCGTCCATAATGGCCCGCTCATGCGACCCTCGTTGCTAATGCGGCGGCGACCGCCTCGTGATCACTGAACGGCAGGACCTCGTGGCCTACGATCTGCCCGATCTCGTGGCCCTTGCCGGCGACGAGCAGCGCATCGCCATCTTCGAGCTCCTCGATCGCAGCGCGGATCGCGGCCGCGCGGTCGCCGATCTCTCGCGCGCCCCTGGCGGCGGCGAGGATCGCGGCGCGAATGGCTTCCGGCTTCTCGCTACGCGGATTGTCGTCGGTGATGATGACGAGATCGGCGTTCTCCGCAGCAACCTGCCCCATGATCGGGCGCTTGCCGGCGTCGCGATCGCCGCCCGCGCCGAACACGACGATCAGTCTTCGTTTGGCGTAAGGCCGCAGCGCCTGCAACGCCTTCGCCAGTGCATCGGGCTTGTGCGCATAGTCGACGAAAACAGGGGCGCCATTGCGCTCGCCGACGCGTTCGAGCCGGCCCTTGGCACCTTCGAGATGTTCGAGGCTCGCAAACACGTTGGTAGCATCGCTGCCGGTGCCGATCGCAAGGCCGGCCGAGACCAGCGCGTTCTCGATCTGGAATTCGCCGACCAGCGGCAGCCGCACCGCGTGATGCTTGCCGCGATGTTCGAGGGCTAGCTTCTGCGAAAAGCCTTCGACCGTGGCCTCGACGAGACGGATGCCCTCGCCGGCCCCATCGCCGTAGCGTCCTACCGCCATCACGCGCAGACCGCGCGTCTTCGCCGCATCGATCGCCTCCGCCGAGCAATCATGATCGGCTGAGATCACCGCAGCGCCACCTGATGGAATGAGCTCACGAAACAGCCTGAGCTTTGCCGCGAGGTAGTGCGCAACAGTCGGATGATAATCCATGTGGTCGCGCGTGAGATTGGTGAAGCCGCCGGCGCAGACGCGCACGCCGTCGAGCCGATATTGGTCGAGGCCATGCGAGGACGCCTCGAACGCAAGATGCGTCACGCCTTCGCGCGCGATCTCATCAAGTTGCCGATGCAGCGCGATCGGATCCGGCGTGGTCAACGAACCATAGACGGTGCGCTTGGGCGAGACGAGGCCGATGGTGCCGATGCTGGCCGAAGCATGCCCGAGCCGCTCCCAGATCTGACGCGTGAACGCGGCCACCGAGGTCTTGCCGCTGGTGCCGGTCACCGCCGCGATCGTCGCAGGCTGTGCCGGGAAAAATCTGGCCGCCGCCAGCGCGAGCGCGCGGCGCGGATTGGCGACCGTGATGAACGGCACCTTGCATCCGTCGGGTGCGTGATCCCCAACCACGGCCACAGCACCGGCCGCAACGGCCGCGTCGATGAAGCGCGCCCCGTCGGTCTTGCTGCCCGCAAGTGCGAAGAAGAGATCGCCTGGCTTGACCACCCGGCTGTCGAGCGCAACGCCTGTCACATCGAGCGCCGCAACGGCGGGCTCGATTGCGGCATCATTGCCCAGAATATCCTGACCTATGAGGTCGCGCAGCTTCATGGTCTTCCAGTTGCCGCGCCGGAAAAGCCGAATCCTGAGGGAAAATCCCCGACTCAGCAGCGGCTGCGGCCTACCCGATTGATTACTGGGTTGTCCTGGATGCTGCAAGAATAAGGCGGTCCGCGGGCGGCAGGTCGTAGCGGGGCTCGATGCCGAGCAGCGGCCCGATACGGGTGATGACGTTGCCGGCCGTCGGAACGGCGTTCCAGCCCGAGGTGATGAAGCCGTAGGTCTCCTTCAGCGGCTGCGGCTCGTCGAGCATGATCAGCAGCTGGTACTTCGGCTTGTCGGCCGGCAGGATCGCGGTGAACGCGGTCAGCACCTTCTTCTTGGCGTAGCGGCCGTTGACCACCTTTTCCGCGGTACCGGTCTTGCCGCCGATATAGTAACCGGGAACGTTGGCCTTCTTGGCGGTGCCGATTTCAGCGTTCAGCCGCATCAGGAACCGCATCTTGTCAGACGTCTCGGGCTTGATCACGCGCTTTGCGATCGCCCGCGCTTCCTCTTCGGTGCGCTTGAGGAAGGTCGGCGGAATCAACAGGCCGCCATTGGCCAGCGCGCTGACGCCCATCACGGCCTGCAAGGGCGCCACGGCCATGCCGTGGCCGAAGGCGATAGTGATGGTGTTCAGATCGCCCCAGCGTTTCGGCACGATCGGCGAGGCGCTTTCCGGCAATTCGGTCCGCAGCCGCTCGAGCTGGCCCATCTTGCGCAGGAAGGCCTTGTGGGCTTCTACGCCCTGCGACAGTGCGATGCGCGCCGCGCCGACGTTGGAGGAGAAGGTGAACACTTCCTTCATGTTCAGGAAGCGCCCCTTCGGCTCGTCGTCATGGATCGCGAACTTGCCGTAGTGCAGCGGCCCGCGCGCATCCCACATCGAATCGAGGCCGTACTTGCCGGTATCGAGCGCCATTGCGAGCGTGAAGGCCTTGAACGTCGAGCCCATCTCGTAGACGCCGGTGGTCAGCCGATTGATGCGATCGGGATCGTGGGCTTCCTTGGGATTGTTCGGATCGAAATCCGGGACCGACACCATGGCTATGATTTCGCCGGTGTTGACATTGGTGACGAGACCGGAGGCCGCCTTGGTGTGGAACTTTTCCTTGGCCTTCAGCAGCTCGTCGCGCAACGCGTGCTCGACGCGCAGATCGACCGACAGCTCGACCGGCTTTTGCAGGCGGTCGGTCGCAAAACCGGCGCGGTGGAGATCGGCGAGGCCCTGGTTGTCGAGCCACTTCTCCATGCCGGCGATGCCCTGGTTGTCGATATTGACGAGACCGATGAGGTGGGCGACTTCGTTGCCGGTCGGATAGACCCGCTTGTTCTCGCGCAGGAAGCCGATGCCGGGAATGCCGAGCTTGTGGATGTCCTGCTGCTGCTTCGCCGTAATCTCGCGCTTCAGCCACACGAAACCTTTTCGCGACGACAGGCGCTCGCGCACCTCGGTCTCGTCGAGGTCGGGCACGGTCGCGGTCAACAGCTCGATTGCCTCATCCTTGTCGATGATGCGGCGCGGCTCGCCGAACATGCTGGCGGCCTTGACATCGGTCGCGAGGATCGCGCCGTTGCGGTCGACGATGTCGGGCCGCGCGGTCGCGACCACTTCCTGCGAGGCGGCGCGGCGCGCACTATGGGCGTCGGCGCCGATCGCGAACATCACGAGCCGACTGCCGATCAGGGCATAGACCATGGCAAAGGCGACCATCGCCAGCCCGACACGCGCGCGCGCCTTCGCGGCGCGATCGACATTGCGCCCGTAGAGCAGGCTGCGGATCAGACGCTGGCGCCACGGTTCGGTCGGTTTGGCCGGAACAGCGCTCATTGCTTGTCCTCGGGCTGCGGCACCGAGCCCGTCACGCTGTCGGGATCGCTCGCGGCTTCGATGGTGTTGATCATGGACCCGATCGGATCAGGCTCGCCCGGCCGGAACATCCGCGGCGGACGGTCGGGCAGGTTCTTCAGTGAGTCATATTGCGTGCCGTTGACGGGCTTGAGCGGCAGATGCCGCTCGACGAGGCCTTGCAGGCGCAAGGGCGCATCGAGCCTGGCCCATTCGGAGCGCAACTGCGCGATCGCATCGCGCTGCTCGCGGATCTCCGCATGCAGCCGCAGCACCTTCTCGGTGCGCGCGGTGGAATCCATCTTGATCCGGTAGACATAGGCCGCCGCGAAAATCAGCGCGCCGATGACGAGAAGGTGGATGAAGCGCATCTGCTAGCCGCCCCTCATCACGTCGGAGAGTTTTGGCCAGGACGATGGCTCGTCGTCGGCATGCACCGGCGCCGAAGTGCGTTCGGCGGCGCGCAGCTTTGCGGAACGCGCCCGCGGATTGTGCGCAACTTCTTCTTCGCCGGCGATCACGGGCCGCCGCGTCAGAAGCTGGAAGCTCGGCGCTGTTTGCGCCACCTCGGGCAGATGCCGCGAGCCGCCGCCGGTCTTGGCACGCAAGCTAAGGAAATTCTTGACGATGCGGTCTTCAAGCGAGTGGAACGAGACCACAACGAGACGGCCACCAGGCTTGAGCACATGCTCGGCGGAAGCAAGCGCGGTCTGGAGCTCTTCGAGCTCTTCGTTGACGAAGATGCGCAGCGCCTGGAACGTTCGTGTTGCCGGATGAATATCGCCGGGCTTCGAGCGCACCACGCGTCCGACGAGATCGGCGAGCGCGCGCGTGGTGGTGAACGGCGTCTCCTGCCGGTCGGCAACGATGGCGCGGGCGACGCGGCGCGAATGCCGTTCTTCGCCGAAGAGATAGATAATGTCGGCGAGATCGCTCTCCGAGGCGCGCGCGACAACATCGGCGGCCGTCGGCCCGGTCTGCCCCATCCGCATGTCGAGCGGACCGTCGAGACGGAACGAGAAGCCGCGGCCGGCCTGGTCGAGCTGCATCGAGGACACCCCGACATCCATCACGACGCCGTCGACCGCATCGATGCCTTGCGCGGCGCAGACCTCGGCGAGGTTCGAGAAACGGTCTTCGACCAGCGTCAGCCGGCCGCCAGCGCGCGCGACCAGCTCGGCGCCGCCGGAGATCGCGGTGCGATCACGATCGATCGCGATGACGCGGGTTCCCGGTACATCGAGTATGGCGCGGCTGTAGCCGCCAACCCCGAAGGTGGCATCGACGTAGATGCCGCCCTGGCGCGGCGCGAGATGCTCGATCGCCTCACGGCCAAGCACGGGAATGTGCGGCGCATCACTCATGCGCCGCACCCGTCGGACGGACAGGTGAAATCGGGGGCGAGCAAGCCCATCACGCCTCGAATAACTCCGCGTCGCGGCGGTTCCACGACAAAGCCCCAGTTCAGCAAGCGCACCGCGTCCGGTCGTCCCGGGCGGCAGACCCGGTGTTCCCAGCGGAATATGTCGGGCTGCCATGGGATTTCGAGCCAAAAGCGCTTTTGGCCGCCTCCGGACGCGGGTCGGCTCTTCACCTCTCAGTAACGGCGCTTAGCGTTAAGAAAGCGTTGATCGGCTCATTACATCTCGAAAAGGTGCTTGGGTGGTGATGCGTCGTCCACACACTGGGCCCAAAATGCACGCGTTAACTGACCTGCGCGATTGCGCGGACCGGACAGTAAAGAAATAGTAAAGAGAAGGGCTTGGCCCACTCGTCCTCCGATTCTGAGCTGTTTATGTCGTCCGGTCCGTCCACACCGTCTGGAACTGATTCGAAGCGTCAGCGCGTTCTCCCGGTTCCAAAGGCCGCAGCGAGCATGCGGACGTTCGAGCCGGATTCGTCGATCGTCTCCGACATCATCCCTTCGCCCAATCACGGCGACCGCAACAAGGGACGGCAGGTGGACATGATCTTGCTGCACTACACCGGCATGCCCGACGTCGAGGGCGCGCTGGCGCGGCTGTGCACGGCCGGCACCGAAGTGTCGGCCCATTATGTCGTGCTGGAGGACGGCCGCATCGTGCAATGCGTGCCGGAATCGCGCCGCGCCTGGCACGCCGGCGTCTCGTCCTGGGCCGGCGAAGACGACATCAACTCCTGCTCGATCGGGATTGAGATCATCAATCGCGGCCACGACTGGGGCTATCCGGAATATCCGCTGCGCCAGATCGCCGCCGTGATCGCGCTGTGCCGGGGCATCATGCTCCGCCGCAAGGTAACGCCGCAGCGGGTGCTCGGCCATTCCGACGTCGCGCCCGCGCGCAAGAAGGATCCCGGCGAAAAATTTCCCTGGCATTCCCTCGCCAATTCCGGTGTCGGCCACTGGGTGACGCCGGCGCCGATCGTGCGCGGCGAAACCCTGATGCTCGGCACCATCAGCGACGAGGTGCTGAGCCTGCAGCAGGCGCTCGCCCGCTACGGCTATGGCGTGCCGCTGTCGGGCAAATACGACGCATCGACCATGGAAGTCGTCACCGCCTTCCAGCGCCACTTCCGCCCCGCGCGCCTCGACGGTGTTGCCGATCACTCGACGCTGTCGACCTTGCAGGCGCTGCTGGCGAGCCTGCCGGCGGATGGGACTGCTGCCGCGTCGAAGTAGCGCGTCCCAGAGTTCGCCTGAATGTGATCGCACTATCGTCCCTGCAATTCCCGACGTCGGGCTATGGTCCGATCGTCGGACACACGGGACGAGGCAAACGATGCCTGGGGATCGCAAGCCGCTGATCGACCGCCTCGCAGCCTTTCCGCGCCTGGGCCTCGCCAATCTTCCCACGCCGCTCGAGCCAATGAAGCGACTGACGGCTCATCTCGGCGGGCCGCGGCTGTGGGTCAAACGCGACGACGCGACGGGGCTTGGCTTCGGCGGCAACAAGTTGCGCAAGCTCGACTACGTCCTGCACGATGCAGTCTCGAAAGGCGCGGACACGATCGTCTCAGGCGGTGTCGTGCAATCGAATAGCCAGCGGCAGGTCGCGGCAGTTGCGGCAAAGCTCGGTCTGCCCTGCCATCTCGCCGTCTATCACGGCCGGCTCGCGCCGCCGACACCGGAATACGAGACCTCGGGCAATGCCTTTCTCAATCGGCTGTTCGGCGCGCATCTGCACGACGTGCCCTGGACCGGCGACCGCAATGCCGCCATCCGCACGCTCGTCGACGATCTCCGGACGAAAGGACGCAAGCCATATTTTGTGCCCTACGGCGTCTCGAATGTACTGGGCGCGGTTGCCTATGCCACCACGATCGCCGAAATCGCGCAGCAGGCGGCGCTGTCTGGCTTCAAACCATCCGCGATCGTGCATTGCTCCGGTAGTGCCGGCACGCAGGCTGGTCTCATCGTCGGCGCGGCCATCTCCATGCCGGACACGAAAGTCATCGGGATCGACATCGATGCCGAGCCGGCGCGGGTGCGCACTGACGTGGTGGGGCTTGCGCGGCAAGCGGCGGATCTGCTCGACGCAGATTTCGACGAGGCCTTGGTCGAAGTGGTCGCCGGTCACGCCGGCCCAGCCTATGGCGTGCCGCACGCGGCTACGATCGAGGCGATCCGGCTCGCCGGACAAACGGAGGCGCTCGTGCTCGACCCCGTCTATTCGGGCAAAGGGCTCGCCGGCCTGATCGCGATGATCCGGATGGGGCGTTGGCGCAATGACGAGGACGTCATCTTCCTGCACACGGGCGGCGCCCCCGCCCTGTTCGCCTATCAGAGTGCGCTCGGCATCTAGTCGAGCTCCCGCAGCCGCCGCGCATACAGCCGTCGCAACGGCTCGAGCTGGGTCGCCTCGCTCGCCACGCGATAAGCCTCGCGCGCGTCATCCTTGCGGCCGAGCCGTCGCAGCAGATCGGCGCGCACCGCCGGCAACATCTCGTAACCATCGAGGCCGCCACGCGCGGTGATCGCGTCGACGAGATCGAGCGCGCGGGCGGGGCCGTCGACCATCGACACGGCGGCGGCGTGGTTGAGCTCGATCACCGGTGACGGGCTGATGCGCAACAGCACTTCATAGAGCCCGGCGATCTGCGGCCAGTCTGTCGCCTCGAAGCTCGGCGCGCGGGCATGCAACGCGGCGATCGCGGCCTGCACCGCATAGGGCTGCGGCCGGCCCGGCACGCGCAGCGCGTCATCGACGAGGCGCAAGCCTTCCTCGATCTGCGCGCGATCCCAGAGCGAACGGTCCTGCTCTTCCAGCAGGACGATGTCGCCGGCCGCGGTCTCGCGGCCGGCGCGGCGCGCATCGTGCAACAGCATCAGCGCCAGCAGGCCCTTGATCGCGGCGCGATCCGGCATCAGACGGTCAAGCAAGCGCGCCAGCCTGATCGCCTCAGTCGCGAGATCGGGCCGCATCAGGTCCGTGCCCGAGGTTGCGACATAGCCTTCGGTATAGACCAGATAGATCACGGCAAGCACGCCGTCGAGCCGAGGCGCCAGCGCGTCGCGCTCCGGCACCTCATAGGGAATGCCGGCGAGCCTGATCTTCTGCTTGGCGCGGACGAGGCGCTGCGCCATCGCATCCTCACCAATGAGGAACGCGCGCGCGACCTGCGCGGCGGAGAGGCCGCAGACGGTGCGCAGCGTCAGCGCGACCTGGACCTCGACCGCGAACGCCGGATGGCAGCAGGTGAAGATCAGCCGCAGCATGTCGTCGTCGAGCACCGCGGGCGGCTCAGCCGGCGTATTCGCGTTGAGCTCGAGCTCATGCAGGAGCGCCTGCTGCTTGCCGCGAAAGGCGGCCTGGCGCCTGATGCGGTCGATCGCCTTGTTGCGGCCGACATTGACCAGCCAGGCGCGCGGATTGTCAGGGATCTCGCACGCCGACCAGCGCTCCAGCGCGACCGCGAACGCATCCTGCAGCGCGTCCTCGGCCAAATCGAAATCGCCGACGAGGCGGATCAGGGTGGCCAGCGCCCGCCCCGCCTCGTCGCGGAAGATCTTGTCGATGTCGCTCGGTGCGATCAATTGTAGATCATGACCGGCCGGACCTCGATCGAGCCCCGCTTCGCCTCGGGAATTCGCGCGGCGAGCGCAACGGCATCGTCGATATCCTTGGCTTCGACCAGATAGTAGCCGCCGAGCTGCTCGCGCGTTTCCGCGAACGGGCCGTCGGTGGTCATGGTCTTGCCGTCGCGAACGCGCACCGTGGTCGCGGTCGTCGTCGGCTGCAGCCCATCGCCGGCCTTGAAATGGCCGCTCTGGATGATCGACTGGGTGTAGGCGCCGTATTCTCCCATCAGCTTCTGGCGGTCGGTGGCGCTCATGTCGGTCATGTAGTTTTCGTTCCGGTAGATCAGCAGCAGATATTGCATCGCTTTACTCCTGTGCTTCGGCTGGATCGCCGACATCCAGTCGAACGGGGTCCGCGCCCAACGACATCTTCAGGATAAATTATTTCCGCCGCCGCGTGCGCCACGATCTTGGCTTGACGAAACCGTCACAAATGCCCATTGCCTTGTCAGTCAGTCGGCCGGACGGCCGCTCCGGCAAGCGCCGAAAGGCCGCCGGGGAGGAAAGTCCGGGCTCCCTTGACATACGGTGCCGGATAACGTCCGGCGGGGGCGACCCCAGGGAAAGTGCCACAGAGAACGAACCGCCCCGCTTCGCCTTCGGGCTTCGCGGGGTAAGGGTGAAAAGGTGCGGTAAGAGCGCACCGCGGGTCCGGCAACGGAGCCGGCATGGTAAACCCCACCGGGAGCAAAACCGAATAGGGACGGCATAGCGGGCTGTTCGCGAAAGCGATAACGCCGCGGGGCGATGTCAGGCCCGCCGTCCGGGTAGGTTGCTCGAGGTCATGTGCAAACATGGTCCCAGAGGAATGGTCGTCACGTATCGTTTGCGCAAGCAGGCGGTGCCCTACAGAACCCGGCTTACAGGCCGGCTGATATCTTGCAACGAGGGGTTCGATGCCAACGCATCGGACCCCTCACCAATTTTGGGCGCCGCTCTACGCCACGATCTCGTGCAACACCTTCATCAATGCCCCCGGTGCCGTAACGTTCGGCGCGTGGCTGGCGTCGAGCTCGAAATAGCGCCAGCCCTGCTCGCTCCTCGCCCGCCTTGCGAATTGCCCGAACACATCACCGGGCGGGATGCGGGCGCAATAGATGTAGCTGCGCGGCATTGCCGGCTCGCCGTGCTGAAGCTTCAGCTTCGTCTCGAAGCATTTGATCGGCATGTTGATTCGGCGGGCGTTGAGCCAATCGAGATCGGCCTGTGGCGTATCAGGGGGCGGCGGGTTCGGCGGGATGCGATAGCCATCGCCGGCGGCGGCAGCCTTGCGCATCGGCTCGCGTCCACCTTCGTTGAGATCGAACAGCGACTGGCCATCGCGCGGCACGAAGGCGTCAAGATAGATCAATTGCGTCACGCGCTCACGCGCGCGATCGGCAACGCCCGTCGCGACCATGCCGCCATAGCTGTGGCCGAGCAGCACGATGTCGTCGAGATCCTCGAACTTGATGACGCCCAGGATGTCCTGGATGTGCGTGTCGAGATCGACCGCGGGACTGGCGAGATGCGATCGTTCACCGAGCCCGGTGTAGGTGGGCGCGACCAGGCGGTGGCCGGCCTGCGCCATCAGCGGATGCATCTTGCGCCAGGACCAGCCGCCGGACCACGCGCCATGACAAAGCAGGAAGGTTTTTGCGCGTGCGGCCATTGGCGTTTCCATCGTTCTTGTTTTGATGCGATGGAGTGTAGCAATGGGCCGCGCGATGTAAACGCCGCGAGCTGCCTCAGGCCGCGCGCTGTGCCTTCACCAGCACGGGCGCAAGCTGGCCGGCTTCCCGCCGCAGCTTGCTCGCCTCAAACCCGTGCATGCCGATCTGCCATTGCAGGCCGACGATCGCGCCTTTGGTCGGTTGCAGCAGAGCAAGCGAAGCAAACAGCGTCACCGGCAGCCACACTGCGAGTTGCAGCCAGACCGGCGGCGCATAGGCGGTCTCGACCGCAAGGATCGCCGGCACCACGAGATGGCCGACCACGACCATGACGAGATAGGCCGGGAAGTCGTCGGCGCGCTGATGGAACAGCTCCTCGCCGCAATGATCGCAAGCGCTGGCCACCTTGAGGAAACGGCCGAACACGTGCCCTTCGCCGCAATTCGGGCACTTGCCGCGAAAGCCACGCCACATCGCCTTTGCCAGAGAGACTGAACCGGTCGTCATGACGACACCTCTTCCGTTTTGATGATCCATACAATAATATCCTGCATCCATACATTCAAAGGATATGGGCCTAAATTGCATGGATTGGACCCCTACAATTTCGGAGCT
Organism: Bradyrhizobium zhengyangense; assembly: GCF_022012555.1. Lineage (NCBI taxonomy): Bacteria > Pseudomonadati > Pseudomonadota > Alphaproteobacteria > Hyphomicrobiales > Nitrobacteraceae > Bradyrhizobium > Bradyrhizobium zhengyangense. Next base: position 125,712 of record NZ_JAKLTZ010000013.1, on the reverse strand, counting down.
CTCAGGGCCGCGCTACCAGCGCATCGTCGACGCAATGGAGGCCGACATCGCGACGGGCCGGCTGGTGCGGGGACAGCAATTGCCGACGCAGCGTGCGCTGGCAAAAGCGCTGGGCATCGACCTCACCACGGTGACGCGCGCCTACACCGAGGCACGACGCCGCGGCATCATGGAGGCCCGCGTGGGCCAGGGCTCGTTCGTGTCGGAGACCAGTGCACGCCGTACGGTCGACCTGCCACATCCGGTCACGATCGACCTCTCCATGAACGTGCCGCCGCATCCGCTCGAAGCGCAGCTCGACGAGCGCATCATCGCCGGCTTTGAGGCCCTTCGCGCGCAATCGGGCCTGACCGCATTCCTGAACTACCAGCCGCCGGGCGGCAGCGCGCATGAGCGCGAGGTCGCCGCGCGCTGGATGCGTGCGCGCGTTCCCCATGCGCAGGCCGACAAGCTCGTGATCTTTCCGGGCGCACAGACGATCCTGTTCAACCTCCTCGCCCACCTCGCGCGGCCAGGCGACGTCGTGCTGACGGAGGCCCTCACCTTTCCCGGCATTAAAGCGGCGGCTGCGCAGCTCGGCGTCAAGCTCGTCAGTGTCGCCATGGATGACGGGGGCATTTTGCCGGATGCGCTGGCGAAGGCCTGTCGCACGCACGGCCCGAAGGCAGTCTATCTCATTCCGACCCTGCACAATCCGACCACGGCGACACTCTCCGCCGAGCGACGCAGTGCAATCGCCAAGATCGTCCGCGATGCCGATACTGCCCTGATCGAGGACGATGCCTACGGGCTGCTCGACCGATCGGCCTCGCCGATTGCGAACCTCATCCCGGAGCGGACATATCTCGCGACGACACTGTCAAAATGCATCGCGCCGGCGTTGCGCGTTGCCTATCTCCTGGCGCCCGACGTCGACGCGCAGCTTCAGATGCGCGGCCATCTGCAAGCGACAGTGCAGATGCCGGCGCCGCTGATGGTCGCGCTGGTGACGCATTGGCTCGAGAACGGTGTCGCCGACCGCATCATCGCGGCCATCCTCAACGAGGCCGTCGGCCGCCAGCAATTGGCGCAGCGCGCACTGAAGGGGTTTCAGTTCCAGGCCAACCCCGCCGCGCATCATCTGTGGTTGCGGCTTCCGGAGGGATCGGGCCGCCGCGATGTCGCCGCGCAGCTGTTGCGCGATGGGCTCGCCGTCGTGGCCAGCGACTCTTTCGTGGTCGATGGCAGTCCGCCGAATGCTGCACGGCTGTCGCTCGGCGCCGCGCGCAATCGCGCGGAGCTGACGCAAGCACTCCGGATTCTGATCGGCACGCTGCAGAGGCCCGCGGATACCAGGCAGATCGTCTAAGGCGCGTCAGCCGCCTCGTCTCACGCTGTCGAGAAATTGCTCGCGTTCGCCAGGCGCGTAGCCCTGGGAATCCCGCGGATACATTTCATATTCACCGTACGGTGCCGAGCGGGGATAGATCGCCGGCCCGGATGGTGCGTAGCCAAAGGCCGAAGCGGGGTCTGAGGCGCCTCCTCCCTGATCGGGACGAACAATGACATGCTGTCGGTGCGCATGGTGCACCGTAGCCGCGTTCGCAGAGCCCATGAGGGCGATCAAAAGGCTCGAAGCCAGAATCATACGCATTGCTGTCTCTCCAATCGACGGCCGCCCCGGCTCAGATACGAATGAGGTCCCGCCGTTCCAACAAGGAGCGGGTTCACGATTAGTCACTTCGGTGGCATCACCGGCGCGGCGCACCTATGGTTGTTCTCCATTTTCCTGGGCGTATCGTTCGAAAATGCCCGACGATTGCAGGTCGCATTTGCGTGCAAGCATGCATTGACCTCGACGTCCGCGGCTGTGCTATGCACGGTGCGGTGATCACGAGATCGCGACAACAGGAACTTAGGCGTGGAAACGTTCACGATTGCGCTGCTGCTGTTCGGCGCGCTGGCCGGCGGGTTCGTCTCGGGGCTGGCCGGGTTCGGCACCGCGCTGATGGCGCTCGGCATCTGGCTTTACGTGCTGCCGCCCTCGCTCGCGGTGCCCCTGGTGCTGATCTGCTCGGTGATCGCACAAACCTCGACGCTGCCATCGATGTGGAAAAGCTTTGACCTCTCGCTGGTGTGGCCGTTCCTGATCGGTGGGTTGCTCGGCGTGCCGATCGGAACCACGCTGGTCGCTTCGGCCGATCCAAAAGTGTTCAAACTGAGCGTCGGCGTCCTGTTGCTGATCTTCTCGAGCGCGCTCTACTTCAACAAAAAGCAGTTCGCCGTCACCTTCGGCGGCCGCATCGCCGACGGCGTGATCGGCTTTGCCGGCGGCATTTTGGGCGGGCTCGCCGGCCTGTCCGGACCGCTCCCGATCCTGTGGGCCAATATCCGCGGCTGGAACAAGCACGAACGGCGGGGCATCTTCCAGCTGTTCAATTTCACGGTGCTTGCGACCGCGCTGGTGCTGCAAACCGCCTCGGGCCTCGTCGCATTCAAGGTGGTGTGGCTCGCGATGGTCGCATTCCCGGGCACGTTGATCGGCGCATGGCTGGGGGCGCGCGTCTATCACGCCCTCAGCGACAAGCATTTTGGCGACGTCGTGCTCGGCCTGCTATTCCTCTCGGGCGCGACCCTGGTTTGGAACAGCGTCAGTGCGTTCTAGCTCTTCTTCGCGAGCGCCATGCCGCCCGCGACACCGAGCACGTAGATCCAGCCCGGCGTGAAGTCGAACAGATGGGTGTTGAGCATCGAGGACAGCATGTTCTGCACCACGACCAATAGGCCGATCCAGCAGGCGAGCCCCTCGCCGCGGAACATCAGCAAATGCGCAAACCATAGCGCGTAGAGAACCAGCACGCCCACCACGCCCCATTGCACCGCAACGCTCAGCGTCTGATTGTGCGGATTGCTGACGATCTCGCCGCGCAGCGGATCGGCCTCCGCATCCGCAGCCGCGCCTGCGAACAGAGCGCGGATCGAGCCGGTGCCGTGGCCAACCAGCGGCGCATCAGCGACGAAGCCCAGGGATTTCCGCCAGTACTCCAGACGTGAACCCATGCCGCTGACCTGCTTGTCCTCCACGCTCATCTCGTAGTCGCCCTGGAACTTCGCGACGGTTGCGCGCAGATGCGGCGAGACCGTCCAGAGTGACACAGCCAACCACGCCATCGCACCCGCGGCCAGCAAGGCGGCGCGCCAACGCAGATGCAGGAGAGCAAAGACCACGAGCAGGATCGGCAGCGTCACCAGTGCCGTGCGCGAGACCACGACAAACGTCATATTGGCGAGAAAGCCGATCGCGATCGCGGTAAGCAGCATCGCGATACGGACGCGTCCCTCGCGAAACAACGCCACGATCGGATAGATCGACGCAATCGCGCAGAGCCCGAACTCCTGGCTCTGGTCGATATAGTTGCGCACCGCGACACCGCTCTCGATCTTATACGGCCCGCGCGACAGATAGAGCTTCAGCGACAGATCGGGGTCAACAGCGACGGCGAAGGAGACCAGCATGACCAGCGCGCAGGATGTGAGAAAAGCCACGAACACCCAGACGCCGTAGGGCCAACGCTCGAACTGGTAGATCAGAAGCGGGATCACCAGGAGCTTCAACACCGGTCCGATCGCATGAACTTTTTCCGGCCACGGGGCCTCCGACCAGAGCATGCCGACAAGCGCGAGGACCACCAGCGCGATCGGCAGCAGGCAGACCGGACGCAGCAGCGAGCGCGGGAAGTCGCGCAGATCGAGGAACGCGAAGGCAATCAGCCAGGGTATCAGCGCGAACGTCGTCCCGCTCGTCGTCCACGGCAGCAGCAGCGCGATCAGCGCGACAAAACGAGCCGGCGTGCGGTAGCGCGCCGCCCAGATCGCCGAGAGCCAGGTCGCCGGCCGCCCCTCGTTCGCCACTCCGCCCATTCGTCCCTTCGACAATCCCACCCTCGCAGCCCGGCAAATTAGCCGGAGCCGCGGGGATGGAACAAGCCGTCGCTACGCAGGCTCGCGGGCCAGAGGCGCGCTGGGCTCCGAACTCACCGGCTCTTCAGCATTCTCCGTCGGAGTCACCAGCCGCTTCCTGAACTCGCGGCGCAACAACCACAGGCTCTGGACGGCCTGGAGCGTCGTCGCCGCGTTCGATATGTACCAGACGTACTCGATCCGAAAGCCCGGCCGCGTCGAAAGCCAGATCGCCGGCAGAGAATAAGTGAGGACGCGTGTCGCCGAGCTCCACAGCACCGGCTTGGTGTTGCCGAGGCCCTGGAACATGCTGGAGCAGACAAAGATGAATCCCTGCGCCACCATGTTCAGCGAGATCATTTTCAGAAACAGCAACGCGACCCTCATCGTCTCCGGATCATTCGAGAAGCCGGTGAGCAACAATCCGGGTGCGAGCTGCACGAAGACAGTGAGCGCGATCATCAAGACCGTCGCAATCAACGCCGCCCTGACGAAGGTCTCCCGCACTCGCTCGCTGTTGCCCGCACCGAAATTCTGGCCCGCAATCGGCCCCGCCGCGAGGGCGACGGCAAGCGCCGGCATCTGGATCAAGCCGATGACGCGCGTGCCGATGCCAAATCCGGCCTGGGCCGCCGGACCGAGATCGCGCAGCACGTAATAGATCGCGGCCATGAAGATAAAGATCATCGCGAACTCGCCGCCCGCGGGCAGACCGACATTGAGGATCCGTTTCCACTCCCGCAGCCGCGGACGCCATTGCTCCGGATGGAAGGCGACGTAGCGCTCCAGCCTGTGATAATAAGCGAACAGCATCAGCACGCCGATGAAGACGGCGATTGAGCTCGCAAGGCCCGCTCCGGCGACACCGAACGCGTGTCCGGTGCCCCAGCCCGTGATCAGGACCGGCGCCAGCGCGATGTTGAGGAGCACGGCGAGCACCTGCACCAGCATGCTCGGCCGCACGATGCCGGTGGCCCGCAGCGCGGCCCCCATCACTTGCGTCACGAATTGCAGGGCCAACGCCGGCATGAACCAGTGGAAATAGGTGGCGCCAGCCTCGATCGTGGCCGCGTCGAGCGAGATCGCGCGCATATAGGGGCGCGCCAGCGCCAGGCCGCCGAGCAGCGTCAGCAGCCCGAACAGCACCGACAGCACGACCGACTGGTTGAAGATGATATTGGCGTCGTCGCGGTCCTTGCGGCCCACGGCATGCGCGATCAACGCGACCGCGCCGACACCGAGCATCTGCATCAGCCCGTTGACGAGGAAGCCGGCGTTACCGGCCGCGGCGACACCGGCAACAGCGGCGTCGCCGAGCCCGGACACGAAGTACAGGTCGACGAGTTGGCAGATCATGATCGTGATCATGCCGACCACGATCGGTGGCGCCATGCTCAGAATGTGGCTCACGATGGAGCCGCGCGTCAGGTCCTTCATGTCATTCCATCCTCGACGACGTGACGGCAAGGCTTTCGCCCTGCCGCCGCGCGTCATTCCGCTGCTGCGATATGCCCGAGCTCCACCACTTGGCGCTCGAACAGGCTGCGATAGATCCCGCCGGGCTTGCTCGCGAGCATGGCATGCGTGCCTTGCTCGACGATCTCGCCGCGGTCGAACACGAGAATGCGATCGAGGCTCTTCACCGTCGACAGCCGGTGCGCGATCACGATCGAGGTGCGGCCTTTCATCAGCCGCTCCATTGCCTGCTGGATCAGCGCCTCCGATTCCGAATCGAGGCTCGAGGTCGCCTCGTCCAGGATCAGCACCGGCGCATCCGCCAGGAAGGCGCGCGCCAGCGCAACGCGCTGCCGCTCGCCGCCCGACAGTTTGACGCCGCGTTCGCCGACCAGCGTGCCGTAGCCCTTCGGCAAGCGCAGGATGAAATCGTGCGCATTGGCGAGCCGCGCCGCCTGCTCGATCGCCTCCAGGCTGGCGCCGGGCCGGCCGTAGGCGATGTTCTCGGCGAGTGTGCGGTGAAACAGGATCGGCTCCTGTTGCACGATCGCGATCTGGCAGCGCAGCGATTGCTGCGTTGCGAGCGCGATATCCTGCCCGTCGATCAGCACCTGGCCGCCGGTGACGTCGTAGAGCCGCTGCACCAGCTTGACGAACGTCGTCTTGCCGGAGCCGGAGCGGCCGACGAGACCGACACGCTCGCCGGCGCGGATCGTCAAGGACAATCCGTCGTAGAGCGGCGCGCGATGTCCGCTGTAATGGAACGTGACGTCGTCGAACACGATCTCGCCGCCTTCGATCGCGATCGGCAGCGCGCCTTCGGCATCCGCGATGCCGATCGGCTCGTCATGGATCGCCACCAGCTCCTCCATGTCGTTGACCGAACGCTGGAGGTTGTTGATGTGCATGCCGACATCCCGCAGGTAAGCGTGGATCACGTAATAGCTCGTCAGCACGTAGGTGACGTCGCCGGGCGAGGCGCGACCCGACATCCACAGCAGCACCGAACCGCCGATCACGGACGCACGCAGGCACAGCAGCAGCGAGAGCTGCGACATGGCCGTGTAGTTGTAACGGAACCAGGTCCGCCGCACCCGCACGCGCCAGCGCTTGATGACGCGGGCGAGCCGCGCATCCTCGCGCATTTCCGCGCCGAACGATTTCACCACCGCGTTGCAGGTGAGCGCGTCCGCCAGCGTGCCGCCGACCTTGGTGTCCCAGGCATTGGAGACACGCGCGGCCGGCGCGATGTAGCGCATCGAGAACAGCACCGTCATCGTGACATAGGCGGCCGCGCCGAGCGCGATCACCGCACCAAGCGAGGCCCAGTGCACGCCGAGCAGGATCATCGATCCGATCAGCACCGCTAGCGACGGCAGCAGAGCCAGCAGGATGGTGTCGTTCAGCAGGTCGAGCGCCCACATGCCGCGGGTAATCTTGCGCACGGTCGAGCCGGCGAAGGAATTGGCGTGCCAGTCGGTCGAGAAGCGCTGCACGCGCAGGAAGGCATCCTGCGCGACGTCAGACATCAGCTTCAGCGTGAACGGCACGATCACCTGGAGTCCGCTCAGGCGCAGCACCATCGACGCAGCGCCCAGCACCACGATGCCACCCAGCGCCACCAGGGCGGCGTGGCGCGCATCGGGATCGGACGGCCCGCGCGTCAGCGCATCGACCAGATGTCCTGAGAACACCGGCATGAACAGATCGGCGACGGTCGCACCTAACAGGCCGACGGCGATGGCAAGCGCCCGCCCCGGCTGCTTCAGCCAGTGCCGGAACACAAAGCGCAGAACCACGCGGATAGCCGCGGGCTTTTTCGACAAGGCGGTCATGACATTATCCGGCCGCTGTTGGCGCGGGCCGGCTCCATCGATGGACACAAGCCGGCCGCGAGGGCCGAAGCAGCGTCACTTGAATTGGCTTACAGTTGGGAAGCGGAGCGATCGGGGTAAAAAATCCGATCGAAGCTGGCGGAAGCGGCCTCTAGGCGGCCAAGCAGGTACCGAGCCAGAACATCGAGCGCGGGCGTACGATCTGCGAATGCGACGAAATCATGCAAATCTCTCCCCGGTTCGATTGAAATGAGGTGCGCTTTATAGATGTGTGATTTGCAGTTTGCAACGGGGCCTGCGCGAGATCACGCACGAGTGTTGCATTTTGGTGCGAGGGGCTGCCGCCTCAATTGTCGCTGTCATTGCCCCGCCTAGTGCGCAATTGCGCGCGGGGGGCGGGGCATCCAGTACGCCGCGGCGGGCATGGTGAGAGCGAGCTCACCAATGCCGCCTCTGGGATACTGGGTTGCCCGGTCGAGCCGGGCGACGACACCAGATATATGGCTCGCGTCAGTGTGCGTCGCCGCCGCCAGCACCGAACGGCGAGGCCGGCCTTTTCAGCAGCGTGACCAGCACGCTGAGGCTGAGGTAGAACAGCGTCAGAATGAAGAACGCGTCGCCAAAGCTCATCACCACAGCCTGACGGTGCACGATCTGGGTGAGCTGCTTCATCGCCATCAGCGCGGAGTCGCCGAGGCCCTGGAACTTTTGCTGGAGCATGGTCAGGGTTTCGGTCGCGGTCGCATTGCCCCAGGTGATGCGCTCCTGAAGGCGCGTGATGTGCAGGTCGGTACGATCGTTGAGCACGGTGTTGATGACGGCGAGCCCGACGGCACCACCGAGATTGCGCATCAGGTTGAACAGGCCGGAGGCGTTCTTCACCCGATCAGGCGGCAGCGTGCCGAGCGCGATGTTGTTGGTCGGCACCATCGCGAACATCATGCCGACGCCGCGCAGGATCTGCGGAATGAGCAGCTCGTAGAAATCGTAGTCGCGCGTGATCCAGGTCATCTGGTAGGAGCCCATCGCGAACACGATCAGGCCGAACGCGACCATGTAGCGCATGTCCAGGCTCGCCATCAGCCGGCCGACCAGCGGCGCCACCAGGAACATGGTGATACCAGAGACGAACATGGTTTCGCCGATCATCAGCGCGCTGTAGCCGCGCACCTCGGCGAGATAGCGCGGATAGATGTAGGTCAGGCCGTAAAGGCCGATGCCGATGCAGAATTGCAGCGTGGAGCCGACGGCGAAATTGCGGTTGCTGAAGGTGCGCAGATTGACGATGGGCTCGGCCGCCGTGAAGACGCGCACGAAGAAGGCGATCGCCGAGACGACGCAGATCCAGGCGCAGATCGCCACCGAGGTGTCCTGCAGCCATTCATATTGCGGCCCCTCCTCCAGCACGTATTCCAGCGTGCCGAGGAAGCCGGCCATGAACAGCAGGCCCCACCAGTCGAAGCGGTCGAGCAACTCGAAATGCGGCTCGTCGAAATCGACCAGCGCCCACACACCGAGGGTGATGCCGATGCCGGGCACGACGTTGATGAAGAACAGCCAATTCCACGACATCAAATCGGTGATGTAGCCGCCGACCGTCGGACCGATCGTGGGAGCAAGGGTCGCGACAAGCCCGATGATGGGACCGACAATGTGGAATTTCGAACGCGGAAACACAGTGTAGGCGGAGGCGAAAACCGTCGGGATCATGCCGGCGCCGAGAAAGCCCTGCAGCGCGCGCCAGAGGATCATCTCCTCGATGGTCGTGGCGAAGCCGCAGAGCAGGCTCGAAATCGTGAAGCCGGCCGCCGAGATCGCGAACAGAAGCCGCGTGCCGAACGCGCGCGACAGGAATCCCGACAGCGGGATCGCGATCACTTCCGCGATCAGATAGGCAGTCTGGACCCAGGAGACCTCGCTGGAGCTCGCCGACAGGCCGGCCTGGATTTCGCTCAAGGACGCTGAGACGATCTGGATGTCCAGGATCGACATGAACATCCCGAACACCATGATGATGAAGGCGAACAGCCGCTTCGGCGCGATGCGCTCCGAAGCGGGATCTGCCATCATGGCAGGTGAAGCAGTCGTGGCGTTCGCCATGGTCTGACCCTCGCAGCGCCGATCGCGCGCCTATTGCGGATGGATCATGGTCGGATCGTCGAGATCGGTCTCGCTGTCGGCGTCGGGCGCGCCCTTGTTGGTGTCGACGGTGGCGTAGACCGACATGCCGGCGCGGAGCAGGTTCTGCCTGGCGACCGACTTCGGCACACGGATGCGGACCGGGACGCGCTGCACGATCTTGGTGAAGTTGCCGGTGGCGTTGTCAGGCGGCAGCAGCGTGAACACCGAGCCAGCGCCCGCTGCGATGCTGTCGACAACGCCGGAGAACTTGCGCATGCCGTAGGCGTCGACCTTGATCGTCACCGGCTGGCCGGGACGGATGCGCTTGAGCTGGGTCTCCTTGAAATTGGCGTCGATATAGACCTCGTCGAGCGGCACGACATTGCCGAGGCGCTGGCCGACGGCAATGAAGTCGCCGGCGTTGACGAGACGGTTGGAGAAGATGCCGTCGACCGGCGCCCGCACCGATGCGAAGGCGAGGTCGCGCTCGGCCTTGGCGAGCGTAGTCTTGAGCTCGGCGAGCTGCGCCTGGGCTTCGGCCTGCTGGGCCTTGGCGACATCGACATTGCTCACCGCAACGTCATAGGCAGCCTGCGCGGCCTTGACCGCGGCGGCGCCCTGGTCGCGGCCGGCTTCCGAAGTTTCGAAGGTGGCGCGCGAGGCAAAGCCCTTGCTGCTCAGCGCCTGCTGGCGCTCATAGTCGAGATCGGCGCGCTTGAGCCCCGCCTCGGCGGAGACGAGTTGCGCCTTGGCCTGCGCGACCTGGCTGTCCAGCGCCGCGATCTGGCGGCCGATGCGGTCGATGGTGGCCTGCTGGGTCGCGATCCGGGTTGCGGCTGCATCGACCGCGATCTTGTAGTCGCCGTCATCGATACGCATGACGATGTCGCCGGCATGCACCAGCGTGTTGTCCTTGGCGAGGATCGAGGAGATATGACCGGCCACGCGCGCGCCCAGCATGGTGTTGTTGGCGCGGACATAGGCGTCGTCGGTCGAGACATAGAAGCGGCCGACCAGCGTGTAGTAGCCGGCGTAGCCTGCTGCCGCGAGCGCCAGCACGAGGCCCACACCCATCATGACGAATTTGCGCTTGCCGGGTTTCGGCGCGGCAGTGGTGGGTGCGGTCGGAGCCGGCTGATCGGCCACAGGCTTCTCCGGCGCCTCGCTGGTGCGGCGCTTGCTTTCTTCCACCACATGAGACCGCAGCTGCTCGGCGAGGGCTACCGATGCCCCGGGCGCAGCTTCGCCGTTCGTCGCATTCGTCTCCACCGCTTCCTGGCGAAGGACGCGCGCAGCCTGGTCTCTCGATGTGGCCATAAAGGCCTCCCCAATAAAAACGCGAACCGGGGCAGCCGTCGCGCGGCCGCAATCCCGTTCGTCCATCCCAAATATCATTGACCGAACGGTTCGGTCAATATAGATAATATTCCCGGGCGAACCCTATTGGCCCGAATCCTTTATTTGGGTTTCATGCTTCGACCCCTGATCCGAAAACCTTCCGAGACGCTGAACCAATGGTTGTAGCCGGCCGCGAACATCTGCAAATCCTCCAAGAGGAGGACAGCTCGAAGCGCCGCCAGATCCTGGCCGGCGCCCGTAAGGTGTTCATGGATCTGGGTTTTGACGGCGCCAGCATGGGCGAGATCGCGCGCGCGGCCGGCGTCTCCAAGGGGACGCTCTATGTCTACTTCGCCGACAAGAGCGCGCTGTTCGAGGCCATCCTCGAGGAGGAAGCGCTGTTTCACGGCCAGGTCGTGTTCAATTTCGACCCTGCGCGCGACGCCGAGACCACGCTGAAGGATTTCGGCCAGGCCTATCTGCACCTGCTCTGCCGGCCTGGCGGCGGATCGGCGATCCGCACGGTGATGGCGATTGCCGAGCGCATGCCCGACGTCGGCCGCCGCTATTATCTGCGCGTGCTGGACAAGACCATCAACCGGCTGTCCGAATATCTGAAGGCCCATGTCGCCTCCGGCGATCTCGCCATCGACGATTGCGACCTTGCGGCCTCGCAGTTCATGGAACTGTGCAAGGCCTCGCTCTTCCTGCCCTTCGTCTTCCAGGCCGCGCCGCCGCCCTCGGAAGAGCGCATGGCGGAAGTGATCGACAGCGCGACGCGGATGTTCCTGGCTGCGTACAAGGCGAAGTGAGCGGAAGCCGGCGACGCGTTGCGCCCGCAGTTGGCGCCGCATTATAGTGAGCGCCATGTCCCGTGATCTTCGCCCGCCGGTCGATATCCTCCATTATGAGATCGTCCAGGAACAGGCCTCAGCGCTTGGACGGATGGGCCGCACACTCGAACAGGCGCTGGCGCACTTGCGCGAATTCGACGCCGCCCATGAGTCCTCGGAGTCGTCCTCGGAGACGCCGGCCGCGATGCAGCCGGCGAGGCGCAAGCTGGTAATGGAGGCCGGTCAGGCGCTCTGGATGTTCGTGGTCCAGCGCGAGGCCACCGGGCTGCGCGACAGCCGCCATATCATGCGGACTTACAACGTGCCGGCCGAGGTGCAGCGCTGCATGGGGCTGGCGCCGCCAACGAAGCTGGCTTCGAAATGACTTTCTGCTGCGCGCTCGCTACTCGGTCACCTGCTTCCTCAACGCCGCGAGATCATTGACGACCATTTTGGTCGGACCGGTCGAGATGATGCCGTCGTCCTGCAGGCGGCTGAGGATCAGGCTGATCGACTGTCGTGTCGCACCAATCATGCGCGCCAAGTTGGCCTGCGTGATCCGACCGAGCGAAATTGGGCCACTCTCGTCCTGAGCAGCGTTTTCGCAGAGCTTCACCAGCAGCAATACCAGCCGCTCCGCCGCCTTCTGCCCCGCCAGCGTCTGCGCCAGCATCGAATAAGTCTCGCCCTTGAAGCCGAGGCACTCGATCAGTGCCACCGCAAACGACGGAGATTGCGCGATCAACGTTCGGATCGCGTCCTGGTCGAGATGCAGGGCCTCGACCCGGCCAAGCGCGCGGGCCGACCAGCTATGGCGGTGATCACCGAGAATGTAGGGCGCACCGACGAAGTCGCCGGCCTCCCAGGTCGCCAGCATCAGCTCGCGCCCCTGCGTACCGGCATGGGTACTTTCCACGATCCCGTTCAGGATGATGTGGATGCCGTTCGCAGGCTCCCCTTCCCGCAGCAGATATTCGCGGTTCTGGTAGGCCGCGAGCCTGCCGGTCCGCATCACCAGGTCGAGATCGGCCTTGTCGAGCGCCTTCAGCACATAACGTCCGGTCCCGGCCTTTTGCACCTCGGCGCAAGGCTCACTTGAAGCCTCACCCGGATCGGCCACCTCCTGCGCATGACTGCGCCCCACCATCGGTCTCCCTTCGAGTGCCGGCTCGAAGGCTAGGAGGTCTCCGGTCAGATTGCAACGCGAGGGAAAGTGTTCAAGCCTGGGCTTCCGCTTCCATGAATGCACAGGCGAGGTCGGTGAGCAGGCGCTCCCGCCCCGCCGGCGCCAGAAAGGTGACGCCATAGGGCACGCCTGCCCCGGTCATCGCATTCGGCACCGCGATTGCGGTGAGCCCCAGCGGATTGGCGTAGTTCGTGTAGTAGCCATTGTTGAAATTTGCCGTCAGCGGATCGCGCGCGACGTCGTCAATCCTGAGCACGGTTCCGACCGTCGGCACGACCAACGCGTCGTGAGATTGCCAGAAGTCGCGGAGCACGCGCTGGACCTCCTTGACCTCGTAGAGCGCGCGATAAGTGTCGGCCGCGTTGAACTTCCGGCTGCCGATGACAAGATCGCGCACGATCCTGACGCCCGCGTCCGGATTGGCCTCGAGGAACGCGCCAACCGAAACATCACGCTCGGCGAGGAACGGCCCAAAGAACATCAGATCGTTGATCGAGGTGAACGGCGAAAAGTCGGTGGAAGCGACCGACATGTCAAGCCGCCGCAACTTGCGAAGCCCGCTGCCGAACAGCCTCTCCGTCTCCTCGTTGCCGAAGAACCTGAGCTGGTCCGGTCGAGGTGTCGCGATCCGGAAGGGCCGAGTCGGAGAGATCTGCTCCGTCCAGCCGGCAAAATCGACCGGCGAAAAGCAATCCGCGGGGTCGCGTCGCGCCAGCACGCGATAGACGTCATAGCCGTCGCCCGGCTCCCGCGTGTACAGCGAGATGGTATCGAAGCTTCGGCAGGCATAGACCATGCCGCGCTGGCTGAAAGCACCCGGTGCCGGTTTGAAGCCGGTGACACCGCAATAGGACGCCGGCACTCTGCCCGATCCGCCGGTATCGGTGCCGAAGGCAAAGGACGACGTGCCGGTTGCGACCGACACTGCGGCGCCCGAGCTGGAACCACCGGGAATGTAGTCCGCATTGTACGGGTTGCGCGCGATGCCATAGGGCGAGCGCACACCGACGAGGCCGGTGGCAAACTGATCCATGTTCGTCTTGCCGATATAGATGGCTCCGGCGGCGATGGCGTCAGCGACAACCGGGCTCGTATCTTTCGCGACATAGGCGAATTCCGGGCAGGCCGAGGTGGTCTGCTCGCCGGCGACATCGATACAGTCCTTCACCGAGACGATCAGCCCGTAAAGCGGCAGCTTGTCGATTTCATTGGCGCGCGCATCGAGCGCACGCGCGGCGGCCATGACATTCTCGGGTTTGGCTTTCGATATCCAGACGCCGCTCTGGTCGGCGTCCGTAAGGCGCGACAGCACATGCGCGACGACATCGGACGGCTTGAGCGCGCCGCTGCGATAGGCGGCGCGGAGACGGCGGGGGGAGATATCCATTGTCGCTGATGTACCTGCAGGAACGGGACTGTGCCGGCGGGACAAGCGCGCCGGCACTCGCCTTAGTGGCCGATGACTTTCTCGATATAGGCCGGCTGGATGAAGGCTTCGAAGTCGGTGCGCGGTAGAAGTTTCGGCAGTCGTTCCTGCTTGACCAGAAAGTCGGCGGTCGACACCAGCGTATCGACGAACTTGCCCTTCTTCGCGGACGTGCCGAGATACTCCCCGGTAAGCTGCTTGTCGCAGGGGACCATGCCGGTGCCTTTCATCATGCGCGTTGCATCCTCGAGCGGCAGCGACAGCTCCTCCGCGATGATCTCGGCCGTCTTGTCCGGGTTCTTCAGCCAGAAATCGATCCCCTCGCACTCGGCCTTGACGAACTTCTCGACGTAGGAAGGATATTTGTCCGCGAACGCATTCATGACAACCCCGATGTCCCAGGTCGGGTAACCGCGCTTGGCCATTTCTCCCGAGGTGACGAGGATCTTGCCGCCGTTCTTCACGGCCTTGTCGAGGTTCGGTTCCCAGAACCAGGCGGCATCGATGTCACCGCGAAGCCAGGCCGCTGCGATATCCGACGGCGCGAGATCCAGGATCTTCATGGAGGCGGGATCGACGCCCTCGTCCTTCAACGCCTGGAGCAGCAGATAATGCGTGGTCGAGCCGAACGGCGCGGCGACCGTCTTGCCCTTGAGGTCCTTGAACGAGGTGATGTTCTTGTCGGCGCGGACTACCATCGACTCGACATAGTCGAGCATGTTGATGACGAGGATGCCCTTGATCGGCAAGGCACGCGTTACCCCGATCGCCGTCGGCGGATTGCCGAGGCCGCCGAAATCAACGTCGTTGCCGGCGATCGCGCGCAGCATGTCGCCGCCGCCGCCGACCTTGACGTATTTGATGTCGACCCCCGGCATCTCCTTGGCGAGCAGGCCGAGGTGTTTCGTCACGAGCTGCGCGTTCACCAGGTTCAGATAGCCAACCGTGATCTTGGCCGGCTTGTCCTCGGCGCGTGCGGTGGACGTGAGTGCAAACGTGGCGACAGCAAGCGCGGCAACAAGTCTCTTCATCATACTGGTCTCCCCTCGGATTGGAATCAGGCCCATGGCATCAATAGTTTCGCGACGCCGCGCATCATGAGGTCGAGCACGATGCCGGTAAGGCCGAGCACGATCAGGCCCATGATCACGACGTCGGACAGCAGGAACTTCGCGGCGTCCCAGATCATCCAGCCGATGCCGGCGGATGCGGCAACGATCTCGGCGGCGACGAGAACGGTGTAGGTGAAGCCAAGCGAGATCCGCATGCCGGCGAGGATCAACGGGCCGGCTGCGGGCAAGTAGACGTGAAACAGCAGGTCGCGCCGAGTCGCGCCGAGCGACTGTGCGGCACGCACATAGACGGGATCGACGCTGGTGACGGCCTGGATCGTCGAGATGACGATGCCTGGCAGGCCGGCGAGGAACAGCAGCGACAGTTTTGAGCTCTCGCCGATCCCGAGCCACATCACCAGCAGCGTATAGAGCCCGAGCGGCGGCAGCGGTCGGTAGAACTCGATCAGCGGATTGAGCAGCGCGCGCGCATTGCGCGAGACGCCCATGAGGACGCCGAGCGGAATGCCGATCAGGCAGGCCAGGGCGAAAGCGACGAGAATGCGGTAAAGGCTGGCGCCGAGATGCTGAAGCAGCGTTGCGCCCTGATAGCCCTTGGTCATGGTCTTGATGAAGGCAGCCCACACCGCCTGCGGCTTCGGCAGGAAGAGCTCGTTGGCCCAGCCCATCTCCGTGACGACGGCCCATGTCGCCAGCAGCACGGCGATGGTGAGCGTCGACAGCAGAACGGACCGCGAGACCTTCGGGAGCCTCAGGCTGCCTCGCCGCGTGCGATCAGCCGAGATCGGAATGGCCATGGGGCTAGCCTCGACGCTCATGTGCGAACTCCCAGGATCTGCATGATGGTCAGCGCATAGATCCGCGTTGCCATCACCGACTTGGTGATCGAGATGTTCTCGTTGTCGACAGCCCAGCCGTCCTCGCCGGGACCGAAGGTCACCGCGTTGATGCCGGCCTCGCGGAAGCGAATGGTGTCGTTGAAGGCATTCTTGCGGTTGACCCCGGGCTCGCGGCCCATCAGGCGCCGGTACACGGCACGCAAGGAGCGGCAAGGCTCCTCCTCCACAGGCACCGGCTCGGTTGCGTTGACGAACAGCGAGCCGGGCACTTGGCGCACCGCGACCTTGACGTCGTTGGCGCCCGCAAATGTTTCCCGGCCGACGCGCTCGATGTCGGAGATGACGCTGTCCAGCGTCATGCCCGGCACGATGCCGACCACCGCAAGCGTGATGGTGCAGGCATCCGGAGAGAACTGCATCTCGCCGGGCAAGCCGCCGCGGATGCGCACCACCGAGCAACACGGCGGCGTATGGCCCATGAACTTGCTGGGGATATGCGTGAAGGCCATCTCCTTCAGCCTCGGCAGCAGCTTGGCCGCCTCCATGATGGCATTGACGCTGATGTCGGGTCGCCAGATGTGCGACTTG
Source organism: Bradyrhizobium zhengyangense (assembly GCF_022012555.1). Classification (NCBI taxonomy): domain Bacteria; kingdom Pseudomonadati; phylum Pseudomonadota; class Alphaproteobacteria; order Hyphomicrobiales; family Nitrobacteraceae; genus Bradyrhizobium; species Bradyrhizobium zhengyangense. The sequence continues at coordinate 109,079 of NZ_JAKLTZ010000013.1, read as the reverse complement.
ACCCCCTGGACCGCGACCTCGACCAGGCAATGACCGGAATTGGCGACCGAGAGGTTCATGCCCCAATCGCCGGACACGTCACCCCAGGCGGTCGGCTCCGCAGTGATCTCGTAGTCGGCGGTCAAGCCGACCTCGTTGAGCATGTAGATGGAACCCTCGGTGCCGTTGCGCTCCTCGTCGACGGTGTAGCAGCACAACAGGGTGCCATCGAACCTCACGCCCTCTTCGATCAGCGCCTGCACCGCCAGCAGCGATGCGGCGAGATTGCCGCGGGTGTCGGACGTGCCGCGGGCATAGAGCAGGTCGCCATGACGCGTGGCCTTGAACGGATCGAAATCCGTCATGTGCCATTTCTCCGGCTCGACCACCGGATAGGTGTCGAGGTGATCGTTGAGGATCAACGACGGCGCGCCTTCGCGTCCCTTCAACACACCGAGCACGTTCGGCCGGTGCGGCTGGGCGCAATGCTTGGTGACCTCCATGCCGAGGGCTTCGAGCTTGCCCGCGACCAGCATCGAGATCGCCTCTTCCTCCGCCGGCGGCAGGTCGGGATCGAGCGGATTGCCGGAGCGCGGCTGGCCGGTGCGGATCAGCTCCGATGCCAACTCGAGCCAGCGCTGCTCCGTGATACGCGACAGCACGCGCTGCTCGAGATCGGAATAGGGCGGGGTGACGGGCATCTGCATGACGGGTTCCGCTGGCTCACGGCGCCGGCCGCGCCGCTTCGTTGCAGCACCTTCATTGCAGCGACTGTGCCAACCGCCCGAAATACCGGTCAGGGCGTGATTAATGATTGCGGTTCAATGATTTGGGCGGAAATTTCGACCGCGCAAATTTTTGCGCCCGAGATGCACTTTGCCGAAGACGCAGCGCAGGCTGAACAGACTGTCCTCAGCGTGCGGGCGGCTGGTCAAGGTCGTCCGTGCAGGCGCCAGACGCGGAGAGCGGAGGATTCGGATCGCGCCGGGCTACTCGTCCGCGAACTCATCTTCCTCGTTGATCTTCTCGTGCTTGCCGCTCTTGCGCCCACCGAGCGAGCCGGTCACGTAGGGATCGCGATTGTTCGCGTAAGGACTGCGGCCGCCCGCGCGCGCGGCGACCTCTTCGCCGGACACCGCGGCCGGCTGGCAGATCAGGCGACGGCTGGCACGGCGCATCAAATCGACGTGGATGTGATCGTAGTGATAGACGTTGGAACCCGGCGCCAGCACCGTGGTGAAATGCGCGCACGCGCCCGACTGGACGTCGCGTAGGAACCCCTGCTCTTCCGGCATGCCGTGCCAGCCATCCTTCACGGTGATGCGGCGGCCGTCGGCGAGCACGAAGGCGGCGACATCGAGCGCGTTGCCGAAAGCGTGCTCCGAGATGTGGGCGTGCGGGTTGCCGTTCATGCCGCGGCAGGAATAGGCAGAGATCTGCTTGATCTCGACCACACGGGCGCCGAACCAGCGCATCGCCGACGGCTGCACGGTGTCGGCAAACCAGCGGTCGAGCTCCGAGACGATCGGACAGGCGAGCGTTGCGGTCGGCTTCACCGCGACCGGACCGACGGAAGTAACCGGATTGCCCTGCGCGGGACCAAGACGCGGCAACGATTGTTGCGCCGGCGCCTGCGAGTAAGGCGCAGGCCCGGGCGGCCGTGCCGGATAGCTCGGCGCATTCATGTAGCGCGCAGCACCTGCGGCGTCAGTGCCCTCGGGCGGCAGGTCGATCTCGTCTTCCTGCGGCGCGACGCCGGGGGCGCTGAGCGACACCGGTCCTGAAGACGCGCCATAGCCGGCAGGCTGGCGCACAGCGCTTTCAGGATAGTTCGAGTGCTGCGGATAGCTGGAGGCGGGATAATTCTGTTGCGGCTGGGTCACTGGCCAGCGCGGCTGGTTGCCGACATTGCCGGGCGGACGCAGCTCTTCATCGGCGAAACCGTAGCTGCTGGAGGGTTCACCGATGGCGGCGACCTTCAGCGGGAACTCGGCTCCGCACATGCCGGGGCCGGAGATCGGATCGATCCGGACGATGTCAGCGCTCTCTTTCACGGCGCCCGATTTCAGGCACGCCGCTTCGGCCTCGGCTCGCCACGGTTCACGTTCGGCCTGGAAAAAGCCGCGTCCGCAACCCGCGAGAGAAACGAGGACGATGGAGCCGACGAGATACAAACGAACTCCGCGCGTCATGCGCGCACGTTCGGTGAATTTACTTAAAGACTCTTCAACGTGTTGATTTCAACATTCCTTAACCATACCGGCCGCGCGGTGCGCGCAGCCGGCAGCGATGGTGGCCAAGGCGATGAGGCCAAGGCGGCATCAGTAGTTCGAGCATTCCGATCCGGTGATGCCGCCAATCTTGAAGTTGCGGCACATCATGCCGGGATTATCAGGATCGGGATAGCGATCGTCCTTCTCGCGCACCGTGTGGCTCAAGCGCCATCCGCGTGCGCGCATGCAGCGCTTGTACGGCGCCGATGTCGGCGTGCCGTTCTGTGGTGCGCCGAGCTGCGCATCGCAGAACGAGCTGTCAGTGTTGAGTGCGTCGTCGCCGCGCTTCTGCTTCAGCACATTGGTCCAGATATCGGTGTCGGCGTGCGCCGAGATTGCGCTGCCGATCAATAGCGCGGCGATGAGGGCGAGACGTTTCATGTGCATTCTCCTTTGCATGCGTCGCCGGCCATCGGTCGCGTGCAAGGCGAATGCGGGTTCGGTGCGGGGGAATTACAAATTGGACAGAGGTCGGCGCGACGTTGTCCAAGTGCAACCGAATGTGCGCTGGCTCACGCAGGCAGCGGCTGTGAGGTTCGTCACAGAAGACCGAAGCGGTCTGGCATAGGGTCGAACCACATCGGGCCCAGGGGCGACTTCAATCCATCTCGGGACCCACGCCATTTCGGAGGTTGTCATGAACAAGCTCACCATCGCAGCCGCAGCACTCTTCCTCGCCTCGACTGCCGTCGCGCATGCCGGCAATTCGATCTCGTTCCGGATCGAAGGCCAGAACATCCGCATCGAGACGCCGCGCAATTGCGCCTCGCTCGATTGCGTCACCATCGTCGCGCCCGGCCTGTCGAACAAGCCGATCAAGCTGAACAACATCAACCTCAAGGGCCTTGGCTCCAAGGACGATGACGACAGCACGCCGCCCGCGACGACGGCGCAGCCCGCGCCGGCGCCGGTGCAGCAACAGCCCGTCGCGCCGGCCCCGGTGCAGGCGACTGCACCTGCTGCTGCGCCAGCCGCCCCTGCCCCGGTCGTCGCCGCCGCACCGTCCGTCGACACGACCACGCAGCCCGCGCCTGTTGCAGCTCCTGCTCCGCTAGCCGCCCCCGCGCCGGTCGCCGTTGCGCCGGCTCCGGCTCCGGTGACAGTGCCTGCGCCGGCCCCGGCTCCCGTCGCGCCGGTGCAGGCCGCGAACACGCCGATCGGCGTGTGGGCGACCGAAGAGAACAAGGGCAATGTTCGCGTCGAACAATGCGGCACTAATCTCTGCGGCTATGCCGAGAAGACCAATGAGCGCATCCTGATCAACATGAAGCCCGACGGCACCAAGTGGAGCGGCCGCATCCACGATCCCGACTCCGGCCGCAATTACGACTCGACCATCGCCATGAAGGGTCCGAACGCGATGCGCGTGCAGGGCTGCGCCTTCGGCGGCATGTTCTGCGGCGGCCAGACCTGGAAGCGCGTGAGCTGACACCGCGGCTGACAAGCCTTCTTGTTCTTATGATGGCGCCACGTCCCTGTTTCAGGGGCGTGGCGTTTGAACATTGGCGTTTGAACGTTCGCCCCTCCCATGCGATAGATGTTCATCCGCCGTTCAGCAATCTCCGGCTGATATCGCTCGATCTCGCCTCGCGTTCTCACCGGGACCTCATTCGTGGCTTTGATGGTGGCTTGGCGCCGCTTCGTGTTCGCATTGCCGCTGCTGGCGCTGCCGCTGGCCGGCGCAGACAACGCGCGCGCATCCGACCCAATCGAGCTCGCGCAGGCGCAGCCGCAAGCACAATCCTCGCCCGCTCCTTCGCCGACGCCAGCAGCTTCGCCCGCGCCCGCTGCGGATGCACAGTTCACCACGGTCGAGCCGATCGGCAACGTCGCCACCGTGACCGGAATCGCGACCGTGATCCGCGACAAGAACTCCTATCCGCTGAAGGTGCGCGACGACATCTATCTCAACGACGTCGTGCAGACGTCCTCGAACTCCTCGCTCGGCATCACCTTCAACGACGCCACCACGTTCAATCTCTCGGCCAGCGCGAAGATCACCATTGATAACTACGTCTATGAGGACGGCGGCAAGCAGAACTCGGCCATCTTCGACATCGGCAAGGGCACCGTCGCCTTCGTCGCCGCAGCCGTGGCGAAGACCGGCGACATGAAGATCGCGACCCCGACCGCAACGCTCGGCATCCGCGGCACCACCGGCGTCGTCGACGTGCCCGAGAATGCGACCGCCAACGCTGCGAACAACGTCAACATCAAGCTCTATCCCGACGCTGACGGCCGGGTCGGCCATATCGACGTCAACGACCGCGCCAGCGGCACGCGGCTCGGCGCGCTGACGCAAGCCTCGAGCGGCTTTGCGATTCGGCCGGGTGCGGCCGGCCCAGGCGGCATGCGCTTTGCCGCAGTCCCGATCACGATTCCCCCGCAGCAGATCGCGCGCGACCGCGGCTTCGTCAGCCAGGTGCATGCAGCGCAGACCACGGGACGGCAGATCGTCACCGAACAGCGTGACTTCCGCCGCGCCAATCCGGCAGCAGTGAGCCGCATTCCGCGGCCGGCGCAGCCGCCGCAGCAACAGCAATTGCGCCCCAATCCGGCGCCGACCCAGCAGCAGCCGCAGCGGCCGAATGGCCAGCCTGGTCAACCCGGCCAGAACAACCGTCCGGGTCAGCAGCCGCAGCCGGGAGCTCCCAACCGTCAGGGAACGCAGCAGCCGCAGCGCCAAGGACCAGGACAAGGACAAGGCGGAGCGACACAGCCGGGTGCGCCGCGCGCGGGCCAGGGTCCGCAGCAACCGGGCCAGCCGGGTACGGGTCAGCCAGCCGCCCAGCCGCGCACCGGACAAGGCACGCAGCCCGGCGGCGCGACGCAGCCACAGCGCAGCGGACAATCTCCGCAGCGGCCTGGACCAGTCATGCCTGCGCAGCCGAACGGCACTACACCGCAAACGCCGCACACCGGATTGCAGCCCGGTGCGCCGCCGACTGTCCAGCCGCAACAAGGCGCCGCGCCACGCCAGCCCGGCTTCCAGCAGCGCCTGCCCGGCGCGCAACGACCGGCTGCACCGCGCAGACCCGTGCCGGTTCAGGCTCCCAAGGAAAAGAAGAAGCGGTAGGTTGGTCAGCTCTTCGTCGCGAGCGAAGTTCTCGTAGGGTCGGCAAAGCGACTACCTCACGCCTCGCCGCGCAGCCAGGCTCGCACCTTTTGCAACAGTCCGTGCCGCAGCTCGTCAACAGAAGCGGCCTCGGCCGGTGTCAGCGTCTGCAAGGCGGCATCGATCTCGACGGCGGCCAGCGTTGGCGTCGGCCCGGGCGCGGGAGACGATGCGAGTCCCGCCGCGGCGATCGCGATCGGGCCGACCTGGGTGAGGAAGGCGCGCTCATATTCCCGCGACAGGCGCGCGAGCGCGTCGTCCAGCGGCAACCAATCGACCGCCTTGATGTCGTTCATCAACCTCCGGACCTGGTCGCCCTCGGCCTCCATTCGCCAGAAATGCACGACCTTGGAACGGCCGCCAGACTGGTACACGAGCGTGCCCAAAAACTCCTGGATGGCGACCTCGTGGCCGGTCTCCTCCAGCACCTCGCGATGCGCGGCCTGTTTCGGCGTCTCGCCGTCGTCGAGCTTGCCCTTGGGCAGGACCCATTCATTGCGTTTGCGCTGGCGCACGATGGCAATCAGCGGCGGCGCACCACGCCGCAGCACAATTCCACCCGCCGCCATCACCGGCGCCCGCGCCATCACCAATCCCGTCGTATCGTCTATTCGTCCCCGTGAACGATATAGGCCGCCGACGCGGCGGAATGAAGACTATGTCCGACGAAGCAGGGCCTGACCCGCGCGGATACGCGTCCCCTCGCCGATGCCGTCGCAGAACGAAAAGTCACCGGGCGCGAGAATGATAATGGTCGAGCCGTGCTCGAACCAGCCGAGCTCCTCACCCTTGGCGACGTTGGCGTCGCAGGAGAAATTGACCGGCCCCCTGGTCTGCGCGTTCAGCACCATGTCGAGGAAATGCAGCCGGATGCTGGCGACCAGGATCGCCGCCACCGGCACCAGCGTCACCGCCTCACCGGTCGACAAATGCGTGCGGATCACCGCGCGCTCGTTCTTGCAGAACAACCGCTCGACCCGCTTCAAGGCGATCGGATTGACGTTCCAGACATCGCCATGGATCAGCGTGACGCGCTCGATATGCGCATCATAGGGCGCATGGAAGCGATGATACATGCTCGAGGTCAGCCGCAGCGTCACGAAGCTTCCGTTGCGGTGTTGCTCGACCAGCGCGGGATCGCCGAGCAGGTCGAGCAAAGAATAGGGCGCGCCCTTGACCTGGAACAGCTCGGTGTCCGCGATCCGGCCATGAGCGCCGATGATGCCGTCGGAAGGGCTGGCGACCACCGAGGGATCCGGATCGAACGGACGCAGACCCGGCTTCAGCTCGCGCGTAAAGCAATCGTGCAGGCTGGTGAAATGGGTCTTGCGTGCTTCCGACAGGTCGAGGTCGGAGAACAGCTTCCACAGCGCGATGGAAAAATCCCGCACCAGCGGATTCCTGATCTTGGAGAACCAGCCCATGAAGCGGGTCAGCGCCGCGCGGGGAATGCGGTTGGTCAACAGGAAGTTGAGGTCTTCCTGCTGGGTGAAAGAGGCGATGAAGGCTTTGACTGTCATGAATCTGTCAGCTCACAGTATTAGCGCTTGTTGTCATGGAAACGACACTCCCGATTCTCTCGATGTCCGTGGCCGCCGCAGCGTCCGCTGCCGCCGTCCTCCCGAAGATCAAGGCGCGGGTCGAATTGTCCCGCGCCAAGCACCGCTCGCTCGCCGGGCACTCCAAGATGTCGCGCCGCGTGGCAAAGCTGCTGCCGTTCTACGAGTTCGAAGGCGATAAGTACTTCGGCTGTGACGGCGCGCCCGCGAATGTGGTGATGCAGCGCAAGGACGCCTTCTTCCGCCTCGCGCGCCTCTATGCCGATCGCTACCCCAAGGGCCGCGCCATGACGAAGGAGGCGGCCGAGACGATCTCGGACCTCAACTTCACCGAAAGCTACCGCGTGCCGTTCCAGTTCTCGCGTCTCGTTCGCGAGCATCTGGGCACCTCGACCTTCATGGAATCCTCGAGCGGCGTCACCGTCACCGATGTCGACGGCAACACCTCCTACGACCTCACCGGGTCCTACGGCGTCAACATCTTCGGTAACGACTTCTACAAGGAATGCATCGAGGGCTCCGAGAAGCGCGCCCATGCGCTCGGTCCGGTGCTCGGCCCCTACCACCCCGTCATCCTCGAGAACGTGCAGCGGCTCTGCCAGATATCGGGCCTCGACGAAGTCTCGTTCCACATGTCCGGCACAGAAGCCGTGATGCAGGCGGTGCGCCTTGCGCGCTACCACACCAAGCGCACGCATCTGGTTCGTTTCGCCGGCGCCTATCACGGCTGGTGGGGCGACGTGCAGCCCGGTGTCGGCAACCCGATCCCTGCGCACGAGACCTACACCCTCTCCGAAATGTCGGAGAAGACGCTGCACGTGTTGCGCACGCGCAAGGACATCGCCTGTGTGCTGGTCAATCCGCTCCAGGGCCTGCATCCGAATGCCAACGCGCCCGGCGATTCCTCGCTGGTCGACTCCTCTCGCGGCGGTCATTTCGATCGTGGCGCCTACACCGAATGGTTGAAGAAGCTGCGCGAGATCTGCACCGAACGCGGCATCGTGCTGATCTTCGACGAGGTCTTCGTCGGCTTCCGTCTCGCTGCCGGCGGCGCCCAGGAATATTTCGGCGTCAAGGCCGACATGGTGACCTACGGCAAGAGCCTCGCCGGCGGCCTGCCGGTCGGCGTGGTCTGCGGCAGACGCGACCTGATGCGCCGCTTCCGCGATGATCGCCCGGCCGACGTCTGCTTTGCCCGCGGCACCTTCAACTCGCATCCCTACGTCATGACGGCGATGGACGAGTTCCTGAGCCGGCTCGCCAGCCCGAACTTCCGCGCCATCTATGACGGCCTGGATACGACTTGGAACGGCCGCGCCGCGAGGCTCAACAAGATGATGCGTGATGCCAAGCTGCCGGTGGAGTTCGCCAACTTCTCGTCGATCTGGACGGTGAAATACACAACCCCGTCGCGCTACAACTGGATGCTGCAATACTACCTTCGCGCCGAAGGCCTGGCGCTGAGCTGGGTCGGCACCGGCCGGCTGATCTTCAGTCTGAACTACACCGACGCCGACTTCAGCGAAGTCTCCGACCGCTTCGTCCGCGCCGCCGAGAAGATGAAGGCGGATGGCTTCTGGTGGCACGATGGTGCACTCACCAACAAGACCATCAAGCGGCAGATTTTGAAAGAGATGCTGGCCAAGCGCTTTGGGCGCTGAGGCTGATTCTCCACTCATAGCCACCGTAATTCCGGGGCGAGCTCTCTGCTCCCCCTCTCCCCGCTTGCGGGGAGAGGGTTGGGGTGAGGGGGACTCTCCGCGCGCGCGGTGAGCGTTGGCGCACGACCATCTGGCAGCCCCCCCGCGGAGACTCCCCCTCACCCGGATCGCATCTACGATGCGCTCCGGCCTCTCCCCGCACGCGGGGAGAGGCGAAAGAAGGATGCCCGGCACGAGGCCGGGCATGACGTAACCATCAGACATCGGAGTATTGGGTGAGACCAGCGCGCTCAGGCGTGCTGCTCTTCGAGCACGGGCTCGGAGATGAGGCCCAGCGTGTGCTCGGGATTGAGGTGCAGGCCGGGGTCCATCAGCTCGCCGCGCATCAGGGCCAGCGGAGCGCTGCGATACAGCATCAGGTCGTGGAACGGGTCGGTCAGGATCTTGGTCATCCAGACGAGGCCGGTCTCGACGTCGCGGATGAAGAACAGGTGCACGGTGCGGAACAAGAGACCGCCACCGCCGACCGCCAGCCAGATCTTGGCAACCTGCCGCACGAAGTCGGTCGCATTCGCCCAGGGCGTGAACAGGCCGAACAGCGTCGGATCGACGACCAGCACCAGCGGCGACAGCGCCCAGATCGCCATCAACACCACCTTGCGCTGAAGGTTATAGCCGACCTTGATCTCTTCCTTGTATTCGTGCGTCGCCTGGTTGACGTGGTCGTAGGTGTGCGGCTCGAAGAAAAAGTGACCGGCCTGGCGCGAGGTCATCGAGACCAGCCAGCCGACCAGCGCCGAGATCATGGGATCGACGAAGAGCCAGAGATAAGCAAAGAGGAAGCTCAGCGCGCTGACGAAGTGCAGGCTCTGATTGATGCGGCTGTGGTGATAATAGCGATGGTCGTCCCAGCGCTGGATCCGCAACTGCTCGAGGTAGTTCTTGATCATGCTCTCCCCCAAAATGCTTTCGGGTTCAGGATTTACAGAGATTCGATGTACGCCGTGTGACATCATCATTTTGTCATGTGACGATGTGCAGCGACGCGGTGACGCACGCGAACGCGTGAGCGGCGGACAGAGCCGCCGCTCTTGCAGCCTTGCTCAGGCTGCCTTGGCGATGTCGACCTTGCGGAAGCGCACCAGCGAGAAATGACCGAGCGGCGGAATCAGGCGGCGCTCGGCGAGCTCGATACCCTTGGCGCCGGCGAGCCATTTGGCATAACGCGACCAGGCGAACTCGGCCGTGCGGAAACCGAGCGGACGCACCACCGGCTGCAGCTTCTGCTCGATGAAACGGCGCATGCCGGTGTCGGCGCTGACGCGGGTGAGGATGATCAGCTCGCCACCCGGACGCAGCACGCGAGCGAATTCGTCGAGCGCCTTCTCCGGGTTCGGCACCGCGGTGACGACATACTGCGCCATCACGACGTCGAAGGAATTGTCGGGGAATTCGAGCTTCTCGGCGTCCATCACCGCGAGGCCCTCGACGTTCTTGAGGTTGCCCTCGCTGACGCGCCGGCGGGCCTTGTCGAGCATCGCGTCCGAAATGTCGGTGCCGAAGATGCGCAGATGAGGAGCGTACAACGGCAGCGAGATGCCGGTGCCGACACCGACCTCGAGCACGCGACCACCGATCTTGTTAGTGGCTGCGATCGCGGCCTGACGGCCCTTGGCAAACACACCGCCGAACACGAGATCGTAAACGGGCGCCCAGCGGTCATAGGCCTGCTCGACCGAGCCACGGGTGAGGTCGAGCTGCTGGGTGCCGTCAAGGTTCATGATCTTAGCCATCGATGAGGTTCTCGCTGTGGGTCAAAGTATGAATCAACCGCGCACTGGCCGCCGCGCCATGCGAGGCGAGGCGCGCAAGGCACGGCTGGGCTGGAGTGAGGTGAGATTGCCGACGAACTGACGCGCGCTGTTCTCCCAGGAGCGCTCCAGCGCGAAGTTGCGGCAAGTCTCGCGCGACATCGTGAGCGCGCGCAGGCACGCGGCGCGCAGATCGCTGTCGATCGCGCCGATCGGATGATCGGCGATGACGTCCTTCGGTCCCGTCACCGGAAACGCCGCAACCGGCGTACCGCAGGCGAGCGCCTCGAGCTGCACCACGCCGAACGTATCGGTGAGGCTCGGGAACACGAAGACGTCAGCAGCGGCGAGATGCGCAGTGAGATCCGCGCCCTTCTTCTCGCCGAGGAAGACCACATCAGGATATTTCTTTTCCAGCGCGGCCTTCTGCGGACCATCGCCGACGACGACCTTGGTGCCCGGCAGTTCGAGCGAGAGGAAGGCTTCGAGATTCTTCTCGACCGCGACGCGGCCCATGGTCATGAAGATCGGTCGCGGCAGATCGAGCGTCGCGGGAGAGTCGGGATGGAACAGCTCGGTGTTGACACCGCGCCCCCAGAAGCCGAGCCGCTTGAAGCCGCGTGCCGAAAGCTCCTGCCGCAGCGACGGCGTCGCCACCATGGTCATGGCGGCGGCATCGTGGAAGTGGCGCAGCAGGGCATAGCCGACGGCATCGGGAATGCCAGTTCGTACCGAGACGTATTCCGGAAAGCGGGTGGTATAGGATGTCGTGAAGGCGAGGCGGTTGCGGCGGCAATAGGCCCGCGCCGCCCAGCCGATCGGGCCCTCGGTCGCGATATGCAGGGCTTCAGGCGCGCACCTCTCGATCCGCCGCGCGATCTCTTTCCCGCTCGGCAGCGCGATGCGAATGCCCGGATAGGTCGGCAGCGGCCAGGACCTGAAGCCGTCAGGGGTCAGGAAGTCGATCTCGACATCGAGCGCCCTGGCGGCGGCCGCCAGCGAGGTCAGCGTCCGGACCACGCCGTTGACCTGCGGATGCCAAGCGTCAGTCGCGATTAATACCCGCATGGGGAAATCCCGAGAGTTTGATGATTCTCAGGCATCGACCATCAACGATGGATATTTCAGGCGTGTGACGTCACATAAGTGTCGGCGCGCTGTTTTGTTCGTTAACGAACCTCCGCGGCCACGAAACTGTCATGAAACAATCCTTGCCGCGATGAAACCGTTTTCGGTTTTCCGCGCAAACGTCCCGAAACTTGTTTCCGTTAGGAACTTAAGCAACGGAGCACGCAATGGTGCCGGGGTGACCAAGAAACACCACGCAAACAGGGGCGACCAATGTTCAATCTGGACACGTTGAAGACGTATTCGCGCGCCGTTGCCGTCAGTGCAGTGGCCGTTGCTGCAATCGCATGTGCCGGCCCGGCCGAAGCCGCGCCCGTACAGCTGTTTCCGTTCTTCCAGCCGCTGCCGGTGATGACTGCGCCGCAGCCGCTTCAGCCCTTCCAGCCCTATTCTGCGCCGACCTACCAGACCGCGCCGTCCGAGGATCAGGACGCAGTCGAGACGCCGGCCCGCTTCCGCCGCCAGACCGTTTCGTATGCGACGCGCGAAGCGCCGGGTACCATCATCATCGATACGCCCAACACCTATCTCTATTACGTGCTCGGTAACGGTCAGGCGATCCGCTACGGCATCGGCGTCGGTCGTGACGGCTTCACCTGGTCCGGCACGCAGTCAGTGACCAAGAAGGCGGAGTGGCCGGACTGGACGCCGCCGCCGGAAATGATCCAGCGCCAGCCCTATCTGCCGCGCCACATGGCCGGCGGCCCCGGCAACCCTCTCGGCGCCCGCGCCATGTATCTGGGCGGCACCGTCTACCGCATCCACGGCACCAACGCCCCCGATACGATCGGCAAGCACGTCTCGTCCGGCTGCATCCGCCTGACCAATGACGACGTCTCCGACCTCTACTCCCGCGTCAACGTCGGCACCAAGGTGATCGTGCTTCCGATGACCGAGCGCCGCGCTGAGCTGAGGTAACGCGAGGCGGGGATCGAGATACGAACGGCCCCGGCGCTGTCGGGGCCGTTTTCGTTTGGGCACATGGTCTGTCGTGAGATATCTTCATCAACATGATCCGACTGCTCACACCCGCAGATGCGGCTCTTTACCGGGCGATCAGGCTTGAAGCGCTCGAAGCGCATCCCGAAGCTTTCGCCAGCACCTTCGCGCGCGAGCAGGAAAAACCGCTCGCCTGGTTCGAGGAGCGCCTCACCGCGTCCGACATCTTCGGCGCCTTCATCGACGGCGAGCTCGTCGGCATCGCCGGCTTCCACCGGCAGGATGGTCCGCAGACCATGCACAAGGCCCATCTGTGGGGCATGTATGTGCGACAACAGGCAGGGCGAGCCGGCGTGGGCCGGCATCTCGTCGACACGGTGATTGCCCATGCGGCAAAGCATGTCGAAAAGCTCCAGCTGAGTGTTATGAGCAAGAATGAAGCGGCGCTGCGCCTCTACAAGACGACCGGCTTTGTCGAATACGGCCGCGAGGTGAAGGCCTTCAAACAGAACGGCCAGTATTTCGATGAAGTGCTGATGGAGCTATTCCTCGACGGAAGCAACAAATAGCAAAGCGGCCCCGGCAATGCCGGGGCCGTTTTTCCTTGCAATGATCCCCGTCTACCGCCGCGGCGAGAACAGCCGCAGCCACGCCGCTGAATGAAACGCGCTCATCAGGAGATACATCGGCACCATCCCGCCCAGTGACAGTCCGTGCCCGGCGGAGCAGAGCATATCCGCCGGGCCGCCACTGAAGGCGGCCGTCAGCAGGGCCATGACCGCGAAGGTGGGCGTGGCCGCAAGACCCAGCCATCGGGCAAGCTGAGATGCGGCCTCGCTGCCGTCACGCCTGGTGCTGGCGGGATGGACGTCGCTCATTGCGCGCCTGGCGCACGAAGCGCGATTTCGCCGGCGTCCGTGATCTCGACCCACTTCTTGTCGGGCTCGCTGCCAGCCTCATAGCTGTCGTTCCAGTTCCACCATTTGTAGGTCGGGCTCTTCGGATAGCCGGGCGGCGAATCCTCCCAGGGCTCCTGGCGGCCGAGCGGGGTGATGTCGAGATAGTTCCAGGTTCCGCCCATCTGCTCGTCGCCGCGGCTCTTGATCAGATAGGTGCGGAAGATCCGCTTCCCGTCGCGGTAGAACACGTTGGTGCCGTGCCATTCATCGACGCCAAAATCGGCATCGAAACTGTCGGTGATGGTAACCCACGGAATGTTCCAGCCCATCCGCGCTTTCAGCCGCGCGATATCCGCCTGCGGGGCGCGCGAGGCGAACACCAGCGTAGTGTCGCGGGCGTTCAGGTGCGACACATGGGCGACCTGGTCGGCCACCATGGAGCAGCCACGGCAGGCATGGTCGGGCCAGCCGAACACGCCCGGCTCGAAGAACGCCCGGTAGAGGATGAGCTGCTTCCGGCCCTGGAACAGATCGAGCAGACTGGCCTTGCCCGAGGGCGCCTCGAATGCGTAGGTTTTGGTCACTTCCATCCACGGCATGCGCCGGCGTTCGGCGGCGAGTGCGTCGCGGGCGCGGGTATGTGCCTTCTCCTTCACCAGCAGTTGCTGTCGGGCGGCCTCCCATTCCTGCGGCGACACCACCGGCGGTGTCTGCATGACGGTCTGTTCGTTAGTCCCTGCTTTGCTTGCTGATGTCATCATGGCTCTCCAAATCTCTCGCTCACCGCACATCGTCGGCCGTGGGGGAGTTCTCGCACCGGAGGAGCGGACGGTGGGAGTAACAAGTGTGGCGGGATTTTCATGGAGTCGCTGATCACGGCCGCCGCACGCGCCCTCGAGGCCGGCGATCCGCTCGGCGCGCTGAACCGCGTCGCACTGCGCAACGATGCGCCCTCGCTGGCGCTGCGCGGCATCGCGATGGCGCAGCTCGGCGATCTCGCCAAGGCCAAGGCGCTGCTGCGGAGCGCCGCCCGCGCCTTCGGGCCGAGAGAGGCGGTCGCGCGGGCGAGATGCGTAGTGGCCGAAGCCGAGATCGCGTTGGTCTCGCGCGACCTGAACTGGCCGGCGAAGACTCTCGCAGCGGCGCGGGCGACGCTGGCAAGCCACGGCGATCTCGCCAATGCCGCCCATGCAGGCCATATCGAGGCGCGCCGTCTGCTCCTGCTCGGACGCGTGGACGAGGCCGAGCGGACGCTGGCCGAGATCGGCGCCTGCCCGCTGCCGCCTGCGTCCCTGGTCGTGCGCGAGCTCGTGGTTGCCGGCATCGCCATCAGGCGGCTCAAATCAAAGGAGGCGCGCTCGGCGCTTGACCTGGCGGCCCGCGCCGCGCGACAGGCCGACATCCCGGCGCTGGTGGCCGAGGTCGACAGCGCAAGCCTCATCCTGAACACGCCGGCCGCGCGCCTGATCGCGCGCGGCAGCGAGCACCCGCTCCTGCTCGGCGAGGTCGAGCGCCTTGCGACCTCGACGGCGCTCGTCGTCGACACCTTTCATCATGTGGTGCGCAGGCAAAACGTTGCCGTGCCGCTTGGAACGCGGCCCGTGCTGTTCGCACTCGCTCGTCTGCTGGCACAGGCATGGCCCGAAGATGTCTCGCGCGAGGCGCTGATCTCGGGCGCGTTCCAGGCCAGGCACGCCGACGAGTCTCACCGCGCGCGCTTGCGCGTCGAGATCGGGCGGCTCCGCACCCAGCTCAAGCCGCTGGCCGAGATCAGCGCAACCAAGCAGGGCTTTGAGCTGGCGCCGCGAAAAACGCGTGACGTCATCGTGCTGGCGCGCCCCGTCGAGGAGAAGCACGCCGCCGTCCTTGCCATCCTTGCCGATGGCGAGCCCTGGTCGAGCTCGGCGCTCGCGCTCGCGCTTGGCATGAGCGCACGCACGGTGCAGCGTGCGCTCGAGGAGCTTGCACGATCGAACAAGGTGCAGTCGTTCGGCCACGGCAGGGCGCGCCGCTGGATGACGCCGCCGGTCCCGGGTTTCCCGACAGGCTTGTTACTCCCCTCGCCGCTGATAAAGACGTAGGCTAAAGCATGATCCGGAAAAGTGTGCAGCGGTTTTCCGACAAGATCATGCGTAAACAATAAAGCCGCATCACAGGGATCGAGCCGATGAAGCGTTCCGCCGCCGAGATCATCCGAGAGTACGGGCCTTTCCCGGACGTCAAGGCCGTCCACGGCGTCACCTATGATGGCAGCCAAGTCTGGTTCGCGTCGGGCGACAAGTTGAATGGCCTCGATCCGGCGAGCGGCAAGATCTCGCGCTCCATCGACGTCGCCGCACATGCGGGGACGGCGTTCGACGGAAGGCACCTGTTCCAGATCGCGGAGGATCGCATCCAGAAGATCGACGCGGCGAGCGGTGCGGTCGTGAGCACGATTCCCGCACCGGGCGGTGGCGGCGATTCCGGATTGGCCTGGGCCGAGGGATCGCTCTGGGTCGGTCAGTATCGCGAGCGCAAGATCCATCAGGTCGATCCTGAAACGGGAAAGATCCTCCGCACCATCGAAAGCAAGCGCTTTGTCACAGGCGTGACCTGGGTCGACGGCGAGCTCTGGCACGGCACCTGGGAAGGCGATGACAGCGACCTCAGGCGGATCGATCCTGACACCGGCAAGGTGCTGGAGCAGCTCGATATGCCGGAAGGGACGATGGTCTCGGGGCTGGAATCCGACGGCCGCGACCAGCTGTTCTGCGGCGGCGGCGACAGCGGGCGTGTGAGAGCGGTTCGCCGCCCCAAACGCAGCTAGAGGAGCGCAGCTAACAGCGATAGCCGAGTCCCGCGATCACGGTGTAAAGATATGGCACCGTCTCTCGGGAGAAACCAATGACCGCGCTGACCACGCTGCTCGACGGCGGCAAATATTACGAGGCGCCGCGCTGGCATGACGGACGCCTCTGGTTCGTCGACTGCCTGGCGCGGACGCTGCTGAGCACCGACACCGCGGGCCAATGCAGAACGCACGCGACGTTCGAGGACGACACGCCGTGCGGCACCGGCTTCCTGCCCGATGGCAGGCTGATCGTCCTGACCATGTTTCGCAAGCGCCTGTTCGTCTTCGCCGAGGACAAGCTCTCGCTGTATGCCGATCTGTCGGGCGTCGCGACCGGTGTCATCGACGACATGATCGTCGATGGGCTCGGGCGCGCCTATGTCGGCGACCTCGGCTTCAACTTCCCGCCTCCACCGGATCGCGGCGCCGACGGGCGCATCATCCAGGTCGCACCGGACGGCGCGACGCGCGTCGTCGCCGAAGGACTGCGCTTTCCCAATGGCATCGCGATCTCGCCCGACCACCGCCGGCTCGTCGTCGCGGAGATGGATGGCGAATGCGTCGCCGATTACGAGATGGCGCCCGATGGCAGCCTCACCTTCCGCCGCAGGCTGCCCTGCGGCAAGGAGCCGGACGGCATCTGCCTCGACCACGACGGCGCGGTCTGGGTTGCCGCCTATTCCGAGGATGCCTTCATCCGGATCGACGCCAGCGGGCAGGAGCTGCAGCGCATCGCCGTCCCCGGCCGCCGCGCCATTGCATGCGCGCTCGGAGGCCCCGAGCAGCGAACCTTGTTCTGCATCAGCGCCGCGACCTCGCATGAGGACCTGCGGCGCGGCAAGTCCTCCGCGCGGATCGATACCGTCACGGTGGATGCGCCCGGCGCGGGCTACCCCTGAGCCGCGGCCGCTGCCATTAACCCCTTTGCCGCAATTCCACCCCATCGGTGCGCTCTAGCGCCCTCCTCGCCCGCCCTGTAAAATCCTCCTCGGGGCGGCCTGGGGGATTGATGCGTCTGACTTTGAATTTGAAGACTGTGCTGATCGCCGCCGCGGTGCTCGCGGCGTCTTTTTTCGTCAGCTTGAGGGTGATGGACTGGCTGTCGCCGCGCGCGACCAATTCGGCTCCCCCGATCGCGCAGTTGCCGCCGCTGCCGCCGGCCTCCAAGAGCTCGATCGTGGTCGCCCCCGTCGCGATCGCGCTGTCGGCGATCCGCGACCAGGCCGAGAAGGCCTCGCCGCGCAATTTCGCTGGCAAGGCCGAGAACCCGATCTCACAAATCCTGGAGAACGCCGATATCGGCTGGACAGCCGCGCGCGGGCCGATGTCGGCGACCGGCGACAAGGACGTGCTGACGCTATCGACGCCGATCACCGGCAAGCTGAATGTCACGGGTTCGCTGTCGTCGAAGGCCACCGGCGCGCTGGGCGATGCCCTGGGTAGCGTGCTCGGCGGCGACGCGGCAAAACGGATCGGTGCGGTCAACATCAAGAACCTGAATGCCAGCGCCGAGATCAAGGGCAGCGTGGTCGTCACCTCGCGTCCCAAGCTCGCGGCCGCCTGGCATCTCGAGCCGAATTTGGGCGCGCAGGTCAATCTCGGCGACACCAACGTCAACGTCGCCGGCGCCAAGGTCAACGTGCCGGCGCAGGTCAAGCCGCTGATCGACAAGACCGTCGGCGAGCAGCTCAATGTCGTCGCCGAGCGCATCCGCAACGACCCTAGCCTGCGCGAGAACGCTAGGGTGCAATGGGCCAAGGCCTGCCGCTCGATCCCGCTGCAGGGCACCGGCTCCTCGGCGACGCTGCCGCCGCTCTGGCTCGAGATGAAGCCGACCCGCGCCATCGCGGCGCAGCCGCGCGTCGATGCGCAGGCCGTGACCTTGCTGCTCGGCCTCGAGGCCGAGACGCGCGTGACCTCGACGCAGACCAAGCCGGACTGCCCGTTCCCCGACAAGATCTCGATCGTGCCGCCGACCGGCACCGGCGTGAACATCGGCGTTCCCATCGACGTGCCCTTCACTGAGATCAACAAGCTGATCGCGGCCCAGATGGTCGGCCACACCTATCCCGAGGACGGCTCCGGTCCGGTCGAGGTCACCGTGAAGAGCGTCAACGTGATCCCTTCTGGCGATCGCCTTCTGATCTCGCTCCTGGTGCGCGCCAAGGAGAAGAAGAGCTGGCTCGGGCTCGGCGCCGAGGCGACCGTGCACATCTGGGGCCGGCCGATGCTCGACCAGGCGCAGCAGACGCTGCGGCTCGCCGACATCCAGCTTGCGGTCGAATCCGAGGCAGCCTTCGGTCTGCTCGGCGCCGCGGCGCGCGCGGTGGTACCGCAGATGCAGCAGGCGCTGGTGCAGAAGGCGACGCTCGACCTGAAGCCGATCGCCGCCAACGCGCGCGAGAAGATCGCGGCCGCGATCGCCGACTTCCAGAAGAGCGAGGACGGCGTCAAGGTCGACGCCTCCATCAGCAGCCTCACGCTGGCCGACATCGCCTTCGATTCCAAGACGCTGCGCGTGGTTGCGGAAGCCGGCGGAACGCTGAACGTGTACGTGACCAAGCTGTCGGGGATGTAGCGCGCTTTCATGCACGGAATCCGCGCAGTCCCTTATCGCTTGCGCGGCTGGCATTCTCGTTGGAGGATGCTAAGCTGATCGTCGCAACCTCCGACGAGGTGCCGAGAGTTTTGTAGGGGACATCGCGAGGTATCATGGAAGCCGGCATCGTCACAACTGCGCCGGCCCTGGTGCGCTTTTCCGGCATCCAGAAGACCTATGATGGCGAGCACCTTGTGGTGAAGAACCTCGATCTCGACATCAGGAAGGGCGAGTTCGTCACCCTGCTCGGCCCATCGGGCTCGGGCAAGACGACCACGCTGATGATGCTGGCCGGCTTCGAGGTCCCGACCCAGGGCGAGATTTATATTGCAGACCGCCCGATCAAGAACATGCCGCCGCACAAGCGCGACATCGGCATGGTGTTCCAGAACTATGCCCTGTTTCCGCACTTGACGATCGAGGAGAACGTCGCCTTCCCGCTGTCCGTCCGCAAGACGAGCAAGGCAGAAACGCAGGAGCGCGTCAAGACGGCGCTGCGGATGATCAAGATGGAAACGCTGGCGCAGCGGCGCCCCGGGCAGTTGTCGGGCGGCCAGCAGCAACGCGTGGCGCTGGCCCGCGCGCTGGTCTTCAACCCGCAGCTCGTGCTGATGGATGAGCCGCTTGGCGCACTCGACAAGCGCTTGCGCGAGCAGATGCAGCTGGAGATCAAGCAGTTGCACGAGACGATGGGCATCACCGTCGTCTACGTCACCCACGACCAGAGCGAAGCGCTCACCATGTCGGACCGCATCGCCGTGTTCAACGACGGCATCGTGCAGCAGATCGACAGGCCCGACGCGCTGTACGAGCGCCCGGTGAACAGCTTCGTTGCCAATTTCGTCGGCGAGAACAACGTGCTCTCAGGCACCGTCGAGACGACCGACAAGGACTATTGCCGCGTCGCGCTTAAGGCCGGCGGCACCGTCATGGCCCGTGCGGTCAACATATCAGGCGCGGGCGCCGCGACCTCGCTGTCGGTGCGGCCGGAGCGGATCGCCATCGTCCCGGATGGCGCGTCCAGCGATGGACCGAACCGGCTGCCGGCCAAGGTACAAAACACCATCTATCTCGGCGACCACGCGCTGGCCGTGCTCGACGTCGCAGGGAATAGCGAGTTCATGGTCAAGCTGCAGCCGGGCTTGCTTGACAGCCTGAGCCACGGTGAAAGTGTCTTCATCACCTTCCGCCCCGAGGACTGCCTCGCGCTCGACCCCGTTTGATTGATCGATCAACCTCAACGCAACTCACCTGAAGAAGGACAAGGACCATGTTGAAGCGCAAGACCAGCAAGATGACTGGCAAGATTGCTCTGGGTTTCCTCGCGGCGTTCACCGTCAGCGCAGCGCCGGTGACGGTTGCACAGGCGCGTGACCTCACCGTCGTGTCGTGGGGCGGCGCGTATCAGGATGCACAGAAGAAGGTGTACTTCGAGCCGTTCAAGAAGGCATCAGGCGTTCCCATGAACGACGAGTCCTGGGACGGCGGCGTCGGCGTGTTGCGCGCCAAGGTTCAGGGTGGCGCCGCCACCTGGGATGTCGTCCAGGTCGAGAGCGACGAGCTCGCCGTCGGCTGCGAGGAAGGCCTGTACGAGAAGCTGGACTATTCCAAGATCGGCGGCGAGGGCGCCTATATCAAGCCGTCGGTCAATCCCTGCGGCGTCGGCGCGATCCTGTATGACTTCGTGCTCGGCTACGACAAGGACAAGCTGAAGGAAGCGCCCAAGGGCTGGGCCGACTTCTTCGACACCAAGAAGATTCCGGGCAAGCGCGCCTTGCGCCAGGGCCCGAAGACCACGCTGGAGATCGCCCTCATGGCCGACGGCGTGCCTCCGCAGGACGTCTACAAGGTGCTGGCGACCGACGAGGGCGTCGATCGCGCATTCAAGAAGCTCGACACCATCAAGGGCGACCTCGTCTGGTGGAAGGCCGGCGCCCAGCCGCCGCAATTGCTCGCCTCCGGCGAGGTGGCGATGACCTCGGTCTATAACGGCCGCATCGACACCGCGAACAAGAACGAGAAGAAGAATTTTGGCATGGTGTGGGATGGCGCGCTCTTCACCCTCGACAGCTGGGTCATCCTGAAGGGCAGCCCGAACAAGGACGCGGCCTACAAGTTCCTGGAGTTCGCAGGCAAGGCCGAGAACCAGTCGAAGCTTTCGGAGAACATCGCCTATGGCACTTCGAACAAGGACGCCGCTGCGCTGATCCAGCCGGCCGTGCTGAAGGATCTGCCGACCGCGCCCGATAACATCAAGAACGCGGTCGAGATCAATGTCGCCTTCTGGCTCGAGAACATCGACAAGTTGACCGAGCGCTTCAACAAATGGGCCGCGAAGTAATGCGGCCGTATGGCACAGGCGGAGGGGTGCTCCCCTTCGCTTGTGCCTCTTGCCTGAAATGATCACGCCATGACAGCAGCGTCCTTCACCGGCGCCGGTGCCGAGACCGAAGTGCCGCTCAAGCGCCGCCTGAAGCGGGCGGAGCGCGCGCGCCAGCTCAAGGCGTTCGCGCTCGTGGGACCGTTGCTGCTGTTTCTGCTGTTCACGTTCGCCGGGCCCATCGCCGGCATGCTGTGGCACGCCGTCGATGACCGCGAGGTGCGCCAGGTTCTGCCGCAAACCGTCGTGGCTCTCGCCAATTGGGATGGCAAGGATCTGCCGGACGAAAAGACCTATGCGGCTTTGGCAAGCGACATTCAGGCCGCGCGCGACGCCGGCACCATTGCCATCGCGGCCAAGCGGCTCAACTACGCCCAAAACGGCTTTCGCACGATCCTCACCAGCACCGCGCGCAATCTGAAAGCGATGCCGGGGCCGGGCACGGCCAAGGAGACGCTGGGCAAGATCAACGCAGCCTGGCGCGACCGCGCCACCTGGATGACGATCAAAGGTGCAAGTGGTCCAGTCACCAGCTTCTACCTGCTGGGGGCGCTCGACCTTGTCAGGAACGCTAACGGCGCAATCGTCGCGGCCCCGCCTGACCAAGCCATCTACCGGGAGGTGTTCGCCCGTACCTTCCTCATCAGTCTTGGTGTCACGGTGCTCTGCCTGATCCTTGGCTTTCCGGTCGCCTATTTGCTGGCAACGCTGCCGCCGGGCCGGTCGAACCTGCTGATGATCTTCGTGCTGCTGCCGTTCTGGACCTCGCTTCTGGTCCGCACCTGCGCCTGGATCGTGCTGTTGCAGAGCAAGGGCGTCGTCAACGACAGCCTGCGCTGGCTCGGCATCATCGACGAGCCGCTGCGCCTGATCTACAACCGCTTCGGTGTCTGCGTGGCCATGACCCACGTGCTACTGCCGTTCATGATCCTGCCGCTCTACAGCAGCATGAAGGCGATCTCGCCGGCCTACATGCGGGCCGCCGCCTCGCTCGGCGCGTCGCCCGTCACCGCCTTCCTGCGAATCTATTTGCCGCAAACGCTCCCCGGCATTGGCGCCGGGAGCCTGCTCGTCTTCATCCTGGCGCTCGGCTATTACATCACGCCGGCGCTGGTCGGCGGCGCCGCCGACCAGATGATCAGCTACTTCATCGCGCTCTACACCACCGAAACAGCCAATTGGGGCCTTGCGTCGGCGCTGGGTGCAGTGCTGCTGCTGGCGACCGTCCTGCTCGCGCTCGTCTACGGCAAGCTGGTGCAGGGCCAGCAGGTGACCGGAGGGATGAAGAATTGAGCGACGCGCCTTCCCTCCGCACGCCCAGCCAGCGCATCGCATGGATCGCGACCATCGTCATCTCGACGCTGGTGTTCATCTTCCTGATCGCGCCGATCCTGGCGATCATGCCGTTGTCCTTCAGCTCGGGCTCCTATCTCACCTATCCGCTGCCGGGCCTCTCCTTGCGCTGGTATGAGGATTTCATCAGTTCGGCGCGCTGGATGAATTCGCTGAAGAACAGCATGATCATCGGCGTCGCCTCGACGCTGCTGTCCATGGTTCTGGGCACGCTGGCAGCTCTTGGGCTGGCGCAGTGGAAGAGCCGGTTCAAGCCGTTGGTGCTGGCGTTCGTGCTGTCGCCGGTCGTCGTGCCCGGCGTCATCACCGCAGTGGGTCTCTATTTCTTCTTCGCGCCGATTGGCCTCACCGGCAGCTATCTCGGCCTGATCCTCGCTCACACCGCGCTGGCAACGCCGTTCGTGGTGATCACCGTCGGCGCGACGCTGCAAAGCTTCGACACCAACCTCGCCCGCGCCGCCGCCTCGCTCGGCGCCGCGCCGCTTGAAGCATTCCGCCGCGTGATCCTGCCGCTGATCCTGCCCGGCGTCGCATCGGGCGCCCTGTTCGCCTTCGCGACCAGCTTCGACGAGGTCGTGATCGTGCTGTTCATGGCGGGGCCTGAGCAGCGCACCCTGCCGCGCGAAATGTTCAGCGGCATCCGCGAGAACATCAGCCCGACCATCACGGCAGCCGCGGTGATCCTCACGACGGTCTCGGTCATCCTGCTTGCGACGCTGGAAGGCCTGCGCCGGCGCAACGAACGGCTGAAGGGTAGCGGTTGAGGGCTTCTCCCTCGGCCCGCCTGCAAGCGGGGAGAGGCGAAGGCACACCGCCCGCCCCTTCCGATTTTGCATCCTGCTATGGCGTGGAGCGCTTAGCTGCGATCTCCAATAGCCGCTAGAACAGTCCCCGCAACAAAGCCCAAACAACAATGCTGAGGGAGAAACGATATGCATAAACTCATCGCCGCGGTCGCGGCAAGCTTCGCCGTCGCCGCAAGCTGCGGCGCGGCGCAGGCGCAGATTTCCGACAACGTGGTCAAGCTCGGCGTGCTCACGGACATGTCGAGCCTCTACGCCGATGCGACCGGCAAGGGCTCGCTCGCCGCCGTCGAGATGGCCGTCGCCGATTACGGCGGCAAGGTCGCGGGCGTGCCGATCCAGATCGTGTCCGCCGACCACCAGAACAAGCCCGACGTCGGCGTCAATATCGCCCGCAACTGGTACGACAATGAGAAGGTGGACGCCGTCATGGACGTGCCGACCTCCTCGGTCGCGCTGCCGATCTCGGCGCTGACGCGCGAGAAGAACAAGATCAACATCAATTCGGGCGGGGGCTCGTCCGACATCACCGGCGTCGCCTGCTCACCCAACACCGTGCACTGGACCTACGACACCTACGCGCTGTCCAACGTCGCCGGCAAGGCCATGGTCAAGCGCGGCGAGGACACCTGGTTCTTCGTCACCGCCGACTACGCCTTCGGCATGGCGCTCGAGCGTGACGCCGCCAACGTCGTCAAGGAGAGCGGCGGCAAGGTGCTCGGCGACGTCCGCCATCCGCTCAATTCGTCGGACTTCTCCTCGTTCCTGCTGCAGGCCCAGGCCTCGAAAGCCAAGGTCGTCGCGCTGGCAAACGCCGGCGGCGACACCACCAATGCGCTGAAGCAGGCGGCCGAATTCGGCATCACGCAAGGCGGTCAGAAGATGATCGCGCTGCTCATGGAAATCACCGACGTTCATTCGCTTGGCATCAAGGCGACGCAGGGCCTGATCATCACGGATGCGTTCTACTGGGACACGAATGACGAGACCCGGGCCTTCTCCAAGCGCTTCAACGACAAGGTCGGCCACATGCCGACCATGATCCAGGCCGGCCTCTATTCGGCGACGATGCACTATCTGAAGGCGATCGAGGCCATCAAGACCGACGAAGCTCCGAAGGTGATGGAGCAGATGCGCAAGACGCCGATCAACGACTTCTTCGCCAAGAACGGCAAGATCCGCATTGACGGCCGCATGGTCCACGACATGAATCTGTACGAGGTGAAGAAGCCGGAAGAATCCAAGGGCGAGTGGGACCTCTACAAGCTGGTCACCACGGTGCCCGGCGACGAAGCTTTCCGTCCGCTCGACAAGGGCGGCTGCCCGCTGGTGAAGTAAAGCTCCTCTCCCCCCGCAACCGGGGAAAGGTGAAAGAAAAGAAGACGCGACAGCGCGCCCGGTCAAAGCCGGGCGCGCTTCGTTTCAGCACTCACGCGACGTTTATTACTCGGAGTACTTGAACTCGGGCATGTTCTTCAGCTCGTCCTTGGACGCATTGAACACGGCGTGGTCCGGATACCACTTCGAGCTCGACGATGCCGTCGTGGTGGTGGTCGTCTTCTCGGTGCCGGTCGCGGCGCCGGTCGTCGTGGTCGCGGCGGGCTTGGCATTCGGGTTCGCACTGGTGCCGGTATAGGCCACAGCCTCATTGACGAACTTCAGCTTCTCATAGGGCACGGCGACGAGATGCTCGCCCATGCCGAGGAAGCCGCCGACGCCGATCACGGCGATCTTCACGGCGCCGCTCTTGTCCATCAGCAGGTCGTTGATCGAGCCGATGTTCTCGTTGGCGTCGTTGTAGACCTTCACGCCCGCCATCTTCGAGACGCGCCATTCACCCGACGCACTTGTGGTTGTCGTCGTCGTAGCGGTCGGCGCCTTGTCGGCGGTGGTGGTCGGATTTTGCGCAAACGCAACGGTCGCAAGCAAAGCGGTGCCGGCAAGGCCGGCGGCGATCGATTTCATCAACATGGTTGTCCTCTCCTTCAGCAGAAAACTTGTGCTGAGAGAACAGCGACGAACACGCACGGTTCCTAACATGCGGCAATTTCGTTGCGCCCTTGCGGCGCTGCGGCGCGAGGAAAAGTTCCTGGAACGTGCGGGGATGCAAAGTTCCCCGCCGACGATCATGCGCCCTGGGACGAAGCATGCTCGCGGCGAGGAACGCGCCGACCTAGCGTCGCGCAGGTCAGCTCTTGTAGTCGATCAGAAGCGCGGAGATGTCCGTGCTGCTCGCGCTCGTCGCACTGCCGTTGGCGCCGTATGATGAATTCGACGAAGACTGCGACTGCTGCAGCGCCTGGAGAAACTGCTCGAGGATTTTCGCCGTGCTGCTGTCGGTCGAGCTGCTGCTCGTCGCGTCCGTCGTCGATGTCGAAGAATCCGAAGAGCCGCCATCCGACGGCGGCGGCCCCGCAGGCGGACCACCGGCGCCGTGAGCGCCGCCGGGCCCCTTGCTAAAGGCGGACTGAAACACGCCCTTCAGCTCGTCGGCCTGGCTCGACGTCAGCGTGCCGTTCGAGACCTCATTGGAGATGAGGTCGTCGATCTTGGACTTCAGGCCGTCCTTGGACGGCTTGGTGCCGCTGGATTGATCGCTGGGCTGGCTCTGCTGGAGCGCCGTATCGATGTCCTGCAGGGCTGTGGTGAGGGCGGACTGGTCGGACGACGAGATCGTGCCGTCCGACACTTGCGATTGCAATTCCTGCTGCAGCCGCTGGAGCGGCGACTGGTGAAGACTGGCGGAGGCCGCCGAAATCGAAGTCATGATAGCACCGTGGTTTTTGCGGGGGTTTCGTACGCAACTGCGCCACGGTATGGTTACCGGACTTAACGAGACCTTGCCGTACGACGACGGTGTCGTTGCGGGGCGTTGCGGACATTCGCCCGGAAACACACTGAAACAATAATCTTCGCCTTTTGGCCCGAATCTTGGACAAACAAGGCCCATGGCCATTCCGTCTCCCAATATCCTGGTCGTCGAGGACGATCGCGAAACCCGGACGTTGATCGCGAAATATCTGCGCAACAACTCCTGCAACGTCACCGCCGTGAGCGACGGCCGCGAGATGTCGCGCGCCATGGCGGACCACCGCGTTGATCTCATCATCCTCGACGTCATGCTGCCCGGCGAAGATGGCCTCAGCCTGTGCCGCAAGGTACGTTCCGAGGCGCAGACGCCAATCATCATGCTGACCGCGCGCGGCGAGGACGTCGACCGCATCGTCGGCCTCGAGATGGGCGCGGACGATTACCTGCCGAAGCCGTTCAACCCGCGCGAGCTGCTCGCCCGCATCAACGCGGTGCTGCGGCGTCAGGCCTCCGCCCAGGCCGCGAGCTCGATCGAGGGCGCCTCTACACTTGTCTTCGAAGGCTGGCGCATCGACTTGCGCCTGCGCGAGCTGCGCAATCCGGAAGGCGCCCGCGTCGCGGTGACCAGCGCCGAGTTCGACCTGCTCAGGACGTTCTGCGAGCGCCCCGGGCGCGTGCTGTCCCGCGACAGCCTGCTCGACCTCACGCAGGGCCGCAACACCGGTTCGTTCGAGCGCTCCATCGACGTGCTGGTCAGCCGCATCCGCCGCAAGATCGAGCCCAATCCGGCCGACCCCACCATCATCAAGACGGTGCGTTCGGGCGGCTACCTGTTTACGCCTCGGACGGAAGTGTTTGCCACACCCCAGAGCAACTGATCGGGCTTTGCGACGATGAAGCCGTTCGGGTTCTTTCACCTCAAGGGTATCGGCGGACAGATCGCCGCGCTGGTCCTGGCTTCGACCGTCGCGCTGCATCTCGTCGTCACCACCGCCTTCCTGCTCAGCCGCCCCGATCGTCCGGACAGCCCGCCTGATGGCGCACATCAACTGACCGACGCGGCGCTGCTGCTCGGCTCGGCGAGCCCCGACGACCGGCCGCGCCTCATCGCAGATCTCGCGCGCGCCTTCCCGAAGCTCAACCTCGAGACATTGGCGCCCGGCACTGCGGCGTCGGTCGACGACAGCGAAGCCCAGCACCTGCGTGGGATCCGCCGCCATCTCGCCCGCGGCTACAAGGTGGTGCAGCTTGCGCCAAAGGGCGATGCGCATCGCGTCGGCGTGGAATTGCCTGACGGCACCGTGATCGCAGGCCACGTCGAGAACGGTCCGCGTCCGTGGTTCTGGGGCGCACCGTGGCTGGTGACGCTGATGACCGCCTTCATCTGCATCACCGTGCTCGGCCTGTGGGCCGCGCGCGCGCTGGCGGCGCCCTTGTCGTCCTTTGCCAAGGCGGCCGAGAATTTCAGCCTGGACGGTGCTGCCGATCCGCTGCCCGAGCGCGGCCCGGAGGAGATCCGCTCGGTGGCCCGCGCGCTCAATCGCATGCACGAGCGCATTGCGCGGTTGATGTCGGATCGCACCAAGATGCTGGCGGCGATCAGCCACGACCTGCGCACCCCGATCACGCGGCTGCGCCTGCGCGCAGAGTTCATCGAGGACGAAGGCAACCGCAAGCGCATGCTGATCGACCTCGACCAGATGCGCTCGATGCTGGAGAGCGTGCTGTCACTGCTGCGCAACGACCGCAAGATCGAAGCGGTGACGCTGGTCGATATCGCCAGCACGCTGCAGCTCATCGCCGACCAGTTCGGCGACATGGGCCATGTCGTGCATTATGACGGCCCTTCATCCGCGACCGCGGCAGCGCGCCCCGACGATCTGCATCGCGGCGTCACCAATCTCGTCGAGAACGCGGTGCGCTTCGGCGCCGAGGTGACGATCCGCCTCGATGTATCCGGCACCAAACTCGTCATCGACGTCGAGGATGACGGCCCCGGTATCTCGGACGCGCGCAAGCAGGAGATGCTGGAGCCGTTCGTGCGCGGCGACGACGCGCGCACCATGGACGATTCCACCGGCTTCGGCCTTGGCCTGTCGATCGCGCGCGCGATCGCGCTCGCCCATGGCGGCGAGCTGTCGCTGCACGACCGTCAGCCGCACGGGCTGATCGTGCGGATGCAATTGCCGGTGTGGCAGCAGCCCAAGCTAGCGGCGCAGGTCGCCGCTTAAGCCGCGAGTGGCGGATACTCGACGGCAGGCTCGTCGAAGATCGCGATCGCCTCGAAGCGATAATTGCAGGCGTGGCATGTCCAGAGATAGGAGACCCGCCCCTCGCCCGGCTCGATCCAGTCGGGCTGCGCGATCGGCGCGCCGCACTGGGCACACGGGTTCTGGGTGGGCAGATCTTGTCTGGACATGTCGCCGCTGTGGGTGTTGACCATGGTTGTTTTTGTCATCGCTGCTTTTGTCATGGCACCTCTCCCGATTCGCGAGGGCTTCATACTCGCTTTCGCTGACATCTGCGAATAGACAGGGTCGCTGTCGCGAGATGTCCGCCTGAGAGACTCCTGCGCCAGGATTGAGTCGTAACGGCGGCTCGGCGCCGCAAAATCAGGACCGGCGGCGTTTGGCCACATCATCGCCGCGTTCGGCAGGCCTAACGGCAGCCGGCGCAGGTCACTCAGGATCTCCGGGATTTACATGAAAATTTTACGCGTTGCCGCGCTGGTCGCGGCCGGACTGATGTCGTCGCAGGCAGCCTTCGCAGGCCAGGCCGATTATGCCGAGATGGTCGCGATGCATGCACGCGCCAACGGCGTGCCGGAGGCGCTGGTGCATCGCGTCATCATGCGCGAGAGCCGTTATCAGCCGGGCCTCGTCGGCCATGGCGGCACCATCGGGCTGATGCAGATCAAGCTCGCGACGGCCCGCGGCCTCGGCTACACCGGCGATGCGAGCGGCCTGCGCGACCCCAACACCAATCTCACCTACGCCGTCAAGTACCTCGCCGGCGCCTATCATGCCGCCAATGGCGACCATGACCGAGCCGTGCGTTATTTCGCGGGCGGCTATTACTACGCTGCAAAGCGGCAACGTCAGGAGATGGTGCGAGAGGCCAGCTTCGAACCTCGGCTCGAGCCGAACGGCAATCCGCAGCCGATGTTCATAGCCCCGCACAGGAAGCTCGCCCAGCATATCCGCAACGCGCGGGCGCAGGTTCCGGGCCAAACGCGTTGACCACCCTGCCCCACTAGCCTACATTAGAGCCGTTCCGAGGGGTGCTCCGAGGAGGAGCTGAGATACCGCTAAATGGGCAATACGGCCAACACCGGCTGCCCAAGACCGCGGTGACCCTTTGAACCTGATCCGGGTCATGCCGGCGAAGGGACAGGGATGTTGCAGACGACCAAGCGACCGGATTCCCCGGTATCCATCATCGGTGCAGGCATAGCCGGAGCCTGGCAGGCGCTGTTATTCGCGCAGGCCGGCCACGCCGTGACCCTACACGAGCGCAGTGACGCTGACATGACCGATGCCACCAGCCATTGGGCCGGCGGCATGCTCGCACCCTATTGCGAGGCGGAAGTCGCCGAACCCATCATCAGCCGCCTGGGGCTGCGCTCGCTCGACATCTGGCGGCGCGAGCTGCCGGATACCCCCTTCAACGGCTCCCTCGTCGTCGCCCATCCGCGCGAGCGCAACGATTTCGAGCGCTTTGCCCGCATGACCGAGGGCCATCGCCGGCTCGATGCCGCTGGCCTCGCCGAGCTCGAGCCGTCGCTGGAGGGCCGTTTCCGCGATGCGCTGTTCTTCCCGACCGAGGGCCATGTCGAGCCGCGCCGCGTGCTGCCGAAGCTGCACGCGCGCATCGTCGCCGCCGGCGGCACCATCAAGTTCGGCAGCGATGTCAGCGCCAACGACCTTGAGGGGCTCGTCATCGACTGCCGCGGCCTTGGCGCCCGCGACGAGCAGCCGGAATTGCGCGGCGTCAAGGGCGAGATGATCCTGATCGAGACCAGCGAGGTGCAGCTGTCGCGCCCCGTGCGGCTGATCCATCCGCGCTGGCCGCTCTACGTGATCCCGCGCGAGGACAATCTGTTCATGCTGGGCGCAACCTCGATCGAGGCCGAGGACACCGGCGTTTCCGTCCGCTCCGCGCTGGAGCTGCTGGGTGCGGCCTATGCCGTGCATCCGGCCTTTGGCGAAGCCCGCATCGTCGAATTCGGCTCCGGCCTTCGCCCGGCCTTTCCCGACAATTTGCCGCGCATCGGCGTGCGCGGCGGCAAGATCAGCGTCAACGGGCTCTACCGCCACGGTTTCCTGATCGCCCCTGCGTTGGCCGAGCTGACGCTCAACTTCGTCGAGCGCGGCCAGATCGACAATGAGGTGATGCAATGCGCGTGATCGTCCAATGCTTGTGATCATCAACGGCGAGCAACGCGAGATCAGCTCAGTCAGCGTCGATGCGCTGCTCTCCGAGCTCGACTACGAGGGCACGCATTTCGCCATCGCACTCAATTACGACGTCGTCCCGAAAAGCCGCTGGGCCGAGACCGCACTGAAAGCCGGCGACGAGATCGAGATCATCACGCCGCGGCAGGGAGGGTGATTGATGAATGCACCACACACTCCGCTGTCATCGCCCGGCTTGACCGGGCGATCCAGTACGCCGCGGCTCCTCCGTATCACGGCACGGCCTCTGGAATACTGGATCCCCGCCTTCGCGGGGATGACACCGTCATTCAAGGAGACACCTCCCAAATGGTGACCTTCTACGGCAAGACTTTCGACTCCCGCCTGCTGATCGGCAGCGCGCTCTATCCTTCGCCCGCGATCATGCAGGACGCGATCCGCGCCTCCGGCTCGAACATCGTCACGGTGTCGCTGCGGCGCGAATCCGCCGGCGGCAAAACCGGCGACGCGTTCTGGAAGCTGATCCGCGAGCTCGACGTCACGGTGCTGCCGAACACCGCCGGCTGCCGCAGCGTGCGCGAAGCCGTGACCACGGCAAAGCTCGCGCGCGAATTGTTCGGCACCTCCTGGATCAAGCTGGAGGTCATCGCCGACAACGACACGCTGCAGCCCGACGTCGTTGGCCTCGTCGAAGCCGCCGCCATCCTGATCAAGGACGGCTTTGAGGTGTTCCCCTATTGCACCGAGGATCTGTCAATCGCGAACCGCCTGGTCGACGCCGGCTGCAAGGTGGTGATGCCGTGGGCCGCGCCGATCGGCAGCGCCAAGGGCATCATCAACCGCGACGCGCTCAAGCTGCTGCGCGAGCGCCTGCCCGACATCACGCTGGTGGTCGACGCCGGCATCGGCGCACCGAGCCACGCGGCTGAGGCGCTCGAGCTCGGCTATGACGCCGTGCTGCTCAACACCGCGATCGCCAAGGCCGCCGATCCCGTCGCGATGGCGAAAGCCTTCCGCCTCGGCTGTGATGCCGGCCGCACCGCTTATGAAGCCGGGCTGATGAACGCCCGCGACTTCGCCTCCCCCTCCACCCCTGTCGTTGGGACACCGTTCTGGCATGCCGTATCCTGATCGTTTCTATCCCGTCGTCGACAGTCTCGACTGGGTCGAGCGCCTGACCAAGCTCGGCGTCGGCACCATCCAGCTGCGCGCGAAGAATCTCGACGATTCGCAGGCCTTGCAGATGGTCACCGACGCGCTCGCAATCACGCAGGGTACGCAGGCCAAGCTGGTCGTGAACGACTATTGGCGTGCGGCGATCGTCGCCGGCGCAAAGTATCTGCATCTCGGCCAGGAGGATCTGGCGGACGCCGACCTCAAGGCCATCCGCGAAGCCGGCCTGTCGCTCGGCATCTCCACCCACGACGACGCGGAGCTTGAAACGGCGCTCGAGGCCAAGCCCGACTACGTCGCGCTCGGCCCGATCTTCTTCACCACACTCAAATCGATGCGCTTCGAACCGCAGGGCATTCCCAGGATCACGGAATGGAAGAAGCGCATCGGGAGCATCCCGCTGGTCGCGATCGGCGGCATCAAGTTCGAGCACGCCGCGGAGATCTTTGCCGCCGGCGCGGATTCCATCGCCGTCGTCAGCGACGTCACCCAAAATGCCGACCCGGATGCGCGGGTTCGGCAGTGGCTCGGCCAATCGAAGGAGGCGGCGTGATGCGCACTCCGCTCTCACCCCACACCCCACTGTCATCGCCCGGCTTGACCGGGCGATCCAGTACGCCGCGGCTCTTCGGCTCGAGCCGCGCGGCCTCTGGAATACTGGATCCCCGCCTTCGCGGGGATGACAGCTGCAATCGACGCTTGCTCAGCGACACAAACGAACTGAATTAAGGAGGATCCCATGAACATCCGCTCCAACCCTGAAAAAACCGTCCCCGCCGTCACCACCGGCCCCCTTCCCTCCTCGCGAAAGATCTTCGCCTCGCCCGACGCCGCGCCCGAGATGCGCGTGCCGCTGCGCGAGATCATTCTCTCCGAAGGCGCCGGCGAGCCGAACCTGCCGGTCTACGACACCTCCGGTCCCTACACCGACCCCTCCGTCACCATCGACGTCAACGCCGGTCTCGCCCGCAATCGCAAGCAATGGGTGCTGGAGCGCGGCGGCGTCGAGGAATATGAAGGCCGGCAGATCAAGCCGGAGGACAACGGCAGCGTCTCCACCGACAACGCCGCACGTTCCTTCGCCGCCTATCACAAGCCGCTGCGCGGCCTCGACGGCCACAAGATCACCCAGCTCGAATTCGCCCGCGCCGGCATCATCACCAAGGAGATGATCTACGTCGCCGCGCGCGAAAATCTCGGCCGCAAGCAGCAGCTCGAGCGCGCCGAAGGCGCCCTCGCCGACGGCGAGAGCTTTGGCGCCTCGGTCCCCGCCTTCATCACGCCGGAGTTCGTGCGCAGCGAAATCGCGCGCGGCCGCGCCATCATCCCCTCCAACATCAACCACTCCGAGCTCGAGCCGATGATCATCGGCCGCAACTTCCTGACCAAGATCAACGCCAATATCGGCAACTCGGCGGTGACCTCGTCGGTCGAGGAAGAGGTCGAGAAGATGGTGTGGGCGATCCGCTGGGGCGCCGACACCGTGATGGACCTCTCGACGGGCCGCAACATCCACACCACCCGCGAGTGGATCCTGCGCAACGCGCCGGTACCGATCGGCACGGTGCCGATCTACCAGGCGCTGGAGAAGTGCAACGGCGACCCGGTCAAACTGACCTGGGAGCTCTACAAGGACACGCTGATCGAGCAGTGCGAACAGGGCGTCGACTATTTCACGATCCACGCCGGCGTGCGCCTGTCCTACATCCACCTCACTGCCGCCAGAGTCACCGGCATCGTCTCGCGCGGCGGCTCGATCATGGCGAAGTGGTGCCTGGCGCATCACAAGGAGAGCTTCCTCTACACCCATTTCGACGAGATCTGCGACCTCATGCGCAAGTATGACGTCTCGTTCTCGCTCGGCGACGGCCTGCGCCCGGGCTCGATCGCCGATGCCAACGACCGCGCCCAGTTCGCGGAGCTGGAGACGCTCGGCGAGCTCACCAAGATTGCGTGGGACAAGGGCTGCCAGGTCATGATCGAGGGCCCCGGCCACGTGCCGATGCACAAGATCAAGATCAACATGGACAAGCAGCTCAAGGAGTGCGGCGAAGCGCCGTTCTACACGCTTGGACCGCTGACCACCGACATCGCGCCGGGCTACGACCACATCACCTCAGGGATTGGCGCTGCCATGATCGGCTGGTTCGGCTGCGCCATGCTCTGCTACGTCACGCCGAAGGAGCATCTTGGGCTACCCGATCGCAACGACGTCAAGACCGGCGTCATCACCTACAAGATCGCCGCCCACGCCAGCGATCTCGCCAAGGGCCACCCCGCCGCCCAGCTGCGCGACGACGCCCTCTCCCGCGCCCGTTTCGACTTCCGCTGGAGCGACCAGTTCAACCTCGGCCTCGACCCCGACACCGCGAAGAACTTCCACGACGAGACCCTGCCGAAGGAAGCCCACAAGGTCGCCCATTTCTGCTCGATGTGCGGCCCAAAGTTCTGCTCGATGAAGATCACGCAGGACGTGCGGGACTACGCGGCGACGCTGAACGATCCGAACAGCGTGGGCATGTCGATGCAGGGCACGGCCGAAGACGGCATGGCCAAGATGAGCGCGAAGTTCAAGGAGATGGGCAGCAGCGTTTATCTGGATGCGGAGAAGGTGAAGGAGAGCAATCGGGTGTTGTGAGGGGCACCCACGACCAATCTCGCGCGAAATAGCAAGCAATGATCCTACAAGAGCCGGGCGAAAGCCCGGCTCTTGAATTGGAGTGGGCAGAATGGCTGGCGAACCTGACTATGCAAACTACACTAGGTGCATGGAGGAGATTAAGCGCAGGCAAATCGCAATAGACGAGATACTTTACGAGAGAAAGACGACATCATTCAAATACACAAACATCGAATTCGTGGCTCTACAATTCCGCAAGATCTTTGAGTTGGTAATTTTGGCAACGCTGACGTCTCATCAGCATTTATTTGAAGGGCTGACACGCAAACTAGCCAAAGAATGGCAGGTAACGAAGATTGTCGTGATCGTCAAAAGCAAGAACCCTGGATTCTTTCCGAACCCAATCGATCGAGTACCGTCGACAAACAAAAGCGCGAAGGACGAATGGAAACCCGTCTCAGTTGGGTTCTTAACGCTTGACGAACTGGTTGAAGCGCACGGCAAGATCGGGACTCTAATGCATGCAAATAACCCATATCGAGAAGAACAGTCACTGAATGAACTTGAGAGCTTATTTCCTTCATGGCGAGAAAGATTGATCCGCCTCTTAAATCACCATCTTATAAAATTTCCTGATGATGAAACCATCCTGTATGTTGGCATGCAGAGCGCCGAAACGGGATCTGTCCATACTGCTCTATTCAAAAAGCAGGCGTAGCTCGGACGAACGAATGGACACCTGAACTCAACGTTCGCTCCGCGTGTAGCCGATCCTTATGCGAGCTGTACGCAACGGATACTTTATTTGCCCTTCCCCCACCGCCTCCCCGACCAACTCCGCCCCAACCTCCGCCTCGTCTTCGTCGGCACCGCGGCCAGCACGCGCTCGGCCGAACTCGGGCACTACTACGCTCATCCCGGCAACCGCTTCTGGCGCGCGATCCAAGAGGCCGGGATCACGCCGCGGCGCTATCAGCCGGGCGAGTTCGCATCGCTGATCGAGCTCGGCATCGGCTTCACTGATCTCTCCAAGTCGGGCGCAGGGATGGATCACCAGATCGCGGCGGAGACGATCGACGTGCCCGGCTTCAGGGCCAAGATCGAGAAGTACCGGCCGGGGACGATTGCGTTCACGAGCAAGAAGGCGGCGAGCTTGTTTTATGGCAGGCCGTCAGCTGCGATTGCGCTGGGACGGCAGAAGCGGGATGAGAGCTTGCCGGAGATTTTTGTGCTGCCCTCGCCGTCGGGAGCGGCGTCGGGGCATTGGACGCTGGAGCCGTGGCGGGAGCTGGCGAGGTGGATTGCTGCGTAGGGTGGGTTAGCTGCGCGGCTGCGCGAAGCGCGGGCCGCCCGGCGTAACCCACCGCTTCTGTTGCCGCGGCGGCGCACGCGGTGGGTTACGCCTTGCACCGTTTCGTGTTGAACGACTGCGCTTGTGAGCGGCTAACCCACCCTACGCACCGACGCCCAGCGCCGCCACTTCACGCGCGAGATTTGCTCGGGCGGGGCGGTCGTACATCGCGGCGAAGTCAGAATCGGGAAAGATGACCTCG
This sequence comes from Bradyrhizobium zhengyangense, assembly GCF_022012555.1. Classification (NCBI taxonomy): domain Bacteria; kingdom Pseudomonadati; phylum Pseudomonadota; class Alphaproteobacteria; order Hyphomicrobiales; family Nitrobacteraceae; genus Bradyrhizobium; species Bradyrhizobium zhengyangense. Next base: position 73,178 of record NZ_JAKLTZ010000013.1, on the reverse strand, counting down.
CGTGCGGCGAAACGGCGGAGCACCCGGGCGCGGCCGATGCGATAGTCGTCCTCACTGACGTGGCTGAATTCCTGGCGGATCGCGGCGGCATAGGCGTCATAGCGCGCGGGATCGGTGCCGAGAATGCTGAGGTCGATCGAAATCAGGATCGCCCCTAAGCGATCGCCGGCGCTAACGTCGTGCGTCTTGGTCAGGCGGATCAGGCGGCCGACGTCCTGACGAAGATCAGTGCGGACGTACTGCTCGGCGAGCTCCGCGCTGCGCTCCTCGTTGTCGGACCTAGCAGGATCGTACACGACATCATGCCACCAGATCGCCTCCGTCACCGTCTCGCGCTCGGCCGCGGAAAGACCGTCGACCCGCGCGAGTGCAGCCAGGCAATCCTCGATATGCGCCAGATTGTGATAGTGGCGGCCAGGTGCCGCGTAGGCGGCAGCTAGCTGTTCGCGGTTCATCGAGGCATCACTCCTCGAACAATTCCTTGAACAGCGCCTTCGCACGCTCGAGGCCTTCGGGGGTGAACACCACCGACTTCACCTTGCCGACGGGATCATCAATCATGCCCTTGTCGTGGAGGCGGCCAAGCACATCCCAGTCGAAACCCTTCCACGCCCGACAACCATCGTGCAGGGTCAGGCGAAGTAAGGCGAGCGCCGCGTCGTCGATCTTGTCGGTGTTGATGGCCATTGTGATCTCCCCGTGCGGTATTGGCACTATCCTAATGCACATCAGGCAATCCGCAACGCTCCCCAAGGGCACCGCTTTGTAGGGTGGGCAAAGGCGCTCTTGCGCCGTGCCCACCACCGCTCCATGAGTCCGACAGAACGTGGGCACGTCGCGCGAAGGGCGCGCCTTTGCCCACCCTACGGCATTGTCGGAATTCGCTCCGCTCGTTCGTCCTAGATACAGAGTTACATTCACCCGGAGACGCCCCCATGCCCACCATCACCGCCTTCGAAAGCCCGCCCGACCGCGGCCGGGGACAGGCGCGGGACATGCGGGTGCGCTGGGCGCTCGAGGAGGTCGGCCAGGCTTACGACGTTCGCCTGCTGTCGTTCGAGGCCATGAAGCAGCCGGCGCATCTGGCGCTGCATCCGTTCGGGCAGATCCCGACCTATGAGGACGGCAATCTCGCCCTGTTCGAGACCGGCGCGATCGTGCTCCATATCGCCGAGCGTCATGACGGATTGCTGCCGAAGGACGCCAATGCGAGGTGCCGCGCGATCGCCTGGATGTTCGCCGCGCTCAACACGATCGAGCCGCCGATCGTCGAGCTCGGGATGGCGGTGCTGCTCGAACGCGACGAGAGCTGGTATGAGGAGCGGCTGCCGATCCTGAGGAATCGCGTCGGTATCAGGCTCGACGAACTGTCCCGCCACCTCGGCGGCGCCGACTGGCTCGACGGCGCGTTCAGCGCCGGCGATCTCCTGATGGTGACGGTGCTGCGCCGGTTGAACGCATCGAACGTGCTCGAGGGCTATCCGACCCTCTCGTCCTATGTGGCCCGCGGCGAAGCCCGCCCGGCCTTCCGCCGCGCGTTCGAGGCGCAGCTGGCAGTGTTCACGGTAGCGTCGAGCGGGTAGCCATAGTGCCGTAGGGTGGGCAAAGGCGCTCTTGCGCCGTGCCCACCACCTCTCCATGAGTCCGACAGAACGTGGGCACGTCGCGCGAAGTGCGCGCCTTTGCCCACCCTACGAGAACATGCCTAGAGATCGAAATTCGTCGGCATCATCACCACGTCGCGGATGGTCATGCCGCGCGGCCGGGTCAGCATGAACATCACGACTTCTGCGACTTCGCTGGCCTCCAGCAGGCTGCCCGAAGCCCTCGCTTCCTGCAGCTTCTCGGGCGGCCAGTCCGCGAGCAGCGACGTGACAACAGGGCCGGGCGAGATCGAGCCGACGCGAATGCCGTGCTTGAAGACCTGCCGCCGCACCGTCTGGACGAAGCAATTGATCGCCCATTTGGACGAGGCGTAGACCGGCTCCCATGGCGTCGGAAAATGTGCCGCCAGCGAGCTCGTCACGATGATGTCGCCGCTCCCGCGTGCGATCATGTGCGGCAGCACGTCGTGCACGTTCTTCATCACGACGTTGACGTTCAGGTTCAACATCCGGTCGATCGCCATGGTGTCGGCATCGATCAGGTCGCCGCCGACATAGCTGCCCGCATTGGCATGGAAGATGTCGAGCTGGCCTGCCTTCTCCAGCACCCGCGGCAACAGCGTCGCGCAATCCTTGGGATCGAGCAAATCGACGACCAGCGGGATCATCGCATCGCCGTGCTTGTTGCGGAGCGCGTTGAGCGCGGCCTCGTCGCGGTCGACCATCACCACGCGCGCGCCCGCGGCCAGCATGGCTTCAGTGCTCGCAAGCCCGATGCCCGACGCCGCCCCGGTCACGGCCGCAACCTTGCCTTCCAATTCTCTTGCCATGAGATCACCATTCAACTGAGCTCGGCAGTATAGCGGCTCCACGCGAATTGGCGATGTGGATCACAGGCCTCGTCGGGTGGATCAACGCTAGCGTCCCACACTCAGCTGTCGTCCCGGCCTAGTGCGCAATTGCGCACGGGGGGCCGGGACCCATAACCACAGGCGGCGATTTGGCGAAGACTCGTCGTCCGGTACTTCTATTGACCGCAACCGATAAATCACGCGGTATGGGTCCCGGCCTTCGCCGGGACGACACTATGGGTTTGGATACGACATGCCACCAAACCGCGAACCGTCAGCGCCTCACCCAGCGTAGGCTCTATCCAGATCCGCAATCACGATCTTCCGCATCCCCATCATCGCCTGCATGACGCGGTTGGCCTTGGTCCGGTCGGCATCGCCGAGATAGCGGCCGAGCGCCGCCGGAATGACCTGCCACGACAGGCCGAACTTGTCCTTGAGCCAGCCGCAGCGGGATTCCTCGCCGCCGTCGGCGGTGAGGCGGTTCCAGAAATAGTCCACCTCGCCTTGCGTCTCCACGCTGATGAAGAACGACACCGCCTCGTTGAAGCGGTGCATCGGCCCGCCATTGAGCGCGTGGAAGCGCTGTCCCTCGAGCTCGAACACCGCCATGAAGTCGCTGACGGTCTCGACCCTGGCGTTGGGGAACACCGATTTGTAGAAGTCGACGGCTTGCGGAACGTTGTTGTCGAACCAGAGAAACGGCGTGATGGAGGTCATATGCTATCCTTTGCGTCGAACCGGACGCACGCGGGTGCGCCGTCACCCGAAGGACGAACGAGCGGACGATCATCCGACAGGCGGAATAGCGCTTTTTTGCCCCTGAGCGGCACCGGACTACACCGAACGGATGAGGCCGCGCATCCCGCGACCCATGGACGTCGCGTGCGGACACTTGCAAGCGCGGAACCGGGGCGATACGACTTTGGGTGGAAGAACGTGGGACGGAAAAGCCGGGCCTCAACCGGCGCACATCATATCGAGGAAGCCGCCGCATGAGCGACGATCTCTCCGGTGTCTGGGACGGCACTTACATCCAACCCGGCACGGGAATGGTCACGTTCACGGCAACACTGATCGAGACCGGCGGCGCGCTCTCAGGCCACGTCACCGAGCCGTGCTCCAATCCGCACTGCCCGCTACGGACGCACAACGCCTCGATCACGGGCCATCGTGCCGGCAGCGTGGTGTCGTTCGTCAAGCGCTACGAGCCGCCGGGCTACGGCTTCGACATCGTCCACTATGACGGCATCATGAACGGAGAGGCGACCGAGATCGACGGACGCTGGCGGCTGCCGGGCACGTCAGGATCGTTCCTGATGATCCGCTCCGGCAAACGCGCGCAGGCCGCCACCACTGACAAGCGAGCCACGACGCCCGCCCGCGAGTAAAGGGAGCCATCATGCTCACACTCTATTCGTATCCGGAACTCTTCGGCGTCGCCGACAACAACGGCTACGGGCTCAAGGTCTACGCCTTCTTGAAGCTCGCCGGCGTTCCCTTCGTGCACGAGCACATCTTCGATGCCTCCGCGGCACCGCGCGGGCAACTGCCTTATGTCGTCGACGACGGCGAGACCATCGGCGACAGCGAACCCATCATCGCGCACGCGATCGCGAAATATCACCTGACCATCGATGCCGCGCTGTCACCGGCGCAGCGCCGCAGCCATCATCTCATCACGCGCATGCTGGATGATCTCTACTGGGTGATGTCCTATTCGCGCTGGAAGGACGAGCGCTATTACCCCGCGTTTCGCGACGGCTTCATCGCGCAGCATCAGCAGATCAATGCTGAAGGCTTCGAGAAGGCGAAGGCCTACAACGCACAGCGCTATCACTACCAGGGCATCGGCCGCTACACGCCGGAGCAGGCTTATGCGCGGGGACTTGCCGATCTGCAGGTGCTGGCCGAGATCGTGCCGGCGTCCGGTTTCGTCGAGGGCGAGCGGCCCACCAGCGTAGATGCCGGCATCTACGGCTTCATCGCGAATATCTTTTACTTCCCGATTCCGACACCGCTGAAGGCGTTCGTCGATGCGCACAAGAATCTCGTCGCGCATTGCGAGCGGGTGCATGGGATGGTGAGTGGAGCGTAGACGCGCTCGAGATCTCATAGGGTGGGCAAAGGCGCTCTTGCGCCGTGCCCACGCTCTCTCTCCGTATCCGGCAGAACGTGGGCACGGCGCGCGAAGGGCGCGCCATTGCCCACCCTACGGCACCGCGCCCTACGGCACCGTGCTCTACTGCATCGTGATCGCGAGGCCGGAGAGATCCGCATTCGCCATCAGGCCGGTCTGGGTGCCCGACAGCTCCAGCACCGCGCCCTTCTGGTTGGTCAGCACGATGGCGCGGGCGCCGCGGCCGACGGCGAGGCCGGCACCGGCGGCGCCATAGACGCCGGCGACGTCGGAGGGCCTGACGATGTTGGAGACGCGGCCGCGCAGCACGGTCTTGGAGCCGCCGAAGACGAGGCCGTAATCGAGCCCGCCGGTCGAGAGCGCATAGGAGCGGCCGCGGAAGTTCAAAACGCCCGAGCCGCCGGAGCCGCCGATGATCCAGCCGGCCTTGTAGATCGTCAGCACCACGGTGCCGCCGTCGGCCTGCGCCGCGGTCGAAAGGCCGGCCAGCGCGGCAATGGCGACGAGCGCGGCACGCAAGGTGGAAGCAATCTTCATGGGGCGTCTCCGGGGGCTATTTTTCTCGAGAGGAAAAGCGAATCAGACGCCGCAATCTATCCGATCGATCGCGGCGGCAACATGATGGGGGGTGGGTGAGGCGCGAGCCGTCAGCCATACACTCAGCTGTCATCGCCCGGCTCGACCGGGCGATCCAGTATTCCAGAGACCAGCGTCGAAGAGCTCGCTCTCACCACATCCGCCGCGGCGTACTGGATCGCCCGGTCAAGCCGGGCGATGACAGCGGAGTTCGAGGCTGCAAGGCGCGCGCACCCGCACCATCCCCATCATGCCATCCTGCCACTGTTTTGCCCGACGGGTCAATCCAAATTTCTGTCTTCCCGAATTACAGTTTCGCCAATCATTTCTACTGTGCATGGGGTTGTTTTCGCGTTTTGTGTTGGAGCACGCCCCGCACACCGCTACGCTCTCCCAACTCACCTCGCATCCTCGGAGGCCCCCATGCCGATCCAGCATTTCGCTGCCCCGCCGCACGTCAAGGCGCCGCCGCTCTCCTTCGCGACCCGTGTCGGCGACCTGCTGTTCGTGTCGGGCATCCCGGGCTTCGACGCCCACGGCGCGCTGCCTGACGGGTTCGAGGCGCAGTTCGCCAACGTCGTCGTCAACATCAAGCGCGTGCTGGACGAGGCCGGCGCCACGACGCGCGACCTCGTCAAGGTCAACGTGCTCCTGACCCGCCCCACTGACGTCGCCGCGATGAATGCGCTCTATGCCGGCGCGTTCGGCCCGCCGCCGTTCCCTGCACGCACCACCTGCGTGGTGCAGGCGCTGCCCGATCCGAAAATGCTGATCGAGATCGAGGCGGTGGCGTCGCTGGCGAAGTGAGCGTGTGTGTCTTGCAGGGCACGCAGCCAAACCAAGTGGCCGCGCCGGTCTGACATATCCGTGAAGGCGGGCTCCCCGGCTTGCAAAGCCGCTGTTTTTACCGCACGAATTTTCGGATCACCCGCCCAGACCAAGGAGATTTTCCATGCGTCGCGTTTTCGCCCTTTGTGCCGTTGCCGGCATCGCCAGCTCCGTCTTTGCAGTGCCCGCCTCCGCGAAGGTCGGCTATTACGTGATCCGCTGGGACAACACGGGTATCTGCCAGGTCTGGAACGAGGACCTGCAGTACAAGCCGCCCCAGTGGGGCGTCTCGACCTACAAGGTCGTCAGCAAGCCGTTCCCGACTTTCACCCAGGCCTCGGACCTCCAGATCAAGCTGCGTGGCGAGCGTCGCTGCACGCTCTGAGCCATCGGGCCGTTTCTGTTTGAGGGCGGGTTGCGCGAGCAGCCCGCCCTCTTCTTTTGGCAGGTCTTTTGGCAAGCGAATTCCGCGATTTCCCGCGTTTTCGCTTTGAACCTGATCAGCGCACGGAACTACTCACCTCTTGTCCGGGGCGCAGGCTGAGGAAGCGCCCCGCACCCCCTCCCCGTCATGGTCGGGAGGCGCATCACATCTTTCAATTTGAGGAGCTGATCCATGCGTCGTCGTATTTCCATGCTCTGCGCTGCCGCCGGTCTCGCCGCTGCCGCTTTCGTCGCTGCGAGCCCGGCCGAAGCCGGCTATCACCTGATCCGCTGGCAGGACAGCGGCTTCTGCCAGATCTGGGACGAGAGCATTCCGACCACGCCGTGGCCCGCCGGCTATCATCGCGCCAGCGCGAGCGTTCCGACCTTCGTCGACGCGCTCGTCATGAAGGACAGCGCGCTCAAGGCCGGTCACTGCAGCTGGTAAGACTTCGATCGGCGGACGACAGGGCCGGGCAAGGATGCGACGCTAGCATCCTTGCCCGGTCGTTTTTTCACCTCGCCGACAGGAGCAGGTCGATGCGCGCACGGACCACGCGGCTGGCGGCCCTCGCCGCTTCGCTTCTGCTCACTGCTGCGGCTGCGTCGCAGGCCCCGCGATCCTTCCGCGTGATCTCGCCGATCTTCGGCCAGCTCGTCGCCTTCGCGATGCCGTCTGACTTCGCGGCCGTGTTCGAGAACACCAAGGGCGGCCACTACATCCGCGAAGCCGTGCTCAAGGGTGAGACGCCCGAGCGCTGGACGCAGATGATCACGGTCACCGGCGAGAAGGGCATGACGCTGACGCCGGGCAGCTCGCCGGAGATGTTCGCGGGCACCATCGCCGGCGGCTTCAAATCGGCCTGCCCCGACAGCTTTGCGGCAAGGCCTTTGGGCGCGACCATGTTCGGCCGCTTCGAGGGCTTTGTCGCGGTGATCGGTTGCGGTCGCATCGACAGCGGCCCGACGCGGCACAGCGAGACCGCGCTGCTGATCACGCTCAAGGGCGCGAGCGACTATTACACCATCCAATGGGCCGAGCGCGGCCCCGAAAGCGACGAGCCGCCGGTCAACGACGAGCGCTGGCAAAGGCGCCTACGCGATCTCAACCCGATCGATCTCTGCCCGATCGTCTCAGGCGAAGCCGCGCCCTATCCAAGCTGCGTCAACAAGAGCTGAGCGCTCTCAGGCGTCCTTGTGCGCGCCGGGATGAATCAAGACATCGCGGGCGGCCGACAAGTCGATGAAGGCCTGCGCGCTGCCGCCCTGGTCGGGATGCATGCCCTTGGCGGCGCGACGATAGGCCTGGTTGATGTCCTCGCAAGTGAGCTGCACTGCGAGCGGCAGGCCCAGCATCTTGCGGGCGCGATCCTCGCTCGACAGTTTCTTTGGCGCCGCGTTGCGACGGCCGAAGCGCGGCGCGGTCAGATCATGGACGACATCGAGGATCACGCCGACGCGGCGCCGGGCGGCGAGCGTCACGCCGTGATCGTCATTGTCCGCGACTTGGCGCAGCACGGGGAGCGCTTGCTCGGCGGCCTGCCGCAGCGTGGCATCCGTGCTCATCCGCACGATCTCGGCCACCAGCCGGCCAGCCTCGGCCCAGTCCGCAAATTCCGCCGACCGCAGGCGCTCGAGCGCCAATTTCCAGGATTCGAGTCGTTCCATCATGCGCGCAACGTTTAGCAACGCGGACGAGTATGCCAAGGCCGCCGTTTCCGACCCCTTAATTTCGGGTTAGCCTTTCATGAAACTTAGAAACGAATCCGGGAGGAAATTGCCATGGCATTGCTCGCAAACCACATCGCTGTCGTCACGGGCGCCGGTTCCGGCATCGGCCGGGCGATCGCCGCCGGCTATGCCCGTGAGGGCGCGCAAATGGTGCTGCTCGACGTCAACGCCGCCACGGTCGCGGAGGCCGCCGAAGAGATCAGCAAAGCCGGCGGTAAGGCTACGAGCTTTGCGCTCGACGTGACCAGGCGTGACGACTGCTTCGCCCTGGCCAAGCAGGTCGCCGACAAGGTCGGTCAGGTCTCGATCCTCGTCAACAACGCCGGCATCACCCGCCGCAACGCCATCACTGCGGAGACCGAGGCGGTGGCGAAGGACTGGAACGACATCATCTCACTCAACCTCAACGGCGTCTTCAACACGACGCAGGCCTTCCTCGCGCCGCTGCGTGCAGCCAAGGGCCGCATCGTCAATATCGCCTCGATCCAGTCTTTCGTGCATCTGCGCACGCCGAGCTCGGCGGCCTACACCACTTCGAAACACGGCGTGCTCGGCTTCACCAAGGCGCTCGCGGTCGAGCTCGGCAAGGAAGGCGTGCGCGTCAACGCGATCGGGCCAGGCTTCATCGAGACCAACATCAATGCCCATGTACGCGCCACCAATCCTGCTTTGGTGCAGGCCTTCGTCGACCACACCCCGCTCGCACGTACCGGTAAGCCGGAGGACATCGTCGGCCCCGCGATATTCCTTGCGTCAGACCTGTCGTCTTTCGTCACAGGATCGATCGTCATGGTGGACGGCGGATATCGCACGGTGTGAGTGAGATCGGTCCGCGTTGCTATGCATCTCGTGCCAATCGCGGCAACGCGGCGGCATTCCCAAGGTCATCTGGTGCGATCGATCGAAATTAACCTTTCATTAACCAAACCCGCCCACCGTAGATCTACGGCTTAGGATATACGGCTTGGGGGTCGTTTGTTCTCGATCCGCTTCCAACGATGGAGGCGGGCGTTGATCGGGGAGTGTGTTGATGACCACTGTTCATGTCGCGGCGCCCGAGCAGGGCGCGCAATTCCTTGCACCCAATGAGATCGTTCCACTGTTGATCGGCGCGACCGTCGGCGAGGTCGAGCGCGAGCTCGTGCTGCAGACGCTCGCGCGCTGCGACGGCAACCGCACGCGTGCCTCGCGTGTGCTCGGCCTGTCGGTGCGCACGCTGCGCAACAAGATCAGGATTTATGCCGCCTCCGGCATCGAGGTGCCGGCCTATCACGACTAGCGCGTGACGGCGCCGGAGAGCGTCCGGTACAGCTTCGTGCCGACAAGCAGTGACACCGTGATGATCGCGACCCAGGCCGCGGTCAACGCGATGGCGCGCAGCGCGAAGGCCGTCAGTATAGCCCATGACGGCTGCGGCTCCTCGGCATAGCCAACCGGGACGACGTCCGGCACGAGCAGATGGGCAAGGCCGAGCGTCGCTGCGAGAACGACCGCGGACAGGCAGAAGACTTTCCAGGCTGCGCGCATCGGTCGTTCCTCGCAAGGATTGTGGCCGCGCGTCATCAATGACACGGCGCCCTGCGGCGCCGATTGATGTTGATCAAGCCCGCCACGACGCCCGGGCGGAATTGCTGCTGTCGTCAAACGCCGCTAAGTAGCAAGCTTGCCAAGAGGGAGTAGCGGCGTGGCAGACGATCAGGGACGGCCGGGACCACAGGGTCCGCGCGGGCGGCAGGGCGAACCGGGGCGACCGGGGCCGCAGGGTCATCCGGGCAAGCGAGGCCCGGACGGTGCACGCGGCAAGCCGGGACCACAAGGTAAACCGGGACCGGCCGGAAAGGCAGGCGCACAGGGCAAGGCTGGTTTGCCGGGCAAGCCGGGCGAAGCCGGCCCGCGGGGCGCCGCAGGACCGCAGGGCTCCTCAGGACCTCAGGGCCCAGCCGGCCCCCAGGGCCCGCGCGGCGAGCCAGGCCCTCCCGGTCAATTACCGTCCATCGAACAAGTGCTGCCGTGGCTAGATCAGCTCTTCGACGCCTGGGATGAACGTCGCCGCCAGCGCGAGCAGGAGGCCGCCGAGCACGCCGCGCTCGAAGCTGCAGTGCACGAGGCTGAAGATGCGTCCTCGGATGACGAGAGCGACGAGGGCGAAGGCGACGAGCCCAAGAGAAAGAAGAAAAAGAAGAAGCACGGCCACAAGGACTAGCGGGCGCAGCTACTGCGCCTGGTCGTCCCGCCGCGGCACCATGCCCATGCGCTCGAACTGCCAGCGCATGGCGCGGTACCAGAGATAGCCGACTGCCGCGCCGCAAACCGCCAGGATCACCACGTTTGCGCTTGAGAACGATCCGCTCCACCACATCATCCACGCGGTCCACAACAGCGTGAATATGATGGCACCTGCTTTCAGCGGAAGAAGGGGACGGCTCATGGTTCCTGCTCCGGGTTGTCAGAACCCCGGCAGGCATCATCGCGCGTCACGGCCAACGCCACCGTGAGGCAGGTCACGGTGGGACCTTGCGGAACCTCTAACCGAAGCGCAGCCGCGAACGCTCCTTGGCTTTCTCCGCCTCGACCTCTCGGTCGCGCGCCGGTGCGTGGGTGTGCAGCGAGGTCAGCAGTCTTCGCGCAGCATCCGAAACCTCCGCCACCGCGCGGTCGAAGGCCGCCTCGTTGGCCTGTGACGGCTTGTTGAAGCCGGAGAGCTTTCGAACGAACTGGAGTGCACTGGCGTGGATCTCCTCCTCTGTCGCCGGCGGCTCGAAATTGAACAGCGTCCTGATGTTGCGGCACATGCCGTTTCTCCCGGTGGTTTCCCCTTAAGACGATCGGCTGAGCCGAAATCCTACATCGTTCCGCCCTCTTCTGGTAAGGTCCACGCCAACGCGGCCGCCGGATATGAGCCGCCTGGGGAGAGGAACATGAAAGCATATTTTGCAGCGCTGTCGGCCATTCTGCTGTCCGTTTCCGCATCGGCATACGCGGCGGACTACCCGGCGCCGAAGCAGGGCGATTGGGTCGCGCGGGATTTCAAATTCCACACCGGCGAGGTCATGCCGGAACTGAAGCTGCATTACACCACGGTCGGCGAACCGACTGGACAGCCGGTGCTGGTGCTGCACGGCACCGGCGGCTCGGGCGCAAGCATGCTGACGCCAGCCTTCGCCGGCGAATTGTTCGGCGCCGGCCAACCACTCGACGCGTCCAAATATTACATCATCCTCCCAGATGCGATCGGCCACGGTAAATCGTCGAAGCCCTCCGATGGCATGAAGACGAGCTTTCCGAAATACGATTACGACGACATGGTCGAGGCGCAGCATCGCCTCGTGACTGAAGGCCTCGGCGTCAAGCACCTGCGGCTCGTGATCGGCAATTCCATGGGCGGCATGCAAACTTGGCTGTGGGGCGAGAAGTATCCGAAGGACATGGACGCGCTGGTACCGATGGCCTCGCAACCGACCGAGATGGCGTCACGCAACTGGATGCTGCGACGGATCATGCTCGACACCATCAGGAACGATCCCGACTACAACGGCGGCAACTACACCAGCCAGCCACGGATGATGAAGTACGCGATCACCGCCTATGGCATTGCCAGCATCGGCGGCACGCTCGCCTATCAGCAACAAGCGCCGACCGCGGCGAAGGCCGACAAGATCGTCGACGAGCGACTGGCGACGCCGATTACTGCTGACGCGAACGACTACGTCTATCAATGGGACTCCTCACATGACTACAACGCTGCCGAGAAGCTCGAGGCTATCGAGGCCTCGCTGCTGCTGATCAATTCCGCCGACGACGAGCGCAATCCGCCCGAGACAGGGATCACGGATGCCGCGATGAAGCGGGTCAAGAACGGCAAGCTGTACCTCATCCCCGCGAGCACCGAGACGCGCGGCCACGGCACCACCGGCAACGCAAAATTCTACAGCGAGCAGGTCCGACAATTGCTGCAAACCGCACCGCAGCGGACGATGTAGACATCGTCGGAGCAACCTCGATATCGCAACGCATCATATGCGGCGCCTCGGCGCCGCATATTATTTGAGCATGCAATGAGCCGGCGGCTCGGGCTTAATCGCATCAACGATACGAATCGAAAACGCGATGAGGAGGATTTGCATGCACAGGCTTGCGCTGTGCGTTTGGCTCGCCGCGATGACGAGCACCGCGCTCGCGTTCGACAATGGTCAGTACGACAGCGTTCCGCCCGACATCCGCGCGTGGTTCAAGAGCGTGATCGCGCCGAACGGCGTACCCTGCTGCGACATTTCGGATGGCCACCGCACCGACTACGACGTGCGCAAAGGTGCTTACTGGGTGCCGATCGAGGGACAATGGATGGAGGTGCCTGAGCGCGCCATCATCCGTGATCGCGGCAATCCGGTCGGTCAAGCCGTGGTGTGGTACGTCCATCACCGCGGCGCCATCATCATCAGCTGCTTCGTACCGGCCGACGCGGTCTGACGTCTCAAGATGGAATTCGTTGGCGGACGTAAAGCAATCAAGTAGTTTGACGCCGAGCTCATCCGGAGGCACACCGTTGACCTACCTTTGCGCCGAAGACCTCGCCACCATCTATGCGAAGCCAACCCCGCGCGTGATCGCCAAAGCGCGTCCCGCGATCGATGCGCATGCGAAGAAGTTCATCGAGATGTCGCCGTTCTGCGTGCTCGCGACATCGGGACTCGACGGCAGCGTCGATGCCTCACCGCGCGGTGGCGGCGTCGGCTTCGTCCATGTCGCTGGCCCAAACCAGTTGCTCATGCCCGACCGCGCCGGCAACAACCGCATCGACAGTTTTCGCAATGTCGTCGAGGGCTCGGGGTTCGTGCATCTGCTGTTCTTCGTGCCTGGGATCGACGAGACGCTGCGCGTCGGGGGACGCGGCACGCTCTCGACCGATCCGGATCTGCTCGCCGCGATGGTGGAGTTCGGCAAGCCGCCGCGCGCGGTGCTGAACGTCGCCGTCAGCGAAGTCTATTTCCACTGCGGCAAGGCTCTTATGCGCTCCAAGCTGTGGTCGCCGGAGAAGGTGGCGCGCTCGGTGATGCCGAGCATCAGCCAGGTCATCCACGATCAGACCAGCCTCGGCGAGCCCGAGAGCCAGGAGATCGTGGAAGAGCGTTACAAGGCGCAGCTGTAGCTGGGGCACTGGAACGAAAAAGGCCGTCCCCGCAGAAGCCGGGACGGCCTCGCAACTGTGTGACTAACGTCGGAGCCTAATGCCCTTCGCCCTCGAGCCCGCCGACGTGCTTCTGGGTGTAGAGTTCGAGGCCGATACGGCCGATCAGGTCGAGCTGGGTCTCGAGGAAGTCGATGTGGTGCTCCTCGTCGCTCATCAGCTTCTCGAACAGGTCACGCGTGACGTAGTCCTTGACGCCGTGGCAGTAGGTCGCCGCTTCCTGGTAAAGCGCCCGTGCGCTCATCTCTGCGGCGAGATCGCACTCGATGATCTCCTTGACGTTCTGGCCAATGCGCAGGGGATCGAGCACCTGCATGTTCGGGAAGCCGTCGAAGAAAAGGATGCGCGCAGTCAGCTTGTCGGCGTGCTCCATCTCCTCGATGGACTCCTTGCGCCAGACCTTGGCCATATCCAGCAGGCCCCAATTATCGAGAAAGCGATAGTGCAGCCAGTACTGGTTGATCGCAGTCAGTTCGTGACGCAGCGCCTTGTTGAGATAGTCGATGACTTTTGCGTCGCCCTGCATGGTCCACTCCAGCTCTTGCAGTCCAAATCGGCGCTACACCGATTTTAGAATGCTTCTAAATGAGATCAAACATGAGAGCAACCGGCTACCGGAACGCGGCCAGGGAAAAGCTCAGATGAAATGGCAAAAGAATTCAGCAGGCGGCTAGGGCGAACTGTGCGGGTTCGGCGATCTCATTCGCAGCCACTGTGTGGCTGTGCGGGCAACCGGCGCAGCAGGATTGCGCACATGGGCCAAGTGCTTCGTCGATGATCGTCTTGATCGTTCGGGCGCAGCGACCGCATTCGGCGCTGCAGCCGAGGCATCCATAGACCTGCTTGGCATGACGCACAGCATCGTCGGACTCGGCGACGGCGGCGCGGATGTCGTCATCGCTCAGCACGTTACAGGAACAAACGATCATGGAAGCGGTAGGCCCTTCGGTGATGCGCCATCATCGATATTTAAGGGGCCGGCCGGATGCAAAAGGAAAAGCCGGTATTTCAAGCTATTCCAAACTGGCCCGGATAGAGCCTAGAACGGCTCTAAAATAGCGAGTTGCGCTGGATCAAGAAGATGCCGAACCGGGCTTAATCGCTGCTCCCGCCGCCTCCACCATCGCCACCGCCACCGCCTCCGCAATCTCCGCCACTGCTGCCACCGTCGCTGGCGGAGCAGCTGCCGCTGTCGGTCGAGCTTCCGGAACTGTCGCTGGAGAACCAGCTTCCCAGCGAGAAGCCCTCATTCGTCGTATCCGAATAGCTGTCGCTGCCGCCGCCATCGCCACCCGTCCTGGCGCGCGGCCGCGGAGCACGGTTCTGCAGATGGGTCATCAGGGCATAACCCACCACGCCAACGGCGCCGAGGGCGATCAGGGCATTGGTCAGGGCGTTCATCGTCGTCTCCCGGGCTTGCAAGCCTCTGTCTCAACCAATTGGTCGCATCCGCCCAACGCGCCGTTCATTGATCATTCAAGCGAAATATGGAACTTTGGCCGGAAGAGTTATGCGGTCCTGTGAAAGGTCGAGCCGATGAAGAAGACGCTATTGGCAGTCGCTGCTGCCGCCACCCTGGTCCTGACCGCTGGAACGCCGGCTCATGCGCAGCGCGGTGTCGCGGCGGGCGTCGCCGCCGGCATCATTGGTGGCGCTATCGTCGGTGGCGCCCTGGCGTCTCCGTATTATTACGGACCTGGCCCGGGTTACGGCTATGGCCCCGGCTACTATCCGCCCCGCTATTACGCGCCGGGTCCCGGCTACGTCGCCGACGACTATTACGGCAATGGCTGCGTCTGGCAGAAGCAGCGCTTCTGGGACGGCTACGCCTGGCGCGTCCGCCGCGTCCGAGTCTGTGGCTGAGGCGCATTAGACCGGATCGCTTGAGCGGTTTCGGTCGGGCCGGTTCACTACGGATGCGCCGTTCATCTCAAGGCCCGAAAAAGACCGCTTTTTCTCGTCACAGCTCCGTGTGCGTTTACCGTGGATTGACCATTTGCGCGCTTCCTAGCTGCAAGGCCAATTCCATCAGCGTGTGCGTGAACCTTTGAACCCCGGACGCTCCTAACAAGGGACGTCCTTCTCCCAGGAGAGCCAAGAGCATGAAGAAGACTATTGTTGCCGCCCTCACGGTTGCGACGATCGCCGGTTCGCTGGTGACCGCCACGCCGTCCGCCCAGGCCCATGACGGTGTCGGCGTCGGCATTGCTGCCGGCCTGCTCGGCGGCGCGATCATCGGCGGCGCCATCGCGTCGAGCCGTCCCGCCTATGGTGGTCCGGTTTACGTCGCCGAGCCGGGCCCGCCCCCGCCGCCCTGCTACTGGCAGCGTCAACGCTATTGGGACGGCTACGGCTGGGTCATTCGCCCGGTTCGCGTTTGCTACTGATCTGATCGCTCGGCGCTGACCAAGCGCTGCGATCGAAGCCCGGCCGAGACCATCGGCCGGGCTTTTTCTTTGGTTGCTAGCGTGCTGCCTGGATCGAGCGCAGCACCTCTTCGCTCGGCCAACAATCGACCTTGAGCCCCGCCGATTTCTGATAAGCGCCGAGCGCGGCGCGCGTCTGCATGCCGGCCTTGCCGTCGATCTTGTCCTTGTACAAACCAACGCGGGTGAGCCCGCGCTGCATCGCCTCCACATCCCTCGTGCGCAATTGCTTCGACGCCGACCAAGGCGTCGCGAACGGCAATGGGCTCGTCATGCGGTCGCTGAGATAGCCGACGAACAGCACGTAGAGGTCGGAGAAATTGTATTCCTTGATGACGAAGTAATTCTTCGTGGTCAGGAATGCCGGACCATAGATGCCCTCCGGCTGAAGCAGCGAGGCCGGCTGGGCCTGCTCTGCGGCACTCAGTTTCTGTCCGCGCACCGGCACAAAGCCTTCACGCAACCACTGGCCGATCGGCTTGGTCACCTCGGGCACGCCGACGGTACAATCCACCTTCGCCGGTGCCTGCACCTCGTAGGCCCAGCGCACGCCGCTCTGCCAACCCTTGTTGACGAGCTGCTGCGCAGCCGAGGCCAGCGCATCCGGCACCGAGTGCCAGATGTCGATGCGGCCATCGCCGTCGAAATCGACGCCGTGCTTGTAGTATTCGGACGGCAGGAACTGCGTCAGTCCGGTCGCGCCGGCCCAGGACGAGGTCATGTCCTTGCGCGTTACCACGCCCTCGCCCAGAATCTTCAACGCGAGGATGAACTCGTTGCGATAGGTGTCCTTGCGCCGGCCGACATAGGCCTGCGTCGCCAGCACGCGGACGAGATCGTAAGGCAATTTATAGCGGCCGTAATCGGTCTCGCGGCCCCAGATCGCGAGCATGACGGTCGCAGGCACGCCGGAGCTCTTCTCGATCTTCGTCAGCGCAGCACTGTATTTTTGCAGCAGCCGCTGTCCCTCGCCCGCGAGATTCGCAATCGAGGACTCCCTGACATAATCCGCCGGCACCTGCACGAATTCGGCCTGCGACGGCGCGCCGGTCGCGGGGCGTCCCGGCAGGATCAAGTCAGGCAGCTTGTAGTCCGGTTCGAGCCCGCGCGTCTGTTGATCGAACGTTGCGCGCGACACGCCGGCCTCTTGCGCTTCCGGCCAGAGCGAAGCGATGAACTGCGTGAACGCAGCGTCGGCGGCGTGGGCGGACGACCATCCGCAGGTGAGCACAGTCACAGCAGCGATGAGCGCCCGCCACATCATGCCGAGATCACCGCGTCAGCTTCTTGTACTTCACGCGGTGCGGAATGATGCTGTCCTGGCCGAGCCGGCGCATCTTGTCCTTCTCGTAGTCCTGGAAGTTACCTTCGAACCATTCGACGTGGCTGTCGCCCTCGAAGGCCAGGATGTGGGTCGCGATGCGGTCGAGGAACCAGCGATCGTGGCTGATGATGACGGCGCAGCCGGCGAAATCCTCTAGCGCCTCTTCAAGCGCGCGGAGCGTGTCGACGTCGAGGTCGTTGGTCGGTTCGTCGAGCAGCAGAACGTTGGCGCCGGACTTCAGCATCTTGGCGAGATGGACGCGGTTGCGTTCACCGCCGGAGAGCGCGCCGACCTTCTTCTGCTGGTCGGCGCCCTTGAAGTTGAACGACGAGCAATAGCCGCGCGAGTTCACTTCCTTCTTGCCGAGCAGGATCAGTTCGTTGCCGCCGGAGATCTCCTCCCAGACGGTCTTCTTGCCGTCGAGCGCGTCGCGCGACTGGTCGACATAGCCGAGATGCACGGTCTCGCCGATCGTGATCGTGCCCTTGTCGGGCTTATCCTGCCCCGTGATCATCCTGAACAGCGTGGTCTTGCCAGCGCCGTTGGGACCGATGACACCGACGATGCCGCCGGGCGGCAGCTTGAAGGTGAGATTGTCGATGAGGAGCCGATCGCCAAAGCCTTTGCTGAGGCCTTCGAAATCGACCACGTTGGCGCCGAGCCGCTCGGCCACGGGAATGATGATCTGCGCGGTCTGGCTCTGCTTCTCGCTCGCCTGCTTGAGCAGTTCCTCATAGCGCTGGTAGCGCGCCTTGGACTTGGCCTGGCGTGCCTTGGGCGAAGACGCGACCCATTCCTGCTCGCGGGCGAGCGTCTTCTGATGCGCGGCGTCTTCGCGGCCTTCCTGCTCGAGGCGCTTCTGCTTCTGCACCAGCCAGGACGAGTAATTGCCCTCGTAGGGAATGCCGCGGCCGCGATCGAGCTCGAGGATCCAGCCGGTGACGTTGTCGAGGAAGTAGCGATCGTGGGTGACGATCAGGATCGCGCCAGGATAATTGCGCAAATGGCCTTCCAGCCACGACACGGATTCGGCGTCGAGATGGTTGGTCGGTTCGTCCAGCAGCAGGAGGTCAGGCTGGTCGAGCAAAAGACGGCACAACGCGACGCGGCGGCGCTCACCGCCGGAGAGTTTCGTCACATCGGCGTCGTCGGGCGGGCAGCGCAGCGCGTCCATGGCCTGGTCGACCTTGCTGTCGAGATCCCAGAGGCCCTGGGCCTCGATCTCGTCCTGCAGCTTGGTCATCTCATCGGCGGTCTCGTCCGAATAGTTGACGGCGAGCTCGTTGTAGCGGTCGAGAATCGCCTTCTGCTTGGCGACGCCTAGCATGACGTTCTCGCGGACGGAGAGCGCAGGATCCAGGTGCGGCTCCTGCTCGAGATAGCCGACGCGGGCGCCCTCGGCGACCCAGGCCTCGCCGGTATATTCCTTGTCGAGGCCCGCCATGATCTTGAGCAGGGTCGACTTACCCGAGCCGTTGACGCCGAGAACGCCGATCTTGGCGTCCGGGTAAAAGCTGAGGTGGATGTTATCGAGCACCTTCCGGGTCGGGTAGCTCTTCGTCAGGCCCTGCATGAAATAGATGAACTGGCGCGCCATCGGTCCCGTGAAACCTTCAATTTGAGGAGATTTGCTTAGCCAGCGATGTAGCGATCCCGCCTCCAAAGGGCAATGTTTTCCCTCCGTTCACCACGGATGAATACTGGTCGGACACCATCCGGACCCATATCCGGACAATTGAAACCATCTTTTAATCAATCAGGCCAAAGCTCGGTTTCGCGCGGTAACAGCGCCCCCTGCTCAGAATGAACGGGGAGTACAGCGAGGCCCACATCATGGCTCTGATCGAGACTCATTCCCTTCCCGTTCCGGCAGAAGCCGGTCGCGCCAACGCGCTCGTCCTGGAGATCAAGGGTTTCTGGAAGCGCTTCTTCGCCACCGCCTTCAACCCCTACCGGCCCGAATTGCATTACATGCGCGGCCCCGGTCCCGCCTGGCGGGCCAAGCACGGCATGGATGCGCCGATCCGGTTGAAGCCGCGCTGAATCGCCCCGTCCCTGTCGGATTTTTGAAGACCCAGACTGCTTGCGCGCGAGGCTGATTGCGCGCAACCATGGCCCGGTTCCGACAATGGCGCCCCGCCCGGCGCTGTCACCTCTCGCCATGGATTGACGCTGATGACGCGGCTGCGCTGTGCAATTCTCGACGACTATTTCAACCTCGCCCTCGACGTCGCCGACTGGTCGAAACTATCCGACCGGATCGACACCACTGTGTTCAGCCATCCCTTCGCCTCGGAGCAGGCCGCGGCCAGCGCGCTCGCTGACTTCGAGATCATCTGCGCGATGCGCGAGCGCACGGCGTTCCCCAGAAGCCTGTTCGACAAGCTGCCCAAGCTGAAGCTGCTGCTCACGTCGGGCATGCGCAATGCCGCGATCGACATGGAGGCCGTGAAGGCGAAGGGCATAGCGCTCGCAGGCACGCAATATTCGCGCGACCCGACCGCGCCGCTCACCATGGGCCTGATCCTCGAACTGACTCGCGGCATCGGCCGCGAGAATGCGCGCATGCATGCGGGCGAGCCCTGGCAGACCTTTGCCGGCGTCGAGATCGAAGGCCTGACGCTCGGCGTCGTTGGGCTGGGCAAGCTCGGCACCAAGATGGCCGGCATTGCCAAGGCGTTCGGCATGAACGTGATCGCCTGGAGCCCGAACCTCACCCCGGAGAAGTGCGCGGCCGCCGGCGTCGGCTACGCCACCAAGGAGGAGCTGTTTGCCAAGGCCGACATCATCACCATCCATGTGGTGCTGAGCGATCGCTCGCGCGGCCTCGTCAGCCGCGCAGATCTTGCACGGATGAAGCCAACCGCGTTCCTCGTCAACACCGCGCGCGGACCCATTGTTGATGAAGCTGCGCTGTTGGAGGCGTTGCAGCAGCGCAGGATAGCCGGTGCCGGCCTTGACGTGTTCTCGGTCGAGCCATTGCCGCTCGATCATCCCTTCCGCAAGCTCGACAATCTCGTGCTGACGCCGCATCTCGGCTACGCCACCGAGGACGGATTGCGCATCCATTATGGCCAGATGGTCGAGGCGATCGACGCTTTCACCAAGGGCAACGAGATGCCGCGGAAGCTGGCCTGATCGACGCAGATCTCAAACGACGAAGGGCGTGCCGATGGCACGCCCTTCTCAATTCCAGTTGTCTTGAAGCGCTTAGCGCACGGTGACAGGCGCGGGCAGCGGCGGCACGACCGTCGGCTGCGTGCCGGGGACCGGGCCAGCCTGGGCAGCCATCGGAGCCGGACCGGGCGCGGCCGACGCGGTTGCCTGCGGCGGATTGCCCGGCATCACCACCACGCGGGTGCCGACCTTGGCGCGGTCGAAGAGGTCAGACACGTCCTCGTTCAGCATGCCGATGCAGCCGGAGGAGACGAACTTGCCGATCGTCGAGGGCTGGTTGGTGCCGTGGATGCGGTACACGGTCGAGCCGAGATACATCGCGCGGGCACCGAGCGGATTGCCTTCGCCGCCGGCCATGAAGCGCGGCAGATAGGGCTGGCGCTCGATCATTTCCGCCGGCGGATGCCAATCCGGCCACTCGGCCTTGCGGGTGATCTTCTGCACGCCGGTCCAGGTGAAGCCGTCGCGGCCGACGCGAACGCCGTAGCGGATCGCCCGGCCATTGCCGAGGACGTAATAGAGATAGGTGTTCGGCGTATCGACCACGATAGTGCCGGCCGGCTCCTTGGTCTGGAACGCGACCTCCTGGCGGCGCAGGTTCGGCGCCAGCTGCGCCGGGGCCGCGTCAGGCTGCTCCTCGGGCGGCAGCGCGGCGACCGACATCGGCCGGCCATCGGCGCCCTGCTGCGGGACCGCGCCAGTCGCGGCGGGGCCACTGACGGCTTCCGGCGGACGCATGCCATCGCTGGCGGGCGCCTGGCCCGGGCGATCAGCGTAGATCACTGCCGGCGGAGCGGCGGGACGGCCGTAGCGGGGGTCGTCGGGCGACATCACCGGCCCCTGCGGCGGAGCGGCGGAATAAACCGGCGGAGCACCGGCCGGACGGCCGTAACGCGGATCATCCGGCGACATCACCGGGCCCTGCGGCGGGGCTGCAGAGTAGACCGGCGGGCCGGCAGGGCGAGCGTAGCGCGGATCCTCAGCCGGACCGGGCGGCGGCAGCGAGGCCTGCGGCATCGCGTCGTCATCTTCCAGAGAGTCGAAATTCGGGGTGCGGTCGCCGGGCCGGTATTCGGCCGGAGCGCCATAGCTCGGCGCCTGCTGAACCGGATAGCTCTGGGCCTGTGCGAGCGAGGTTCCCGCCGCAGCGACTGTTGCGGCAGCGCATATCGTCAGAAAATGTTTGATCATCATCGCTCTTGTGGTGTCCCGGGCCCCGTCCGAGCCGTCGACGGCCAGATGACCGAAGATAGCGGCACATTCAAGACATAACAGGCTGATATGTGCCGATTGTGCGATTTGTGATGCAATCGCACACAGTTGCTCCGTTGCATCACGGGGTGAAAATCGCATTGCGCCGTAGATTGCCGGAGTCAACACCCCGATTTTTACGGAACGGCGCGAAGACGTTGCGATATGGTCGAATCAGCCTGATTCGCCACGATTTGAGCTCGAATCCCCGCGTGGCGAAGGCGGCGTTCAGTACCGTCACCGCGTTCAGATGGCTCATGGGCCCTGGCCACACGCTGCCGGGGCGGAAATTCGCAACCCGTCAATGCTTCCCGGCTTTCGCTTCCTGCTTGCCGCGATCCTGCTGTCTACCTCCATCCTGGTGTTCGGCCTAGGCGCCGCCGCACTCGTGCGGGCGAGCCACGAGCAGTATGTCAGCAACCCCTCCTGGCGGAACGGCCCGCAGGAGCAAGTGTTCGCACAAAGCCCCGAGCCGGCCCAGCCAGTGCTCGCGGCCCTGCGCGTCGAGCCCGTCGCCAACGAGGCGGCGCCGGCGATGCCGGACCAGGTCTCGAGCAATCAGGTCCTGACCAATCAGGTACCGAGCATTGGGCAGCCCGCGGTCGAGACCGGGCCCGAGCAGATGGCCGCGGTGACGCTACAAGCCCAGCCTGAGCCTCAGCTCGTCGCCGTCGCGCCGGCTGTCGAGACGGCTCCGTCCGCCACCGAAGCGCCGGCTGTTGAGCCGGCCAGGAGCGAGGCCGCGGCACCCGCGCCAACCGACACGCTCACGCCGGCCGACACGACCGTTTCAATTACCACCCCGCCGTCGGCTCCGGCGACGTCCGCCACCGATGTGCCGCGAACTGCAACGCCGGCACTGGCCTCGCGCGTGAGCGACATCGCAGCCGCCCGGGTGGCGGCGCTGAACGAGCTTGCGCCGGCGAAGCCCAAGGCGGGCCGCGCGACGCAAGACAGCAAGCCGCGCGCGCACAAGCCGAGGAAGCGTCACCGCATCGTGCGGCGCGCGCCGCCGCCTCAGCAGGTCAACCAGGCGCTCGATCCGTTCGGCCAGCAACAGCAGACGCTCGCCACGACGGCTGCGCGAACGCGCTGAGACTTACTCCAACTCTCTTTACGCCGGCCCGCTCGCGATCGCCGGGCCGCCCTCCTGGCCCCATTCCGACCACGAGCCGTCATAGAGCGCGGTGTCGGTGATCCCGAGGCGATAGAGCGCGAGCGTCAGCACGCCGGCGGAGACGCCGGAGCCGCAGCTGGTCACGATCGGGGCGTCGAGCTTCACACCGGCACCAGTGAAGGCAGCGCGCAGGTCTTCGAGCGGCTTCATCACGCCGGTCGCGGCATCGAACAGTTTGACGTATGGCACGTTGCGCGCGCCGGGGATGTGGCCCGAGCGGATACCCTCGCGCGGCTCGGGGGCGCGGCCTTCGAAGCGGTCGGCAGCGCGGGCGTCGATCACCTGCTCGGCGCGGCTTTCAACGTTCGCGACCAGCTGCTGCATGCTGCGCACGCGCTTCGGATCGTAGCTCGCCTTGAAGGTCGCGGCCTTCGGCTTGACCTCGCCGCTCTCCACAGAGCGTCCCTCGGCGCGCCACTTCTTCAGGCCGCCATTGAGGATGCGGACATTGCTGTGGCCGAAGGCCAGGAACATCCACCAAGCGCGGGGCGCCGCGACCCAACCGCCGGCGTCGTAGAGCACCACCGTGTCGCTGTTTCCGATGCCGAGATTACCGACGTCGCGGCCGAACTGCTCGGCGCTGGGATACATATGCGGCAACGGATTGGAATGGTCGGACACCGCGTCGACGTCGAAGAACACCGCGCCCGGCAGATGCGCGGCGAGATAATCATCCTTCGGCAGGGGCAGCACGCCCGGCAGCTTAAAGCTGGCGTCGAGCACCTTGACGTTGGCGTCGTTGATATGGGCGGCGAGCCATTCGGTGGAGACGAGGGGATCGGTGGCCATACGGAGTATTCCTTGTCATTCCGGGGCGTGCGCAGCACGAATCCAGATTTCATCGTGCAGCGGGGGCGGTGGATGAATGGATTCCGGGTTCGCGACTTCGTCGCGCCCCGGAATGACGAGAAGGGTTACCCCTTCTTCTTCGGCTCCCACGCTTCCGTCGGGCCGCCGGCATCGCGCCAGGCGGCGTAGCCGCCGGCGATGTGGGCGACGGGCTTCAGGCCCATATCCTGCGCGGTCTTGGCCGCGAGCGCAGAGCGCAGTCCGCCGGCGCAATGGAAGACGAACTTCTTGTCCTCCTGGAAGATCGGCTTTGCGTACGGGCTCTGCGGATCGATCCAGAATTCGAGCATGCCGCGGGTGCAGGAGAACGCGCCGGGGATGCGGCCCTCGCGCTCGATCTCGCGGGGATCTCTGATGTCGACGATGACGACGTCGCCGTTCTTGGAGATCTCGATGGCGTCCTTGGCCGAGAGTGTCTCGATCTCGGCATTGGCCTCGTCGATCAGCGCCTTGATTCCGCGGGTGATGGTCTGGGGCATATGGGTCTCCCTCTTGTTGTCATTCCGGGGCGCGCGTAGCGCGAGCCCGGAATCCATTTCTCTACACGCACTGCGGCCCGATGGATTCCCGGGCTCGATGCTTCGCATCGCCCCGGATTGACAAGAAGCTAGTGCGTCAGTTCCTTCATCGCATGTTCCAGACCCTCGATCGTGATCGGATACATGCGGTTTGCAAAAATGCGTTTGATGATGGTGGTCGATTCCGAATAGTCCCAGTGCTTCTGCGCGACCGGATTGAGCCACACCGTATGCGGATAGGTGCGGATGATGCGGTCGAGCCAGACCGAGCCAGGCTCCTCGTTGACGTGCTCGACCGAGCCGCCGGGCACCATGATCTCGTAAGGCGACATCGAGGCGTCGCCGACGAACACGACCTTGTAGTCGTGCGGATATTTGTGCAGCACGTCCCAAGTCGGCGTGCGATCGGTGAAGCGGCGCTTGTTCTGCTTCCACACGCCTTCATAGAGGCAGTTGTGGAAGTAGAAATACTCCATGTGCTTGAACTCGCTCTTCGCCGCCGAGAACAGCTCCTCGACCTGCTCGATATGCGAGTCCATGGAGCCGCCGATGTCGAAGAACACCAGGAGCTTCACCGCATTGCGCCGCTCGGGCCGCATGTGGACGTCGAGATAGCCGTGATTGGCGGTCTCGCGAATGGTGGTGTCGAGATCGAGCTCATCGGGCGCGCCGGTGCGCGCGAATTTGCGCAGGCGCCGCAGCGCCACCTTGATGTTGCGGATACCGAGCTCGACATTGCCGTCGAGGTCCTTGAACTCGCGCTTGTCCCACACCTTCACGGCACGGTTGTTGCGGTTCTTCTCCTGGCCGATGCGGACGCCTTCAGGATTGTAGCCGTGCGCGCCGAACGGCGAGGTGCCGGCAGTGCCGATCCATTTCGAGCCGCCCTGATGTCGGCCCTTCTGTTCCTCGAGGCGCTTCTTCAAGGTCTCCATGAGCTTGTCCCAGCCCATGGCCTCGATCTGCTTCTTCTCTTCCTCGCTGAGATATTTTTCGGCGAGCTTCTTCAGCCACTCCTCGGGAATCTCCGCCTTCTCCATGGCGTCGAGCAGGCTTTCCAGCCCCTTGAACACCGTGCCGAAGACGCGGTCGAACTTGTCGAGATTTCGCTCGTCCTTCACCAACGAGGTGCGCGACAGATAGTAGAAATTCTCGACCGAATAGTCCGACAGGTCAGCGTCGAGCGCCTCCATCAGCGTGAGGTATTCGCGCAGCGTCACAGGGACCTGCGCATCGCGCAGAGACGTAAAGAATTGCAGGAACATGGGTGACAGATTGCCCTTCGGGGGACGGACGTCAAGGGGCGGAGACCGGCGTGGGACGCTGGACCGGGAGGCTTTTTGCTCTAGAATTGACCGCCTCAACGGGTTGTTTCGGGGACGTTTTGTCATGGGTATTCTCGCGGCGCTCATCATTGGCGCCATCGCCGGCTGGCTTGCCGGCAAGATTGTCCACGGGGCGGGATTTGGGCTGATCGGCAACATCGTCGTCGGCATCATCGGCGCGCTGGTGGCGAGCTGGGTGCTGCCCCAGCTGCACATCGAGCTCGCCACCGGCACGATCGGCGCCATCGTAGATGCCACGATCGGCGCGGTGATTGTGCTGGTCATCCTTTCACTGATAAGACGGGCCTGAAAGCCTGACCGAACCAGGAACGGCCGCCATGCGCGGCCGTTCCCATGTCGCGACCAGGGCCAAGAAATTGGCAATTCCTGGGATGACGACCAACAAGGACGCGCAATGAAATTTACCGGCACCAAGGACTATGTTGCGACCGACGATCTCAAGGTCGCCGTCAATGCCTCGATCGTGCTGGAGCGCCCGCTCCTCATCAAGGGCGAGCCCGGCACCGGCAAGACGGTGCTGGCGGAGGAAGTGGCGAAGGCGTTGAACGCACCGCTGCTGACCTGGCACATCAAGTCCACTACCAAGGCGCAGCAGGGCCTCTACGAGTACGATGCGGTGTCGCGCCTGCGCGACAGCCAGCTCGGCGACGCGCGCGTCTCCGACATCAAGAACTACATCAAGCGCGGCAAGTTGTGGGAGGCCTTCACCGCCGAGCAGCGCCCGGTGCTCTTGATCGACGAGATCGACAAGGCCGACATCGAATTCCCGAACGATCTCCTGCTCGAGCTCGACCGCATGGAATTCCATGTCTACGAGACCGGCGAGACGATCAAGGCCAAGCAGCGCCCGATCATGATGATCACCTCCAACAACGAGAAGGAGCTGCCGGACGCCTTCCTGCGCCGCTGCTTCTTCCATTACATCAAGTTTCCCGACGCCGACACGATGGGCCGCATCGTCGACGTCCACTTCCCCGGCATCAAGAAGCGCCTGGTCGAGGAAGCGCTGCGCATCTTCTTCGAGGTGCGCGAGGTGCCCGGCTTGAAGAAGAAGCCGTCGACGTCGGAGCTTCTGGACTGGCTCAAGCTGCTGCTCAACGAGGACATGAGCGTCGAGCAGCTGCGCGAACGCGACCCGCGCAAGCTGATCCCGCCGCTGCACGGCGCGCTGCTCAAGAACGAGCAGGACGTGCATCTGTTCGAGCGGTTGGCGTTCTTGAGCCGGCGGGAAGTGTAAGCCACTGCCTCTCCCGTCATCCTGAGGTGCGAGCAGTGTGGGGCACAGCACCGCACCGCAGGCCTCGAAGGATGGAGGGCCAAGATGTAGAGGGGCTATCGCCCTTCGAGGGCCGCTAATGCTCGGAGGGTGGGTCAGCGTAGCGTAACTCACTCTTTCGTTTCCGCATCGGCAGCAGTGGTGGGTTACGCTACGCTAACCCACCCTACGCGGATCGCCCTAGGGAACACCAAGAACCTCTTGCAGAGTATTGAGAACCTCGGTCACAAAACGCTCGTAGGCGATACGATCACCACCTCTCTCAGAGATCCGTTTGGTCTGCCAAACCAGAAAGGACGGCAGATACCAAAGCAAGGATACCAAGCGCTTTGGTACCGTCTCTTCATCGCCTATACTGATCATACGCAGGGTTGCGAGGACGGCTTGCCGCCGGACGGCGTCATAATCACCGTTGCGGACACGATCGAAGAAGCCATTCGTATCCCATTCGGTTTCCAGCTGTTCGACGATCGCACCGATGTCCATCGGCTGTCTCCCGACTCGCGGAGACTCGCCCTCACCCGGATCGCATCTCCGATGCGATCCGGCCTTTCCCGGCAAGTGGGGAGAGGCGAAGACACCCTCACGCCACCGCCGCGTCCGGAATCCGCGCGGCTTCCATCGGCGCCTTGCCGCGGATGAGGTCCGAGGCACGATCCGCGATCATCATCGTGGCTGCGTTCAAATTCGCCGAAATCATGCGCGGCATCACCGAGGCGTCGATGACGCGGAGGCCCTCCAGCCCGTGAACGCGGAGCTGGTCGTCGACCACTGCCCACGTGCTGTCGGCCGGGCCCATGCGGCAGGTGCAGCCGGGGTGGAAGGTGGTGGTGCCACGCTCGGTCGCCGCATGCAAAAATTCGTCGTCGGTGTTAACGTTCGGGCCGGGGAAATCCTCGTAGGCGTAGTAAGGCGAGAGTGGCGCGCTCTTCAAAAGGCGCCGGGCGAGCTTCATGCCGCCGACGATGACGCGGCGGTCGAGCTCGTCGTCGAGATAGTTGGTCTGGATGATCGGCGGCGCGAACGGATCATTGGAGCGGATGCGGACATAGCCGCGGCTCTCCGGGCGCTGCTGCCAGGAGGCCACCGTCATGCCGGGCTCGTCTTCGAGCTGGCCCTGCACACCTTCCTTGTAGCTTGCCGGCGTGAAGGTGAGCTGGAGGTCGGATGAGTCAGCGCTCTCGCCGGAGTGCCAGAAGCAATAGACCATGGTCGGCGACAGCGAGAGCAGGCCCTTGCGCGCCGTCGCCCATTTCAGCGCTTCGATCCAGAGCGAGAAGCCACGACGAAGCTCGTTGATGGTCTTGATGTCCTTGACGCGCGCGACCGTGCGTGGGGCGTAATGATCCTGCAGGCCTTCGCCGACCGGCAGCGCGTGGCGCACCTGGATGCCATGGGCGTTCAGCAGATCGGGCGAGCCGATGCCGGAGAGCTGCAGGAGCTGCGGCGAATTATAGGTGCCGCCGGAGAGGATCACTTCCTTGTTGGCACGCACCTCCACCGGCGTGCCGCCGCGGCCGCCCCTGGTGTAGCGCACGCCGACGGCGCGCTTGCCTTCGAAGATGATCTCGGTCGCATGCGCATGGGTGTGCACATGCACGTTGGGCCGCTTCATCGCGGGCTTGAGGAACGCGGTCGAGCCTGACACGCGCAGGCCCTTGTCGATGGTGCGCTGGCAGTAGGAGACGCCTTCCTGCTTGGCGCCGTTATAGTCGGGGTTGCGGGGAATGCCGAGCGAGACCGCGCCTTCCATGAAGGCTTCGCAGAGCGGATCGCGCCAGTCCATGGTGGTGACGGTGAGATTGCCGTCGCGCCCGCGAAAATTGTTGTCGCCCTCGCCGACCCGCTTCTCCAGGCGCTTGAAGTAGGGCAGCACGTCGGCATAGCCCCAGCCGCGATTGCCCATCTGCGCCCAGGTGTCGAAATCCATGCGCTGGCCGCGGTTGTAGATGTGGCCGTTGATCGAGGACGAGCCGCCCAGCGTCTTGCCGCGCGGCGCGTAGATGCTGCGCCCGCCGGTGTAGGGCCCGACCTCCTGCTGGTAGGCCCAGTTGATGCTCTTCATGTGGAAGGTCTTGATGAAACCCGCCGGCAGATGGATGTAGGGGTGCCAGTCGTTCGGGCCCGCCTCGAGCACGCAGACGCTGATATCAGGATCTTCGCTGAGCCTGGAGGTAAGGATGCAACCGGCCGAGCCCGCGCCGATGATCACGTAGTCAAATCTATCCATGGTGCCCCGGCCGCCCCTAGCGCGGCTTTTCGTTGAGTTGGTAGTTGAGATGCGCCTTCACCGTCGGCCATTCTGCCGCCGTGATGCTGTACACGACGGTGTCGCGCAGCGTGCCGTTCGGCGCGACTTGATGGCTGCGCAAGATGCCGTCCTGCTTGGCGCCGAGACGCTCGATGGCGCGGCGGCTCTGGTGGTTGAAGAAATGCGTGCGGAATTCGACCGCAATGCAGTTCAGCGTCTCGAAGGCGTGCTGGAGCAGGAGCAGCTTGCACTGGGTGTTGAGTGGGCCGCGCTGCGCGCTCTTGCCATACCAGGTCGAGCCGATCTCGACGCGACGGTTGTTGGCATCGATGTTCATATAGGTCGTCATGCCGACGATGTTGCCGCCGGCATCGAACACCGTGAACGGCAGCATCGAGCCCGCCGCCTGAAGGCCGAGGCGGCGGTCGATCTCCTTGCCCATGTTCTCAGGCAACGGGATCGCGGTGTACCAGAGCTTTGACAGCTCGCCGTCCTTCACGGCCTCCGTCAGCCCCGGGAGATGTTCTTTCGACAGCGGCTCGAGACGGGCGTGCTGTCCACGCAGGGTGATGGGATCAGGCCAGGGCATTTGAGAGACTCTCCGTTGTCATTGCGAGCGCAGCGAAGCAATCCAGATTGTCACCGCGGACGCATTCCTGGATTGCTTCGCTGCGCTCGCAATGACGGTCACTAGCACCGTTTACTTGTTTAGGAAATTGAGGGGCAAACCGCCGCGCGGCCAGTCCATGGCGATCAGCTCGCCCTTGCCGGACAGCGTGACATAGGCGGTCTTCAGCTCGGGGCCGCCGAAGGCGATGTTGGTGGTGACGCGGTCGCCGGTCGGGACCTGCTCGACCAGGGTCCCATCGGGCGCGATCACCGAGATGCACCCCGAAACCAGGGTGGCGACGCAGACATTGCCATTCGCCTCCACCGCGAGCGAGTCGAACATCTGGTAGCCGCCAAGGCCGCAGATCGGCTTGCCGCGCTCGCCGCGATAGATCACCTCGCGCGGCTTCAGCGTGCCGGGCGCCGAGAGCTCATAGGCCCAGAGCCGTGCCGTCGGCGTCTCCGCGATGTAGACGGTGTTCTCGTCCGGCGACAGGCCGATGCCGTTGGCCGGCAGCACGCCGTGCACGACTTCGACGATCTCCTTCATTCCGGGCTTGAGATAGTACATGCCGCCGACATCCATCTCGCGGGGACGGCGCTTGCCGAGATCGGAGAACCAGAGGCCGCCGTGCTTGTCGAATACCAGATCGTTCGGCCCGCGCAGATCGTGCTCGCCGCATTTGGTGACGACGGTCTCGATCTTGCCCGTTTGCAGATCGACGCGCTGGATCGAGCCACCGAGATAATCCTCGGGCTGCGGCCCCGGCATGATCATCTTGCCGGTCGGAATCCAGGAGAAGCCGCCATTGTTGCAGATGTAGATCTTGCCGTCGGGGCCGAGCGCGGCGCCGTTCGGGCCGCCGGGGACCTTCGCGACGATCTCCTTGCGGCCATCGGGATAGACGCGGGTCAGACGCTGGCCACGGATTTCCACCAACACGACCGAACCATCCTGCATCACCACGGGGCCTTCGGGAAATTCGAGGTCGGTGGCGAGAACGCGGATGTTGGACATGGTGGGACCTCCCGGCAGCTTGTTATGGCTTGCTCGGGATGTCCGGCACGGGCCCCGCTGGCAAGTTTTGCCAGCGGTTATGACAAAGTAGGTCCCCCTTGCCAAGCAAGCGGGATGGTATGCCAGCGTTGCAGCGTTACTCCTTCACCGGCACCCAAATCTCGAAGCCGCCATTGCCGGTGACGGGATCGAACTTCTCGTCATAGCGCTCGAAATTCGGGGCGTCCGCGGCCTTGTAGCTAGATGCCGGCAGCCATTGATTCCAGATCGCGTTGACGGTGCGGCGGATCGAGGCGACGTGGTCGCTGTGGGTGAACACCGCATAGCGCTGCTCGGGTATGCGGATGCGGCCGAAGCCGCGTGGCAGATCGGAAAAATCGCGAACCTCGACGCCGGCGATGTAATCGAAGTTGCCGGAATCGTCGCCGTTGCAGCAGACGCCGTAGGCGACTTGATTTTTCCCTTCATTTTTCCCTTGGCCGACGCGCTCGGGAATGTCGGTGACCTGCTGGTGGAAGCGCGCCCACATGCCGGGGATGATGGCGCCATTGTCGCAGGAGATGCGCTCGGCAATGCCGGCCACGAGGAAGGCCTTGGCGGTTTCGAAACGCGGAGCTTTGAGATTGCTTGAGATCGTGGAGTCCATGAGGATCGGCTCCTGAAGCCTGAGCTGGTGGGTGCACGTCGCCGCTCGCACCGTTTCGGGCGTGGTGCCGAACTGGTCGCGGAACGCGCGGGTGAATGCTTCGTGCGAGCCGTAGTCTGCCTCCAGCGCGACGCTGAGAATGTCCGGCGCGCCCTTGGCGAGACTGCGTGCCGCCTCACTCAGCCGCCGCGCGCGCACGTAGCGCATCACCGGGAAGCCGGTGGCTGCGGCAAACGCGCGCACCATGTGGAACCGCGACACGCCGCCGATCGCGGCGATCTCGTCGAGCGTCATCGGCTCGGCCAGATGGCTTTCGATGTACCAGAGCGCGCGCTGGGCTGGATTCACGGGTTAAGGCTCTCGTTCGAAGCGGGGGGATGATGCGCCTTTGCCCCGCGCCTTGCTTGATCAGGATTGCGGTCGAGCCGCAGGCGCTGAACTCGTAGGGTGGATTAGCCGAAGGCGTAATCCACCACTTCTGTCTCCTCGGAAACGATAGAGGTGGGTTACGGTGAGCAGATGCGCTTTGTGCATCTGCTCAGCTAACCCACCCTACGGCACCTACTTCGCATCCTTCGGCGGCGGCGCATCCTGCTTCTTCTTCAGATCCTCCGCCTGCTTTGCCTGCGCGGCCTGGAGATCGCCGATGGTTTTCTGCAAGCCGGCGAGCGTCACCTTCAGCGCATCGATCTGCCTGATGGCGGCATCCAGCTTCTGCTGATGATCGAGATTGAGCTTGGTGATGGTCTTCTGCAGGAAATCGACATTGCTCTGCAGACAGCTGGTTCGCCGCTCCATGGTCTTCTCGACGGTGCAGATCTCGATGCCGGGAACGTCCTGCGCCGCGACCTGCGTGTGCGCGACGAGCGGTAACACGACGAAAGAGACGGCAGCGATCCGGCGCAACATCAAGGTTCCTCATTAAAATCGATCACGGCAATGTGCGCCGATTGCGCAGAGCCGCGTGAGGCTACCACACTCGCACCGCATTCTCGCGTTGAGCTTGGCGTGTTCCCTTTGGACAGGGGAGCACTAAACCGCGCGCGGAAGAAGTGGGCGCTCTTTCCGCGGCTTTGATTAGGGGAGATTTTTGGAATGGCAACGCGCGATAGACGTCTGGCGGAATTCGATGGCACCGGAGAACCGCCACCTGGCGTGCCCGTCGAAGTGCTGTGTGAGGACCACAGCGGAACGTATCAGTTGCCCTTTGCCTGCCGCTACGTCGAGGGACGCTGGCAGAACCACGCGGCCGGCGTTCCGGTAGAGGCCACCGTCATCGGCTGGCGCGTGCCGCGCGTGAAGCATTCCGGCGCGGCCTGACGCCGCGCGTGTCTCAAAATGCAACGGGGCCGCGCTCTGCCTTAACGAACGGAACGCGGCCCGAACGAATCACGTCCGAATCAGCCCGATAGCTTCGTACGCTGCTGTTCACGGCTAGATGTCGACATGGTTGCGCCGGCACGCACAATATCTGCGCAGCGCGCAAGATCGCGCTGCCGATGACCGGCTTCAAAAGTTAATATTCGCAAAGACATAGAGGCAGGTGCGGGCGCTGGCCGCGTCCGCTCCGGAAACAGGCAAGGCCTGACGGCGCCTGCCTAATATTCGACCTCGAGCTCCTCGATCTCGGCCGGCTCGTCCTTGGCGGCCGCGATCCATTCCTTCATCTCGGGCATGCCCATGATGGTGTCGGCATAGGTCTTCAGAAGCGGGTCGAGCTTGACGTCGTAGGTGACGAAGCGCGTCACCACGGGAGCGTACATCGCATCGGCCATGGTGCGCTTGTCGCCGAACAGGAACGGGCCGCCCGACTTCTCCAGGCAATCGCGCCAGATGAACCAGACCCGGTCGATGTCGGCCTGTGCGCGCGACCAGATCTTGAAACCGGGGAAGTGCCCCTTCAGGTTCACCGGCAGCGAGGCGCGCAGCGTGGTGAAGCCGGAATGGATTTCGCCTGAGATCGAGCGGCAATGCGCACGCTGGACGCGATCATCAGGCAGCAGCCCGGCTGACGGCATCACCTCGTTGAGATATTCGGCGATGGCGAGCGTATCCCAGACCGTCGCGCCCTCGTGCCGCAGGCAGGGCACTAGGATCGAGGACGACAGCAACAGGATTTCGGCGCGCGCCGACGCGTCATCAGGCGCGGTGATGATCTCCTCGAAATCGAGCCCGGAGAACTTCGCCAGCAGCCAGCCACGCAGCGACCAGGACGAGTAGTTCTTGCTGCTGATGGTCAGTGTCGCCTTCGCCATAGGGCCCTTCCCTCACGTTTCCGACCAAGTGCGCAGCAAGCGACGTGCCAATTCCAAGGACGGGCCGCTCTCGTCTGGCTCCGATATTGCATGGCGGCAGCGGATAGGCGGGCGCTTCAGTATGATGTCGATGTATTATCAGGCTTTTCAGAACCAGATGGATTTGACGGCACCGTTGCGGGCGGGCGCCTCCTCCGCGCTCAAATTCCTCCATCTGGTACCGCAGGGCATGTCGGACCAGGTGGTCGGCCGGCTCTCCGCGGCGCTGGAGCTGATCTCGCGCTCCACCCTCACCTATGACCGCCCGGCTTACGGCATCAACAGTGTCACGATGGGCAATCGCGAGGTCGGCGTGACCGAGGAGATCGCCTACGCCACGCCGTTCGGCTCGCTGCTGCATTTCAAGAAGGACGGCGTGAGCGAGCAGCCGCGCATGCTGCTGGTGGCGCCGATGTCCGGCCATTTCGCCACGCTCTTGCGCGGCACGGTGAAGACGCTGCTGCAGGACCACGATGTCTATATCACCGATTGGCACAATCCGCGCGACATCCCGCGCAGCGAGGGTCGTTTCGGGCTCGACGACTACACCGAGCATCTGATCGACTTCCTGGGGCAGCTCGGCCCGCGGCCGCACATGGTGGCGATCTGTCAGCCGTCGGTCTCGGCGCTCGCGGCCGCGGCGATCATGTGCGAGGGCAACCATCCCTCGCGCCCCGCGACGCTGACGCTGATGGCGGGGCCGATCGACACGCGGATCCAGCCGACCAAGGTCAACGAGTTCGCCAAGAGCAAGCCGATCGAATGGTTCGAGCGCAACTTGATCAACTACGTGCCGGTGCAGTGCCGCGGTGCGTTCCGCAAAGTCTATCCCGGCTTCGTGCAGCTCACGGCCTTCGTCTCGATGAATCTCGAGCGACACATCAAGCAGCACATGGATCTCGCCAACCACATTGCCAAGGGCGAGAAGGAGAAGGCTGCGACCATCAAGACCTTCTACGACGAATATTTCGCGGTGATGGATCTGCCGGCCGAATTCTACATCGAGACCGTGCGCGACGTATTCCAGGAGCACCTGCTGCCACTGGGCAAGCTGATGCATCGCGGCCGCCCCGTCGACACCAGGGCCGTCAGCCGCATGGGTCTGATGACGGTCGAGGGCGAGAGGGACGACATCTGCTCGATCGGCCAGACGCTTGCCGCGCAAGACCTCTGCACCGGCGTGCGCGCCTATCGCCGCGTCCACCACATGCAGGCCGGCGTCGGCCATTACGGCGTATTCTCCGGCAAGCGCTGGAACAACGAGATCTATCCGCTGCTGCGGGATTTCGTGCACGTGAATGCGTGAGGCGCCTGGCCGCGCTATCGGCTCGCCGACAAATGCGCTGATCAGGCCTCCGTCGCCGGCCCGCCAGACGTCTCGCGGCGCCACGCGCCCGGGCTGACGCCGACCATTTGCGAGAAAACCCGCGTGAAATGGCTTTGATTGGCAAAGCCCGCCGAGATCGCGATCTCGGACAACGGAAGGCCGCGAACCGCCATCATCTGCTTGGCGGCCTCCACGCGCTGGCGCAGCAGCCATTGGTGCGGCGGCAGGCCGGTGGAGATCCGGAAGGCGCGCGAGAAGTGACTGACTGAAAGACCGAGCTCCGCCGCAATCTGCTGCAGCATGAGGCCGCCTGAGAGATCGGAGTCGAGCCGCTCGCATGCGCGCTTCACCTGCCATGGCGCGAGGCCGCCCCGGCCGGGCTCGACGACAGGCTTCAGCCCACCATAAGTCAGACCGACATGCGCGGTAAACGCGAGCAACATGTGATCGACGAAAAGCTGATTGGGCTCGTCAGGCCGGCGGAAACCCGCCAGCAAGGTTGCGCCGATATGGCGGACAACCTCATCATCATGGCCGACACCGGGGCTGTAGTTGAGCTCTTCAACGCGCGATGCGCCGGGCTGCGTTGCTATGTCATTGAGCGCGGAGCGCGGCAGATAGAAGAACAGCGAGTGAAATGGCTTGTCGATCACATAGCGCGGATCGCGTTTGAGGTCATAGAGATAGGTGGCACCTGCACGGACATTCGCCTTGGTGACGAAGCGACCATTCTCCCAGCATTCGCAATCCGGGTAATCGCGGATCTTCAGGCTGACGAGATAGGCATCTTCCGCAGGCAGCGAGCCCGAAAATTTCGGCACCGGGGCGTCGTTGCGCACCTCCGTGACCGCGAGTGCTGCGCTGCGCAGCGAACGCGTGACAAGCACCGGCGCGTCCCTCACATGAAGGCCACGCCCGAGCCTCTGCCCGTAGACGCCAGCTTGTGTCATCTCAGAAAATCCACCCGCGGAAGGCGTGTCTTCGCCAGCCTCTGCGCGTCGATGCATTATCAAGATCGACCGCCCGCGGTCCAGCTAGCAGGCGGTCACGCTCAATCGCTTTGCGGTGAATTCATTGTGAATTCAGCGCGATCTGCCCAGAAGGTATCACGAACAGCAGCGGCAGGAACTTGTAGGCACGTCATCGTCGTGCGTTCTCGAAAAGCCTTCGAAGCTACGCCGACCATTCCTCGCCCCAGACCTGCACGACATGGCCGGGTGAGACCTCGCGATATTGCCGGGCCGGCGGCTGGTAGTCCGGCGCGCGCACCGGGCTCCTGATCTCGTCGTTGGCGACCTCGCGCTTGCTTCCGCGGCGGGACGGATCAGGGACAGGGACGGCGGCCATCAGCTTCTTCGTATAGGGATGCTGCGGATCGCCGAACACGGACGCGCGCGGACCGATCTCGACGATCTCGCCGAGATACATCACGGCAACGCGGTGGCTCATGCGCTCGACCACGGCGATGTCGTGGGAAATGAAGAGATAGGCGAGGCCCATGCTGGCCTGGAGATCGAGCATCAAGTTCACGACCTGCGCCTTGACCGAGACGTCGAGCGCGGAGACCGCCTCGTCCGCGACGATCAGTTTCGGTCCGAGCGCGAGCGCGCGTGCGATGCAGATGCGCTGGCGCTGGCCGCCGGAGAATTCGTGCGGAAAGCGCGCGGCCATATCGGCGGAGAGGCCAACACGCACGAGCAGGTCCGCAACCTTGTCGCGCGCTTGCGGGGCCGTGGCGAGGCCGTTGGCCAGCAGCGGCGCGGCAATCGCCGTGCCCACCGACATGCGCGGATTGAGGCTGGCGAAAGGATCCTGAAACACGATCTGCATGTGCTTGCGGAAATCGCGCAATGTGCGGCCACTCATGGCGAGCACGTCCTGGCCGTCGATCAGAACGGTGCCGCTGTCGGGCTCGGTGAGCTTGAGAATGGAGCGGCCGGTGGTCGACTTGCCGCAACCGGACTCGCCAACCAGCGCCAGCGTTTCGCCGGCACGTAAAGTGAAGGAGATATTCTCGACCGCATGGACCCGGCCCGAGACCTTGCCGAACAGGCCTGAGCGGATCGGAAAGCGCGTGGTGAGGTTTGACACCTCCAGCAACGGACGTTCCGCGGTCGAGACGGTATCGGGTGTTTCAGCCGGCTCGTCCGAGGTGCCCGTGACCTTGTCGACGATGGGGAAGCGCATCGGCCGCGGACGCCCGTCCATCGAACCGAGCCGCGGCACGGCCGCGAGCAGCGCGCGGGTGTAGGGATGCGAGGGCGCGGCAAAGATGCGCGCGGTCGCATCCGTCTCCACGGCCTGCCCGCCATACATCACGACTGTGCGGTCGGCGATCTCAGCGACCACGCCCATGTCGTGGGTAATGAAGAGGATCGACATCCCCTCCTCCTGCTGAAGCTCCTTCAACAATTCCAGGATCTGGGCCTGGATGGTGACGTCGAGCGCGGTGGTCGGCTCGTCCGCGATCAGAAGCCTGGGCTTGCAGGCAAGCGCCATCGCGATCATGACGCGCTGGCGCATGCCGCCGGAGAAGCGGTGCGGATGCTCGTGGAAACGCGACTTTGCCGCAGGAATGCGGACGCGATCGAGCAAGCGGATGGTCTCGGCCTCGGCCGCAGCACGCGACAAGCCGCGATGCTGGATCAACGCCTCCGCGATCTGGAAACCGATGGTGAGCACCGGATTGAGACTCATCATCGGCTCCTGGAAGATCATCGCGACGTCATTGCCGCGGATGTCCTTCATGCTCGTTTCAGGGAGTGTCAGCAGATCGCGGCCGGCAAGCGCGATGCGGCCCTCGATGCGGCCGCTCTCTTTGGGAATGAGCCGCATGATCGAGAGCGCGGTGACGCTCTTGCCGGAGCCTGACTCGCCGACGATTGCCACGGTCTCGCGCGGCGCGATGTCGAAGGAGACGCTGCGGACGACCGGGATCCATTCCCGCTCGCGCAGGAACGACGTGGTCAGGCCCGCGACCGACAGCACCGGCGTCTGTGCGTCCGCGACGACTCGATCAGATCTCGTTGCACCGATGCTCATGCGAATCCCTAGTAACCGCGGCTACGGTCGACCAGCCCCGGCAGCGCTTCGCCGCGGCGGTGGCGCGCTATGACGTCGAGCACGAAATCGACAGCGGAATCCGGGCTCGTCATGCTGGCATTGTGCGGCGTCAGCAGGATACGCGGATGGCTCCAGAACGGATGCCCCGTCGGCAGGGGTTCGGGATCGGTGACGTCGAGGACGGCGCCGGACAGCACGCCGCTGTCGAGTGCGGCGAGGAAGTCAGCCTCGACAAGATGCGGGCCGCGCCCGACATTGACGAGGCAGGCGCCCCGCGGCAGGCGCGCGAACAAATCGGCGTTGAGGATGCCGCGGGTCTCGTCAGTTAGTGGCAGCAGGCAGACGAGAATGTCGGCCTGCGCGAGAAACTCCGGCAGCGAATCCACACCCGAATAGCAGGTGACGCCGTCGATCTGGCGCGGCGAACGATTCCAGCCGAGCAGCGGAAAGCCGAACGCCCTAAGGCGCTCGAGCACGGCCTGCCCCAGCTGGCCGAGCCCCATCACACCGACGCGCCGGCGCTTGGCCGGCGTAATCCGGATCTCGCGCCAGACCTGCTCCTTCTGCTGGTTGATGAAGTGCAGGAGATCGCGATGCAAGCCGAGCACGGCCATGGTGACGTACTCCACCATGGTCTCGGCGATGCCGGGCTCCAGCATGCGAACCAGCGGAATGTGTGCCGGAACCTTTTTGATGTCGAACTGGTCGACGCCCGCGCCGACCGAGAACACCAGCTCGAGATTGGGAAACGTCGTCGCGATATTATCGGGCGGCACCCATGCCACGAGATAGCGGATATCGTTGGGATCGCCGATATCGGGCCAGAGCCGGAACGGCACATCGGGCGCGCGCTGCACGAAGAGGCGCGCCCACTCCGCGCCGCGCACCAGATTGGCCTTGTAGAGAACCGTCATGCGGGCCTCAGAACGGGCTGACTGGCGCGAGCCGCCGGCCGTCGATCATGCGCTTGTGGCTGTAGGCGGCGGGATCGACCAGCGGCGTCGCATTGGTGACAATGTCGGCGGCGAGCTTGCCGGCCGCGGGCCCGATGCCAAAACCATGGCCGGAGAAGCCGGTGGCGAGGAAGAAGCCGGGCAACGCGTCCACCGGCGAGATCACCGGGATCGTATCCGGCGTGCAGTCAATGGTGCCGCCCCAGGCCTCCGCAATCTCGATGTCCTTCAATTCCGGATTGGCCTTGATCAGCGAGGCCAGGGCCGCATTGACCAGCGAGATGTCGGGCGCGGGATCGCGCACGCGTTCGGTCTCGAACGGCGACGGCTTGTCAAAGCTCCAGCTGGTGCCGCGCATGATCTGGTCGAGGAACGACTTGCCGAACGACAGCTTCAGCCCGCCTTTGCGATGCTGATAGGTCGGCCAGAAAGTGCGCGCGTAGCGGAACAGATCGGGCGACAGCTCAACCGTGCCACGGTTGCGCAGGGCCAGCGTGAACCCGCCGTCGAGGCGGCGGCGGATGCAATAGAGATCGGTGCCCAGCGCGCCGGACGTGATCTCCGGCGCCGGCGTGGTCCGGCATGCCGTGGCGTTAACGAGACCGATCGGCAGCTCGATGCCGTGGCGGCGGCAGAACAGCGACGACCACGCGCCGCCCGACAGCAGCACGGCACGCGCTTTGATCGTGCCCTTCTCGGTGACGACGGCGCTGACCTTTCCGCCTGTCGTCTCCAGCCCGCGCGCGGCGCAGCCCTGGTGAATTGTGACGCCATGCTTGCGCGCGGCGGTGGCCAGCGCAGGCACCGCCATCGACGGCTCGGCGCGGCCGTCGCTCGGTGTGTGCAAACCGCCGACCCATGTGTCGGTATTCCCGGGCATGCGCGCGGCCACTTCTGCCGGCGTCAGCACGGTGGAGTGCACCTGCATCTCGCGTGCGACCGCGGCCCAGCGCTCCCAGCTTGCAAGTTCGTCCTTGTTCTTGGTCAGGAACAGCACACCTGTGCGGCGGAAGCCGGCGTCGACGCCGGCGTCGTTCTGCATGTCTTCCCACAGCCGCAGCGCTTCGCGTGCGAGCGGAATTTCCTCGCGCGCGCGGCCCTGCTGGCGGCACCAGCCCCAATTGCGGCTCGACTGCTCGCCGCCGACATGCCCCTTCTCGACCAATGCGACCGACAGGCCCTTCTTGGCCAAATGATAAGCCGCAGAAACGCCGATAACGCCGCCGCCGATGACGACGACATCAGCCTGCGGCGGCAGGCGTTCGTCGCTGTTTATACGGTTGAGCGGCGGGGACATGATGCACTCCTGGGCGTCGGTTCGTGTCTTTTCGTCATGAGATATTCATCCGCGGATCGAGCGCATCGCGCAGGCCGTCACCGAGGAAGTTGAAGCTCGTCACCGCCAGCGTGATGACGACACCGGGCGCGATCGCAAGCCAAGGCGCGCTGGTGAGATAGATCTGCGCATTGTTGAGCATGTTGCCGAGGCTCGCGGCCGGCGGCTGAATGCCGTAGCCGAGATAGCTGAGATAGGATTCCAGCAGGATCGCCTTGGCGACGTTGAGCGTCGCAGCCACCAGGATTGGCGCCATCGCATTGGGCACGAGCTCGCGGAACATGATCCGCAGGTTCGACGAGCCGAAGGCGAGCGCGGCCACCGCGAACTCGCGCTCCCGCAGCGAGCGCACCTGGGCCTCGACGACCCGTGCCACCCACATCCAGGCGGTTGCCGCGATCAGCACGGTGGTGGTGACGAAACCGGGCTCGGTAAGCGCCGCCAGCGCCAGCAGCAGGAAGATGGTCGGAAAACACAGCACGGCGTCGACCAGCCGCATCAAGACCGCGCCGACCACGCCACCATAGAAGCCGGCAAAGGCGCCGACGACGATGCCGACCACCATCGCGATCACCATCGCGACCAAGCCGATCGACAGCGAGACACGTGCGCCCATCATCAACCGCGCCAGCACGTCGCGGCCGAGTTCGTCAGTACCGAGGATGTGCGCGCCCGAGAGCGGCGGCGCAAACCGCTTCAAGATGTCGATATAGGTGTCATCGAACGGCAGCAGATAGGGGCCGAACGCCGAGCCGAGGACGAGCACCAGAATGGTCACCGCGCCTGCCAGCGCGAGCCGGTGCCGGCAGAAGCGTCGCCACGCGCCCTGGCCGGGTGTGGGATGAGCGGTGGACAAGACTGCAGTCGCCATCGCTTCAGCCCACCCGGATGCGCGGATCGACCACGGCATAGAGGATGTCGGCAATCAGCGAGCCGATCAGCACCATGATCGCCGAGAACAACAGGATGCCCATCACCACGGGATAATCGCGATAGCCGATGGAATCCAGGAACAGCCGGCCCATGCCAGGCCAGGTGAACACGGTCTCGGCCACCAGCGCGCCGCCGAGCAGCGTCGGGAATTGCAGGCCCGCGACCGTGATCATCGGCAGCAGCGCGTTGCGCAAGGCGTGGACGGTGAGGATGCGCCATTCCGGCATGCCCTTGGCGCGCGCGGTGCGGATGTAATCCTGGTTGATCACCTCGAGCATGGAGGAGCGCATGAAGCGGCCCCACATCGCGGTCTCGACCAGTCCCAGCACCAACGCCGGCGCGATCAGATGATGCAGCAGGTCGAGGAAAGAGCCATCGCCGACGGTCTCGCGATTGCCCGCCGGCAGCCAGCCAAGAGTCACCGAGAAGACGTAGATGGTGACGAGACCGAACCAGAAAGTCGGGATCGACAGCGCGATCATGGCGCCGACAGTCGCGAGCGAATCGAACAGCGAGTAGCGCCGGAGCGCGCCCAATATCCCGATCCAGCAGCCGAGTAGCACGGCGACAATCGTCGCCGTGACCATCAGCTCCAGCGTCGCGCCGAGATGGGAGGAGATCACCGACAGCACCGCCTCGCCGTCGCGATAGGACTTGCCCCAATCGCCCCTGAGCATGCGGAGGAACCAGTCGAGATACTGGATCGGCAGCGGGCGATCGAGCCCGAGCTGCTTGGAGACGCGGTCGAGATCCTCCTGCGTCATCTGCGCGGAGGCTGCGAATTGCGACAGCGGACCGCCCGGCGCCAGATGCAGCAGAGCGAAGCCGATCGCGGAGACGATCACCAGCAGCATCACTGCCTGCGCCAGCCGGTTGAGGACGTAACGGGCCATCTCAGGCGATCCAGCCAGCCTGAGGCGTCAGGCCCAGTACCATTCGCGGATGTTCCAGCAATTGGTCGACGTGTTGATGTTGGGACGGAAGCCTTGCAGCCCCTCCTTCACGCCCTCGGCGATGAAGCCCTGGAACAGCGGCAGGATCGCAAGGTCGTTACGGATCAGCTTCTGCAGGTCGCCATAGGTCTTCTTGCGCTGTTCGAGATCGAACTGCCTGGCGCCTTCGGCAAGAAGACGATCAGCCTCAGCGCTCTGGTATTGGTAGGTGTTGTAACCACGGCCGCCCTTGGCCGGAATCGCACCGGAGCCGAACCGCGGCGTCACATCGGGATCGCTGCCCAGCATGAAGTTCACGCCGACGATCACCGAGTTGAACTTCGACTGCTGCCAGAAATCGCCCCAGATCACGGCGGCCGGCATGTTGTTGACGCGCATGCTGGCGCCGATCGCGCGCCAGTCCTGGATCAGGAGCTGCTGGGTCTGCTCGCGCACGGCATTGCCTGATGTGGTCGAATTGGTGAATTCGAGCTTCACGCCGCCCTTCTCGCGGACGCCGCCGGAGCCGCGCACCCAGCCTGCCGCATCGAGCAACGCATTGGCCTTGGCCGGATCGTATTTATGCTGCGGCAGGCCCTGCTGGAACGACCAGGCCTCCTGCGGCACGAAACTCTCGGTCGGCATCGGCAGGCCGTAGTTCAGCGCATCGATGATCGCCTGCTTGTTGATGGCGAGATAGAGCGCCTCGCGCACCGCGTGGTCGGCGAAGGGACCGAACTCCAGATTGGGCGCGATGTGCTCCACTGACGACGTCGACGAGACGAAGATCTTGCTCGCTTTCAGCGCTTTCGCCTCCTGCACGAAGTTCGGCAGGATGCCCTGCAGGCCGGTGTAATCGACCTGGCCGGTGCGGAACTGGGTATAGAGGACAGTCAGGCTAGGAATGTACTTGAAGACCACGCGTTCGACGTAAGGCCCTTTGCCGTGATAGCCGGCATAGGCGTTGACCTGAATGTGGTCGCCGGGCACGCGCTCGCCCCAGCGGAACGGCCCGGTGCCGACGGGCGCGTTGTGGAACGGCGACGAATTCGGATCGGGCACCTTCTCCAGGATGTGCTTGGGCACGATGAAGGTGAGCGACAGGATCGACATGTAGGGCGAATAGGGAGCTTCCATTCGCCAGTGGATCTCGTCAGGCGCGATGATCGTGATGTCCTTGACGAGGCTGTGGCCGACACGGTTGCGAACACGGAAGTCGGGATTGTTGATCAGGTCGAGCGAGAACTTGACGTCGTCGGCCGTGAAGACCGTGCCGTCGTGCCATTTCACGTCCTTGCGCAGCTTGATCTTCCAGGTCAGGCCATCGGCCGAAAGGCCGCCATTCTCGACCGTCGGGACTTCGCGCGCGAGGTCGGGCACGAACTTGCCGTCGGAATCGATGAACCAGAGCGGCGAGAAAACCTGCCACCAGACGCCCTGGTCGACTTCGATGCCGGGCATCAGGGGATGAAAGACGGTCGGTTCCTGCGACAGCGCGGCGATCACCTGCCCGCGCGGCTTGTCCGGCGGAGTGCCCGGGCGTTCGGT
Organism: Bradyrhizobium zhengyangense; assembly: GCF_022012555.1. Classification (NCBI taxonomy): domain Bacteria; kingdom Pseudomonadati; phylum Pseudomonadota; class Alphaproteobacteria; order Hyphomicrobiales; family Nitrobacteraceae; genus Bradyrhizobium; species Bradyrhizobium zhengyangense. Next base: position 29,586 of record NZ_JAKLTZ010000013.1, on the reverse strand, counting down.
CTGCGCAAAGGCGCTGCCTGACAGCGTCCATCCCGCCGCGGCGCCTACGCTGAGCTGGAAGAATTGCCGGCGATTTGCAAGGCCGAGATGATGCAATCCGCCAACGCCGAACTTGCCGGTGCTGTCTGCCATGACCAGTCTCCGTTCCCGCACGCGGCACCTCTCCCGCGCCCCAGACCCCGGCAAGGGACAGGAGTGGGCTTTAGTGCTTCTAAATTTTTCAGCCAAAATTTCATCATGACTAAATACAGCTGTCAATCGCATTGCTAGGATGCGCGACCTTTTCACATCGCAGCCGGCCATGCCGGCAGCGCGGGAATGCTTGGAGAGAGCGACATGGATGGTCGCGGCGAAACTGATCGCCCGAAGGACGCCCCGGCGGTTGGGACCGATGATGCGATCGATGCGCGTCTCGGCGAGACCGTGCGGCTGCTGCGCCAGCGCGCCGGTCTCTCGATCCAGGACGTCGCCAACAAGACCGGTCTCTCCAATGGCATGATCAGCCAGCTCGAACGCGCACGCGCGATGCCCTCGATCCGCACGCTGCGCCTGCTCTCGATCGCGCTCGACGTGCCGATCTCCTATTTCTTCGAGACCAGCGATCCCGCTGATGTGCAGCGCTACATCGTGCGCAAGAACAACCGCCGCCTGCTGCGCCTCACCGCGAGCGGCGTCGTCAAGGAGGCGCTGACGCCGGAAGGCAAGGGTCAGATGGAGCTCTACGAGCTCACGCTCAATCCCGGCGCCTCCTCAGGGACCGACTTCCTCCAGCATATCGGCGAGAAGGCGGGCTACGTCCTCTCCGGCAGCCTGCGGCTCTGGCTCGACAACCAGGCCCATGTGCTGGAAGCCGGCGACAGCTTTCGCTTTCCGAGCGTCGTGCCGCACATGTTCGACAACCCGACCCAGCAGGCGGCGCGCGTGATCTGGGTCACGACGCTACGCCAGACCGATCCGCCGGCCGGCTGAAGCAGGCCCGCGCCCCATACCGCCGGAAAATGCCCTCGACGCCGCCGCAGGGAGTCTGTAGCTCACAGGGAGCCGGACTCCTTTGACAGGGCGGACTTGGAGACCCCTTGGCAGGCCCGGTGGCGGCCCCTTGGGGGTCCGCGGCAGACGTCGGTGGTGTGAGAGCATGAAACTCAGGGGGCTTCTGACTCTTGCGATGGCCGCGCAGGCCGTCGTGACCGCCGTGGCTCTCTTCGTGGCGCATGCGATGGCCGGCAACGGCTTCGGCGCTGCTCAGATTATTGCCCTGCTTGCGAGCGGCGCCGTTGCGGTGCTGCTCGCGCACATCTGCGCGCGCAGCATCGCGAAGTCACAGCAGAAAAGCGACACCGACCAACTGGCCGAGCAGGCACAGGCGCGCGCGGACAGCGCGCAGATGACGCAAGCCGTCATCAGGACCGCGCTCGACGCCTTCGTGCAGACCGACGAAACCGGCATTGTCCTGGAGTGGAGCCTGCAGGCCGAGGCCCTGACCGGCTGGTCGCGGACGGAAGCCCTCGGCGCCGACGTCGTCGAGTTGCTCGTCGCCGAGCCGCTCCGCGCCGGGTTCCGGCAGCGCATGATGCGCATCCTGCCGGAACTGTCCGATACGCCGATCGGCATTCGTTTCGAGGCGACCATCCTGCACCGGACCGGCGACGAGATCCTGATCGAGGCGTCGAGCACCGCGCTCCGCATTGGCGACCGCACCGTCATCAACGTTTTCGTCAAGGACGTGACGCAGAGGCGCGCAGCCGAGGAGCAGCTGATCCAGTCCCAGAAGATGGAGGCGGTCGGCCAGCTCACCGGCGGCATCGCGCACGAGTTCAACAACATGCTCACTGTCATCACGGGCACGATCGAGATCCTGGCCGAGGCCGTGAAGGACAATCCGCCGCTCGCCACCATCACCAAGCTGATCAGCGAGGCCGCCGACCGCGGCGCCGCGCTGACCTCGAGCCTGCTGTCGTTTGCGCGCAAGCAGGCGCTGCAGCCGGCCGAGATCGACGTCAACGATTTGCTCGAAGAGCTCTCCAAGCTGCTGCTGGCGACGTTCGACAAGAAGATCGAGATCATCAGGAAGCTCGACGGCAATATTTGGCTCGCCTACGCCGACCGCGGGCAGCTCAGCGCGGCGCTGCTCAATCTCGCGATCAACGCCCGCGATGCGATGCCGGAGGGTGGCCGCCTGACGCTGACGACGCGCAATGTGGTGTTCGGCGTGCGCGAGGCCGTTGCGGTCGGCGCCGGCTACGCCGGCGACTATGTCGAGATCGAGATCACCGATACCGGCACGGGGATTTCGCAGGCGCACGTCGAGCGGATCTTCGATCCGTTCTTCTCGACCAAGGAGGTCGGCAAAGGCACCGGTCTCGGGCTCAGCATGGTGTTCGGCTTCGTCAAGCAGTCCGGTGGCGGCATCAAGGTCAAATCCGAGGAAGGCCGCGGCACGACCTTCACGATCTATCTGCCGAAGGCAGAGACCAGCGCATTGCGTCCCGCAAGCTATGACGCGCGCAAGGTCGTGGGCGGAACGGAGACCATTCTCTGCGTCGAGGACGACCGCGACGTCCGCCAATACGTCACTGTCCAGCTCGAAAGCCTGGGCTACAAGGTCATTCCCGCCGCCAGCGCGACCGAAGCCCTTGCAATTGCGGCCAGCGGCACGCCGTTCGACCTGCTGTTCACCGACATCGTGATGGCCGGCGGCATCAACGGTCGCGAGCTTGCGGACCAGATGGTGGCTGCACGGCCCTCGCTGCGGGTGCTGTTCACCTCAGGCTATGCCCAGGAGGCCCAGCACGCGCCGGGAAGCGCCACCACGGGCGCGCCACTCCTGACAAAGCCCTACCGCAAGGCCGAGCTCGCACGCATGCTGCGCCGCTCGCTCGACACCGCCGTCGATGCCGTGGGCGATGCGATCCCGAGACCTTATTCGGTGCAGGCTGACGTCGAGGGGTTCTTGCGCAGGCAGGCCGCCGAAGACAGCGCCACGCGATCACGAAAATAGATCACCCGGCACCTCTCGCTAGCTCATCCGCCGCCGCAGCCTTGCCGACGGAGTCTCGCCGAATTTTTCGCGATAGGCTCCGGCCATGCGGCCGAGATGGGTGAAGCCGAGATCGAAGGCGATGTCGGTGATGGATGCATCCGGCGACGCCTGCGCGAGCCGGGTGTGAAGACCGGCGAGCCTGATATCGAGCAGCATCTCCGAGATCGACATCCCGAAGTGACGGCGGAAGCCGAGTTGAAGCGCACGGATGCCGATGCCGGACACACAGGCCAGCTGCGCAAGATCGAGCGGCTCGCCGGCATTGTCCGCAAGATAGTCCCGCGCAGCGCGAAGCGCGCGCGGCAGACGCTCGGCTTGACCCGAGAACGTTGTGATCGAATCCGACAGGCCATGCCGCTGGCCATTGAGCAGATGATCGAGCAGCAACTCGCGCCAATCAGCCATCGCCAGCGGTGAAAGCCTGCCGGACGGCCCCAGCCGTTCGGCAAGCATCATCAGCTCGGCCAGGCTGGCTTGCAGATGGCGGCCCGAGGGCCCGCCCAGGTCGATCACGGGATCGAACTCGACCGCAGCGGCCGCCCTGCCCGACAGCGCCGCGGCACGCTGCTCCACCATGCGGCGATCGAGCAGCAAGATCGCTTGCGCACAGTCACGCCACGTCATCTGCGTCGCGATGGTCGGCGACAGCAGCGAGGCAGTCTTGCCAGGCGCGGCGTCGAATCCGCTGGCACCAGCATGAATATGGGCGCTTCCCGTGAGCGGGATCTGGACAAGGAAGAAGCGATCGAGACAGCCGGGATCGATGCTGACGGTCCCACCATAGGCCACGTAGTTGATGGAAAAGCCGTCGAACGCGGCGCAATTGTGCCGGGCCGAAAATCCGGAAGCGCGGGCTTGCGCCGGCTTCAGATCATGCGGGCAGAAGATGCGACCGATCTGCTCGGCCGCTTCATCGACATCATCAGTGGTGACGCGGGCGAAGGCCGCAAGCCGTTCGGTTGCGGGTGGCCTGGCGCTCATTTCCAGCACGGCTGCGGACATCATCGACCACGCTTCGCGTCGCGGAATTGCTTTAAGCCTATAATAGTTCCCGGGGTGCGAAAAGGGCCGTGTCGCAAAATCATCGTGCTGCATGGCAACAGCCGTGCCGGATTCGTTTAGCGGATAGACAGGTGCCTGCGCGTGGCTGAAGCTCCACCCTTGCCGGTATCCAACAGGAGGCGAGCCATGACTGCACTCGAAAAGGGCATTACCGCGAACGGCACGGGCTATGGCGGGAAAACCTGGAACATCCTTGGCCAGGTCTACTTCCCCAAGGCCGTCACCGACTCCACCTTCGCCTTCGAAACCAACAGCGATCCCGGCCAGTTCGTGCCGGTGCACATCCACCCGACCCAGGACGAATTCATCCTGGTGCAGGAAGGCACGCTCGACCTCAAGCTCGACGGCGTCTGGGTCAAGGCCCATGCCGGCGACCTCGTGCGCATGCCCCGCGGCATCCCGCACGGCTATTTCAACAAGTCCGACAAGCCGTGTCGCGCGCTGTTCTGGGTCTCGCCGATGCAGAAGCTGGAGGCGCTGTTCAACCAGCTCCACAATCTGACTGACCCGGCCGAGGTCGTGCGCATCTCGGCGCTACACGAGGTCGACTTCCTGCCGCCCGAGGCCAACGACTAGGCGCCCGCCTTCACGTCCGCTTTCATCTGCTTGCAGCTCCGCCGGCCACACCTTGCGGCCGAACGAAGTTGCTCGCGCGCAAAACACATCGATTGCGAGCCATCCCATGGTCAGCCCCAAGCATGTCTGCGTGATCGGCGCCGGCGTCTCCGGCCTCGCCACAGCGAAAGCCTTCTCAGCCCGCGGCCACCGCGTCATCATCGTCGAACGCAGTGCCGATCTCGGCGGCGTCTGGGAGCCGGCGCGCTCCTATCCGGAGGTGCAGACGCAAAGCCCCAAGGATCTCTACCGCTACACCGATCGCGCCATGCCGGAAGCCTATCCGGAATGGCCGACCGGGCCGCAGGTCCATGCTTATCTCGCCGACTATGCGAAAAGTTTCGGTCTCGACCGCATGCTGCGCCTCAATACGTCGGTTTCCGGCATGGTGCGGCGCGCCGAAGGCCGACCGGGTTGGACGCTCGCGCTATCGGGCAAGGATGCTGCTACCACCAGCGAGGACTTCGATTTCGTCGCTGTTTGCACCGGGCAGTTCAACGAGCCGCGCGAACTGCATTGCCCGGGCGAGGACGGCTTTCTGGCACGGGGCGGGAAAATCCTGCACTCGTCGAAATACGGCGATCCCGCGCTGGCGAAAGGCCGCCGCGTCGTCGTGCTCGGCGGCTCGAAATCGGCGACCGACATTGCCGTGAACGCGGTGAAATCAGGCGCGCGCGAGGTCACCATCGTGATGCGCGAGCCGGTCTGGCGCATCCCCTATTTCATCGGCGGGCTCGTGAACTTCAAGCGCATCCTCTACATCCGCGCGCAGGAGGAGATGTTTCCGGGCTGGGGCATCGGTGCGATGTCACGGCTCGGGTACCGTCTCGCCGCCCCGCTGATCTGGGCGAACTGGCGCGGGCTCGAGAGCCTGTTGAAGGCGCAGCTCAAGCTGAACAAGTGCAGGATGGTGCCGAAAGAACGGATCGAGGATGGCGTCAACTGCTCGGTGCCGATCGCAACGCCGGGCTTCTACCCAATGATCGCCGATGGCCGGATCAAGGCGGTGTTCGGCACGTTCGATCATTATGACGGCGACAGCATCGTGATGAGCGGCGGCGAGCGCATCGGTGCCGATGTCGCCGTGCTCGCGATCGGCTACAAGCTCGGCGTGCCCTTCCTCCCCGAGGCCTATCAGCAGAAGCTGGTCGACGCGGATGGGCAGTATCGGCTCTATCGCCTGATCGCCAACCCCGATTTGCCCGACCTCGGCTTCGTCGGCTTCAATTCGTCCTTCTGCACCGTGCTCTGCGCCGATCTCGCCGCCAACTGGCTGGTGCGCTATGCCGACGGGCAACTGGCGCGGCAGCCGACGGAGCGAGAGATGCGCGACAACATCGAGATGATGCTGCACTTCAAGCGCGTGGAGCGGCCGGCCGCCGGCGTCTATGGCGGCCTGTGCGTTGCGCCCTATCACTACCGCCATTTCGACGAGCTGATGGCCGACATCGGGGCAAAGACGCAGAGGCGCGGCGGGCTCAAGGGACATTTCCTGCCGCCCGACGCTGATGCCTATGCCAAATTCCTGACGTCTGCGCCGGCGTACCAGGCGGCGGGATGAGATCGGAGGGCCCGATTTGCGGGCTCGCCAGAACGCGGGTTTGACGTTTACGATCCCATGGCCGACGAATCTCCTGCGCATGGGAACCCGCCATGGGACGACGATGTCACGCCGCGACAGCCGTGGCGGTGCTTGGGCTGATCCTCGCGACACCCATCGCGAGCCAGGCGCAAGCACCGACGCCGGCGCAGTCGGAGGCGCTCGCCGCCTACGAGCACGCGCTCGGCGATTTCAAGTCGATCCTGGCCGAGCGGCGCCACCAGATCGAGACGAAGCAGCCACTGCCGAACCTGCCGGGCCAGGCGCTCTATCTTGCGCGCGTCGCGGTCATCAGCACCTATAAGGATCTGACCGACGCCATGCCGTCGCGGATCGGCAAGCCGAACAAGTTCGGGATCCCCCCGGCCTATTTCGACGCCGCGATCGAGCCGCTGGTCGACGAATATGCCGACGTCTTCGAGATCATGGAGGCGCCACCCGCGAGCGCTCAGAATTCGCCGACACCGTTCAAGGACGTCGTTGATCTCGGCGCCGCGATTGCACGCGCCAAAGGGCTCGCACCCGCTGACGCCGAGGCCGCGGGCCGCATCAGCCTGGGGCTCTTCTATGCCGAGACCAACGGCAAGCAAAACGTCCGCAACGCACGCTCGAACACATATATGGGCAGCCTGCAGACCGGCCCGTCCGAGGACCGCAACGGCCAGCGCAAATGGGAGGCGATCAAGGGCACGATCGCGGCCGCCGATCCCGCATTGAACGCGCGCGACGACAAGGAAGAGGCGCGATCCCGCGGCACCGACCGCCGCTTCAATCATTGGACCAACGTCCGCAACGGCCTGATGAACGCGCATGCGGAGCTATTTGCCGAAATCCCAGCGATCGTGAAGACGCTGCCCGATCCGATCGAGCAGATGAAGCTGTTCGAGCTGATCCAGATCATCCCGACACCGACGCGGTCCGCATTGAAGTCGGGCGACCTGTTGAACTATAGGGTGTCCAATCCCACCATCATGAAACACCTACGTAACAACAGTATCTTCGCCTTCGGCAAAGTCGACCGGGCGCGAAGCTCGGCCAGCTTCCGCGAGATCTTGGGCGCGATGTGGCTGTTCAAGCGGAAGTTCGACAAGGCTATGGTGAAATATGCGGAGATCAGACCCCGCTAGGTCGTCTGCGAGCTAGTATATCCAGCCCAATCCAGGAACGTTCAACCATGCTCACCGTCTATGGCGAAGGTCGTGGCTTCCGTGTTGTTTGGCTGCTTGAGGAACTAGGATTGGCTTATCGGCTGCGCCCGGTCGATCTGCTCGCAGTCGAGAACGATCGCGATTTCCTCGCCATCAACCCCGCCGGCTTCATTCCCGCACTGCAGGACGGCGAGACGATCATGGTCGAATCGATTGCGATTCTTGAATATCTGCTCGCCCGCCACGGCTCGGCTTCGCTTGCCGTCGCCCCTGATGATCCCGCCTTCGCGGCCTATCTGCAATTTCTCCATATGGGCGAGGCCGGGCTCGCAGGGCCGATGAATACAGTCCTTGTCGGTCGCAACCTGGCGCCCGAAGCCGAGCGAAATGCCCGGGTGACCCGCTGGGCAGCCGAAACCTTCGAGACCCGGCTGGGGTTGGTCATCCGCCGCCTCGCAGATTGCCCCTATCTGGCCGGCGACCGATTCACTGCGGCCGATATCTCGGTGAGCTACGCCCTCCTGCTCGGCCTGCGAACGGGCAACTACGTCCCCGGTCCGGTCGAGCGGGACTATCTCGCCCGCACGACGGCACGCCCTGCCTACGCCCGAGCAATGGAAAGCTGCCAGGCCACCAAGGCTTGGGCGGCGAGATCACCGGGATTATAGTCGCGCCATCGGGAAGAGCGCTAGTTCTCCACCTTGTAGCCGTCCGTCAGCGTTTTCAGGAACGCGATGATGTCGGCCTCGTCCTGCTCTGTCATCGCCGGCTTGTCGCCGAGATGGCGATCGAAGGGCGGATCGGTGACATCGACATTGGCGTGATATCTTTCAGGCAGGTCATCATATTTCCGCACTGTGCCGTCGACAGCGCGCGGAAATACCTTCTCCGGATTTGTGTCGCGGAAATTGTAGAAATCGAGCACCTGCTCGAGTGTCTTGAAGACGCCATTATGGAAGAAGGCGCGACGTGTCGCGGTGTTGCGCAACGTCGGCGTCAGGAACATGCCGCAATATTGCGTCTGCTCGGCCATATCTGTGCGATGCGGGCCGCAGACACCGAGGTCGAAATAGCCGGGATCCCCGTTGCCGGCCAGCGCGGCATTGCGCGGCGCGCCGAGCACCTCGTATTGGTGATCGGTGAAGAGCGGCGGCAGGCCATCGCGGGACGGCGCCGAGGAGTGGCAACCGGCACAATTCGCCTTGTCGGGATCGTTGAACAATTGCAGGCCACGCAACTCACTCTCAGAGAGCCGCGTCTTGCCCTCGAGCCAGTCATCATACTTGCTGCTGTACGGATGGAAGCTCTGCTCTTCCACCTGATAACGCGCGACGGCGAACATCGCCTCCGCAATCAGCAGCCGCTGATTTCTCATCACGCCGGCGCCGAACAACTCGACGAAGCGCTGGGCGTAAGGCGCGTTGCGCAGCTTGTCGGCCACGATCTCGACACTACCGCCGTCCATCTCGTTGGGATCGAGCAGCGGGAAGAGCGCCTGCTCCTGCAACGTGTCGGCGCGACCGTCCCAGAACAGCCCCCCTTGCGGCACAATGTTCGCCGACGCGCCGGTACCGCCCGCGGTCTTGGTCGTGCGCACGGCACTCTGGCCGAGCGCCGCCATCTGCGCGAGATCAACCACGTTGTCGTCGTCGGCTTTTTCGGGGCCGATGCTGAAATTCGGGTGGCGCTCCAGATAGGTCAGCGACGGAACGGCGCGTGCGCCTTGCCGCGACAGGTTGGCGCCGCCGAGCATCACCGGACCGTCATTGGGCGGGCCGTAAGCGTGGTCCGGGCTGTGGCAGGATGCACAGGACAGCGCGCCGGACGAGGACAACGATGCGTCGAAGAAAATCGCCTTGCCGAGCTGCGCCATCGCTGAGAGCGGCTCGACAGGAGGGCGGTAGAGATGAACCGGATTCGGGTTGAGGCCCGATGGTGTCGCCTCGGCCGGTCCATGCGGCTCGGCCGCAATGACGGCGCCGGCCAGCGAGAGCAGGCCGGCGCCGAGGAGCCACAAAGTGCGGCGGTTCATTCTGACGTCCCGTCAGACTAGTGGTGGTGGTGTTCGTCCGGCGGGCTGACGATGACCGTGCCGGCGGTCGGATCGAGGAACAGCGCGTCGTTGCGGAAGTCGTGGCTATGATCCTGATCGAAGTCGAACAGGTCCATGATCGATCCCGAGGTCGCATCGAACGAGCCGCCACCCAGACGCTTGCCATGCAGCCAGTTATCCTCGATGAACCGCACGACGGAAGCCTGCGAGATGTAAGTGCGGCTCACGTGGTTGGTCTTGGCGTAGGGCGAGACCACGATGAAGGGAATGCGGGTGCCCGGACCGCAGCGACCGTTCACCGGCTTGCCGTTGAGGCCGTTCGGTGCCGGCTGCTTGGCCGAGCCGAGGCCGCACAGGCCCGGACCGTTGACCTGATCGGCAGTCGGATCATAGGAGGCGCTCTTCGGCGTGAGGTATTGGTGGTCGTACCAGCCGTCGGAGTCGTCATAGGTGATGATGACGGCAGTCTCGCGCCATTCCGGCTGCTTCTGCAGGAAGTTGATCAACTCGACATTGCCGGCCTGCTCGTCGAGCGGGTCGGAATATCCGGCATGACCGTCCTGATAGGCCGGCATCTTGATGTAGGAGACGGCCGGGAGATGACCCGCCTTCACCGCAGCAAAGAAGTCCTCGAGATCGTAGGCGTGGTTGGCCGGATCGAGGGTCTTGTGGACATCCGCATAGGTATGACCGATCGCGTGCACCGAGCTCGGCCGCGCATGAGTCCAGTTGGCGGTCGACTTGTAGTACTGAAACCAGGCGTGGTGCGGGATGTAATCCGCAGTGGCGGCGCCCACGACGGTGGTCAAGGTGCTGCGGGCACAACCAGTCGTACCGTTGGCGTTCTTGAGCGTCAGATCGAAGCCGCCCATGAAGCTGCCCCAGCTGATGTGCTCGTCATTGAGCAGATCGCCGATGTTCTTGCCATTCATCAGGACCGTGCTGGTCGTGCTCGAGCAGACGTCGTTGCCGGGATCGGTGTCGCCGATCAGAGTCAAGCCGCCCTGACCATCGGGAACGGTCTGCGTCGACGTGCCGACGATGTTCACGGCACCGTTGGTCTGACCCGCGACCACTTCGAGCGCACCCGGGGTCGACGGGCCAAACGTGTCAGTCCAGGCATTGTCGCTCATGGCGAAATGCTGGGCGTAGTTCCAGAGAGCCGTGGTGGTGTTGCCGTCGAAATATCCCATCACCTGCCCGTTGGTGCCGAATGCGCCGGCGCCGCCGGCGGTGCCGCGGCCGGTGAATTTCGGGAACAGGTCTTCCTTGCCGTTGTCGACGGCCTGCTGCTCGGGCGTATAGGCGTGATTCTGCGAGCGCGTATTGGCCTGGGTGCGATCGAGCCGGAACGGATCGGTTGCGCCGGTGCCGTTGGCCGGATTGGTGTTCGGATTGTTCACCAGGAGATTGGCGTTGACGAGGTTGTTGACCTTCGGCGTATGCGGCTTTGGCACAAAGGGAATCGAGCCCGACGGATTGGCCGCATTCGGATAAGTCGCGAAATAATGGTCGAAGGAGCGGTTCTCGTTGAAGATGATCACGAGATGCTTGATCGGCGTTTCCGTATGGATGTGATGCGGATGGCGATGATCGCCATCGTGATCCCGGTCGAAGTCGTCGGCGAACACCGGAATGCTGCACGCAAGTGTCGTCGCGGCCGCGAAAATCGCAGCCGTCGTCAAAAATCTGGTTTTCATTTTTGTGCCCCGAAGGAGTGACGGGCGACCCTAACGATCACGAGTGACAGAGCTGTGTCAGTTTGACGCAAGAGACGCGTCGGGTAGGAACTGGGACAAAAAAGCGGACGGGACCAGGAAAGATTTGGCAGTTGTAATCCAAGGTCCAACAACGAGGCGCCGGGTCGAAATCCAATGTGGCCGGGCCTATTCGGTGCGGATCGGCGTGTCCTTCAGCCCGTTATTATCGTAGGCCTTGCGCAGGGTGCCGTTCGTCACCGCCTCGTTCATGAATTTGGTGGCGAACGCCAGAGCCTGGCTATGGCCGAGCGGGACGGCAACGGCGGTGACCGTCTTCTTGAACGTCTCGTCCAGCACCTTTGTCCCCGGGAGCTTTTGCGCCATCTTGTTGAGCTGGTCGCGCGATAGCGCGAAGGCATCGATCACGCCGCTCTTCAGAAGGCCGAAGATTTCGTCGTAGGTCTGATAACCCGTGACCTTCGCATTCTTCAGATGCGCAACAGCGCCGCGCATCGTCGTCGTCGCGTTGACCGCTGCTACCTTGATGCCGGGTTGGTCGAGCGTGGCGAAATTGGTGACCGCCGAACCCGCCTTGACGATGTATGTGGCGTCCGCGACCTCGTAGATCGGACCGAACATCATCCGGATCTCGCGCTCGGGATCTTTCGGCAACCAGGTGACGTCCCAGGCACCCTTGCCAGCCGCATCGGTGATCTGTCCGGAATTCTGGTATGCGACGTAGTCGACGGGCACACCGAGCTGCGCGGCCATCTCCTTGCCGAGATCGACGGGCACGCCGGCATAGCCGGCTTCGGTCTTGGTCGACCAGAACGCTCCACCCGCCGGGCTGATCGCGATCGCGACCCGCAGCTTGCCGGTCGGCGCGATCTCGTCTTTCAGGCCATCGGCTAGCGCGGGCACAGCGACCACAGCGGCAAGAGCAAGGACCGCGCAGGCCGACCAGAATGGCGTTGGCATGTCATTGTCTCCTTGCGTTTCCTCTTGTGTCGCCCGATTGCCTGAAGTCGGTCCTCGCGCCTAAGCGTGCGGCCTTTGACATAATTCTGGTCGATCATGCGCTCGGTGAAAAGCGATTTGTCATGGCAGAACTGTCAAAGGCCTCGCCGCTGTTTGCAGTGCAAGGGCTGTGACTACCATGGCTATGGTGTTCCACGGCTGGGCATTTGTTGGTAGCCTGCCGCACCGACAGACAATCATCGGGGACCACCGAATGACCTCAGCGAATCCCGCTCTTCCCGCAAGATTTCATCGCGCGTGGAGACATATCGGGCGGGCCCTGGCCGCCTCGGCGGCCGTGATTGCGTTGGCCGGCTGCGAGGACAAGAACGCCTACGTGGCGCCGCCGCCGCCGAAGGTGGACGTCGCCACGCCCATACAGCGCCCCGTCACGCGCTATGTCGAGGCCACCGGCAACACCGCGCCGATCAAGAGCGTCGATCTCGTCGCGCGCGTGCAGGGTTTTCTGCAAACGATCGACTACACCGATGGCACCTTCGTCAAGCAAGGCACCCAGCTGTTCACGATCGAGCCCGAGACCTACAAGCTGAAGCTGGAGCAGGCACAGGCAGCCGAGGCCGGCGCGCAGGCCTCGCTCAAGCAGGCTGAGGCCGACTACAAGCGGCAGGTCGACCTCGTGCAGCGCCAGGCAGTCTCGCAGGCGACGCTCGACACCTCGACATCGACTCGCGACAACGCCCAGGCCAACCTCCAGCAGGCCCAGGCCAACACCAGGATCGCGGAGCTCAACTACAGCTACACTAAAGTGAGCGCGCCTTTCGACGGCATCGTCAGCGCGCATCTGGTCTCGATCGGGGAGCTCGTCGGCGCCTCCTCCCCGACGCAGCTTGCGACCATTGTTGCCATGGACCCGATCTGGGTCAACTTCACCGTCAACGAGCAAGACGTGCTGCGCATTCGCGCCGAGGCGCAACGCCGCGGACTGACCCCCGCCGACCTCAAGCAATTTCCGATCGAGGTCGGCCTCCAGACCGAGACCGGCTATCCGCATGAGGGCAAGCTCGACTATGTCGCGCCGACCCTCAACACATCGACCGGCACGCTCGCCGTGCGCGGCGTCGTCCCCAACGACAAGCGGGTGCTGCTCCCCGGCTATTTCGTCCGGGTCCGCGTCCCCTTCGACCAGGACAAGAACGCCCTGCTCGTCCCCGACACCGCGCTCGGCAGCGACCAGGGCGGCCGCTATCTGCTGGTGGCCAACAAGGACAACGTCGTCGAACAGCGCAAGGTGCAGATCGGCCCGACCGACAATGGCCTGCGCGTCATCGAGAGCGGCCTGCAGCCCGAGGACCGCGTGGTCATTTCGGGGCTGCTGCGCGTGATCCCGGGCCAGAAGATCGACCCGCAACAGACCAAGATCGAGCAGCCGCAGGCGTCTGCCAAGTAGGAGCGCCGGCCCATGATCTCCAAATTCTTCATCGAGCGGCCGGTCCTCTCGAACGTCATCGCGCTCCTGATGATCCTGATCGGCGGCGTGGCGCTGTTCAACCTCGCGATCGCGCAATATCCTGATGTGGTTCCGCCGACAGTGCAGGTGACGACCCGCTATCCCGGCGCCAGCGCCAAGACCGTGATCGACACCGTCGCGCTGCCGATCGAGCAGCAGGTCAACGGCGTCGAGGACATGCTCTACATGCAGTCCTACAGCGGCTCCGACGGCACCTACACGCTGACCGTGACCTTCAAGATCGGAACGGATCTGAACTTCGCGCAGGTGCTGGTGCAGAACCGCGTCTCCAGCGCGCTGTCGCAGCTGCCGCAGTCGGTGCAGAACCAGGGCGTTACCGTCCAGAAAAAATCGACGTCGATCCTGCTGTTCGTGACGCTGACCTCGCCGGATTCTCGGTTCGACAGCCTTTACCTCAGCAACTACGCCACCATCAACATCCGCGACGAGCTGTCCCGCCTGCCCGGCGTCGGCAACGTCACGGTGTTCGGCGCCGGCCAGTATTCGATGCGGATCTGGCTCGATCCGAACAAGCTGCAGGCGCGCGGGCTCGTGCCGCAGGATGTCATCCAGGCGATCCAGCAGCAGAGCCAGCAGGTCTCGGCCGGACAGGTCGGCGCGCCGCCGACGCCGCCGGGACAGGCGTTCCAGTACACGCTCAACGTCAACGGCCGGCTCGACGACACCGGCCAGTTCGAGAACATCATCGTCAAGACGGGCACAAGCGGCGACGTCACGCGCGTGCGCGACGTCGGCTGGGTCGAGCTCGGCGCGCAGACCTACAGCCAGATCTTCTCCCTCAACAGGCAGCCCGCCACCGGCATCGGCGTGTTCCAGTCGCCCGGCGCCAACGCGCTTCAAGTCGAACAGGCCGTCGAGAAGAAGATGGTCGAGCTCGCCAAGCGCTTTCCGGAAGGCATCAAGTACGACACGCCATTCGACACCACCAAATTCGTCAATGCCTCGGTGCATGAGGTCTACATGACCCTGATCGAGGCCGGCCTCCTCGTGCTGGTCGTGATCCTCGTGTTCCTGCAGGACTGGCGCGCGATGCTGGTGCCGGCGACCACGGTGCCTGTCACCATCATCGGCGCCTTTGCCGCGATGGCGGCTCTCGGCTTCACCATCAACATGTCGACGCTGTTTGCGATCGTGCTCGCGATCGGCATCGTCGTCGACGATGCTATCGTCGTGGTGGAAGGCGCCGCCCACAATATCGAGCAGGGCATGAACGGGCACGACGCCGCGATCAGGGCGATGGACCAGCTGTTCGCGCCGATCGTCGGCATCACCCTGGTGCTGATCTCGGTGTTCCTGCCCGCTTCGTTCCTCGCCGGCCTCACCGGGCGGATCTATTCGCAGTTCGCGCTGGTGATTGCGGCAACCGCGCTGTTGTCCGCCATCAACGCGGCCACCTTGAAGCCGACGCAATGCGCGCTGTGGCTGCGACCGACGGTGCCGCCGGAGCAACGCAACTTCTTCTACCGCGGCTTCAACGCCGTCTATGACAGGGTCGAGCGGGGCTACACGCGGCTGATCACGTTTTTGGTGAAGCACGCAACGATCTCTGTCGCGTTCGCACTCCTTGTGATCGGGCTCAGCGGCTACGGCCTGTCGCGGGTGCCGACCGGCTTCCTGCCGATCGAGGACCAGGGCTATTTGATCGCAGCCGTGCAGCTGCCCGATGGCGCCTCGCTGGAGCGAACCCAGAAGGTGCTCGACAAGGCAGCCGACCTCATCAAGGACACGCCCGGCGTCCAGCAGGTCATCACCATCGCCGGCATCTCCGCCCTCGACAACAGCGCGAGCCTTGCCAATGCGGGCGTCGCCTACATCATCCTGAAGGACTGGTCGGCACGCGGCAAAGGCGAGGATCTGCGCTCGCTGGTCTATGGCCTCAATGACAAGGTCGCCAACATCATGGAAGCGCGCACGCTGGTGCTGCCGCCGCCGCCGATCCAGGGCATCGGCAATGCGGCCGGCTTCTCGATGCAGGTCGAACTCCGTGACGGCAACAGCGATTTCGCCAAGCTGCAGGCCATCACCGGCGCGATGGTCTCCAACGCCCAGAGCCAGAGCGCGCTGCAGCGCGTCTCGTCCTCGTTCCGCTCGGCGGTGCCGCAATTCAATGTCGAGATCGACCGCGTCAAGACCCAGACGCTGCACGTCACGACGGATGCCGTGTTCTCGGCGCTGTCGACCTATCTCGGCTCGTCCTTCGTCAACCAGTTCAACAAGTTCGGCCGCGTGTTCCAGGTCTACACCCAGGCCGATCCGGCCTTCCGCGTCACCGAGCGCGACATCGCCAACATGCAGGTGCGCAACCAGAACGGCGACATGATCCCGATCGGCACCGTCGCCACCATCACGCCTGTGACGGGGCCCTCGCTGATCAGCCTCTACAATCTCTATCCGTCCTCGACCATCGTCGGCCTGCCGGCGCAGGGCTATTCGTCTGGCCAGGCGCTGGAGCTGATGGAGGAGATTGGCGACAAGACGCTGCCGCCGGGCACCGGTTTCGAATGGACCGCGATGTCCTACCAGGAGAAGGCGGTCTCCAACCAGATCTACTGGGTGTTCGGCCTTGCCATGCTGCTGGTCTATCTCGTGCTCGCCGGCCAGTATGAGAGCTGGTACGCGCCGATCTCGGTGATCCTCGCCGTGCCGCTGTCGCTGCTCGGGCCGATGCTGATCCTCTCGGGCCTCAAGATCGACAACAACCTCTATTGCCAGATCGGCCTGATCCTCTTGATCGCGCTGTCGGCCAAGAACGCGATCCTGATCGTCGAGGTCGGGCTCGAGCTGCACGGCCGCGACGGCAAGCCGGTCATCGAATCCGCGATCGAGGCGGCGCGCGCCCGCTTCCGCCCGATCCTGATGACATCGTTCGCCTTCATCCTCGGCGTGGTGCCGCTGGTGATCGCGACCGGCGCCGGCGCCAGCGCGCGCAAGTCGATCGGCATCACCGTGTTCTCGGGCATGCTGGCCTCGACCTGCCTGGCCGTGCTGTTCGTGCCGGCCTTCTTCGTGGTGGTGCAGCGGTTCGAGAACTGGCGCGCCTCGAAGAAGGCACCGAAGGCGGTGGCCGCGACGGAGGTGAAGTCCTAAGAACAACCCCATGCACAGTAGACATGGGGTTGAAAAAGCGCGAGATATTCGATTTTGCCGAAAAATTGCTTGCGCCGTCGGGCAAAACACCGGCATAATGGCATCATGGGGGCGTGCGTGAGGTGTCCCTACCCACTCACCCCGTCATTGCGAGCGCAGCGAAGCAATCCAGAGTCTCTCCGTGGAAGCAGTCTGGATTGCTTCGTCGCATCAGCGCAAAATTGCTACGCAATTTTGTCGCGAGCTCCTCGCAATGACGACAGAGCTACCCCTTCTCGCTCGGCGCCTGCCGCGCATCGCCGCTGGAAACCAGCAGCACCGAGACCTTCGATTGCCTAAGCACGGCGTCCGCAACGCCGCCGAAGGAGAGGTGATCGGCCTGGATGCGATCGACGCCCATGACGACGAGGTCGACATCGGTGGTGTCGATCTCGCGCAGGATCGCCGCCTCCGGCGCCCGGTTGACGCGCAGCGTCGTAGTGATGTCGACCTCATAGCGGGCGGCGAGATCGCTGGCATCCTTGAGGATACCCGCCTCCTGGCCGAGACCACGCGAAGCACCGCGCTGCGCGCCCTTGTCGCGGGTCGTCGCGACATAGATCACCCGGAGCGAGCCTGATCCGGCCTGCGTCAGCGCGACCGCGACCTCCGCGCCACGCTTGGAGACGCCGCTGCCGGAGACCGGGACGAGGATGTTGAGGCTATCAGGCATCGGCTGCTTCAGGTGCTTGCCCCTGGCCGCGACGATCGCGAGCGGGCCTTCGAATTTAGCTGCGATGTCCTCGATCTTGCGATCAAAGCGGTCTTTGGCAGCAGTGACCTTGTCGACGCCGACGACGAGAAGATCAAAACCCTTGCGCGCCTCCTCGGTGATGGTCTCGCCGAGTTCGGCGCGCCTGGCGCGGGTGACGACATCGATGCTGCCCACCTCACCGTCACCATTGGCGGAGACGGTCTCGGCGGCTTTCTTCACCACGGCTTCATGGCTCGCTTCCTCGTCGCGGCCCCTCTCCTGCTCCCCGGCCCGCTTGCCGATATGCAGCACGGTGATCGGCAGGCCGCGCATGCCGGCGATCAATCCGACGATGTGCGAGGCAAAGGTGGCATTGACGCTTTCGTCCACGGCAAGCAGCGGACGTTCGAGATTGGCGACGAAGCCGCGCTTCTCGAACTCTTCCCGCTCCAACCGCTCCTTTTCCTCCTTGTTCATCGGAAGCTTGGCCAGCGCCGCGCGCAGCATCGGCGGCATCGCCATCGTGGTCACGATCGCCATGGTGACGATCATCGTGAATAGGTTCTGGCTGAGCACGCCGATGGACAGGCCGATGGTGGCGATGATGACCTCGGTCGAGCCGCGCGCATTCATTCCGCTCGCGAGCGCCAGCGATTCCCGCGTGCTCAGCCCGCCCAGAGTGCCGCCGACAAAGGCACCGCCGAACTTGCCGACGCTGGCGATCACGACGAGGAGGCCGGTGAGCAGCAAGAGATTGGGATCGCGCAGCACCGAGAGATCGGCGCTGAGGCCGGCGAGACCAAAAAACACCGGCATGAAGAAGCTCGAGATCAACCCGCGCAGGCGCTCGTCGATCTGTCGGGTCAGGATTGGCGACTCCCCGACCAGGATGCCAGCGACGAAGGCCCCGAGCACGGTGTGGACGCCGATCGCATGCGTGATCAGTGCCATCACGCCCATCAGCAGCAGGATCACGGTGATGACGGCAGCGACGCTGACGAGGTTGTCATTGGCCCAACGAATGAGCTGGAACACCAGGCGACGGCCGATCGTGAAGCTGACCGCGAGGAAGACGAGCGTGCCCAGCACCGCTTTCGCCACCGAGGCGAGATCCAGCGTGCCTTGCGAGGCCAGGCTGAAGATGACGGCAATGATGATCCAGCCGATGGTGTCGTCGATCACGGCGGTCGCGACAATGATCTGTCCGACATTGCGGCGCATGAAGTTCATCTCGCGCACCACCACCGCGACGATCTTCACGGAGGAGATCGACAGCGCCGTGCCCATAAACAGCGAGGCCACAAGGCGCTGCTCGGGCTTCGGCAGCAGCGCATCGGGCAGGAATTCGCCGAGCGCGAAGCCGCAGGCGAAGGGCACGAGGATGCCGGCGATCGAGATCGCGATCGCTGCCTTGCCCACCTTCTTCACCAGCTTGAGATCGGTCTCCATGCCCGTGAGCAGGAGCAGCAGCAAAATGCCGAACTGCGCGATGCCGTCGAGCATCGCCTTCTGCTCGGGCATTTTCGGGAAGATCGCGGTTTGCGCGTCCGGCCAGATCCAGCCGAACAGCGATGGCCCGAGCAGAATGCCCGCGAGCAACTCGCCGATCACCGAGGGCTGGCCGATCCGCTGCATGATCTCGCCGAGGCCTCGCCCCACCGCGATCAGCAGCACGATCTGCGTCACCAGCAGGAATTCGGAGGGACTTGCCGATTTGCCGCCCTCGGCGCTGGCGGCCATGCTGGTGAGGACAAGCGTCGCGGGGACAAGGCCGACCGGTCGGAGCAGGCTCCACTGCATGCAGGCGTCTTCCCCCGTTTGCTGCGCCGGCGAAGTGCCGGGGCGACAAGGTTAAAACCCTCGGAGAGCGAGGCGGGTTCCGCGGCGGGGTGAGTGGCGGAGACAAAAGAGCGAAAACAACCCATCCACTACAACGATTGGCTTGGAAGAATCCGGATAAAATTTTGCTTTGCCGAGAATGACTTTGCTTCGTCGGGCAAAACACCGGCGGAATGCAGGAATGGCATGGCGCGGGATGCCGGCACATTCCCCGACCTTGGAGCCCAGCGAAGCAGGGTGCCATGAACGGCCAAACGCGTGCATCCCTCGATCGTTAGCTTGGCAGCCCTTCTCGGTCAGCTCCAATGCCGATCGGCTAACGAACCCATAGAACCAAGGTATTGGAGAGGTCTCTCGGTACCGATTATCCAGCCCCCACGCGCAGCGTTCGTTGTGAGAGGTATTCGGTAGTGTCGACTTCTCAATGGAGGCATCGCATCTTCGATGTTCTTGTTCCGGAGCGGAGGTTAGACTTCCGTCGGAAAAGGGAGGGGGACCAATGAGGCGCTTGCCGATTCTTGGTATCCTTGGCGCGCGGGCCGAAATTGGGGTGACGAGTCGCCCCCAGTACCGCCGATTGATCTGGCTCGCCGCCTGGTTCGCCAGAGGTTACCCCAAATCAAAGCGGCATGGCGTTGCGCCGGCTTCGTCGCAGTCCCTCCCAACACCGAGCTTTGCCGTCGCCAAAGGCGAGCGAGAATTACGACTCGACTTCTTCCGCGGCCTGGCCCTCTGGCTCATTTATGTCGATCACGTTTCACCCGACCTCCTGGCCTGGGTCACGATACGCAACTACGGGTTCAGCGATGCGGCCGAAGTGTTCATCTTCATCTCCGGCTTCACCGCAGCTTTGGTCTACGGTCGCGCGACCTTCGAGGCTGGCTTCGTGATCGGGACAGCACGTGTGCTGCGGCGGGTCTGGCAAATCTACACCGCGCATCTTCTGCTCTTCCTGGTTCTGATGGCTGAAATCGCTTTCGCTACTGCGGTTTCCGAGAAGCCGGCGTTCTACATCCAGGAGATGGAGGTCGGAGAATTCTTCAAGCAACCTGGCTCCGAAATGATCCAGGCGCTGCTGTTGCGATTCCGCCCGCTGAACATGGATGTCCTGCCGCTCTATGTCGTTCTGATGGCTGTTCTACCCTTGGTGCTGCTGCTCGCTAGATTGCACAGGGATCTGCCGCTCGCCCTGTCGGCCGGACTGTATGTGCTCATGCTTCGATACGACTTGCATTTGTCGACCTATCCAGACGGCTTCTGGTCGTTCAATCCGTATGGATGGCAGCTGCTGTTCGTGTTCGGCGCCTGGTGCGCGCTTGGAGGAGGCAAGCGACTATCGCCGATCCTCAATTCCCGATCGGTGTTGTGGCTGGCCGTCGCCTATCTTTGCGCTGCTTTCTTTGTGACTATGACGTGGTATTTTCCGCCCCTGGAGCGCCTGATCCCCGGCTGGGTCGCGCGACTAATCTATCCGATAAACAAGACCGATTTCGACGTTCTGAGGTTTGCCCATTTCCTGGCGCTGGCCGTCGTCGCACTACGCTTCGTGCCGGGCGATTGGACGGGGCTACGATCGGCCTGGGCGCGCCCTCTCATCCTTTGCGGACAGTATTCTCTTCAAATTTTTGCGCTCGGCGTTGCGCTGTCATTCGCGGGCTACGCCCTGCTCATCGAGCTTGATGCGGGTTTTGTGCTGCACGCGGCGGTCGGCGCCGGCGGCATCTTGATCCTGTACGGCGTAGCAAGGGTATTCACCTGGTACAAATGGGCGATGTCGGCGCACGAACGCGCCAAGGCGGATATTCCCAAGCTGATCGCGCAAAGTTCTTAATGATGGCCCACTCAACGAATCGGACAGGCTGACATGGCAAAAGAGAGCACGGATCTTTTCGTCGTAGAACGGGACTTGAGGCTCGATCTTCTGCGCGGTCTCGGCCTCTGGATGATCTTTCTCGACCACATTCCGGACGACGTGGTGGCCTGGCTCACGCTGCGCAATTACGGCTTCAGCGACGCAGCCGAGTTCTTCGTATTCATCTCCGGTTATCTCCTCGGGTTCATTTACGTCCCGATCGTGGCCGCGGGCCAGTTTCTTCCGGCGTTGAAGCGGCTGTGGCTGCGCGCCTGGCAAATGTACGTTGCTCACATCCTGCTGTTCCTCGCCTTCACGGCACAGATCGCCCGTGCGGCAAGGAAGTGGGACAATCCCATGTACAAGGATGAGTTCAACGTCGCCAACTTCCTCGCGCATCCCGACGAGCTGATAGGCAAGGCGCTCACGTTGCAATACAAGCCTGTCGATCTGGACGTCCTGCCGCTTTACATCTCCCTGGTGCTCGTTTCGCCGTTCGTGGTGTGGTGCCTCGTGCGACGCCCGAATCTGACCTTGGCAGGTTCGATCGTGCTGTACCTGCTCGCTCGCTATTTCGACTGGAACCTGCCGTCCTATCCGAAAGGGGCGACCTGGTATTTCAATCCGTTCGCCTGGCAATTGATGTTTTTTTTCGGCGCCTGGTGCGGGTGCGGCGCGGTCGCTCAAATCAGCAAATTCATTCAGTCGCGCATCGTCTTCGCAGTCGCGATCGGCTGGATCGCTTTTGCGCTGGTGATCGTGATGACCTGGCACAGCGCATTTCTGGAGTCGTTGATCCCGAAATGGATGATCAAGCTGATCTATCCGATCGACAAGACCGACCTCGACATGCTCCGGTTCACGCACTTCCTTGCGCTGGCAGTCATCGTCTCGCGCTATCTCAACCCGGATTGGGAAGGACTGAAGTCGAAATGGCTGCGACCGCTGGTGTTGTGCGGGCAGCATTCGCTGCCGCTGTT
The DNA here is from genome assembly GCF_022012555.1 of Bradyrhizobium zhengyangense. NCBI lineage: Bacteria > Pseudomonadati > Pseudomonadota > Alphaproteobacteria > Hyphomicrobiales > Nitrobacteraceae > Bradyrhizobium > Bradyrhizobium zhengyangense. Next base: position 7,371 of record NZ_JAKLTZ010000013.1, on the reverse strand, counting down.
CTGCCTCGGCGTCTTCCTGTCGTTCGGGGTGCATTGGATGCTGGTTCAGTGGAAGCACCAGGTGGTCGAGCAAATTCTGCTCAGCATCGGCGGAATGGTCATCATGACCGCTGTCGCCTGGCTTCTGGATCGTGCGCAGCGGGTCCGGAATCTCTTTGTGGACGCCGGCGGCGATGAGCGCTTGGCCACTAAACTCCAACAGGAGGTCGCGCCCGTGGCTCGCACTCAGCCGAGTGCCGCGTGAGTAGATTCGAGGAGGAGACAGGCATGTACAAGGTACTGACGATCATTGTTTGCGCCATCCTGTTCACAATGGGTTTAGCGCGGGCAGACGACCCATCACCCGCCGCAATGGACGCGGCTCGGCGCCTCGTCACGACGCTGCGGGTGACCGATCAATACAAGCTTTTGCTTCCGGGTATTCTGTTCAGCATTCGACCGGTTTTGTCTCAGGACCGTCCCGAGATCGAGCGCGACTTCGACGCCGCAGTGCCGGCGATCCTGGAAGCCGACCAGTCGAAATACAGCAATTCGATGATCGAGCGTGCTGCGGCGGCCTATGCGGCGAATTTCTCCGCGGATGAACTGCACGCGATCGAGGCGTTCTATGGCAGCGCGGTCGGCCAGAAGTACACCGGGAAATCGCACGAGCTCTCGGAGATCGGCCGACAGATCGGCGATGAAATCTCGCGCGAAGCGACCGACGAGATCAAGGCGCAGATGACCCGGTTGCTGCGGGACAAAGGCCACAAACTCTAGGAATCGGTCGTGACGGATAACTCAGCACGCAGCGAACAAGAGGCCGCCGCCGGGAAACGGCCTTGCGGCTCGCCTTGCAGGCGAGCGGGGCGCACATGAGATCCGATCATGTGTTGTCGAGAGTTGGATCAAAAGCAGCGGACGACCGTGCTTTCGTCGATGACGCACTGAAGGGGCTTGGCGAGCGCCCTGCGCGCAGCAGCATCCCTTCGAACACCTTCGATTTCTTGGCCCTGGCGTTTCTCACGGCTCTGGCTGTCCTCGTGTGCTTCACGGCGAAGGATTACGCGATCTCCAATGACGAGGGCGTCCAGCATCACTACGGTGAATTGATCATTGCTTACTATCGGAGTGGATTGCGGGTACGCGATCTCTTCAGCTTCGATAACCTGTATCTCTATGGAGGTCTGTTCGACGTCACGGCAATCGCGCTCGGCCAGGTTATCCCCATCGATATCTACGAATTGCGGCACATCCTCTGCGCCGCTACGGGCATCGCCGGCATCGCCCTCAGTGGCGCCGCCGCGCGATTGATCGCCGGACCGCGCGCGGGCTTTATTGCGACGATTGCGCTTGCGCTCTGCGGCGCCTGGTACGGCGCCATGTTCAACCATACCAAGGACATTCCATTTGCAGCGGCCATGTCCGGAGCGACGCTCGTCCTTCTCCGCCTGGCGCGCCAACTGCCGGCGCCGCGCGCCGTTGACCTTGTGGTCTTCGGCTGTCTTGCCGGAGCAGCTCTCGGGCTGCGTAGCTACGGATTGCTGGTGTTCGTCTACCTCGGAATTGCAATCCTGATCTATCTGCCCTGGACGGAAAGCTGCGGGGCGCGCCTGACCTTCGTGGCTAACTCCGTGTTGAAGACATGCCCCGCCATGGCAGGCGCCTACCTGCTGATGATCCTGGCCTGGCCATGGGCTGCGCTGTCGCCGCTCAATCCCATTCGCGGCCTGTTTGCCTTCTCGGAATTTCAGTATGCGATCCGCACGCTCTTTGCCGGGCACGTGTACGAGATGGCCAAGGTGCCGCGCGCCTATGTTCCCTTCTATCTCTTCATCCGCGTGCCGCTGATCACCCAGGCGGGTGCCGCGCTGGGGATGACTTCGCTTCTTTGGCTTCCCCTCAAGAAAGGCTCGCACCGCTGGCGCGAACTTGCATTGCTATCGACTATGATTCTGCTTCCCCTGGGATGCCAAGCCCTCGTTCATGGCCCTGCGTTCAGCGGCATGCGTCATTTTCTCTTTGTGCTTCCTCCCTTGGCCGTGCTGGCCGGCGTGGGCCTGAGCGATTTCCTCGATGCAATTGCCGTGCGAAGCCGACGACTGGCCTGGGCGGCCCTTGCAGCGATGTGCGCGTCTTTCCTCTCGGAAGGGGTCCTGCTGGCAAGGCTTCATCCCTACGAGAATCTATCCTACAACGCGATGGTCGGAGGCCTTCCGGGCGCATTCCGTCGCTATGACCTTGACTACTGGTTCAACAGCATGCCGGAAGCGATCCGTATGCTCGAGACCTTCGTCCGCGAAACGACACCGCCCGGCGACATCAAATCGCCGACGATCTATTCGGTCGCTGTGTGTGGAGAACGTCCAGCGTTCGATCACACCGTCACGCTTCCGCAATTGCGTTGGGACTTCCGGTCCGAATGGGACGAATCGGAATTCTTCATCGCCCCGACGCACATGAACTGCGATCGCGACCTGGATGGCGCGATCATCGGCCGCGTGGAAAGGATGGGCGTTCCCATCGCCTATGTGAAAGACAGGCGGGCCATCGTGAAGCACCCAACGACAGACGTCTCATCGCCGCTCACGCGTCAGATTCCCGCTGCGAACGAGATCGCGCGAGAATTTCGACAGCTATCGTCTTCCGGTCAGGCGTTCTGACCCGCCGGCGTCCGGATCCCGCGCGGCAGGATGATGGCGGCTGCAATCGCCAGCAGGCACGGGCCCGCATACGCGTGCAACACCGCCATAATGTCATCATTGGCTCATGAGCGGCTGGCGAGAGTCCTACGCCGCCGACTGCAGAGCCTGGAGCCGCCGGACGAATCCCAGCGCCGCTTCGTTCAAATCGCCGAACCGGCTTCGCAGCGCCTCCGCGCGCGAGCCCGCGCCCTGCGCGATCGACTGCCCCGTGGCGGCCTTCGAGCAGACATCCTCGACCGACCTCTGGAGATGCTCGGCGCCTTCCGCGGCGCTGCGGGCCGCGCGGTTGATGTCGCTGGTGGCGCCGCTCTGTTCCTGGACCGCTCTGGCGATCGTCGCGCTCTGCTCCCTGATATCGCTGATCACGGCGACGATCGCAGCGATTTCGCTGGCCGCTGCCTGCGTCGCCGACTGGATGCCGAGCACCTGGGAAGAGATGTCTTCCGTCGCGCGCGCCGTTTGCGTCGCGAGGGTCTTGACCTCCGCCGCCACGACGGCAAAGCCGCGGCCCGCTTCGCCCGCGCGCGCCGCCTCGATGGTCGCGTTGAGCGCCAGCAAATTGGTCTGGCCGGCGATATCGCTGATCAATTCCACGACGCTTCCGATCTTTGTCGCGGCCTGCACCATGCTCTCCACCATCAATCCGGCCTGGGTCGCGCGGCCGCTGGCAACGTCAGCCACCTGGCTTGCTTCCTGGGCCCGTCCATTGATGTTGCGGGTGGAGGCATCGAGCTGCTCGACCCCGGCAGCCATGGCCTGCACGCTGCCGGCAATGCCGCCTGCGGATTCAGAAGCCGTGCGGCTGCACAGCATGTTGTCGGCGTTGAACCGTTCCAACTCCTGAATCGCATCGGCGATGTGGCCGGCGGCCTCCACGACCTCATCCACGGATCCAACGACCGACTCCTCGAAGGACGAGGCGGCGCGCGCCAGAACGCCTTTCAGCTCGCTCTCAGCCTGCATCTTGAGCTTCGCCTGGGACGCCTGGAGCTCCAATCGATCGGCCGAATGGTCACGCAAGACGGCGACCGCCGCGGCCATGGCGCCGATCTCGTCCCCCCGGTCCAGCCCCGGAATGTCGCCCTCGATCTCGCCCGACACGATCTTGCGCAGCCGCTCCTCCAGACGCCGCAATGGCCGGGAGATCGTTCCTGCGATCAACACCGCAAACGCCACGCTGATGAGCACGACCAGCAGCGCGAGCCCCCCGAGCCGCAGCGCCGCGCCCCTGAACGAATCGTCGAGATCGTCGACATACATGCCGCTTATGACCATCATCTTCAGGTCCGGGAGCGCCCTGACGAAGGCCTGTTTACGCAGGGGCTGCGGCTGGCCGTTGCGGGGGAAATGATAAGTCACGGTCCCGGCGCCGGCGGCGTGCGCGAGATCGACGATCTCGCGCCGGAATAGATGTCCATTGACGTCGCCCTTGTCGATCAGGTTCTTGCCGACGTTTTCAGGCGTGCCGCCATCGGCGAGATTGAGCCCGTCCCAGTCATAGACGAAGAAGTAGTTGTTGCCGTCATATCGCGACTTCGCGACGATCTCCCGGACCCTGCCAATCACATCGTCGCGGCTCATCCGGCCGGACAGGACGTCCTGCTGATAGGCCGCGATCTGCGATGCGACCACGTCCACGGCGCCGCGCAGCGCCCGCGTCCTCTCGGCCTCCATCTGATCGCGCAGCTGGACCAGGGACACGCCAACGAGAACCATCATCGCGAGTACGCTGCCGAGCGTGAGCATGCCCAACCGCCACGCGATCTTGACCTTCTTCATGCGAAATCCCTTGTCGTTGCAATGAATGCCGAAGCTTGCAATCGAAAGCTTGACGAGGACTTTCAACGACAGCGCCGAACGCGGCGCCATCCGCAAAATGTTATGCGAAATTTGCATCGGCCAGTCGCATCTTGCATCGACGACCGGAGCGAAAAGCTACGACTATGCTTCGCGCGATCCGAGATAAAAATTAGGCCCTGGCTATCTGCCGAGGCTTTCAAACTGCGCGCATAAGCTTCTGAGAATGAGCAGACGCGGCGCACACTCGCAAAGGCGCAGACGCCGGCTCTGGGGTCTAAGCAGAACTTTTCTGCTCAATCAGAGTATTGCCGGTTTTGACCCACACCGGACCTTCTCGGGCCGGCTGCCATGGTTCCTCACCATTTTCGCTTTGCGTTTTCCAACCTCAATCTCGGAGGGTTCAATGCTTTCAGCCCGGCGTCATTCCCTTCGCTTTAATGATGGCGCTTGCTTCTGGCGACTTGAGATACCCGAGCAGCGCTTTTGCGGCATCTCCTTGCTTTGTGTCCGCGGCAGCAGCACCCGTAAAGACAACTTCCTGCTGCAGGTCCGCAGGGAATGGGCCGACGACGTCTAGTCCAGGGGCGGTGAGCACATTTAGCAAGAACACGCCTAGCTCAGCTTCGCCCTTTTCAACTGCCGCAACGATTTCGGCTGGTGCCGCTTTTGCCTGAAGCTTGCCCTTGATTGCCACGGCGACACCAAGTCGCTCGAATGCTTTCATCACTTGCGCACCTGCGGCGCTTGCCGGCAGTGTCGCAATCGACCGTGCATCGAGCAGCGCAGCCTTAAACGCGTCAGGTGTGCCGATGTTGGGCTTCGGAGCGCCAGCTCGCACCGCAACACCGAGCCCGACGCGCGCAACATCGGATGTAGTGCCGGCGGCGAATTTTGCACGTGCTCCTGCGTCCTGCATCACCTCGACCGGCACGACGCCGACGTCAAACGCCTTTCCCGACGTCGCCTCCTTGATCAAATTTGGGGTGGTGCCGAAGAAAATGTCGAGCTTGTGTCCAGAGACCTGTTCGAACTTTGGTTTCACCTCGGCCCACACCGCGGTCATCGCGCCGCCCGCCAGAACGCGCAGCTCGGCTGCCTGACCCTTCTCGCTCAGAAATGTGACAAAGACTGACGCGAGGAATGCCGCGCGCGCAAAACTCAACACAGTCATGATGTGCTCCCCACACGAGTTCACGCAGCATAGCAGTTCCGACTGATCAGCGCCAATTGCCTGCGTGCATGCAGCGGGTCGCCTGCAGGGTCCGAAAATAGCCCGTGGCTGACCTGAGCTCAGAACGTTGCGACGTCAGCTTCCGGAAAGTGAGCCGACCTGTCATGCCGGCTTACAAGGGCAGCCTTTGACCCGAAGGAGACCTCAAGCTCGAAGAGCCTAGATGTTCATTTTGTTGCGGGCAGTTTCACGCCGATCTGGTATGGGTTGCCTTCAACAATGTATTTTGTTGGCGTTTGCGAGGCGGTAACACAGCTCCTCGCCTGCGAGGCAGCGCTCGCATTCTTTGGCTTTTGCAATCGCACGGACAACCCACAGCAGAACTTTGTTGGTTCGTCGTTTTCGGTTCGCAGTAGCCAACCTTTTTCGATTTTCCAGTGGTTAATGCCTATGTCGCCTTCGCTATCCTGCGATGGGTGAGAAGGACTGGCGTCGGCAGGCGGGCTCTCTGGAATCGCAATTGATATGATGCGTCCATCCGGGTCGAAATATTCAGCGTTCCGACCGTCGAATTTTCCATCGCGATTCCGCCATACGAGGGTATTCCCTACAATTCTAGTATCCGATGCAGTTTCCCCCGACTCAACACAACGTCGCTCTTCCTGATCCATCTCTTCGCGCCCAATCGATTCCAGAAGATTCGGTCGCGGACTCGGATCAAAGTCGGGAAATAGGCTGGCGTTCCCTTGAAAAAGATCATACTCGGCTGGATTATTGAAGTTGGTGCCCACCGGGGTTGGATCGGCATACGATAGCTTCACTTTTCCAAGTAGCTGATGATTGCCTGAACTCAGTGTCGATTTTGCTGCCTTTCTGATGGTAAGCGCGAAATCGTGCTGTCCGCAGTTCTCGTACCCGACCGCTTCGCAAAGCCGCTGCCCCTTCATCGAAATGACCAGCAGGGCGCAACCGTTCGCTTCGTTACGAAACCTCAGATCGCGTCGGCTTAGACCAGTGGGGCTTACCCCCAAACAGCGATATTCCAGATGATCGTTCATGAAATAGCGGTAGGTAGGACCAGACTGGCTGTTTCCAGTCGACCGAAGCGTCTTGCCTATCAGGAACTGCAGCGCCTCCGGTCCGCTCAAGGTGCTGGCCGTGGTTGACTCGAGTGGTCTTTCGCCGCCGCTTGCCGCAAAAGGTATGCTTGTGAGCATCGCGAAAAGAAAATATCGAATTCCTGCCTTCATATTCAACCTAGAATAGATTTCGGTTGAGCGCCTAACTAACCTACTAACATCCAGACATCAATCCAGACGCGAGCGACGATAGCAGTTCGATTTCGAATGTCGCCTTCTGTGCAGGTTTTTGGACGCCGGCGACAAAGAGGCTCCGCACGCCGAACTGACCGGCGTCCAAAAAGCGCCAAGGCACGAAGTCGCGGGAAGTTGAGCACCGGCCAAGCAGCGAGCGCTATGGGGATTTAATGCCGGCGTCGGGCTCGATGATAGACGTGACGGCGACAGGATTTGACCTGCGTGTCCGGACGTAGGGCAGTTCAGGAGAGTGCATTAGGCTTTTGGGCGGGCGTTCGGAGCGCACCAATGCGCGATGTGCGCACTGATGGATGCCGCTGGGTTGAGCGAGATCGCCGCCAGCATTTAGCCAGCGCATCGGACCAGGACAACAGCAACGCTCGCAGGAGGTCTTGGTCAT
>NZ_JAKLTZ010000012.1:0-207272 GCF_022012555.1 Bradyrhizobium zhengyangense | reverse complement strand
AGGATCGCGTTGATGACGCGATGCATGCGACCCGCGCGGCTGTCGAGGAAGGCATCGTCCCGGGCGGCGGCGTCGCCTTGCTCCGTGCTTCCGAGCAGCTCAAGGGCCTGCGCACCAAGAACGACGACCAGAAGACCGGCGTTGAGATCGTGCGCAAGGCGCTGTCGGCTCCCGCTCGCCAGATCGCCATCAACGCCGGTGAAGACGGCTCGGTGATCGTCGGCAAGGTGCTGGAGAACAAGTCGTACGCCTTCGGCTTCGACTCCCAGACCGGTGAGTACGGCGACCTCGTCAAGAAGGGCATCATCGACCCGACCAAGGTGGTCCGTACCGCGATCCAGAACGCAGCCTCGGTTGCGGCGCTGCTGATCACCACGGAAGCCATGGTCGCCGAGTTGCCCAAGAAGGGCGGCGCCGGCCCCGCAATGCCCCCGGGCGGCGGCATGGGCGGCATGGACTTCTAAGGTCCACCATCCTCGAGACTTGCGAAACCCCGGCAGCGATGCCGGGGTTTTTGTTTGGGGGGCGTCGGCCCTCTCCCCTCGTCATTCCGGGGCGCGCCCGCTTGGGGCGCGAGCCCGGAATCCATTTCAGCACTTGCTCATGGCCTATTACGTCTACCTTCTCGCCAGCAAGAAATACGAAACGCTGTATATCGGCGTGACGAACGACATCATTCGCCGCATCCATGAGCATAAGACCAAGGTGGTCCCGGGCTTCAGCAAGAAATATTCCGTCGACAAACTGGTCTGGTACGAGATCTACGATGATCCCGTGACCGCGATTACTCGCGAGAAGGAACTTAAGAAATGGCGCCGGGATTGGAAGATCAGGCTCGTTGAGAAGCAAAATCCACAGTGGATCGATTTGTATCCGCAAATTACGGCCTGACCTGGCGGATGAATGGATTCCGGGCTCGGCGCTCCGCCCCGGAACGACGGAGGAGGGAGATCGCCCTACCCCACCTTCCCCAGCCGCTCCGCCCGCAGCTCGCCTTCGGAATCGAGCGACCAGAAGATCCGCGTCACCTTGCCGATGAGATTGTCCATCGGGACGAAGCCCATCACCGACTTGAAGCGGCTATCGGTGGAGTTGTCTCGGTTGTCGCCGAGCGCGAAGAAATGGCCCGGAGGTACGGTGTAAACCTCGGTGTTGTCGGCATAGCCATTGTCGACGCAATCGTAGGTGATGTAGCTCGCACCGTTCGGCATCGTCTCGCGCCAGCGCTTGACCCTGGTCCCGGTCTCGCCGCCGCAGGCAGAGCCCGCGGCCACCTCCTTCAGCGCCACGCGCGCGACCTTGATGCCGTTGAGGAAGAGTTGTCCCTGCCGCATCTGGATGCGATCGCCGGGCAATCCGACAACGCGTTTGACATAGTCGATCTCATCGTCCTTCGGCGATCGGAAGACGACGATGTCGCCATAGGCGGGATCAGCGGCGCGGAAACGGCCGGAGATGAACGACGGCGCGAAGGGAAACGAATAGCGGCCGTAGCCATAAGCATACTTCGCCGCGAAGACGTAGTCGCCGACCACCAGCGTCGGCATCATCGAGCCGGACGGGATATTGAACGGCTGATACAGGACGTAGCGAAACAGCAGGAGTGGCGACCACAGCACGGGCACGAGCAGGATCAGGATGACAATCGCCTTCCACCCGCTGGATCTGGCCTTCGGCCGGACGGTGTCCTGAAGCGTGGTCATCGCCTTACCTGCCCGAGATTGTCGCCGCCACAGGATTGCGCAACCTGTCGGCGCGCGCAATCCCGGCCTTCCTGGATTGGTCGTGCGGATGACGGGCTGCGTTCAAGGCCGCCGCTGGCCGGCAATCAACTCTGCGCCAGATCCCGGAAGCAGTGGCGTATCCAGTCGATCGTCACGCGCGTTGCGGCGTCGCGCTTGAGGTGGTTTTGCACCAGGAGCCAGGCATCGCGCCGTTTCGGCAGCAGGCTGGCGCGCAGGCGGCGATCGCCGAGCAGGTCCGCGCAAACATATTCCGGCAACACGCCGGCGGCCCGATGCGCGCGGATCAGATTGCGGATGACGCGGACATTGTCGGTGACGCAGCGCGTGCGCGACGTCTTGGTGCGCAGGAATTGCATCTCGGGAATGGCGCCGAGCTCGTCCGGATAGGCGCACAGCATCGGCTCGCCCTCGGTCGTCACAGGCTCGAAGTAATAGAGCTTGATGTCGCCAAGCCTGGAGATCACGAAGTCGCCCTTGTCGGGCTTGCGCAGACGGATGGCGAGATCAGCCTCCCAGCGCGAGAATTTGACGTTCTCGCTGGAAGTGAGGAATTGCAGCGTCAGGCCCGGATTGGCGTGCAGGAAGTCGCTCGCGCGCGGCGACAGTACCGCTTCGGCCACCGTGTTGGTGGAGGCAATGCGCAGGCGCCCCACCGGTCCTTCCAGGTTCTCGCTGAGACGGCCGATCTCGGCGGCATGCGCGGCCATCGCCTCGACATGCGCCAGCACCGCCTCGCAGCTCCGCGTCGGCCGGCGCACGCCGTCAGCGGCCTCGAACAGGCGCAGGCCGAGGGCGCGCTCGATGCGCGACAGCCTGCGCCCGACCGTGGTCTCGTCGATGCGCAGCCGCGCGCTGGCGCCTGCATAGGTGCCCTCGTCCCTGACGGCGGCGATGATGCGCAGATCGTCCCAGTTCATGGGCCTGAGGCTACATCGGCGGCGAGATGCCTGCAATATCGCAGCCACCGGCTGCAATATCCCTGCATATCGGCAGGCGGCTCCGGCGCTATGTTGGCCAAGCCTTTCGCCCCGGAGATTGCCCGACCATGACGACCGCAAAGACCCTGCTCCAGCTCGCCGGCGCCGACCTCAACCCGCCGCGCCTCTCCGACGCCGCGCTGGTGCTCATCGATATCCAGAATGAATATCTTGCAGGCCCCCTCGCCTTGCCCGACGCGCGCCCCGCGATCGCGCGGGCGGCTGCGCTGCTGGCACGGGCGCGCGAGAGCGGAGCCGCGATCATCCATATCGCCCATCGCGGCAAGCCTGGCAGCCTGTTCGATCGCAGCGCCGATCGCGGTGCCATCGTCGCCGAACTCGCGCCTCGTGCCGGTGAGCTCGTGATCGAGAAGGAGCTGCCCAACGCCTTTGCCGGCACCGATCTCAAGGCGCGTCTTGACGCGACCGAGAAGAAGAACATCGTGCTGGCCGGCTTCATGACGCATATGTGCATCAGCTCCACGGCGCGCGCCGCGCTCGATCTCGGCTTTCGCACCACTATTGATGCCGATGCCTGCGCCACGCGCGACCTGCCCGACGGACGCGGCGGCACGCTGGACGCGCGCACCATTCACGAGGTTGCGCTGGCCGAACTCTCCGACCGCTTCGCGATCATCGCGCGCGGCGATGCACTGAGATAACGGAGCAAGCTGATGCTGCAACTCTATTTCTCACCGATGGCCTGCTCGCTTGCGAGCCGCATCGCGCTGATGGAATCAGGTCTCGATGCGCGCTATCACCAAGTTCATCTCGCGACCAAGACGGTCGCGGACGGCGACGGCGATTTTCGCGACATCTCCTTGAAGGGCGCCGTACCGGTGCTGGTGCTGGAAAACGGCGAGCGGCTGACCGAGTGCGCGGCGGTGTTGCAATACATCGCTGACCTGAAGCCCGAGCGCGGCCTTGCACCGCGGCCGGGAGATTTGGATCGCTACCGCCTGCAGGAATGGCTGAGCTTCGTCGGCGCCGAGATCCACAAGGCGTTCCTGTTTCCGACGTTCTGGTACAAGGACGACGGCTCGCTCGCCAAGCCGCGCGCGCGGATCTTGCAAACGCTGTCGGTGCCGTCAGCGCATCTTGCGGACCGCGAATTCCTCGTCGGTCGCAGCTTCACCGTTGCGGATGCACATCTCACCTGGGCTCTACTGCTGCTTCGTCCCGCAGGTGTCGACATCGCGCAATGGCCCTCGCTCGCCAGATATCTCGAGCGCATGCAGGCGCGGCCGGTGGTGCGAGAGGCGATTGCCACCGAAATGGTGCTGCGCAAGGCCGTGCCGGTCAACGCAGCGTAGCGGGTCACTCTGGAAGCAGAAAATGAAAAGGGCCGCAGCGAGCGGCCCTTTTGCATGATCTCGAATTGACCTGATCTACTCGACCCGCGCCAGCACCGCGAGCTTGCGGATGCCCTTGTTGCGATAGGCGTCGAGGAATGCGTAGTAGTCCTTGAACGACACGCAACCGTTGGAATCGCCGTTTGGCCCGAGCATGAAGGTGTGTGCGAGCAGGCCGTCGCGGCCATAGATCGCGCTTTCGCCGCCGATCGGGGTCAGGCGCAGCGCGGGCACGCCGTGGAACAGCGCCTCGCGCGGCTTCAGATTGTAGATGTGCGGCGGGGTGACGCCGCGCATGCGGACACGCTGCGAGTGCGGATCGTCGAGGTTGGAGCCGAGGCCGGAATGCGCCTCGAGCTTGGTGCCGTCGGGTAGGTAAACCGTCTTGGCGGTGATGTCGTAGACCGCGGTGTCGCGCTCATAGGGCGGCGCGCCGCCGAACATCGGGTTCTGCTCTTTCGGCGCGATCGCCGAGGTCACGCTGGCATCGGCCGAAGCATAGGCGAGCAGACCGCCGGAGGGCTCACGCTTGCCCCACAGCTTCTCCACCATCGATTGGCGCGGACCGGTGATCGACATCACCGCAGCCTTGGCGCGGTCGGCAAAGGATTTTGGCTTGGCTTCCGGCGCCGGCACGATCTGGGCCGGATCGGCGGAGGCGAGTTGCACCGGCGCGTCGGAGCGCTTGCCCTTCGCGACGTCAGCGACCTTGTCGGCGACCCTCTCAGCCACCTTGGCGGGGTTGAGCGGCTTCAGCACTTCGGCGACCTTCGCGACGACGGTCGGCTTCGAAGTGGCTTCGGCGACCTTCGTCGCAGGCGCAGCACTCGCGGCGTTCGAATCCACGCCCTGCGTCGCCGCTGCGGCAAAACGCTCGTTGAACTGTTCGCGCGAAATCGGTGCAGCCACCTGCAGCCGGTCGGGCAGCAAGGCAAAGGTTTCCCGGATCGCCTCGCCCGCCTCGCGCAGCGCCACCTTGGGCGCGCGCTTGACCACGGGCTCGTCGTAACCGGCGCTGCCGACGGTCGGATAGACGCTGGCGGCGAAGATGTTGTTGTAGACGGTCCAGCCGGCAAGCAAGACGCAGCCGGCCACGGCGGCGCCAAGCACGTTTTGGGTGGTCATTTTCCGGGAAGACTTCCGAGAATTGTTTGGCTTCCGTGCCGCGTAACTCTGCGCAGCGATACTCGTACTCATTCGCCTTGCGTCCAGGACGGTGTCACTCAGTCCCCCTTCGAAGTGCCGCTGGTCACGTTCCGGAACCAGCATCTCGCAGAGGGTCGGAGCGTCATTAAGGCGACTTTTAGTTAAATGCAGATTAAGTTCGGGCAGTTGTAGGGCAACTCGTTAACGCTGTGCCATTTCGAGAAAAAAGCCCGCAGAAATACGGACTTAGACGACGCTGTTAACCATCATTCTCGGCCGGTTCAGCACGGTCACAGGGCCTCACCGACCTCACCTTTGGACCCGCCAACCAAGTCATTTTCGTGGTCATCAATATCGGGATGATAACGGGGGAAGCGTTGCGCGAGGCTGGTGAGCTGCGCGCTCTCCGCCTCTCCCCGCTTACGGGGAGAGGTGGAAGAGAAACGTTGCCCTGACTGAAAGTTGATCGCGCCAATCTGGAAATGGCCGAGCCGCGAAAATAGCTACACGCTCGGCACTTTTCAGCAGCCTCTGCGTGTGATACGGTACCGTATCAACATCGCCTTGAACCGTGCCGAGCACGTCAAACGGAGGCTGGCATGAGAGGGTTTTCACGCGCGGGGTTTTGCGCCCTGGCGTGGTCGTTGTTGTTGATTGGCTCGGCGACGGCTCAGCCCGCTACGGATGCGGGCTGCACGGCATCGCCATCCGCCGCCGGCACGCAAGTTTGGCGTTGCGACAACGGCGTCACGATCGTTGCGGAAAATGGCGCGAGATTTGAACTGAAAGACGCCAACCGCGACGGACATATAGATGCCGTCGAGTTGAGCGACAAAGCGCTGCTGGTCGAAGTGCCCAAGAAACCCGGCGGCAATCCCTTCAAGGTGCTGACACCGCAAGCGATTGCCGCGGTGCGCGGGACCAAATGGGCGGTCGATGTCGCAGAGACCAAAACCTCCGTATTCGTCGCCGACGGCCGCGTTGGCGTAACCCGCAGGGCGGCACGCGGACGCGGCGTGGTGCTCGGCCCCGGCGAAGGCGTAGACGTGGAAGCGACCGGCCCACTGACCGTCAAGACGCTGACTGTCAAGACTTGGGGCCAGCCACGCGTCGACGCGCTGATGGCAAGGCTGGGTCAATAGGCCCCGGTCCGCACGACCTGCTCAGGCAGGCCCTGAGAACAAAAAGAAGATTGCAAGTCAGACGTAATGAATAGACGCGTACAGATATTGGTGGCCCTCATCCTCACTGCTTTGTGGGGTGCCGGCATTTTTGCCGCTCACGCTTACGGCCATCTCGCCTTTCTCGACCGGCTCGAGGCGACGCTGACGGACCTGCGCACGCTCGCGCGCGGCGTGCAAGCGCCGCCCGATCTCGTCACCATCGTCGCCATCGACGACACCGTGGTCAAGCGCGGCGGCAGCTATCCGCTGCCGCGCGCCGATCTGGCGCGCGTGGTCGACACCATCGTGCAGTTCAAGCCGAAGGTCATCGCGATCGATCTGCTGCTGGTCGACCGCAGCGCTGCGATCGGCGACGCCACGCTGGCCAACACGCTCGCGACCGGTCCCATGGTGCTCGCGGCCGCGGCGATCTTCCCGAGCGCGAGCGAGACGGTGGCGCCCGGCAGCGCCGGGCCGCTCGCCGCTCTGCCCCAGGCCGAGCGCTTCTTGCTGCCGTTACCTGCTTTCGCCGATCACGCCGATGTCGGCGTCGTCAACGTCGCGACCGGGCAATCCGGCTCGCCGCTCTCGGTGCCGATGCTGTTCCGGACCCGCGACAGGGTCGAACTGTCGTTGCCGCTGCGGGTCGCAAGCCGCGCCCTCGACAAGAAGCTGACGATCGCGCCCGATCACCTCATGCTCGGCGATCGCGCGGTGCCGACCGACACCGACTTTTCGCTGCCTATCACTTACTACGGCCCGCGCCGCACCATCCGCACCGTGAGCGCGCAGAGCATTTTCGACGGCACGCTCGATCGCAAGGTGATCGAGAACCGGATCGTCGTGATCGGCGCTGCGGTTGCCGGCGGCGGCGACTTCTTCCCCACGCCATTCGATTCCCTGATGCCCGGCGCCGAGGTGATCTCGACCGCAATCACGCATCTCATCGCGGGCGACAACATCGTGCGCGACCGCAAGGTCCACATCGCCGATGCGCTGATCGCGATCCTGCTGCCGATGCTGCTGGTCGGCCTGCTGGCCTGGCGGCGCAGCGCGCTCGGCTTCGTCGCGGCGGCCGCGCTGATGATCGCCTGGGCCGGGCTCAATTTATTTGCGTTCACGCACGGCGTCTGGCTCGATGCCGCGACCACGCTCGCGGCCGCGGTGCCGCCGGTCGCCGTGTTCGTCGGCGTGCAGACCTGGGCCGGAGCCCGCCGCACGCAGTACCTCGCCGCCAAGAGCCGGTCGCTGGCGCAACTCCAGGCGCCAGCGGTGCAGGAATGGCTGGCGCGCGATCCCGATTTCCTGGCGAAGCCCGTTCGGCAGGATGGGGCCATCGTCTTCATCGATCTCTCGGATTTCACCGCGTTGAGCCAACAGATCGATCCGGACGAACTTCAGAACATTCTGAAGGCGTTCCACGCCTTGATCGACAAGGCCGCGGTCGATTGCGGCGGCATGATCACGAGCTTTCTCGGCGACGGCGCCATGATCCTGTTCGGCCTGCCGCGCGCGATGCCCGACGACGCGGCGCGTGCACTGAAATGTGCGATCGACCTGCACCGCGGCGTCGAACGGTGGATCGCATCGCTGCCGCCTGCGATCAGCGGACGGCTCGGCTTCAAGATCGGCGCGCATTGTGGTCCGATCGTCGCCTCGCGTCTCGGCGAGAGTCATCAGCACATCACGGCCAATGGCGACACCGTCAATCTCGCCAGCCGGCTGATGGAGGTCGCCGCGCAAAACAATGCGCGTCTCGCATTGACCGACACGCTGCTGGACGCCGCAGACTTCCACGGCGCGCCCGACGGCGTGCTGTCGGGTCCCCTGCTCACCCAGGTCCGCGGCCGCTCCGGCGTCGTGACCGTCTGGTTCTGGCGCGACCAGGACAGCCCGAGCCAGATCACTGCGCGGGCCGAGATGATCGACTGAGCTTCTGCGCCTTGCGCCTGAGCACGCCGAGGCCGCCGAGCAGCCCGCGCGACATCAGCTCGCGGAAACTGTCATTGATGAGGATCTCGTCGACCTCGTCCGAGATCAGCTTCGCCTCCGCCTCGGTCATGACGTTGGACGTGAACGCGCCGCCCGCTTTCATCGCGTTGAGCACATCCTTGACCAGCGGCGCGCCATTGGACGGGATCTCCGGCGGCTGCCAATCCAGATCCTCGATGACGAACAGGCCGCCCGGTTTCAGCGAAGGAAACAGCACGCCGAGCGTCAGGTGCTGATGCACTGAGGCGTGAGAACCGTCATCGATGATGATGTCCAGCGGCGCCTCCTTGCGTGCCAGCTCTTCCAGCATGCTGCGGTCGCCTTGATCGACACGATGGATCCGGACGCGTGGATGCGAGAACCAGCTGAAATCCTCGATGTCTACGCCGATAACTTCGGCATTCGGGAAGTAGTCCAGCCACATCTGCAGCGACGGCACCTGATCCTGGGCCCAGCCTTCGACGCGGCCGCGGCACAGGCCGATTTCCAGGATACGGATAGGCTCGAGTGCCTTCGACTGAAACAGCTGGTGATAGATGCGCGTGTAGTGGTGGGCAACATGCCCCTTGTAGACCGCACCCTTGTCCGAGTCGTATTTCGCCGCGAGCTGCGTCAGCCAGTTCGGCTCGAGCACCAGATTCTTGAGATAACCCGCCACACTCTGCTCGGGGACGGCATCGATGCGCAAGCCGCGCTCGGCCCACATCCTGCCCCAGAGATGGACACCGGTCACGCGAGGGTCGCTCAACAGCTCGAAGCCGGCGCGGCTCTCGGAGACGAACAGCTCCACTTCACGCCGATCGATCGCGTTGAAGGTCGTCGGCGGCACGATCGACGCCAGAAGATCCTCATCGCCGGCAACGAGCAGATATTCGCTCAGCAGCAGCGGCCCCACCGCGCCGTATTCGACGCGCTTTTCGCTGAACAGCCGCTGGAGCGACAGCGCATAGAGATTGGCCATGTGAATCGAGCCCCTGGGCGCGCGCATCACATCGCCGCCGCAAACATGCCCCTGCTCGACGCCGGACCATTGCGCGGAGAACACATGCTCCCTGCCGAAATCCAGGGGTTTGACCAGCACGATGTCCGTATCGAGCCACCAGCCGCCGAACTCGTGAAGAACGGCATAGCGGTAGATGTCGCTGAAATAGCGGATCTCGCTGTTGAGAACGGCATGCTGGTAGATCGCAGCAGGCACGAGGCTTGCCGCATCGACCAGCATCACCCCGGGCGGCACGCGCGCCTGCATCGCGGCGGCGTTGTCATAGGTGTACAGCTTCACCGGATGGCCCTGACGGACCATCGATTGCAGCGACAGGCGCGACATGTCGCTCAGCGGCGCGTTCGACCAGAAGCAGTGGATGGGATCGCGCGCCACGTCCGGCGTCGCGCGGGTTCGAAGATGCGGATTGAATTGCGCCGTCAGGGCGTTCCAGGCAATGCGGGAGACGGAGCGGCACTCGCCGAGGAACGGCAATTTCTGATAGGCCCGCGCGATCAGGAAGCAGAAGCTCGCCTGGTTGGCCTGCCCCACCCTGTTCAGGGTGTTGCCGAAATTCTCCCAGATCGACGGATCAACGGGATCGAGCGCCACCGCGCGCTGAAACGCCTCGAGCGCCTGCGCCTGGAGCCCCTTGCCCAGCAGTGCCGTCCCGAACGTTGCGAGATAGGTCGCCTTCATCTCGTTCGTGAGAGCGCGGCCGGCCCAGTTGATGGCCGCGTCGTAATCGCCGTTGAGCAGAGAGACGCCGGCCATCAGATGAAGCAGCCCGGCATGGTTAGCGTCCGAGGCAAGGCCTTCCCGACAACGGGCTTCGGCCTGCTCGAACTCACCGGTCTTCAGGTGCCGAAGGCAGATCCGGTAAACTTCATCCCGCGTCAGCGAAGACGGCTCTGTCGAGATCTCGTTTGCCTTTGCGAGAGTGCCGTCGTGATAGTTCATGGGGACCTTCCGGATCATGGCACAGCAGACAGCAATCCGCTTCCCAACTCTTGGGAAGCTCGCCGCATCTCGACTATCCCGCTCGTAGCTTGCTTGAAGCTTGCTTGAGGCTTGACACCGCCTTCGCTCTACCGCGCCGGCGCGTGGCGAATCAAAGGGGCCGTTGATAAGCGTGAGATCGGGCGTCCAATGGCGCATCGAATTTGACGAAAGAGAACCCATGAACAGTCGGCTGGATGTCCATGTCGCTGCCTACGAGGGCAAAAGCATCTACGATTTCGACAACGAGATTTCGCTGACCTGGTATCCGAAGCGCATTGCTCGTGTCGTGAAAGATCCACGTGCCGTCCTCGATCTCGGACTGGGGCACGGCTTCGCCACTGAACTCTTTTCGGACGGCTGCAAGCGTCATGTGGTTCTTGAAGGCTCTCCCGCGGTGATCCAAAACTTCAAGCTGCGGTTTCCGGAGAGCAGAAGCGAGATCATTGAAACCTATTTCGAAGAGTTCGAGACGGACGAAACATTCGACCTCATCGTCATGGGCTTCATCCTCGAGCATGTCGACGACCCGCTTCTGATCTTGAACCGTTTCAGGAACTTTCTGGCCCCCGCGGGGAAGCTCTTTGTTGCGGTTCCCAATGCCGAGGTCATGAACCGAAGGCTTGGACATCTTGCGGGAATGCTGCCGGACATGGAGGCTCTTTCGGACAACGATCTGGTTCTTGGGCACCAGCGGTACTTTACGGTCGGCTCCCTCACCAAGCTGGCGACCGATGCCGGCTACAAGATAGAGAAGATCGAAGGCATCTATCTCAAGCCCTTTGCGACAAGTCAGCTCCTGTCGCTACATCTCGACACCAAGATCATCCGAGCCCTGTGCGAGATCGGTGTTGACTACCCAGAACTGTCCTGCGGGCTACTCGCGCAACTCGCGCCGGACGATTCGGCGCGATCATGAGGGTGTTGATCATAGGCGGAACCTCCGCGCTAGCGCAGGCGGTTATCCCGCTGCTTCGTGAACGGTACGACGTGCTGACGGCCGGGCGCCGGGGCTGTGAGGTCGAGCTGGACCTCTGTTCGGACCACGTCCAGATTCCCGACAGGATCGACTGCGTGGTCAATATGGCGGCCGCCTTCGATGGCAATGAATTGCCCGACACGCTGCAAATCATGAATGTCAACGTACTCGGCCTGATGAAGCTCTGTCACGCAAGCTCAAGAGCAAACACGAAGCACTTCGTGCACATCTCCAGTATTTTCTCGGATCTCGCGAACGATTCTCCCTTCTTCGGAGCCTATGCTCTTTCAAAGAGGCATTCCGAGGATGTTGCGCAGTTCTGCGCCAGAAAGTTTCGGCTGCCTGTCGCGGTACTCAAGCCTTCTCAGATTTATGGGGTGGGAGAGTCGTTTCGAAAACATCAGCCTTTCCTGTACACCATCATGGACAAGGCCGAGAGAAACGAAGACATCGACATTTTCGGCTCGAACGACCCGCTGAGAAACTTCATTCACGCCGACGACATCGCCAAAATTATCTCGGCCATCATTGCGATGAAGATCGAAGGCGTCTATCGGTGCGTGAACCCCGACAACGTCAGATATTCGCAGATCGCGGCGGCGGCGATTTCGGCTTTTGCAAGCACGAGCAAAGTCAGGTTCCTGACGGACAAGCCCGATATCCCGGACAACGGCTTTTCCTGCGACGACACGTTATTCCGGATGGTCGACTATCTTCCCCGCGTTTCCTCCGTGCAAGGCATGCAGATGGAAGCGGTTCATCGAAAGCTGGCATCGTGACGACGATACTGGTTTCCGGCGCCGCCGGAATCGTCGGCTACGGAATCCTTCGCTCCCTGAGGATGTCGAAGCGACCGATGAAGCTCATCGGCACCTCGATCTATACCGACTCGGTCGCACCAGGATTTTGCGACGTGTTTGAAGCCGTACCCAGGACCGATGCTTCGGACTACATCGATCAGCTTGTCGCGCTCCTGCGCAAGCATCGGGTCGACGTGGCGTTCCCCGGCATCGATGCCGACATGTACAAGTGGGCGGATCATGTCGCTGAACTTAAAGCGACGGGAACCAAGGTGGTTCTCAACTCACGAGCGCTGATCTCCATGTGCTCGGACAAATGGGCATTCTACGAACGGCAGCGGGAATTGATGCCGACCTATGCGATCCCGAGCTATCTGGACATGGACTTCGATGCCCTCAAAGCCAATTGCGGCCTGCCGTTCTTGCTGAAGCCTCGTCGGGGCTTTGGCTCGAAGGGCATCGTGGTGGTCGAGACTGCGGAGCAGCTTGCCAAGATTGCTCCCGCGACAAAGACAACGTTGATGGCTCAACCCATCGTCGGGCGAGACGACGACGAATTCACGGTGTCCGCGTTCTGCGACGGTCAAGGCGGCTATTCAGCCTCGATGGCGCTTCAGCGAAGACTTTCCAAGGATGGATTCACGGAAAAGGCCGAAGTCGTCGACCAGGCCGAGTTCTCCGAAGCGGTCCGGGATTTGTGCAAGGCGTTTTCGCCGATCGGACCGACAAATTTTCAGTTTCGCAAGACCGATGCAGGTCTGAAGTTGCTCGAGATCAATCCGCGGATTTCGTCATCCACCTCGATCCGCGCCGCCTTTGGCTACAACGAAGCGCTCATGGCGGTCGACATGGCTATCGAGCAACGACTGCCGGTGCAACCGGACATAAAGCGTGGCAGAGCCGTCCGCTATACCGAGGATTTCATCTTCCATGACAATAGCGTTCATCTCTGACATCCACGGAAATTTCGAGGCGCTGACAGCGGTTCTCGCCGAGATCGACCGTATGCGCGTCGCCGAGATCGTCTGCGTCGGCGACGTGGTCGGCTATTATTCCCAGGTGAACGAATGCTGCGATGAACTGAAGCGACGCGGCATCCACAGCGTTCTCGGCAACCACGACTGGTACCTGGGCTTCGGCGGGTTCTGCACCCGATCCAAGAGCGTGAACGAGTGCCTGGCTTATCAGAGAAAGGCGATCACGTCCGAAAACGTGAACTGGCTGAGGGCCTTTCACCTGCAAATGCAGGTCGGGAATGTTCAGGTCGTTCACGCCGGATGGGGCGATCCGATCGACGAGTACCTGACCAACCCGAGCGAAGACTATTTCGCGCGCCTGTCCGGCACCCATTTCGTGAGCGGCCATACCCACGTGCAAAGCATCCACCGCTTCGGCGCAAAGACCTACTGCAATCCGGGGTCCGTGGGCCAGCCGCGCGACGGCGATCCACGCGCCGCGTTTGCAACCTTCGACGGCGAGACCTTCGCGCTGCACCGGGTCAAGTACGACATGCAAAAGGTCTTTGACCTGATGGAGACCGCTGGATTCCACGACTACTACTATGGCGGGCTGAAGACTGGCGCGAAAAATCTCAGGCGGCTCGCGGATTGAGCGTCGGGATCTCAGCGCCCTCTCCTCTCATCAACATAGCAACGTGTGAGCACAAATCATGACGCCAAGCGATCCGCAGGACGCGCAGAACTTTACCTTTGCTGCCCAGGACGAAGTGGCCGCTTACGGCCGGCTGCAGGAACTGATGAAGACGTCGCCGATGCCTGCGCGCGAATTCCACGCTAATCTCGGCCTGTTCCTCAATCGCCCGTCGCTGGCGCGTATTCTCTTCATGCACGATCTCTATTCGATGACCCTGCACACGCATGGCGTCATCATGGAATTCGGCGTGCGCTGGGGGCAGAACATGGCGCTGTTCACGACGATGCGCCACATCTACGAGCCCTACAACATGAGCCGCAAGGTTGTTGGCTTCGATACGTTCGAGGGCTTCCCGTCGGTAGCGCCCCAGGATGGCGATTTCGACGGGCTGAAGGTCGGCGGGCTCAGCGTCACGCCCCATTACGAAGACGTACTGGCAGACATCCTGTCGGCGCAGGAGAAGCTCGCACCGCGCAGCCACCTTCGCAAGTTCGAGTTGGTCAAGGGCGACGTGACCGAAACCCTTCCCGTGTATCTGGAGAAGCATCCCGAGACGATCATCTCGCTGGCCTATTTCGACCTTGATCTCTACGAGCCGACGAAGAGATGCCTCGAACTCATTCGCCCCTATCTGGCAAAGAACAGCATCGTCGGGTTTGACGAGCTGGTCCTCGCCGAGAATCCGGGCGAAACCCTGGCCCTGCGCGAGGCATGGGGCACCCAGGGCTATCGTATCTGCCGCAGCACGATCTCGCCGCAGCAGAGTTACGTCGTATTCGAATGAGGCGTCGATCTCGACGCCGGACCGTTTTCGGACGAACCGGGCTTAAGGCCTATACGTCCTGTTGAACCAGATCGTAGTTTTCGGCGATGATCTCGCCCAGCTTCGATACCGAGTTGAACATCAGCAAATCGACGATCGATAGATACGGCACATGAGGCTGCCCGAACTGCTGATAAGGAAACGGTCGCGCGCGAAGCGCTCTGAATTCGATTCCACGGGCACTGAAAGCATTGGCATCGTAGAGCTCCAGGCCGCCGATCGCGTTGATGTACTTTTGCGTGCCTTCCGCTTCGCACAATGCAAGCACCCTATCCTGGAACTTGAGCGAATGATCGATCGGCACCTCGGACGAGATTTTGAAGGAGGTCTTCAAACCGAGATGCTCGCAGGTCATCTGCAACGAATTGAAGAGATAGCGAAATAGATTAGGATCTTGAAAGCCAACAATCTCTTCCAGAAGTGGAAAGGTCTGCTTGAAGAAAGGCGCAGTTCTATAGGCCCCTTGCCATTGATTGAGCAGCTTTGCACGGTCGAAGTCGGCCGCCAACTCCCTGTCGCGAATATCGAGGGCGTCCGAGTCCTTCTTCAACGGGAGCGAGAACAACGCGTCCTTGCCGTTGACCAGCATCCTGTTGCGGTTGATCCAGCCCTTTTTTACATATTTTACGTTATCATAGACGATGAAGAGATCGACCGCACTAATGAGCTGATAATAGCCGATATAAGGAAGAAAATACGGCTGCATGATCGCGAGTTTCATCGTGCGCGACGCCCCTGTTAGCCCCAGATGCGCGCATCGTGAGTATAGGTAGTCGACGTCGCATTGTTGTTGCGCGGCACCACAAGCGGCGCGAAGCAAGCATACGCCTTGAAGAGGTGGTAGGTGCTGTTCCCCATCCCATCCAATCCTATCGTTGGCAGCATGCGGTTTCCGAGCGCCTCGATTCTGACAGGCCGGTTGTCCATCGGGAAACAGAGCTCCAACAACCTCGACGCTCCCTGGGGAGAGATCGCGGTCCCGGCCGGGCCGAAACAACAATTGAGCCGGAGCGCGGCCACCTGAGAATTCGATTTCTGGAAAGCGGCATCACTCGCGTCATCCGGGTGGATGGGCCGAAAGACCATCATCGACTTCATGCCCTGCGCGAGCTCGAGATCAAGTACCGAATCCGTATTGTATCCGAGCACCAAAAGATCCCAGCTCCCAAGGGACGGAAGAAGCGCCTCCAGGCGTCCGATGATGTCGTGGCGGATGGTACAATCGTCCTCAAAGACAAGGGCAGGCTCATTCTGCTTGGCGATCCAGTTCAAGATCCGCCACAGTGAAGCGGCGCCGCCAACGGCTCCCCTGGTGAACTGCGATCGGGGCGCAACGAGCCGCATCGCCATCACCTCCTGATCGGTCAACTCAAGGCCATTCGTCGCGGAGAAGCGCTCGAAGGCGATTCCACAGCCGACATTGCGCTTCAGGAAGTTCTCGAATTTCTCTGGATGGCGATCGAGATTAATGACGAAATTCTTCATATGCCAAAAGGACCGTTCGCGAATGGATGCCGGAGAGCGCCACTAGAATATTGATTCGCCAGTCGGGGCTAGTCCAAACGCGCCTGTCAATCGCGGATCACGTCGCGCACGAATGCTCCACGCAAGTCTCGATCTATATCGGTAAGCCGTCACAGACTTGAATCGATATTCAGGACTCGAGATGACTGCCGCAGTCCCGCTTGAATCTCTCACGCCCCTGGGCAGGAGCCCGCTTCATATCGTGCGTCCAAGGTTTCCAAGAACCGAACAGTTCTTGGCCGCTTTCGAAACCGCGCTGGAGACGGGCCAGGTCACGAACAATTCCCGCTGGGTTGTCGAATTCGAGACGCGCCTGAGCGAGTATCTTGGCGTTCCTACCCTTGTTTTCTGCAATGGCCAGATCGGGATGATGGCCATGTTGCGGGCTGCGGGCATCACCGGCGGCGAAGTCATCGTGCCGTCGTTCACGTTCAGCGCAACACCGCATGCCATCAAATGGGTCGGCGCCGAACCGGTCTTTGCCGACATTCTCGACGACCAGACGATGCGCCTCGACCCTGATGATGTCGAGCGCAGGATCACTGACCGTACCGTCGCCATTCTTGCTGTCGACGCTTATGGGATCGCCAGCGATTACGCGACGCTCGCCCGGATAGCCGAAACTCACAAGCTGAGATTTCTGGTCGATAGCGCGCCCTCTTTCGGAACGCGCTTCAATGGGCAATTGGTGGGCGGTTGCGCAGACGCGCAGATGTTCAGCTTCCACGCCACCAAGGCTTTCGCAACAATGGAAGGCGGCTGCGTCTGCAGCCACGATTTGGAATTGCTCGCGCGCGTCAAGGCGATGCGCAACTTCGGGCAAGTCGACGGCGCCGATTGTCACGAGCCGGGCTTGAACGGGAAAATGCTCGAGATATCGGCCCTCATCGGCCTCGAGCAACTCAAGACGTTCGAGCAGGCCATTGCGACGCGCCGACACGCCGTCGAGCGCATGCGGACCGGGCTTTCCAAAATTCCCGGTTTGCGCGTGGGGCGAGAGCCTGCAGGCGTGCAAACGAATTGGCTCTATCTGCCGGTCGTCGTCGACGCCAGGGAGTTCGGGCTCGACCGGGATGCACTGACGTCAGCGCTCGAGACCCACAATGTCTTCGTCCGGAAGTATTACAGCCCGCCCTGCCACCACATGACCGCCTACACGACGCAGAGGGAAGTGAATTTACCCGTGACGGAAAGGGTCGCTTACAACGTCATTGCGCTCCCGGTCTACAACGACATGACCGACGAGGAATGCGATCTCATCGTTGCCGCCATCCGGTATGCGCGCCAATCGGCGCAAAACAGAACGAAGCCTTAATCGCATAGTCGCAGCCAACCCGATGTTTCCCAAGCATATAGAAGTCTAGGACATGCAGAAAGTTCTCGTCACTGGAGCAGGCGGCTATATCGGCATTCCACTGTGCCAGATGCTGGCCCAAAAGGGTTATTCGGTGACTGCGCTCGATCGATGTTTTTTCGGCCGGGATCGATTCATGCAGGCGGCTTCCCACCCGAACATCAAGATGCTCGTCGACGACATCCGCACCGTCGACCCCCAACAGTTCGAAGGCATGGACGCTGTCATCGATCTGGCGGGACTGAGCAACGACGCCTCCGCCGAAATCGACCCCGAGCTGACGGTCTCGATCAACCATCAGGGGGGCGTTCGTCTGGCTCGCGCGGCTAAGCGGGCCGGCGTTCGCCGCTATGTCTATTCGAGCTCGGCGTCGGTCTACGGCCACGGCCAGGAAGTGTCGCTCAACGAGCACGCGGTCTGCCGGCCGCAGACGCTGTATGCCGAAAGCAAGCTCCACGTCGAGGACGAGCTGCGCAAGCTGCAAAGCGATACGTTCGAAACGGTCATCTTGCGCAACAGCACCGTGTTTGGCCTGGCTCCGCGCATGCGCTTCGACCTCGCCATCAACGTCATGACGCTCCGCGCCTGGAAGGAGCGGGTGATCTACGTCATGGGAGGCGGCGAGCAATGGCGGCCGTTCATCCACGTTCATGACGTCTGCCGCGCCCTGATGATGGGCATCGAGAGCGAAGCGTCAGTCGTGTCCGGGGAAACGTTCAACGTCGGCAGTGACGATCTCAACTATCAGATCAAGCAGCTCGCCAACTTCGTCAAGGACATCATCCCGAACATCGTTACGCATACGATCCCGGATGCGACGGACAAGCGAACCTATAATTTGTCCTTTGCCAAGATCATCCAACGCCTGAAATTCGATCCATCCTCCCGCGTCCATGAAGGTATCGTGGAGATAAAACAGGCTCTGGAGCGTGGCACGGTGAGTGGCGACGATCCCACCACCCATACGCTGGGATGGTACCGTTCCCTGATCGACTGGGAAAAGCGGATCAAGGAATTGTCGTTCAACGGCAAGATCTTGTGATCGCTCAAGGCACCAGTTCGGGCGGCGGCGAGCGATCCAGGACGTCGCCCTTGGCACCCTCGAGCAGGTCGACGCCGTAGGTCTCGACCACGAGCGGCCCGCGCTTGCGCTGCAGCTCGGCGACACGCGTCACATGCGTGAAGAGATCGTTGAGGAAGGGATGGCCATCGGGCCTGACTTCGTCGACATAGAGCAGCTTGCCTGCGAGCAGTTTCGGATCCGGCTCGGGCATGTTGACCCAGCGGATGCGCTGGTTCTGCTGCACCACGCAGGCCCCGCGCGGCAGATAGAAGGCGAGCCAGCCGGTGGTGCCGTAATCAGGCGTGAGCACGCAGGTCGCACCATGGCGCACGCGTTCTGCTTCGATATTGGCAGCGAGCTCGCGCCAGCCGACGCCGACGCTGCGCACGGTCGCATCGCGGCGATAACCGGATAGCCAGCCTGTATTGGCCTGCAGGATCAGCGCGGCGAACATCACGATGCCAGCAGGCCCGGCCCAGCGCAGGCAAAAATCCACCAGGCGTCGCGCCCGCGGCTTCCACTGTGCAAGGTTGGCGGCGGCTGCGGCGGCGACAATGAACGGCGGATAAACCGGCGCAAACCAGTTGGCCTCGACGCGCGCATGCAGCGAATGCCAGAAGAAATAGACGACGATGGTCCAGAACATCGTCTCGATCAGCACGCGGGAGGCCAGCGCGCCGGCCCGGCGCCAGGTCAGCGCATGCAGGCCCATCGCGCCGAGGATGAAGACCAGCGGCGTCGCGAATGCGATCTGGGTCGGGATCAGCTCGGCGATGAAGACCGGGCGGAAATCCTCGATCTTGGCGCGCCCGAGCTGCTTGACGAACGAGACCCAATGATGATCCGCATTCCACAGGATCACCGGCGAGAACAGCGCCAGCGCGACGAGGCCGCCGAGATAGGGCCAGGGCGAGAGGAACCAGCGCCGCAGTTTCGGCACGGAAGCGAGCCAGATCAGGATCGCAGCGCCAAAGAACATCGCAGTGTACTTCGACAGCAGCGCCGCGCCGACGGCTGCGCCGACCGCAAGCCACCAGACACCGCGGCCAGTCTCGAGCACCTTGGCGAGGAAGAACAGCACGAAGCTGGAGGCAACCAATAACGGCGCATCCGGCGTCACGATCAGCGTGCCGACGGAGGCCATCATGGTGACGTTGAGCAGGATGGCGCTGGTCGCAGCCACCCGCGCACCGCCGAACAGGATCGCGGCCGAGCGATAGATCGCATAGCTCATCGGAAGCGCGAGCAGGATCGAGACCAGGCGGACGCCGAGCTCGGTATCGCCGGCGATCATAGTGCCGGCACGGATGACGTAAGCCACCATCGGCGGGTGGTCGTAATACCCGCCCGCCAGATTCTTCGACCACATCCAGTAATAGGCTTCGTCGAAGGTGATCGGCGTGAAGGCGGCCGCGACCAGCCGCAAGACGACCAGCGCGAGGATCACCAGCGCCGCATTGCGGACGATCCGCGCGTCAGCCCCACCCATAGCTGAATCCTTGGCGCGCTATTTCTTGCGCCAGACGAACAGTCCGGACATCGCGTAATTCCACACCACGCCCATCAGCGCCCCGGCCATGCCGGCCAGCCACCAGATCGGCTCCTGATCGTAGACAGAGAAGGCCACGCCGACATTGGCGAGCAGGCCGACGCTGCAGACGACGTAGAACATGATCAGGCCGCGCAGGATCGCAAAACCCTTCAGCCGCTGATCGCGATAGGTGAGGAAGTTGTTCATGATGAAATTGGTGGTCATGGCGACGATCGCACCGGCGGCCTGCGCCTCCGCGAACGGCACCCTGATCAGCTGAAGTGCGATGAACAGCGTTGCGAGATGCACCATGAGGCCGATGCCGCCGACCATCGCGAACAGGATGAAGCGCAGCGAGACGATGTCGTTGGTCAGCTTCGCCAGCACGAGGCCGAGGAAGTCGAGCGCCACCAGGGAATCGAGCTTGCTTTCGCCATGCTGGCGGGCGCCGAACGTGTAGGGAATTTCGATCGCACGCAGGGAGCCGTGCGCGGTCGCAACGAGGTCGAGCAGGATCTTGAAGCCGTGCACCGAGAGTTTCGGCGCCAATTGCTCGAAACGGTCGCGGCGAACCATGAAGAAGCCGCTCATCGGATCGGCGATCTCGACCCGGAGTATCTTCCTGGCGACCTCGGTCGCCAGCGCGCTGGCGCCGGCGCGCTGCTTGTTGAAGCCTTCGCTCTTGTAGCCCTCGATGTAGCGGCTGCCGACGACAAGGTCGGCCTTGTCGCTTGCGAGCAGCAGCAGCATCTTCGGCAGCTGGGTTTCGTCGTGCTGGAGGTCGGCGTCCATCACGGCCGCATAAAGCGCGCTGGAGGCCAAAATGCCCTCGATGCAGGCGCCTGACAGGCCGCGGCGGCCGATACGGCGGATGCAGCGCACGCGGCTGTCCTTCTGCGCCAGTTCGCGCACGACGTCCCAGGTGCCATCAGGCGAGTTGTCGTCGACGAACACGACCTCCCAGGCGACGTTGGGAAGGGTCGCCTCCAGCCGCCGGTACAGCACGGTGACGTTGTCGCGCTCGTTGAAGGTCGGGACAATGACCGACAGTTCCGGCCCCTCTTGGGCCTGGCCGTCGACGCCCGGTTTGATCGCTTCATTCATGACGGCAGCGTATATCCGCCGCGTCCTGCGCTGCCAAGCCGGAGCTTTTTCAGGGAGACAGCCCCAAAAGGGGGCCTAAAATGCCAACGACCCCGGAACGGCGGGACCGCGCGTACATCCGGCGCAGGCCCAAGCTATTCCAAGGTCGTTCCAGCGCCGGAGCTTTTGACTCAACGTCGCCGTTACAAGCTAAATGGGAATGGCTAAGCCGCTTTGCAAGTGGCCGAAACCGCCCCTTTTCAGGCCATTATTGATTCGGGACTTCCCGGATCACCGGGCCCCGAGGCGCGGGGGCCACAGGGGCGGCAGGCGCCATGGCGGCGGGGGCGGGATCGACCTTGGCCGGCTTGGGGGGCTTGCCGTACTGGCCGATCGGCCCGAAGACGACGGCGACTGCGAGCACGACCGCGGCGACGATCGCGCCAAAAATGCCACCTACCGACTCAGACGACATACCACCACGTCCCTGTTCCAGATGAGCCCTCTCATATCACGGATGAAGGCGCGGTCGGAAGGGCTGCCGGGCCGCAACAGGTCATGGCCCTATTTCGTCGGCGGCCGGTGCTTGACGTAGGCGGTCACGATGTCCTTCTGCGCCGACTCCACCGCCCTGTTCGCGGTCGCGAGATGGGCACCGGAATCGATGTTCGGATATTGCGAGGTGAGATAGTCGAGCAGCGCCACCCGGTAATACTGCCGCTCCGACGGGCAGGCCCCGGCCACCGAGCGACCGAACTCCTGCTCCGACAGGCCCTGATTGCTGTCGCGCGAATACTCCCGCGCCAGGCAATGCCAGTAATCGTCGCGGCCCTGCATGGCGAGCTTCTGCGCGCCTTTCGCATCGTCGTCATCCGCCCTCGCAACAGGCGTCATGGCAGCAGATGTCATCATGACGAGCGCCGCTCCCAGTATCAGCATCCGCATCTTGTTCTCCCTTTTTTTCGCAGATCGCGAGGCGAGCTTAGACGGGATGCGACAACTGGCCAATCACATCTGGTTTGAATAGGATGCAGCCATCCCCTTCCCGTCGATGCGAGATCCTCCGTGGCCAAAGCAAAAACCGCGTCCAAGAAATCCGGCAACATCTACATCGGCATCGGCGGCTGGACCTTCGAGCCCTGGCGCGGCGTGTTCTATCCAGAGAAGCTGACGCAGGCGAAGGAGCTGTCCTACGCCGCCTCGAAGCTGACCTCGATCGAGATCAACGGCACCTATTACGGCTCGCAGAAGCCGGAGAGCTTTCGCAAATGGGCGAGCGAAGTGCCCGATGGTTTTGTGTTCTCGGTCAAGGGGCCGCGCTTTGCCACCAACAGGCGCGTACTGGCCGAGGCCGGCGATTCCATCAAACGCTTCTACGATTCCGGCGTGCTGGAACTCGGCGACCATCTTGGCCCGGCGCTGTGGCAGTTCGCGCCGACCAAGAAATTCGACGGCGCCGATTTCGGCAAGTTCCTGGAGCTGTTGCCACGCAAGCTCGACGGACGCCCGCTGCGTCACGTCGTGGAGGTGCGCCATGACAGTTTCTGCACACCCGATTTCATCGCGCTGATCCGCCAATTCGAGACGCCGGTCGTGTTTGCCGAACACGGAAAATATCCAGCGATTGCCGATGTCGCCGGCGATTTCGTCTATGCCCGGTTGCAGAAGGGCAATGACGAGATCAAGACCTGCTATCCGCCGAAGCAGCTGGACGCCTGGGCCGAACGTTTTCAAGCCTGGGCGGAGGGAAGTGAACCCGACGACCTGCCGAAGGTTGACAAGGCGAAGCCGAAGAAGGAACCGCGCGACGTGTTCGCCTATGTCATCCACGAGGGCAAGGTGCGCGCACCGCACGGCGCCATGGAATTGATCGCGCGAGTGAGCTGAGGAGAATGGATGGCCACGGCGAAGAAACTCTTCACCATCGGCTATGAGCAGACGCCGCCCAAGGCCGTGCTGGATGAGCTCGAGCAGGCCGGTGTCAAGCTTGTGGTCGACGTACGCGCGGTGACGTCGTCACGGCGGCCGGGCTTTTCCAAGAAGCAGCTGGCCGCTGGCCTCGACGAGCGCGGCATTGCCTATGTCCACCTTGCTGGCCTCGGCACGCCGAAGGAAGGCCGCCTCGCCGCGCGCAGCGGCCAATACGACGTGCTGGAGAAGATCTTCGCAAAGCACCTGAAGACACCGGAGGCCAGGGAGCAGATGGACGAACTCTCGGCGCTGGTGAAGAAGGCCGGCCCGGTCTGCCTGCTCTGCTACGAGCGCGACCACACCCATTGCCACCGCCAGATGATCGCGGAAATCATCGAGGAGCGCGAAGGCGTGGCGGTGAAGAATCTGGCGGGGCGGCAGCTGTAGCCGTCATTCCGCTCCTGCCAGCTTGAACGTCCCCTCCATCATCTGCACGCAGGCACCGCCGACATGCGCTGACACGATCTTGCCGTCCCGCTTGACGACGCGCGTCTGCAGGATGCTCGGCCGGCCCATGTCAAAGCCTTGGCCAACGGTGAGCTTCAGTTCGCCGTCACTGAAGGGATCGAGATCGGCGAACAGCGCGGCGGCGGCGACGGTGGCGCTGCCGGTGGCGGGATCTTCGGCGAGTCCGCCAGCACCGCGCATGAACATACGCGCCTGCCGCTCGGTCGGCGCCTCGGACGCCGGCACGTCGCGCGTGTAGAACCACACGGAGCGGGCATCGTCGCGAGGAAGGACCCTGCCAAACGCGGCTGCGTCGGGCCTCGCGCGCTTGAGCGCATCGCGCGAATGCACCTCTGCCACGAGGAACGGCGTTCCAACACCGACCACTTGCGGCGCATGGTGATCGGTCCTGATGTCATCAGCCGTCAACGAGATGCAGGCTGCAACGTCAGCGGCCGAGACTTCCGCCAGTCGCGACAGCGGCTGCGGCGCGGTGAGCTCGGTGCTGACCACCCTTCCCTGCTCGCGAAAAATGTCGACCGGCACGAGGCCCGCAATCTCCTCGAACAAAAGGCGTGGCTTCGGCTCTTTCGCAAGACTTGCCAGCACGAAGGAGGTGCCGACATTGGGATGACCGGCGAACGGCATCTCCCTTACCGGCGTGAAGATGCGCACCTCGGCGTCGTTGGCCTTGTCGCGCGGCGGCAGCACGAAGGTCGTCTCGGAATAGTTGAACTCCGTCGCGATCGCCTGCATCTGACGCGTCGAGAGCCCGGCAGCATCGAGCACCACGGCGAGCTGGTTGCCGCCGAAGGCGCGGTCGGTGAACACGTCGACGGTGACGTAGCGGCGCTGCATGGTGTTTCCTCACACAAATGGCGGCCGCAAACCGGCCGCCTCCCGCAGCACTCTACAAGGGCAAAACATCGCTCGTCATGCCCCAAAATTGAGTGCAATCGGAGCAATCGCTGCGCGTATCAGAAGCGAAAGAGAGGCCGCGGCGAGGACAGCACTTGCGCGCGTTCGCGCTCGTCGGCCACGAGGATGTCGAGAAATTGGCGGTTCTTCGCGTAGGTTTGCGTTGCCTCGAACTGCGTGTGCGGCCAGTCGCTGCCCCACAGCAGGCGATCGAGACCATAGGCACTGCGAAGCAGCGGATAGGCCTCCTTCGCAAAGCTCTCGCCGGCTGGTCCGTTGCGATACGGCGCAGAGATCTTGACCCACACGTTTCGCGTCGCCCCTAACTTCAGCACGGATTGAAAGCCGGGATCTGAGACGCCGAGCTTGGGATCCGGCAGCGCAAAATGATCGAGCACGACAGTGACGCTGAGATCGAGCAATTGCGGGGTGAGCACGGCGAGATCGGACGCGTTGCGCTGGATCTCGACCTGCCAGCCCATCGCCTTCACGTTGGCGAGCAGTCCCTTCCATTCGCTCGCCGCGAGATCGGGCAAGGGCTGGCCGACGAGATTGAGGCGGATGCCGACGATGCCGGCTTTGTCGAGCGCGCGCAGCTCATCTGCCGAAATAGAGGGATCGACGACAGCGATGCCGCGCAGGCGGCCATTGGTCTGCTTCAGGCAATCGACGAGGTAGGAATTGTCGGTGCCGAGGAAGCTGGGCTGCACCAGCACGCCGTTGCTCATGCCGTTGTGGTCGAGCTGCTCGAGATACAGCGACAGCGGCGCGTCGTATTCGGGCGCATAGCGCCGGCCCGGCGCGAGCTTCAATCCGCGATGGAAGACATGGGCGTGGGTATCGATCACAGGCATCGTCGCCTCACCTGCCGCTTTGCCCGCAGCCGCACTTGCCACCAGGGCTGCAGCGCCCGCGCCGAATTGGCGGCGCGTCAGGCCGCGCTTGAACGATGTCATGGTTGTTGCTCCTCATTCCCGTCAAACGCGGGCGGCTGCGGCCTGCTCGAACACCTTGCCGCGGGTCTCGGGCAGGAGAACCACCGCGATCAGCACCAGCGCATAGGCGAACGCCGCGTCGATGCCGATTGCGGGCCCGAGGCCGATGCGATCACTGAGAAAGCCGACCAGGAAGGGAAACGCGGCGGAGACCACGCGGCCGAAATTGTAGCAGAAGCCGACGCCGGTGCCGCGCACGCCGGCCGGATAGAGCTCGCTGAACAGCGCGGCCATGCTCGCAGGGATTCCGGCCGAGAAGAAGCCAAGTGGAAAACCGAGCAACAGCATCTGGCCGTTGGTCAGCGGCGCAAAGATGTAGACCAGCACGGTGACGATGCAGGCGCTGGCGAAGAACGCGACATTGGCGCGACGGCCGATGCGGTCGCTGATGATCCCGCTGGCGACACAGCCGCAGAAGAAGGCGATGATGATGACGGCGAGATATCCGCTGGAGCCGAGCACCGACAAGTGCCGCACTTCGCGCAAGTAAGTCGGCAGGAACGTCGTCAGTGCGGCATAGCCGCCATGGGCGCCGATGCCGAACAGACCGCCGACCAGGGTCGAGCGCAGCACATCGCGATGGAAGATGCCTGCCAGCGTGGCGAAGAACGGCGCTTCTGCGTCCTTGGCCACGGCGCGCGGCGGCTCCTTCAGCCCGCGGCGGATGAAGATGATGAGCAGCGCCGGCAACAATCCGATCGCAAACAGGATGCGCCAGGCGATATCGGCCGGTGCATAAGTGAAGACCAGCGCGGACAGCAGCACAGCCGCGCCCCAGCCGACCGCCCAGGCGCTCTGTACCGTGCCAAGCGCCTTGCCGCGATGTTCGGGGCGGATGATCTCGGCCATCAGCACCGCGCCGCAGGCCCATTCGGCGCCGAAGCCGAGGCCCTGGATCGCCTTGAGCACCAGCAGCTGGGTGTAGCTCATCGCGAATGCCGACGCGAAGGTCGCGAGCGCGAAGGTCGCGACCGTGATCTGGAGTGCTTTGACACGGCCGAAGCGATCGCCGAGTGCGCCGCCGAGCCAGCCGCCGAACGCGCCGAAGAACAGGGTAACCGAGCCGAGCAGTCCCGCATCAGCCTTGCTGATGCCGAAGGCTGCGATCAACGCCGGAATCGCGAGGCCGAACATCTGAACGTCGAGCGCATCCAGCGCCCAGCCGCCAAAACTTGCCCAGAACGTGCGCCGCTCCAGCGGCGAGCTTTCGCTGTACCAGTTCGACATGTTCCCTACCCCTGTACTCGTTATTGCTTGATGACGTTGAAGAGCCGCTCTATCGGATCTCGGCGTGGTAGCGGAAGCGGTCCGCCGGCCCGCGCGACCTGCGCCATTCGATCGGCCGCCGCTCGAGGTCGAGCGCGAGGCGCTCGATCACGATCAGCGGCGCATGGGCCTCGAGCCTGAGCAGGCGCGCCTGCATCTCGTTGGCGGTCTCGACCGTCAGAATTTCCTCGGCGGAAACCACCACCTCACCGCAGCGCTCCTCATATAGCGGATACAGCAGGTCGCCGAACTCAGCGGTATCGATTTCGAGAATTGGCGCGAAGCGCGATTGCTGGAGCCAGATCTCTTCGGCGAGCAGCGGCACATCATCGATCAACCGCAGGCGCGACAGGCTGATCACGGGTTCACCGACCGGCATGCGCAGCGCCGATGCCACGGCTGACGTCGCCGGCACGCTTCTGCGCCGGAGGATGCGGCTCTTGGGCACGCGCCGCTCGCCGCTTTCGGACTGGAAACGGAAGAAGCGGAACAGCGAGGAATTGAACCGCGCACGGCGCACGAAGGTGCCGCGGCCCTGCTGGCGCTCCAGCGCGGCATCCGCCACGAGTTGGTCGATCGCCTTGCGCACGGTGCCGATGGCGACACCGTAATGCGCGCCAAGCTCGGCCTCCGATGGAATCGGCTCGCCCGGCCGCCATTCATTGCGGTTGATCCGCGCGGCGAGGTCGTCGCGCAGGCGCTGGTAGCGGGGCAGACGACCGTCGCGCGGAGCTGAATTCATATAGTCATATAGATGACTAGTTGAAAGAGGAGTCAAGCGCTACTGGAATACCGCATATGCCAGCAGAAACAGCCGGGCTGGCGGCACTGGCCAGCCCGGCTTCGCCGGGTTCGAACTCAGTTCGTGGCTTTCGGCATGCAGGGCGGCTCCTTGTAGGGAGCGGTCGCATAGGCCGCCTCGGCCGGCGCCCTGACGCAATCCGCCGTCGCATGCGCAACACCACGCCGGGCGGGGGCCGCATCGCGGGCCGACGCGGCCTCGATTTGATAAACGGCCGCGGCAATCACGGCGGCCGAGACGACGCTCAATCGGATCATGGATATTCTCCGCGTAGCAAATGGAGGTCGAAACAATTTCGACGTCCCGAATGCAAGAGCGGAGGGCAGCCCAGGATATTTCGGCACGCGCCTTCAAAGAAACGCGAGCAGTCCCCTCACCCCAATTGAAACACCGCGACCGGCTGCTCATAACCGCGCACGGTGACTTCGCCGAGCGCGACCGCATCCTCGCCGTCGTCTCCGAGCGCCTCGCGCACGGACGCCGAGATCAGGAGCTGCGAGCCGAACTCCTTGTTGAGCGCCTCGAGCCGCGATGCAAAGTTCACGGTGTCGCCGATCACGGTGTATTCCTTGCGCCGGGGCGAGCCGATATTGCCGGCGACGACCTCGCCGAAATGAATGCCGATGCCGATTCTGAGCGGCCAGCTCGTCTGCGCATTGATGTGATCCATCGCGGTCAGCATGTCGCGGCCTGCGGCGACCGCACGATGCGCGGCATCGGACGCCTCCAGCGGCGCGCCAAACAGCGCGAGAAATCCGTCGCCCAGAAACTTGTTCACGATGCCGCCATGGCGGTCGAGAATGTCGACCAGCACGGCGAATGCGCCGTCGAGCCGGTCGACGACCTCTTGCGGGGTGCGCGACTGCGCGCCGGCGGTGAAGCCGCGGAAATCGACGAACATCACCGCGACGCGCCTGATATCGCCGGCGACGCTCGTCCCCTCCGCCATCAGCCGCTCGACCACCTGCGGCGAGACGTGCTGGCCGAACAGGTTGGTCACCCGATCGCGCGCGGTGGCCGCCGCGATGCTCGCGCTGAATTGTCGCCGCAACTGCGCGCCGACGGAGCCCGCAAGCACGCCGCAGACCAGGATCACCATGCTGCGCACGGTGTGGAAATAGATCAGGGGTTCTCCGGTGTCGCTTGCGGAATTGTAATACAGCGCGACTGTCAGGAGTTCGGCGGCTGCGACAAATCCCGTGAAGGTCGACAGCCAGAAATCGAGCCGCAGCGTCGAAAGAATGACGAAGATGAAATAGACCATCGGCAACACGAAACCGAGCGCAGGCCCAGCGCCCATGCTGCGGATCTGCAGGATCAAGATGAGCGTCGGCAGCGACGTCTCGATAAAGGCGCCGATATAGCGCCTGACCACCGGCAGGTCGCGATCAAGCTTGAGGTTTCGCCTGATCTGGCTGTGGACCCAGACCTCGAACAGCAGGAATCCTGCCACAAGGACGTATTCGCGGATCATCCCCTCGGTCCCGCGCCAGATCCGGTTCGCGATGGCAGGGTCGATCACGAAGGTCGCCGTGAGCAAGACCAGCATGACGAGGCCCGTGGCGATCAGCGCCTTCACCCGCAGCAACTCGGTGCGCAGCACTTCGCGCGTCAGCTCGCGCTCGAACTCCTCC
Source organism: Bradyrhizobium zhengyangense (assembly GCF_022012555.1). Classification (NCBI taxonomy): domain Bacteria; kingdom Pseudomonadati; phylum Pseudomonadota; class Alphaproteobacteria; order Hyphomicrobiales; family Nitrobacteraceae; genus Bradyrhizobium; species Bradyrhizobium zhengyangense. Next base: position 178,073 of record NZ_JAKLTZ010000012.1, on the reverse strand, counting down.
GACAAGACGGCCCTTTGCCGGGCTTTCAAAAAGCTGACCATTCCATCCCCCGATTCCGGGGCAGTTTGCCTCAATCCAGCGTGCGGCGGAAGCGCGTCACGGCGATGGTCATGGCGACCAGCATCAGCGCTGCCAGCGCAAGCGTATCGAACCGCAGGTTCGGCATGGTGGCGCCCTTCAGCATGATGGCGCGGACGATGCGAATGTAGTGCGTCAGCGGCAGGCCTTCGCCGACATATTGCGCCCAGGCCGGCATCCCCGCGAACGGGAACATGAAGCCGGACAGCAAGATGCTTGGCAGGAAGAACATGAATGACATCTGTATCGCCTGCAATTGATTCTGCGCGATGGTCGAGAACGTGTAGCCGATCGCGAGATTTGCAGCGATGAAAAGGGTCGAAAGAGCCGCCAGCAGGAACAGACTGCCGAGCACCGGCACGCCGAACAGGAACACTCCGATATTGACGATCAGGAAGGCCTGGATGAAGCCGACCAGGATGTAGGGCACGATCTTGCCGATCATCACCTCGACCGGTTTGATCGGCATCGACAGGAGGCTCTCCATAGTGCCGCGTTCAATCTCGCGCGTCACCGACAGCGCCGTGAAGATCAGCATCGTCATAGTGAGAATGGTGCCGACCAGTCCCGGCACGATGTTGAGCCGCGATTCCGCCGCCGGATTGTAGCGCGCATGCGCGCGAATCTCGAACGGCATCGCCGGGGGATCGCCGATATAGAGATCGTGCGCGAGTGCCGTCTGCACGATCATGCCGAGCGCGCCGAGTGCGGAGCTTGCGGCGACCGGATCGGTCGCGTCGGCTGCAACCAGCAGCGCCGGCTTGTCGCCGCGCCGCACCGCGCGTTCGAAACCGCGCGGGATCTCGACGCCGAACAGCACCTTGCCGGACTTCAGCAAATTGTCGAACTCGTCGACGTCGTGCACTTCGTAGACGAAGCGGAAATAGGCGGTATTCTCCAACGCCTTCAGGACCGAGCGGGCAAGATCCGAGTCCTCCTGCAGCAGCACCGCGCTCGGCAGATGGTGCGGCGTGGTGTTGATGGCATAACCGAACAGGAGGAGCTGCATCACCGGGATCGCCACGATCATCGCAAACGACACGCGGTCCCGCCGAAGCTGAATGAACTCCTTCGCCATCATGGCATAGGAGCGGCGCCAGAAGCCGAAGCGGTCGCGGATCTCCCGCACTGGGCCGGTTGTCCGGATGCTGCTCATTGGAAATTGTCCTTGGAACGGCCCATCAACTCGATGAAGACGTCTTCCAGCGACGGCGCCGATTTCAGCCAGTGTAGGTCGCCCTTCTCGCGCCACGGCGCGATGCTGGCTTCGAGAGCCGCGACGTCGCGGCCCGAGACGTGCAGCGAGGTGCCAAACGGCGCCACCATGTCGATTCCGGGCTTGCCGGCGAGCTGGGCCGCGAGGCCATTCAACTCGCCGGTGACGGTGTAGGTCGTCAGCGCGGACTTCGCGATCACCTCGTCAACGGTACCGTGCGCCAGGAGATGGCCATAAGCGATATACGCGATCTCATGGCAACGCTCGGCCTCGTCCATGTAATGTGTCGAGACCAGCACGGTGAGACCACCTGCGGCGAGCGCATGGATCTCGTTCCAGAAATCGCGCCGCGCCTTGGGATCGACGCCCGCGGTCGGCTCGTCCAGGAGCAGCAATTCCGGATTGGGCAGGGTGCAGGCCCCCAATGCAAGACGCTGCTTCCAGCCGCCGGAAAGCTCGCCCGCGAGCTGCTCCTCGCGGCCCGAGAGGCCGAGCCGCTTGATCATGTCGCGGGCAGCCCCGCGCGCGTCGGCAAGGCCATAGAGCCGCGCAACGAATTCGAGGTTCTCGCGCACGGAAAGATCCTGGTACAGGCTGAAGCGCTGCGTCATGTAGCCGACTTTGCGCTTGATCTTTTCCGCGTCCTTCAGGATGTCGTAGCCGAGGCAGGTGCCCTCGCCGCTGTCGGGCGTCAGCAGGCCGCAGAGAATGCGGATGGTCGTGGTCTTGCCCGAGCCGTTCGGCCCGAGGAAGCCGTAGATCGAGCCGCGCTTCACCTGCATCGACAGGTCGTGCACGACCTCGCGACCACCAAACGATTTGGTCAGGCCCTTGACGTCGATCGCGATCTCGTTGCTCACGCTCATCGCTTGTCCGCCACCGGGGTCTTCGGGTTGAGATAGACGTCGATCGGCTGGCCGACCCGCAACGCATCGGGCCGCGACGGCCGCGCCTGGATGAGGTAGACGAGCTTGTCCCTCTCCTCGAGGCTGTAGATGACGGGCGGGGTGTATTCGGCCGAGGTCGCGATGAAGTAGATCTTTGCGGTGAGGTCGGCGGCGCAATTGTCGCAGGCGACCCGCACCTCGTCGCCGATCGACAGCTTCGGCAACTCCGTTTCCGGCACGAAGAAGCGCAGCTTCATGTTGCCGGGCGGCATGATCGAGAGCACCGGCCGCTGCGCGGCGACCATCTCGCCCTCGCGGAAATAGATCTGCTGGATGGTGCCGGCGACCGGGGCAAAGCCCTTGCGCCGCGCCAGCCGCGTCTCCGACGTCACCACCCGCGCCTGCGCGACCCGTAAGTCAGAGACAGCGGAATCCAGAGTGGCTTGCGTGCCGGAGCCGGTTTTGCGCAGGGACTCTGCGCGATCGAACACCTGCTGCGCGTTGGCCAGCGTCGCCTTGGTCTGGTTGAGATCGGCCAGCTGGAGGTCGTCGTCGACGGAATAGAGGGGATCGCCGACCTTCACCAAATCGCCCTCGCGGATATCGAGCTTGGTCACGCGGCCTGCCTCGTCCGGACTGACATAGATCATGTCGGCCTCGACCCATCCCTGGAAACCGGGATCGCGCTTCTCCTTGCAGCCGGCTAGTCCGGTTGCGAGCACGGCGGCCAATGCGACTGCAAAAATCCTTTGCGACGACGTCATGTCGTCCTCCGTTCGCCAAAGATCAAATCGAGATGGACGCGCAGCATGTCCTGCGCATCGAGCGGCGCGTGCCGCGCAAACAGGCTCTGCCAGATCACCGCGATCATCGCCGGCGCGATCACAATCTGCGGATAGCGCGCGAGATTTGCCTGGTGGATCTCGCCACGGGCAATGCCGAGCTCGATCAGCGCGCGCATGCCGGCGATCCCACGCGAGACCACCTCGCGGTAGTAGAAGTCGGCCACTGCCGGAAAGCGCGGACCCTCCGCCACGATCAGGCGGACGAGATCGCCGCGCCTCGTGCCGATCACCTCTTTGAGGAAGTTGCCGGCAAAGGTTTCAATGAGGTCGCGGACCGAGCCCGTCGGCGGCGGTAGTGCACTCAGCTTCACCACCACTGGCACGATCACGGTGCGCACCAGCTCCTCGAACATCGATTCCTTGTCCTTGAAGTGCAGGTAGATGGTGCCCTTCGCGACGCCGGCACGCTTGGCAATGTCGTCGAGCCGCGTCGCGGCAAAGCCGCGCGCGATGAACTCCTCCATCGCCGCTGCGACGATCGCATCGCGCCGCTCGGCCGCGCGCGTGGCGCGGTTCGACATCGGCGCGGCGTCTTCGCCGGCTTCGGGATTGCGCGTCGCAGCTTTGGCCGCAGCCGCTTTAGTGAGCTTCTTTGTCATTTTGCATTTATGACTGACTAGTCAGTCATAGTCAATGAGAGGGGCTGACTCGATCGTCGCTCAAACAAATTAGTATTGACTAATGCATTAGCGAATACTAATCTGTTGACATGATCGATGCCGCCCCCAGTCCCGTCACCGCCGTCATGCGCGCCCTCGCCGATCCGACCCGGCGCGCGGTGTTCGAGCGCGTGTTCGACAGCAAGGAGATCAGCGTCGCCGAGCTGACGCGCGGCAGTGGCGTGACGCAGGGCGCGATCTCGCAACATTTGAAATCGTTGAAGCAGGCGGGCCTCGTCGCCGAGCGCGCCGAGGGCCGCAACGTCTACTACCGCGCCGCGCCGCAAGGTCTCGAACCGCTGGTCACCTGGATGGATCATTACGGTGTCTTCTGGCGCGAGCGCTTCCAGAACCTGCGTGACCTGTTGAAGGAGATCGACCCGTGAGTGCAGCCGCGTTGAAAGCCGAAACCAAAGATATCGTGATGGACGAGGTGCTCCCTCACGCGCCGGAGACGGTCTGGAAGGTGCTGACATCTGCCCAGTTGATCGCGCGCTGGCTCATGCCACCGACCGGCTTCGAGGCTGTCGAAGGCAATGTCTTCACCTACCAGACCAAGCCGGGCGGCCACTGGGACGGCGTCATCCATTGCCGCGTCCTGGAAGTCGTCCCGAACCGGCGTCTGGTCTACGCCTGGACGGGTGGCGATGAACGCAACACCGGCTACGGCGCGCCGCTCGACACTGTTGTGACCTGGTCCCTCACCCCGGTCGAAGCCGGCACGCGCATTCAGCTGGTTCATGCGGGCTTCGTCATGCCGAGGAACGACAGCGCCTACACCGTCATGAGCGGCGGATGGAAGAAGGTCATTCGGCAGCTCGACGAAATCAGCGGCGAAGACAGTTGAGGAGTTAATGCGATGACCAAGCCCTATATCGGCGGCTGCGCCTGCGGCGTGATCCGCTATTCGATTGTCGGCGAGCCCATGTTCTCCAACCATTGCCAGTGCCGGGACTGCCAGCGTGAAAGCGGCACCGGCCACGGCTCCTACGCCACCTTTCCGCGCGGCGGCGTCACGGTGACGGGCGAAGCCAGGACATGGGACATGACCGGCGACAGCGGCAACGTGAAGACGCGCGCCTTCTGCCCCGAATGCGGCGTCGCCGTTTACATGACCTTCAAGGCCATGCCCGATATCTTCACCATCCGCGCTGCCAGCCTCGACGAGCCGGCCCGCTACAAGCCGCAAGCGATCACCTACGCCGTGCGCGCGTATGATTGGGATCCTCTCGATTCCGGCCTGACGAAGTTCGAGAGGATGCCGCCGGGCTGAGAGTTTAGCCAAAGTCGAGCACCATGCGGCCGTCGATCGTGCCGGCCTTCATCCGCTCGAACACGTCGTTGATTTGCGCAAGCGGCACTTTCGTCACTTCGGCCTTCACCTTGCCGTCCGCAGCGAACGCAATGGCTTCGTCGAGATCCCTGCGGGTCCCGACGATGGAGCCGCGCACGGTGATGCGCTTGAGCACGACATCGAAGATCGGCGTCGGGAATTCACCCGGCGGCAGGCCGACGAGGCTGACGGTGCCCTTCCGCCGCACCATCTTCAGCGCCTGAGCAAACGCGGCGGTCGACACCGCCGTGACCAGCACGCCGTGAGCCCATCCTCCGCTCGCCGTGAGCACCTTGTCAACGGCATCGCTTGCGAGCGCGTTGACCGCGAGATCGGCACCGGTCTCGCGCGCGAGCTCGAGCTTGTCCTGGGCGATATCAATCGCCGCGACCTTGAACCCCATCGCCTTGGCGTACTGGATCGCGACATGGCCGAGCCCGCCGACGCCTGAGATCGCGACCCACTCGCCGGGGCGCGCGTCGGTCTCCTTCAGTCCCTTGTAGGTGGTGACACCAGCGCAAAGGATCGGCGCAATGGCCGCGAAGTCGATCGTTGCTGGCAGCTTTGCCGCGAAGGCCGCCGAGGCGATGACGTATTCGGCGAAGCCGCCGTTCACGCTATAGCCGGTGTTGTGCTGATGCTCGCACAGCGTCTCCCAGCCGGTCTCGCAATATTCGCACGACATGCAGGCATCGTGCAGCCAGGCGACGCCGACAGCATCGCCGACCTTCAGATTTTTGACGCCGGGTCCGAGCGCCGCGACGATGCCGGCTGCTTCATGGCCGGGAATGAACGGCGGCACCGGCTTGACCGGCCAGTCACCGGAGGCGGCGTGCAGATCGGTGTGCAGACACCGCAGGCCTTCACCTTGACCAGAACTTCGCCGGGACCGGGCTGCGGTACCGGCACATCCTCAATCGCCAGGGGCTTGCCGAATTGTTTGACAACAGCGGCTTTCATGGTCGGCATCGGTCTGCTCCATTGCATTACGTAAGCAGACTAGCGATACCGCCCAGGTCTCACTTGATTGGAGTCAAACGACGCAAGTTTATTGGTCGCGCTGCGCAGAACGCCCGCGGCAGCGCAGAGCGCGCCTGGCGTCAGCTATGGAACTTCAATCCATCGACGATCTTGTCGATCACCTTCCTCTCGGCGCGCATTGCGAGGCCGACGAGATTGAGATCGCCGCGCGCGACCGCTCTCACAGCTGCGCGATTGGCAGCATCATGCGTGGTCTTGAACATGTCCTCGGTATAGACCGCCGGCGTGACATTGCGCGTGAGTGCGCGATCGAGTGCACGCGACAGCGCCGGACCATCGGCACCATAGATCAGGATCGGTTGGCCGATCAGCGCAAGATACTTCGTGGACGATGCGTCCTCATAGGCATCGCCGATGCACTCCGGAAAAGCAGCCGCGACGCCGCTCGTCAGGAATGACGCAACATTGAGCTTCTGCCAAGTCTGGAGGTCGTTGCGAATGACAACGGCAATCTTGGTATCGAACTGCATGAACTCTCCCGCGCACATCCAAGCGTCTGGAAAGAAAAAGAAATTCCGAGCGCTGCGACGGCTTATGTCAATGTAACGCGGATTGTCCGGGCGATCACAGCGTAGAAATTTCAATGCGGGATGCGATCGGCTGTGCTTCTCTCCGCAGGACAACTCGGATATATGTCGATGCCCGTCACTGAACTGTCATAAAGCTGCGAATGTCCGAAATTGACGCCATCAAGGGAGCCCTCGAACCGAGGCGGCGTCTCGCCGGGTCAAACAATCAACACATTGCGATCAGGAACGCCGCAACTTCCAACGCGGAACAAAAGCCTGGTTCCGAAATCTCCGACAACGGGCCCCCGCGCAGCGGTTTCTCTCACGCCGACCTGTCCGCCGAAGATATTCGCGCCGATGCGACGAGGCCGGATGTGTCTTCGCCCCGCGACGGTGTGCCTCGCGCGACTGAAATCGAACTCAAGCTGCTCGTGGACTCCGATCGTCTGGCTGACTTCAACGATGCGCCGATCATCGCCGCGAATGCGCGCAACAAGGGGGCGCGCAAGCATCTCAAGGCTGTCTACTACGATACGCCCAAGCGCACGCTTCGCCGCGATGGATTCAGCTTCAGGGTTCGCCAGAGCGGCACGCGATTCACGCAGACCGTGAAAACGGAATCCAGCAACGATCCGCTGCGACGTGGCGAGTGGGAGGCAGCGGTGCCGTCGATGGCGCCCGATATCGCGCTGGCGATGCCGCTCGTTTCGGACAAGCTGCGCGCCGAGCTGGAGCGTCACCCGATCGAAGCCGTCTTCCGCAGCGATATCCACCGGCATCAACGCCTCGTCGACTTGCCGTCGGGCACGGTCGAGGTCGCCTTTGATCATGGCCATCTGACGTCAGGCGATCGCTCGCTGCCCGTCAGCGAGATCGAGCTGGAGCTTAGGAGCGGCAGCCCGTCCGCGATCTGGGACCTCGCGCTTCGGCTCGCCGAGCATGGTCAAGTGAAGCCGTCGATCCGCACCAAATCGGCGCGTGGATTTGACCTCGCGGCCGATACGCCGCCGCGCACACCGAAGCCGCCGAAGCTTCGTCTCGATCCGTCGATCTCGCTGGACGAGGCCTTCTCCGAGATCCTGCGATCCTGTCTCCTGCACTTGCTCCAGGCGTTGCCTGCCGCCGAGGATGGCCGCGACCCCGAGGGGATGCATCAGCTTCGCGTCGCGCTGCGCCGCCTGCGCTCCGCGCTGGACCTGATGCGGTCGGTGGTGTCGCTGGCCAAGCTCGACCTGATGCGCGCCGAAGCAAAATGGCTTGCGGGTAGCCTTTCGGGCGCGCGTGATTGGGATGTGTTCCGGCAGGAAACGTTGCACACCGTTGCGGAGGGTTGCCCGTCGGTTGCAGGCTTCGACACGCTCGGCGCGCTCGCCGACGAACGCCGCGCGAGCTTCTACGACGAGGCCCGCCGCGCCCTTGCCGACCGGCGCTGCGCTTACTTCGTGATCGGGCTCGGCGCCTGGATCGAAGCGCGCGGCTGGCGCAGCGACGTTGCGCCCGAAGGCCTGGCGCAACTGGCAGAGCCGGCGATCAATTTCGCCCGCAACATCCTGTCGGCGCAGCATGCCAAGGTGCTGAAGCGCGGTCGCCGTTTCAAATCGCTGCCGATCGAGGAGCGGCATCGTGTCCGCCTCGCCGCCAAGAAGCTGCGCTACGTCGCCGACTTCCTGCTTCCGCTCTGCGGGCACGGCAAATCCGCAAAGCGATTTTCGCGCAGGCTGGCCGACCTTCAGCAGCAGCTCGGCGTCTACAATGACATGGCGACGACGACGTCACTGCTTGCCGACGTCAACGCCGGCGCGACCGGCAGCGGCATGGCGGCAGCCGCGATCGCGGGCTGGCAGGCCCACGCCATGGTCGGCGTCGAGGTCCGCCTGCTAAAAGCCTGGTCGGAATTCACCGGGGCCAAGGTGCCCTGGTCGATCGACGCGCCGGAGCAGCCGGTCAAGCTGGTGCAAGCCAACGCGGGATGGCTGCGCTAACCGCAGCTCAACCCTTGATCACCCCTTGGCGTCGCAGGCCCAGGCACGGATCACGCATTCCTTGCCGCCATATTTGTAGCATTCGCGGGTGGCGGCGTTGAGCGAGGCCGAGATCTTCGGCTTCACGGCGTAGCCATAAGCGCCACAGGGGTTGGTCATGTCGACTGACATGGCCGCACAGGCCCGCTTCATTGTCACCGTCGTGCATTCACCCTTGCACTGCTTTTGAGCGGCGGCACGCGCCTCGTGCTCGGCGCCGTAATCATAGGCTTGGCCATAGGCGCCGCACCTGCCGACGGCAAAGGCGCCGGCCGCATGAGCCTCGGTGATGTGACGGGCGCCAGCGACACAGATCGACAGCGCAAAGAAAAACATCGCGCAACGGCGCGCGACGAGGTTCGAAACCATGGAAAAACCCCTCCCCCCAAGGCAGGTGCAGGCGACTCTAAGCTGGGACCGTTTCCAGATGGTGAATGGAGAGTTGAAATCGAGGAGCCGTCGGGTGGATTAGCGAAGCGTAAATCCGCCAAATGTGTCACTGCGGAAACGGAAGTGGTGGGTTACGCCAGCGGACTGCGCTTCGCGCCGCCGCTGTCTAACCCACCCTACGAAGTTACGGCACCTTCATCCGCCTCTAGCAGCTTCCAAGGCCTGCGGCGTGTCGATGTCGAGAAACGCGCCCTCGCCATCAACAGGCACTTCGGCCACCGCTTCCGTGTGCTTGGCAATCAAATGCCGCGCGCCGACGTCGCCGTCGAGCGTCATCAATTCCTTGAAGAAGCGGCGCGACCACAGCACCGGATTGCCGCGGCGGCCTTCGCTGACGGGCACGACGATGAGATTGCCACGATCCGGCGCAAAGCCGTCGATGAGACGATCGATCAGGCCGGCATCGATCAGCGGCATATCGCCGAGGCAGATCACGGCGCCATCGCTGGCGTCAGACACCGCCGCGATGCCTGATTTGACCGAGCCCGCGATGCCGCCGGCGAAATCCGGGTTCTTGACGAATTTCACCTTCAGTCCCTGCAACGCCTGCTCGACCAGCTCGGTCTGATGGCCGGTGACGACGATCACCTCGGATGCTTTCGACGCCAGCGCCTGCTCGGTGGCGATCCGCACCAGCTTCTTGCCGTCGAGCTCGGCGAGCAGCTTGTTCGGCCCGCCCATGCGGGTGGAGCGGCCGGCCGCGAGCACGATGGCCGCAACCTGCCTGTTGTCCTCGATCTCGGGCTTGGCGCGCGGCTGCGGGCGCGTCACGATCTCCATCAGCAGGCCGCCGACGCCCATGCCCATCAGCTCGGAGCGCGTCACCTTGATGCCGGCGAGCAGCCGCATCAGCACCCAGTCAAAACCGTTCTCGACCGGAGAACGCGCGCAGCCGGGCGCCCCGAGCACCGGCACGCTGCCGGCGCGCGCAATCAAAAGCAGATTGCCGGGATCGACCGGCATGCCGAAATGCTCGATCTCGCCGCCGATTCCGGTAACGGCAGCCGGGATCACATCGCGGCGGTCGGCGATCGCCGATGCCCCGAACACGATCACGAGCTCAGCGCCAAGCGCGAGCAATTCCTTGATCGCAGCCGACAGCGCGCGCTCCTCATGCTGTACGCGCCGTTCGGCGATGATGCTGGCACCCGCCGGCGCGAGACGCTCGGCGGTCACGCGCAGTGTCTTGTCGACCACCTTGGACGACAAGCCCGGCAGCAACGTCGAGACCACACCGACACGCTTGACGACATAGGGCGCGATTTTCAGCACGTCCTTGCCGGCGGCCCTCACCGCGGCATCGCGCAAATTTCCTTCAACGCCGAACGGGATGATCTTCACGGTGCCGACCATCTCGCCTTCGACCACCGGCTTGTAGGCGGCGAGCGTGGCAAAGGTGATGGCCTCGTCGACATTGTTGATGCGGTCGACCGCGGCGCGGTCGATCACCAGCACGCCCGGCTGCGCGGCGAACAAATTGGCGCGGCCGGTGAAGGCGCGCTCGACATGGATGCCCTCGCCACCGATCGCAAGCGCGATGCTGGCGGCGGCAACATCCTCGGAGACGTCGCCCGCCTCCATCCGCACCACGACGATGTCCTTGATGCCGGCGCGCTCGAGCTGCTCGACCTCGGCAGGCCCAATCGTCGTGCCTTTCTTCAGCACGAGCGGTCCCTGGCGCAGGGTGTGGACTGTCACCCCGCCGATCGCATCCCTGGGACTCGCCGGGCCGAACTTCATGCCGCTTCTTCTTTTTCTTTGGGCGGCAGGCGCAGAACCGCGGTGATCTCGGCCATGATCGCCACCGCGATCTCGGATGGAGAGACCGCACCGATCGCCAGCCCAATGGGCGCGTGGATGCGCGCGATATCGCTTTCCTTGGCGCCCTGCGCCCGCAGCCGGTCGCCGCGCTTGGCATGCGTCTTCCGCGAGCCGAGCGCGCCGATATAGAAGCAGTTGCGCTCGAAGGCATGCAGCAGTGCTGGATCGTCGATCTTGGGGTCGTGCGTTACGGCGACGAAGGCGGTGTACGCATCGACATTGAGCGGCGGCAATGCCGTGTCGGGCCATTCGGCGACGAGCGGAATATCAGGGAAGCGCTCGGGGCTCGCAAAGGCCGTGCGCGGATCGACGACGGTGACGTCATAGCCGAGAGAACGCGCCAGCGGCGCCAGGGCCTGGCTGATATGGACCGCGCCGACAATGACGAGCTTTGCGGTTGGCGCGTAGACGTTGAAGAACAGCTTCTTGCCGCCGGCCTCGACATTGGCGCTCTTGCCCATGCGGAGCTGTTTGTCCAATTCCGCGCGCAGCGGATCCTTGGCGAAATCGGCAGCCTTCACCAGGCGCTGCTCGCCGCTCTCGGTGTCGGTCACCAAAATCACCGGCCGGCGCGCGGCGCGCTCGGCATTGAGTTCATGCAGGATTGCGAGCTTCACGGTCAGCCGACCTTCTCGACGAAGACGCGGATGGTGCCGCCGCAGGACAGACCGACATTCCAGGCGGTCTCGTCGGCGACGCCGAACTCCAGCATCTTGGGTTTGCCGCTCTCGATCACGTCCATGGCCTCGGTAACCACGGCACCCTCGACGCAGCCGCCGGAGACCGAGCCCAGGAAGGTGCCCTCGTCGTTGATAACGAGGCTCGAGCCCGCCGGGCGCGGGGCCGAGCCCCAAGTCTCGACAACGGTTGCCAGCGCGACACCACGGCCGGCCTTCTGCCAGTCCTCCGCCGCCTTCAGAATATCCTCGTCGCGATCGAGCATGGGCTTTTGCCTCTCAGGCTGCGGAGCGGATCAGGCTGCGGTGATGCGGCGGCAGCGGCCGGGAGAGCGTGGTGATCAGCTCCTGGATCGAACTCAAATTATGTACCGGGCGGAATTCGTCAACGTGCGGGAGCATCATTTTGATGCCCTGGGCCTTGGCCTCGAAGCCGCCAAACCGGAGCAGCGGGTTCAGCCAGATCAGCCGCCGGCAGGACCGGTGCAGCCGGTCCATCTCGAAGGCGAGCCTGGAATCGGCCTCCCGCTCCAGCCCGTCGGAGATCAGCAGCACGATGGCGCCCTGACTCAGCACCCGCCGCGCCCACAATTTGTTGAAGTTGTGCAGCGAGGCCGAGATCCTCGTGCCGCCGGCCCAATCCTCGACCGCCGCCGAGCAGCTCGCCAGCGCCTCGTCCGGATCGCGCTGGCGTAACGCGCGCGTCACATTGGTGAGCCGGGTGCCGAACAGAAACACCGAGACGCGCTTACGCGCATCGCCGATGGCATGGAGGAAATGCAGGAACAGGCGGGTGTACTCGCTCATCGAGCCGGAAATGTCGAGCAGCGCCACGATCGGGGCCGGCTTCTCGATCCGCCCGAGGCGATGGATGTCGATAATGTCGCCGCCGGTGCGCAACGAGGCCCGCAGCGTGCGGCGCATGTCGAGCCGCAAGCCGCGCGGGTCGGGCAGGTAGCGGCGCGTCAGCAATTCCGCCTGCGGCAGCCGCATCCTCTCGATGGCGCGGAGCGCCTCTGCGATCTCGGCGGCGCTCATCTGCGCAAAGTCCTTCTTCTGAAGGATCTCCTTGTCGGAAACCGACAGGCGCAAATCCTGCTCCTGGTGCTGCGGCGTCTCCGTCATCCGCGGCTGCGACATCGCCTCCTGCACGCGGCGCGAGCCGGCCTGCGGCTTCTTCTTGGCCTGCTCCGGCAGCGGCACCGAATCCAGCAGGTGCTTCCATTCTTCCGAGGCACGGAAGAACAGGTTGAAAGCCTGCTTGAAGATCAGCGCATGCTCATGGCGCTTGACGAAGATCGCCTCCAGCGTGGTGAAGACGTCGGCCCGGTTGCCGATGTCGATCACCTGCAGCGCGCTCATGGCATCGATCACCGCGCCGGGGCCGACCGGCATGCCGGCCGCACGCAACGCCCGGGCAAAGCCGACGATGTTGTCGGCGAACTGCTCGGTTTGCTCCGGGGCAAGGTGGTTGATGGCCATGCGTCCACACTCTCAGCCGTCATTCCGGGGCGCGCCCCTTGGCGCGAGCCCGGAATCCATTCATCCTTAATCCATGCCGCTCGATGGATTCCGGGTTCGCGCTGACGCGCGCCCCGGAATGACGGGTTCGTTATGACGCACGCGCGTCAATTCTCGCTCGTCGCTTCCTTCAGCACCTTCTGCAGGGTGTCGCCCTGCATCCGCGTGATGTCGTCCTGGTATTTGAGCAGAGCGCCGAGCGTGTCGCCGACCACTTGCGGGGTCAGCGAGCGGGCATCGAGCTCGGACAAGGCGGTGGCCCAGTCGATGGTTTCGGCGACGCCAGGCGACTTGTAGAAATCCTGGTTGCGCAGCGCCTGCACGAAGCGCACGACCTGCTGCGAGAGCTTGGCCGAGATGCCGGGCACGCGCGTCTTGACGATCGCCAGCTCGCGCTCGGCGGCGGGATAGTCGACCCAATGATAGAGACAGCGCCGCTTCAGCGCATCGTGGATCTCGCGGGTGCGGTTGGAAGTGATGATGACGATCGGCGGATGCGGCGCCTTCACAGTGCCGAATTCGGGGATCGTCACCTGGAAGTCGCTGAGAATTTCCAGCAGATAGGCCTCGAAGGCCTCGTCGGCGCGATCGAGCTCGTCGATCAGCAGCACCGGCGGTCCTGCGACGTCAGGCTCCAGTGCCTGGAGCAGCGGCCGCTTGATCATGTAGCGGTCGGCAAAAATGTCGCTCGAGAGCTGATCACGATCGGTGTCGCCGGCGGCTTCCGCCATCCGGATCGCGATCATCTGCGCGGCGCTATTCCACTCATAGACCGCGGAGGAGACGTCGAGGCCCTCGTAGCACTGCAGGCGGATCAGCTTCCGCCCCAGCGCCGCCGAGAGCACCTTCGCGATCTCGGTCTTGCCGACGCCGGCCTCGCCTTCCAGGAACAGCGGCCGGCCCATGCGCAGCGAGAGGTACGTCACCGTCGCCAGCGACCGCTCGGCCAGATAGCCGCGCGAGGTCAACAGTTCGAGCATCGCATCGACCGATGCCGGCAGGGTCGCTGAAGTCATGAAAAAGCCAGTCTCGCTACGCCCTCAACGGGACAAGTTTGGCCGAGGCGTGAGAATCACTCACTCCTTGGCATTGGCGGCGTCGACGGCGCGCCGTGTCAGCACGCCGATCAGATGCGCGCGGTATTCGGCGCTGCCGTGGATATCGCTGTTCAGCCCTTCCGCCGGCACGTCGATGCCTTCGAGCACCTTGGACGAGAACCGCTTCTTCAGCGCTTCCTCATAGGCCTCGACGCGGAACACGCCGTCCGAGCCGGCGCCGGTGACGGCGACGCGCACGTCCGACGGACGCCGCGCCACGAACACGCCGACCAGCGCGTAACGCGAAGCCTGGTTGCGGAACTTGATATAGGCGGCCTTCTTCGGCAGCGGGAACATCACCTTGGTGATGATCTCGTCGGCTTCCAGCGCGGTCGAGAACAGGCCCTGGAAAAACTCCTCGGCCTTGAGGCGGCGCTTGTTGGTGACGATGGTGGCGCCGAGCGCGAGCACGGCGGCCGGATAGTCCGCAGTCGGATCGTTGTTGGCGAGCGAGCCGCCGATCGTGCCCTTGTGACGCACCGCGGGATCGCCGATCTGGCTGGCGAGATTGGCAAGTGCCGGAATGGCCTCACCGACAATGGCGGAGGTCGCGACCTCGGCGTGTTTGGCGGTGGCGCCGATCACCAGCGAACGGCCCTTCATCTCGATCGTATTCAGCCCCTCGATATGGGAGAGGTCGACCAGATGCGGCGGGCTTGCGAGCCGCTGCTTCATGACGGGAATCAGCGTGTGACCGCCGGCGATCACCTTGGCGTCTTCGTTCTTCACCAGGAGATTCGCGGCCTGCCGGACGGTCCCGGGGCGGTGGTATTTGAATTCGTACATGAGTGTGTCCTGATCGCGGAGGGCGCGGTTACGCGAGATCGGATTTCGCCATCGCCTTGGCGCCGGCGGCGATCGAGGCGACGATGTTCTGGTAGCCGGTGCAACGGCAGAGATTGCCTTCCAGTTCTTCCCGGATGGTATGGTCGTCGAGCTCGTTGCCCTTGCGATGCACGATGTCGATCGCGGTCATGATCATGCCCGGCGTGCAGAAGCCGCATTGCAGGCCATGGTGCTCGCGGAAGGCCTCCTGCATCGGATGTAGCGGCGCGCCATCGGCGGCCAATCCCTCGATGGTCTTGACCTCGTGGCCGTCGGCCATCACGGCCAGCGTGGTGCAGGACTTCACGGCCTTGCCGTCGAGATGCACGACGCAGGCGCCGCACTGCGAGGTGTCGCAGCCGACATGGGTGCCCGTCAGCCGCAGATTCTCGCGCAGGAACTGCACCAGAAGCGTCCGCGGGTCGACATTGCCGGTAACAGGATTGCCGTTCACGATGAGGGAGATTTTTGCCATAAGCACTCTCTGTCAGCGCCCCGACGGGTCCCGTCGAAGCGGTTCTTTCTTATAATTATTCCAACCCATCATATGGGCCATTATGGCCGGGGGCAACATTGCCCCAAGCACAAGGTGCCATGACGAAAAGCCAGAGCCGTCAGCCCTGTACCGCCTTGACGAAATTCGCGAAAAATTCGTCCGCCAGCTTCTTGGCGGTGCCGTTGATCAGCCGCTGCCCGAGCTGCGCCAACTTGCCGCCGATCTGCGCCTCGACGTCATAGGAGAGCAGCGTGCCGCCATCCTTCTCGGCAAGCTTCACCGCGGCGCCGCCCTTGGCAAAGCCAGCCACTCCGCCCTCGCCTTCGCCTGAGATCTTGTAGCCGTTCGGCGGGTCGAGATCCGAAAGCATCACCTTGCCCTTGAAGCGCGCCGAAACCGGACCAACCTTCATTTTCGCGGTGGCGCGAAAGCCGCCGTCCTCGGTCTTCTCCAGCTCCTCGCAGCCGGGGATGCAGGCCTTCAGCACCGCGGGATCGTTGAGCTTCTCCCAGACGGCCTCGCGCGGCGCCGCAAGCTGGACTTCGCCGTTCATTGTCATGGCCATGGGGTGCCTCCGGGGATCGCAAAAGGTGGGATGCTCAAGTAACGCACGGAGGCCGCAAAGAAAAGGGTGGCCCCTGGTCACGTGCAATGCATATTCGCACCTGCAAAAGGTCTTGTCCTGATAGTCGGGGGATTGGCAGAGCCTGATCATGGTGATTAGGTCCGGCGCAACATGACCACAGCTCTCTCCCCCCTGCTTGCGCCGATGCTGTCGAGCGCAGCCATGCGCGCCGTTTGCGACGACCGGTCCACGCTGCAGAACATGCTCGATTTCGAGGCAGCCCTGGCCCGGGCCGAGGCCGCGACCGGTGTGATTCCCGCGTCGGCAGTGGGCCCGATCGAAGCGGCCTGCAAGGCCGAGACCTTCGACATGACCGCGCTGGCCGAGGCCGCGACCCGGTCGGGCAATCTCGCGATCCCCCTGGTCAAGCTGCTGACCGCCAATGTCGGCAAAGCCGACGCTGAAGCCGCGCGCTACGTGCATTGGGGCGCGACCAGCCAGGACGTCATCGATACCGCGACCATGCTGAGCTTGCGCGCTGCCATCGACGCGCTGGATGCCGACCTCAGCCGCGCCATCAAGGGCTTTGCCGCGCTCGCGCGCGCCCACCGCAACACGGCGATGGTGGCGCGGACCTGGCTCCAGCACGCTCTGCCGATGCCGTTCGGCCTGAAGGCCGCTGAATATGCCTCAAGCCTTGCCCGTGCGCGCTGCCGCCTGCGGCGGCTCCGCCGCGAGGGCCTCGCGCTCCAATTCGGCGGCGCCGCCGGCACGCTCGCAGCGCTCGGGGACAAAGGGCTCTCGGTCGCCGAACGGCTGGCGCAGGAGTTGAACCTGCCGCTCCCCGAGGCGCCCTGGCACACCCATCGCGACCGTATCGCGGAAGCGGCATCGAGCTTCGCGATCCTCGCCGGCAGTTGCGGCAAGATCGCCCGCGACGTCTCGCTGATGATGCAGACCGATGTCGGCGAAGCCTTCGAGCCGGCCGGCGAAGGCCGCGGCGGCTCCTCGACCATGCCGCACAAACGCAACCCTGTTGCCGCCGCGAGCGCGCTCGGCTGCGCGACCATGGCCCCGCAGCTCACCGCTACGATCCTTGCAGCACAAGTGCAGGACCACGAGCGCAGCGCCGGGCCCTGGCATGCGGAATGGCCGACGCTGCCGCAATTGATGCTGGTCACATCAGGCGCGCTCGCTGCGATCGTCGACATCGCCGAAGGCCTCGACGTCGATGCGGCGCGCATGCGCAGCAATCTCGATACGACGCATGGGCTGATCATGGCGGAGGCCGTCACCTTTGCGCTGGCCGACAAGATCGGCAAGAGCGACGCGCATCATCTCATCGAAGTCGCGAGCAAGCGCGCGGTCGCCGAGAAGAAGCACTTGCGCGACATCCTCTCCGCCGATTCGCAGGTCACCGCGCATCTGACGCCGGAGAAAATTGCGGAATTATTCGAGCCGATGGCCTATCAAGGTGCGTCACAGGCCTTGATCGATCGCCTGCTCGACAACCTTGACCGTGAATAAAGCTGAACGGAGACGCCGCAATGCCGATGATCGATGCCGACGGTTGCCTGATCAACGTCTCCGTCGAGGGCCGCGACGGCGGGCCGACCTTGATGCTCTCGAACTCGCTCGGCTGTACGCTGCAGATGTGGGAGCCGCAGATGAAGGCGCTGACGCAAGTGTTCCGCGTCATCCGCTACGACCGCCGCGGCCACGGCAAGTCCAACGTGCCGCCCGCCCCCTACACAATGGAGCGCTTCGGCCGCGACGTGCTCGCGATCCTCGACGACCTCAACATCGAGAAGGTGCATTGGTGCGGCCTGTCGATGGGCGGCATGGTCGGGCAATGGCTCGGCGCCAATGCGCCTGAAAGATTCGGCAAGCTCATCCTCGCCAACACCTCCTGCTACTATGCCGAGCCGACCAGATGGCTGGAGCGCATCGACGCCGTGAAGAAGGGCGGCATCGCGTCGGTCGCCGACGGCGTGATCGCCGGCTGGCTGACGCAGGATTTCCGCGAGCGCGAGCCCGAGATCACTGCCAGGATGAAGGCGATGCTGGTCGCCACCCCGGTCGAGGGCTATCTCGCCTGCTGCGAGGCACTGTCGACGCTCGACCAGCGCGCTCTGCTGCCCAAGATCAAGAGCCCGACGCTGGTGATCGCCGGCCGCCACGATCAGGCAACCCCGATCTCGGCGGGCGAGATGATCCGCTCGAGCATTCCCGGCGCCAGCATGACCATCATCGACGCCGCCCACATTTCCAATGTCGAGCAGCCGCACGCGTTCACCGACGCGGTGGTGGGATTCTTGACGCAGCGTTAGTCGTAATCACCGTCATTCCGGGGCGCCTCGAAGAGGCGAACCCGGAATCTCAAGATTCCGGGTTCGATGCTTCGCATCGCCCCGGAATGACTGATCCGGAGAAGCACAATGGACGACCAGAAGCGCCGCGATGCCGGCATGACCGTACGCCGCAAGGTGCTTGGCAATGCCTGGGTCGACAAATCGATCGCGAACCGCAACTCCTTCAATACCGATTTCCAGGACATGATCACGCGCTATGCCTGGGGCGAGATCTGGACGCGGCCGCATTTCGACGAGCGGACGCGGCGCGTGCTGGTCATCGGCACCATGGTCGCGCTCGGACAATGGGATGAATTCCGCCTGCACGTGCGCGCGGCGCTGGCCGAGGGCGGCTTCACCGCCGACGACATCAAGGAGATCCTGCTGCAGCAGGCAATCTATTGCGGCGTCCCGGCGGCGAACCACGCCGTCAAGGAAGCCTCAGCGATTGTGCAGGAGCTCGGCCTTATCAAAGGCTAGCGGCGCGGCATCCGGAACGGCAACCGTCTTCGGCGCTGGCGCCGGCCGCTCGATCAGCAGCACGATCGCGGCGCCAAGCAGCAGCAACAGCTCCGTGGCGTGCAACCGAAGGGCGGCCATCTCGTGGACCTTGGAGGCCATGATCATGCTCGCGAACGAGATCAGGCTGCCGATCGCGAGCGCGATGCCGAGCGCCTCGTCGCTGGCCCCGCTCCTGCGGGTGCGCGGAATGGCCAGAAGCGCAAGACAGATCGCAAAGAACGCCACCACGGTCAGCCGTCCGAGCGCCAGCAGCCAGGCAGCGCGCACCGTGCTTACGCCAGACATCTGCAGCTGGTCGCTGAGGAACAGCGCCACCGCGACGCTCGGCCGCTCGTAGAGACCGTGCACCGGCGCCACTACGATGTTGAAGGCGACCACCGTCCAGGCCGGGATGAAATAAGCTGCCAGCAGCGCGCCGTTGACCGAGCCGATCCGCCAATTTCTGAACATGCCGCTTCCCGCTTCGTCTACATGCCTTCGAGGTAAGGCTTTGCCGGGAGCTAACTCGCACCGGACTGCGGCGGCAATTTAAACCCTTTGTTTACCTTAATCGGCGTGTGGATAAGCTCGTCGTTCCGGGGCGGCTCGTAGAGCCGAACCCGAAATTTCGAGATTCCGGGTTCGATGCTTTGCATCGCCCCGGAATGACCAGCACCTTCCAAAGAATAAGGCCCCGCCTTTCGGCGGGGCCACGCGACGCTACTCCCTGGACGTTCAATCCAGTCTGTTGTCCTGCTTGCCGCCCTGCTGCTGGCCGGGCTTGTCGCCTTGGCGCATCGGATCGTTCTGCTGCTGCTGTCCGGGTTTCTGGCCGCCGCCCTGCTGCTGCCCTGGTTGCTGGCTCGGGCGCTGCTGGCCGGGGCTCTGGTTCTGCTGGCCCGGATTCTGGTTCTGCTGCTTCGTCATTGGGGGAAACTCCCTTGTTGGACGTCAGTCGGAGACAACTGCCGGCGACGTTTTTGGTTGCTCCGCGGAACCCGGTTCCTCGCAGGTGCGGAACCGGGAGCTGACATCCGAAACCGAAATCAGCTCTGTACAAGCCTTTATGCCAAGGCATCACCAGTTGCGGCCGCCAGTTCCCTCCTGTTACAAAACGGGAAGAAGACGGGGCTGCCGGGCCCGAGAAGAAACGTACGCACTCTCTCGAGAGCTCCCTTTCAACGTCAGGTTTGGTAACGGCAGCCTATGGATTATTTCGCCCAGCAGCTCATCAACGGCCTCGTGCTCGGCTCCATCTACGGTCTGATCGCGATCGGCTACACGATGGTCTACGGCATCGTCGGCATGATCAATTTCGCCCATGGCGACATCTTCATGATCGGCGGCTTCATCGCGCTGATCTCCTTCCTGCTCCTGGTGTCGCTCGGTCTGACTGCGATCCCACTGATCTTGCTGCTCGTCCTGCTGGTCGCGATGGCGGTCACCGCACTCTATGGCTGGACAGTCGAGCGCATCGCCTATCGGCCGCTGCGGCACTCCTTCCGGCTCGCACCGATGCTGTCGGCGATCGGCATGTCCTTCGTGCTGACGAACTATTCGCAAGTCGCGCAGGGCGCCCGCGTCAAGCCGGTCCCGCCGATCATCACGGGCGGCTACACGCTGCATGAAGGTCCCGAGGGGTTTGCGGTGCAGCTCTCCAACATGCAGATCATGGTCGTGCTGGTCACCATCGTGCTGCTGGCCATGTTCACCTGGCTTGTCTCGCGGACACGGCTCGGCCGCGACATGCGGGCCTGCGAGCAGGACCAGACCATGGCGGCGCTGCTCGGCGTCGACGTCGATCGAACCATTTCCATGACTTTCGTGATCGGCGCGGCGCTCGCCTCCGTCGCGGGCATGATGTACCTGCTCTATTACGGCCAGGTCGATTTCTTCATGGGCTTCGTTGCAGGGATCAAGGCGTTCACAGCGGCCGTGCTGGGCGGCATCGGCTCGCTGCCCGGCGCGGTGCTGGGCGGGCTCGCGATCGGCCTGATCGAGACCCTCTGGTCGGCCTATTTCTCGGTGGAGTACAAGGACGTCGCCGCCTTCTCGATCCTGATCATCGTCCTGATCTTCATGCCGACCGGTCTGCTTGGCCGGCCGGAAGTCGAAAAAGTCTGACGGGCCCCTCGCGTGACAGCCCTTTCAACCGAAACCACGCAGGCCGGCCGCACGGTGGGCATTCCGTTCATCCTGAAAAAAGCTTTCCTCAGCGCATGCGTTGCGCTGGTGCTGTTCTCGCTGATGATCGGCATCCGCACCGAGGCCGGCCCCGACGGGCAGCTGACCTGGTGGACGCGCTTCGGCGACCTCGCCTCCATCGTCGGCCTCGTGTTCGGCGGCTCCATCGTCATTGAGCTGCTGCGGCAATGGATCGGACCGACCGGCGCGGAAAAGCTCGTGCCAGCGCCGATCCAGCGCAGCCTGTCACTGGCGGGCCGCTTCCTGGGTCCGGCCCTGCTCGTCTTCACCCTGCTCGTTCCTGTCATCTTCTACAATCAGCGCTATATCCTCGACCTCGGCATCCTCGTGCTCACCTACGTGATGCTCGGCTGGGGCCTGAACGTCGTGGTCGGGCTCGCCGGCCTGCTCGACCTCGGCTATGTCGCCTTCTACGCCGTGGGTGCCTATTCCTATGCGCTGCTCGCCACGAATTTCGGCTGGTCGTTCTGGGTTTGCCTTCCGCTCGCCGGCATGCTCGCCGCGATCTGGGGGGTCATGCTCGGCTTTCCGGTGCTGCGGTTGCGCGGCGAC
This sequence comes from Bradyrhizobium zhengyangense, assembly GCF_022012555.1. Classification (NCBI taxonomy): domain Bacteria; kingdom Pseudomonadati; phylum Pseudomonadota; class Alphaproteobacteria; order Hyphomicrobiales; family Nitrobacteraceae; genus Bradyrhizobium; species Bradyrhizobium zhengyangense. The sequence goes on along the minus strand of NZ_JAKLTZ010000012.1, from coordinate 156,423 downwards.
TATCTCGCCATCGTGACCCTCGCTTTCGGCGAGATCATCCGGCTGGTCATCCTCAACTGGCAATCACTGACCGGCGGCCCCAACGGTGTCTCCGGTATTCCCCGCCCCACCTTGTTCGGCATTCCGCTCGACAACAGTGATGACGGGCTCGCCGCCAAGCTCGGCATCGAGTACTCGCCGACCCATCGCATCATATTCCTGTTCTACCTGATCCTGGCGCTGGCGCTGCTCACCAACTGGGTGACGATCCGCCTGCGCCGCCTGCCGATCGGCCGCGCCTGGGAAGCGCTGCGCGAGGACGAGGTGGCCTGCCGCGCGCTCGGCATCAACACCACGACCACCAAGCTCACGGCGTTCGCGACCGGCGCGATGTTTGGTGGCTTTGCCGGTGCGTTCTTCGCAACACGCCAGGGCTTCATCAGCCCGGAATCCTTCACCTTCCAGGAATCGGCGCTGGTGCTTGCCATCGTCGTGCTCGGCGGCATGGGCTCGCAGCTCGGTGTCGCGCTCGCCGCCCTCACCATGATCGGCGGCTTCGAGCTGTTCCGCGGCCTCGAGACCTACCGCATGCTGGTGTTCGGCATGGCGATGGTGCTCATCATGATCTGGCGACCGCGCGGAATCATCGGCCATCGCGCGCCGACCGTGTATCTGACCAAGGCGCAGGCGATCTCCTCCGACCTCGTCAAGGAGGGCCACGGGTGAGCGGCGAACCAATTCTCAGCGTCGACCGGCTCACCATGCGGTTCGGCGGCATCGTCGCCGTGCAGGACCTGTCGTTTGCAGCCGAACGGGGGAAGATCACCGCGCTGATCGGACCGAACGGCGCTGGCAAGACCACTGTCTTCAACTGCATCACCGGCTTCTATAAGCCGACCGGCGGCGCCATTCGTCTCAATCATGACGACGGCAGGCAGACCGCGCTGGAGCGGCTGAACGACTTCCGCATCGCCAAGCAGGCCAAGGTCGCCCGAACCTTCCAGAACATCCGCCTCTTTCCCGGCATGACGGCGCTCGAGAACCTGATGGTGGCACAGCACAACGCCTTGATGCGCGCATCAGGCTTTACGTTTCTCGGCCTGATCGGCGTCCCCACCTATCGCGACGCCGAAAAGCGCGCGATCGCGCTCGCGACCGACTGGCTCAAACGGATCAATCTGCTCGACCGCGCCGACGATGCCGCAGGCAACCTCGCCTATGGCGACCAGCGCCGGCTCGAGATCGCGCGCGCGATGTGCACTGAGCCCGCGCTGCTCTGCCTGGACGAACCCGCCGCCGGCCTCAATGCACGCGAGAGTGCATCGCTGAGCGAGCTGCTGCGGTCGATCCGCGGCGAGCTCGGCACCTCGATCCTGCTCATCGAGCACGATATGTCGGTGGTGATGGAGATATCGGACCACATCGTGGTGATGGACCATGGCGTGAAGATCGCGGAAGGCACGCCGCGGGAGGTGCGCGACGACCCGAAGGTGATCGCCGCCTATCTTGGCACCGACGAGGAAGAGGCTGCGGCCGTGATGGAGAGCGGATCGTGACGGCTGCCACTCCCCTGCTCGCGATCCGCGGCCTGCGCGCCGCCTACGGCAAGATCGAGGCTTTGAAGGGCGTCGATGTCGAGATCAATGCCGGCGAGATCGTCGCGCTGATCGGCGCCAACGGCGCCGGAAAGTCGACGCTGATGATGACGATCTTCGGCAAGCCGCGCGCCCGCGCCGGCCAGATCCTGTTCGACGGCAGGGACATTTCCTCTGTCCCGACCCATCAGATCGCGCATTTGCGTATCGCTCAGTCGCCGGAGGGCCGCCGCATCTTCCCGCGCATGAGCGTCGCGGAAAACCTCCAGATGGGCGCCGACGTCACCGATTCCACCGCGGCGGAGCGGGAAAGCACCCTGGAGCGCGTGTTCGCGCTGTTCCCACGGTTGAAGGAACGCGTCATGCAGCGCGGCGGAACCCTGTCGGGCGGCGAGCAGCAGATGCTGGCGATCGGCCGGGCGCTGATGAGCCGCCCGCGCCTTCTGCTGCTCGATGAACCCTCGCTGGGGCTCGCGCCCCTCATCGCGCGGCAGATCTTCGATGCGATCCGTACCCTGAACCGCCAGGACGGCCTGACCGTTCTCATTGTCGAGCAGAACGCCAACCATGCACTGAAACTCGCCCACCGCGGCTATGTCATGGTCAACGGCCTGATCACGCTGGCCGGGACCGGCGCCGAGTTGCTGCAGCGCCCTGAGATTCGCGCGGCCTACCTGGAAGGCGGCCGGCACGCCTGACAGCCCTCGCGTGCGGCCGAATACGGCGAGATATCTTTGCAAATGCCCGTATTTTGCCGGTGACTTCTCGAACAATTCATTGAAGAATGGCGCCGGTTTGAACCGGGCTTGCCCGGCAACTCCCACAGACGATCACCCGCGAGGTATCTCATGAAATCACTGAAACTCATCGGTCTGGCACTCGGCGCTTCCGTTGCGCTGTCAACGGCGGCGTTCGCAGACGACCTCACCATCGCAGTCGCGGGCCCGATGACCGGCACCGAATCCGCCTTCGGCCGCCAGATGAAGAACGGCGCCGACCTGGCGATTGCCGACCTCAATGCCGCCGGCGGCGTTGCCGGCAAGAAGCTGGTGCTCGATGCCGAGGACGATGCCTGCGATCCCAAGCAGGCCCGCTCGGTTGCCGAAAAGATCGCGGGTGCGAAGATCCCGTTCGTCGCGGGCCACTTCTGCTCGTCGTCGTCGATCCCGGCTTCGGAAGCTTATGCCGACGGTAATGTCCTCCAGATCACGCCCGCCTCGACGAACCCGCTGTTCACCGAGCGCAAGCTCTGGAACGTGGCGCGCGTCTGCGGCCGAGACGATCAACAGGGCCTGATCGCCGCGCAGTACATCGCGAAGAACTTCAAGGGCAAGAACATCGCGATTCTCAACGACAAGACCACCTACGGCAAGGGTCTGGCGGATGAGACCAAGAAGGCGCTCAACAAGGCCGGCGTCACCGAGAAGCTCTACGAGTCCTACAACAAGGGCGACAAGGACTTCAACGCGATCGTCTCGCGCCTGAAGAAGGAGAACATCGACCTCGTCTATGTCGGCGGCTATCACCAGGAGGCAGGCCTGATCCTGCGCCAGATGCGCGACCAGGGCATGAAGACGGTCCTGATGTCGGGCGACGCGCTGGCCGACAAGGAATACGCCTCGATCACGGGCCCGGCCGGCGAAGGCACGCTGTTCACCTTCGGTCCCGATCCGCGCAACAAGCCGAGCGCGAAGAAGATCGTTGAGGCCTTCAAGGCCAAGGGCATCGATCCGGAAGGTTACACGCTCTACACCTATGCCGCGATGCAGGTCTGGTCTCAGGCCGTCAAGAAAGCCGGCACCACCGACGCCAAGAAGGTCATGGAGACTATCAAGGCCGGCAAGTGGGATACGGTGCTTGGTCCGCTCGAATATGACGCCAAGGGCGACATCAAGCAGATCGACTATGTCGTCTACAAGTGGGACGCCAAGGGCGGCTACGCCGAACTCAATGCCAACGGCACCTGAGACAGGGCGCCTGACCTTTTAACCAGATCGACGTCAGCGCCCCGGTCCGCCGGGGCGTTTTTTTTGCAAGCCGGTCAGACGGCTGCAGACAGCTCGCCGCCCGCAGCTGCCTGCGCCTTCCGAAGCGCTTGCAGCAGATCGTTCGGCCGAAACGGCTTTTGCAGGCAGACCACGCCATCGAGGCCAGGCGCCTCACCGATGAAATCCAGTGTCGTCATGCCTGACACCGCCACAATCGGAAATCCGGGAACCCGTTCCCGGATGGCGGCCATGACCTCGATACCGCTGGTGTCACTCAGGAAAATGTCGACAATGGCCGCGTCGAAAACCTCTTCGCCAAAGGCCTTGAGGCCGGCCACACCACTCTCGGCTTCAACCACGTCATAATGGTTGACCCGAAGGACAATCGAGACCATGGCGCGGACGTCCTTCTGGTCATCCACAACAAGGACACGGGGCATGGGAACAACTCCCGGATTCGTATCATTAATTGGTTCAATTCAAACGGCGACGTACGGCAAGGCAGTATGGGTCCGTCCAGTAAAGCCAACCTTACCGATTCCCTATTCCGATTCCCTGTCCCAGTTAAGTAAGCTGTAACCCTCGGTTGAGTCGTAGGCGTATCCCCTCGGGACACGCGCCCAGAGCGGGTTACCATGGAGGCCAAGGCCGACACGCCAAGGCAGCCGGCCAATGAAGTCACGTGGACTACCCATGCTGCCCCTGCGAGAGGTCAACGTGCACGCCAGAAACGACCGAAGCACATTCCTTTCGACCTTGCCGGCGGCGCAGAGCGATCGCACCGCAGCGCTGGCGATCGTCGGAATCTCCGCGATCCTGTTCGCGCTGGCTGTCCCCTTCGCGGGGACTCCCTTGATCGAGGTGCCGGCCTTCGTGGCCAGCTACCAGTCGGCGCTCGCCGTCAGCGACATCATTACCGCGGTTCTGCTGCTGTCGCAATTCGCGGTCCTGCGCAGCCGCGCGTTGCTGCTGCTGTCGGCAGGGTATCTGTTCACCGCAGCGGCGGCGGTGACGCACGCCCTCACCTTCCCCGGACTGTTCTCGCCGACGGGTTTGCTGGGCGCCGGCACCCAGACCACGGTCTGGCTCTACATGATCTGGCACGCCGGATTCCCGCTCTTCGTGTTGGCCTATGGCTGGCTGAAGGACGGCAACGGTGGCAACAAGATCGAGGGACAGACGCAGCGGTCGATCGTGCTCACCGTGCTCGCCGTCATTGTCGCGATGATCGTCATCGCCTGGACCGTCACCGCGCGGCACGACCTGTTGCCGGTCTTGCTAAGGGACGGCCGCTACACCGCAACCATGATCGGCGTCGTGTCCTTTATCTGGTCGTTGAGCTTCGCGGCGCTGATCACGCTGTGGTTCCGCAAGCCGCATACCGTGATCGACGTCTGGCTGATGGTCACGATGTGCGCCTGGCTGTTTGACATCGCGCTGTCGGCCATCGTCAACATCGCCCGCTACGACCTCGGCTTCTACGCCGGCCGCATCTACGGCCTGTTCGCCGCGAGCTTCGTGCTCGCCGTGCTCTTGATCGAGAATGTCCGCCTCCAGGCGAGCACCATGGGCCTCGTCGGCCGGCTGCGCGAGCAATCGGCGTTCGACCGCGACTATTACGGCAAGCGCCTCGCGCTCTACGGCGCCGTGGTCGAATCCTCCAACGACGCCATCATCACCGAGTCGCTCGACGGCCGCATCACGGGCTGGAACAGGGCTGCCGAGCGCCTGTTCGGCTATTCGGCCACTGAAGCCGTCGGTCAATCAATCTATCTCGTGGTGCCTGAGGATCGGAAGGCTGAAGCCAGGGGTCTTCTCAACCGTATCAGCAGCAACGAGTCGATCGCCCAGCACGAGACGGTCCGCATCCGCAAGGACGGCCGGCAGATCGACGTCGTCCTGACCGTCTCGCCGCTGCGATCGGACAATGGCGAGATCATCGGCGCCTCCAAGATCGCCCACGACATCACCGAGGAAAAGCAATCGCGCGAGAAGCTGCGCCGCGAGATCGAGGAACGCGAGCGTATTTTCGAGACATCACAGGACCTGATCCTGGTCACGGACGGCTACGGCAATTTCATCCAGGTCAGCCCGAGCGTGAAGGATATCCTCGGCCTGAGCCCGGAAGACATGATCGGGCACAGCGCGATCGATTTCATCCACCCTGACGACCTGGACAGGACGCGCGAAGAGATGCGTGCCGCGCGGCGCGGTCAGACCAAGCGCAGCTTCGAGGCGCGCTATTACCACTATGACGGTCACGAAGTCTCGCTGAACTGGGTTGGAAACTGGTCGGAGCCGGTGAAGCGTCATTTCTTCATCGGCCGCGACCTGACCGAAAAGCAAGCCGCCGAAGCCCAGTTCCGGCAGGCGCAGAAGATGGATTCCATCGGCCAGCTGACCGGCGGCGTCGCCCACGATTTCAACAACGTGCTCACCGTCATCACCGGCACGATCGGTATTTTGGCGGACGCGGTCGCCGACCGGCCAGAGCTTGCTGCCATCACCAAGCTGATCGACGACGCCGCCGAGCGCGGCGCGCAGCTGACCAAGCATCTGCTCGCCTTCGCCCGCAAACAGCCGCTCCAGCCGCGCGAGATCGATGTCAATGCGCTGGTGCTGGAGGCCGCAAAGCTCCTGCATCCGACGCTCGGCGAGCAGATCACGATCATGCCGCAACTCACCGAAGATGCCTGGCCGGCACTGATCGATCCGAGCCAGCTTTCGACGGCGATCCTCAATCTCGCTCTGAACGCGCGCGACGCCATGCCCAACGGCGGCACGCTGGTGCTGGAGACCCGCAACATCTTCCTCGACGACGGCTATGCCAGCATGAATCCCGATGTCGTCGCCGGCAATTACGTGATGATCGCGGTCAGCGACACCGGCTCGGGCATTCCGGCCGGGCTGCTCGAACGGGTGTTCGATCCGTTCTTCACCACCAAGGAGGTCGGCAAGGGCACGGGCCTTGGCCTCAGCATGGTGTTCGGCTTCGTCAAGCAGTCGGGCGGCCACATCAAGATCTACAGCGAGGAAGGCCACGGCACGAGCGTGAAGATCTACCTGCCGCGATCCAGCGGCGTCCAGGAGACCGAGTACGAACAGCTCCAGAACGTGCCGGTCACCGGCGGCGACGAGAAGATCCTGATCGTCGAGGACGACGCGCTGGTGCGGCAGTATGTCGTGACCCAGATCAAGAGCCTCGGCTATGCCGCGCTCGAGGCGGCCAACGCCGCCGAAGCCCTCGTCATCATCGATGCCGACAAGGGCATCGATCTGCTGTTCACCGACGTCATCATGCCCGGCAACATGAACGGCCGCCAGCTCGCCGACGAGGCGGCACGGCGGCGACCGGAGCTGAAGACGCTGTTCACCTCGGGCTACACCGAAAACGCCATCGTCCATCATGGCCGACTGGATTCCGGCGTGCTGCTGCTGGCCAAGCCCTATCGCAAGTCGGAGCTCGCCAAGATGCTCAGGACGGCGCTGGCGAGTTGAGCGCGCCGCGCGCGTGCGCTATCGCTGAGACCGTGCCAGCCGCATGGAGTGCCGTCCTTGAAAAACCTCCTCACCGATATCGCCGGCGTCCGCGTCGGCCATGCCGATGACGCAGAGCTTGCGTCGGGCGCAACGGCAATCGTGTTCGACGAGCCCGCGGTTGCGGCGATCGACATCCGCGGCGGCGGCCCCGGCACGCGCGAGGACGCGCTGCTTGGCCTCGCCAATACGGTCGAGCGCGTCGACGCGATTGCGCTGTCGGGCGGCTCTGCCTTCGGCATCGAGACCGGCGGCGGCATCCAGGCCTGGCTTGCCGAGCAGGGCCGCGGCTTCCGCGTCCGCGAGGCCCTGATCCCGATCGTGCCCGGCGCGATCCTGTTCGATCTGCTCAACGGCGGCGACAAGGCATGGGGCCGCTTCGCGCCCTATCGCGATCTCGGCTATGCCGCGGCCGCCTCAGCCGGGCGCGAATTTGCGCTCGGCAGCGCCGGCGCGGGCCTGGGGGCCACCACAGCGACGTTCAAGGGCGGGCTCGGCTCGGCATCCGCAGTCACCAGCAGCGGCGTCAAGGTCGCGGCGCTCATCGCCGTCAATGCGGTCGGCAGCGCCACCGTCGGCGACGGACCCTGGTTCTGGGCGGCGCCGTTCGAGGTTGGCGGCGAGTTCGGCGGCCGCGGACTGCCCGACAAATTCACCGACGACATGCTCAAGATGCGCATCAAGGGTGGTCCTGCCGCAACCGAGCGCGAGAACACCACGATTGGCGTCGTCGTCACCGATGCGGTGCTGAGCAAGCCCCAGGCCAAACGGCTGGCGATGATCGCGCACACCGGCTTTGCGCGTGCGATCTATCCGGTGCATGCCCCGACCGATGGTGACGTGCTGTTCGCCGCCGCGACATGCGCAAAGCCGATCGATCCGATCGTCGGCCTCACCGAGCTCGGCATGGTCGCCGCCAACGTGGTCGCCCGCGCGATCGCCCGCGGCGTCTACAGCGCAACCGCGCTGCCGTTCCCGGGTGCGCAGCCGGCGTGGAAGGATCGGTTTGGCTAGGATCTCGGAGAGCGCCTTACACGCTCATCGACATCGACGAAGCCGCAGAACCCGCTGCGGTCTGGGCCTGGCGCTGCATCATCTGGCCGAACCAGTCATAGGGCGAACTGCCGCCGCCCGAGCCGTTCGACGAGTTGGAGGCGCCCGGCACTGTCGTCGTCATCTTGAAACCGTCGGCATAGGTGACGGTGGTGGTGGTCGAGCCGTCGGCGGCGGTCGTGGTGGTCGAGGTCGACCCGCCGCTCGACGACGACGAGGAGGAATCCGAACCGCTGCCCGACGCGTCGCCCGAGCCGCTCGCCGCGTGCGCGTGGTGGTGACCACCATGATGGCCGCCGGCGCCCTTCAGCGCCTTCGACATCTCGTCGAGGCTGACGCTGCCGTCCGAATTGGTATCGAGCTTGGAGAACACGTCGTCGGCCTGCGCCAGATTGGTGCCCCCGGCGCCGAGCGCGTTCTCGAACTCGGACTTGCTGATCTGGCCATCGCCATTGGCGTCCAGCTTCGAGAACAGATCCTTCAGCGCGTCATCACGGCTCATCGGGGCCGAGGATGTCGCGCTCGACGATGCTGAGCTGGTCGATGAATTCGACTGGCTTTGCGCGGCGAACAGCGCATTCATCGTCTCCGGGGAGATCTGCGGATAGTAGCCCGCATTCACCGACGGAGCCGCGCTGCTGGTTGAACTGCTGATGCTGTTGCTGCTGTCGATCGCGAACGGATTGGTCGCGCCTTGCGACGAGCCGGTCTGCTGCGTCGAGGACGATTTCGAGCTCGTCAGCGATTGAATGGCATCAAGCGCAGTCGAGACGGCGCCAAGCGCGAACAACATTGCACAACTCCAACCCATGCGGCATGCCGCGGCCAATGTTCCGGCCATTAAGGTCAGCAAGCGTCGTGCCAGCGAAAAAAGCTCAATGAAATCCGGCACGGCGGCGCTTTGCGGAGTGCGGGAACATCGGCAATTCATGCCGGCGGCGGCAGAATTTTCCGCCCACAGGAAGCTGACCGCCCCTGCATTGCCCGGCTGTGAGGCCCATGTTAGGCGAGGCCATTCGCCCCTGCCGCCCGGGAAACAGCGCCATGACCCAAGCTTTCGCCCACCGCCCCCTGGCCATCGCGCCCTCGATTCTGGCCTCGGATTTCTCGAAGCTCGGCGAGGAGGTCCGCGCGGTGGATGCGGCCGGCGCCGACTGGCTCCATCTCGATGTGATGGACGGTCACTTCGTCCCCAACATCTCCTACGGCCCTGACGTCATCAAGGCGATGCGCCCGCACACCAAGAAGGTGTTCGATGCGCATCTGATGATCTCGCCCTGCGATCCCTATCTCGAGGCCTTCGCCAAGGCCGGCTGCGACCACATCACCGTGCATGCCGAGGCGGGTCCGCATTTGCACCGCTCGCTCCAGGCCATCCGCGCACTCGGCAAGAAGGCCGGCGTCTCGCTCAATCCGGGCACGCCGATCAGCGTGCTCGAATACGTGCTTGATCTCGTCGATCTCGTGCTGGTGATGTCGGTCAATCCCGGGTTCGGCGGTCAAGCCTTCATTCCCTCCGCGATCGGCAAGATCCGCGACATCCGCGCGATGACGGCGGGGCGTCCGATCGATATCGAGGTCGATGGCGGCGTCGGCCCCGATGTCGCCGGCGCGCTCGCAGCTGCCGGCGCCAATGCGTTCGTCGCCGGCACCTCCGTGTTCAAGGGCGGCACGCAGGACGCCTACAAGAACAATATTGCAGCGATCCGCAACGCGGCGCTCGGGGCCCGCGGCGAAGCAATCTGAAGCTCTCAGAGCGACGCGAACGCCCGCAAATCTGCGGTTCTTACGGGTGTTGCGACGCGCAATGCCTAAAATTGCAACCACGACCCGTACTCCTCCGGGCTTCCCTGATTCGCGCAAATCACCGCTAGTGATTCCTGCCTGATTTGACAGGAGCACATCATGACGACGACCCTGGTTTGGACTGGCGTGGCGTTGTGGATCGGTTTTTGTGCGTTCGTTGTGTTCGGCCCATCGGCCGGACCGGTCCAGGTCCCGGCACGTTCGACCCGCATCATCGGTCGCAACCGCTATCCGGGCTGACACCATGCAGATCGCCCTCGTGAAGCGTCAGCCGAAACGCAGGTGTCGCATCCCGCGGCGCCCGCATCCGAACCTCGACTATTTCTTCGGTCGGCTCGAACGCTCCGAAGGCGAGATGCGCGACGATCCGGGCGCCGAGACGGCCGACCTGGACGTCCCGTTCCGGTCACCGCGCCGGCATTGAAATTTCATACTGGACTAAGCCAATGAAACCGCATTGCCCGAACTGCCTGAAGGAAATGACCAAGGCGTCCGCGTCGCGTAACCTCTTCAACTGCGAGCCCTGCCGCGAGATCATCCAGTACTTCGGCGGCAGTCCGGATCACGGCGAGCCCGGCCCTCAGTTCTCTTGGCCGATCCGCCGCAAGCGTTCGGTCCACACCGCCCACGCGGCCTGAACTTTCCTAGCCCCACACCACGCCGGCGTCCGGTTTGGCAATAGCCATCCGCGGCGGCCGCACCACGGTGACGGTGCAGGTCGCTTCCGCCGCCACCTTGGCCGAGATGCTGCCAAGCAGCGTGCGCCTGAATGAGCTCTGCCGGGCGCCGATGATGAATTGGTCGACCTGGTTGATCTCGGCGAATTCCAGCAGTGCCGTAGCGGGATCGACCGCCTCCAGCACGTGAACCGACAGCCGGCTCTCGTCGAGCTTCAGGGGCGTGGCCCAATGCCTGAGCGCGACCAGGCGGTCGATATGCTTGTTGGAGCCCTGCTCGTCCAGCGTCTTGTCGATGGCGATGCGGTTGAGCTTCAGCACATTGATGCAGGCGAGCCGCGCTGACGGCAGCGTGGCGAGAATGCGCTCCGTGGTGACGCGTAGCGCCTCATTCAACTCCGGCTCACCTTCTACCGTGTCGAGCGCGACTGCAAGGATCGGGCTTGAGGCGATCTGCTCGGCAACATCCGGCTTCGCCCGTGGCTGCGTGGCATCCTGGTTGAAACGGCGCCGCCATGCCACGCTCCAGGGATCGCGCTTCATCCGCTCCGAACGCGCGGTCAGCCTGACCTGTGTTGGGTGCGCGAGATCGAAGGCGAGCTGCGTTGCGGTCGGATAGCGCCGGACCGGCTCGATCTCGAGACACCGCAGCACCACCTCCTGGAGCCAGGGCGGATAGTCGGCCCGCAAGCTTCGCGGCGGATGCGGATCGCGCCACAGTCTCCGTCGCATCGCGCGCAGCGTCTCGCCTTCGCCGAACGGACGCTCGCCAGTCGTGAAGAAGTACAGCAGCACGCCGAGAGAGAACAGATCGCTGCGCGGATCGTCACGCACGCCCAGCAGCCGCTCCGGTGCCATGTATGGCGCGGTGCCGTAAGGCAGACGGAACTCCGCCTGCAGCAGGTCGGGCAGATGATCGTGATGCGACAGGCCGTAATCGATCAGCACCGCCTCGCCGCTCTCGCGGAACATGACGCTGCTCGGCTTGATATCGTGATGGATGACGTTCTGCCGGTGCAGATCGGCGAGTGCAGCCGCGATCTTGGCAACCAGCAGCCGCGCCTCCTCGTAAGGCAGCGGCAGATCGGGCAGCCGCTTGTACAGCGTGGTTCCGGGAATGCGCTCGATCACGGCATAGGCCTGGCGAGCGAAATCGCCGGTGCCATAGCAGTGCGGCACGTGCGGACCGGCGAGTCGCGGCAGGATCATCATCTCCATCTCGAAGGAGACGATCGCGGCGGGATCCTCGCCTTCCGAGGCTCGCGGGACCTTCATCAGCAGCGGGCCATCGATGCCGGGATGGGTGACCGTCCATAGCGTCGCCATGCCGCCGGCATGGACGCATTCGCCGATCGTATAGCCGTCGACCTCCGCGCCGGACTTGACCTGGGATTTGGGCATCGGCCTCTAGCGCCCCTGCGACAGCCGATCGGCGAGCCAGGGCGGCAGGCCGTTCTCGCGGATCTTGTTTGCCGCGCTCGCAATGTCATAGGGCACGCGGCAATAGGTGATCTGGCACGAGTCCGTGTCGAACAGCACGAAGGACGCGGAGGGATCGCCATCGCGCGGCTGGCCGACCGAGCCGAGCACGGCGAGCCATTGCCGGCCGCGCAGCAGCTGCACCGGCACATCGGTCTTGGGCACGAAGCTCGTCATCTTCGCCGTCACCGACATCGAATAGAGCGCGGGCCGATGAATGTGGCCGCAGAAAGTGACATGGGCCGGCGTTGCGATCAGGCTCTTGGCGGCATCCGCGGTCGAGCGGACGTAATGCCACCGCTTGGGGCTCGAAGCTTCCGAATGCACGAACAGGCGGTCGCTGTCCTCCACCAGCATCGGCAGTTCGGCCAGGAACCGCCGCTGTGCTGCGTCAAGCCGCCCGCGAGTCCACTCGATCGCGATCTGCGCCTCGTTATTCATGTTCTCGGAGGTCGTGTTGACGGCTTCGTCATGGTTGCCGCGCACGGCGACGGCGCCACGGGTGACCAGATCCATGGCGGTGTCGACGACCCATTCCGGGTCGGCGCCATAACCGACAAAATCACCGAGCAGGATGAACCGCTCCGTGCCCTTCGCGCGGGCCACCTTAAGGCACGCCTCGAACGCCTGCCGGTTGCCGTGGATATCCGAAAAGACAGCGAGAAGCACACACCCTCCACCCTCATAATCTTATTGGAAGCCGATAAAGCCAATTTGAGGGAGGTCAACAAGATGCGCCAGCGCAAGGCAGTTGACCAGCGCCAGGCGGCCGCGATGGTGAAGGGCCTATTGCTCGTCCTTGGGCGGCATCCGGGGCGGCGGCAGGGGTGTAAACACCGCTCCCTGCGCGCCGGCCGGTGGGGCATTGAACTCACCGGTCGAGGAATCGCCGCCGCTGGTCTCAAGGATGACCTTGGGCGTCACATATTCCCGGACCATGTCGATCAGGCTGCCCTCGCCGCCGCCAAAGTCCGCCGCGCGCCCGCCTTGCGGATGGCCCGCCGCAATCTCGTTCTCCGCCGCATGGGTCTTGTCGGCCAGGGTGTCGTTGTAGGGAACGCGGAAGGCCCGCGGAATGCCACTCGGACGATGATCTTCGTCGAGTTCCTCGACCCACAGATAGATCGACCCGGGATCGCCCTCCAGCGAATGCGGCTCGACGATCCGCGCCTTGAGCAGCTTGAAGGCGGTCGGCAGCCGCTCGCTGCTGGCCCAGCCGAGCAACCCACGCATTTCCGTGAAGCTCACGACATAGAACGCGCTGGTCACGACGACGGCGATCGCCTTCAGTGACCAGTGCAGCCGCGCATAGACCAGCACGACCAACAGCAGCGCCCCGATCACCGCATAGGCTACGGATAGCGAAAGGATGACCGCCTGCAAATTAATCACGGCGGATCCTCGTAGCGTTCTTGCTCACACCGGTCCTCGGGTCGAGATCGGCTCCGTTGCGCCAGGTGCTGCGAAAGGTCTCCATCAGCGATTTCGGCCGCTGGCTTACATCGATGACCTTGCCCTCGGCATCGAGCCGGAATCGCACCGCGGTCTTCTCGTCACCGGTGTGGTCGAGCGTGAACTTGTTGTCGAAGACCACCTGCGCGGTCGGGTTGAGCTTCTGCACCTTCACATTGGCCGTCACGGGCTCGCCGGTCGTGGCGACAAAGTGCGAGACGTTGACGGTGTATTCGCCGGGGACGATGCCGCGCAGCGTGACGATTTCCTCGCGGATGGGGGAAGCGATCTTCTTGCCGTTGACCATGATGAAGTCATTGGCCCCGCCGCGGTCGTCGCGATCGAGCGTGAGGAAGCCGGCCTCGCGGTGGCGATACCAGGCGATGTTACCGGCGGGATCCTGCACGAACAGGTCGAGATCGTCGGGATGATTGTCCGGCCAGTCCAGTGTGATCATGAACTCGGCTTTGGAGTCGATCTTGCCCTCCTTGGCATCGGGCGAGACCGCCAGCAGCGCGAGGAAGAACAGGAAGGCGACCACCTGGAGCGCCTTGAACAGCATCACGCCCAGGGGATCGAACGGCTCCTCGCGCGGATAGAGGCCGAAATCATCCATCATGACGGCGTTCCAGCGCCCTTGATTTCGGATCCCCTGCGCTCGAGAACCGGCGTCACATAGGTCTCTGTCAGCACCACTGCATCCGAGAACACCCGCTGGGTCGCGGCATCGAGCATGTAGTACTGGATGCGAACCAGGATGGAGCCGACGAGGCCCGCGAGCGTCGTGTACATCGCGACCGCCATGCCGTCGCTCATCAGCCCCATCGAGGAACGCATCGCGACCTTGTCGGCGGCGTCCAGCCCGGCGATCGGCGCCAGCATGATGATGAAGCCGATGATGGTGCCGAGCAGGCCGAGCTTCATCAGCGTGTCGGAGACGAAGGCGCCGAACCCGTTGGAGCCGCGCAGGCGGTCGGCGAGCGTCCGCAGCAGCAGCGTCTGGTCGACCGGGCGGTAATCCTGCGCCGCGGCCTTCGTCACCAGGCTTTCGATGTGGTCGCGCACCAGCCCGTGCGGCAGCGCGGTGGCGCGCGCATCGAGCACCTTGCCGCCATCTGGCGCCGCCAGCACCGCGCGGCAGCGCCGGGCGGCGGCACCTTCACGGGCAATCGCCCGCGTGCGCAGGAAGCAGTGGCCGCAGGTAACGAGATAGAGTGCCGCGATCACGCTCGAAATGTACGTCCGGTCCGAGGTCAGCATCAGATGGATCAGGCCGAAGCGCCACAGCAGCACCGCGGCGAAGATCGAGAGCCCCGTGAAGATCATCCAGAACAGCAGCGCGCTGCGCTCGGATGGGTCGGCAGCCGCGGCCGCGATCGGTCCAATCGTCATCGAACTCATGCTGCATCGCTCCTGACTTGCAGGGATTGGCCTGCGACGTCTCCACCCGATTAGATCAAAGCCGCCGCTTCGGGTCCAAAGACCCATGCCCAATCCGGCTTGGGAAATTTGCCCGAGCTGCCATCCGGTCCGAACCCTGCAATTGGCAAGGCGCGGCGGCGTTGTTAGGCTGAGCTTATCAAACTTTGGGGTGATCGCATGCGCCTCGTGCTTCAGCTTGTCGCCCGTCTGCTTCTCATCGTTGCGCTGTGCCTGGGCGCGGCAACCATATGGGCTACCTTCGATGCCTATCGCAGCGTCGACCGGGCGACCGCGGCGTCCGCGCAGCGGGTCGCGCAGGCGCTCCAGGGCCTGTACTGGCACGAGCTGTTGCTGCGCAGCAGCAGGATTCGTGAGCATCTCGTGCCGGTTCCGGAATGGCGCACAGTTGAGACGGTGAAGTTGATTGCACCCGGTGTCTGCGTCGAGTTCCAGCCGGCCACCGCATTCGAAAAACCGCTCTGCGGCCAGAGCCAAGGGATCGGCCGGACCCCGCCGCGCTGGTTCGCCGCCATCGTTCCGACCTTCCTCGGCAGCCATGCCGAGGTGGTGCGCCCCATCAGCCCCCGAGCCGCAGCCGCCGGAACGGTGGTTGCGACACCCGACCAAGCCGCCTCAATCTCGCTCGCCTGGGAATACGTTCTCAACGTAACAGACGTTGCGCTTTTGATGGCGGCGGCGATCGCGCTGCTCGCCTCGCTTGCGATCGCGCACACGCTGGCGCCGGCACGCACCATCGTGACCGCCCTGCAACGCATGGCGCGCGGCCAGTATCGCACCAAGCTGCCGCGCTTCCGCTCCATGGAGCTCGCCATGATCGGCGGCGCCGTCGACGCGCTCGGCAGCCGGCTCGAGGAGGCCACCGAGCAGCGCGCCGCGCTGACACGGCGCCTGATCGAGATCCGCGACGATGAGCGACGCGCGCTTGCCCGCGAGCTGCATGACGAGTTCGGGCAGAATCTTTCGGCGATCCTGGCTTTCGCCAACACGATCGAGACCGCGAGCGCGCGGCAGACCGATAATGGCATCGCGCAGGATGCACGCATGATCTCGCAGGCCACGCATCATCTGATGGCCTCGCTGCGCGATGCGCTGAAGCGCCTGCGCAATCCGCTGCCCGAGGAGCTCGGGCTCGGGGCGAGCCTCGTCAACCTCGTCGACAGCTGGCGCTCGCAGAGTACGACGCAGCCAACGATCCAGCTCGACCTCAAGGGCGACCTCACCGACATCAGCGGCCCGGCTGCCACCACTGCCTATCGCGTCGCCCAGGAATGCCTGACCAATGCGCTACGCCATGGTGCGGCGCGCGAGATCTCGTTGCATGTCGAACGATGCGCAGGCGAGGACGGCGTGCTGCTGATCCGTGTCGAGGACGACGGCGGCGGCGATGCGGCCCGCGTGGCACGCTCCGCCGGCTTCGGCCTCACCGGCATCCGCGAGCGCGTCACGGCGGCCGGCGGCTCGCTGTCGATCCTGCCTGCAAGGCGTGGCCTCAGCGTCGCCGCGACGATTCCGCTTGCTGCGTGAGGCTGTCATGAGCGAGGTCGCAACCACAGGCGTCTCCGTGCTCCTGGTCGACGACCATCCGATCGTCCGCCAGGGCTACAGGCGCGTGCTGGAGAGCCAGGGCGATCTCCATGTCGTGGCGGAGGCCGACAACGCGGCAGATGCCTACAGCGCCTTCAAGGTTCATGAGCCCGATGTCGTGGTGATGGACATCTCGATGCCGGGCGCCTCAGGGCTCGAGGCGATCCGCAACATCCGCGCGCGCAACCCGCGGGCGCGCATCCTCGTCTTCACCATGCACAACGAGGCCGTGCTGGTGAAAGCCGCCTTCAATGCCGGCGCCTCCGGCTTCGTCACCAAGAGCAGCGCGCCTTCCGCTGTCGTCAACGCGATCCGAAGCGTCGCGCGCGGCGAGCGGGCCATGAGCGACGACATCGCACATGTGCTCGCAGAGGACAGCCTGTCGGCGGGATCGGTGCTGGATCAATTGGGCGAGCGCGAGATCGAGATTCTGCGCCAGTTCGCCGGGGGCGCCACGACCGAGGAGATCGCGGCGCAGCTCAATCTCAGCGTCAAGACGGTGCAGAATTATCACTATCTGATCAAGACCAAGACCGGCGCGCGCACGGACGCACAACTGGTGCGGCTGGCCGCGGCTTGCGGGCTGACGCGGATTTAGCAACAGCGCTGCCGTTTTCCGAATGACATGAAATTTCTCAATCTGCCGAGCGGATTGGAACAGAGGCTATTCCGTTCCTGTTAGCAGAGTGAAGGAGTAGAGGGTCATGAGTAAGATTCATCACAAGGCAGTCGCGCATCCCCCCATCATCACAGTCGGCGATCTCATCGACGAGCTCTGCCGCCTGCCGGATACCGCAGTCGTCCACTTCCGCTGCCCGACGCTGGATCAGGAACTCACATTCGAGCGGCTTCGAAAGCGATCGAAGGACGACGTCGAGATTGCGATCTCTGTCTATCCGGAGAGTCCGCCGGTCGTGCCGTCGTCCGACGGCGCCTTTCAGCCGCGAAAACACAGTTCGCCGGCGCGCTCGCTTCGCGACGGCGCTATGCTTCAGGGCAAACGGGTCAGCTAAGCCGGAATCTAACCCTTCAAACCGCGCAGCAGCAGCGCAAGGGTCGCGTCCACGCGCGCAGGCAGCTCGGCATCCTTCCACTCGTCGGCATGGGCCGGATGATGGAAGCGGCAGGTCGCGTCGAACAGCGCGCGCGCCGTCGTTTTAACGTCGGTCGCCGCGAACTCGCCCTGCTTCACGCCGTCAGTCAGGATCGCCGCGATCTGGTCGATCATGGTGTCCTTGTGGCACTTGACGGCGGCGCAGGCTTCGCGCGCCAGCGTCAGATAGGTGTCAAACATCTCGGGGTCGTCGAGCACGCGCGAGCGCTTGGCCGCGAACAGGGTGCGCAGCCAGCGATCGAGCCTGTCGGGCGCGGGGCCCTGCTCGTTCGCGATCGCCAGAAGCGGCGCATCAATGCGGTCGAGCCAGCGTTTGGCGACAGCCTCGCGTAGCGAGGCCTTGCTCGGGAAGTGGCGATAGACGCTGCCGTGGCTCACATCGAGCGCACGGGCAACATCGACCACAGTGGCCTTGGCAAGTCCGTAGCGCCGCAACACGTCCTCGGTCACTTCGAGAATCCGCTCCGGCGTCAAAACAACGGCTTCGTTCATGCCAGCACCATGTTCCCGTTTAGGGTCCAGTTACCCGGCGATGGATGCTTACCGAAGCGCCCATACCGGTCGGTTCGGAAAGCTCTCGCCTTAATGAGGCAGTTTTGCAGCCTGCGCCGCGATCTGGCGCGCAACCAGCAAATTGAGCCAATGCCCAATCGTCCCGGTGAGATTGATGATTTCGGTCGTCATTGTCGTAAGTCTCCAATCATTGGCGGTCCCCGTTGTTCAATTTCGACCCTCGATCCCCATTTGCTGGGACGTCGGGCTTCCGGGATGCCGCCAGACGCCCAATCGGAGCGTCCAAGAACGGATATACACGTCTCGCTGACAGATTTCAATATCTGTCAGTCAAAGATCCGTGACTGACAGTTAATGTTTGCTGGTGGCCGCTCACAGTCTCTGGGCCGAGGTGGCCCGCGTCCTCGCGGACCATGATACCTATTCAGCCCCAATCATCCCCTCATTCCCTACCTGCTTGCCGCACCGCTTGTTTCGCCCTCCCCCTCTGCCAAATCACGGCGTACAAAGCATTTTGGCCGGCGCCACACGCTTAGGCCGCCGCCCGCCGCTTGGAACCGCCAGATGATCCGCCGCCACACCAGCCGGTGGGTTACGCGACGCTAACCCGCCCCACGAAGAAGAAACGGACGCAAACCCATGCCCATCGTCAACCGCATCGCCGCCCTCTCCGATGAAATGGCCGCCTGGCGCCATGACTTCCACGAGAACCCGGAGCTGCTTTACGAAGTCCACCGCACGGCCGGCATCGTCGCCGACAAATTGCGGGAATTCGGCTGCGACGAGGTGGTAACGGGCATCGGCCGCACCGGGGTCGTCGGCGTCATCCGTGGCCGCAAGTCCACCTCCGGCAAGGCGATCGGCCTGCGCGCCGACATGGACGCGCTGCCAATCATGGAAACCGCCGATGTGCCCTACGTCTCGAAGATCCCGGGCAAGATGCACGCCTGCGGTCATGACGGCCACACCGCGATGCTGCTCGGCGCGGCAAAGTACCTCGCCGAGACGCGCAATTTCGACGGCACCGCGGTCGTGATCTTCCAGCCCGCCGAGGAAGGCGGCGGCGGCGGCAAGGCCATGGTCGAGGACGGGCTGATGACGCGCTGGAACATCGACCAGGTCTACGGCATGCACAACATGCCGGGTCTCGCCGAAGGCCATTTCGCAACCACGGCGGGCCCGCTGCTCGCCTCCTCCGACAACATCCAGATCACCGTCCGCGGCAAGGGCGGCCATGCCGGCGCCACGCCGCACCAGGCGATCGACAGCGTTCTGATCGGCTCGCAGATCGTGGGCGCGCTGCAATCGATCGTCGCGCGCAACGTCAATCCACTGCAGTCGGCGGTGGTCTCGATCACGCAATTCCACGCCGGCACCGCCTTCAACATCATCCCGGAGACCGCCGAGCTCAGCGGCACCGTGCGCACGCTCGATCCCGAGGTACGCGATCTCGTCGAGCGCCGGATCGGCGAAGTCGCCGACAGCGTCGCCCGGGCCTATGGCGGCTCGGCGGAGACGAAATACACGCGCATGTATCCGGTGACCTTGAACCATGCGCGCGAAGCCGGCGTCGCCGCCGACGTCGCCCGTGACATCGTCGGCGCCGAGCGCGTCAACGACCGCATTGTCCCGATGATGGGGGCGGAGGATTTTTCCTTCATGCTGCAAGAGCGCCCCGGCGCAATGGTGCTGGTGGGCATGGGCGACAGCCCGGCATGCCACCACCCGGCCTACGTCTTCAACGACAACATCCTCGGCCACGGCGCTTCGTTCTGGGTGCGCTTGATTGAGACCGCGATGCCGGCGTAACGCGACTGCGGAGTGGGTGCGACGCTAGGCCTGCACCACCTCGTGCCGCATCACGAACGGCGCGAGTAGCGTATGCACCTCGCCAGCGACGGCCTCACGCTGGTCGGCCGGCAAGCCCGCAAGTGTCACGGTCGCGATCGAGCCGTGGCTGCCATGAGCGCCGACCTTCACCTTGCAGTCGATGCCGCGCTCGGTGAGCGGCATCAGCACCTTGGTGAACACGCGCTGCGCCGCATCCCAGCGCAGCTGTGGCTTGAAGACCTTGCCGACGCCGGTCACCGGCATCGGGTCGATCGGGATGACTTGCACCGGCACGGCGGCGCGCTCCGGCGTGCGCTCACGCACCCACGCTTCGAGCTCGCCCGGCTCGACTGACGCGCCGGGCTTCAACTGGACATAGCCGACCGGCAGCTCGCCGGCGTAAGCGTCGGGCTGGCCGACCACCGCGGCAAACCCCACGGCTGGATGGCGGAACATGATCTCCTCGATCGGGGCCGGATCGATGTTGTGGCCACCGCGGATCACGAGGTCCTTGGCGCGACCGGTGATCCAGAGATAGCCATCGGCGTCCAACCGGCCGAGATCGCCGGAATTGACCCAGACCTTGTCGACGAAGGCACCCTTGTTGTGGGCATCATTGAGATAGCCGCCGAACACGCCGGGCCCGGCCATGATGACGACGCCGATCTCGTCCACCTTGCAGTCGCGGATCAGATTGCCGTCGGCATCCAGTTGCACGATGCGCACGCGTGCGTAAGGCATGGGAAGACCGACCGAGCCGAGCCGGATCGGACGTGAAGGATAAGCCAGCGTATGCACGCTCGAGGTCTCGGTCATGCCGTAGACCTCGACCACCGGCAGCTTGAGCTTGTCCTGGATCGCCGAGCCGACGGCAACCGGAATCGCGGAGCCACCGCCGGCAGCGTATTTCAGGCTTGAGATATCGGCATGGCCCGGCGGCACCGCGAGCGTTGCGGCAAGCACCGTCGGCACGCTCGATAATGCCTCGACCTTGAAGCGCTCGACCAGGCCCCAGATGTTCTTCACAGCGTTCGGATTGCGCCAGCCGCTCGGCGACAGCACGACCAACGAGCCGCCGGCAGACAGTGTCGCCAGGACCTGCGTCAGCGAGCCGCCGACATGAAACAGCGGCATGCCGAACAGCATGTTCGCGCCGGGCTTCGCCTTCAGCAGCAGGTTGAGCGCCCAGGCCTGATAGACTTGGTTGGTGTGGGTATGCCGCACAAGCTTTGGCGTGCCGGTCGTGCCGCCGGTATGGAAATAGGCCGCGATGTCGCTGCCGAGAATCTTGCGCCCGCTGACAAGCCGGTCCGCCGGCTGCTGCTTGATCAGATCGTTGAACGCGAAGATGCCCTTCTCAGGATCGCCGCCACCAGCCACCTGCACGATCGCCTTTAGGTGCCTGAGTGAGGGGCGGATCTGCTCGACCTTCTGCCAGATGTCGGTGCCCGGCATCGGCCCGAGCGCCACCAGGATCTTCGTGCTCGCCGCTTCCAGGATCTCCGCAATCTGATGCGGCTCGAGCAGCGGGTTGACGGGATTGGCGATGCCGGCGGCCTCGGCCCCGAACAGCGTCACGAAGGCATCGGGCAGCAGCGGCAACATGAACGAGATGACGTCTCCCTTCTCGGCGCCGAGCGCGTGAAACATGTTGGCCGCCTGCGTGACGCGCGCAATGAAGTCACGATAGGTGACCACAACAGGCGTGTCGGCGGGATCGGCATTTTGCAGAAACTGGATCACCGCGCCGTCGGGGTTGCGCGCGGCCCCAAGCCTGATGGCGTCATAGGTGCTCTCGGCCGCGACCCGGTCGGCGTACGGGACCTGCTCGAAGGCCCGGACCTCCTCGTCCGTCAAAAGCCCCGGATACTCATTGCCGATGAGCCGATCGAGCGCGTGAATGCCCGCCATGGAATTCCGTCCTCCCTCAGATCCAGTCCCTCGCCGCCTGTCTTTTGACATTTGGTGCGGCGGGGGCCTCGGCCGATTGGCCGGCCGAGCGGAACCAGAATGATGGATGATTTGGCGTTCGTCCATTGCCTACCGGCTGCGGCGATAAACCTCGCCCGACGGGCTTTTGAACCTCTCCGCCCGATCCGGGTACCAAGAACTGGCATTGGGCTCATCTGCCAGCGTCCTGCCGCAAGACGTGAGGTGATCATGACTACACCCCGGCGGGACCGCACCAGAGGACTGATCCTTGCGTTCGCCATGACGTCGGTGATCTCCGCGTCGGCGATCGTCCTGCCGCGCGCCGCACTCGCCGATGACCAGTTCGACAAGATGCGCGCCAAGATCGCGGCCTTCGTCGGCGACAAGATGGAGAAGTTGGGCGGATCACGCATCATCTACAAGGTCGACAGCGAGGGCTTGCGCGACAGCGTGGTCACGGACCTGCGCGACGACGTCTACAAGGTCTTGCACGACGGCCATATCGCCTTCTCCAATCTTGCGATCCGCGACGGCGGCGTCGATGTGAAGATCGCCGACGCCAAGGCACGCGATCAGCTCGCGCGCAAGCTCGCCGCAGCCGCGGAAGGCGTGCCGTCGCACGCAGTTTCCGTGACCGATGGCGGCGACGGAGCTGTCCGGCTCGCGCCGACCGATGCAGCATCCAAGGCACGGCTGACCGAGCTGGTCGGCGATTCCATCGCGATGATCGAGCAGCGTCTCAAGGATGCTGGCATCAAACTTGTCAGCGCCGTCCCTGACGGGCCTGATCGTATTCGCATCTTCCTGCCCGGCGTCACCGATCCCGAGCGCGTCACCGCGATCTTCGCCCGGAGGGTCAAGGTCAGCCTCCGCCAGGTCGATGTTTCGATGCCAGCAGAGCTGGCGCAATCCGGAAAGCCGCCCGAGGGCACGGAAGTCTTGCTCGGGTTCAAGGACAAGCGGCCCTACCTGGTCGCCAAGGAGAGCGCGCTCGACGGGGAGGATGTCAGCGATGCGGCGCCTAGCTTCGCGCCCGGCACGAAGGATCCGGTCGTCTCCTTCCGCTTCAACGGACGCGGCACGCGACGTTTCGCCCATCTCACTGAAGAGAATATCGGCAAGCCCATCGCCATCGCGCTCGACGACACGGTGATCTCGGCCCCCGTGATCCGCGAGCCCATTACCGGCGGCTCGGTCCAGATCTCGGGCAATTTCACCCTGGAGGAGGCCAACAGTATCGCCATGCAGCTGCGTGCCGGTTCGCTGCCCGGGCACCTGACCTTCGTCGAGCAGCAGGTCATCCAGCCTGCCGTCAAGCCGTAGGCCCACCGGCTGACCTTTTTGGCGCGGAGCGCCACTTCCGGACGCTGAAGTCCACCGGCCGTCCCCCGAATCACGGGGCGGCCGGAGACCATGCGCGCAACGAACGGGCAATTGCCGAAACGACGGTTCGGGCTAAAATTTGCCTGTTGCGGAACGGCGACCGAAGGTTTCATTCAAGCGGTCGTCATTCGATTTCGGCTATACGTGTCGAGCCTACCGCCCAGGACTGAAGGCCTTACGCAGGGATAGTACCATGCCGTCCGGCAGCGCAGACATCTCCTCGATCCTTGACCGCATTCTCGATGCGGCCACGGACAATCTCAGGATCGCGAAGATCCTGGTCCAGATGGGCCTTGACCCCAACAACGTCACCTGGGACGCGATCTTCAACCGGCTGCTGGAGATCTTCGTCCACAACATCACGCTGGCCAATTTGTTCGCTACGATCGGCGCCGGCTTCTTCGTCGCCACTCTCCTGATGCGGACGATGGTGCCCTTGCGCGTCGCCAACATGATCGGCTGCGCGTTCTTCGCCATCTTCGGCGCGCTCTCCGCCAACGTCTCGACGTTCCTGCTCTATCTCTTGATGCTTCCGATCAACGCACTTCGGCTGCGGCAGATGCTCAAGCTGGTCAAGAAGGCGCGCCATGCCGCCGAAGGCGACATGTCGATCGAGTGGCTCAAGCCGTTCATGACCGAGCGCAAATATCGCCGCGGCGACACCCTGTTCAAACTTGGCGATTCGGCCCAGGAGATGCTCCTCACCGTCACCGGCAAGTTCCTGGTCAAGGAGATCGGCGTCGAGATCGGGCCCGGGGCGCTGATGGGGGAGCTCGGTTTCCTCACGCCCGACAACCGCCGCACCGGAACGATCGAATGCATCGAAGACGGCCAGGTGCTCACGATCACCTATGACCGCCTACTCGAGATCTACTTCCAGGACCCGCAGTTCGGCTATTATTTCCTGGTGCTGACCAGCCAGCGCCTGCTGCAGAACATCGATCGCCTGCAGAAGCAGCTGGCGGCAGCGCGGTCGGCGACCACGAACAAGATCGCCTGATCGTCCGCTCAGCTGAGCAGCAGCGCCATGCCCGGATCGCCCTTCTCCATCGCGCGACGGTAGGCCGGACGCGCACTGACGCGGCCGAGATATTTGACCACGTTCGGACAGCGCTGGAGATCATAGGGCTGGAAATAGCGCATCGTGGTGAGCGTGAAGACGGTCATGATATCGGCCGTGGTGAAGGCGCTGCCTGCCAGATATTCGGCATCACGTACACGCGCATCGACAAGGTCGAAGGCACGGTCGACGCGCGCCCTGATGGCAACCAGCAGCGGATTGTCGTCCGTGAGCTTGAGCCGGTTCAGCAGCATCAGCCGGCCCATGCCGGCCTGCAAGGTGCCGTTGGCGAAGTGAAACCAGTAGAGGAATTGCGCGAAGTCGGGATCGTCAGTGCGGAGCACGAGCCGGCGATTGCCGTATTTGGCAATGATGTAGTCGACGATGGCGCCTGATTCGGCCAGCACCAGATCGCCGTCGGCGATGACGGGCGCAGCACCGATCGGATGCAACGCCTTGTAGTCCGGCGGGGCCAACATGGTGACGGAATCGCGCGCATAGCGCTTCAGCTCATAGGGAATCCCGAGCTCCTCGCAGAGCCAGACGATGCGTTCGGATTGCGATTTGCCGAGATGATAGACGGTGAGCATAGTGTCTCCTTACGGGCGAAGCTGGACCAGTGGCGTCGCTGCATCCTAACCCGTCATTGCGAGCGCAGCGAAGCAATCCAGACTGCCCCCGCGGAAAAGACTCTGGATTGCTTCGCTGCGCTCGCAATGACGATGCGGAGAGAGCGTCCTCTACCGCGCCTCGTCCGTCACCATGCGCGCCACGACGCGGTCGCGGCGGATGAAGTGATGCCAGAGGGCGGCGATGACGTGGATCACAATCAGCGCCAGCAGCACATAGGCAAAGAGGATATGCCGATCCTCATAGGCGCCGGCTGCCGCTTTGTCCGGAGAGGTAAATTGCGGCACGTTGAACAGGCCAAAGAAGTCGGAGTAGTTGGGCGAGCGCTCCCGAGTGCGCCCAGCCCAGCATCGCGACCAGGATCACCACGAGATAGAGCGCGCCGTGGCTGGCGCGGGCCGCGATCCTCTGCCAGCGCAAGGACTTCGTCGGCAGCGCCGGCGTCGGGTTGATGGCGCGCCAGGCGAGGCGCAGCACGGTGAGCAGCAGGATCACATAGCCGATATCGGCATGGATCGAGCGGTAGTAGAACTTGTCGGCCCGCGCCGGGATGTGATTCATCCACCAGCCGAAGCCGATCATGCCGATGATCGCCAGCGCCAAGCCCCAGTGAAACCACCGGGCAACGCTCCCCCAGCCGTCTTCCGTGTTTCTGATCATGCCAGCTCCCGAAAATATGCGGATGTCCCAACCGCAGCGCAGCACGGCTGATAGCGGGAACAGGCGGCAAACACGAAATTGAATCGCTCCAAACTGGGCGCAGGCCGCCCCCGCCGCAAAACCGCCCCAAAAACCGAATGGTAACCATGAGGTCTTAGGGTAGCGACGTGACCAATTCCCCGACGATCCTGGTATTCGATTCCGGTCTTGGCGGCCTCACCGTGCTGCGTGAGGTCGTGGCCGCGCGCCCGGATGCGCATTATACCTACGTCGCCGACGACGCCTTCTTCCCCTACGGACATCACAGCGAGGACGAAATCATCGCCCGCGTCGTGCCGTTGATGGGGGAGCTGCTCGGCACCCATGATCCTGATCTCGTTGTCATCGCCTGCAATACGGCCTCTACCCTGGTCCTATCGCATTTGCGGGCCGCTTATTCCGTGCCCTTCGTCGGCACGGTGCCGGCGATCAAGCCGGCCTGCGCCCGCTCGAAGACCCGCCGGGTCTCTGTGCTCGGCACCAAGGGCACGGTGAAGCGCGAATACACCAAGGCGCTGATCCGCGATTTCGCGCAAGGCTGCGAGGTCACGCTGGTCGGCTCGCCCGAGCTGGCCTCGCTTGCGGAGCGTGAACTCAGCGGCCAGGCGATCAGCGACGGCGACATCCTCACTGAGCTCACCCCCTGTTTCGTCGGCGATGCCGCGGACGCAGGCGCACGCACCGACACGGTGGTGCTTGCCTGCACGCATTATCCGCTGCTGCTCGACCGGATGAAGAAGCTCGCGCCCTGGCCGGTGGACTGGATCGACCCGGCGCCGGCGATCGCTCGCCGCGTTTCCGACCTGCTGGGTGCGCCGAGCAGCAGCATCGCGCTATCAGGCGCCGAGATGATTTTCACATCGAACCGCGTGCATGGCCTTTCCGCCACGCTGACGCCATTCTTCGGCGGGCGCGCAGTCGCCTGACTTTTCGCGGACACGGCGCACTGCTAGGCTTCGCGCATCGTCATCTCGCGCAAGGTCATCCCATGTCGGTCCCCGCAAAGCCACTCAATCGCCTCCGCCAGCTGTGGAGCGAGGGGCGCCCCGCCTTCGGCGCGATCGCGACGATCCCGAGTGTGCAGACCGTGCAGATCATGGCGCGCTCGCTGGACTGGATCATCGTCGATCTCGAGCACGGGCCGATCGGGCTCACCGAAGCGCATGCGATGATCGCCGCCACCACAGGCACGCCGTGCACGCCCCTGGTACGGATCGCTGCGAACGAGCCGTGGCTTGCAAAAGCACCGATGGATATCGGCGCCTTCGGCATCAACTTTCCGATGATCACCAATCGGGACGATGCCGAGAAAGCGGTGCGCAGCGTGCGCTATCCGCCGCGCGGCGACCGGCTCTGGGGACCGTTCCACGCGCCGTTCCGCTGGGGCCAGTCGATGCCTGACTACATGGCATCGGCCGACGATGAGATGATCTGCATGATCACCATCGAACATGTCGATGCCGTCAACCGCATCGACGAGATCATGGCGACCCCGGGCATCGACGTTGCCGTCATCGGCCCCGGCGATCTCGCCACGTCCATCAACAAGCGCGGCCGGATGGACGATCCGGAATTGCTGGCGCTGATCGCACGGGCCGAGGCCGGGATTCTCAAAAGCGGCGTGCCGATCGGCGGCGTGGCGCGCACCGCCGACCAGGCCAACCAGCTCATTGACCGCGGCTACCGCGCGATCGCGCTCGGGTTCGACTGGTCGCTGTTCCAGCGCGGCATCACGGCGGCATTCGACGGGATCAGGCGCTGAACCGCCTGCCGCTTTGCCGAGCCCCCTGGAGAGCGGTCGCCCCAGGCGGAACAATGCTCAATAAATGCTCATTCTCGCCTTCGGAGGGCGCGGCGTGCTAGAGCAGGCGGCGAGCGGGAGCCCCTCGCCGTCAGTCCCATATCTGAGTCCGCCGGAACCGAAAGAACGATGCGCGGTCAACCCAAGAACATTTCCCTGCCGCGTCGCCTGATTATCGACCTGATGCACGCCTCGATGGGCGTGCCCTTCGTGTCACTCTCCCGTTCGCTCAATATCCGCCCCCTGTTGGAGGCCCGCGCTGGCGCAATGGCGCCGGCCGGCTGGGCAGCCATGCTCGTCAAGGCGTTTGCCCTGGTGGCAAAAGATGAGCCGGTGCTGCGCACCGTCTACGCCAAATGGCCCTGGCCGACGCTCTACGAGCTCCCCAATAGCGTTGCGTCGGTGGCGATCGCTCGGCTCGAGAATGGCGAGGAATGCGTCATGCCGCAGCGGATCGCAGCCCCGGAGGCGATGGCGCTGGCCGCGGTCGATATGGAGATCCGGCGCGCCAAAACGGCCGCAGTCGCGGACGTCCCCATGTTCCGCAAGGTCATGCGGGTCACCCGGTTACCGCTGCCGCTGCGGCGCCTGTTCTGGGCGGTGGGCCTGAATTTCGGCCGGCAGCGCGGTAATTGGTTCGGCAGCTTCGCAGTGAGCTCGGTGGCCGCCTATGGCGGCGGCGAGCTCCACCCCATCACGCCCGGCCCGTTCATCGTCAG
Source organism: Bradyrhizobium zhengyangense (assembly GCF_022012555.1). Taxonomy (NCBI): domain Bacteria; kingdom Pseudomonadati; phylum Pseudomonadota; class Alphaproteobacteria; order Hyphomicrobiales; family Nitrobacteraceae; genus Bradyrhizobium; species Bradyrhizobium zhengyangense. Next base: position 128,149 of record NZ_JAKLTZ010000012.1, on the reverse strand, counting down.
CTACGGCCTTGTCGAGCCGGGCCAAACCATCCATGTCGTGATCCGCTGGGACCACCGGGTCACGGACGCTGCCCCCATCGCTCGGGTCCTGACCCGGCTGGAACAGGTCCTGAACACTGAAATTGCTGCCGAATTGCGCTCGGCCGGCGCCAAGCCGATCCGGGCCGTCGGGACCTGATTCCGGGGCCATTCGCATTGACAGCGAACCCCAAACTCCCCTAAAAGCCACCTGCTCGCGGGCCGATTTCGGCCCGCGAAGCGTTTCGCGACCCGTGGTCCAGTCCCTTAAGCTTTGGGGATCGGACCTGTCGGTGCCGGGATTTCCCCGTCACACAGGAGGGCGCGTTTCCTCAAACCATGCAACCGAAGAGGACGCGATGACTAAGCGCAGTGAGGCGAAGTACAAGATCGATCGCCGTATGGGCCAGAACATCTGGGGCCGCCCGAAGAGCCCCGTGAACCGCCGCGAATACGGCCCCGGCCAGCACGGCCAGCGCCGCAAGGGCAAGCTCTCGGACTTCGGCGTGCAGCTGCGCGCCAAGCAGAAGCTGAAGGGCTACTACGCCAACATCAGCGAGCGTCAGTTCCATGGCATTTACGTCGAGGCCAGCCGCCTCAAGGGTGACACCGGCGAGAACCTGATCGGCCTGCTGGAGCGTCGTCTCGACGCGGTCGTGTACCGCGCCAAGTTCGTCTCGACGATCTTCGCGGCCCGCCAGTTCATCAACCACGGCCACGTCAAGGTGAACGGCCGCAAGGTCAACATCTCGAGCTACCAGGTCAAGGTCGGCGACGTCGTCGAGGTCAAGGAAGCCTCCAAGCAGCTCGCCCACGTTCTCGAAGCCAGCCAGCTCCCCGAGCGTGACACCCCCGACTATCTCGAAGTCGACCACGGCAAGATGACCGCCAAGTATGTGCGCATCCCCGGCCTCTCCGACGTGCCGTTCCCGGTGCAGATGGAGCCCCATCTGGTCGTCGAATTCTATTCGCGCTAAGATCTGAATATCGAAAGGCCCCGGTTCGCCGGGGCCTTTTTGCTTAAGAGCCACACTTCAGTGGCCGCAATGCTTTGAGGAGCCGTCGCATGCTCTACACCCCTCCCCCCATCGATCCCAAGGCGCCGCCGGTGCGCATCAATCTGCTCTCGGACACGCAGACCAAACCGACGGCTGCGATGCGCGAGGCGATGGCGCGGGCCGAAGTGGGCGACGAGCAGGTCGGCGATGATCCGACCGTGAATGCGCTGTGCGAGCGCGTTGCCGCGCTGATGGGCAAGGAAGCCGCGGTCTACATGCCGTCGGGCACGATGTGCAACGTCACCGCGACGCTGGTGCATTGCCGTCCCGGCGACGAGATTCTCGCGCACGAGACCGCGCACATCATCGCCCGCGAAGGCGGTGCGCATGCCGCGATCGGCGGCTTCCAGGTGACGCAGCTCAAGGGGCCCGACGGCCAGTTCACGCCGGATACGTTCCGGAATGCGCTGCATCCGCGCACGCGCTACCAGCCGCCACAGACCGTCGTCAGCGTCGAGCAGACCGCCAATATCGGCGGCGGCACGATCTGGAAGAAGGCCGCGCTCGACGAGATCGTCGCGATCGCCAAACAACATGGCCTCGTCACGCATATGGACGGCGCGCGCCTGCTGAACGCGACGGTCGCAAGCGGCATCTCGCCGCGCGACATGACCGCGGGCTGGGATTCGGCCTGGATCGACTTCTCCAAGGGCCTGGGCGCACCGATCGGCGGCGTGCTCGCCGGCACCCGTGCCTTCATCGATGCGGTCTGGCAGTGGAAGCAGCGCCTCGGCGGCTCGATGCGGCAGGCCGGAATCTGCGCGGCCGCCTGCATCTATGCGCTCGACCATCATGTCGAGCGCCTTGCCGACGACCACGCCAATGCGCGCGCGCTCGCCCGCGGCCTGTCGCAGATCGCAGGCATCGAGGTGCAGGAGCCCGAGACCAACCTCGTGTTCTTCAAGCCCGACGGCGCCGGCGTGCCCGGCGACAAGATGGTCGCGGCCTTGCGCCAGCGCGGCGTGACGCTCGCGATAATGGACGGCCGCATCCGCGCCTGCACCCATCTCGACGTCAATGCTGCCCAGGTCGAGGAGACCATCGGCTATGTCAGAGAGATCGTGCGCGGGGCGTAATCAGCGTCCCATCGCCTGATAAATCAGCGTCTTCAACCCCAGTTGAATCCGACCGCGCTGCGACGGCGTCTGCACCATGAAGATCCCGAACAGATCGTCTTCGGGATCGATGAAGAAGAAGGTGCCGCCGACGCCGTCCCAGCGATATTCGCCAAGCGGCCATGACGTGCCCGCCGGAACCGATATGCGCACCGCGAAGCCGAGGCCGTATCCGCTGGTCGCGCCCGGATAAAAGTTCTTGTCACGCTCGACATGGGTTGCTGGACCGACATGGTCCGACGCCATCAAGGCGATGGTTTCCGGCTTGAGATAGCGCCGGCCATCGAGCGTGCCGCCGTTGAGCAGCATCTGCGAGAAGCGCGCATAGTCGCCGACGGTGCCGACGAGGCCGCCGCCGCCCGACTCCCACCGCAGCGGTTTCCTGATATCGCGCACCTTGGCCATCGGGCTGAGCGCGCGATCCTCCGGCATCGGCTCGGCAATGCGCGGCCACTTGGCGGGATCGGCGACATAGAACGCGGTGTCCTTCATCCCGAGCGGATCAAGCAATCGCTCCTTCGCGAACGCGAACAGCGATTTCCCGGATATCACCTCGATGATGCGGCCGAGCACGTCGATCGAGAGGCCGTAGTCCCAGATCGTGCCGGGCTGTTCGGCGAGCGGCAGCGTGGCGATCTTCGCCACCAGTTCGGCATTGTTCAAAGCCTTGTTGTCGAACAGACCGGCGTCGGCATAGAGCTTGTTCACCAGGTCTCCGCCATAATAGCCGTAAGGAATCCCGGAGGTATGGCGCATCAAATCCTCGATCGTCACAGGACGATTGAGCGGCTCCAGCTCGAGCGAGACCCTGTCGTCCTCGGCTTTCTTCTCGACGCCGACCTTCATGCCCGCAAAGGCCGGAATGTATTTCGAGACGGGCTCGTCGAGGGCGAGCTTGCCTTCCTCGACCAGCATCATCGCCAGGACCGACGTGACCGGCTTCGACATCGAATAGAGCCGGAAGATCGTGTCCGCGCTCATCGAGATCTCGGTCGCGACGTCACGGACGCCGAAATTCTCGTAATAGACCGGCTTGCCGTGCTGCTGAAGCAGGAGGATCGCGCCGGGAATCCTGCCGGTCGCGATCTCGTTCCTGATGTAGTCGGAGACTTTGGCGAGGCCCTCGGTCGAGAAGCTGTGCGCGCGGCCCTCAGAGCCTGCTTGCGCACCGACCACACCGAACAAGAGAACGAGCGCCGCGAGGAGCGCGCGGCGCCCGAATATGTCAGTTCTCCATGGCTTCATAGACCAGTTGCTTCAATGTCCGTTGGACGCGCTGCCGCTCGGTCGGGGTCTGCTCCAGCAGCACGAAGAACATGTCCTGCTTGCGGTCGATCACCAAATAGCAACCGCTGGCGCCGTCCCACTTCAATTCCCCGAGATCGCCGGGAGGCGGCGGTTTGGCATTACCGGGATCGGTACGCACGGCAAACCCAAGTCCCATGCCAAAACCGTCACCGGGAAAATAGAAGTAGTCCCGCTCAACGCCGGAGCCCGGGCCGATCTGGTCGGTCGCCATCAGCTTGAACGTTTCGGGTTTGAGAATGGTCTTGCCGTCGAGACTGCCGCCGTTGAGCAGCATCTGCGCAAAGCGCTCATAATCGGCCATGGTCGAAACCATGCCGCCGCTGGCGGATTCCCACTTCTGGCGAACCTCAGTCCTGTACTGGCGGCCGACCCGGAAATCGCTGTCGTTCGGCAGCGGCTGGGCGAGCCGTTTCAGTCTCTCCGGTTCGGTAACGAAGAAGCCTGTATCGGTCATACCGAGCGGATCGAGCAGCTTTTCCTTCTCGATTTCGAACAATGTCTTTCCGGACACGATCTCCATGATCCGCGCCAGAATGTCGGTGGAATGGCCGTACTGCCAGAGCGCGCCGGGTTGGTTGTGCAGCGGCAGCTTGGCGATCCGCTCGGCGAACTCGGCGAGATCGAATTCGCCCGCGTAGATGTTGGCGTCGCGATAGGCCTTGCGAACCAGACTGTCGCCGTAGAAGCCGTAGGTGATCCCGGAGGTATGGCGCATCAAATCGAGAATGGTGATGGGCCGGGCCAGCGGTACCAGCTCGAGCGTCTTGGTGCCGTCCTCGGCCTTCTTTTCCTCACCGACCTTCACATTTGCGAAGGAGGGAATGTATTTCGAAACGGGATCGTCGAGCTTGAACTTTCCGTCCTGGATCAGTTGCATCGCCACAACGGAGGTGATCGTTTTGGTTAGCGACGACAGGCGGAAGATCGTCTTGTCGGTGATCGGCGCCTTGCTGACCACGTCCTGGACGCCGAAGGCTTCGTGATAGACAGGCTTGCCGTGCTGCTGGATCAGCACGGTCGCGCCGGCGATCTTGCCGGTCGCGACCTCGTTCTTGAAGAACTCGGTCACCTTGGCGAGCTTGTCCGGATTGAAATGCGCGCCGGCCGGGATCTCGTAGGTGCCCTCCGCGCGCGCAAGGGACATTGCGCCAAGCGAGACAAGCGCGCCGCAGACCAACGCAAATCGTGCAAAATGTGAAATCATATCCCCTCCCCGGAACATGGCTGGTGGAGTGTACTGACCGCGTTGTCAGGCACAAGGGCTGCCGTGCCGTGCCAAAACGTCCGTGTGGAGCGCGGCGCTCGTCTCCGAAAAACAACAGAATATGACTTGGCCCACCAATGGCGCGGCCGGCAAGGCTTCAATGGTCGTATCGATCGCAATCTTCGCGGCCCGCCCGCCAGGAAAGCGGAAAATACCGGTCGAAATCGCGGGGAATGCCACCGAGGACAGCTTGTGCTTCCCGCACAGTTCCATCGAGCGACGATAGCAGGAGGTGAGCAGATCGTCCTCACCCTGCGTACCGCCGTTCCAGACCGGTCCAACGGTGTGGATCACGTGCGCGGCCTTGAGGCGGTAGCCTTTGGTGATCTTCGCATCGCCCGTCTTGCAGCCGTGGAGCATGCGGCATTCGGCGACCAGATCGGGCCCGGCCGCGCGATGGATCGCACCGTCGACGCCGCCTCCACCAAGAAGAGATGAGTTGGCGGCGTTGACGATGGCGTCAACGCCGAGGCTGGTGATGTCAGCGACGATGATTTCGAGCTGCACGCCGCCGATCCGACGCGTCAGCACTGTCACGGATCAAGCCGCGACGACGACGCCCTTCTCGGAGAAGAGCTGCTGCAATTCGCCGGCCTGGAACATCTCGCGCACGATGTCGCAGCCGCCGATGAACTCGCCCTTCACATAAAGCTGCGGGATCGTCGGCCAGTTCGAATATTCCTTGATACCGTTACGGAGCTCGGCGGATTCGAGCACGTTGAGGCCCTTATAGCCGACGCCGACGTGGTCGAGGATCTGCACGACCTGGCCGGAGAAACCGCACTGCGGAAATTGCGGCGTCCCCTTCATGAACAGAACCACGTCGTTCGACTTCACTTCGTTGTCGATGAATTCCGCGATGCTCATATCCGTGTCCTTCTGGGGCAGAGCCCTCACCTATCAATCCGGGCCGGCTCAGCCGATTTAACCCGATACCTGCCTATATATGTAGCCCAAACCGTTGTGCATCCAAAGTAAAATGGCGGCGAATGGTCCCCGGATATCAGGTCCGGGCGGCCCCGGCGCCATTGCATGATGACACGAATATCATCACCGGGGAGGACTTTCATACCGTAACGGAGCGCCTATCTAGGACGAACCTTGGTTTTGGAACCCGGTCTCGCCAACAACGTTCTCTTGTCCTGTCTGGAGAAAAACGTGACGAAACAAGCCTCCGCTATGGCCGATCAGCCGCTTTCGTCACCATCGGCCGCCTCTGGCGGCCTCGCACAGGCGCTGGAGAGTGCGTTTCTGGCCGTCCGTACCGAGACTGAGCGGCGGGCCGCGCCGCTGTCGCCCGAGGACCAGCAGATCCAGTCCATGCCGGACGCGAGCCCGGCGAAATGGCATCGGGCCCATACCACCTGGTTCTGGGAGCAGTTTCTGCTCGGCGAGCACGCCCCTAGCTACCGCCCCTTCCACCCCGACTTCGCCTTCCTGTTCAATTCCTATTACGTCAGCGCCGGCCCCCGCCACGCCCGCAATCATCGCGGCGACATCACGCGGCCCAGCGCCACCGAGGTCGGCGCCTATCGCAGCCATGTCGATGCCGCCGTCGTCAAATTCTTCCGCGCGGCCGGCGACGACAAGCTCCGCGAAATCGCGCCGCTGGTCGAGGTCGGGCTGAACCATGAGCAGCAGCATCAGGAGTTGATGTACACCGACATCCTGCACGCCTTCGCGCAGAACCCCGTCTATCCGGCTTACGACAAGGAGTGGCGCTTTCCGGCCGCGACGCGCGCAGGCGAGGACTGGCTGACGCTCAACGAAGGCATTCACACCGTCGGCCATGTCGACGACACCTTTCATTTCGACAACGAGAAGCCCGCGCATCGTGCGCTCGTCGGTCCGGTCAGAATCGCGCGCAATCTCGTCACCAACAGCGAATGGCTCGCCTTCATGCGTGACGGCGGCTATCGGCATGCGACGTTGTGGCTGATGGATGGCTTCGCCGCGGCCAGCAAGGAAGACTGGCAGGCTCCGGGCCATTGGCGCGAGATCGACGGGCAGTGGCATGTGATGACGCTTGCCGGCGTCAAGCCGGTCGATCCCGACGCGCCGGTCTGCCACATCAGCTATTACGAGGCCGATGCGTTTGCGCGCTGGGCCGGAAAGCATCTGCCGACCGAGATGGAATGGGAGGTCGCGGCGCGCACCAAGCAGCTCAACGACGCCTTCGGCATCGTCTGGCAATGGACGCGTTCGTCGTATTCCCCCTACCCCGGCTACCGCGCCGTCGAAGGCGCGCTCGGCGAATACAACGGCAAGTTCATGGTCAACCAGCTGGTGCTGCGTGGCTCCTCGCTGGCGACACCCGACGGTCACAGCCGCGTCACATATCGCAACTTCTTCTATCCGCATCACCGCTGGCAGTTCACGGGGTTGCGGCTAGCCGACTATTTCTAGTTCTCATCCGAGGAAATACGCGCCGGACAGCGCGTTCAGGAGAATATCATGAATGTGCACGCCAGCGCTTTGGCCGAAGCCCATCTTCCCGACGAGCAGACGACCGCGTTCGCCCGCGAGGCGATCGAGCACCTCTCGCAGCAGCCGAAAAAGCTGTCGCCGAAGTATTTTTACGACGCAACAGGATCTGAGCTGTTCGAGGCGATCACGCGATTGCCGGAATATTATCCGACGCGCACCGAGCTATCGATCCTGAAGGAGCGCGGCAGCGAGATCGCAAGGATCATCCCTGAAAATGCCGCACTGGTGGAATTCGGCGCAGGCGCCACCACGAAGGTCCGCCTGCTCCTGAACCAGTCCAGATTCGCAGCCTATGTCCCGGTCGATATTTCCGGCGATTTCCTGCAAGCCCAGGCCAATGGGCTCAAGCGCGACTTCCCCTCGCTCGGCATCCATCCGGTGGCCGCCGACTTCACCACGCCGTTCGAGCTGCCCAGGGCGGTTGCATCGATGCCGAAGGTCGGCTTCTTCCCGGGCTCGACCATCGGCAATTTCGAGCCCCATGAAGCGCAGGCGTTCCTGAGGAGCGCCCGCCAGATCCTGGGCAAGGGCGCGCAGATGATCATCGGCGCCGACCTCGAGAAAGAGGAGCGCCTGCTCCACGCCGCCTATAACGATGCCGCCGGCGTCACCGCGCGGTTCAATCTCAATGTGCTGGTGCGGATCAACCGCGAGCTCGGCGGCAATTTCGACCTCTCCGCCTTCACCCATGGTGCGATCTACAATCACGATCGGCACCGCATCGAGATGCATCTGATCAGCCGCAAGAGCCAGACCGTGCGCCTGCTCGGCACCAGCTTCTCGTTCCGGCCGGGCGAGAGCATTCACACCGAAAACAGCTACAAATACAGCCTTGAGCGTTTTGCTGCCTTGGCACAGGGCGCCGGCTGGCGCGTGCGCGAGAGCTGGACGGATGCAGCGAAGATGTTCTCGGTGCACGCGCTGGAGGCGGCGGAGTAATGGCTCCGGCGCCTCAACGCTCCCTAGTCTCTTCCGGCTTCGATCCGAGCGACACCGACTCCCACACCGCGACGACGATCATGATCAGGCTCGTCGCGACCGTCAGCCAGAGCGGCGGGAGGTCTGCGGCGAACCACCACAGCGCCGCGAGCGCGATGATTCCGATTCCGTGGGAGAGCTGGAGGAAGCCGCGGATCGAGTGCTTGAACAGGATGGTTCCGACCAGGAACACCAAGGGACCGCCGATCGTGCTGACGATGGTGCGGACATCGGAATGCCCGGTTGGGTGCTTCAGCACCAACTCGTCCGAGACCGCGGTCAGGATGATGCCGGCGACGATCGGCATGTGCAGATAGGTGTAGGCGAGCCGCGCCAGCCGGCCGGATTCGGCCGCTTTCGAGATCACCTCGGAGCCGGCTTCAGCGCCCTTGTGGAAATAGACCCACCACATCGCGATGCTCCCGACGAGGCACGCGCCGAAAGCCAGAATGTTGTCCGCGCTCCAGTTCAGCTCGGCGAAGGTCGCGCCGTTGACGACGACGGCTTCGCCGAGTGCGATGATGATGAAGCCGGCGCAGCGCTCGGCCATGTGGCCGCCCTCGACGGCCCAGGCCTCGACCGACGAAAAGCCGAGCTTCGGGACCCAGAAGCGGACCGCGGGCGAGACGTATTCGATTCCGAGCGCCACGATCCAGAACCACAGCCTCTCCTCGCCATGGGCGAGACCGCCGAGGATCCAGAAGACCGCGGAGCCGCAGAGCCAGACCAGAATGCGGATCGCATTGTGCCGCACGGCGGTGCGATGGCGCGGGGTCGCGAACAGCCAGAACGCGGTGCGTCCAACCTGCATGGCCGCATAGGCGATCGCAAACCAGAGTCCGCGGCCATCGAACGCCGTCGGGATCGTCGTCGACAGCACGAGGCCGCCCAGCATCATCAGGAAGATCAGGATGCGAACCGGCGTCAGGTCGGGATTGAGCCAGTTGGTGACCCAGGCCGTGTAAACCCACACCCACCACACCGCCAGGAACAGCAGCGTAACCTCGACCGCGCCTTGGGGCGTGAAGTGGTTCAGCAGCGTGTGCGAGATTTGCGTGACGGCGAAGACGAAGACGAGGTCGAAGAACAGCTCGGCATTGGTGACGCGGCTGGGCTGGTTCGGCACGATGACGCGAAACATCGCGCCGCGCGGATTGTCCGCAGCCATCAGCGTCCCCGTCGCGCGATCAGGTCAGGTGCAATCTATTCAAGCACTTGGTACGCCGGTTTGCAGCGCCAGCGCGTGCAGCACACCGCCCATCTGGCCCTGCAGGGACCGATAGACGATCTGGTGCTGCTGGACGCGGGACTTGCCGCGGAAAGATTCCGAGATCACGGTCGCGGCATAGTGGTCGCCATCGCCGGCGAGGTCACGGATGGTCACTTCGGCATCGGGGATCGCTGCCTTGATCATCGCCTCGATATCGTGGGCGTCCATGGGCATTCGGGTCTTACTCCTTGTGTCGGCTGACAGACTTGTCGACTAACAGACTTGGCGTCGAATCGTTTGCCGGGGTCCCCGGGACCGGCAGCGCCAAACTTAGCGTGAACGGCCTTCTACGTCACGCCTTCAGGCACTATATCCCTGATCCCATCAGGATAAAGGCACGACAAAGTGCCGCGCGCGGCAGATTGATCGAAAAGGCGTGAAATCATGAAGCTTCCAGGCCCCGACCACCCCATCACCATCACCCAAAATCCCCGCCGCGTCCGCGTGACGGCGGGCGACATCGTGATCGCCGAAAGCACCAAGGCGCTGACCTTGAAAGAGGCCAGATATCCGGCGGTGCAATATCTGCCGCGAGAAGACGCCAACATGACGTTGCTGGAACGCACCGAGCGCACCACCCACTGCCCTTACAAGGGCGACGCCAGCTATTACAGCATCAAGGCCGACGGCAAGACGCTCGACAACGCGATCTGGACCTACGAGACGCCCTTCCCGGCGATGACGGAGATCTCAGGCCATCTCGCCTTCTATCCGGACAAGGTGAAGATCGAGGAAGTGGGGTAGTTGGAGGTGACGTCATTCCGGGGCGCGTCGCAGACGCGAACCACGGGTGCGCAATTGCGCATCGTGGAATCTCGAGATTCCGGGTCTGGTGCTAACGCACCATCCCGGAAGGACGGGTCGCGCTACGCCCTGAATACCGTGAGCCCGAGGATCAAGAGCACCAGGAAGATCACGACGAAGACGTAGAACAGGAAACGGGCGATGTCGGCGGAGGCGGCCGAGATGCCGGTGAAGCCGAGCACACCGGCCACGATCGAGATCAGCAGGAATATCAGGGCCCATTTCAGGATCGTCATCGCCAGCTCCGCAACATTGGCGGCCGCAGTCGGCGGCCGCTCACCGTTTCGGGAACGCTAACCGCGTTGCGCGGAACTGGTTCCTAAGGCACGATGGAAGAATGTCGCGGCGCAAACTGCGCTTGCTGAATCGGGGTCCCGGCGGCACAGGTCCGGCCGGGACGGAAACGCGACTGGGGCGGCCATGATGACGATGTCAACTTCTGCGACGATGGGCGCAGAGACGTATGCCGAGCCGAAGACCAAGACGCGCAATTTATCGCTCGATCGCGCTCGCACCTTCCTGACGCTGGTGGTGCTGCTGCACCATGCGGTTATCCCTTACACCTATTTCGGTCATACCGACCCGAAGTTCTTCTTCGGCTTCGACATGATCGTGCTCGCCACCGACAGCTTCTTCATGGCGATGTTCTTCTTCCTGTCGGGGCTGTTCGCGTGGTCTGGAATCGCTCGCAAGGGAGCGGCGAGCTATTTGGAAGACCGCATCCGTCGGCTCGGCATCCCGTTCGTGGTTTGCGCATTCACGGTCATTCCAATCGCCTATTACGCCATCTCGCTGCGGAATGATCCCGAGATCGGCTTTTCACAGTTCTGGTGGACCACGATCACGAAAGGCCCGTGGCCATCAGGGCCGATCTGGTTCCTCTGGGTCTTGTTCGCCTTCGACCTGATCGCATGCCTCCTGTACCGGCTGCGGCCCAACCTGCTCGACCCGATCAACCGCCTGTCGGTGCGCGGACGGCGCCGACCCGCGGAATTCTTCGCGGTCATGCTGGCCGTCAGCGCCGCGTTCTATGTCCCCGGGCTGATGTATTTCGGACCTAGCAGCTGGTTCGAGTTCGGACCTTTTTCGGTCCAGCACGGACGCGTGTTGCTCTACGCGACCTACTTCTTTTTCGGCGCCGGCATTGGCGTTGCGAACATGGATCGCGGACTGCTCTCGGCTGAGGGCAGAATGGCGAAAGTGAGCTGGGAGTGGCTGGTCCTGGCGATCGTTCCGTATTGCCTGTTGTGGGTGCTGATCTTCATCAAGCGGGAGATACTCGGGAATCCGTCGCCGCTGCCGAACTGGTATGAAGGAATTTACGCGCTCAACGTCACCGTCTTCAGCGTGGCCATCATGTTTCTGATCCTGGCCTTCTTCCAGCGGTTCAGGCAGTCAGGCTCAGCGATGCTGCTCGATCCGATGCAGTCCGCCGCCTTCGGCATGTTCCTGGTGCACTACCCGATCACGTTGTGGCTGCAATACTGGCTGTTCGACTACAACTTGCCTGCAGTTGCGAAGGCTTTGACTGTGTTCGTGCTGACGGTGATTTTCAGCTGGGGCGTAACAGCCGCCTTGCGGACGATTCCCGGCGCGACGCGGGTATTGTAGCCGCCTGTAGCCCGGATCGAGCGCAGCGCAATCCAGGCTAAGGGTCTGAAGATGCAGCCTTACGCCGCCTTGCCGCCCATGTACTCCGGCAGCCAGCGCTCGAACGACTTGCGCAGTGCATCGATCGTGACAGGCGCCTCTCCTGCGATCGCGATCGCATCGCCACCGGTGGTGCCGATACGCACGCAAGGCACCTCGCAGCCGCGCATCTTGGCCAGCACACGGCCGGCTTCGGTTTCCGGCACGGTGACGAGGTACCGCGCCTGGTCCTCGCCGAACCAATAGGCCTGCGAGACCAGCGAGGTCGGGGCCGCCAGCAGCTTTGCGCCAATGCCGCTCGCCATCGCCATTTCGGCAAGCGCGATCAGGAGGCCGCCGTCGGAAAGATCGTGCACCGCGGTTGCGGTGCCCGCATGGATCATGCCGCGCACGCAGTCACCGTTGCGCTTCTCGGCGGTAAGGTCGACCGGCGGCGGCGCACCTTCCTCGCGACCGCAGATGTCGCGCAGGTACACGGACTGGCCGAGCCAGCCATGGGTCTCGCCGACCAGCAGGATCGCCTCGCCCTCGGCCTTGAAGGCGAGCGAGGCCGACTTGGTGAAATCGTCGAGCAGGCCGACGCCGCCGATCGATGGCGTCGGCAGGATCGCGCGGCCGTTGGTCTCGTTGTAGAGGGAGACGTTGCCTGAGACGACCGGGAAGTCGAGCGTGCGGCAGGCTTCCGAGATGCCCTTCAGGCAGCCGACGAACTGGCCCATGATCTCGGGCCGCTCAGGATTGCCGAAGTTGAGATTGTCGGTGATCGCGAGCGGTTTGCCGCCGACCGCGGTAATGTTGCGCCAGGCTTCCGCCACCGCCTGCTTGCCGCCCTCGAACGGATCGGCCTCGCAATAGCGCGGCGTGACGTCGACAGTCAGCGCAAGGCCCTTCGGCCCGTCCTGCACGCGCACCACGGCGGCATCGCCGCCGGGGCGCTGCATGGTGTTGCCGAGAATGACGTGGTCGTACTGCTCCCAAACCCAGCGCTTGCTGCACATGTCGGGCGTGCCGATCAGCTTCTCGAGCGCCGCGCCGAGCGCCATCGGCGCCGGGACCTCGCGGGCATGCACGACCGGCAGTGCAGCTGACGGCACATGCGGGCGGTCATAGAGCGGCGCCTCGTCGCCGAGCTCCTTGATCGGCAGATCGGCCATGACGTCGCCGCCATGCTTGACGACGAAACGCTTGCTCGGCGTGGTGTAGCCGACCACGGCGAAGTCGAGGCCCCACTTTTTGAAGATGGCCTCGGCCTCCTTTTCCTTCTCAGGCTTGAGCACCATGAGCATGCGCTCCTGGCTTTCCGAGAGCATCATCTCGTAGGCGCTCATGCCCATCTCGCGGGTCGGCACCGCGTCGAGATCGAGATCGACGCCGAGATCGCCCTTGGCGCCCATCTCCACCGCCGAGCAGGTCAGGCCCGCCGCGCCCATGTCCTGGATCGCGATGACGCAGCCCTTCTCCATGATCTCTAGGCAGGCTTCGAGCAGCAGCTTTTCAGCGAAGGGATCGCCGACCTGCACGGTCGGACGCTTCTCCTCGGACTTGTCGTCGAACTCGGCCGAGGCCATCGAGGCGCCATGGATGCCGTCGCGGCCCGTCTTGGAGCCGAGATAGACGATCGGCATGTTCACGCCGGAGGCCGCCGCATAGAAGATCTTGTCGGCATCGGCGAGGCCCACCGCCATCGCGTTGACGAGGATGTTGCCGTCATAGCGGGTGTGGAAGCGCACCTGGCCGCCGACCGTCGGCACGCCGAAGGAATTTCCGTAGCCGCCGACGCCGGCAACCACGCCCGACACGAGATGCCGGGTCCTGGCGTGCTCGGGCGCGCCGAAGCTCAGCGCATTGAGGCAGGCAATCGGGCGCGCGCCCATGGTGAAGACGTCGCGCAGGATTCCGCCGACGCCGGTGGTCGCACCCTGATAGGGCTCGATGTAGCTCGGGTGGTTGTGGCTCTCCATCTTGAAGACCACGGCCTGGCCATCGCCGATGTCGATCACGCCGGCATTCTCGCCGGGGCCCTGGATCACCCAGGGCGCCTTGGTCGGCAGGCCGCGCAGATGGATGCGCGAGGATTTGTACGAGCAGTGCTCGTTCCACATCGCCGAGAAGATGCCGAGCTCGGTGAAGGTCGGCTCCCGTCCGATCAGCTTCAGGATGCGCTCGTACTCGTCGGGCTTGAGCCCGTGGGCGGCAACCAGCTCGGGGGTGATCTTGGGTTCGTTCTTCATGGATTCGGAGCTTTCGGCGGCGTTTTGCCGTTCTTAGGAAGATCGGACGGCTTCGAAAAGCCCTTTATGGCGCATTTTCCCGCTGTCCCACGTTTTGCAAGGTGGGTCGGCGGGAACGGGAATTGCAAGGCGCCGACGGATCGGATTTAAGGGCTAAAGACCCGTAATTGAAGGCCCATTTCCTTGCACGAATTGACCAAAGTCCCCTCCACCCGCCGCCCCGACCTGCATGTCGCCACCGAGGGCGAGTTCAGGGGTTGGCGGACCTGGATTCGCGACAGTTTTGAGAGCCATATCGGCCCGTTCTGGCACAAGATCGAGGACGACGGCAGCGTCCGCTGCGCCTTCCGGGTCGAGAAGAAGCATCTGAACGGCTCCGGGAACGTCCATGGCGGCTGCTTCATGGCCTTCGCCGATTATTGCCTGTTCGCGATCGCCACCCACGAGCTGGACGGCCCGGCCGTGACCACCAATTTCGCCTGCGATTTCCTCGATGCCGCCCGCGAGGGCCAGCTGGTCGAATGCACAGGCGAGGTCTCCCGCGCCGGCGGCTCGCTGATCTTCCTGCGGGGCAAGCTGGCGTCTGCCGGCCGGCCGCTGTTCACCTTCTCCGGAACGATCAAGCGGGTGAAGCGGAAGCCGGCACTACAGGCAAACGCATAGCTCGACAGCTTCCCTTTTCGCGCCCCCTCGCCCAGACTTTGTTGGAAGCGCTGCTGCGCGGGGAGCTATCGCAAGGTGCCGAAGAGCACGTCGCCGGGCCACATAGCGGCCGCAACATTGTCATCGCCGTCCAACCCCTCCACCGGCGCGCGCACCTGGCGCGATTACGCGCTGCTGTTCGCGCTCGCCTGCTGCTGGAGCTCGACCTACCCGCTGGCCAAGCTGGCGCTTCCCACGATTCCGCCCATCACCTTCATCTCGGTGCGCTCGCTGATCGCGGCCGCCTTCCTGTTTGCGATCCTGTGGGTACGCGGCGTCAGGGTCCCGACCGACCTCAAGGCCTGGAAGCTGTTTGCGACGCAGCAGTTGATCAACTCGACCTTTCCATTTCTGGTCATCACCTGGTCGCAGCAATATGTCCCGGCGTCCAACACGGTGGTGCTGGCCTCGACGACACCGATCTTCGCATTCCTGATCACCTCACTGATCACGCGGCATGAACCGGCAACGCTGCTGAAGCTCGTGGGCGCGATCCTGGGTCTTGCCGGCACCGTCGCCATCATCGGTCTCGACGCGCTGCACGGCTTCGGCAGCGACATCATTGCCGAGATTGCGATCCTGCTCGCCACCATCTCCTTTGCCTGCGCGACGATCTTCGGCCTCAGGCTGTCCGATTACGACCCGATGGTGGTGGCGGCCGGCTCGCTGCTATTCGGCGGTCTCGTGCTGCTGCCACCGTCACTGATCGTCGACCAGCCCTGGACGCTGCATCCGACAGCAACCGCAATCCTTGCCACCATCGTCATGGGCATCGTCTCCAGCGCACTCGGCTTGATGCTGTTCTACATGTGCCTCGGTCGGCTCGGCACGCTGACCACGAATGCGCAGGGGTATCTGCGCATCCCGATCGGAGTCGCGCTGTCGGTGCTGCTGCTCGGCGAGAGCGTACCGGCAAACCTGGCGCTGGGCGTGATGCTGGTGATGGCGGGCGTTGCCGCCATGACGGTGCCGGCGGAACGGCTGAAGCGGCTTACGCCGCCTGGTCGAGATGCGCGGTAAGGCCTGCAAACAGGCCGCGGCCGTCGGTGCAGCCCATGATGTCTTCGACGTGGTTTTCCGGGTGCGGCATCATGCCGAGCACGTTGCCCTTGTCGTTGACGAGACCGGCGATCGAATGTGCCGCGCCGTTGATGTTGTTGGCCTCGTCGACCACGCCATCAGCCGAGCAATAGCGATAGAGCACACGTCCCTCGCCTTCGACCCGCTTGATGGTCTCTTCATCCGCCTCGTAATTGCCCTCGCCATGGGCGACCGGCACGCGAATGACCTGGCCGGCATTGTAGCCGCGGGTAAACGGCGTGTCGGAACGCTCGACGCGCAGATGCACGTCCTTGCAGATGAACTTCAGCCGCGCATTGCGCATCAGCACGCCGGGCAAAAGACCGGACTCGCAGAGGATCTGGAAACCATTGCAGACGCCGAGCACGAGGCCGCCCTTGGCCGCATAGTCGCGCACCGCATCCATCACAGGCGCCCGCGCCGCAATCGCACCACAGCGAAGATAATCGCCGTAAGAGAAACCGCCGGGCACAACCACGAGATCAGTGCCAGCAGGCAGCGAGGTCTCGGCGTGCCACACCATCTGGGGCTCGTGGCCCGAGATGAGTTTCAACGCACGCGCCATGTCGCGCTCGCGATTGATTCCGGGGAAGACGAGGATGGCGGCTTTCATTGGAGAGGGACCTTCGAAAAATCCTGCGAAGCCTCAGGCAAGAGTTGTCTTTGCGCCGACATTTCTTGCCCGCAGGCCCGCATTTCAAGCAGGTGTTGGTCGATTGAAGATACGACCTTCTCAACGTCGCGTAGGATCATCAGAGCAAGATCAAGAAGCTCTTGCTTAGTGACCCGATCCGTCAAAGCAGTTCGACCCGATAGTTCTCGATCACGGTGTTGGCGAGCAGCTTGTCGGCGGCGTCCTTCAGCGCGGCTTCCGCCTTGGCCTTGTCGGCGCCGGCGAGCTCGATGTCGAACACCTTGCCCTGGCGGACGCTGGCGACGCCGTCGACGCCGAGCGATTTCAGCGCGCCTTCGATGGCCTTGCCTTGCGGATCGAGGATACCGGTCTTCAGGGTAACGGTCACACGTGCCTTCACGTCGATATTCCTCTTAGCTCTTCACCAGCACGGGACCCGTGCCCTGCGGACGCTCGTTCTCCATGAGGATGCCGAGGCGCTTTGCGACTTCGGTATAGGCCTCGAGCAGTCCACCGAGGTCCCTGCGGAAACGATCCTTGTCGAGCTTCTCGTTCGACTTGATGTCCCAGAGACGGCAGCTGTCCGGCGAGATCTCGTCGGCGACGATGATGCGCATCATCTCGTTCTCGAACAGCCGGCCGCATTCCATCTTGAAGTCGACGAGGCGGATGCCGATGCCGAGGAAGAGGCCGGTGAGGAAATCGTTGACGCGGATGGCGAGTGCCATGATGTCGTCGATCTCCTGGGGCGTCGCCCAGCCGAACGCGGTGATGTGCTCTTCCGACACCATGGGGTCGTTGAGCTGGTCGTTCTTGTAGTAGAATTCGATGATCGAACGGGGCAGCTGGGTCCCCTCCTCGATGCCGAGGCGCTGCGACAGCGAGCCGGCGGCAACGTTCCGCACCACCACTTCGAGCGGCACGATCTCGACCTCGCGAATCAACTGCTCGCGCATGTTGAGCCGACGGATGAAGTGGGTCGGCACCCCGATGTCGTTGAGGTGCTGAAACAGGTACTCCGAGATCCGGTTATTGAGGACACCCTTGCCCTCGATCACCTGATGCTTTTTGGCATTGAACGCGGTAGCGTCGTCCTTGAAGTGCTGGATCAGGGTACCGGGCTCCGGACCTTCGTAAAGAACCTTTGCCTTGCCTTCATAAATGCGACGCCGACGGCTCATTGGGATGTACCGTGTTTTGTTGAAATCCATGTATTTGGTGTGCTCCGGTTACCAGGTTACGACCCACAGCGGAGCTGCCGTGAACGGCCCGGAACCCGTCTATAACTCTCGGAAACAGAACGGGAACCAAGCCTTCAGGCAACCTATCCGATTGGCTGTCCCAGCACAATCGATCCGGCCCATCCGACGCTGACTTATACCGCCTTGCCTGCGGCTTTACGGCTCGTTGTTTCGCCGATCATGCCCTTTATCTAGGCATGCAGAGGGGCCCTCGCAACGAGGAGGGCCCACGTCCATAGCCCTGAGGAATCGGAAGACGCATGAGCGAATTCAACAAGCGCGAAGAAGGCTTTGAGAAGAAGTTTGCCCTCGACGAGGAGCAGAAGTTCAGGGCGGAGGCCCGCCGTAACCGTCTGCTGGGGCTGTGGGCGGCCGAAAAGCTCGGAATCACGGGCGAAGCCGCCACCGCCTATGCCAGGGAGGTGGTCGCAGCCGATTTCGAGGAGGCCGGCGATGGCGACGTCCTGCGCAAGGTCATGGCCGATTTCGCCGCCAGGAACGTGGCCGTCACCGAGCCGACGATTCGGGCCAAGATGAGCGAGCTGATTGCGGTCGCGGCGGCCGAGGTGAAGGGCGGCAAGTAATCCCAACAGCGCGCGGCGGATGGGCCATGGAAGGCCCGTGAGCCGCCCGCCTCCCGGGCTTGCAGCCAGCCCCCGGCAATGCCAAATGGGCGGCATGTCTCAGGATCACATCTCCAACGTCCTCGCCCAACGTTACGCCTCGCCTGCCATGCGCGCCATCTGGAGCGGCGAAGGCAAGGTCCGCCTCGAACGCGACTACTGGATCGCCGTGCTGAAAGGCCAGCGCGATCTCGGTATCCCGGTGCCCGATGGCGTGATCGAGGCTTACGAGCGCGTCAAGGACCGGGTTGACCTCGACTCCATCATGCGGCGCGAGCGCATCACCCGCCACGACGTCAAGGCGAGAATCGAGGAGTTCTGTGACCTCGCCGGTCACGAGCACCTGCACAAGGGCATGACCAGCCGCGACCTCACCGAGAACGTGGAGCAGTTGCAGGTCTATCGCGGCCTCCAGCTGATCGAGACCAAGAGCATCGCCGCGCTCATTCGCTTTGCCAAGCACGCCAAGCAATTGCGCGACATGCCGTTCACGGCGCGCACGCACAATGTGGCCGCGCAGGTCACGACGCTCGGCAAGCGCATCGCCATGTTCGGGGAGGAGATGCTGGTGTCGCACCAGAGCCTCGTCAGCGTGCTCGACAGCTATCCCGCGCGCGGCCTGAAGGGCGCGGTCGGCACGCGGCTCGACCAGATCACCCTGTTCAACGGCGATGCCGGCAAGGCACGCGCGCTCGAACAGCGCATTCTCGTCCATCTCGGCCTGCCCAAGAGCTTCGATGCGGTCGGCCAGGTCTATCCGCGCAGCCTCGACTTCCGCGCCGTCAGCGTGCTCACCGAGCTCGCCAGCGGTCCCGGCAATTTCGCCAAGACGCTGCGGCTGATGGCGGGCCACGAACTCGCCAGCGAAGGCTTTGCCAAGGGCCAGGTCGGCTCGTCCGCGATGCCGCACAAGATGAACAGCCGCTCCTGCGAGCGCATCAACGGCCTGCATGTGGTGTTGAAGGGTTATCTCGCGATGGCCGCTGGCCTTGCCGGCGATCAGTGGAACGAGGGCGACGTCTCCTGCTCCGTCGTGCGCCGCGTCATGCTGCCCGACGCCTTCCTCGCCATGGATGGCCTGCTCGAGACCCTGCTCTCGGTTCTCGACCAGATGGAAATATTTGACGCCGTCGTCGCGACCGAGCTCAACCGCTATCTGCCCTTCCTGCTCACCACCACGGTGATGATGGAGGCGGTGAAGAAGGGTGCGGGCCGCGAAGGCGCGCATGAAGCGATCAAGGAGCATGCGGTCGCCGCCATCAGAGACCTGCGCACCGGCAAGATCGTGCAGAACGATCTGCTCAAGCGCCTCGCCGCCGACCAGCGCCTCGGCCTCAGCGAAGCCGAGCTGAGCCAAGTGCTCGAGCACGGCCGCGCCAATTCCGGCGACGCCGGCGCCCAGGTCGATTATTTCGCCGAGCAGGTCGACGCGCTGGCCAGGGCGAAGCCCGAGGCGGCCAAATACACGCCGGGCGCGATCCTGTAAGCGAATAGCGACGTGCGAGTAGCGAACGGTTCGCTACTCGCCATTCGCCTCTTAGCCCTCCTTGAAGCCGTATTCCGGCACGTTGCCGCTAGCGCCGTAATATTTGTACGGCAGGAATTTGCCTGACATCGTGATCTTGACGCGATCGCCCTTCGGGTTGGGCAAACGCTCCATCACCATGTCGAAATCGATCGCCGACATGATGCCGTCGCCATATTCCTCCTCGATCAGCGCCTTCCAGGCCGGACCGTTGACCATCACCAGTTCGTAGAAGCGATAGATCAGGGGGTCGGTCGGCGGCATCGGCATGCCGCGCATCGGCGTCTCATTCAGCATCGCGGTCTCGGCTTTCGACAAGCCGAACAGCTCGGCGGCGTTGGCGGCCTGCGGCTTCGTCAGCTTCATCTGGCCGAGGATCGCGCCTGTTATCAGCACCTCGGAATAGCCGCCGATTTTTTCGCAGATGTGTTTCCAGCTCCAGCCCTTCTCGCGCTTGATGTCGAGCAGCTTTTCGGTGAGGTCTTCGCGTTTCATGCAGGTCTCCGTTGGTCAGGCATGTGATGGGCCTGCCGCTTTCGGAGGCACGAAACGTGCCAATAAATGAGGCTTATGGCTGCAAAGTTTCCGTAAACCGCCTGACCGCCTCCAGCACCGGCCGGTGATCGCCGGCAAAGAACCAGTGATCGTGACCGTCGAGCTCGACGAACTGCGCACCGGGAATCCGGCTCGCCACGTCACGGCCTGCCGCGATGCGCACGGCCTTGTCGCCCTGCCGGTGCAGCACCAGCGTCGGCACGGTGATTTGCGGCAGCAGGTGCCGCACGTCCGCATCCCGAAACGCTTCCAGCACCGCCGAGATGCCGCCGGGACTAGACGCCGCGCGCAATAGCCCCGCCCACCAGGCGCGCGCCTGCGGATCACCTGCAAGGCTCGGCGCAAAGGCTTCGATCCCGACCGGTCCGCCCCATTGCGCGACGAGTTGCCTGCGCCAGGCATCGTACTGGCTGGCGCGCAGCGCGTGCGGATAGTCCTCCGCCCAGCACCCCTTGGCCAGCGCGCCGAACAGAATAAGCCCGGCGACGCGGCTGGGCTGATCGACAGCAAACTTGACGCAGGCTGGACCGCATTCAGAGGCGCCGAACAGCACGACGCGGCGCGACTCCGCCGCGCGCAGCACGGTGCCGATATCCTCTGCCGTGACGTCGATGCCGGGGGCCGCTCCGACCCGATCTGACAATCCGATGCCGCGACGATCAAACACGATGAGGCGCCCAAGCTTCATCAATGACGCCAGGAACGTCCGGCTTGCAGGATGCTCCCAGACGCGCTCCACATGCGAGACGAAGCCGGGCATGACGAGGATGTCGAGCGCGCCACTGCCGTAAGTCTGATACGCCAGATGCACGCCCGAGCCCTTGACGTAGCGCGTCGTCGGCACCGCCTGCGCTGTAGCAGCAGGGCTCATCAGCGCTTCGGTCTCGGCTTCCGGCACGACGCCGAGCTCATCACGCAGCCGCTGCGTCAGCGCCGCATGGTGCCGTTCCGCCGCGCTGCGATCGCCTGACAGCAGCAGGCTGCGGATCAGATGCCGGCCATAGACTTCGCTGAGCGGATCGAGCTGGACGAGACGCCCCGCATACGCGGTCGCGGCGAAATGGTCGCCGGCCGCATTCTTGTCCTGCACCAGACGCTCGAGTGCATGCACAAGCCGTCCCCGTAGCGCCTCGCGACGAAAGAACGCCCAATCGTCAAACTCGGGAGAGTCCTCCGGCGAGAAGCCAGCGAGGAAGTCGCCGCGATAGATCTGGCAGGCCTCTTCAAACGCAGCACGGTCGCAGGCGGTCTCGAACTGATGCGAGTCAACCGTGAGCGCGACCGCCGGGGACCAACGCATGCTGGTACGGTCGGTCTCGAAAACCGGCTCGCCGAGCGCGAGCTCGATGCGATGAAGCAGCCGCCGCAAGCGCGCCAGCCCGGTCTCGCGGTCGGCCTCGGGCCACAGCCACGTGGCCATGACGTCCCGGCTGACGGCGCCCTTGGCCTCCGCAAGGTAGACCAGCAGCGCAAGCCCCTTGCGCAGGGCCAGCTTGATCGGGCGGCCATCGGCATGGACCTCGGGGAACCCGAACGTCCCAAGCGAGAAAGCCGTCATGGAATCCTTCCTCCGCTCGGGGGACGCACAGGGGACGGTCGAGCGGTAGCCATCGAACCAGATCGAGCCCCTTCGCCAGCGGGCGATCTAGGCTCCTGCATGCGGCACCGCCGTGTCTGGCACAATAGGAAAAAACATGGTCTCGCGCCTTCTGATCCTGCTCTACGCGCTCGTGAGTTACGCCCTGTTCACGGTCTCATTTCTCTATGCGCTCGGTTTCGTCGGCAATTATGTCGTGCCCAATTCAATCGACAAGTCGATCGATGTCGGCAGCACGGCGACCTTGAACGAAGCCATCATCCTCAACCTGTTGCTGATGGGTCTGTTTGCCGTCCAGCACAGCGTCATGGCACGCCCGGCGTTCAAACGATGGTCGGCCCAATTCCTTGCCCCGGCCTGCCAGCGCAGCACCTATGTGCTGCTGTCGAGCCTGATCCTCATTCTGTTGTTCTGGCAGTGGCGTCCGATCCCGACTGTGATCTGGCGGACTGACGGACCTGCGGCTTTCCTGCTGACATCAGTGCATTGGCTCGGCTGGCTGATCGCATTCGCATCCACTCACATGATCGATCATTTCGATCTGTTCGGCGTGCGCCAGGCGTTCGTCGCGTGGCGTGGAGCCAAGATACCAGGTCAATCGTTCCGAACGCCCCTGCTCTACAAGATCGTACGGCATCCGATCATGCTCGGCTTCCTGCTCGCATTCTGGGCCACGCCCGTGATGACTCTTGGCCATCTCCTGTTCGCGCTCGCAAACACCGCCTACATCCTGGTCGCGCTTCAGTTCGAGGAGCGGGATCTGATCGCCGAGTTCGGCGCGACTTACCAGGACTATCGCCGCCGCGTTCCCATGCTGCTGCCGCGCCTGTTCGCGCGCCGCCAGACGAAAGGAGCGCCGCGATGAACGCGATGTTTCCGATCCCTAACATGTCTGCAGAGGCCGCCACATTCGCCGATACGCTCGACGGGCTCGACGTCGGTGTCTATCTCCTCGACGTGGACGGGCGGCTCATTCACACCAATACGGCCGGCCAAGCTCTCCTCGACGCGCGTGACATCCTGCACGAGGCGCGCGGACAGCTCGCGGCCTGCGATCCCGTCGTCAACCACGCGCTGCGGCACGCCTTCACGTCCGCCCTCGACGCCGGCGGCGTAGCCGTGCCGATGACGGGGAGCGATGGGCAGCGCTATGTCGCACATGCCCTGCCGTTGGCCTCCGGCGCGCGGCGACGTGCGGGCGCAGCCTACGCCGCCGTCGCGGCCCTGTTCGTTCGCAAGGTCGCGCTGATGGTCCCGCCCCGATCCGAGGTGATCGGCAAGGCCTTCAGGCTGACGCCGACCGAATTGCGCGTGCTGCTCGCGATCGTCGAGCTCGGCGGCGTTCCGGAAGTGGCCGCGGCATTCGGCGTTGCCAACACGACGATCCGGACGCACGTCAATCGCCTGTTTGAAAAGACCGGCGCAGCGCGGCAGGCCGATTTCGTCAAGCTCGTCGCGGGATATGCGACGCCGCTCCGCGACATGGGAGATGTGCGATGAGGGCCGTGCTGTGCAGCTCCTTCACCGGTCCGCAGGATTTGCGGCTCGGTGAGATCGCCGAGCCGAAGCCGACGGGCGACGAGATCCTGATCGACGTCCATGCGGCCTCCGTCAGCTTCATGGACCAGTTGCTGGTCTCGGGCCTCTACCAGATGCGGCCACCCTTGCCCTTCGTGCCCGGCACGGAAGCCTCAGGTGTTGTCGTCGCTGTCGGCGACAAGGTCACGCGATTCGCGCCCGGCGATCGCGTGGCCTGCAGCAGCTGGACCGGCGGCTACGCCGAACGGATGGTCGCCAAGGAATCGAAGGCCGTGCATCTGCCTGACGGCGTTGCCTTTGACGCGGCAGCAACCGTGCTGCATGTCTACGGCACCGCCCATTATGCGCTGGTCGAGCGCGCGCGGGCGCAACGCGGCGAGACCGTGTTGATCACGGGCGCCGCCGGCGGTGTCGGTCTCGCCGCAGTCGATCTCAGCCGTCATCTGGGCCTGAACGTCATCGCCGGCGTCGGCTCTGACGACAAGGCCACGCTGGTGCGCCGCTACGGCGCCAGCGAGGTGGTCAACTATCGTAGCGAGGATCTGCGTGAGCGGATCAAGTCCATCACATCGGGCCAAGGCACCGATCAGGGCATCGATATCGGATTCGACAACGTCGGCGGTGCGATCCTCGAGCAGATGGCCCGGCTGATGAACTGGGGCGGCCGTCTCATGCCGATCGGCTTCACCAGCGGCACGATACCCTCGATCCCGATGAACCTGCCGCTCCTCAAGAACTACGCCATCCTCGGCGTCTTCGTCGGCGCCTGGGCCGAAAAGTTTTCCGTTGAGGCCGCGCGCATGAACGACACGCTGATGCAATGGCTGGCCGAGGGACACATCCGCCCGCATATCGACCGCGTCCTCCCTTTGGAGGACGCCAGCGAAGCCATGCGCGCGGTAGCGAACCGCACGGTTCAGGGAAGAATTGTGCTCAGGATCCGATAGAGTGCGCGCGGAACTTCAAGACAGGAAGAAAACTTGACCGAGATCGTCATCGACAAGCGCTTCTGCGGCCCGCCGAACTCCGGCAACGGCGGTTATGTTTGCGGCCGGCTGGCCCAGCACATTCCCGGGGCTGCCGAGGTGACGCTGCGCGCGCCGCCTCCCCTGGATACGCCCCTCGGTGCGATCGCGACCGATGACCGTACATGGGAGCTTCGCGACGGCATCAAGGTTGTCGCGACCGGTCGCGCGGTGAGCGTCGAGCTTCCGCGGCTGGAAACAGCCAGATTCGACGAAGCCTGCGCCGCCGAATTGCTGACGCCCGTCAAACCGCACGAGCATCCGCTACCGACCTGCTTCGTCTGCGGCCCCGCGAGGGCCAAGGGAGACGGCCTGCGCATCTTCGCCGGACCGCTCGGACTTCGTGCGCAGCCTCCCGTTCTCGCGGCGAGCTGGATTCCCGATCAGAACTTGACCGCCGACGACGGCCTCGTCGCCTCAGAATTTCTCTGGTCGGCGCTCGATTGTCCCACCGGCTTCGCCTGCAATTGCGATCCGCAAAGCAACGCCGTCGACAAGACGCCGCTCCTGCTGGGACGAATGTCAGCGCGCATCGAATCCCGCCCGCGTGCCGGCGACCGCTGCATCATCACCGCCTGGCCGACCGGCCGCGACGGCCGCAAGCGCATGGCGGAGGCCGCGCTGCATGATGAGGCCGGGAGGTTGCTGGCGGTGGCCCGCACCACATGGATTGCCGTCGAACGCGACGTGCAGCTCGGACGCGGGTGACGCTACACCAACGTCTTGGAAAATCCCGCCGCGAGATGATCGATCAGCGCGCGAACGGCGCGAGGCAGGCCGCGTCGAGTGGTGAACACGAGATGCACCATGCCGCGATGACCGCGCCATTCCGACACCACATGAACGAGCCTGCCTTGCTCCAGCGCGTCCCGGCAGAGATGATCGGGCAGTAGCGCGACACCGAGGCCCGCAACCGCTGCATCGCGCACCGCGCCAAAGTCGCCGCAGCCCATGCGCGGTTCGTGCTTGTGAATGCGGGCCTGCCCATCGTCGGTCTGCAGATGCCATTCGACCAACGTGTCGTCATCTGACGTTGCCAGTGTCGGAAGCACGGCCAGATCATCCAGCGTGCGCAACCGGCTCGCCAGCTGGGGGCTCGCGACAAGGATGCGCCTGGACGTGCCGAGCGACCGCATCGTGAGCGCTGCATCGCCCGTGAGCTCGGACCGCACGCGCAAGGCCACATCGATCCGCTCCTCGATCAGGTCGATAGGCCGGTCGATGGCGACGAGTTGCAGACGCACCTTGGGATAGCGGATCAGGAAGCTCGAGATCAGCGCGGAGATCTCCGCAACCATGCCGGTCGGGCAGCTGAAACGAACGCGGCCGTGAGGTTCGGCCTGCGCCTGCGTCACCAGCGCCTCGGCCTGCTCGGCTTCAGCAAGGATCGCGCGGCAGCGCTCGTAAAAGGCTTGCCCCACCTCGGTCACGCGGAAACGCCGGCTCGATCGCTCGATCAGGCGCAAGCCCAGGCGCTCCTCCAGCCCGGCAATCCGCCGGCTGAGCTTTGACTTGGGCTCCCGCAAGGCCCGCCCCGCAGCCGCGAACCCGCCATGGCCCACCACCTCGGCAAAATAGGCGAAGTCGTTCAAATCGGCCTTCATCGTTCTTCTCATGGAACGCTAAGTACCATATCAGGCGACTACTCGCATCATCGTTCTGAATACATCTACGTCGGGCAACGGCACTTTCGCCGCAGCTTCCAACGGAGACGGACGATGACGGATAGGTTCAACAACAAGGTCGTGGTGGTAACCGGCGGCACCAGCGGTATCGGCCTCGCCACCGCCAAGGCCTTCGCAGCCGAGGGTGCCTCGGTGTTCATCACCGGCCGTCGCAAGGATGCGCTCGAGGCGGCGATGAAATCGATCGGCGGTCGAGTCACCGGCGTGCAGGGCGACATGGCCAATCTCGCCGACATCGACCGGCTCTACGACGCCGTTCAGAAGAAGCACCAGCAGATCGACGTGATCTTCGCCAATGCCGGCGGCGGCGAGTTCGCGCCGCTCGGCGCGATTACCGAGGAGCACTACCAGCGCACGTTCGACACCAACGTGAAGGGCGTACTGTTCACGGTGCAGAAGGCGCTGCCCCTGCTCCGCGACGGCGCGTCCATCGTGTTGAACGCGTCGACCACCAGCGTCTCCGGCACGCCGGCCTTCAGCGTCTATTCCGCGACAAAGGCCGCCGTGCGCAACTTCGCACGCAACTGGATCCTCGATCTGAAGGACCGGCACATCCGCGTCAACGCAGTCAGCCCCGGCGTCACCGAGACGCACGGACTGAATCATCTGTTCGGCGGCGGTGAGCAAGCGGAGGGCACCAAGACCCAACTCGCCGCGCTCATCCCGGCCGGTCGGGTCGGCCAGCCCGAGGAGATCGCCAAGGCCGTGCTGTTCCTCGCCTCCGATGATGCAAGCTTCGTCAACGGCATCGAGCTCTTCGTCGATGGCGGTCTCGTTCAGATCTGACGCAGTTCGTTGGGTGGGCACGCTATCGCTTTGCCCACCCTACAAGACCAATGCAGTTTGGAGACAACCAATGACCCGAACCAACACATCGACCGATCGCATCCACGAGCTGCTTCACCGCAACCTTCAGGAGGTTTTCGGCGAGGGCGACGCGAAGCGCCGCCGTGCCGCAATCGACGAACTCTGGACCGAGAACGCCGCCCTGTATGTCCCGCCAGGTGTCATTGTCGGCCGCGACGCGATCGACAAGTTCGCCGGCGATCTGCGGGCCACGCATCCCCACTTCGTCTACACGCCGATTGGCGAGCCGCAGGCGCTTCACAACGCCGGACGGCTGGCCTGGTCATCAGGTCCGCGCGGCGAAGCCCCTGATTACACCGGCTGGGACGTCATCATCGTGGAGAACGACAGGATCGCTGCGCTATATGTGTTCCTCGATCCGCCAGGGAAGTGACGGCGCATACGCGGGGTGGATTGCGCCTTCGGCTAGCTGACCAATCACCCTACAGTTTGCGCTTCGCAATGAAGGTGCCGTTCGGCTGATGATAAACGAGTTCCTCGATCGCGCCGGACGGGCCGCGGCGGAATTCGGTGCGGTAGCCGTCGAGCTGGACGATGCTGAACGTCGCGCCCTGATAAGGCCGCAAACGGTAGAGCGGCACGAACGGAATTTTCAGCGTAAGCTCGCCCTCGGCATCCTCTGTGACGACGTGGGTCTGGTCGCCGCGAATATATTCGCCGACGCAGGCCGACCGGAACGCGGGGTCAATGCATTCGCCCGCGGCGGCGCGCGTGAAGACGATGTCCGGCACCAGCACCTCGAGCTGGGCCGAGAGACTCGCAATGCTGCCGTCGCGGTCGGTCGCAAAGGTGATCACGAGATCGTCCGGATTGAGGTCTCCCAACACGTAAGGCAACTGGAACGAATCGTAGTGCCGGTGTGCGAGCTTCGCCTTCGTGCGGCGCCAGGCCCAATGCAGGCTGTCGCCGTCTTGTGTGATGACAACCCGGCCATAGGCCGGGTGCTCATAGGCGCCGCAAAAATCCGCGAGATCATGGCTGGGATTCGTATTCAGCTTGCGCGCCGTCGGCTTCGCCGCATCGTCGCTTTTCTGCTGCGCCAGCGCTTTGCGGCGCATGTCGCGCAGGCGGTCCAGCCACGACACCGGTTCGTTGCCGGCGAGATGATCGTGAATGCGGTTGATCAGGATGCTGTGCACCGGATTGCCGCCGGTGTTGGTGAAGACGGCGATGCCGGTGTTTCGCGCCGGGATGAGGCGCATCAGCGTGCTCCAGCCGAGCCAGCCGCCGGAGTGTCCGACCACGCGCTCGCCGCGGTAGGCGGTGTTGTTGAAGCCCAGCCCGTAGTGCGAATGGCCGAACTCCTGCCACTCCGCAGCGCCTGAGAAGACGCGCGGCGATTGCATCTCCCGGATCAGCGTAGACGACAGCAGGCGTTCGCCGGCAAATTCGCCCTCGGCCAACAGGAATTTCATCCAGTTGGCGAGGGCGGCAACCGAGGTGACGATGGCGCCGGCGCCCGTCGTGGTGATGGGGAAGAACTTGCTGCGCGAGCGCACGTCGCCGCGTTCCACCAGATAGGGAACGGCGGCGTCAGCGGCAGCGGCGTACTCCTCTGCTGAAAAGCCGACCGACATTCGCAGTTTATCGGTCAGCCGGGTGCGGACGAAATCCTCATAGCTCTGACCGCTGATGCGCTCGACGACAAGGCCGGCGACGTTGTAGGCGAGATTGTTGTATTGAAACTCGGTGCGGATGTCCCGGGCCGGCTCGAGGTGACGCA
Organism: Bradyrhizobium zhengyangense; assembly: GCF_022012555.1. Classification (NCBI taxonomy): domain Bacteria; kingdom Pseudomonadati; phylum Pseudomonadota; class Alphaproteobacteria; order Hyphomicrobiales; family Nitrobacteraceae; genus Bradyrhizobium; species Bradyrhizobium zhengyangense. Next base: position 99,170 of record NZ_JAKLTZ010000012.1, on the reverse strand, counting down.
GCGCGCTCATCATCTCGCCGCGCGAGAGATCGGCTGGAATCCATATCCAGTCGTGGCGAGGCAGGCCGGAGTGATGGCTGAGCAGGTCGCGCACGGTGACTCGATCGGTCGCGATCGCGTCATGCAGGCGGAATTCGGGAATGCTGTCGCGGACAGGTTTGGTCCAGTCGAGCCGTCCCTCGTCCACCAGCAGCGCCAACGCCGTGGCGGTGAACGTTTTGGTGATCGAGCAGATCAGGAATTGCGTCTCTGGCGTCGCGGGCAGCCCGGTCTCGACGTCGCGCTGGCCCCACGCCCTGAGCAAGACCGTCTCGCCGTTTTGCACGACGGCGAGCGTCGTGGCCGGCACCTGCCACTCCGCCATCACCTCCGCAGCCAGCGCGTCGAGCTCGGGGATGAGGGCTGTGATGGTCGTGTCGCTTCGGGCAGATCGGCTGGACATGGCACGCTCTTTCTTCCGTTCGCCGCCACAACCGCTGGATGACGACCCGCAATGTTACAAATCGTAGCATTGACAATCCACCGATTGCAAGCCGAGGGCGAAGCGACATGGGTCACCGCTTCCGCCTTTGCGCTTCGAGCTACGGCGGCGCGGATCGTAACCCTCGCTACAAGCGAGGTCTCGGGTGGGCAAAGCGCAAGCGTGCCCACGACTTCTATCTCGGCTTCGCGCGGGGCAATGGTGGGACGTTTCGCTTTGCTCACCCTACGAGACCTGTGCGTGACGAGACCTACGCGCTCTGCTCCACCATCCCCTGCAGCCGCACCAACTCCGCCTCCAGATCCCGCTCCACATCCGCGGCCCGGATCTCCAGCACGCGATAATCGCGCGCCTCCAGCCATGCCCGCCTTGACGCGCGGTCGGCAGCGATGGTCTCGCCCTCGCCCGGGTTGACCAGCTCGATCGCGATCCGATGCGGGAACGAGACGAAGTCCGGGATGTGCCGCCCCACCGGGGTCTGGCGCTTGAACCCACCGGCGAAGCGGCGGTCGCGCGTGAGCGCCTGCCAGAGCAGGCGTTCGGCATCTGTCGGGTTGCGGCGGAGCAGGCGCGCGAGGCCGCGCACGGTCGAGCCGCTGTCGGGCGTGCCGCCGGCCTGCCCATGCTCGGCCAGCAGCGCACGCAGGCGCGTGGCTTGCTCGCCGTCGAGCACGCCGCCCTTTGCCGGGCCCTTGCGTCCCTCCGCGATCGCCATGACGACTCCATGGAGGGTGTGCATGTCCTGCTTGGTCGGCTCCATCCGGCTGAAAATGTTGCGCAGGTTGACCAGCATGGTGTCGCGCTTCTCGGCCGGGCGCAAAAATTCGACGCGGTCGAGCTCGCGGATGAGGTTGTCGAAGAAGGCCTGCATCTGGTGCTGCGAGGCGCGCTCGGAACGTTCAGGCATGGCGTGCGGCAGCTCGCCCGCCGTCGCCTGCTTGAACCATTCGTAGCCGACCAGCAGCACGGCCTGGGCGAGGTTGAGTGAGGCAAAGCCCGGATTGACCGGGAAGGTGATGATGCGGTTGGAGAGTCCGACCTCCTCATTGGTCAGTCCCCAGCGCTCGCGCCCGAATAGGATGCCGGCCTTGCCGCCGGTCGCCACATGCCCGGCGATCTCGCTGGCTGCGGCTTCCGGCCCCACCACCGGCTTGGCCTGGTCATGCGGGCGCGCGGTGGTGGCGAACAACAGGTCGAGATCGGCGACCGCCTGCTCGACCGTGTCGAAGAGTTCGACCTTGTCCAGAATGTGGTCGGCCCCGGCGGCGGCCCGCTGCGCGGCGATGTTCGGCCAGCCGTCGCGCGGATTGACGATGCGCAAAGCGCTCAAGGCAAAATTGCCCATGGCGCGCGCGGCCATGCCGATGTTTTCCCCGAGCTGCGGCTCGACCAGGATCACGATCGGGCCGTCGAGGGCGAGCCCTGCCTTGGTCTTGTCGGTGCCGGACATTCTCAGTTCACTTTCTGGTTCAGCGTTCGTCTCGTTCAGCTTCCGAAGGAGGTTGAACTCCAGTCCGAAGACGCTGATCCAAGCCCTCATCCACGCAGTCGTGCCGCCTTCCGTGCGGCGCAATTTCTTAAGCCGAGATAACAGGGTTAGCGGCGTTTGCGAAACCGCAATCGCACCTCAATTGGGGACGATTTCGCCGCCCGGCTTGCGCGCGCTTTGCTTTCGGATATGGCTATCAACCACAACCAAAGCGAAGCCGAAAGGCCTGAGCTGAAGCAACAATTGAGTGGGGGGATGGCGATGCTGAGCCGATGGAAATTGGCGCTTCTGGGACTGGTCCTGATCGTGGTGGGCGGCCTCATCGCCCATCTGACGCAAACCGCCGGCGGCGTCCGGATCCAGGATGTCAGGTTCAAGGGCGCCAAGGGCAACACCATGAGTGCGCTGCTCTACATCCCCGCGAATGCCACCGCGAAGACCCCGGCACCCGGCATCCTCGCCGTCCACGGCTACATCAATTCGCGCGAGACCCAGGACGGCTTCGCCATCGAATTCGCCCGTCGCGGCTATGTCGTGCTGGCGCTGGACCAGACCGGCCATGGCTATAGCGACCCACCCGCCTTCGCCAACGGTTTTGGCGGCCCCGACGGCCTCGCCTATCTCCGAAGCCTCGACATGGTCGACAAGGCGAATATTGGCCTCGAGGGCCACTCCATGGGTGGCTGGACGGTCCTGGCCGCGGCAGCCGCGATGCCTGATGATTACAAGTCGATGGTGCTGGAAGGCTCCTCGACCGGCAAACCTTTCGCTGCGGACGGCACTACGAGCTGGCCGCGCAATGTGGCGCTCGTGTTCGCCCAGTACGAGGAATTCTCCACTTTGATGTGGGGCGTCGACCTTGCCCGCGATGTCACCAAGAGCCCGAAGCTGTGGGCGATGTTCGGCACGCAGGGGCCGGTCGAGCCAGGCAAGGTCTATGGCGATCCGGCGGCCGGCACCGCCCGGGTGTTGTACACGCCTGCTATCACGCACCCGGCCGAGCACATTTCGCATGAAGCGATCGGCTACAGCCTCGACTGGTTCGCCAAGACGTTGCAAGGCGGCACGCCCCGGCCGGCCGACGACCAGATCTGGTTCCGCAAGGAGTTCGGCACGTTGATCGCGCTCGTCGGTTTCGTCGTGCTGTTGATCGGCACCTTCGACGGCCTGCTGGAGGCGCCGATGTTCTCCCGCCTGCGCCTGCCCGCCGTCCCCGACGGCAGCATGCCGCCCCATCAGGCCGCCGCGGGCCGGCGCTGGACCACGGCGTTCATCCTGTCCGCCTTCATCCCGGCGCTGACCTATTACCCGGCCTTTGCGCTCGGCGGTACCTTCGTGACGCCGTCAGCATTCCTGCCGCAGGGCATCACCAACCAGATCCTGGTCTGGGCCATCATCAACGGCCTGATCACACTGGCGCTGATGGGCTTCGCCCCGAAGCGCAAGAGCCGGGCCGGGCTGCTCGGCCAGTCGCTCGTGATCGCTGTCGTCTCGGTCGCGGTTGGTTATGCCGCGCTGTGGCTCACCGACCTCGCCTTCAAGATCGACTTCCGCTTCTGGATCATCGCGCTGAAGCTGATGAACCCGAAGCAGGTTCTGATCTTCCTGATTTACCTCGCTCCGTTCACGGCATTTTTCGTCGTGGCACTGCACGTGCTGCACCGGAATTTCTCGACCATGGAGGCGCCGCGGCTCGCGCTTTATCTGACCAATATCCTGGCGCTCACGTTCGGCTTCATCGTGCTGCTGGCCCTGCAATACGGCACGCTCTGGCTGACCGGGAAGCTGTTCAACCCGCTGCCCGACCCCGGCTTCGTGCCGCTCTCGACCATCGTCGCCATCCAGTTCGTGCCGCTGCTCGCCATCGTCGCCGTGATCGCGACCTTCACCTGGCGACGGACCGGATCGAGCCTGCCGGGCGCCCTGATCTCGGGCCTGTTCGTGACCTGGTACATCGTAGCAGGCACGGCCACCCAGGCTGCCTTTTAGAGGCGCTCCGGAAGGGCCCCGGATCGCGTGCGGGATGGGTGCCCAAACAAGGTGCTGCATCAGTCATTCCGGCCTCGCCGGAATGACTGATCTCGGCGAAAAGATGGGCTGAAAGTGCATAACCGCTCCGCTTCCGCCCGCCCCCGGGCGGTGCTATAGCGCGGGAGATTTCCACCACCAGTTCCCAAGAAGGCTTCTCCGATCATGGCAAAAATCAAGGTATCCAATCCCGTCGTCGAACTCGATGGCGACGAGATGACCCGGATCATCTGGCAGTACATCAAGGACAAGCTGATCAACCCGTTCCTGGATGTCGAGCTGCAGTATTTCGACCTGGGCATGGAGTACCGCGACCACACCAACGATCAGGTGACCATCGACGCCGCCGAGGCGATCAAGAAGGTCGGCGTCGGCGTCAAGTGCGCCACCATCACCCCTGATGAAGCCCGGGTGAAGGAGTTCAACCTCAAGCAGATGTGGAAGTCGCCGAACGGCACCATCCGCAACATCCTCGGCGGCGTGATCTTCCGCGAGCCGATCATCTGCAAGAATGTGCCGCGCCTGGTTCCCGGCTGGACCAAGCCGATCATCATCGGCCGCCACGCCTATGGTGACCAGTACCGCGCGACCGACTTCAAGTTCCCCGGCAAGGGCACCCTGTCGATGAAGTTCGTCGGCGAGGACGGCACCGTGATCGAGAAGGAAGTGTTCAAGGCTCCGGGCGCCGGCGTGGCCATGGAGATGTACAATCTCGACGACTCCATCATCGACTTCGCCCGCGCTTCACTGAACTACGGCCTGCTGCGCAACTACCCGGTCTATCTGTCGACCAAGAACACGATTCTGAAGGTCTATGACGGCCGCTTCAAGGACATCTTCCAGGACATCTACGACCGCGAGTTCAAGAAGGAATTCGAGGCAAAGGGCCTGACCTACGAGCACCGCCTGATCGACGACATGGTCGCCTCGGCGCTGAAATGGTCCGGCGGCTATGTCTGGGCCTGTAAGAACTACGACGGCGACGTGCAGTCCGATACGGTCGCGCAGGGCTACGGCTCGCTCGGCCTGATGACCTCGGTGCTACTCACCCCGGACGGCAAGACCGTCGAAGCGGAAGCCGCCCACGGCACCGTGACCCGTCACTACCGCGAGCACCAGAAGGGCAAGGAGACCTCGACCAACTCGATCGCGTCGATCTTCGCCTGGACCCGTGGCCTGTCGCACCGCGCCAAGCTCGACAACAATGCCGAGCTAGCGAAGTTCGCAAGCACGCTGGAGAAGGTCTGCGTCGACACCGTCGAAGAGGGCTACATGACCAAGGACCTCGCGCTCCTGGTCGGTGCCGACCAGCGCTGGCTCTCGACCACAGGCTTCCTCGACAAGGTCGCTGACAATCTCGTGAAGGCGCTCGCGGCGTAATTCGCCCGCGCATTATTTTCGCCCGGTCGGGGTTAAACATCATGATGGGCCGCGCGCAGGCGCGGCCCATTCGTTTTTTGAGAGCCCTTTGCGGAGATAGACTATGTTCGTCAAGTTTGCCGTCCCCTGCCTGTTGTCACTTGCGGCCATGATTGGACCAGCAGGGGCTGCGGAGCTTCCCGACGCCATCGCCGCATCGGGCGAGACCACGGTCCTCAGCGTCCACGCCGAGGGCGCGCAGGTCTACGAGTGCAAGGCCGGTGCCGACGGCAAGCTCGCCTGGGCCTTCCGCGAGCCGATCGCGACGCTGCTCTCCGAGGGCAAGACCATCGGCCGTCACTATGCCGGGCCGAACTGGGAGCATGCCGACGGCAGCGCCGTGGTCGGCAAGGCCATCGGCAACGCACCGGGCGCAACGGCTGCCGATATCCCCTTGCTGAAGCTCGAGGTTGCCTCCCGCCGCGGCAGCGGCGTGTTGACGCCTGTGACCACCGTCCAGCGCATCAACACCCATGGCGGCAAGCTAGACGGGGCCTGCGACAAGGCCGGCGAGTTCAGAAGCGCGCCCTACTCGGCTGAATACGTCTTCCTGAAAAAGGGCTGATCGCTCAGCGGTCGCCGCCGTCGCGCTCGGCCTGCGCGAGCTCGGCTGCGGCGAGATCGCCGGTCTCTTCCAGCCGCGCTTTCGCTGTCTGGTGGACATGGGCGGCAAGCATGGGCATGCGCGCGATCAGGGCGTGAAAATCCTGCGCGTCGAGCACCAAGAGGCGCGTCTTGCGCGTCGCCGTCACCGTGCCGCTGCGTTTTGTCTTGTGTAGCAGCGCGATCTCGCCGAAGAAGGTGCCGTCGGTGAGCAGCACATGCTGGCTCGGCAGCGCGATCTCGACCTCGCCTGCGGTGATGAAATACATCGACGAGGCGGGATCCCCTCGCCGCACCAAAATCTCGCCCTGCTCGACGGTGCGTGCGCGCAAGAGCCGCATGATGTCGGCGATCTCCGCGGCCGCCAGATGCGAGAACAGCGGCACCCGGGCCAGCATGCCCCAGGTCACGACGAAGTCGCGCCGCTTCACCTCTTCGGCAAACGCGGTCGAGATGATGGCGACCGGCAGCGCGATCATGGCAAAACCTGAGATGATCGCGAACACCGAGACAAATTTTCCGAGCGCCGTCACCGGCACGACGTCTCCATAGCCGACGGTGCCGAGCGTCACGATCGCCCACCACATCGCCTGCGGGATGGTGCCGAGCTTGTCCGGCTGCACGTCGCGCTCGATGGCGTAGAGCAGCGAGGCGAAGGTCAGCACCACGCCGATCAGGATGACGACGCAGCCGATCAGCGCCCGCCGCTCGGCATGCACAGCCGCCAGCAGCGAGCGCATCGCCGGCGAGTAGCGGATCAGCTTGAAGAACGGCAGCACGCCGAGGGCTGCGAGCGTCGCGTGGCGCCCCGTGGTCAGCACGATCGCAGCCGGCAGGAATGCCATGAGGTCGATGATGCCGAGCGCCGAGAAGGCGTAGCCGAGCCGGTCGGCGAGCGCCGAGCCCTTGCGCGGCGTGTGGCCCGCCACCGTCCACAGCCGTGCCGCATATTCCAGCGCGAACACGATCACGGACAGGATCGTGATCGCCGAGAACAGCGTCCCGAATTGCGCGTCGAGATCCGGCACCGAGGCCAGAACCATCGCGGTCACGTTCAGCACGATGACGCCGATGATGATCTGGATGAAGCGCGATCCGGCCGAATAGGCCAGCGGATCGTGCTCCAGCAATTCGTAGAGGCGATCCCTTAAGTTCGGATCGCGAAGCCCACGTCCTCGCGGAACGAGGCGCATGGCGATTACGCAGCCCCCATCGCTTTCTCGATCGCCGCCAGCGCCTCGGACGCCTTGGCGCCATCGGGGCCGCCGGCCTGCGCCATGTCGGGCCGGCCGCCGCCGCCCTTGCCGCCGAGCGCTTCGGATGCGACGCGCACGAGGTTCACGGCGTTGAAGCGCGCGGTCAGGTCCGCGGTGACGCCGACCACGACGCCCGCCTTGCCGTCCTCGGTGACGCCGATGATGGCGACCACGCCGGAGCCGATCTGCTTCTTAGCCTCGTCCGCGAGGCTCTTGAGATCCTTCATCTCGATGCCCTCGACCGCACGCGCCATCAGCTTGACGCCGCCGACCTCGCGCACGCCAGCAGCTGCGCCGCCACCGGCGGACGCGCCGCCGCCCATCGCCAGCTTCTTGCGGGCGTCGGAGAGCTCGCGCTCGAGCTTCTTGCGCTCCTCCATCAGCGCGGTGATGCGCGCCGGGACGTCGTCGAGCGAGGTGCGCAGCTCGTTCGCCGCGGTCTTCGCCAGCGCCATGGTCTCGTTGGCATGCCGGCGCGCGAAATTGCCGGTCAGCGCCTCGATACGGCGGACGCCGGAGGCCACCGCGCTCTCGCCGGTCAGCGTGATCAGGCCGATATCGCCGGTGCGCCGCACATGCGTCCCGCCGCAGAGCTCGACCGACCAGCCGAGCGCATTGGCGCCGCGCTCGCGCGCGGTCTTGCCCATCGAGACGACACGAACCTCGTCGCCGTACTTCTCGCCGAACAGGGCGCGCGCCCCAGCCTCACGTGCTTCATCGACACCCATCACGCGGGTGGTGACCTCGTCGTTCTCCAGCACCACGTCGTTGGCGATGTCCTCGACGCGGGCAAGCTCCTCCGCCGTGATCGGTTTCGGATGCACGAAGTCGAAGCGCAGGCGATCCGGCGCGACCATCGAGCCGCGCTGGGCAATGTGATCGCCGAGCACCTGGCGCAGCGCCTCGTGAATGAGATGCGTCGCCGAGTGATGCGCACGGATCGACGAGCGCCGCGAATGGTCCACCTCGAGCTGCAGCGCCGTGCCGACCTTCAGCTCGCCGCTCTCGACGGTGCCGACATGCACGAAGAAATCGCCGAGCTTTTTCTGCGTGTCGGTGACGCGGAACTTGATGCCGCCCTCACCCGTGAGCACGCCGGTGTCGCCGACCTGGCCGCCGGATTCCGCGTAGAACGGCGTCTGGTTCAGCAGCAGCGCGCCGGTATCGCCGGCCTTCAGGCTGGCGACTTCAGCGCCGTCCTTTACCAAGGCCGAGACCACGCCTTCGGCGCTCTCGGTCTCATAGCCCAGGAATTCGGTCGCACCGAGCTTCTCGCGCAGCGGGAACCAGATCGCCTCGCTCGCCGCTTCGCCCGATCCCTTCCAGGACTCGCGCGCCTTGGCCTTCTGACGCTCCATCGCATCCGTGAACGACGCTTGATCCACGCCGATGCCGCGCGACTTCAGCGCGTCCTGGGTCAGGTCAAGCGGGAAGCCGTAGGTATCGTACAGCGTGAAGGCGACGTCGCCATCGAACATGTCGCCTTTCTTCAAGGACGCGCTCTTCTCGTCGAGGATGGCGAGGCCGCGCGAAAGCGTCTTGCGGAAGCGGGTCTCTTCCAGCCGCAGCGTTTCCTCGATCAGGTTTTCCGCGCGCATCAAATCGGGATAGGCCTGGCCCATCTCGCGGACCAGCGCCCAGACCAGGCGATGCATCAGCGGCTCCTTGGCGCCGAGCAGCTGCGCATGGCGCATCGCGCGGCGCATGATCCGGCGCAGCACATAGCCGCGGCCTTCGTTCGAAGGCAGCACGCCGTCAGAGACGAGGAAGGCCGAGGAGCGCAGATGATCGGCGATGACGCGGAACGAGGCAACCGTTTGCTCGTTCGGCCCGGCGCCGAGCGCCGACGACGTCGCATCGATCAAATGACGAAACAAGTCGGTCTCGAACACGCTGTCGACGCCCTGCATGATGCAAGCCATGCGCTCGAGGCCCATGCCGGTGTCGATCGAAGGACGCGGCAGATCCACGCGCTCCTCCTTCGTCACCTGCTCATATTGCATGAACACGAGATTCCAGAATTCGAGGAAGCGGTCACCGTCTTCTTCCGGAGAGCCGGGAGGGCCACCCCAGATGTGGTCGCCGCGATCGATGAAGATTTCCGAGCACGGACCGCACGGACCGGTGTCGCCCATCGCCCAGAAATTGTCCGAGGTCGGGATGCGGATGATGCGGTCGTCGGAGAAGCCGGCGATCTTCTTCCAGAGCCCGTGCGCCTCGTCGTCGGTGTGGTAGACAGTGACGAGCAGCTTGTCCTTCTTCAGCCCGAAATCCTTGGTGATGAGCTTCCAGGCGAGCTCGATCGCGCGCTCCTTGAAATAGTCGCCGAACGAGAAGTTGCCGAGCATCTCGAAGAAGGTGAGATGGCGCGCGGTGTAGCCGACATTGTCGAGATCGTTGTGCTTGCCGCCGGCGCGCACGCATTTCTGCGAGGTGGTCGCGCGCTGGTAAGGCCGCTTCTCGACGCCGGTGAAGACGTTCTTGAACTGCACCATGCCGGCATTGGTGAACATCAACGTCGGATCGTTGCGCGGCACCAATGGCGAGGACGACACGATCTCGTGGCCGTTCTCGGCAAAGAAGTTCAGAAAGGTCGACCTGATCTCGTTGACGCCGCTCATGTTCATCCAATCGGGTGTGCTTGGACCCGCCAATTTGCCATCCAAACCTGTCGATTTGGGCTGATATCTGCGGGCCAAAGCGCTTTTAGACAAGGCCAGCTTCGCTGTCCAGAAACTGTGCAAGCAGATCAGAGGGTTGCCGCAGTCGCGTCATCCCCCAGCAATCCCGTTGAAAGCCGCAATCCCTGCGTTGACAGGCTTGGCTGGCCTGTGGTCTGTACCCATCTGTATCGTACGGCCACGTCGGGAGAGACCGGCATCAGCTAGCCGGCGCCGAAGGAGCAACCGCCCCGGAAACTCTCAGGCAAAAGGACCGCGTGGCTTTGACGACATCTGGAAAGAGGCGCTGACGGGCTTAAGACCCGGATAGTGTCCGCCGACGGGATAATACTCTCAGGCACAGCGACAGATGGGGCTTCGACTGGTTTGTCTCGGGGAATCATCCCCGGGGAACCGCCGAGGGCCCCTGTGATGTCCGTGCGTGATGACAAAGACTCCCTGGAACGTACCCCCCTTTACGACCTGCATGTGTCTCTTGGCGGCAAGATGGTGCCGTTCGCGGGCTATGACATGCCCGTGCAGTACCCCGCCGGCGTGCTGAAAGAGCACCTCCATACCCGCACCTCCGCCGGCCTGTTCGACGTCTCCCATATGGGCCAGATCCGCGTCCTGCCGAAGTCCGGCAAGGTCGAGGATGCCGCCCGCGCGCTGGAGCGGTTGGTGCCGCAGGACATCGTGGCGATCGCACCGGGCCGCCAGCGCTACGCCCAGTTCACCAATGAAGCCGGCGGCATCCTCGACGATCTCATGGTCGCCAATTTCGGCGACCACCTGTTCCTGGTCGTCAACGCCGCCTGCAAGGCCGAGGACGAGGCGCATCTGCGCGCGAATCTCTCGGACACCTGCATCATCGATTCGCTTGCCGATCGGGCGCTGATTGCGCTGCAGGGCCCAAAGGCGGAGTCGGCGCTGGCGAAATTATGTGCAGCGGCGCCCACCATGAAGTTCATGGATGCGGGCGCGCATGAGGTCGCCGGCATCAAGTGCTTGGTCTCGCGCTCGGGCTACACCGGCGAGGACGGTTTTGAGATTTCTGTCCCGGCGGCCGACGCCGAACGTCTGGCGAAGATGCTGCTCGAAAATCCGGATGTGATGCCGGTCGGCCTTGGCGCCCGCGACAGCCTGCGGCTCGAGGCCGGGCTCTGCCTCTACGGCCACGATATCGACACCGAGACCACGCCGGTCGAAGCCGCGCTGGAATGGTCGGTGCAGAAGAGCCGCCGCACCGGCGGCGCCCGCGCCGGCGGATGTCCCGGGGCTGAAAAGATCCTCGCGCATTTCGATCACGGCGCGTCCCGCCGCCGCGTCGGCCTGCGTGCCGAGGGCCGCGCGCCGGTGCGCGAGGGCGCATTGCTGTTTGCAGATAGCGAAGGCGGCGAGGCAATCGGAAAGGTCACTTCAGGCGGCTTCGGCCCCAGCCTGAATGCGCCTGTTGCGATGGGCTACGTGCCCACTGCCTTAAGCGCATTCGGCACAAAACTCTTCGCCGAGGTGCGCGGGCAACGTCTGCCGCTCACCGTCGCCGCCATGCCCTTCGTGAAAAACACCTACAAACGCTGAGGATCGAAAATGACCACGACGCTGTACACCTCCGACCATGAATGGCTCGCGATCGACGGCGATGTCGCCACCGTCGGCATAACCGATTACGCGCAGTCGCAGCTCGGCGACGTCGTGTTCGTCGAATTGCCCAAGGTCGGCCGTACCTTGAAGAAGGCGGAAGCCGCCGCCGTCGTGGAATCGGTCAAGGCCGCCTCCGACGTCTACGCACCGATCTCGGGCGAAGTGCTCGAAACCAACGACGCGCTCGCCGCCGAGCCCGCACTGGTGAACTCGGACGCGCAAAGCAAAGCCTGGTTCTTCAAGATGAAAATTGCCGACAAGAGCGAGCTTGGCGGCCTTATGGATGAAGCCGCCTACAAGGCACATACGGCTTAAAGACGATGGAGCAAGCGATGACCGCGCACCGTAAATCCAGCGGCGAGACCGCCGCCAATTTCGCTCGCCGCCACATCGGCCCCTCCGCGCGCGATGTCACCGCAATGTTAGAGACGGTCGGCGCCAAAAGCGTCGACGCGCTGATGGCGGAAACGCTCCCCAGTTCGATCCGGCAGGCCGCCCCGCTCGATCTCGGCAAGCCGCTGAGCGAGACCGAGGCGATCGCGCATATGGCCGAGCTCGCACGGCAGAACCAGGTCTTCACCTCGCTGATCGGCCAAGGCTATTCCGGCACGATTTTGCCCGCGGTGATCCAGCGCAATATCCTGGAGAACCCGGCCTGGTACACGGCCTACACGCCCTACCAGCCCGAGATCAGCCAGGGCCGGCTGGAAGCGCTGTTCAATTTCCAGACCATGATCTGCGATCTCACCGGGCTCGACGTCGCCAACGCCTCGCTGCTTGACGAGGCGACCGCGGCGGCCGAAGCCATGGCGCTCGCCGAGCGGCATTCGAAGGTCGAAGCAAAGGCCTTCTTCGTCGACAAGGACGTGCATCCGCAGACGTTGGCTGTGATGCGCACCCGCGCCGAGCCGCTCGGCTGGACTCTGGTCGTCGGCGATCCGCTCACCGATCTCGACAAGGCGGACGTGCTCGGTGCGCTGCTGCAATATCCTGGAACTTCCGGCGCCTTGCGCGACCTCCGGCCCGCGATCGCGGCGCTGAAGGCCAAGGGCGCGCTTGCGATCGTTGCGGCCGATCTGCTGGCGCTGACGCTGATTGCTTCGCCCGGCGAGCTCGGTGCCGACATCGCTGTTGGTTCGGCGCAGCGCTTTGGCGTGCCGATGGGTTATGGCGGACCGCACGCGGCCTATATGGCGGTGCGCGATGCGCTGAAGCGCTCGCTGCCCGGCCGCATCGTCGGCCTCTCCGTGGATTCCCGCGGTGCCCCCGCCTATCGCCTCGCGCTGCAGACCCGCGAGCAGCACATCCGCCGCGAGAAGGCGACCTCCAACATCTGCACCGCGCAGGTGCTGCTCGCCGTGATCGCCGCGATGTATGCGACCTATCACGGCCCCGAGGGCCTCACGCAGATCGCGCGTACTGTCCATCGCCGCACCGCGGTGCTTGCCGCGGGCTTGCGCAAGCTCGGTTTTGCGCCTGATAGCGATACCTTCTTCGACACGCTCAGCGTCGATGCGGGCGCCAAGCGCACTGAGATCGTCGCGCGCGCAGCTGCCGAGAAGATCAATCTCGGTGTTGGTGACGCGAGCTTGCGCATCGCGCTCGACGAGACCACGACGCCGGCGACGGTCGAAGCCGTCTGGCGCGCCTTCGGCGGCACGCTTGCCTACGCCGAGTTAGATGCCACCACGCGCGAGGCGCTGCCGGACGATCTGAAGCGCACCACGACGTTCCTCACCCATCCGGTGTTCCACGCGCATCGCTCGGAGACCGAGATGCTGCGCTACATGCGCAAGCTCAGTGATCGCGACCTCGCGCTCGACCGCGCCATGATCCCGCTGGGCTCCTGCACGATGAAGCTGAACGCGACCACCGAGATGATGTCGCTGACCTGGCCGGAATTCGGCAACCTTCACCCGTTCGCCCCGCGCGAGCAGGCCGCCGGCTATCACGCGCTGTTCGCGCGGCTGGAAAAATGGCTGTGCGACATCACCGGTTATGACGCGATCTCGCTGCAGCCGAATTCGGGCGCGCAAGGCGAATATGCGGGCCTGCTCGCGATCCGCGCCTATCACGCGGCGCGTGGAGAGAGCCACCGCAAGATCTGCCTGATCCCCTCCTCTGCCCACGGCACCAACCCGGCCTCGGCCGCGATGGTCGGCATGGACGTGGTGGTGGTCGCCTGCGAGAAGAATGGCGACGTCGACGTCAACGATCTCCGTGCCAAGGCGGAACAGCATTCGAACGATCTTGCCGCTGTGATGATCACCTATCCCTCGACCCATGGTGTGTTCGAGGAGCATATCAAGGAGATCTGCGACATCGTCCACGGCCATGGCGGCCAGGTGTATCTCGACGGCGCCAACCTCAACGCACAGGTCGGCCTCAGCAGGCCTGGCGATTACGGCGCCGATGTCAGCCATCTCAACCTGCACAAGACCTTCTGCATCCCGCATGGCGGCGGCGGCCCCGGCATGGGCCCGATCGGCGTGAAGGCGCATCTGGCGCCGTTCCTGCCCGGTCATCCCGCAACTCAGGCTGACGCACCCGTGGGTCCGGTTTCAGCCGCGCCGTTCGGCTCAGCCTCGATCCTCACGATCTCCTACATCTACATCCTGATGATGGGCGGCGAAGGATTGAAGCGCGCCACCGAGATCGCGATCCTCAATGCCAATTACATCGCCGCGCGCCTCGATGCGCATTTCCCGGTGCTTTACAAGAACGAGAAGGGCCGCGTCGCGCATGAGTGCATCGTCGATCCCCGTCCGTTGAAGACGACCTCGGGCGTCACCGTCGACGACATCGCAAAGCGCCTGATCGATTACGGCTTCCATGCGCCCACCATGAGCTTCCCGGTGCCGGGCACGCTGATGATCGAGCCAACCGAGTCGGAATCGAAGGCGGAGTTGGATCGCTTCTGCGATGCCATGATCGCGATCCGGAAAGAAATCGCCGAGGTCGAGGCCGGCCGCTTCAAGATCGAGGCATCGCCGCTGCGTCACGCCCCGCACACCGTGCACGACATCGCAGACGACGATTGGAAGCGCGCCTACGCCCGCAGCGAGGGCTGCTTCCCCGATGGCGTCTCGCGCACCGACAAATATTGGTGCCCCGTCGGCCGCGTCGACAACGTCTATGGCGACCGCAACCTCGTGTGCTCCTGCCCGCCGGTGAGCGATTACGCGGAAGCTGCGGAGTAAGATGCGGCGTAGGTCTCTCAAGGGTCGGCAAAGCGGAGCGTGCCCACGACCTCTAGATTGTTGAAGTATGGTGGGCACGGCGCTTGCGCGCCTTTGCCCACCCGACGCTACGGTCTTGAATGCGCCTCTAAGGCGCAACCAAAACTTCGGCTTTCGCGATCCCACCGCCATAGCCGCTCGTTGGTCAGAAGCGTGCCGCCCCACCAGCGCCTGATCGGGTTGTGACGGCGAAAATCCTCCCGGCCATCCAGAACCGCGCGACCAAACTCCGTCAGCGACAGCCGGCTTCGGCGATAGGCGGCATTGCGACCTCTCGCATCGTGCCGTGGGAGGGTTGCAAGTTTCGGATCGAGACCGGCAATCGCTGGCATCGGGTCAGAGGCGAGCCCTTCAAGCAACGGACCGAGCTCCCACTGGTCGAATACGCGCGTGTCGAGCAGCCCGCCCGGCTCAAATAGCTCCTTGGTGCGATTGTGCCCCTTCGCGATTAAATCGAGCAGTTGCGTTTCCGTCGCGCCCAGCCCGGTGCCTGGAGACGGCAGCTCTGCCAACAATTCTTCCATCGCCGGCTTCAGGAAGGGGAGCGTGGGAAACTCCCGATTGAGCAACCCGAAACAGAGCTCCGGCGTTGGCGCACGGTAGGCCTCCCAGGCGATACGGGCGTCCTCGAAGTCGGGCTCTGCGATGTCCAATTGCCGGATGGTGTGATCGCGAAGCCTGTCGGCGTCTGCTCCGAGCAAATCGAAATCGACCAGTCGCAGCTTTGTACGCTCGGCCGCAGGGCTCGGAACGGAGATAGTCGAGGATCCAGATCAGTTGCAATTAATTGCTCGGGCTGGGATCAAACCACAGCTCGATCTCTTCGACGCCATAGGCCTCGCAGAACCAGACCAGTCCGAGCTCCTTGTGCGCGAGACCGCTCTTGGGCGACCGCGCGACAAGGTCGGACCAACGTACTTCCGGGTCGCCTCTGAAATAGCCTCCTGTGAGGTACTCCCCAAGGTGGTGCGACGTAGGCAGCGGGCCCCAGACAAATCGAAAGATCAGCGGGACGACCATGTCCGCGCGATCCGCGTAGGTGAGACCGACGCCGGACGGACTGGTCAGGATGACGCGTTTCATGGCCCCCGTGACCTACTCCAAAACGAGACGCAATCGCCTCTCAAAATCGATACTTAGAACCTCGAGCAATGCACATTAAGTCGGCGCGACCAACATGCGGCGTTGCGAGTCCCAGCGCCACGGTGGTTCGTTGGCGAGAACGCCTGGAGACGGTAGTGGTCCCCATGCAAAACGGAAGAAGAACGGAATCACGACGTCGGCACGATCTGCCAACATGAGGCAAAGGCCTGCCGAACTGGTCAAGATCAGACGCTTCATCGCACCATCCGACCGCTACATCACAAAACGAAACGGGCACTGACGACGTCGGCAACTCAACGTCCTCAGCGCCCGCTCCTCGCGAAAACTTTTCGGTCTAAGGCTTACTCGTCCGTCGGCTCTTCGCCGTCGGCGTCGCGCTCGGGCGTGCCGGCCAGGATCTGCTCGGCGATCAGGCCGGAGTTCTGGCGGATCGCGGTCTCGATCTTGGCGGTGATGTCGGGGTTGGCCTTCAAAAACGCTTTCGAGTTTTCGCGGCCCTGACCGAGACGCTGGCTGTCATAGGAGAACCAGGCACCGGATTTTTCCACGAGGCCGGCCTTGACGCCGAGGTCGAGAATCTCGCCCATCTTGGAGACGCCTTCGCCGTACATGATGTCGAACTCGACCTGCTTGAACGGCGGCGCCAGCTTGTTCTTCACCACCTTGACGCGGGTGGTGTTGCCAACCACTTCGTCGCGCTCCTTGATCGCGCCGATGCGGCGGATGTCGAGGCGGACGGAGGCATAGAATTTCAGCGCGTTGCCGCCGGTCGTGGTCTCGGGCGAGCCGTACATCACACCGATCTTCATGCGGATCTGGTTGATGAAGATCACCATGGTGTTGGACTTGTTGATCGAGGCCGTCAGCTTGCGCAGCGCCTGGCTCATCAGACGGGCCTGCAGGCCCGGCAGCGCATCGCCCATCTCGCCCTCGAGTTCGGCCTTCGGCACCAGCGCCGCGACCGAATCGATCACCAGCACGTCCACCGCACCCGAGCGCACCAGCGTGTCGCAGATTTCCAGCGCCTGCTCGCCGGTGTCAGGCTGGGAGATCAGCAGCTCGTCGATGTTGACCCCCAGCTTGCGGGCATAGACCGGGTCGAGCGCGTGCTCGGCGTCGATGAAGGCGCAGATGCCGCCCTTCTTCTGGGCTTCCGCCACCGTGTGCAGCGCCAGCGTCGTCTTGCCCGAGGATTCCGGACCGTAGATCTCGACGATACGCCCCTTCGGAAGGCCGCCGATGCCAAGTGCGATATCCAGCCCGAGCGAGCCTGACGACACCGCCTCGATGTCCATGGACCGGTCGTTCTTGCCGAGCTTCATCACCGAGCCCTTGCCGAACTGACGCTCGATCTGGGAGAGCGCGGCAGCCAGAGCTTTACTCTTGTCCATGGAGGATCCTTCGACGATACGCAGGGCAGTGGTGGACATTGGGTCGTGCTCCTTATGGCGAGGATTCGCGTGTGGGACAAACGATTGGCGCGGCGGGTCGTCGATAAAAATACCGTACACTATTTGTTCTCAGTTCGCAATATGTTCTTTTGTGAATCTGGGCGCTGGCCTGTCGGCCAGTACCTGAATCTGGGGCCTGCCCGTATTTGACCCCGGGTATCCGAAGTTAAATCTTGGGCAATGCCTTCCTGTTCACGGCCGGAATTGCGGTTGGCAAAAGCGCCAGCCCAAACGACCAGATCAATCCGCCTCTGCGGGTGTCGGAATCGAAAGGGGCCACCTCGCGGTAGCCCCTTGCCGGTTGCAATAATTGTTCGGGATAAAATGCCAGCCCCGGCCCACGTATTTCTACCGAGAACGCTGAGGATGTGGAGTCCGGGAAAATGCGGTGTTCCACTACCGGAACTTCGAGTGTCCTGATTTCCCGAATGACTGTTCGAATGAGGACAGCACCAGATTTGAGGCGATTTTGACCGCTGGGAATTCCCGGTTTCGGATTTGTGAGTGTTCCCAAGGCGAGACGCGACCCATACTGGGCGCATGGTCATGAACGCGCTGAAGGTAGTCACCTCTGCCGGCCTCGTGTTCGTCACGGGCGGGGCTTGGCCTTATGCCCGTTATGGAGCGGCCATCTCCATTGGCCTGTGCATCGCGGCGGCAGTCGTTCTACACGTCGTTGCGCCCTGACCCTCCCTCAATTGACGGCGGCCGGGCGCTTCGCATCCCCGAGAATCAACAGCAGCAGAGGCGCCAAGGGCCCGACCGCGACGGCAACCAAAAGCCACACCCGCGACGACCTGTTGCGCTCGCGCGCCATCGCGCCTGCGAGCGGGATCGATCCAAGCGAGATGATGATAAAAAGCCAGAAGCCCATGAACCGTCTCCGATGACCATCTCCATGATCGTCGCCGAGGCGACGCGATACGATAGCATGGAAGCAATGAGACGCTCCTGCCCCTCCGCAAAATGTGAGGTCACGCCTCCGCACCCGAGGATGATGCTCATCAAGGACGCAGCGCGGTTCTGCCGTCCGCAATCCTTCGGCACAGAACTTTTCCGTGGCCGCGGGCTTTCCTTGAGAACGGCGCCGCGACAGTTGGGGATCGGATCATGACGGAAGATGCGCACCGCGATGCGAGCAGGCGCAACCCACTGCTCGAGACCGCGCTCGAGGAGATGCTGAAGTTCGAGCGCAGGGAAAGCGAGTTCCGCAAGAAGGACCGCGAGGAACGCGCCGCCGATCTCCATCTGCCCCTGGACGAGATCAGGGTGCACTGAGGAAAGGCCAAGAAGCGGCCAAGCAACGGCCAAGACGAGACAGGCCGCGGCCTACTGTGCATGGGGGTTGTTTTCGCCAGTTCTGGCGACGCGTCCCGGCCGGGCCTCGCTACATCAGCGCCAGCAGCACGATGCCGATCACCAACACCACGAAGCCAGCCGCCGTCGCGGCGGCGAATGACCGCTCAACCTTGTCCATGATGCCACCCCGCTATCGGCGCGCCACGTATCCCCCATGGCTTCGCCGTGCGCGGAGAGTGTCGCCAACGCTTGTGTCTGAAGTTGTGCGCGGAGATGTCTGAATTGGGACGCGCGGGTCCGATCGCAAGGTTCGCGCAAGCCTCGCGTGAGGCAACTGTAAGCCGAATGCTCTAGCGTCGGTTTGCCCGGTGGACCAACACCGGGCCCCCATACCCAGTCGACCCCGCTCGGCCCGAGCGGGGTCTTCGTTTTTGGCGGACGCGTTGCGGTGCCGGCTCATGGCGGAAGTTCGGTGTGTGGAATTCGACTGTGCTCGGGGATGTCAGGCTGTCGTAAGCTGAGCGGGCTACGGTCATTCGGCTATGGTGTTGCAGCCCAGCACCTCAGCCTCCAATAACCTTCTGCCCGCCCGGCTCTCCCCTGGCGGGTTTTTTTTGCATGTGAGTCCATGTCGCGCGCGCTTCAGGCGACGTCGGCGCGGTGCGTTTGCCAGCCACGCCTGTCCTTGGCGGGGGTGCGATCGTCATGGCTTGCCAGGCCTTCGAAACGCCAGAAGGTGACGACGCTGGTCCCGCCACACTGCTCGCAGACGAGGTTCTCGTCACCGAGCTTGAAGCGTCCACGCTTGTACACATCCGAAGAAGCCGGCTGCTGGCATTGCGGACAGACCAAGGGGAGATGTCTTGCACCCCAACGCTGAGCGAGATGTCTGAGCCAGATCACGTCTTCCTCTTGCACGACACGCGGGTCCCGGTCGTCCAGACTCACCAGATCATAATCGCAGCGCACGCAAAAGTGGAAATGTGAGGCGCGTGCGCATTTGCTGCGAAGGTCGTAGACTTACACATTGTGCACAAGAAAGTTCTCACGGGGCCGGCCGCGGCGGTTCCGCGACCGCCTTGGCTCGCCCGCGATGGAACCGCGGATTCGCCGCCAATTCGGCGTCTTTTTCCGTGGTTCTCCTGCCGTGAACAGAGTTCCTGGCTGTAGGGCCGATATCGGCCCTGGTACGCGGGCACCCGGCCGGGACACGGTTCCGCCGTGCCTGCAACGCGATCATCGGCCCCGACTTTCGGAATCTGATTTCGCATGCTTCGAACTGCGCGCGCTTTCGGGATTTTCGTGAATTTTCCTCGACTTAACGGCAAATTTCGCTTGTCGGCGGAATATTCTCACGCCCAACATGTTTGCGGACATGGATGGGTGAATCGTGGAGGTGACCATGAATCACAGGGGCGTAGAGTTCACGGTTGCAAAGACGGCGATCCCGGGTGTCTGGCAATGGCAGTTCCGGATTGGCGACGAAACCAAGACGGGCAAGACCGAGACGAAGATCGACCTCCTGGCCATCCGTCGGGTGCAACTGCGCATCGACCGGGAACTGAAGGCCATCGGGCGGAAGACGGCCTGAACCGATCGGGTTGGCCACAACCGGGACGACTAGTCCGCGCTGGGCAACCGCCGCATGGTGAATTCGATCTCGCCGCCGGGCAATTCGCGCCAAGTCTCGACCTCGCTCATGTAACCGGCCTTCGGATAGCGCGCGAAAAAGGCCTTCGCCTTTGCCCGTGCCGCGTCGCGCGGCAGGGTGAACTTCTCGCGCAGATAGCCGTCGCCGGCCGGGTCGCCCGAGCCGGCCGCCGGTTTGCGCCGGCGCGCCATCCGCTCGGCGAGGTCCCGCGGGCGATCCGCCATATCCTGGCTCCTCAACGCAACACTGCGAAGGAATGTAGGATCCGTATCCGGCGAACGGGAGTCCCGCCGGACGGCCAGCCCGCCGTTGGCGCCAAGATCAATTGGCGGCCGTTCCGGCCTTGGGCTTCTTGGGTGCACCGGTAGCGGCCGCGGCCTTCGGTGCGGGTTGCTTCGGCGGGTCGGCGCGCATTCCGCCCCAGGGATCGCTGGACGCCTTGGCATCCGGAATCTTCCTCAGCGTTTCCTTGTAGGCCTTGTCGCGCGCGGCATCCGCGGCCTTTTCGTCATCGGTCTTGGAGGGGCCATCGGCCATCAGATTGATATGGGGCGCGTCCTGCGCGAAGGCCGGTCCAACCACCAGCGCCAGCACCGCCACCATACGGAAAAGCTTCATCACTCACTCCTTGATCATGGATCGAAGGGGCGGATACCACACCCTGCCCGTCTTCGCAGCTCCGAGCGCCGCTTCAACCCGCTAGAGCCGATCCGATCTGCACGATTTCGGCCCATGGAGCCAGTCGTCCCAAATCGGGCCGCACTTGGTGCAGCCGTTCAGTGCCAGACCAAGCGCGGCCAGGCAGAATATCAGGACACATCGACGCAACATCGTCCACCCGCTCCCAAGCATGGCATCATATCGGGCGAAGTCAGGCATTTTCAAGCCGACCGCCGCAGTGACTTTACCGCGCCCAAGCGCGCAGAGTGGACGAAACATCCGGCAACACAGGAGGGAACGACCGCAATGCCATCACAGCCAGAAGCCGAGTTCGGCATCGCCGAGGCCAGACGCATCCTCGGCGAGGTCTTTGCGCCCTGGGTCCAGGATCTCAACCTCTCCGTCGAGCGCATCGAGCACACGCCGCCAGCGGATGCGCCGGACTGGCAGCCCGGCGCGCTGCTCCGCATGCCGTTCTCGGAGAAGCTGTGCCGCAACGGTGGCGTTGTCTGCGGCCAGGCCTTGATGGCGCTGGCCGACACCGCGATGGTGATCGCGAATCTCGCGGCCAACAGAGGCTATCGTCCGATGACGACGGTGGACCAGACCACGCATTTCATGCGCGCGGTCGCCTCCTCGGACGTGCTGGCTGATGCGCGCGTAGTGCGGCTCGGACGTACCATGAGCTTCGGCCGCGTCACCCTGCTATCCGCCACCGACAACAAGCAGGTTGCGATGGTGTCGAGCGCGTTCGCGATGCTGCCGGGCTGAGCATCATCCGAAACGAAGAGAGCCGCATGAGCGCGAAGCGTACGGCGGCTCTCGGTGACAGTGATGTCGAAGCGAGATGTCGAAGCGAGAGGCCGAGGTGAGATCGCAATCTTGCCTCGGCCAGCTCGCTTCAAGAACTACTTGCCGAGAATTTCGTCAGCCGCGGTGACGACGCTGACGGTCGGATTCTTTCCGCAATAGGCACCGAACTTCTTGGCGTTCTCGATGAACACGTCGGTGTCGATGATCGCGTTGTCCTCGTCACCCTTGTACCAGCCGTCCATCCAGGTCAGCACGACCCCGATGTTGTCCTCGCCGCTCTCGAGGAACTGCTTGCAGGTCATGGTCGAGAGATCCCACTTGACAGCGTGGGCGGGCATCGATGTCAGCGAGAGCGCTGCGGCGAACAAAAGCGAAAGCGTGGTCTTCATCGGAATCTCCATCGGCGCATAACGCCATAAAAGAAAGGCCTGGGGCAAAACTCGGCGGGAAGTGACTTGCCGCCTCAACGTCGTAAACGAAGTCTGAAGCGTTGTGCAAGTAGCGCCAGTATTGAATTCATATCAACGCAATTTCTATGCGCTATTTCACAATCATCGTTTTGGATTAACGCGGATGATCGAGAAGCGTGCAACTCAACGTCACCGGGTTTTCAAGGGTGGTACGGTCACCTTTGAAGGCAGCGGAGTGGCTTGCACGGTGCGCAACATCTCGGACAGCGGTGCCGCGATCGACCTTGAAAACCCTGGTTTATTGCCGCACGCGTTCACGCTGTCGATTTCATGCGACAATTTCGTGCGGAATTGCCGCGCGGTGTGGCGAAACGACAGGCGCGTCGGCCTCGCCTTCATGCAATAGCGCGCACGATGTGAATGACCGTTCGCACAATACGCACGCAAACATCACGTTGATCGGATACGGCGCCGTCGACGCCAGCGCAAAGCCACGATCGCCAGCGTGACGATCGCGAGCGCGGTCGCCAACGATCCCGAAAAAAATCGCCCGCCAGGGCGATCGATCGTGCGCGACCGCAATGACGGCGCCTCGCCCGGACGCGCCAGACGAAACGCCACGAGGCTGTCGCCGATCGAGGTACCGGCTTCGGAATGGCCGCCGGCGCCAATCGCGACATATTGCTCGCCCTTCCAGACATAGGTCATGGGATTGGCAACGCCGGGCACCGGCAGCCGTCCCTGCCACAGCTCGCATCCGCTGCGCGCATCGAAGGCACACAGATAGGGGTCCATCGCGCCAGTGAAAACAAGGCCAGCTGCAGTCACCGCGAGCCCGTTGACCAGCGGCGCGCCGAACCGCAGCAGCATGCCGAGCGGCGCCAAATCCTCGGTGGTGCCGACGGTCGAACGCCAGACAATCTTGCCGGCCTTCACGTCGACCGCGACCATCTCTCCCCACGGCGGCTTGTTGCAGAGCAACCCAAACGGCGACGTCACCACCGCACGCGACATCGCAAAGGGCGCGCCTTTTTGCTGGCCGAAATCATGATCAGGCGGCGGACTGAATCCGGCGGCCTCCGCGCGCGGGATCAGCTTGATGAGATGAACGGCACGGCTCGTGTTGGCGTAGAGAATCTAGTTGACCGGATCAAACGCAGCGCTGCCCCAGTTGGCAGATCCCTCTGGCGCAGAATCGTCGGCCCAGTGGGTGACACCGCGGCAGACATAGCGATTGGCTGGACGCTGGCTGATGCCGATCTTCGGATCATAGCGCCACTATTGCACGCCTGTGCCGGGACCGAGGGCGATCACCTCATTGAAGGGCGCGCAGAAGATCAGACTGTCCTCGACGAACAGGAGCGTCGCCTCGAACTTGGTTCGCCGCATCACTTCAGGCGGTCGCGCCGCGATATCGCCGGTGTGGAATTCTAAGGCGCGGACGAGTTGGCCGACATTGGCGGTCTCGCGCAAGGGCGAAAAGCGCGAACCGCCGGGATCGCCACCCCAACTCTCCCAGGCGAGACATGGCCGAACCGCAAGGATCAGGACGAGGCCGATCAGATAGCGCAACCGCCCCGCCACCACCCGCCTCACTATTTCGACTTCTTGACGGGTTCGCTCGGACGCGCCCGCTCCAGGGGTCATACTTTTCCTTGGACTGTGGAATGCGCTCGAGCGCGGCCTTGTAGGCATTCTCGTCGACCTTGGGCTTGTTATCGGCCTTCTCGCCGCTTCATTGGAATGGCGCCGGCCGCCGCCCATCTGCGCCTGCGCCGAAGCAGCCATCAGCGCCAGCACCAAGGCCGCCATGATCAAAATCCTCATTGGCGCGATCCCCCTCATCTGGGGTACAAACCAGCCTACAGTCCGATAATAGCCAACGCGGCGAGTGCCAGCCCTTCAGCAAATGTTGATCGGGCAGGACTTCGTCCCGACGAATTCGCGCCTATCTGTTGGCCCGCGGGGGGACCTTCACGAATGTTGCGGATTGTTGCTCATGTGGCGCTGCTGGCCTGCGGGCTCGCGCTCGGTGCGTGCGGCTTTGCTGACAGCCGCGCGCCGGTGCCAGAGTTCATGCGCATCAAGGAGGCCGAACAGCCGCCGCCCGAACCGCCGCCGGATGTCAAGCGCGTGGTCCGCGAGCAGATTGATGTGGTCTTTCTCAACACATCCTATCCGCGCGAGGTACAGGTCGCCCTGCCCCATCACGAGGTCCGCGGATCGGGCTGGACGGCCTGTGTCCGCGCACAACTCACCTCCGCCACCGGCTCGGCACTGGGCACCCAGACCTACGTCGTCACGATATCGGGCGGAAAGGTCATCGACCGGCGGCGCGCGGAAGCAGATGACATCTGCGGGTCGGAAGCCTACCAGCCGATCTAGCGAAGCACCGGGCCACACAACAATTCGGTTCCGGGAAAAACCTGTAATTCAGCCGGAACGATCGCGGCCTCCCATTCTTGTTACCGCCGAGGGCAGTTTCGGAGGAGGACAGGATGAGGTTGTTCACGATTGCACTGCTGGCCGGTGTCGGCGCTCTCGCAGCGGGAAGCGGCGCGAAGGCTGCGGATCTCTACACGACCAGCGAATACGCCAGCCCCGATCTCATGCAGGAAGTGCGGCTCGTCTGCGATGACGCCGGCAATTGCTATCGCACGCATGGCGGTGCGCGCGTGATCGTGCGCGATTCCTATAATGCGATGCCACGCGAGCGCTATTACGAGCGCCGCACTTATCGTCGTGACTGGGACGATGGTCCCCGCGCCGGCGTCGGCATTCGCGCGCCCGGCGTGAGCGTGGGCGTCGGTGTCGGCGACGACCGCTGGTAGTCCAGACAGTGTGGACGGGACCGGACGAGACGACTCGCCCGGTCCCGTTCGTATGCGTCAGGCGGCGACCGCCTGCTGTCGGAACTGCTCGTAGGCCGCGATCGCATCCGCGGCATACATCAGCGATGGCCCGCCGCCCATATAGACGGCCATGCCAAGCGCTTCCTCGACCTCTTCGCGTGTCGCAGCGAGCTTGACCAGCGCCTCGATATGAAAGCCGATGCAGCCGTCGCAATGCGCGGCAACGCCGAGCGCGAGCGCAATCAGCTCCTTGGTCTTCTTGTCCAGCACGCCGTCACGCGTGGCCGCCTGGGCGAGTACGGCAAATCCCTTCATCGTGTCGGGAATGTCATCGCGCAGCTTTCTCAGATTGGCAGAGATACTCTTGGTGATATCGACGTAGTTCTTGTCCATCGGACCCTCGCTAGCTCGGTTTGGCTATGGTCGAAGTCGCCTCGCGCGGCGCGCGCAGGGCGATGTAGATCGCGGGTATCACCAGAACGGTGAGCAGCGTTGACGACGCGAGCCCGAACAGAAGCGAGATCGCCAATCCCTGAAAGATCGGATCGAGCAGGATCGTCGCGGCGCCGATCATGGCCGCAAGGGCGGTGAGCAGGATTGGCTTGAAACGGACTGCGCCGGCCTCCAGCACCACCTCGCGGAGCGACTTGCCGTCTCCCCCGCTATGCCTGATGAAATCGACCAGCAGGATCGAGTTGCGCACGATGATACCCGCCAGCGCAATGAATCCGATCATCGAGGTCGCGGTGAACGGCGCGCCCAACAGCCAATGCCCGATCAGGATGCCGATCAGCGTTAGCGGGATCGGCGTCAGGATCACGAGCGGCAGCCGAAAACTCCTGAACTGGGCAACGACCAGCACGTAGATGCCGAGGATCGCCGCGCCGAACGCTGCCCCCATGTCGCGGAAGGTCACCCAGGTGATTTCCCATTCGCCGTCCCACAGCAGCGTCGGCCGCGACTCGTCAGACGGTTGACCATGCAGGGCGATCGCTGGCTTTGGCAGCACGCCCCAGTCATGGGCATCCACACGATCGGCCACCGCGAGCATACCGTAGAGCGGAGCCTCGAAGCGCCCGGCAAGCTCGGCCATCACCATGTCGGCGAAGCGGCCGTCACGGCGGAAGATCGTCGGTGAGCCCTCTTCCATGGTCGCCTTCACGACTTGACCGAGTTCGACCACCGTCTTGCTACCGGGCAACGTATTGGCCGGCACGGGCGTGGAGGCCAACGCCTCGTCCCAGACCAGGTCGCTCTTCCCGAGACGCACTGCAATCTCGATCGGGTTGCGGTCCTCGCCGCGATGCGAATAGCCGATCGAAATGCCGCCGAACAACGCCTGGATCGTGTCGTAGACGTCGCGTTGCTCGACGCCGAAGAATTCGAGCCGGTCCTGGTCGATCGAGAGTCGCAGCCGTGGCCGTTTCTCACCGATGGAATCGTCGACATCGACGATGAACGGCACTTCCGCGAAAACCTTCTTGAGCTCCGCAGTGACTGCGCGGCGCGTGGCCGCATCGGGACCATAGACCTCAGCAAGCAGCGTCGAAAGCACGGGCGGCCCGGGCGGTACTTCGACCACCTTGACGCTGGTACCCTTGGGAGGATCGAGCGCCTTCAGCTTCTCGCGCAGCTCGAGCGCGATCTCGTGGCTCGCGCGCTTGCGCTCGCCGCGCGCTGTCAGGTTGACCTGTACTTCGCCGAGCTCGGGTCTTTCCCGCAAGTAGTAATGCCGCACCAGGCCGTTGAAGTTGAAGGGAGCCGGCGTGCCGGCGTAGGATTGAAGCGAGGTGACCTCTGGCAATTGCCGCGCGATCTCGGCCGCACCGAACAGGGTGCGCTCAGTCGTTTCCAGGCTCGCTCCTTCCGGCAGGTCGACGACGACCGCGATCTCGGATTTGTTGTCGAACGGCAGAAGCTTGACCGTCACGGACTTCGTCGCGAAGAGTATCATTGACAACAGCGTCGCGATGCCGACGCCGAGCAGAAATATCCAGGCCGACCGCTTGCTCCGCACGATTGGCGTGGCGAAGCGCCTGTAGATTCGACCGAGCCGGCCTTCGTCGTGGATTGCGTGCGTCGACGCAATATCGCCTTCTGGCGCGAGCTTGAGCATCAGCCATGGCGCCACGACCATCGCGACGAAGAAGGAGAACAACATGGCTGCCGAGGCATTGGCCGGGATCGGTGCCATATAGGGACCCATCAGGCCCGACACGAACAGCATCGGCAACAGCGCGGCGACCACCGTCAACGTGGCGACGATGGTTGGATTGCCGACTTCCGCCACCGCCTCGATGGTCGCCTGCAAACGCGGCCTTCCGTCGCGCATGCCCCAGTGCCGCGCGATGTTCTCGACAACGACGATGGCGTCGTCGACGAGAATGCCGATCGAGAAGATCAGCGCGAACAGGCTGACGCGATTGATGGTGTAGCCCATCAGGTTGGCGGCGAACATCGTGAGCAGGATCGTCGTCGGGATCACGACGAGAGTCACCAGAGCCTCGCGCCAACCGATCGCGATCGCAATCAGGACGACGATCGAGACCGTCGCGAGGCCGAGATGGAACAACAACTCGTTGGCCTTCTCGTTCGCCGTCTCACCGTAATCGCGCGTCACCGTCACCTGAACATCATCGGGGATCAGGCGGGCCTTTAGTCCGTCGAGGCGCTTGGCAATATTCTCGGACACGACGACCGCATTGGCACCGGCGCGCTTGGCGAGCGCCAGGCTGACCGCCGGCGTACGCGCCCACTGCCCCCCAGCGTCCCGCGTGTCCGTCCAGACCCGATGTTCGATGGTGCTCGGACCGACGACGACAGAGGCAACGTCCTTGACGTAGACCGGTCGGCCGTCACGGGTCGTGATGAGCAGCAATCCGATGTCGGGGACGCCGGACAGCGTCTGGCCGGCCGCGACGCTCCGCACGATACCCGCATCTCTGACCTGCCCTGCCAGGAATGAGCGGTTGGCGTCCTTCACCTTGGCCACAAGCTGCTGCAGCGTGATGCCGAACAGCGACAGCTTCTCGGGATCGGGCTCGACCCGGATTTGTTGCGCTGCGCCGCCGGAGATGTAGGTCAAGCCGATATCGTCGACCTTCATCAGCTCTGCGCGCAGCTTGTCGGCGAGTTCATAAAGATCCTTCTCGGTCCAGCGACTGGCTGCTTCCGGCTTGGGAGATAGCGTCAGCACCGTCACGGCAACATCATTGATGCCCCTGCCAACGATCAGTGGCTCGGAAATGCCGACGGGAATCCGATCGAGATTGGCGCGGATCTTCTCATGCACCCGCAGGATAGCGTCCTCGAATTTGGTGCCGACGAGGAAGCGCGCGGTGACCATCACGCGGTCGTCCTCGGTCTGGCTGTAGACGTGCTCGACGCCGTCGATACCCTTGACGATCGATTCCAGCGGCTTTGTCACAAGCTCCACTGCATCCGGTCCATGCAAGCCGTCGGCGTTGATGCGGATATCCACCATGGGAACGCTGATCTGCGGTTCCTCCTCGCGCGGGATGACCACGACGGCGATCAGCCCGACAACGAGCGACGCGAGCAGGAACAAGGGCGTCAGCGGCGATGCGATCGTCGCCCTGGTCAACCGTCCTGAAAGTCCGAGATTCACTGTTGCACCAACTGATCGCCGGTCCGAATGCCGGACAGAATCTCTAGCCCGTCGGGGAGTGCCGGCGTCGGCATGTCGCGGCCGCGCTGCACCGGCACGTCGATCGTGTCGTCACCCTTCCGGAGCCGAACATAGTCGATACCGAACCGGGTCGTCACATAGCTCGATGGGACGACGAAAGCCGGCCGCGTGCCGCCGGAAATCCAGACCCGCAGGCGGTCGCCGACGAAATATTCGCCTAAGCCCTCGACGGTCGCGTCCGCGATAACGCGCCCCTCCTCGATCTGCGGGTAGACGAGGTCGATCACGCCCCATTTCGAAGCCTCGCCAGCGAGCTCGGCACCGTCGACGCGCACCTTGTCGCCGGCCTTCAGGAAGCGCGCGTGTCGTTCCGGCACGCGCAGCCGCAGCTTGAAGTTCTGCTGGGCCACGGTCACGATCGGATCGCCCGCCAGCACGACCGACCCCACCGTGATCAGCCGCTTGAGCACGCGCCCGTCCGCCGGCGCGAGAACCTGGCCCTGATTGAGCTGTTCGTTGATCACGGCACGCTCTGCGGTCTTGGCGCGCAAGCCATTGTCGGCGACATTGAGCGCTGTGCGCTGCTCATCGAGCTTGACGCGCGGCAGGATGCCGCGCTCGACCAGCCCCTCCGTTCGGGTGAAATCGAGCTGCGCCTGGTTTGCCTGCGCCTGGAGCGCCTCGATCTGCGCGTCGAGCGACTTCATCTGCAGCACGAGCTTTTCGTCGCCAATCGTGGCAATGGCCTGGCCGGCGGCGACGCGATCACCCTCGCGCACCGAGAGTTGGACGACGGTTCCGCCGATGCGACTGCGTGCGGGGACCACGCTGATGCTCTCGACTGTGGCGAAGACCGCCTTCTCGTCGGTGACCGGCTGCTGCGCAACGGTGAGCGTTCCCGCAGCCGCGGCGTATCCCGGCGCCGCGTCGATCGCCACCAGCGCAGCCAGAAGCACAAGACATTGCGCCAAATATTGCATGGGACGGGTCCCTGTCGTCATCGGCTTGCTCACACCGCGCTGCGGTGTCCTTCTCATTTCATCGACATCGAAGGCAGGCGCGTTGATCTCGCGCAAGGCGCGCCCGTCCGCCATTTCCTAGATTTCATTTCGTCCTTGCGGGCTTCGGCGCGCAGAACACTTGGTAGAGCGTCTTCAGGATTTCGCGCGCCGGCTCGCTGGCGATCGAATAGAAGATCGTCTGCGCATCCCGCCTCGAGGACACCAGGCCATCCTTACGAAGGAGCGCCAGATGCTGGGAGACCGTGGAGTCCCGCAGATTCAGGAACTCCGCCAACTCGCCGACCGATCGCTCGCCGTCGATCAGCTGGCAGATGATGAGGAGGCGGTGACGGTTGGAGAGCGCCTTCAACAATTCGCTCGCCTGATCGGCGGCGCGCTCCATGATCTCGCTATCTATTTTCATACTTGCGTATATACGATAATACGAATATATAGTCAAGCGCTGCAGGACAGCCGGAGCTCAACCGGTGGGGCAGCCTGATCCAACGGAGGAACCCATGGCGGAAGTTGTCGTAGTCGGAGCCGGTCTGAGCGGAACACTGATGGCCTATGAATTGCTGCCCCAGTTGAGAAGCGGTGATCGCCTGACCCTGGTCGCGCAGGGCGCGGTCTATCACTTCGTACCCTCGAATCCATGGGTCGCGGTCGGCTGGCGCAAGCGCGACGAGATTGAGATTGATCTTGCCGGCATCATGTCGCGCAAGGGCGTTCGCCTGCTGACGCAAGGCGCCAAGCGAGTCCATCCCACCGAAAACCGAGTCGAGCTCAGCGACGGATCGTCCATCGACTACGACTATCTGGTCGTCGCGACCGGCCCCGAACTCGCCTTCGACGAAATTCCGGGGCTTGGGCCTCAGGGCTATACGCAGTCCATCTGCCATGTCGACCATGCGGCGCGCGCGAAGGAAGCGTTCGAAATCCTAGCCGCAAACCCCGGGCCTGTCGTGATCGGCGCGGTCCAGGGCGCTTCCTGTTTCGGACCGGCCTACGAATTCCTGTTCATTCTCGAAACCGAGCTGCGCCGGCGAAAGCTGCGCGACCGGGTGCCGATGACGTTCGTCACCTCGGAGCCTTATATCGGGCATCTCGGTCTCGACGGCGTCGGCGACACCAAGGGTCTTCTCGAAAGCGAGATGCGCGAGAAGCATATCAAGTGGATCACGAACGCACGTGTCGACAGCGTCAGTTCCGGCTTGATGTCGGTGGAGGAACTGGCAGACAACGGCACGACACACAAGGCGCACGATCTGCCTTTTGCCTATTCGATGATGCTGCCGGCCTTTCGCGGCGTCGAGGCTGTCCGCGGCATCGAGAAGCTGACCAACCCGCGCGGCTTCGTCATCGTCGACAAACATCAGCAGAACCCAACCTTCCCCAATGTTTTCGCGGTCGGTGTCTGCGTCGCGATTGCGCCCGTCGGCGCGACACCGGTGCCGGTCGGCGTCCCAAAGACCGGCTTCATGATCGAATCCATGGTGACGGCGACAGCGATGAACATCGGCGCCCTGCTTCGCGGCAAGACACCGACCGCGCAGCCGACCTGGAATGCGATCTGCCTCGCCGACTTCGGCGATTCCGGCGTCGCCTTCCTCGCGCAGCCGCAAATTCCGCCACGCAACGTCAATTGGTCGTCCAAGGGCGAGTGGGTGCACTACGCCAAGGTCGCCTTCGAGAAATACTTCCTCCGCAAGATGCGGCGCGGCGAGAGCGAGCCTTTCTACGAGCGCTTCCTGCTCGACAGACTGAACATCGCCAAGATCAAGGAGGTTCGAACGGGCACATGAGCACGACACGCCAGATCGTCTGTGGACATTGCGGGCGCATCAACCGCCTGCCCGTCGAGCGCGCGCCGGAAGGAGCGCGTTGCGGCGCCTGTCACCAGCCGATCTTCACCGGTCACCCAATCGAAGTGAATGAAGCGACCTTTGGTCGCCATGTCGCCGGCAGCGACATTCCAGTGTTGGTCGACGTCTGGGCGCCGTGGTGCGGACCGTGCCGCGCGATGGCGCCGATGTTCGAGCGCGCGGCTCAGGCGCTTGAGCCTGGTGTCCGGCTGTTGAAGCTGAATTCGGACAGCGCACCGGCGCTGTCGTCGCGGCTTAACATCAGCGGCATCCCGACGCTGCTGCTGATGCGTGGCGGCCGTGAGATCGCCCGCCATTCCGGGGCCATGGATACACGCGGCATCGTCGCGTGGACCGAAGCCAATCTGACCAGATAGTAACAAGGGAGCATGCCATGAATGTCGATAAAGCCGTTCTTGCCTTCGCCGGATGCGTCGTCCTGCTCGGGCTCGCACTGGGAACCTATGTGAATGCGTACTGGTACCTGCTGACGGCCTTCGCCGGTCTCAACATGATCCAGGCCTCGTTCACCGGCTTCTGCCCGGCCGCGATGGTCTTCAAGAAGCTCGGCCTGCGGGGCGGCTGCGCCTTCTCGTAAGACACGCCGATCAGCCAGTGATGCGGGGGATTTGCCATGACTGACGACACCTTCATCGAGGGGCCTCTCTACGAGAAGCGCAAGAAGGTCTATCCGCAGTCGGTGCGCGGCCCGTTCCGCCGCATCAAATGGGCGATCCTCTGCGTTACGCTCGGAACTTATTATCTGTTGCCGTTCGTACGCTGGAATCGCGGACCCGGCCTGCCTGACCAGGCCGTGCTGGTCGACCTTCCTCATCGCCGCTTCTATTTCTTCTTCATCGAACTGT
This sequence comes from Bradyrhizobium zhengyangense, assembly GCF_022012555.1. Classification (NCBI taxonomy): domain Bacteria; kingdom Pseudomonadati; phylum Pseudomonadota; class Alphaproteobacteria; order Hyphomicrobiales; family Nitrobacteraceae; genus Bradyrhizobium; species Bradyrhizobium zhengyangense. The sequence continues at coordinate 66,730 of NZ_JAKLTZ010000012.1, read as the reverse complement.
GGCCACAGGAGGTCTATTATTTCACCGGCCTCCTCATCATCGCGGCAATGACGCTGTTCCTGATGAACGCCGTCGCCGGCCGGCTATGGTGCGGCTACATGTGCCCGCAGACGGTGTGGACCGACCTGTTCTACGCCGTCGAGCGCTGGGTCGAGGGCGACCGGCGCGAGCGCATGCAGGGCGACAAGCGATACTGGACACTCGCTCACGTCCGGAAGGTCGCGCTGAAGCACTTTCTCTGGATCATGATCGCCTGGTGGACCGGCGGTGCGTGGGTCCTGTATTTCGCCGACGCGCCGACGCTGGTGAAGGACCTCGCCACCTTCCAGGCTCCCCTCGTCGCCTATCTCTGGATCGGCATCCTGACCGCAACGACCTACCTCTTCGCCGGCCACGCCCGCGAGCAGGTCTGCATCTACATGTGCCCCTGGCCGCGCATCCAGGCGGCGCTGACCGACGAGTGGGCCCTCAACGTCACCTATCGTCGCGACCGCGGCGAGCCGCGCATGTCGGTGAAAAAGGCCGACGCTGCCCGCGCCCATGGCGATCTCGCCGGCGACTGCGTCGATTGCCATCAATGCATCAATGTCTGCCCGACCGGCGTCGATATCCGCCACGGCATCCAGCTCGGCTGCATCCAGTGCGGCCTGTGCATCGACGCCTGCGACAACGTGATGCGCGAGATCGGCCGGCCCACGGGCCTGATCGGCTACGACACCGACATCAACATGCAGCGCCGCCGCGACGGCAAGGCGCCGATCTACCGCCTGATCCGCGCGCGCACGCTGATTTATGTCGCGGCCATCGGCCTCGTCGGGAGCGTCATGCTTTATACCCTTGCGACACGCAGCACGATGAGCATCAATGTCCTGCACGAGCGCAATCCGCTGTTTGTACAGCTCGCCGATGGTGGGGTACGCAACGACTACACCGTTCGCCTCCTCAACAAAGGCATGGCGCGATCATTCGCGATCGAGGTCTCGGGTTTGCCGGATGCGACCGCGCGCATCGCCGGCATCGAGCGCCAGCCAGACGGCAGGCTGATCGTCGAGGTCGGGCAGGACCAGACCCGAGAGATCAGGATGTCGGTGCAGGTTCCTCCAGGGCAATTGCCGAAATCGGCCGTCAATGTCGAGATCCGGTCGACCGATATTGCGAGCGGACAGACCGAGACCGCCCGCGACCATTTTGTACCGGCCGATCGATGATGGACTTAGCGAAAGGGCCATGCATCAGATAGGAGCCCATAAAGCCTGGAAATCCATCGCGGCCGGCCTGTGTGGCAACGCCGCCCACAGCACTGTCATGTTCTTGAAGCGCTGGATGCACTGGCTTCCGACTTTTCACCCCTACCGGGACCTTCAGCATGGCCTGAGCGATTGGCTCGGCGGCGCCGTCCACCCGACCGTGCCCTGGGCCATGTCCTTCGTTAATGGCACTTTCGTGCTCGGCATCCTTTTCCGGTCCACCTACCACCTGCTGCCCGGCCATAACGCGATCGTGAAGGGATTCGTCTTCGGCATAATTGGCTGGATCGCGATGGGATTACTCTACTTTCCGATTCTGGGAAGAGGACCGTTCGCGGCGCGCCTGGAGCTCGGCGCACTTCCCGCGGCCTTCTCTCTAGCGATGGTGCTCGCCTACAGCGTGTTTATGGGCATCGCCTTCTCCATGCTGCACTCCGAGCCGCGCCGCCTGTGGTCAACGAACGGTTAACACTACCGCTCGAATTGAACGCGCATCCCAACGGTATCTTCCAATCTTTGCGCTAAGCATGCCCCTAACGCCGGCTGATGCCAGCGTGAACGGGGACGACGGGACGTGGTCGATATCGCGCATCAGGCTGCGATCAATCCGGCATCGGCACGGGATGCAACGCCCGCGCTCGTCCCGCTCGCAGCCATCGATCCCGGCCAATGGCGCGCGCTGGCGCAGCGGGCGGCCGAGCCGAACGGCTATTATTTGCCCGCCTGGGAGCTCGCTGTCAGCGCAACCGCGCGCGACCGCATCGGAGCTTCGGCCCTGTTCGTCTGCGCTGGCTCCTCGGCGCGACTGATCGGGCTGATGCCGGTGGTCTCGCTCTCGCAAGCCTGGAAGATCCCCCTGCCCGCATTGGTGAGCGCGCATCCCTATGGCACGCTGTGCAGTCCGCTGATCGACCGCGACGCCTCGCCCGAGGCGGCGACACGCCTGCTGCAGCGGGCGCGCGAAGCTGGCGCGCATGCGCTGGTTCTACGCGACGTCGCGCTTGATGGTGCCGCGATGGGCTCGCTCAAGGAAGCGCTCGGCCGTATCGGCCTGAGGCCGCGCGTGCTCGGCTCCTATGTCCGCGCCAGCCTCGATGCGACACAGGATGGCGACAGGCTGCTGCACGAGGCGCTCGGTGCCAAGAAGCTCAAGGAGCTCCGCCGGCAGCGTCATCGCCTGGCGGAGCATGGCGCGATCAGCTTCGAGGTCGCGCGCAAGGTCGATGAGATCAAGCCTGCGCTTGAAACTTTCCTGCAGCTCGAGGCTAGCGGCTGGAAGGGCAAGCGCGGCACCGCGCTGCTTCAGGACGCAGGCGACGCGACCTTCATCCGCCGCGCCGTCCCTGCGCTTGCCGAGACCGCGCAATGCGAGATCGTCAGCTTGCGCGCCGGCACGACGCCGGTGGCGGCCGGCATCGTGCTGCGCCACCAGGATCGCGCGTTCTTCTTCAAGCTCGGCATCGACGAGCGCTTCGCGAAATATTCACCGGGCGTGCAGCTCACGCTCGATCTGACGCGCCATCTCTGCGCCGATCCCACCATCGCGAGTGCGGATTCCACCGCGAGCGCCGACCACCCCATGATCAACCCGATCTGGCGCAACCGCTTTGCGATTGGTGACGTGCTGATCCCGCTACGACGACATGATCCAATGGTGGCGCTCATCCACGCGGCGCTCATCGCACGTGGCTACGCGCGCAAGGCCGCGCGCCACGCGATCGACCTGCTCCGCAAACAGACCGAGGCTACTCCGCCGCCTGCGCGTTGATCTCCGCCGACACCTGACGGATGGCGCGGGCGAGCAGGTTCGGATCCTGCGCGCCGGAAACGGCATATTTCTGGGCGAAGACATAGGTCGGCACGCCGGAGATGCCCTTGTCGGCGGCCTCCTGCGCATCGGCCGATACCCGCGCGACGTCCTCATCGGTGGCGAGGCGCTTGCGCACGTCGTCGGCATCGAGCCCGACATCGGCGGCGGCCTGGACCAGGACGTTCACATCGGTGAGGTCGCCACCGTCGCGGAAATACAGCTCCATCAGGCGCTGCTTCATCTCGGGCGCCTTGCCGATCGCGTCAGCCCAGAGGATCAGGCGATGGCAGTCGGTCGTGTTAGGTTGGCGTGCGACCAGTTCGGGCTTGTAGACGAGGCCCTCTTCGCTTGCCGCCGCGACGACGCGCCCCGCAATGCCCTTATAGGCCTCGACCGAGCCGAATTTGGTGGTGAGATAATCCTCGCGGCTGATGCCCTCGCGCGGCACCCAGGGATTGAGGAAGAACGGACGGAAGTTCAGCTTGACCGGAACGTCGGGCACAAGCGCGAGCGCGCTCTCGATCCGGTGCTTGCCGATATAGCACCAGGGGCACACCACGTCGGAGACCACGTCGATCTGGAGCAGTTTGAGGGTGCTCATGAGCGCCTCCTTCTGGCGGTGCGGGTTTGCTCCAAGATAAGCCGAACCCGCCCCGAGGCAAGAGGACTGGACGCTTGCGCTAGGCCATGGCTGCGGCCATCTGTCTGAGCCGCTCAGCCGTGCGCTCGTCCGCCGGAAAGAACGTCTCCAGCGCCAGCTCCGACAGCGTGATGTCGACAGGCGTGCCGAACACCATGGTGGTGGAGAAGAAACTTAGTATCTCTCCGTCCTGGCGCAGCTTGAAGGGAATCGCGACATTGTCGCTCGACAGCGGGCCCGATCGCGCCGGAACGGGATAGCTCTTGAGGTCGTGATAGAGCTTGATGAGCTCGGGATCGGCGGTCAGCTCGCATTGCCGGTGCAAACGCTCGAGCAGATGCGCGCACCATTCCGCGAGATTGACCGTGCGGGGCGCCAGTCCCTCGGGATGAAACGCGAGCCGGAGCACGTTGAGCGGCTGCGCCAGCAGCCGCTCCGGAACGCCGGCGAGCAGCGGCGCCACCATGCGGTTGGCGGAGACTAGGTTCCAGTGCCGGTCATAGGCCAGCGCCGGATTGGGCTCATGCGCCCTGAGGACGAGGTCGATCGCCTGGCGGGCTGATTTCAAGGCGGGATCCTCCAGCGCGCGCTGCGGAAAGGCCGGCGCAAAGCCCGCCGCAACCAGCAACACGTTGCGTTCGCGCAAGGGCACATCGAGGCGCTCGGCGAGCCGCAGCACCATGTCGCGCGAGGGCGCGGCGCGGCCGGTCTCGACGAAACTCAGATGCCGCGCCGAAATCTCCGCCTCGCCGGCGAGGTCGAGCTGGCTCATGCGGCGGCGCTGCCGCCACTCGCGCAAATGATCGCCGATATGGATCGGCTGGCTGGGTTCGGCGCGTGCCGTGGATGCATGTGCGTTCATGGTCCAAAACCTATCATGCGTATTTCACCCCTTCCATTACCCGCGAGGTAATCGAATTGGGCACCCGACCAGCGCATCTTCCCGAGCACAGGAGAATGACCATGATCGCGCTGCTGCTCTACCGTACCCTTGCAGACCACCTTCTTCCCTGGGCCATGACGCTCGCGACCCGGATGCTGGCGCGCAGCCTCAACATGCCGGAGCCGCTGGTGCATTCGACCGGCGACTATGTCGTCGCACATGTCACCGCCTTCGAGCACAGCGTCGGCAGGAGCCTCTGCCCGTCCCGGCTCGCCCGCCTGCTCCGCGCCTGGTGGCGCTGGAAGCATTGAGTTCCCTTCGAGCCTACCCAACTCAACCATGGAGACCTCTAATGATCGACGCATCCACCTTCCTGCGCCGTGCCCTGCTCGCCGACGCGGTCTTCAGCGGCGTTTCCGCGCTCGGTTTGACTTTTGGTGCAGCTGCATTCGCCACCCTGTTCAATCTGCCCGAGGCGCTGCTGCGTGAAACCGGCTTGTTCCTGATCGCCTACACCGCGCTGGTCGGCTGGCTCGCCTCGCGCACCGCGGTACTGAGGCCGCTGGTGCTGCTGGTCGTGGTCGGCAACGCCGCCTGGACGGTCGGCAGCATCGCGCTGCTGTTCTCGGGCGCGGTGTCACCGAAGCTCGCCGGCGAGCTCATGATCGTGGCGCAGGCGATCGCGACCGGCGTGTTCGCCGAGTTGCAGTATGTGGGCCTGCGGAAGAGCGGGAGAGCGGTGGCGGCGTGAAGCTCTTGCGTCCCGGACGCGCTGCAACGCTCTCGCGTTGCGGCGCAGAGCCGGGGGCACGAGACGTGAGTGAGGTGTCCGCGTTCTCCACAACGTCGGTGCGACCGAAGCGAAGCGCCTAGCAGCCTGACGACCAATCAGGAGACTGACGTGAAAGCCGGCGGCCGTCGAGCGGGAACTACGCCTTCGCGCGGCCGACCTTGCCGGCAAAGTGCTTGCCGTTCAGCTTCTTCTTTTTTGCCGCGGTGGTTTTCGCGCCGGCCTTCTGGGCTTTGCGTTCCGCGCGCGCCTTCACCTTGGCGCGTTCGGCACGGGCCTCGGCCCGCTGCTTCTTGCGCTTGGCTTCGCAGGAGGGGCACTTGCAGCCGATCGGCTTCAAATAAGCCTTAAAATAGTCGGTGCCGTAATCGTAGTTGATCTCGTCGCCAGGCTCGATGTTCCTGATGGCGCGGATGAACACTTTGCGCTCGCGCGGGCGCACGTCGGATTCGGCGTTGGGCCGGCACGAGTGGTTGATATAGCGGGCAAGGTTCTTGCGCACCGAACCGTCGATGGTCCAGCGGCCGTTGAGCTCGAACAGATATTTGTTCTCGATCTCGTCCTGCCCAGGAATCCGGCAGTCCAGGATCGGCCCGAAATAACGGATGATCCTTGTGCCCTTCTTGATCGGCATGGTGGCGAAGAGGCCAAGTCCGGTCTTGGAACGGCCGACGCGGTAGGCTTTGCGGGGAGCGATGGCTGGCATGATCAAGTGTAACGAGGACGCGGACCAGGCTGCTTGAGCCCGAGCGAAGCCGCTCTTCTAGAACGATTCCGCGCCGCTGTCAGGCCTATCGAGACTGCGTTTGCTGCTTGCCCACAGTGAAGAATGTGCAAGGCCCTGAGTTCCTCGGCATCGATCGTTTCGTCCGGTCAGGTGCTTGTTGGCATCCTGGCTGCTACCGTCGACTTCAGGATCGCTTCCAGAAGCTGCTCCGCAGTCGTGCCCGCGGGCAGCCGCTCCAAGATATCCTCGAGCCGTCCGTCCAGCAGCAGCATGGTGAAGCCGTGCACCATCGACCAGGCCCGCGCGATCGCGGCGCCCTGCTCGATGGTCAGCGCGTTGCCGCTGATCGGCTCCTGCCGCATCGCGCTGATGGCATTGGCAAGCCCGGCAAAGGAGGATTCCGCGGCTTCATGCAACGACGGCCTAGAATAGTCGAGCCGCTCGGTGCGGAACATGAGGCCGTACATGCCGGGATGGGCCTGGGCATAGGCGACATAGGCTTTTGGCCGCGCCAGTGCCCGATCCAAAGGCGAGGTGGCCGTATCGCAAGCCGAGGCCATCGCTGCGTTGAACTGGCGGAAGCCGATCGCGGCAAGCTCGCTGACGAGGCCCGTGAGATCGCCGAAATGATGCGTCGGTGCGGCATGCGAGACGCCCGCCTCGCGCGCCACCGCGCGCAGCGTCAGGCCGGCGAGCCCATCGCGCTCCAGCACCCGTTCGGCCGCCCGGAGCAGCGCCTCGCGCAAGGCACCGTGGTGATAGGGCGTCTCGGTCTTCGCAATTGCGGGGCGGCGCGCCGCGCGTGACGCCGGCGATGTCTTTTTCGGGGGGCGCGGGCTTCGCGCCGTTACGCCTTTGGTGTCGGTTCTGGCCATTTGCAAGCTATATGACGCAATATTGACAGTGTAAAGATTTCACTTGACGAAAGCCGCGCATGGTCCTATGCAATCTTTACGATGTAAAGATAGGGAGGCTTATGCCGTGCAGCAGGACGCCATCGCCGAGCGCCGCAACAATATTGCGCCGATCCCGTTCGAGGCGGACGCGCCTTTCCTCAAGATCGTCGGCGAATTGCCGCGCGAGCTGAACGGCACGCTCTATCGCAATGGCCCCAATCCACAATTCGATTCGCCCGGCGCGCACTGGTTCGTCGGCGACGGCATGCTGCACGCCTTTCATCTCGAAGAGGGACGCGCCTCCTACCGCAATCGCTGGGTCCGGACCCCAAAATGGCTCGCCGAGCACGATGCAGGCCGCGCGCTGTTCGGCGGCTTCGGACGCAAGCTGCCGGATGCGCCCACGAACCTGACCGACGGCGGCGTCGCCAACACCAACATCGTCTTTCATGCCGGCAAGCTGCTCGCGCTCGAGGAAGGACATCTGCCGACCGAGATCGAGCCGGGCACGCTGGCAACGCGCGGCTATTGCGATTACCAGAGCCGCATCGTCGGTGCCTTCACCGCGCATCCGAAGGTCGATCCTGTTACGGGCGAGCTAGTGTTCTTCGGCTACAATGCGGCGGGCCCTCTGACGCCTGTCCTCTCCTACGGATCGATCGATGCGGGCGGCAAGGTGACGCGCTTCGAGCGTTTCGAAACGCCCTATGCCAGCATGGTGCACGACTTCATCGTCACCGAAAATCACGTGCTGTTTCCCATCCTCCCCCTCACCGGCAGCATGGAGCGCGCGATGAGCGGCAAGCCGCCCTATGCCTGGGAGCCCGAGAAAGGTGCCTATGTCGGCGTGATGAAGCGCAACGGCACGGCAAAGGACATCGTCTGGTTCCGCGCTGAGGCCTGCTACGTCTTCCACGTCATGAATGCCTGGGAGGACGGCGACCGCATCATCGCCGACGTCATGCAGTTCGAGCAAGCCCCGCTGTTTCCGCATCCCGACGGCCGGCCGACCGATCCGGAGAAATCGCGCGCCCGTCACTGCCGCTGGACCTTCGACCTCTCCGGCAATACCGACCGCTTCCAGCAGACTTATCTGGACGATCTCACCGGCGAATTCCCGCGCATCGACGATCGCCGCGCCGGCCTGAAGAGCCGTCACGGCTGGTACGCCTGCGCCAATCCGCGGCTGCCGATGTTCGGCGCGTTGTCAGGCATCGTTCATGTCGACGGCACGGGAAAGCGGCTCGGCCAGTATCTGCTGCCGGCAGGCGACACGATCTCCGAGCCTGTCTTCGTCGAGCGATCGAAAGATGCCGCAGAGGGCGATGGCTGGCTGCTGGCGGTGGTCTGGCGCGCGCGGGAGAACCGCAGCGACCTCGCCGTGTTCAACGCCACCGACATCGAAGCCGGCCCCGCCGCGCTGGTGCAGCTCGGCCATCGCGTGCCTGACGGCTTCCACGGCAATTGGGTGGGAGCGCAGTAGCTCTCCCCTGCTCCTTCGCTGATGTCATCAGGGAGGCTTCACATGCACGTCCCCGCGATCACGGCGAACTACCTCGCCATCCTCGCGCTGATCTACGTCGCGCTCGCGTTGCAGGTCATCCGGCTGCGACGAAGCAGCAAGGCGCCCTTCAGCGACGGCGGCAACGAGAACCTGCGCAGTGCGATCCGGGCCCATGGCAACTTCATGGAATACGTCCCGATCATCGCGCTGATGGTGGCGCTTCTGGAGATGTCGGGCGCATCGCCCTTGCGCATTCACCTGCTGATGGGCGCGCTCCTGCTGTCGCGGCTGCTGCATCCGCTCGGCATGTATGCGACGCCGGGCTCGCTCCGATTCACGATCTGCCGCGTCGGCGGCATTGTCCTGACCATCGGCCTTCTGGTGTCCTGCGCGCTGACCATCCTGTCGCGCCTGCCCTGGGCCGCCATGGCCGGCGAGATATCGGATCAAGCCGTTGCAACAATTGAATTTTTACAGGTCATTCACGTCATTTTGACACTGTAAAGATTTCGCTTGACCCGGCGGCGGTACTGAACTATCGATCTTGACATCGTAAAGATTAGTGCGACCGAGGCGACCATGACGATCTTCCTGATCCTTGCCCCCTACGGCGTTTACACCTTCCTGATGTTCATGACGTCGGCGACGGTCAGCGTGTTCGCGGGATCCGCGATCTGTATCGCGACGATCGCGATCGATGTTGCACGCGGCCGCTCGGTGAAGATTCTCGCCGCGGGCTCGGCGATCCTGTTCGCGGGCATCGGCCTCTTCCTCGCGCTGCACCCCACGCTCAGCACGCTCGGCGTCAAACTCTCGGTTGATATCGGCATCTTCGTCATCTCGCTCGGCTCGATGCTGGCGCGCCGGCCCTTCACGCTGCAATACGCGATCGAGTCCGTTCCGGCCGAGACCGCGGCAATGCCCGGCTTCCTCACCGCCAACTACATCATCACCGCGGCATGGACCGTCGCCGCCCTGCTGATGATGGCCGCCAACATCGTGCTACTCTACTTCCCTGGTCTGCCGGTCTGGTCGGGCCTCGCGGTCGCCTTCGCCGCCCGCAACAGCGCGATCTATTTCACCAAATGGTATCCCGAATATCGCCAGATCAAGTATGGTGCGCCTGATGGCGCGCTGCCGGAAGCACAGTGAGACAGGACCGACAATGAAGGACGTATTCGCCCGCCTCGCCTCCGACTTCCTCTCGGCCATCGTCTTCCTGGTGATCTATCTGGCGACCGACAACGTCATCCTCGCGACGTCGGTGGCGATAGCGGGTGCGCTCGCGCAGGTGATCTATGCCCGCGTCAAGGGGCACAAGCTCGGCTACATGACCTATGCGAGCGTCGCGCTCGTCATCGTGCTTGGGACGGTGACGCTGCTGACCAACGATCCCCGTTTCATGCTGGCCAAGCCTGCGATCGCGCATTTCGCGATCGGCGCGATCATGCTCAAGCGCGGCTGGATGCTGCGCTACATGCCGCCGATGGTGGTCGAGACGGCGCCGGAATATGTCACCGCTGCGGGCTATGCCTGGGCCGCACTGATGTTCGTGCTCGGTGCCGGTACGATCGCAGTCGCCGCCACCGGCGATCTGAAGCTGTGGGCGTTCTACATCTCCGCCGTCGCGGGCGGCGCCAAGGCCCTCGCTTTTGCCGTGCAGTACGTGGTGTTCAGACTCGTCGTCACCAGCCGCCGGCGCGCCGCCGCGCGCGCCTGACTGCCGCCAAAGACGCGTTAAATGGCCGCGTTAGGCAGCGGCCTCAAGTTGCGCTATAGCCTCGCCCCAGGACTGGTTGCGGATCGTCGCAACCCGCCGGGACAATGTTCGGGAGACGCGAATGGCCGTTGACGGCAATTGGAATTTGACCATGACGACGCCGATGGGCGAGCGCCAGGCGACGCTGAGCCTGAAGGAAGCCGGCGGCACGCTCACGGGCACGCAGGGCGCGGACGGCAATACCGCCGAAATTTTCGACGGCACCGTCAACGGTGACAGCGTCTCCTGGAAAGTCTCGATCACCAACCCGATGCCGCTGACGCTCGAATTTACCGGCACGGTGTCCGGTAACAACATCAACGGCGAGATGGGTATCGGCCCGATGGGTAGCTTCCCGTTCACCGGCGCAAGGGCTTAAGAAGTCTCCTCTCCCTGCTCGCGGGGAGAGGGTTAGGGTGAGGGGGAGTCTCCGCGAGGACGGTGACAGTCGGACTCGTGGAGAGTCCACCTCACCCGGATTGCATCTTCGATGCAATCCGACCTCTCCCCGCAAGCGGGGAGAGGTGAAAACAAATCAGCCCAGATTCAACTCCTTGAAGAAGTCGTTGCCCTTGTCGTCGATGATGATGAACGCCGGGAAGTCGACCACTTCGATGCGCCAGATCGCTTCCATGCCGAGCTCGGGATATTCGAGCACTTCGACTTTCTTGATGCAGTGCTCGGCAAGGTTCGCCGCCGCACCGCCGATCGAGCCGAGATAGAAGCCGCCATACTTCTTGCAGGCCTCGCGCACGGCCGGCGCGCGGTTGCCCTTGGCGACCATCACCATCGAGCCGCCGGCGGCCTGGAACTGGTCGACGAAGGAATCCATGCGGCCCGCCGTGGTCGGACCGAACGCGCCAGAGGCGTAGCCCTCGGGCGTCTTGGCCGGCCCGGCGTAGTAGACCGGATGGTTCTTGAAATAATCAGGCAGCGGCTCGCCCTTCTCCAGCCGCTCGCGCAGCTTGGCGTGCGCAGAGTCGCGCGCGACGATCATGGTGCCGGTCATCGAGACGCGGGTCTTGATCGGGTATTTCGCGAACGTCGCCAGGATGTCCTTCATCGGCTGGTTGATGTCGATCTTGACGACCTCGCCGCCGAGCGACTGCTCGACCTGCGGCAGATATTGAGCGGGATTGTGCTCGAGCTCCTCGAGATAGACGCCATCCTTGGTGATCTTGCCGAGCACCTGGCGGTCGGCCGAGCAGGACACGCCAAGCCCGATCGGCAGCGAGGCGCCGTGACGCGGCATGCGGATCACGCGGACGTCGTGGCAGAAATATTTTCCGCCGAACTGCGCGCCCACCCCCAGGCTTTGCGTCATCTTGTGGATTTCCTTCTCCATCTCGACGTCGCGAAAGGCGTTGCCGTCGGGCGAGCCGTGGGTCGGCAGCGCATCTAGATAGCGGGCCGACGCCAGCTTCACCGTCTTCATGCAGAGCTCGGCCGAGGTGCCGCCGATGACGATGGCGAGGTGATAAGGCGGGCACGCCGCGGTGCCGAGCGTGAGGATCTTCTCCTTCAGGAAGGCGAGCAACCGGTCCTTGGTCAGCACCGAGGGCGTCGCCTGGAACAGGAAGCTCTTGTTGGCGGAGCCGCCGCCCTTGGCCATGAACATGAACTTGTAGGCGTCGTCACCCTCGGCGTAGATCTCGCACTGCGCCGGCATGTTGTTGGCGGTGTTCTTCTCCTCGTACATTGAGAGCGGCGCGACCTGCGAATAGCGCAGGTTGCGGCGGAGGTAAGCATCGCGCGCGCCTTCAGACAGCGCCGCCTCGTCGTCACCGTCGGAGATGACGTTGCAGCCCTTCTTGCCCATGATGATCGCGGTGCCGGTGTCCTGGCACATCGGCAGCACGCCACCGGCGGCGATGTTGGCGTTCTTCAAAAAGTCGAGGGCGACGAACTTGTCGTTCGGGCTGGCCTCGCCGTCTTCCAGGATGGCGCGGAGCTGCTTCAGATGGCCCGGGCGCAGATAGTGATTGATGTCGCCGAAAGCCGCTTCCGACAGCGCCCGCAGCGCCTCGCGCGACACCACCAGCATGTCTTTCCCCAAGACCTTCTCGACCCTGACGCCCTCGGACGAGATCTTCTTGTAGGGCGTCTCGTCCTTGCCGAGCGGGAACAGCGGGGTGTGCTTGTAGGGCGGGACGGGCTTGGACTGGTCGGGGAAGGCGGTGGGAGCGTTCATGGGGCGATCTCGGGTTTTGCAGCCCTCGCGGGCCTCTAAGCATAGAAGCGTTCTAAGCTTTTTTGCCACAAAGGGAAGGCGTCCTGGCGCGGCCGGGGCATCCCGATTCGGTGTCTTATTCGGCGCTCTGGCGGCCATTTTTGCCGCCTGCCTTCAATAGCTGTAGACGTGCCCGGTCGAGCCGGGTTGCACCCCTTGCGCTTCGCGCGCGGCGACGGTTGAATGCGCGCCGTCAAGGGGCTTTTCATCATGATTTCCAGACTGCACTTTCGCGGCGCGGTTATTGTCGCCGCCGCAATCACCGGCCTTGTGACCCTCACCGCGCCTGCGCGTGCCGACCAATGCGACGACATCGCCAAGCAGCTCGCCGGCGGCATCGACGGGCTGAAGGTCAACTTCAAGGCCGCCAACATCATCTACCTCACCCACCCGGCTGCGAAGGAGCTGTCGCTCGGCTGCCGAACCCAGGGGCAGGCCTATTCCAACGAGCTCTACGCCAAAGGCGACCGCAAGCCGACGCCGCAGTTCTATGATCTCGTGGCCTCCGCGGCCGCGATCATCTTCACGGTGACGAAGGACGACACCACGACCGGGGCGTCGCGCTGCCTGAAGCGCATGGGCCTCTTGCGCGGTGACAAGATCACGATGCGCTACAAGCGCCTCAACATGGAATGCACGCGCACCAAGACGGACGCGGCGATCGCGATCACGCGGCCGAAGGACGAGTAGGCGCGTCTTTTCGCGCAGATCCCTCGCATTTTAACGATCGGCTTGACGGACCTTTCGTCCCTCACAGGGCAGGCTCATCAGGTTCAATCTGTGAGGATTTGTGGATGAGCGTTTCCAGCGTTGCGCCGCCGCCTGTCACGATCGTGGTCCCAAGCTACGACACGACCAAGCAGCCGGACGACCAGACCAAGACCAAGGACAACGACCCGACCTACCAGCCGACGCCGCCGGCGCCGCTGCCGCCGGGTCAGGGCACCCGGATCGATCAGCTCGCCTGATCTGACTTTTCTGCGATGGATCGCCCGGTCTTGACGGCCGGGCCTTTCGCGCGTCCGCATTTGGCGGACGGCGCGGCCAGACTCGTGCGCGACGGCCGCGCGCATCATTGCGCGTCTCTCGTTGCATCGAACGTTCGCTCGCGTCGCCGAGGCCGCGCAGCCATTGGCGCGCACCGCGAGGTCCTTTTCGGCGCCAGGCTGACCTCTCTCAGGATCCTGCAAGCGATCTCGGCGGCCTGAAGTGTGATCCGGCTCATCAAATTTCCACATCCGGCGTGCTCATCTTCGAGGCCGAACAAGCCCATCCATATGTTTATGGGACGCGCCAATGGAACCGAGTGAAGAGCTGCTGTCGCTGGTCGGGGACATCTACGATGCAGCGCTCGACGATTCCCTGTGGACGTCGACCCTTGGCAGCATCGTGGACCTCGCGGGCGGCCAGAGCGGTGGTCTGGTCCGGATCGGAGCCGCCGGCGAGGCCGTGATCTCGCATGCCGTCGGCGTCGACCCCGCCTTTGTTCAATCCTATATCGAAACCTACGAGCCGTTCGATCCGTCGCGGGCCGTGCTCCACGCGCCAGTCGGCCAGATCCAGACGATCGGAGACTGGATCGACGTCGACGAATTCCGGACGACCATGTTCTACAACGAGTGGACGCGACCGCAAGGTCTCGAAGATGCCGCAAATATCCTGCTCGACAAGTCCGCTGCGGGATTGTCCCGCCTCTCGATCATGAAGGCCGGTGGCCTTGTCGATCGCAGGATGTACCAGGTAATTTCCTACATCACGCCGCACATGCAACGGGCCATGCATGTCCGGCAAAAGCTACAGCATCAGAACGCATTGGAGACGACGTCGGCCCACACGCTCGACGCCCTGCGCGCCGCGGTCCTGCTGCTCGATGCCGTCGGTCATATCACGCATTCCAATGCGAGCGCGCGGGACATTCTCGAGGAAGCCGACGTCCTTCGCGCCGTGCACGGCCGGCTCGTGACATCAGACCTGAATGCGGATCGCATGCTGCGACAGGCATTGGCGAGCACGGCTCACGGCGACAGGGCGACGATGGGCATCTCGCTGCATCTGACAGCGCGCGATGGCTCGTATTATGTCGGGCATCTCGTGCCACTGACCGCGGGGCGCCGGCAAATGTTCGGGGCGAGCCACGAGGCCTGCGCCGTCCTGTTCGTCAGCAAGGCAGCGCTCGACACGATCGTCGCGCCTGATCTGATCCGTAAGCTGTTCAAGCTGACGCCGGCCGAACTGCGCGTATTCCTTTCCATCGTCGAGGTCGGCGGGGTTCCTGACGTGGCCAAAAGCGTGGGCGTCGCCGAAACGACGATCAAGACTCACCTCGCCAGGATCTTCACCAAGACCGGAACCAAACGACAGGCAGATCTGGTGCGGCTGCTGGCGGCCTTCACGCCGCCCATCAAGATCTGAAGCCCGCCTGCCGCACCGGCCTTATGTTTGCCGGAAGCATGTGATCATTGCACCCGCGCGTGATGGAGGCAGATCGAACATGATCGTACGTCTGCTGTTGCAGAACACTGTTCTCACCGCCGCAATGGGCGCGCTGCTGTTCGCGGCCGCCGGCACGCTGCATTGGCCCGGCGCGTGGGTGTTTCTCGTCACCTCCGTCTTGCTTGGCCCGCTCTGCGGCTGGTGGCTTTACCGGATCGACCCGGCGCTTCTGGCGGAGCGTCTGCGGCCCGTTCTCCAGAGAGATCAACCGGCCGCCGACAAGGTCTTCATGGTCGCCTTCATCGCGGCGATGCTGGGTTGGCTCGTCGCGATGGGGCTCGACCGGCGCCATCTTGCCTCCAGTATGAACGTGGCGTGGCAGTTGCTGGGCTTCGTGCTGTTCATCGCCTCGACGCTGTTCACATTGTGGGTCTTTCGCGAGAATTCCTTCGCCGCGCCCGTGGTGAAGCTACAGGCCGAGCGCGCGCAACGCGTGATCTCGACCGGGCCCTACGCCCATGTCCGCCATCCCATGTACAGCGGCATGATCCTGTTCTTCGCCAGCGTGCCGCTGATCCTCGGCTCGTGGTGGGGCCTGGCCACCGCGCCGCTCTTTCTCGTACTGCTCGCGATCCGCATCGGCATCGAGGAGCGTACCCTCATGGCCGGTCTGTCAGGCTATGCCGATTATGCTGCACGCGTGCGTTACCGCCTGTTGCCTGGAGTGTGGTGAACGCGACTGCCGAAACAACTCCACGTCCTCCGTTCGACTGATGCCGCCGCAGCCGGGCCTCGCTACAGAAGGCCGCACCCGCACACTGATCCGATCCGGGTGCACGACGCGAGACGCGATGATGTTCTGCAAGCCCCCCTGTCCCGACGAGCATGACCTCGCATCCGCTCCCGATCAGACCGACGATCAATCTGGCCCTCGACGCGCACCGCCGGTCGGGAGCCATGACATCTTTGGGCGACCGATCGCGCCCGAAGCGGCCGGTCCTGAACAGAGGCTGCCGCCAGCCCCTGTCCGGACCGGCTGGACTGTTGTCCTGACGCGTTTTCTTGACGCGAACTTGCGCTCACTTCGCTCGAAAACGCTCTAACCGTCAAGCTCGCGATAGCGTCGAAAGATGCCCTGCTCATTGAAGGGAATGCGGCGCTCGCTGGCGAGATAGGCCTTGATGTTCGGCCGCGCGGCAACGCGGTCGTGCAGGCCGACGAGACCTGGGATTTTCTTCTCGAACGCCTTCATGCGCCTGGGAAAGGCGTAGCGCAATCCGGCGACGATCTGGAACAGCGAGAGATCGACGTAGGTCAAGCGTCGACCGGTGACATAGGCACCGCCGGTGTCGTCGAGGAGCTGTTCGAAATAGCCGAGATATTTCGGCACGCGCTCGTCCCAGAAGTCAGCGGTGCGCTTCTTTGCGGGCGCCTTCTGGTCTTCGTAATACTGCGATGGCCCGAGCGGATGGTGGGTGTCGTGGATTTCGACCACGAAATCGGTGATGGTGAGTTGAAGCTGGTGCACCCAGAGTTTGCCCGCTTCCGTCTTCGGCGCGAGGGCGTGTCGGCTGCCGAGATAGAGCAGGATGTTGGCGGTCTGGCCAATGACGAGCTTACCGGCCTTCAGGAACGGCGGCGCAAAGGGCGGCGTACCCTTGTGGACCTCCATCATCTTCATCATGGCGCCACTGCCGCGCGGACCGCGTGCGACGTCGATGTAATCCGCACCCGCCTCCTCCAGCGCCAGCCGCACATATTCACCGCGGCCCTGGATCTCGGGCCAGTAGTAGAGCTCGTAATTCATGGGAGGGGTCCGTGAGCGTGGGAGCGACAACCCAATGTAGCATGCGGTCGAAGGTTCCGTCAGGACGAGTCGGCGCTGCCTTGCTGACAGTCCATCACGCCGGTTGCCCAAAGAACGTGTCGATTAATTGCTTCCCGAGATCGTAACGCCGGGCGAGCATGCCAATATCGGCTGATCCTCAAGCGATCGGCCAGGGGAGGACGCGGGAGTCTGTGGCGGAACCGTTCAGGGCGGTATCCGCGATCACATCGGGGCTGCCGCCGGGCGCGGCGCGAGGGGAAATCGTCATGCACTGGAACACCGTCCGCCCACTTTCGGCCATTGCCGGCTATGCGGCGCTTTGCTGCCTCGTCATCAGCCCGGACTGCGTCTCGGCCGCAGAATTGCTCAAAGCCCGTCTTGCGCAAAACCTCGGACCGATCTCCGGCCTTGCGATCGTCGCCAAATCGAAGGGGATTTTCGAAAAGAACGGACTGGACATCACGGTCTCGAACTTCACGTCCGGCAAGCAATGCCTGGATACCGTGATCGGTGGCGGCGCCGACATCGCGACGACGGCCGAGGCACCGGTCACCGCCTCGGCGATGGCAAACCAGCCCATCGCCTTCGTCGCGGGCATGGAATATTCCGACCTCAAGACGGTCGTCGCGGCCAAGGCCGGCGTCAAGACCAAGGCGGATCTTCGCGGCAAGCGAATCGGATTCACGGCTGGCACCGGCAGCGAGGTTTACACTGCGACTTTGCTGAAGTCAGCGGGATTGACTGCCAAGGATGTCACCCTCGTCAACCTGCGGCCGCAGGAGATGCTGCCGGCACTTGCAGCAGGAAGCATCGACGCGATCGACACGTGGGAGCCCCACATCGCCAACGCGAAGAAGGCCCTGGGCGAAGCCGTCGCTGAGCTCGATACTTCAGGCACCTACTCCGAGACGTTCAACATCGTCGTCATGAGGCCCTATCTGGACGCCAACCCCGCGCTGGTCGAGAAGTTCATCGCCGCACTGATCGATGCCGAGGTCTGGATGAAGGCACATCAGGATGACGCGATCACGGTCGTGGCGGACGCGGTCGGCATGAAGCGGGACGAACTCGCCCCGATCTGGACCGACTATGTCTACCGCGTGCGCCTCGACGACCGGCTGGTAGAGATTCTCAAGACCCACTCCGCATGGCGCCTCGAGAGCGGCAACCACCCTCCGGGAGCGGCGATGCCAGACTTCAGCAAGGTCGTCGTCAGCGAGCCGCTGAAGAAGATCGCCCCGGAGCGTGTCACCCTTTCGTGGAAATAGGCACCCGCACAGCCATGCAGGACGGCACTTCAGCACCACAAAAGATTGCTCTCCGCACTGATGGTCGCAATCGGCGGACGGATTCAGCACGTCTTCGCCGCCTCAATATTCTGGTCGGTGCGCTTTCGCTGCCGCTGTTCGTCGGCCTCTGGGAACTGGCGTCCCGCTCCGGCGCCGTCAACATGGTGCTGTTTCCGCCGCCGACGGTGGTTGCCGCGGCCGTCCTCGAATGGATACGAAGCGGACAATTCCTCGGTGATCTCTCGGCGAGCCTCCTTCGCGTCACCACCGGGTTCATCGTGGGCGGCGCACTCGGCATTCTGCTCGGCATCCTCACCGGCCAATTCCCTGTCGTTTCGAGCCTGCTGTCCCCGCTCTTCCATATCCTGCGGCCAATTCCGCCGATTGCTTTCGTGCCGATCGTCATTCTCTGGTTCGGCCTGTCGGAGGCGGGAAAACTGTTCCTCGTCGTATGGGGCGTGTTCTTCACGGTCTGGCTTTCGACCCACATCGGCGTGCAGAAGGTCGACCGCGGCCTGATCCGGGCGGCGTTGATGCTCGGCACGCCGCGGCGGCAGATGCTGCAGGAGATCGTGCTGTTGGGCGCGCTGCCCTACATCGTGGTCGGATTGCGCACCGCCGTCAGCATCTCCTTTTACACGCTTGTCGCGGCCGAACTTGCAGGCACTTTCGCCGGCATTGTCTACAGGATCGAGATTGCGCAGCAGAACATGCAAACGGGCCAGGTCATGGGCGGGCTCGCCGCGCTCGGGTTGATATCGTTCATCGCTGACCGGCTGTTTGCGGCCCTTGCCGAACGTACTGTCTGGTGGCGTTGATGTCGGGATCTCGATCGATCGTGAAATTGGCCCTGGCAAGCCCGCCGGTCTCTGTGGAATCGGCGCGGACGCAACCCGCCATTCAAGTCTCAAACCTGAGCATCGTGTTTGACACCAAGCGCGGGCAGACCATCGCGGTGGATCGCGTGTCCTTTGACGTCGCGCCTGGCGAGTTCGTCTGCATCGTCGGGCCCTCCGGCTGCGGCAAGTCGACGGTGCTCAACACGATCGCCGGACTGGAAGTGCCGTTTGAAGGCGACATCCTGGTGGAGGGCTCGCCTGTTTACGCCCCGCGGCCCGATGTCGGCATGGTGTTCCAGCAGCCGCATCTTTTCCCCTGGAAGTCAGTTCGCAGGAACATCGCTCATGGCCCCAGGATGCATGGGAAGTCCAAGGCGGACGCGAATGCCATCGCCGACGATTTGATCGCGATGATCGGTCTCAAGCGTTTCGCCGATGCCTATCCGAACACGCTGTCCGGCGGCATGCAACAGCGTGTGGCGATTGCGCGGGCGCTGGCCAATCAGCCTCGAGTGCTGCTGATGGACGAGCCTTTCGGGGCCCTCGACGCGCAGACCCGGGCGGTGATGCAAGACAATCTGCTGGAGCTGCGCGACCGGATCAAGGCGACCATCGTATTCGTCACGCATGACATCGATGAAGCCATCGTGCTGGCCGACCGCGTTCTCATCATGAGCGCGGGACCGGGCCGCATCCTGCGCGACGTCGCGGTCAAGCTACCGCGCCCGCGGTCGAGTTCTATCATGGTCGAGCCAACCTATCTTTCCCTCAAAAAGGATTGTCTCGACGTCATCCGCGCAGAAGGGTTGCGGGCGTTCAATCAGTCGGACGCGAGCTGATCGCCTCGAACGCGCCAATCGAGAGAGGGCCGTAGCGCGCTGGCATGGTTCTTGAATAATCGATGCCGGGTCTCACAGTGGAGCCGGCCATGCACAGGGCGAACAGCGCGATAGCGGCAGGTGTGATGCTGGCCGAGTCGGACGACCTCGTCAGGCCGCTGCCTGGCTTGCTCGATGGCCTTGACCGGGTCGATCGCAATCGCTTGCGTGCGATCGGGCGCGCGAAGACGCTGGAAGCCGGCCAACTGGTTTGGTCTCAGGGCGACGCACAGGCCGGGATCTACCTGATCAGCGAGGGGCGCATCCGCAGCTACTATGCGGCGCCATCGGGCCGCGAGGTCACCCTCGCCTACTGGTTTCCCGGCAACTTCGTCGGCGGCCCCGATATCTTCGGAACGGGCCCGCACATGTGGACATCGGTTGCGGCAGAGCGCAGCCAGTTGACGTTCATGCCTGGACCGGCGCTGCGGCGGCTTGCGCTGGAGTCGCCGGCAATCGCCGTCGCCTTGCTGGATGCCCTGGCGTTCAAGGCGCGATGCTATTCGGCGATGGCCCAGATGCTCGGGACGCGATCGGTGACCGAGCGGCTGCATAGCCTGCTGATCTTCCTGTCGCACGTCTACGGCGTGAGGCGCGACAACGAGATCATCGTCGGCATGCCGTTTACCCACGGCGATCTCGCCAATCTCATCGGGTCCACCCGCCAATGGGTGACCGTGCAACTCGCGCGGCTCCAGGAGGAAGGCGTGATCCGATACGACAGATCCGTGATTTCGATCCTGGATCTTTCGATGCTCGGGCAGGAGGTGGAATAGACTCCGCCTTTCAGGCGCTGCGCTTCAATTCGAACGCCGTTTCGTCTGCGCTGGCCTCGAAGCGCCGCGCCAGTCCGATCAGCGCACGATCGTGCCACGCCGGCGCCAGCAGGGTCACGCCCATCGGCATGCCATCAGGCAATGTCGCATTCGGAACCGCCACGCCGCAGAGATCGAGCAGATTGGCAAAGTACGAGTAGTAGCCGAGGCGATTGTTGAGGGTGATCGGATCGCGAAACATCTCCTCCAATGTGAATGGCCGCGGTGCGGTCGGAACCACCAGCGCATCGATCCCCGCAAAGATCGACTCGGCGTCGCGACAAAGTCGGCGCAACCGGTGAATGGCGCCAAACGTGTCGATCGCCGAGTAGCCGCCCGCTGAGCCCAGAACCGTTTTGGTGACATCAAGCAGGGAGCCGGACTCAATGTCCAGCAGCGAAGCGATGGCCGAGTGCCGCTCCGCCACCCAGGGACCGCTGAACATCAACTCCCCGGCCTGGCGGAACGGGGCGAAGTCCACCTCAACGGCCGTTCCGCCGATCGCAGTGAACCGCTCGCAGGCGCGCTCATAGAGCTCGCCGCATTCCGGCATGCCGAAGCATTCGAGATCGGCTGATGCAATGCGGCCGAACCGGAATGATGACGCCGCTCCGCTCGCGAAAGACAAGGCCCTGGGCTGGCGGCTGTAGGGATCCTCGAAGTCGAACCCTTCGATAATGTCGAGGATCGCTTCGCCATCGCCGACGGTATTGCAGAACACCGAAACGCAATCGATGGTCGGGCAATTCGGCACCAGCCCGCGTGACGACACCAGCCCAACGGTCGGCTTGATCCCAACGATGTTGTTGAAGCCGGCAGGTATGCGGCCAGACCCGCCAGTGTCGGTGCCGAGCGCGAACGCCACGTGCCCTGCCGCCACGGCGACCGCAGAACCGGAACTTGAGCCCCCCGAAACATAGCGCGCGTCGGCAACCGAGGCGCAGGGGCCATAGGGCGAACGCGCGCCGGACAGGCCCGTGGCGAACTGATCGAGATTGGTCTTTCCGAGGCAGATAGCGCCCGCCGCGGTGAGGCGTTCGACGCTGCGCGCGGAATGCCAGGGCGTATAGCTGAACGCCGGGCATGCGGCGGTGGTCGGCATTCCCTCGACATCGATATTGTCCTTCACGCCGAAGGGAATGCCGAGCAGCGAAAGATGTTCGCCGGTCCGTGCGCGCGCCACGAGCTTACGGCATGCTTCGAGCGCCTCTTCCCGCGGGCGGAGATAGATCCAGCAATTGCGGTCGCGCTCGGCCTCGATCCGGTCATACGCAGCATCAATCGCCTCCAGCAGCGGGGACGAATTCGTGGCGGCGTTGTCATGATTTGTCCTGAAGCGCGCGACGGACTGGCTCACCGAATAATCTCCTTCTCCAACTGGCTGGCGCGAAATTGCGGGAGCCCGGCGCGGGCAACAAGCAATTAAGTGCTTCTCGCAAAGTGGTCGGCCGTATCAGGAGATGAGCGGCGCAAAGAAAAAGGGCGCCGTGCCGAAGCACGACGCCCTCGTTTATTGTCCTGCGTGCGATCAGTTGGTCTGCTGGATCGCCGACAATTCCCAGGGGCTGCCCTGGCGACGGGCGAAGGTCCAGACTTCGGTGACCTCGCCGGGCTGCTCGCTGCCTGCAACGATCGCGCCGGTGTTGCGGTCGACCGTCTTGTCGGTGAGCGCGAAGCGCATCGCCACCGTCGCGTAGTCGGTCTCGCCTTCACGCCAGGCTTCCGCGAGGTCGCCCTGCAACAGCTTGACATTGGTCACCTTGTTGACCGCATTGCGCGCGCGGTTCTGCGCAAGGTCCTGCTCGAAATAGGAGACCATTTCCGGCGTCGCGAGCGTGTGCAGCTTTGCAACGTCCTCGTTCGACCACGCAGACTGGATGTCGCCGAGCAGATGCTCGAACGCCGCGTAGTCGGCAGGCTTGATCTCGAGCGGCGCGCTGTTGGCGCCAAAGCCGAAGCCGCCGCCGAGACCAGAGCCAAGACCGCCACCTAGGCCGCTGCGATAGTTGGTCTGCGGACCCGCATCAGCGCCGGCATAGGCCGCCTGCGGCGAATTGCGGCGCTGCCACCAGGACATCGCCAGCCGCACCACGAACACCACGAGCACGATCTGGATGATCAGGCCCAGGAACGACGACAGGCCGCCGAGACCGCCGAACAGGCCGCCGCCGAACAGCATGCCCAGAAGACCTGCGCCGAGAAAGCCGGCCGCAAGACCGCCCAAGAAGCCGCCGCCGCGGCCGAACAGCCCGCCGCGCGAAGGCGCGCTCGTGCTCATGCCGGCGCCGGGCTGGCTATAGGTGCGGTTGAATTGCGAGGTCGAGCCCGGCGCTGTCGTGGTCGACGGCGGGGCCGAGAAGGTCCGCGAACCGCGCGAACCCGACGAGAAGCCGCCGCCGACGCGGGCGTCGGCGGACGAGATCGCAAGCGCCGTCGGCAGCGCAAGCGCCAGGACGACGGCAAGCGTCTTCACGAGACTGCGGGACCATTGCGAGAAATTCATGTTCGTTTCCCAAATCCCCGGCATGGGGACGTGCCAGTAAGATGGGCAGCCGTTTACAAAAGGGAAGCCGGTTTTGGAACCCCCGGCTGCGGCCCTCAGTCGCGGGGATATGGCAAAAGCCCTTATTTGACGGGGGCTTGGCCGGAAACCGGCGGAAACTGTGGTCGCCGGATACCGGCTGTTAACACCCGATATCTCCGCAAAATCGTCCTGGCTTTCGCCAGGACGACGGCAGGGTCTCACCCCTGCTTCGTCATCGTCTCCTTCACCGCCGCCACGAGTTGGCTCAGCGTGAAAGGCTTTGGCAGGAAGTCGAATTGCTGGCCCTCGGGCAGGCTCTTCTCGAAAGCATCCTCGGCGTAGCCGGAGACGAAGATGAAGCGGATATCGGGGTTCTTCTCCCGCATCGCCTTGAGCAGCGTCGGACCGTCCATCTCCGGCATTACAACATCGGAGACGACCAGATCGATCCCGCCACTCTGCTCCTCCAGCACCTCCATCGCTTCGACGCCATTCTCGGCCTCGACGACGGTGTAACCGCGCGAACGCAGGCCGCGGGCGTTCAGCGCGCGCAGGCCCTCTTCGTCCTCAACCAGCAGGATTGTGCCCTGCCCGGTGAGATCAGTGCGAGGCTTGGCCTCGACAGCGGCAGGCGCAGCGTCCTTGGCAGCGCCGTTCGTCGCGGCGGCCACGGCCGCGGGCTGCTCGACCTGCACCTCCGGCTCGGCGTGATGGCGCGGCACGAAGATGTGGAACGAGGTGCCTTGTCCTGGCTCGGAATCAACGTAGATGAAGCCGCCGGTCTGCTTGACGATGCCGTAGACGGTCGAAAGGCCAAGGCCGGTGCCCTTGCCGACTTCCTTGGTCGAGAAGAACGGCTCAAAGATCTTGTCGCGGATATCAGCGGGAATGCCGGTGCCGGTGTCGGCCACCTCGATGCGCACATAATCCGCCGCTGGCATGCCCTTATAGGCGAGCTTGCCCGCCTCTTCAGTGGCGACATTGGCGGTGCGGATGATCAGCTTGCCGCCATCGGGCATGGCGTCGCGCGCGTTCACCGCGAGATTGACGATGACCTGCTCGAACTGGGAGACGTCGACCTTGACCGGCCAGAGATCGCGGCCGTGGATCAGGTCGAGCTTGACCTTCTCGCCGATCAGCCGGCGCAGCAGCATGGTGAGATCCGACAGCGCATCGCCGAGATCGAGCACCTGCGGCCGCAGCGTCTGCCGCCGCGAGAAGGCGAGCAGTTGCCGCACCAGCGTCGCAGCGCGCGTGGCATTCTGCTTGATCTGCATGATGTCCTGGAACGACGGATCGGTCGGCTTGTGCGCGTTCAGCAGGAAGTCGTTCGCCATCATGATGGCGGAGAGCACGTTGTTGAAGTCGTGAGCGATGCCGCCAGCGAGCTGGCCGACCGTCTCCATCTTCTGCGACTGGTTGATCTGATTTTCCAGCGCGCGCCGCTCGGTGGTCTCGAGCATGTGGACGATCGCGGCTTCCGCATCGTTCTCGGCCGCATCGACGGGCGTGACGAAGAACTGGCCCCAGCGTTCCTTGGCTCCTTCCAGCGCCACCTCGACCGGCGCAATGTCGGCCTGGTTTTCGGCGGCCTGATTGATCGCCGCGATCAGCAGGTGCCGATCGCGCGCATTGACCGCACGGAAGATCGACTTGGAGGCGCTGTCGAGCCCGAGGCCCTGCGCGAGCTTGGCATAGCGCGCATTCGCCCGCACGACGTTACCGCCGCGATCGACGGTGGCGATCGCCATCGGCGTGTGGTCGAAGAAGCGCATGAAGCGTACTTCGGCGGCGCGATCGGGATCGCTGCGCTCGTCGCGGGCGCGGCTGATGACCAGCGTGCGCGACGGTCCCGGCGCACCGTCGGCGCCGAAGGCGAGCTTGTGATAGAGCCGGACCGGCATGGTCTTGCCGGTGCGCATGCGCAGATCGATGTCGAAGACTTCCGTCTTCACCTCGCCCGGCACCGCCACGATCGACGAGAGCAGCGAAGCGCCGTCGCCCGAGACGATGTCGGCGAGCTTCAGGCCGCCCGAGCCGATCTCGGCGAGATCATAGTCGAGCCAGTTCGCCAGCGTCGCGTTGACATAAGCGAGCTCACCGGCGGGATTGACCGAGAAGAAGCCGCACGGCGCGTGATCGAGATATTCGATCGCGTGCTGAAGCTCCTGAAACACGTCTTCCTGGCGCTCGCGGTCGCGGGTGATGTCGGCAATCGACCACACCGCATATTTGGCCTCGCGCTTGCCGGTGCCGAGCGGACGCACCCGCATGCGCAGCCAGCGCCCGTGGCTGCCGTCCTGGCCGGAAATGCGCACCTCCTCCTGTTGCCGTTTTCCTTCACGCGCGGCTTTCAACAGGCGGAACACAGCTTCGGAAACGTCAGGATTGCCGATAAAGACGCGCTCGACGGGGCGCACGTCCTGCGGGCCGGCGGCACCGGTCAGCGTCAGATAGGCCGCGTTGGAATAGACCACATGACCGCGCGGATCGGTCACCGCCAGGCCGTCGAAGGCATGGTCGGAGATGCGGCCGATGATGGGATCGTCGAGATTACGGTCGGCGAAGCGGATGATTCCGGCCGCGAAGGCGAACAGGTTGAACAGGCCGATCATCGCCAGCACGGCGAGGATGCCGAGGATATAGGGCTGCGCCTGCGCGCGCCCGAGCGTCATCAGGCCGACGGCGACGGCGACGAGGCCGGTGGCCACCAGTAGCACCAGCGCAATGCTGCCCGAGCGCGGCGACGGCTCGTGCGCCGCAACGGGCTCGCGTGACAGATCGTGGTCGGTCTCGGCGGTCATTTCACGCAGGTTTAGCCTGTCGGCAGAGAATCAACGCGCCACGGGGCACGTGGGGTCCTCCCTGCCTGAATCGGACCCGCAGACGCAAGGGCGACAGGGGCGAAAGGTACGCTGATTCCCAGCTTACGGCCATTTCCGGTACTTTTCGGGGGTTTTATTGCCGCGCGGCACTGAAACCGCGCTTCAGCCGAATGACGTAGCCGATGACTTCGGCGACCGCATGGTAGTGCTCGACGGGGATTTCCTTGTCGATTTCGGCGGTCGCGTAGAGCGCACGGGCCAGCGGCACGTTCTCGACGATCGGGATGTCGTGCTTGCGCGCGATCTCCCGGATCTTGAAAGCCAGGTTGTCGACGCCCTTGGCGACGCAGATCGGCGCCGACATGCCGCGTTCGTAGGACAACGCCACCGAATAGTGGGTCGGGTTGGTGATGATTACCGACGCCTTGGGAACCGCTGACATCATCCGCTTCTTAGAGCGCTGCTGCCGCAACTGCCTGAGCTTGCCCTTGATATGCGGGTCGCCTTCGGACTGCTTGAACTCTTCCTTGATCTCCTGCAGCGACATCTTCTGCCGCTGGAACCAGCTGCGATACTGGAAGAAATAATCGCCGATCGCGATGATCGCGAGGGCTGCGACCACCGCGCCGAGCAGATGGACGGTCAGACCGGTGGAGGCACCCAACATGGCCATCGGATCGAGCTTGACCATCGCCTCCATGCGGTGCCGCTCCGGCCACAGGATCGTGGTCATGACCACACCGAGCACGACGAGCTTGCCGATGCCCTTGAGAAAATTGACCCCCGCCTGCTTGCCGAAGATGCGCTTGAAGCCGGCAGCCGGAGAGAGCTTGCTGAACTTAGGGGTGAGTGATTCAGTCGACCACACCAGCCGGTGCTGGAGCATGTTGCCGGCAATGGCGGCGATCACCAGCATCAAGAGCGGCACGCCGACCGCGGCCAGCACTGCGACCTCGATCTGCCGCATCAGCGCGAGCAGATTGCCGGGATCGGTTTTGATCATCCAGGAATTGGCGAGCAGATTGCGCATCGGCGTCAGCAGCCCACTGCCGACCGAGCCGGAGAAGGTCGAGATTACCAGCGTGCCGCCCGCGATCATGAACCAGGTGTTGATCTCCTGGCTTTTGGCGACGTCGCCACGTTCGAGCGCCTGGTCGAGGCGCTTTTGTGTCGGGTCTTCTGTTTGACTTTCTGGATCGTTGTCTTCCGCCATCGATCCCTCTTATTTCAACGGGAGCATCTGGTGCATGACACCGATGAAGTAGTCGAGGTAGGTGCCCATCATCGCCGTGAGCACCACGGCCAGCACCATGAAGCCCACGAAGATCGACAGCGGCACGCCGACGAAATAGACCTGCATCTGCGGCATCAGGCGCGCCAGCACCCCTAACCCGATATTGAAGACGAGGCCGAACACCAGGAACGGCCCCGACAGCTGCAGGCCGAGCAGAAACGCGGCGGAAAACGCTCGCGTGGCCAGCGAAGCGACGTCGCCGCTCGAGACGGTCTCGCCCGGGGCAAAGATCGAATAGCTGTCGTTCAGCGCCGCGATCACCAAATGATGGCTGTCGGTGGCGAACAGCAAGGTCACGCCCAGCATGGTCAGGAAGTTGCCGACCAGTACGCCCTGCTGCCCCTGGGTCGGATCGACCGAGGTGACGAAGCCAAGTCCCATCTGCTGTGCGATCACCGCGCCTGCGACCTGCAGGGCCGCCAGCGTCACGCGCGCGGTGGCGCCGAGCACGATGCCGATGACGATCTCATGCAGCATCAGGACGAGCATCGGCGCGAGCGAGCCCATGTCGACGTTATAGGCATTGCGATGCAGCGGCAGGATGATCAGCGTGAGCAGAAGCGCAATCGACAGTTTCACCCGCGTCGGAATGTTGGTCTCGCCGAGCCCCGGCAGCAGCATCACCATCGCGCCGATCCGGGCGAAAGCGAGCATGAAGGCTGCGGCAAGCGCCGGCAGCAGCGAGACGTCGATGCGCATGGTGGGCGCATTGTGCCTCAGCCGCCGATGATTCGCGACGAGATCCGCAGCATGTGGGAATGGAGGGCATCGGCCATGAACGGCAGCGCCAGCAGCATTGTGGCAAAGATGGCGAGGATCTTCGGCACGTAGACCAGCGTCTGCTCCTGGATTTGCGTCAGCGCCTGGAACAGCGACACGATCACGCCGACCACCAGCCCGACCACCATCAGTGGCGAGGACACGATCACGATGGTCCAGATCGCATCGCGGGCGACGTCGAGGGTCTCGGGTCCGGTCATTGCAGGATTCCTTTATTCAAGTCACATCCTCGCCAGACTGACGAGGAACGAAGGCCTCACCCGTCATTGCGAGCGAGGCGAAGCAATCCAGGCTGCCGCCGCGGAGAGATTCTGGATTGCTTCGCTTCGCTCGCAATGACGACGGAGGACGAAATCAGATCGGCATCTTCATGATGTCTTCATATGCCGCGATCACGCGGTCGCGGACCGAGACCAGCGTGGAGACCGCGACATCGGTGTCGGCGACCGCCGTCACCACGTCCATGACGTTGGCCTTGCCGTTGGCCATCGCCACGGTTTGCGCGTCGGATTTGCGGCCGGATTCCATGACGCTGCCGACGGCGTCTTTCAGCAGCGCGGCAAAGGATTGCCCGTTCGGCTCGCTGCCCTTGCCCGCGCCGGTGTTTTCCAGCACGCGCGCAAGATTGGCGTAAGCATTGGCCGCGATTGTCGGTGTTGCCATGGCTCAAAAATTCCTGTTCAGGCCTTGAGGATGTCGAGCGTGCGCTGGATCATCCGGCGCGTTGCACTGATGATGTTGACATTGGCCTCGTAGGACCGCTGCGCATCGCGCATGTCGGTCATCTCGACCACCGAATTCACGTTGGGATACTTGACGTTGCCACTGGCGTCCGCAGCCGGATTTGTCGGCTCGTATTTGACGCGAAAGTCGGACTGGTCGGGCTTGATCCTGCCGAGCGTGACGACCTGCGCGTCGAGCGTGCGGTCGAGCGCGGAGGAGAACGTCGGCACCTTGCGCCGATAGGGATCGCCGCCTGCGGTCGCCGAGGTCGAGTCCGCATTCGCGATGTTCTCGGAGATCACCCGCATGCGCCCGGCCTGGGCTCGCAGGCCCGAGGTCGCGATCGCCATCGAGCGGGCAAAGTCGCTGCTGTCATTCGCCATCATTCGGCTCCGTTAGCTCTAGCCTTTACCGATCGCGGTCTTCAGAAGATGCAGGCTCTTCGAGTAGAGCGAGGTCACGGCCGCGTAATCCATCTGGTTGTTGGCGGACTTCATCATCTCCTCTTCGAGATTGACGGCATTGCCCGCAGGCCTGGTCTCGAAACCCGCATTCTTGTTTTGGTCGAAGCTCGAGGCCGCCCCGGACGGCGTCATGTGGGAGGCGCTGGTGACGGTCATCGCCAGGGTCCCCATCGAGCCTGTGGTGGCTCCCGTCTTGTCGAATTTCGGCTCGACCAGGTCGCGTGGCCGGAAATTGGGGGTGTCGGAATTGGAAACGTTCTCGGACAGGACGCGCTGGCGTTCCTGATGCCACTGCATCTTGGTGCGAAGCGCCGACAGGACCGGAAGATCGTTGATGGACATCGTTGCGGCTCCTTCCGCCTCTTCCGGACCTGAGATCCGAAGCTAGGCAGAATTTGCCGCGTGTATGGTTAACAGGTGGTTAAGACGCGGCGGATCCATGTTGCCGATTGAAACATGTCATGCTGCCCCGTGATTCTACCCGTTCCAAAAGCCGCATTAACCCAACCGCTTGGCGACGCATGCACAGGCCAAGAAAGTCGTTTTGGATCGGGCGATTCATAGGTTATTAAGAGTTGGGGACGGCAAAACTTGCCGCGGGACGTTAAGAAATCGCAGTTTTGGGGCATCGCAGGCCGGTGGTCAGGATCCGACCATAGGCACGACAGAAGCGGCATTTACCGGGGACAGGTATGAACGGTAGTCCTATCACCTTCATCGTCGCGTTCATCGTCGTTCTGGCGTTGATCGGCGTCGCGGCGTGGCTGGTCCGCCGATTCGCGACCACCCGGCTCGGCGCCAACACCCAGCGCGGCAGGATGCCCCGGCTCGCCGTGATCGACGCGGCCGCGGTCGATGGTCGCCGGCGCCTGGTGCTGGTACGCCGTGACAATGTCGAACATCTCCTGATGATCGGGGGCCCGACCGACATCGTCGTCGAGCCGAATATCGTGCGCGCCGCCGCCGGCCGCGACCAGATTCCGCAGCGTCCCAGCGCCGCCGAGCCGCCGCGCCTCGCCCCGATGCCCGATGCCGGCAGCTGGGCCGACGAGGCCCCGCGCCCCGAAGTGCTCGACCATCCCGAACCGCAGATGCCGGAGCCGCCGCCGCGGCCTGCGCGTCCGTCGTTTGCCGACGAGGTCCGCCGCCCGGCGCCCGCACTGGCCGAGCGCCGCAGCGAGCCGCACCTCGGCGGCTTCTCGCCTGAACCCATGCAGCGTCCCGAGCGAGAGCCTCGTCCCGAACCGATGCCCCGCGTTGCACGCAACGAGCCGCCGCTGATGCCGCGCCCGCCGCGCCAGAGCGATCCGGCGAAGATGCCGCCGGTGCGTGCCGAGCGTGCAGCTGCGCCACCGCCTCCTCCACCTGTGCCGCAGGCCCCGCATGGACTGCAGGCTCCGCCCGTTCCGCCGCCGGCCCCTGCCGTCGCCGCGCCGTCGAGCGCCGAACAGAATCTCGCTGAGATGGCGCAGCGCCTCGAGGCAGCCCTGCGCCGCCCAGCCGGCGAGCCCATCGCCCCGCCGGTCGCACCGGATGCGCCGACGCCGCGCGCTGCACGGGCCGAGCCGCCCGCCCCTCCGGCTCCGCCGGCGAAGCCGGCTCAAGAGAAGACCAGCTTTGAAAATCTCGAAGACGAGATGGCCTCCCTGCTCGGCCGTCCGAAGCCGTCTTCGTGAGGCTGCCGTCCTTCCCGCGTAGAGTATTCTTTTTTTCTGTCCTGATCGCCGCGACCTCGCTCGCGATGCCCGCGCATGCGCAGGACATCAGCATCAATCTCGGCGGCGGCGGCGCTGGCGGTGGCGGCGTCACCGAGCGTGCGATCCAGCTGATCGCTCTGCTCACGGTGCTGTCGATCGCGCCGTCGATCCTGATCATGATGACGTCGTTCACGCGCATCGTGGTCGTGCTATCGCTGCTGCGCACCGCGATGGGCACGGCGACCGCGCCGCCGAACTCGGTGATCCTGGCGCTGGCGATGTTCCTCACCTTTTTCGTGATGGGACCGGTGCTGCAGAAATCCTATGACGACGGCATCCGCCCGCTCGTCGCCAACCAGATCAGCGTCGAGGACGCGCTGCAGCGCGCCTCCGTTCCCTTGCGCGGGTTCATGCAGAAGAATGTGCGCGAGAAGGATTTGAAGCTGTTTCTCGATCTCTCGGGCGAGCCGCCACCGGCGACGCCCGACGAGCTTGCGCTGCGCATTCTGGTCCCGGCCTTCATGATCTCCGAGCTGAAGCGCGCCTTCGAGATCGGCTTCCTGCTGTTCCTCCCCTTCCTGATCATCGACCTCGTCGTCGCCTCGGTGCTGATGTCGATGGGCATGATGATGCTGCCGCCCGCGACGATCTCGCTGCCGTTCAAGCTGATCTTCTTCGTGCTGGTCGACGGCTGGTCGCTGGTCGCGGGAAGCCTGGTGCAGAGCTACGGGGGGTAACGACCCGCCACCCTACCCCTTCACATCATATTGCTTGCTGAGGTGATCGCCGATCTGCACCAGCATGGCGACGCTTTCGGGGAAGCCTGGCTTGCCCCGTGTCGCCTGATCGGCATCGGCCCGGAACTCCCAGCTGTCGCCGTCGCGGACAACAGAGATGACGAGGCTGTCAGGGCCGTCGGAGTGGACCTTCAACTCGGCCCGTGCCATCGCGATGAGTTCGGCTTCGGTCTTGGCAGGCTTGCTCATATCGTCCCTCTCCCGGCATGAAGGTGGACAGGTTGCCGCCGCGGCTGGCGCCTGTCGAGAGGCTAGAAGTAGCAGGGTTCCTACCGCGTCATCTTGATCTGCCGCACGACGGGGATCGTCGGCAGCGAGCCGGTGTGCTCGGTCTCATCCTTGGCCTGCGGCGAGGCCGGGGCGCGAGCGGTGGCGTCGGGGAAGCGCTGCTTCATCTCGCGGAGGAAGCCGTCGAGCGTGTCGACGCTTGCGGCGAGTTTGGCGATCTCGGCGAATTCGGCGCTGGAGGCACCGGCCGGCTTGCTGGCGATGTCGAAGGCGAGCCGGTCAGCGCTCTCGCTCATCAGGGGGGCGTATTTCTCGCGGAAACGCGACAGCCCGATCGAATCGTCGGCGAGCGCATAGCCGACGGCTGCGCGAATGATGTCGCTCTTCTCGACCGCATTGAGCGGCTTGAAGTCGCGGAAGCGATCGCCGTAATAGAGCTCGATCTGCTCGGCAGACTCGCGCCAGCGCCGCGCCGCCCAGAAGATGTCCGACCGCAGCCGCAGCACCTCACGCCCCGATACGTTGGAAACGATGTCGAGCGCGAGGTCATGGCGGCCGACGTCGCTCTGCGCCCGCGCCTCGAGCAGCAGGCGCTGCTGCCTGAGCTCGCCGGAGAGGTCGCTGATGCGGCTCGCCCGCAGCGCCGTGATCGCCATGTCGGGCTTGCGGTTGGCGAGATAGATCATGGCCAGACGCGCGGCGACTTGCGCGCGTGCTGCGCCTTCGAGGCGGTGGTCGACCTGATATTGCAGGAGCTCGGCGGCCTGGTCGAGCAGATCGATCGAGGCAAGACGATCGGCAAGACGGCGGATCAGCTCGTCGCCGCGGCGGCCGATCGGGGTCAGCTCGCGGAACTCGTAGAACATCCCGAGCGCCTCGACCGGCGGCAGTTCATCGCCCTTGGGCCCCAGGAAGATTTGCGTAAACAGATCCGACGCCAGATCCTGCGCCTGCCGCGAGGCTTCCGAGTTCGGCTGCATCTTCGTCGCGGTGCGCGCAGCGGTGAGCGCGTCGCGGTAGCGCCCGTTCTCGGAATAGAGCTGCGACAGCATCTGCAGCGTCTTGACCTCGATCGCGTCACCGCGCCAGGTCATCGACAGCGTCTCGAGCTCCTTCAGCGCCTCTTCCTTGCTGATCTCGTCGCGCTTCTGACGCAACGCGACCTCAAGCTGCTTGGCTTCGGCGGCGGCCTGGCGGTCGTCCGAGGCAACCGCGAATTTGTAGTCGTCGAGCGCGTCCTTGTCGTGTCCGAGCGCTTCGGCGAGCCGGCCGCGCAGCACCGCAAAGTCCGGCGCCGCCTCGGGCGGCACGCCGACCACTTCGATCTCGCCGCGACGCTTGGAGGCGCCGGCATAGTCCTTGACCTCGAGCGAGGCGCGCATCGCATCCATCGTCACGATGCGCTGGATGTCGAGTGGCAGCGAGGCGATGGCGAATTCGACGTTCTTGAATCTTTCGCGGGCATCCGCCCATTTGCCCTGGCGCGCATAAGCGAGCGCCTTCCAGAGCTGTGAATCGTGGCTGTTGCCGATCACGGGGTTGGCGAGATCCTTCAGGCCCTGGGTCGTGCGCCCGATCAGGATGCTCGCGATCGCGTGGATGATCAGCGCGCTGCTCTCCTCCTTGTTGAGCGGATCGCACAGCATCACTTCGGTCACGGACTTGGCTTCGTAATACATCGCGCGCGACATGTAGAACTGGGCGAGATCGAGCCGCGGCAGCGAGCGCTGCGCCGGCTCGACGGCCGAGATCGCCGTGATCAGATCGCTCTGGCGCGTCCAGAAATCTTCGGATTGGCCCTTGCGCCAGCTCTCGGGACTGAAGACCGGCCGCACCGCAGTCGGTGCGCGCTCCGCGGAGACGTCGACCGGCGACAGCGTCAGGCCGCCCTTCTTTCCGAGAATGACCTTGTCCTGTCCGACCTCGACGCCGACATCGTCGGAGTTCGGCCGCATCGCGATGCCGTGTGCGGATTCCAGCAGCGAGAGATCGACGAGATCCTGTCGCTTGATGAAGCCGCGGACCGGCCGCTGCGCGGTGACGACATAGAGCATGTCGCCGGCATCGGGATCAGTAAGCTTGTGCAGCTGGCCCGGATTGGCAAAGGGGATGGCAATGTTGGCGAGCGCGGGATCGGTGATGTTGCGGGACATCATCAGCGGCAGCGGCGTCGCCTGGATCTTGTCGGCAAGCGTCAGCAGCCAGTTGGTCTCCTTGCCGACCTCCTCGCTGGTCAGCGAATAGACCAGCGGACGGGTGAGACGGATCCGCACCGCCTGCCCCTTCTCGAGCGGCATGCGGCTGACCTCGCCGATCATCGCACCACCCCGGGCGCGGATCGCTTCGACATCGATAGGCTTTGGCGAGTCGAACACCAGCCACACCGTGTCGCCGCGGCGGAACGCTGCGGCCGGCGTTGCAACGGAAAGCGGGAACGTCACGCGCAAGCCATCGCTGTCGCGCCGCGCATCGACGCTGGCAACAGGGGGCGACGGAGCGGCTTGCGCCTCGACCGGTGCCGGTTTGGGCGCGTCCTTCGCCGCTTCCTTGACCGTCTCCTTGGGCTCTTCCTTGACCGGCTCCTTCGCTGATTCCTTCACGACCTCCTTGGGCGTTTCGGTCACCGCGGGCTTGGCGGGAGCAGCAGGTGCAGCGGCCTCCATCGCGGGCGGCGCGTTCTTGGGCGCGTCCGTGACGTGCGGGGCTTCGGTCGAGTTTACCGCGGGAGCCGGTTTCGGGGCTTCGGCAGCCGGCATCGCGGCGGGCGCTTCCGTCTTTGCTTCGGGCTTCACCTCGATCTTGGCTTCGCGCGCGATCGCCTCCGAGGTCGGCGGCTTGATCTCGCTGTGAGCCTCCTTCGGCTTCGCGGCCGCCGGCTTTTCAGCCGCCGGCGCCGGTCCGTGACCGCCAGCTTCAGCCTTCGCGATCGCGGCCTCCGGCGTCGCCGCGGTCTTGCCCTTGTCGGGCTGGAAGGCGATGTCGACGACATAATTCTTGTCGTCACGGAAGGAATGCACGTCGGAATCGCCGATCAGCGCGATCTCGACGCTGGTCGTATCGATGTCAGCCTTCTGCTTGATCGAAGCGACGTTCGGCGGCGCAGCGACGACAGCATCAGCGAGATCGAAGTTGAGGTTGGCGTTAAAGGCGAGCGTGAGCTTCTGCTCGTTGAGCACGGAGGAGACGCCGACGCCGTCGGGCATCTCGAACACGAAGCGCACGAAGGTCGGCTGCACCGAGGCGCGCACGCGGATCGGCGGACGCTTCTTGCTTTCGGCCGCGGCGCGCTGGGCGCGCAGTGCGCGCTCGGCGACACGCGCGCGCTCGGCAAGTTCCTTCACCACGTCCATCGGCAGGCTCGGTGGCGGGCCCTTCCAGCCTTCCGGCAGCAGGTCGATGAAGGTGCGCTCGCCGGCGTTCATGGTGTTGACGGTGACGCGCCGCGCCAGCGACAGTCTGATCGCGTTGCCATCGGGATCGCGACGCGCGGAGTTGACATAGTCGGGCGCGCCCTCCGGCACGCGATCGACGGGAACGTCGACCGGGCGATCGAAGCGGATGACGAGAATGGAGCCGGCGGTCGTCACCTCGGAGGGAACGTCCTCGCCGAGCTTGATCACAAGACGGGCAAAGCCGCCGCCCGCTGAGAAAGTCGCCTCACCCCGGATCGGATCGGCGGCGCGGGCAAAAGAATTAAGGCCGACCAGCGTGCAGGCGGCCAGCAAGACCGCCTTGCGGACATGGCGCGACAGCCCCAGCGCCGAGGCGCGGGCTCGCGACACAAATCCAGCGGCAGCCTCTCGCGCCATTGGCGGCATTTCTTCCGGTTCGACGGATCCACGCCGGCACTGGTGCCGGCCCATGCCTTCGAATGTAAGTTTTGCCAATTAAGGACTTCTTAAGTATGAGCCCTCAATTCGGCTTTTGCGTCGGCTTGCCGTCGATCTTCGGGAGATCCCCGACGGAAGCAGCCTGATCCCCGCCCCCATTGGCACGGCGCGCCATCTCGACGGTCAGCCGCTCGGCGGCTTCCGACGACATCAGTCCCAGGATGTCGGACATCTTGCGGGGGGCGATCGCCGAGGCGATCTCGATCAGCACGCTCATCTCGAGCCGGTCGAATACCCGTGCGGCGTCCTTGGGCTTCATGCCCTCATACATGGTCACAAGGCCCTTCAAGCGCTGGGCCTCGGCGGCCTTCTGCTCGGCCTGGGTCGCACTGATGCGGGACTCCACCGCCTTCATTTCCTCGACCTTGCCTTCGATGCGCTTTTCCGCCGACTTCAACAGGCTCTCGCGGATGTCGATCTCGCGTTGGCGTGCCTCGATCTCCTGGCGACGCGATTGCAGCCGTTCCAGGATCGCACGCTCCGAGGCCGAGACCTGCGGCTGGGCTTCGTCCATCTTGACCGGAGTGCCCTCGGGCTTGCTCTCGGGTGCGGCCGGCTTCGGCGCTTCCTTCGGCTCGCCATGCGTCGAGCCGGTGATGTCAGGGTCCTCTCGCCCGGTCGGGAAGTTCAGATTCTCCTGCGCCCAGGACTTCTTCAAGGAGTTCGGCTGGTAGTCGAACACATAGCCGCCATTGATCACGAGCCCCGCCACCTTCAGCGTGGCGAGACCTGCGACCGCAACCAGCACGACCGGAATGACGCGGATGTTACGAAAGGACTTCATACCCTGACTTTATGCGGCGATACCGTTGGACCCAAGACCGTTGGATCTGCGGCGCTCCGAGAAGGCTTCGGCGGCGGCGGCCACCGCCTTCGCGGGCGACGGCTTGGCGACGGGCGCTGCGGCAGCT
Organism: Bradyrhizobium zhengyangense; assembly: GCF_022012555.1. NCBI lineage: Bacteria > Pseudomonadati > Pseudomonadota > Alphaproteobacteria > Hyphomicrobiales > Nitrobacteraceae > Bradyrhizobium > Bradyrhizobium zhengyangense. Next base: position 30,029 of record NZ_JAKLTZ010000012.1, on the reverse strand, counting down.
TCCGGATTTGTCACGGGGCGGGCCGCGATGGCGATCTTTGAGAGGCGGCGCACCACGTTGTCGGCTTCGCCGAGCTGCTTGTAGAGCTGGTCGGACATCTGCGTCGCGGCCGCGAGCTGGCTGCCGAGATTCTCGTTGACGTCGCGCACAGCGAGCTTCAGCCCGCCGATCGCGCGTTCGGCGATCTCGGTCGCGGTGATCAGCTCGCCGATCACCGCCTTCAGCGAATGCTCGTCCGCCTTCAGCCGGGTCAGCCGCTTGTTGAGCAGGATGCAATAGCCGATCGTGAGCATCAGCAGGATGGCCACCAGCGTCTCGATCGCCATTCCTAGGGAGTGGTTCATGGGGCCTCCATCAGCTTATTCTGTTCGTCCACCTTCTCGAACATCGCAAGTGTCGTATTTGGCTTGCGCAAGGGTTTCGTGACGCGGATCGCGACGCGGTCGCCGACCCGGCCCATCCGCCCTTCGCTGATCGTGACGTCGCCGCAGCGCACGGTGACGTTGGCATCCGCGCGCATGTCCAGCGGCAGCGTGTCGCCGACCTTGAGCCGCATCAGCTGCTTGAGCGGAATGTCGGCCTCGTAGAGCACGGCATCGACGGAAATCTCGGCCTGGACGATCTCGGTGGCGAAATGGCCTTCCCAGATCGGATCACGGCCGAACTTTTCGCCCATGAACATCTGCAGCAGAACGGGCCGGATCGGCTCGATGGTCGCGTAGGGAAGCAAGAGCTCGATATTGCCGCCGCGGTCTTCCATGTCGATGCGCAGGCGCACCAGGATCGCGGCGTTGGCGGGACGGCTGATCGCGGCGAAGCGCGGATTGGTCTCGAGCCGGTCGATCGTGAAGGTCACCGGCGACAGCGGCCGGAACGCCTGCTCGGCATCGGCCAGCACCACCTCGACCAGGCGCTTGACCAGCTCGGTCTCGATCGTGGTGTAGGGCCGGCCCTCGATACGCAGCTGGCTGGAGCCGCGGCGGCCACCGAGCAGCACGTCGATCATCGAGTAGATCAGGTTGGAATCCACCGTCGCCATGCCGAAGTTTTCCCACTCCTCGGCCTTGAATACCGAGAGCACGGCAGGCAGCGGGATCGAGTTCATGTAGTCGCCGAAGCGCACCGAGGTGATGCGGTCGAGCGAGACTTCGACGTTGTCGGAGGTGAAATTGCGCAAGGAGGTCGTCAACAGCCGCACCAGGCGGTCGAAGACGATTTCGAGCATCGGCAGACGCTCGTAGGAGACCATCGCCGAATCGATGATCGCGCGAATGCCGCTGTGATCGTCGAGCGTGACGTCGCCGACGGTGAAGCCGAGGAGATTGTCGATCTCCTCCTGCGACAGCACCCGCTCGCCGGAATTCTTGCCGTTGCCGAGATCGCGGCTGCCGTCCTCGACCATGGCCGCCCATTGCAGGGCCATGGTCTCCGAGAGTTCGTTTTCGGCAGCAGCCTTCGCGGCCTCCGCGGGATCCTCGGAATCGAGCGATGCCTCCCATTGGGCGGCAATCGCATCCTGGTCCATCTGCTCGTTGCCGGCCATGACGCTAGCCCGTACCCTTCCGCTGCATCCTCACTGGAGCACGACTTCCTTGAACAGCACCGCGCTGACCTGGATCGGCGCGACCGCGGCGTTGACGCGCTTGGTCAGCTCTTCCTTGAGACGGAAGATGCCGGCGGAGCCGTTGAGGTCGGAGGAGCGAAGCTCGCGCACATAGGTCTGGAAGATGTCGGTGACCCGCGGCATCGACGGCTTGATCGCCTCGATCTGCTTCTCTTCCTTCAGCTCGAGCACGATCTTGAGCTTGAGATATTGCACACGCTCGCCGGGCGCGCCGGCGAGGTTGACCATCATGTCGGGCACTTCGACGAAGGCCGGCGGCTTGGGCGGGGGCGCGACTTCGGCATGATGCTCGTCATCGCCATGACGGAAGAACAGAAACCAGGTGGCGGCACCGCCGCCGAGCACGACCAGCACGCCGACGACGATCAGGATCAGCTTGAACTTGCTCTTGGGGGCAGCGGCTTCCGCGCCTTCGGCGGCTGCGCCGCCTTCCGCTTCATTCTCTGCCATGACCGTCCGGGCTCGCTCATCTCATAAAGGGTCGAAAGGGCGAGGCCTCCTGGCAGACAGTGACGCGATACAAATGCCCCAGCGCAAAGCGCTCCTCTCACACGCAAACGCTACGGTAATAATGGTTAACGGAACCTTTCGATCGGGCTTCCGCTAGGAAAAATCTGCCGGGCAAACATGGCTAACAGAACCTTTCTGCCCCCTGCTTTCTCTGCCGAAAAATAGCCAACCAACTGTAATCATGCATGTTTTCGAGTTGGCACGGCTTTCGCTGAGAGAAGGGCGAGACCGGATGGTTTGGGAGAACCGGACGGCCTCGTTCACGGGATCGGCCAAGGCGCTTGGGAGAGCGAGATGGCCGAGCTCACGCAAGGGGAGATCGACCGATGCAGAATGCGCTTCTGATCGGCTTGTCACGGCAGATGACGTTGGAACGGCAGATGGATGTCATCGCCAACAACGTCGCCAACGTCAACACCAACGGCTTCAAGGCCGACCATTCGCTGTTCGAGGAGTATCTCCGCTCGAACGCGCATGAGGACAATTTCGTCGGCTCCGACCGCCGGGTCTCCTATGTGCAGGACCGCGGCACCTACCGCGACGTCGGCCAGGGCCCGATGGAGGCGACCAACAACCCGCTCGACATGGCGATCAGCGGCAACGCCTTCTTCGCCGTGCAGGCCAATGGCGCCGAGCGTTACACCCGCGACGGCAAATTCGCGCTCAGCAGCACCGGCCAGCTCATGACCTCGGACGGCAACCTCGTACTCGGCACTGCCGGCCCGATCGTGTTCCAGCCGACCGACCACGACATCAACGTCGCCCCCGACGGCACCGTGACGGTGCTGGAAGGCACGGCCAAGATCGACACGATCCGCGGCAAGATCAAGATGGTGACGTTCGACGATCCGGCCAAGCTGATCAAGCTCGGCGCCAATCTCTACGACACCGGCTCCGCCGCCCAGCAGCCCGACACCAAGTCCACCCTGCAGCAGGGCTACATCGAGAAGTCGAACGTGAATTCGGTCGGCGAGATGGGCCGCATGGTCGAGGTGATGCGCAGCTACACCGCCATCGCCAACCTGCTCCAGCAGCAGAGCGACCTCCACAAATCGGCGATCGAAAAGCTCGCCGACGTTCCGGCCTGATTGAGGGAGAACTGACATGCAGGCGCTTCACACCGCAGCGACCGGAATGGCGGCACAGGAACTGAACGTTCAGGTGATCTCCAACAACATCGCCAACCTCCGCACCACCGGCTTCAAGAAGCAGACCGCGGCGTTCGAGGACCTGATTTACGAGCACGTGCGCCGCGTCGGCGCCCAGGCCTCGGATCAGGGCACCATCCTGCCCGTGGGTGTCGACATCGGCGGCGGCGTCAAGACCGTCGGCACGCCGCGCAGCATGACGCAAGGCACGCTGTCGCAGACCGGCAACGACCTCGATCTCGCCATCTCGGGCGAAGGGTTCTTCAAGATCCTGATGCCCGACGGCACCTTCCAGTACACCCGCGACGGCACGTTCCAGATGGACAATCAGGGCCGCATCGTCACTGCGGGCGGCAACCCTGTGCAGCCGACCATCACGATCCCGAACAACGCATCGGGCATCACCGTTAACGAGCAGGGCCAGGTGACCGTGACGCTGCCGGGCTCGTCGACCAACACCAATCTCGGCCAGATCGGCGTGACCCGTTTCATCAACAAGGCGGGCCTGCAGCCGGTCGGCAGCAACCAGTTCGTTGAGACGACATCTTCAGGCACGCCGCAGGACGGCACCGCGAATTCGGAAGGGTACGGCAAGATCACGCAAGGCAGCCTCGAGCAGGCCAATGTCGACGTCGTCTCGGAGATGAGCGACCTGATCGCCGCGCAGCGCGCCTACGAGATGAACGCCAAGGTGATAAGCGCCGCCGACCAGATGATGCAATCGACCACGGCGCTGTTCCGCTGAGGTGATGATGATGATCCGCACCACGCTCGCCACCATCTCCGCGCTGCTCGTGCTGGCCCTGCCGGCGCGGGCCGCCGACGACGACATCGCCGCGCCGACGCTGCGCGCCAGCGTCACCGTCACCTCCGACGTCGTGCGGGTCGGCGACCTCATCGACAATGCCGGAGCGGCCGCGCAGATCCCGGTCTATCGCTCGCCCGATCTCGGCACCACCGGCGCTCTGCCGGTTGCCCAGGTGCTGAATGTGCTCCGCGCCAAGCAGGTGATCGGCGTGATGACCGGCGACATCAGGGAAGTCCAAGTCACCCGGCTTGCCCGCACGCTCGCCAACAAGGACCTCGAAAACGCGGTCGCTTCCGCGCTCGACCATCGCTTCGGCCTTGGCGATGCCGCCAACATCACCGTCACCTTCGACCGTGGCATCTCCGACATGCGGCTGGAGGCCTCCAACACCGGCGCGCTACAGCCGGTTGGGACCCGCTACGATGCCCGCGGCGGCCGCTTCGACATCTCTTTCGAGATCAACAACGACAGCAACCCGGCCCCGACCAAACTGCGCCTGACCGGCACGGCTATCGAGACCGTTGAGGTCGCTGTTCTGACCCGCGACGTCGATCGCACCGAGACGCTGAAATCCTCCGACGTCGCGCTGGAGCGGCGGCCCAAGGCCGAAGTGACGGGCGAGGCAGCGCTGCGCGAGCGCGCCATCGGCATGCAGCTGCGCCGGCCGATGCGCGCCGGCATGCCGATCCGCGTCGCCGACGTCGCCAAGCCCGAATTCGTGTCGCGCGACCAGAGCGTCACCGTCATCTACCAGGTCCCCGGCATCTACCTCACCACCCGCGGCAAGGCGATCGAGAGCGGCGCCGAGGGCGACACCGTGAGCGTCCTCAATCTGCAGACCAAGCGTACTCTGAGCGGGGTCGTCACCGGCCGCGGCCAGGTGACCGTGCAGGGTGCGAGCCAGTCCGTGCCAATGGCACCTGCCGTCGAACAGACCTCCTCGCTCAAGCGGGACGAAGCGCCCGCTCCTGTCGACACGGAGGCCCTCGTCCGCAATCTCGTTCAGGCCCCCGCCTCGCAAGCCACTCAAGGTCAAGCTGCCCAGGCTCAAGTCGCACAAGTCCAGATCCCGCAAGCTCGCGCCTCGCAAGCACAAGCAAAGTAAGAGTTAGTCATGTCCGCTTTCAGTTCGGCTTCCCGTCTTCGTCGCATCGCGATCTCCGCACTGTTGCTGACAGTCAGCGCGCTGGGCGGCTGCTCTTCGATCGACCGCCTGTCCCAGATCGGCGAGCAACCGAAGCTGTCGGCGATCGACAATCCGACGACGCAGCCCGGCTACAAGCCGGTGCAGATGCCGATGCCGAAGCCGGAAGTCGCCTCCTACAACCCGAACTCGCTGTGGCGCAATGGCAGCCGCGCTTTCTTCAAGGACCAGCGCGCTCATCAGGTCGGCGACCTCCTGACGGTGACCGTGAACATCACCGACAAGGCCAACATCGAGAACGACACCCAGCGCAGTCGCAGCAACAAGGAAGACTCCGGCATTACCGACTTCATCGGCGCCAAGACGATCACGCAGGCCAACAAGATCCTGCCCGGCCGCATCCTCACTGCCGACTCCACCGCGTCCAGCGAGGGCAAGGGAAGCGTCGATCGCAAGGAAGCCTTGCAGACCAACGTCGCTGCAGTCGTGACGCAGGTGCTGCCGAACGGCAACCTGGTAGTCGAGGGCAAGCAGGAGATCCGCGTCAACTACGAGATCCGCGAACTCATCGTCGCCGGCATCGTCCGCCCCGAAGACATCCAGAGCGACAACACCATCGATTCCACCAAGATCGCACAGGCCCGCATCGCCTATGGCGGCCGCGGCCAGATCATGGACGTGCAGCAGCCGCGCTACGGCCAGCAAGTCATGGACGTGCTGCTGCCCTTCTAACCTCCGCAAGAGCTCCCACATCGTGCTCGCGAACCTAGGCGCGAACGACGATGTACTACGCGGCCCTCGCTAGCTCCCCTGGCGAGGGCCGCATGTATTTTTGGCGAGGATGCCTTGCGGCTACGAGTCATGTCCGCGAACTTACGTAAACTCCGCCTCCACCACGCCCAGCCCGTCCAATTCCATCCGCACCTTGTCGCCGGCTTTCAGCCACAGCGTCTTCACGAGGCTCCCCGTCAGCACGAGTTGTCCCGCATGCAGGCCCTTGCCTTCGGCGGCGAGATGGTTGGCAAGCCAGGCGAGTGCGTTGTGGGGATGGCCGAGCACGTCGGCGCCGGTGCCGTGGCTGATCTCCTCGCCGTTGACGATGGCGCGGCCCTTGACGGCCTTCAGGTCGGGCACCGACGAGCGCGGGACGGAGGGTCCCAGCACGCAGCCGGCGGCGAAGAAATCGTCGGCGATCAAGGTCGGCGCGCCCATCGTCTCCCATTTCACGTAGCGGTCGTCGACGATCTCGATCGCGGGATGATAGGCCTCGACGGCCTCACCGACCCATTCGGCCGTAAACGGCGCCTCGCCGGCGGCGAGGTTCCTCTTCAGGCGCACCGCGATCTCGCATTCGACGCCGACGCGGACATAGTCGGACGCTGCGAGCTTGACACCGCTGTCGTGCACACCCTTCTGGAACACGCCGCCGCCGCAGGGGTGCGGGATGCCGATGTACTCCTGCATGACCTGGCTGGTGCAGCCGATCTTGTAGCCGACCAGCGGCCCCACATGCGGCAGCAGGAGATCGTGCAGTGCGCGCTGGACCTGATAGCCCTCGGCCTCGTCAGCAGGCGGATGTTCCAGCGCCGCGAGCGGCGCATGGTTGCGGCGCGCCAGCGCGATCGCCTTTGCGGCCACGAGAATTTTGTCCATCGGCGCCGCCTCTCCCACGCTACCTAATCAAGGGCGGCACTTCAGCATCCCAGCCCCGGCCTGACAAGCGCTGGCGGCGTGCAGCATCACGCCTTGATCAGGCCGAGCCGGATCAGGCTTTCGGCGGTGGCGAGGATCGCTTCGTCGTTGGAACGGGGCTGCCAGCCAAGCACCGACCTCGCCTTGGCGCTGGTGGAATGCCTGACACGCCCGAGCATCGGCACCACCGCTTGCAGCAGGGGAATCCGGCGCGCGGCAAGCCGCACGAGCCAGTCCGGCGCCTGCAGCCGCGGAACCCGGCGCGCTTTGAAGCCCAGTTCCCGCCGCAGCACCTTGGCGATGTCGAGGATTGACATCGTCTCGCCGGAGACCGCGATGAAACGCTCGCCCTTTGCTTCCGGCGCGGTCATCGCTCGCAAATGCAGATCGGCGACGTCACGCACGTCGACCACGCCGAAATAGACCCGCGGCACCGCCGGCATGGCAGCGTCGAGCAGCGATTTGACGATCTCGATCGAGCCGGAGAAATCCGGCCCCAGCACCGGGCCGAAAATGCCGGCGGGGTTGACCACCGACATCTCCAGGCCGCCGCCCTCGCGCGCGACGAAATCCCAGGCCGCTCGTTCGGCCAGGGTCTTGGACTTGATGTAGGGCTGCACGTCGGCGCCATCGAGATTGGTCCAGTCGGTCTCGTCGAACGGTTTTTGGCGCGGCGAATGCCCGTAGCCGATCGCGCCCAGCGACGAGGTGACGACGACCCTTTTGACTTCGGTATCCCGCGCGGCGCGCAGAACCCGCAACGTGCCGTCACGGGCCGGGACAATCATCTCGTTCTCGTCCTTGGGAACACTGGTCGACAGCGGCGAGGCGACGTGGAGCAGGTACTCGCAGCCCATCGCCGCCTCGCGCCAGCCGTGGTCCGCCGTGAGATCTGCGGTGAAGAACAAGAGGCTGTCGGGCGATGCCGCCCCGCCCTCGCGCAACATCGCCAGCACCGCGGCCTGCCGGTCCGGCCGGCGCACCGTCGTTCGGACAGCATGGCCGGCCGCCAGAAGCTGCAGGATCACATGGATGCCGACGAAGCCGGACCCGCCGGTAACCAGAACAGTGCTCATTGCCAAATTTCCCTCGTTGCGCCGGCCGGCCAATTTGTTCCGCTCCCCTGCTCAAGGACGCATCTGGTCACTATCTCCCGGGGGAACAAGTAGAATGGAGTTCGAGACCGGTATGGAAAACCTGACCAGCGCTTGCGACGGCGCGTGCGATTGCAGCCCCGACCCTGCCTTGCTTGCCGACTTCAAGCGCGCCATCCATGCGCTCGGTGGCAAGTGGAAACTGGAGATCCTGTTCGCGCTGATGGACGGCGCGGTTCGTTTCGGTGCGTTGCGGCGATCGATCGGAGGTATCACCCAGCACGTGCTGACCACGCAGCTGCGCGAGCTCGAACAGGACGGATTGGTGTCGCGCACCGCCTTTGCGGAAAAGCCGTTGCGGGTCGAGTACGAGCTGACCGATGCCGCCTACGGCCTGCTGCCGGCATTTAAGGAAATATTGAGCTGGTCCAGGCTTTATGGGGATGCGCGCCTCGTCGTGTCGCATGAAGCCTAATTGCAGCGAAACATGATGCTGCTTGATCAGCTTCACAGCATCCGGGCCGATCTCGTTGATGCGACTCGCAAAAACCCCTCGCACCTGAAGTGAAGGCTGTTTCTCATGTGAACTCACGTGAGTTCACAGGAATCGACTCTAGCTCATTGATCGCGATTCATTTTTCGCAATGGCAAGGATGGGCGCCATGTCATGGCGCTTAAAGCTGCGCCACGACATGGCCTGTTGAAGCCGCTTGCCTCAGGCGGCGTCGAGTGCGATCCGGATTGCGATCTCGACCGGCGAGTAGGCGCTATCCTCGCGTTCGAGCCGATGGGGCTCGGCCGGAGGGAGATCCGGCTGCGCCATGAAGCGCGGTGTCTTTCCGCGGTGCTTTTGCGCCGCATGTACCAGGAAAGGATGGCAGAGATAGACGGTACCAGCCTCACCGGTCGCGAGCGCAATCTCGCAATCGGCGCCCATGTCATCCAGCACCATCCGCGCGTAGCCCGCCTCACCCCATGGCGCCAGATAGCGCGCCATCGGCATGTGCGAGCCGACCCTGATGCGCGTCGGCGCGTCATTCTCGCCGACATCGGAGAACAGGAACAGCATCAGCAGCGCACGGCCACGCGAGACAATGTTGGCTCGCCACGCCGAATGATCGTGCCGCTCGTTGGGGTCACAGTCTTCACCGGGGAAGCTGAGGTGGATATGCCAGCCGGCATCGCCGGCATCGTCCGGATGCGGGAAGCGGACCGGAAAAGTGCCGCCGATGTCCCTGCGCGCCCGCCAGCGGCCGACGCCGACCAGCTGATCGAACGCGCGATGCAGCACCGGCGTGTTGGCAATCTCTCGAAACAGGACCGCCGTAGCCGGACAGCCGGATCACCGGGCGCGTCCAAGTGGACGGATCGTGCTCGCTACAGGGCAGATCGCGCCACAAGATGGCGCGGCCCTGCTCGGCGAGCTCGCGAGGAAAGGCGTTGTCGATCCGGACAAAGCCGTCGCGAATGAATTGGGCGATTTGCGCGTTGTCGAGCGCGCGGGAAGTGGCAGCCATGATGTCTCTCTATGCTTGCCAGCCCTCATCGTCCGCTCAATGCGGAACCGGCCGGCTCGGTCGGGACTCCGCGAGGCAAGCCGCGCGGCACGCAATGCCTCCGTGGCGGAGGCGCCTGCGCTCAGTCCAGGAAGAAGACCGAAGCGATATTGAGGGAGCAAATCATCATGGCGGCGCGAATCTACGCGCCAACCCGGCGGCGCTCAAGCGGCACCGTGAGTCCATATGCTGCCACATTAACAGGGGGTCGCCTAAACCATTGAAATTTCTTGATGCCGCTCCGATAGAACAAGACGGCGTTGACTTCAAGAATGGGGCGATCGGGCGCCTTTGACAATAGCACCGGGTCGCACCGTTCAACCCATTGAGATTCTTACTTGCGCAGCTTGGGCTTGTTCGCCGGCTCCGGCGGTGCCGCGGAAACCGCGAACGTCACCCAGGTGCTCCAGGTTGAAGCCCGGTTCTCCACCTCGATATCCTTGTAGCCTTTGATGTTGAGATATCCCTGGTAGCCATCCGACATCGGAATGATGAAGCCGACCTGAGGCCCAATCCCAATCGCGCGCCCCCGGAAGCCGCCGAGCTTGGCGCCGGGGCCACTGTCGTCGGTGAGCTGCTGGTAAAAATAGCCGGCAACGCCGATCTGGAAGTTCTTGCTCAGGAACTGTGAGGCCGCCCAGTCGACATGGAAGTCGATGCCGTTCTGATACTGCAAATACGGGTTCATCAGATTGTAGGTGACGCCTGCGACCGCCGAGAATTCGTGGCCGGTCTTGGGATCGAAATACGTGTAGCCTCCGCCGACGTCCCAAGCGACGAAGCCCAGATTGAGGTTGGCGAGGCGGTTCGGATCGTAGGTGCCGCTCGGGATGTTGCTGGTGATGTAGACCATCTCGCTGTGCACGCCCTGGTTCCACTTCAGGGAGCCCTGGTAGTAGACGTCCGACAGCGTCGTTCGGTTGTCCGTCACAGCCCCGGAGATGGCGTTACCGCGTGGCCCGGTCAGCGTGGCATCGACGCCAAGCCCGACATTGCCGGGGGCGGTGACGATCCCGAAGGATGCCTGGCCGCCGAGAACCGGCGTCGGGGAGACATAGGTGATTCCCAGCGCCAGGGCATCGCCATGCGCGTTCAAGCCCGCGACGACCGAGCCGCGCGCGCCGTTGCTGGTGACGAAGTTCTGCGAGGCACCGGCATTGGCTTGCAGATGCAGATAGATCGACGCGTAGGCCCAGCCCGGCACGGTCGGCGTCGCGGCGAGGCTGCCGAATATCCCGGGAAGCCAGAACCCGACGCCGCCCGCATCGGCAAAAGCGGGGGAGGGAATGGCGGCGACGGCCCAGCCGAGGGTCGCCATCAGCGCGCAACGTGCCCTTTTGCTCATGATGCTCTCCCCTGCTTAGAACGGATTGACGTAGTCGATGATCGAGATCTGCCGCAGCAGAACGCGGCGGAGCACGTGGCTGACCTTGACGTGGTCGGTGAAGATGGCCGCGGTTCCCGTGGCACCCGCAGGGAGCGCCTTCGCGAGTTCGGCGTCGTCGAGCGCCACCCGCACGACGAACGGGACGGTTTCGATGCCCTTGGGCGCGACCGCGGCGCCCGAGACCAGGGTCTGTCCCGTGGCGACGGCCTGCAACACGCTCTCGACTTTTCCTGAGAGCACGCGCCCCGGAACGTATTTGAACGCGATCTCCACTGCGTCGCCCGGTGCGACGTAGCGGGCATTGATCTGGTCGATCTCGACCGCGACCTGGGTGGCGGACGTATCGATGAAGGCCATCACGGGCGCGGCTGAAAGATTTCCGACGCGGGCGCCCTTGCGCAGCGCAACGTTGGTGACGTAGCCGTCGGCCGGCGCGCGCACCACGGTCTTGTCGAGATTCCACTGGGCGGATTGAAGCTGGGCCTTGAGCTGGTCGACTTCGGATTGCCGCTGCTCGACGTCGAAGCCGCGGCCCGCGTCCCGTTCGTACAGCGACGTCATCTGGGTCAGGCGCGTGCTCGACAGCTTGAGCTGTGCCTCGATCGCCTTCACCTGGGCGTCGTAGGGCGTCGGGTCGATCTTGAAGAGGACATCGCCCTGCTTCAGGGACGCGTTCGGCCGAACCGGAACGTCCATGACCTCGCCGGCGACGTCCGGAACGATCGAGACGGCATTGCGGTAGACCAGGGCCTTGCCTTGCGGAGCACCCCATCCCATCGGGATGAACAGGCCGACGTTCAGAAGAAGCAGCACGACAAGCGGCGAGGCCTTCCAGAACGCGTTGAACCGGATCGCGCCAAGCCAGACCAGCGTGAACAGCAGCGCCAGATAGAGCGCCATGAGGGCGATCATCATGACCTTGGCTCCACTGTCCGCTTCGCCGGGACGTCGACATAGGCCCAGATCATCGCGACCGGCCACAGCACGAAACCGAAGATCAGTGTGATCCAGCCGGCGACCGCCACCGCTTCGGCCCATGGATGGCCGCGGCGACGCGCGACATGCCCAGGAGTGGATCCCATTAGCCAGAAGACGAGCACGATCACGGCAAGCACGATGATCAGCACGACCCAGGCGAAGAGATCGAGACCGCTCATTGCGCCGCGATCCTCTCGATGTCCGGCAACCGCCATGTCTTGTCGAAGAGGGCCTTCTGCGGACCGTAGAAACGGAAGATGATCTCCCATCCTCCACCGGCCTTGGTCGGAACCCAGTTGGACTCCTTGCCGTCTGGAGCCTTCGGGCCGAAGAAGATGTCGGCCGAGCCGTCGGGATTGGTCTGCAGACCTGGCGTATTCGACCCCCGGCTCGACCACTTCGTGTCCTTGACGAGTCCATGCGTCTCGCGATCGTAGACCGTGCCCGACCAGTAGAGAGAGACCGGGGCGTTGGCCGGCACCGTCAGCCGATAGGTGCTTCCCCCGTCGAGCGCCTTGCCCTCCTTGTCCCGGATCGTGACGAGATAGAATTGGCCGGTGCCGAGGTGCTTCACGCTGGAGAATGCGAACGAGTAGAACGCGCCGCGGTCGTCGACCGGGTAGACGTTTGGCTTGGTGAAGAGATTCGCCAGCCCTTCGGTGACGTCGTGCGCGACCGGCAGCGCCCATTGGCCGCCTTCATAGAAGGGCGGCTTGAAGAGGCCTTCGTACCTGAGATCGAGCCACAAGCGGGCGTCTCGGGCCGCCTCCTCGAGCATCTTTTGCGCTTGAAGATTAGGATCGAACGGTTTGCCCTTCTCGATGCCGATTGCCTTGACCTGATCGATCATCGCCTTGTCGCGTTCGAGCCAGGTTTCCCGCTGGATGAAGCGATCGAGCGACTGGAAAAAGCGGATGTCGTAGGGGATCGTGCTGTCATACGTGGCGTCGACGACGTCGATGAAGGTCGTTGATGGCGGCGCCGCCGCCTGGGATAACGGGTAGAGTTTGATCTGCTTGGCGTAGGCGACCGCTTTGGCGACGTCGACGTCGCTGCCGCTGCCGACGTTCGAGCGCAGCAGCGCGTAGCCCATGTTGGTGTCGGACGCGAGGGGAATGTAGCCGTCAGGAGTTCTCTCGGCGTAGCCCGGCGGAAGGATGAGATACTTTCCGCCCTTGCCCTTGTCTGCGCCCGCCGGTCCCACGTCGTCGAGGGCGGCTTGCCAGGCATCCATGATCGTGCCGGTGATCTCGCCTCCGCGCGCCGGCGGGATTTCGAGCACCATCGGGCCGTTGCTCTTCGTGTCGATGAACGGCATCAGGTAGATCGTGCTGGGATTGGGCGTGAGCGTCTGGTTCTTCCAATCCGGAATTCGCGACCAGAACACGATCTGATTTTCCCTGGCTCCGGCCTTCAGCGCCGCCTGCAACATCAGGTCGAAGTTGACGGCCGGCATGCCCCAGATGACGGCCTCGACGGCGCGGCTGCGCACGCGGCTGTCATCTGTAGCCTGCGCGAAGGCGGCGCCCGAAATGCAAACCAGTGCGAACGCGGCGAGCAGTCCTTTTTTCACCGGAGCCTCCCTCATTCAGCGCTAATGCGCCGGCTCTAAATTCTTCTGCATCTTCTCGACCAACTGATCGATGCTGAAGCTCGAGGGCCGCTGGCTCGGCGGGTAATCCTTGAAGGTCGCGAGAAATGGCCCGACGATCGATTGCGAGGCCAGGAACGGCGCCGGGTTCGACATGAACCAGTCGTAGTAGGAATTCGAAGTGATATCGGCCCGTTCGAACGGGTCGGACCGTAAGTCAAACATTTTGGGAACCCGGAGTTTGGTGAACGGCTCGGCCCAGATTCGCATGGTGCCAGTCGCGCGCTGCTCGTCGAACACGATCTTCCAGTTTTCGTAACGCATGGCGACGAGATCGCCGTCGTCATCGAAGTAGACGAACTCCTTGCGCGCGCCGTTCGGTTGCTGACCCGTGAGGTATGGCAGTTGATTGTAGCCATCGAGGTGGACCTTGAAGGTCTTGCCCGCTACGTCATAGCCGTTGAGCAGCTTGCTTTTGATGTCTGGCTCGCCCGCCGCGGCAAGCAGCGTGGGCATCCAGTCGAGGCCGCTGACGATGTCGTTCGACACGGAGCCCGGCTGAATGTGGCCCGGCCAGCGGATCATGCAGGGCACGCGGAACGCGCCCTCCCAATTGGTGTTTTTCTCGCTGCGGAACGGCGTCGTTCCGGCATCCGGCCAGGAATTCTGATGCGGGCCGTTGTCCGTCGTGTAGAGCACGATGGTGTCGTTCGCGATGCCGAGATCGTCGAGTGCTTTGAGGATATTCCCGACGACCGCATCGTGCTCGATCATGCCGTCGGCGTATTCGGTCCTCGAGGTCAGGCCGGGCTGGTCACGATGCGAGTCCCGCACATGTGTGCGGAAGTGCATGCGGGTCGAGTTGAACCAGCAGAAGAAGGGCGTGTTCGCCCGTGTCTGCCGTTGCATGAAGTCGATCGCGGCCGCCGAGGTTTCGTCGTCGACCGTTTCCATGCGCTTCCTGGTGAGAGGCCCGGTATCCTCGATCGTCTGCTTGCCGACCCGTCCCCAGCGCGGCTGCTCGGTCTGATCGTCCCGGTCCGAGGCCTTGCAGCGCAGGACGCCCCGTGGGCCGAGCGTTGCAAGAAACCGCGGATCGCGCGGGTAAGTGCGGGATTCCGGATCCTCTTCGGCATTCAGATGGTAGAGGTTGCCGAAGAACTCGTCGAAGCCGTGCACAGTCGGAAGGTACTCGTTGCGGTCTCCGAGGTGGTTCTTGCCGAATTGGCCCGTGGCATAGCCGAGCGGCTTCAGCACTTCGGCGATGGTGACGTCGCGTGCCTGCAGTCCGACCGTCGCGCCCGGCATGCCGACTTTCGATAGCCCGGTGCGAAGAGTGCATTGTCCCGTGATGAAGCTCGACCGTCCGGCCGTGCAACTCTGCTCGGCATAGTAGTCGGTGAACATCATGCCTTCGCGGGCGATCCGGTCGATGTTGGGCGTCCGGTAGCCCATCAGCCCGAAAGAATAGGCGCTGACGTTGCTCTGGCCGATGTCGTCGCCGAATATGACGAGGATGTTCGGCCTGCGGCCGGATGGACCTGCGGTCGCAGCGGGAGAACCTGGTGCGGCCTTCTGCGCCTGCGCGAACGCGTCGGTTGCAATCGACGCTGCGACGAGCGCCGTTCCGCTCAGAAGGATGCTGCGGCGATTGGGATTTGACTGCTTCTTTTCGCTCATCGTTCACTCCCCTTTCTAACGACGCATCGGAAACCGACGTGACTGGTTGAGGTATCGATAGGCTCCGCATGGCGCGCCGCAGGCCTGTAGCGACGGCAGTAATTGGGCGCGCAAAGATGCGAGCCTCCCTTCAAGACTTTCCTTGGGATCTTGATGTGAGGCTGGCAGGAATCGAAGCTGGCGCTCTCGGGACCTCCGCGCGGATTTTGCGGGGTGCAACAAGCCTTGTGCGCATCGGCATCATGCCGGGCCGACCACCAATCGGCAGTCCATTCCCAAACGTTGCCTATCATGTCGTGGACGCCGTATCCGTTGGGCGGGAAAGCCGTCACCGGCGAGGTGCGTTCGAAGCCGTCCTCGCAGCGGTTTTCCAGCGGGAAGATCCCCTGCCAGGTGTTGGCCATGTGCCGGCCGCCCGGATTGAATGCGTTGCCCCAGGCGAAATCTTCGCCGTCGAGTCCGCCGCGCGCGGCGAATTCCCACTCGGCTTCAGTCGGCAAATCCTTGCCGGCCCAATTCGCGTAGGCCAGCGCGTCGCTGTAGGACACATGGACGACCGGATGGTCGTCCAGATCCTTGATATTGCTCTTGGGACCGTAAGGGCGACGCCAGGTCGCGCCCTTCATGAAAGTCCACCACTGGCTCCAGTCGTTGAGATCGGTCACCAGCGATGGGGGCGAGAACACAAGCGAGCCCGCATAAATCATCTCCGGCCGGGCGCCGGGATAGTCCTTCGGATCCGGAACGATCTGCGCCGTGGTGACGTGGCCGGTCGCGTTGACGAACGCCTTGAACTGCCGGTTGGTTACCGGGGTGCGATCGATCCAGAAGCCGTCCACGACGGCCCTGTGGCTCGGAGCCTCTTCGGGATAGTGATGGTCGGACCCCATTCGGAACATGCCGCCGGGAATCCAGATCATGTCGTCGGTCGATGCCTCACCTTGACGATCATGATCGCTCTCTGCCTGCAACATGATGGCGCCCATCCGCTGCGGCTACTGGCAATAATCCCAGAAGCCCTGCGTGCGGGAGGGATCCGTGTAGTACCAGCACATGCCGGGCGCCGGCGCAGCACCGGCCCACGCCGCTGCGGTCGCAGCGGTAACGACGCCGATCGCGGCTCCTGCCGCAATCGCGCCACCGGCGGGCCACCGATACCAGCCGGGGCGCGCCCAACGGACACCGCCGCCATTATAGCCCGGCCGAACGACCGTCGTTCGTCGCACCGCCACGTTGCCGCGTGGCCCGACTACCGCCGTGCGGCCGCGGTATGCCGCTCCTCGGGGTCCGACGACGGCGCCGCCTCGGTGTACCACCGCACCGCCTCGCGGCCCGACGACTGCACGCCCTCCCCGTGCGGCGGCTCGTACCTCGATGGCAGCGGAACTTGTATCTGGCGCCTGGATGACCGTTGGCGGAGGCAGGGGAGCCGCCGCGACCTTATCCAGCGATGAAACGGTCAGTGAGATTGTGAAGAGTGAGATCGAGACTGAACGACGGACAGTGCCGCAAACAATGTCACGCATGCTTCCAATTCCCTCCGGGGTCGCCCCGGGCCGAAATAAGAATTCTGGTAAGCATAGTTACGCAAACTACGTGGGCGTAGCTTAAACTCGGACGCGATCGCGGCGTTATGCGAATCGTGCCAAATCGTCAGGGGAAGAGGACGTTTTTAGATCGGGCCGCTTCTTGCGAGCGTTGCGGTGAAGCGTCTCGCGAGGGTATTCGCCGAAGAGCGCCCGATACTGCTGCGCAAAGCGACCGAATTCGAGGAAGCCGAGCTCGGTCGCGACATCGAGGACGCCGGTCTCATCGGGACTTGCCTGTCGCAGGCGGAGATGGACCATGGACAGCCGCTTCGCCCTCAGAAATTCGATCGGTCCGATCCCGAGGGCCTCGTCGAAGGCGCGATACAGGGTTCGTCGCTTGAGCTTGAGCTTCTCGCAGATCTCGGAGACGTGGACGGCCCGATTACCGTATTTATGGAGGTATCTTTCGACGTCGTGGACGATCCTCGTCGACGACGCGACGGGCCGCTCCCTGCCGGCCCCCGGCTCCATCGCGACGGGACCGATGAAGGCGTCGAGGACCGAGCGCTTCCAATACTCCGCGGCCGCCCCTTGAGGGATGCCGCCATGTTGCAGCCGGCCCGCAAGCAGCGCCAATAACGCGCCGAGCGCGCCAGTACGGCGATCCGTGAAGCGAAAGTGTCGGCGTTTGGTCCAGAACTCCGGATCCGAGACATGCTCCTCGGCCACGAACAAGTCCAAAATCTCCGCGGGGTCGCACATCACGCCTGCGAACCGTGCAGCGCCTTCGTAGAGTCTATCATGCTCGGCTCCGGGTGGATGCATGAGGACGTCCCCCGGGACGACGGTGTCGCCCAGGCTACGGGATCCTCCAACGCAGGCCAGGAGGGTCCCGACGACGATCTTGTCCGGGCTGAATACGCCGGTGGCGCGTACGCTGAGGGAGAACTGCCCGCGACTGAAAGCGACGTCCTCGATCCGTCCATGCAGGAGCTCGCCAGAAAGCCTTCCCCGCCCGAGTTGAACGATTTCGATCTGGGAGTTGCCGATCGGGTTCTTCAGAGTTTCGATGCTGTTGAAGCGCTCGGAGCGCAACCGAACGTCGTCTTGCGTAGTCCAGGCCCGTCCCACCTCGCCTCTCCCTACCGATAGGTCGCGTCGTGTCGTGGCGAACCCGCGCACGGCGAGTTCGCTCGTCCTGAAGTCTCGAATTCTCCGTTCTGGAGGTGGGGGCAGCAGCCAAAGCCTGGCCCCTCGCCGAAGCGCTACGGTGCGGCGTCTGCCGGCGGCATGAGCATCTCCCTCGCAGGGGATTCCCCTGCGACACGTATTCGTTGTTCTCGCTGGCGGGGTAGACCTTAGGGGGATTAACCTGTGTTGGCAATAAGCCCGTTGGTCGCAGCATCGGCGGGGTTTGTGCGCAAAAGATGCGTTGACGGAACTGGTTTCGTCGGGCGCGGCGTCATCAAACCCGCTCGTCACCGTCTCTTCAGACGTCGGGTGTCCGCGTCCCGGGCAAATCCAAGTTCGGCAACGAATGCCGAAAAGCGAGTGTAGGAGACCTTCATCTTCTGGCGGCTCATGAACTCCGCGTATATTCTAACCACGCGCTGCCCGCCGGTTGCAAATGTGCCTTCGCACCAACCGACTCGTTCTTAAACCGCGATCGACCCGTTCTTTGGGTGGCGGCATAGTCCAAAAACAAAGAGCCGCATCTCTGCGGCTCGGATTCTATTCGTCGCGATAGACCTTCTCGCGTTTCTCGTGGCGCTCCTGCGCTTCCACCGAGAGCGTCGCGATGGGCCGGGCCTCGAGCCGTTTCAACGAGATTGGCTCGCCGGTATCCTCGCAATAGCCGTAGGTGTTGTCCTCGATGCGCTGGAGCGCGGCGTCGATCTTGGCGATCAACTTGCGCTGGCGGTCGCGGGCGCGGAGTTCGATGGCACGGTCGGTTTCGGACGATGCCCGATCAGCGAGATCGGGGTGGTTCACGTTCTCCTCCTGCAGGGCTTGCAGGGTGAGCTTGGACTCTTTGAGGATCTCATCCTTCCAGGCGAGGAGCTTCAAACGGAAGTACTCCTTCTGCCGGTCGTTCATGAAAGGCTCTTTTTCGGTCGGTCGGTAGTTTTTCAACTTTTCCAAGGGCGGCCTATCTTTTTAAGCAACGACTCGCGAACGGAACGGGGTCCGTTGAGCCGGGGCTTATATAGCTACCCCTTGTGACAGACAATATTTCCTTAATGGCGCAGTTACCGCCCCCAAGCCCTTGCACAGGAAGGTTTATCCGGGAGAAGCCCGGGGGCGGCCAAAAGCCTAGTAGCCGACCGTAAAACGCTGCCTCTGATGGGCGGGTTTCTCGATCTCATCGGCGAGCGCGATGGCGTAGTCGGCGAAGCTGATCCAGCTCTTGCCGTTCGCATCTGCGAGAAGCCGGTCGGTGCCGAGTCGGAACTTGCCCGTCCGCGCCTCCTCGACGAACAGCGCCGATGGCGAGATGAAGGTCCAGTTCAGCTCCTTTTCCTGACGCAGCAGGTCGAGGAACGCGGATCCCGCCTCCGCCTCGGCCTTGTATTGGGCGGGAAACCCGGGGGTTGTGACCAATTTTACGCCGGGAGCGACCTCAAGGCTGCCGGCGCCACCGACAACCAGATAACGCCCGACGCCGGACGTCTTGGCTGCGCCGATCAGCTTGTGCGGGTCGCTCGCCAGGAAGTGCACGGAACTCACCGCAACGTCGTGCCCGGCCCAGAGCTTCGTCAGAGCGGCCCGGTCGAGCACGTCGCCCTTGGTCGGCGTGACGTTCGGCAGCGCCGCAATCTTTTCCGGGTTCCGGGCAATGGCGGTGACCGCGTGACCGCGACGGGACAGTTCCTTGGTGATCTCCGACCCGGCCCGGCCCGAGGCGCCGGCGACTGCGATTTTCATGGAAGGCTCCTTTGCTGCTATAGTAACTAACAGTAACTAGATATCGCAAAGAATGCTGGTGTTAAGAGCGCACTTTGTGCTTACCTGATTACGCACGAGTAACCAGCAACAACGGATGCCGAGCCAGGCAAGCGCGAGAGCCCGAGATGAAACCCAATGTCTATGCCTCCGAATGTCCGACGCGCCAAATCCTCGATCGGGTCGGCGACAAATGGGCCGTGCTGATCCTGCTGTTGCTGCGCGAGGAGCCGATGCGCTTCAATCAGTTACGTCGTACGATTGAAGGGATCTCGCAGAAGATGCTGAGCCAGGTTCTCAAGTCGCTCGAACGCGACGGCCTGCTCAAGCGGCGCGCTATCGCGACCGTGCCGGTGACTGTTGAATATTCGATCACGCAGCTCGGCGTGACGCTCGCCACCGCGGTCGATCCGCTGCGCGATTGGGCCGAAGAGAATCTGAAAGACGTGCTCGCCGCCCAGCGCCGCTACGACACGCAGCAAAAGGAGGAAGCGGCGTCGAGCCGTTCCCCGAACGCTCAGCTAGTTGAATAATGATCAGCCCTGCCCGGCCTTCGCCAGCTCGACCTCGACGCGCAGCTCGATCTCGGACAGGACGGAATCCAGGCCAGGATCGCCAGAGGACGACTTCAGGTTTGCCGCCGCATCACGCAGCCGCATCACGGTCGACTTATCGAGATTGCCCGACAACAGTCCCATCTTGAGATTGTCGAGCACGTCGAGCGCGGTCTTGCCGCGGGCAACCGAACGCTTCCGGCGTTCGACCGGATCTTCCTCGATACCTTGGAGTGCAAGCAGCCCGTCGATGTTGGCGGTGGCCTTCGGCGCAGCCGCGCTGCGCGTCTCCTGCGCCGACGAGGTATCCGGCAGCACGAAGGTGCCGGAGCTCGTCCGCCTGGCCTGGCTGGCCGGCGTCCCTAGCGTGGTGCCATTCGGTCCGTAGATGCGCATCGAAGCAATCCGGGTGATCGATGCGCCACATTCGCCGCATTATGGTTAACGACGCGTAAACGGCCCGGCAAAATCTGCCGGCACACGGCAGTTTCGCTCCTCAGCGACAACGGGCGCTGACATCGGAGGAAACAAATTTACTCAACCTATTCAATCGCCTAACCCCTCCGCTCTGCGTTGGCACAGCACTCGCAAGGACAGCGTCGGACCAGCTCGACATGGGAGTGTCGCAGACGGTCCGAGATGTGAGGAGGCTTCTCGGGAGCCTTGGGGAGCAGAGGATGCCAGGCGTTCGTTGGGTGAGGATTTTTGGGGTGGCCTGTGCCGCGCTGTCGGCGCTGGCGCTTTCGGTCGCGTCCGCGAACGCGACCTCACGCATCAAGGATCTCGCCAATATCGAAGGCGTGCGGCAGAACCAGTTGATCGGCTACGGCCTCGTCGTCGGCCTCAACGGCACCGGCGATACCCTCAACAACATCCCCTTCACCAAGCAGTCGCTGCAAGCGATGCTGGAACGCATGGGCGTCAACATCCGCGGCGCCACGATCCGTACCGGCAACGTCGCCGCCGTGATGGTGACCGGCAACCTGCCGGCCTTCGCCACGCAAGGCACGCGCATGGACGTCACCGTCTCCGCCCTTGGCGATGCCAAGGATCTGCGCGGCGGTACCCTGCTCGTCACCCCCCTGCTCGGCGCCGACGGCAACGTCTACGCGGTCGCGCAGGGCTCGCTCGCGATCTCCGGCTTCCAGGCCGAAGGCGAAGCGGCCAAGATCGTGCGCGGCGTGCCGACCGTGGGCCGCATCGCCAACGGCGCCATCATCGAACGCGAGATCGAGTTTGCGCTCAATCGTCTGCCGAACGTACGGCTCGCGCTGCGCAACGCCGACTTCACCACCGCCAAACGCATTGCGGCCGCGATCAACGACTATCTCGGCGTCAAGAGCGCCGAGCCGATCGATCCCTCGACTGTGCAGCTGACGATCCCGCCGGAGTTCAAGGGCAATGTGGTCGCCTTCCTGACCGAGATCGAGCAGCTTCAGGTCGATCCGGACCTCGCCGCCAAGATCGTCATCGACGAGCGCTCCGGCATCATCGTGATGGGCCGCGACGTTCGCGTCGCCACCGTCGCGGTCGCGCAAGGCAATCTCACGGTCACGATCTCCGAGAGTCCGCAAGTGAGCCAGCCCAACCCGCTGTCGCGGGGCCGGACCGTGGTCACGCCACGCTCCAGCGTCGGCGTCACCGAGGACGGCAAGAAGTTCGCCGTCGTCAAGGACGGCGTCTCGCTGCAACAGCTCGTCGACGGACTCAACGGCCTCGGCATCGGCCCGCGCGACCTCATCAGCATCCTGCAGGCGATCAAGGCCGCCGGCGCAATTGAAGCCGACATCGAGGTGATGTGATGCAGACCGGCATGATCAACTCTGCGCATCTCGCCACCGCCACCCTATCCCCGAACCCAGCCTTCTCGGTGGAAAGCCGTAACGGCCGGCCCGACTTCGAGCTTGCCGCAGCGCTTCAGAAGGTCTCGCCGCAGCAGCAGGCCAAGGCGCAGAAGACCGCCACCGATTTCGAAGGCATGTTCCTCAACAGCATGTTCGCGCAGATGACCTCGGGCCTGAAGGGCGAAGGTCCGTTCGGCGACACGCCGGGTACCGGCGTGTGGCGCTCGATGCTGACCGAGCAATATTCCAAGAACTTCGCCAGCGCCGGTGGCGTCGGCGTCGCCCGCGACGTCTACCGTACCCTGATCATGCAGCAGGCCAAAACCACTCTTCGTACGGCATAAGGTCAAACGAGATGAACCACTTCAACGCGTCACGTCAGCCGATGCCCGCGCAGCGCCCGAGCAACACGCCAGGCAGCGCCGAGGCGCGCAAGCTCGCCGAAGATCTGATGGATGCGATGAACGCCCTGCTCGGCCTGATCGAGCGCGAGACCGAACTGGTCCGCGCCGGCAAGGTCCGCGAGGCCATGATGATGGAAGGCAAGAAGCAGGAGCTGTCGCGGCGCTATGTCGTCGCCGTCGGCCAGCTGAAGGCGAACCAGGACAAGCTTGCAAAATCGGCGCCCGAGCTGCTGTCGACCCTGCACCGGCATCACGACGCCTTCCGCGCCATGCTCCAGGTCAACCTCACCGTGCTCGCGACCGCGCATGCGGTCTCGGAAAGCGTCGTGCGCGGCGTCAACACCGAGATCCAGAAGCGCAACGTGCCGAACACCTATACCGCGGCGGGCCGCCGTGCCACGCCAGGCCCGCGTCACATCACGCCGCTCGCGGTTAGCCGCACGCTCTAGGCACACACCAAAACCACTTCAAATTTTACGAAAAACCGCGCGGCAAAAGCGTCGCGCGGTTAGGCACGTTTCCTTACCGGGTATTCAATCCTGTTGTTCCATGGTTGCGTATTGAGAGGGGTTGGGATTTGACTCACGCGAGGCAACCAGGAGGCTGCCATGAGTACAGATTTCAGCATCAGGCCGGTGGGGATCCCGGCCCCCGTACAGATCGTCGCGACGTCGAATTCGGCGGCGAACGATGCCGTGCAAACCGATTTGCCGGTGCGCCAGACGGTCGCCGCAAGCGATACGAGCGCGCCTGCGAGTAATGATCTGCAGAGCAACGCGAACATCTCGCGCCAGGTCGTGTTCGACCAGGCGGCTGCATCCATGGTTTTCCAGGTCGTCAACGAAAAGACCGACGCAGTGGTCAATCAATTTCCCGACGAGGCGATCCTGCGCCGGCGAGCCTATTTCCACGCACTGGATTTGAAGTCGGAGCCCTCGCGTCCGCTCAACACGGACCTCAGCGCTTAGCGCCTGTCGATCAGCTGTCGAGCGTGGCCTGGGCGGTGTCGAGATAGCTCGAGCCTGTTGCAGGATCGGTGACGACGTTCTTGATCTGCGCCACGCCTGATTTCGTCAGCGTGAACTTCGTATTGCCGAAGCGGAACGAGGAATCCTTGATCAGCACCTGCTGGTATTGCGAGGTCCCGCCGCTCTGGTAGTGGATCTGCGCGCGGAACCCGTCGACCTGCGAGATATTGAGCGAGAATGTCTTGCCGTCAGAGTAGGTGCCGCTCCAGTTGCCCTGATAGAGCTGCGAATCGACCGGAACGTATTTGGACGAGCCCGAGGTGCTCGAAAGCGAGCTCGACTTATAGGCGGTCGACAGGATGCTCATGATGTCCGACATCATGGCTCTCCGTCACGGCCGGCCGGACAGACCGGCAGCGATGTTGCGGTTGATCTCGATCAGCGGACGGAAGTGATCGAACTGCGGGCTCATCTGCAGCGCCGCGGTCTGGCTCAACACGAACACGCTGATGTTGGCGATCTTCTGCCTGACGTCGAGCGGCTGCGGGTTGTTGTCGCGCATCGCCTCGCTGAGGAAAATGGTCCAGAGCTTGCGATTGAACAGCAGCGCCTGCGTAGTCTGCTCGCTGAACGGATCGGCGGCATTGACCGCGTCCTGGAGCTTGTTGGCGGCCTTCAACAGAGTCTGCGCCTCGATGTCGCGAGGAGATGCAGTGGTCGTTGCAACACGCGCGTAGGCCGAGGCAGCGGAATTCGACATCAATCACACCTTGGAAGCTTCCTAGCCCGTTGAACGGACTTAAGGATTTCTTTCCCAACCCTATGCAGTAGCGCTTAAGATTTGCTTACATGTGCGCCTGGAAGGACTCCGGATTATTACGGGTCGCGGCGTCCTTGTGAGCGCGAGGATAAATGCGCGAGACGCAAGCTGTAAACTTGCACTGCATCATGCGCATCGATCGCGGCTAATCTTGTCTTAGCGAACTCCCTCAAAAGAGCGGCGGAGCATTAGCCCCGCCGCGCCGTCTCAAGCTTCGTTCTTGCGTTCGCGGATTAGCGGAGCAGCTGCAGCACGCTCTGCTGCGACTGGTTGGCCAGCGACAGCGCGGAGACCGCGATCGACTGGCGGGTCGACAGCGCCTGGCTGTTGGCCGCTTCCTCATTGGTGTCGGCGAGCGTCAGGTTGGACGAGCCGGTCTGCAGCACGTTGATCAGGTTCTTCGAGAAGTCCTGGCGCACCTGCACGATCGACAGGTTCGAACCGAGCGACGACCCTTCCGAGCGCAGCGTGCTCGAGGCCGCGTTCAGGCTCTGCAGCACCTTGTTGGTCGCGCCGTTGTCGATGAAGTCGGTGCCGGGCACGAGATTGCTAAGGCCGAGACCCGCCGCGTTGAACACCACGCCGTTGATGCCGAGCGTGGAGCTGCCGGTCTCGTTGAACACCAGCTTCAGCGTGTCGCCATTCAAGAGGTTGACGCCGTTGAAGGATGAGTCCTGCGAGGTCGTGTCGATCTGCGCCAGGATGTTGTTGAACTGACTGACCAGGCTCGAACGCGCGGTCTGCGCCACGGGATCCTGCACCGGCGGCTGCGCAGTGGTGAAGGCGAGCACGCCGGTGAGCGTGCCGCCGACCGTGCCGCCCGCGGTGGACGAGCCGAGGGTCGAGGATGCGTATTCGTTGACGGTGGTCACCGTCAACACGCCGTTGGCATCGATCGTCGCCGTCAGGTGGTTCGCCTGAAGCTGGACGTTGAGCTGGTCGAGCGTCTTGACCGTACCGTTGGTGCCGTCGCCGAAGGTGACGTTGACAGGCGTGCCACCGTTGAAGGAGGTGAAGGTCAGGGTCTTGCCGCTGACGCCACCGACACCGGACTTGCGGTCCGCGCTGAACGCGGTCGCCGTTCCGGTGTTGCCGCTGAGACCGAAGGCGCTGAGCGCGTTGCCGGTGCCGGTGATCGAGAGGTCGGCGTTGATGCCGGTCGAGATCGAGAGCTGGCCGCTGGAGTTCACCGACGACGGGATCTGCCCCGACGTGGTGCTGATCGTCGCTGCGCCGTTGAAGAGGCTGGCGGTCTTCACGCCGGTCGCAAGGTCGATCGAGTTGAGCAGGTCGGTCAGGTTCGCGCTCTGCAGATAGACCGTCGAGTTGCCGTTGCCGTCGGTGACGACGTTGCCGTTGACCCCGTAGCCGGTGGGCACGCTCGCTGCCGATTGCGGCGTCTGCGCGTTCTTGAAGGTGATGGTGTGGCCGTCGACGTTCAGCGTCGAGCCGTCCTGGACCAGCGTGCCGAGCGAGCCCGCGGTCGTCGACCGGCTTGCGCTCACGCTGGCATTGCCCGCGCCGGTCGCGGCCGTCAGGCCGAGGGCGTGGAGGAAGTCGGCGTTGCCCGTCACGCTCAGGTCAGCGCCGGTTGAGCTCTTCAGCGTGACCACGCCGGCGGTGATGGAGGACGGCGTCTGCAGCGTACCGACAGTCGCGCCGCTGGTCGCGATCGTGGCCGCGCCGGCGCTGATCGTAGCCGTCTTGACGCCGCTGGCAAGGTCGATCGCGCTGAGGACGTCGTTGACGGTTGCCTTGGGTGCGGCCGCGGTTCCCTCATAGACGATCGAGTTGCCGTTGCCGTCGGTGGCGATGCTTCCGCTGGCATTGAGGCCCCAGCCGGTCGGCTGCGTCGCTGGCGCGGGACCGGTGCGGAACGTGACGGTCTTGCCGTTCACGGTGATGGTGTCGCCGTCTGTGGGGGGCGTGCTGAACGTGGTGGACGTGGTGGTGCCGAGCAGCGTGTCGGTACCGATGAGCGCGGTGCTGTTGTCGGCGGCATTCACCGCAGTACCGGTCGTCAACGTGCCGGCGGTCGATCCCAGCGAGGCGCCGAGCGCGGCGGCCGCCGTCACCGGCGTGACGCCGCCGGCCGCGCCCGTATAGAGCACATTGCTGTTGGCGGTCGCGCTCGCATACGAGGTCGTGCCGCGCAGGTCCGCCGGCGTCGCGCCCGGGATCGTGGTCGAGACGTTGGACTTGGTGGAGTAGCCGACCGTGGTCTGGAGCGCCTGGTTGGCGATCGATTTCGCGGAGTCGATCAGCTTCTGCAGCGAGGTGATGCCGGTATTCGCCGCCTGGAGCACCTGCACACCGTTGTTGATACCGTCCAGGAGGTTGCTGATGTCGCTCGCCCGGTTGTCCAACCCCTGCGCCGTGAAGAAGTTGGTGGGATTGTCGAGCGCCGTGTTGACCTTCTTGCCGGTCGACAGCCGTTCCTGCGTCGTGGCCAGCAAGTCGGCCGTCGACTGCAGCGACAACAGGTTCTGGCGAACTGACGCCGAGAGAACGATGTTGGACATTGGCAGGTCTTCCTCTTGAACCGGATACGAATCGGCCGCGCGGGTCTGGAAGCGGGCTTTTGTCCAGTTTTAGGACCTGTCCTTTAAAGTATGGTTAACGCCGGTTTAAGGGATAGGGTTAATGGCTGGTGTACGCCCTGCCCTAACTCGGAACGCAAAAAAGAGCAGCGGGGCAAAAGCCCCGCCGCCGGATTTTATTGAGTAATTTCAGCTTCTTATTAGCGAAGCAGCTGGAGCACGCTCTGCTGCGAGGTGTTGGCCAGCGACAGCGCGGAGACCGCGATCGACTGGCGGGTGGACAGCGCCTGGCTGTTCGCCGCTTCGACGTTGGTGTCAGCGAGCGTCAGATTCGACGAGCCGGTCTGCAGCACGTTGATCAGGTTCTTGTTGAAGTCCTGGCGGATCTGCACGACCGAGAGGTTCGAACCGAGAGCCGAGGCTTCCGAACGCAGCGTGCTCGAGGCCGAGTTCAGATTGGTCAGCACCCGGTTGGTCGCGGCGTTGTCGATGAAGTCGACACCGACAGACAGCGCGGCAAGGCCCAGACCCTTGGAGTTGTAGGTCACGCCGGTGATGTTCAGGCTTGACTTGCCGGTCTCGTCGAACACCAGCTTGAGCTGGTCGCCATTCAGCAGGTTGACACCGTTGAACGAAGAGTCGACCGAGGTCGTGTCGATCTGATTCAGGATGTTGTTGTACTGCGACACCAGATTGGCGCGGGCCGACTGCGCCACCACGTCCTGGACCGGTGTGGAGGCGGTCGTGAACGTCAGAGCGGACGTCAGCGTGCCGCCGATCGCACCACCGGCCGCGGTCGAGCCAATCGTCGAAGACGCGTAGTCGTTTGAGGCGGTGATGGTTAGCTGACCGTTGGCGTCGATCGTTGCGGCTAGGTTGTTGGCCTGAAGCTGCGAATTGAGCTGGTCGAGTGTCTTGACCGTACCGTTGGTACCGTCGCCGAAGGTGACGTTGACCGCCGTGCCGCCGTTGAAGGAGGTGAAGGTCAGGGTCTTGCCGGCGATGCCACCGACACCAGAGGTGCGCGCAGCGGTGAAGGCCGAGGCCGTGCCGGTATTGCCGGCGAGACCGAACACCGACAGCGCATTGCCGGTACCGGTGATCGACAGATCGGCATTGACTCCGGTCGAAATCTTGAGCTGGCCGGAGGTGTTGATCGACGAGGCTGTCTGGCCCGAGGCGGTCGCGAGCGTGCCGCTGCCGCTGCCGTTGAGCGTGAAGGTCTGCACGCCCGTGGCGAAGTCGATAGCCTTCAGAACGTCGGAGATCGTGCCGTTCTGCAGATAGACCGTCGAGTTGCCGTTACCGTCGGTGACGACGTTGCCCGACACACCCTGAGTCGCGCCGAGTGAAGCCGCAGAAGGCGTCGGTGCATCCTTGAAGGTGATGACATGTCCGTCGACGTTCAGCGTCGAACCCGACGAAACAAGCGACGACACGGTCGTCGAGCTCGTGGTGCGCGCAGCAGTTGCCGTGACATTGCCGGCGCCGGTCGCACTGGTGAGACCGAGGGCCTTCAGGATGTCGGCCTTGCCGGTCACGCTCAGGTCGGAACCGGTGGTACTTTGCAGCTTCAGCGCGCCGCCGCCCGTGACGGTAGAGGCGGTCTGCCCGGCGTTGAGCGTGAGGGTGCCGGCAACGTTGCTCTGCGTTCCGCTGGCAAGGTCGACTGCAGTCAGCACGTCGCCGATCGAGGCCTTCGTGGTCGAACCGAGATAAACGGTGACATTGCCGCTCGTGTCGGTGAAGACGTTGCCCGTAGTCACGCCTGCCGATGCCGCAACCTGGGTCAGGCCGGTCGGAATCGTGGTCGGAACGTCACCCGCAGCAAACGTGACGGTCTTGCCGCTGACGGTGAGCGTGTCGCCGGCCGCAACGCCGGCGTTCGCGTCGCCCGCAGCCGCGCCGTTCAGGAGCTTGGCCGCAGTCGTCGCAGCGTTGATGACGGTTCCCGTGTCGGATCCCGAAATGCCGCCCAGCGTGGCGCCAGACGTAGCGGCGGTCACACCACCCGCAGCACCGCTGTACAGCACGTTGCTGTTGGCGACTGCGCTGGCGAAGCTCGTGGTGCCGCGCAGGTCGGCCGCCGTCGCGCCGGCGATCGTGGTCGAAACGCTGGACTTCGAAGAATAGCCGACAGTGGTCTGCAGCGCCTGGTTGGCGATCGACTTTGCGCTGTCGATCAGCTTCTGCAGCGAGGTCAGGCCGGTGTTGGCAGCCTGCAGCACCTGCACGCCGTTGGCGATGCCATCGAGCAGGTTGTTGATGTCACTGGCGCGATTGTCGAGCGATTGTGCGGTGAAGAAGTTGGTGGGATTGTCCAGGGCCGAGTTGACGCTCTTACCGGTCGACAGACGGTTCTGTGTGGTGGCGAGAAGATCGGCGGTGGACTGGAGAGACAGCAGGTTCTGACGAACCGACGCAGAGAGAACAATACCGGACATGACTCTTACCCTTCTGGTTTACGCGTCTTCGTTCGATCGCTTCTGGATCGAGTGACCGGCACAGGGTGCGATGACATGGCTAACAAAGGGTGAAACGAACCTCACTCTCATAAGCGCCCGTTCACCATAAACCGTCGGGGCGCGCTAGCCGGTCTCGCAATCAATCTGAAATCGTTGGCGATTTTGCTCGCTTACTCTCCATTAACCATAACCGCTGGTTACTTTATCGATCGCTCCCCGCCTTCTCGAATGCTGTTCGCCGAACAATGGTGAACAAAAAAGCGGCGGAGCCGAAGCCCCGCCGCCGGATCTTGCTTGCGATGCGAGCTGCTATTAGCGGAGCAGCTGGAGCACGCTCTGCTGCGACTGGTTGGCCAGCGACAGCGCGGAGACCGCGATCGACTGCCGGGTCGACAGTGCCTGGCTGTTCGCCGCTTCGACGTTGGTGTCGGCCAGCGTCAGGTTGGACGAACCGGTCTGCAGCACGTTGATCAGGTTCTTGTTGAAGTCCTGACGAACCTGCACGATCGTCAGGTTCGAACCGAGCGCCGAGGCTTCCGAGCGTAGCGTGCTCGAAGCCGTGTTCAGGTTGGTCAGCACCTTGTTGGTCGCGGCGTTGTCGATGAAGTCGACACCGCTGGTCAACGCGGCGAGGCCCAGGCCCTTGGAGTTGTAGGTCACGCCAGTGATGCTCAGGCTCGACTTGCCGGTTTCGTCGAACACCAGCTTGAGCTGGTCGCCGTTCAGCAGGTTGACGCCGTTGAACGAGGA
>NZ_JAKLTZ010000011.1:0-234716 GCF_022012555.1 Bradyrhizobium zhengyangense | reverse complement strand
TCGATGCCTTCACCTCCGAGGAGTGCGCCCACTACCTCAAAAATTCAGGCTATCGAACTTAATGCCATCACGCTCTAGCCGCCCGTCGCGTTTTGCACAGCGTGCACCCGCATTTGTGCCTCGGCCCAATGGCATCCAGCTCGACCGCCGGAGTCCGCCAGCTTTGGCGGCCTCAATGCGTCGGATTCCCGTACGAGACTTCGGTCACTTTTCCACTTTCGTCGCGAACCTGCGCGACAATCAGAGTTCAACAAAACTCTTGCGCGCGACAATCATCGCGGCAATCATCATCAGGCCGCGACACTGCCTCGCCATCCTGATCGCCGCGCACTTCCTCCCCAGATTGCCGCGCTACACCCAAGCGCCACGTCAGGAAACTCCATTCAAAACAACTGGCCAAACATAATTTGTGGCCCGCTCGTCGACAAGGTGAACCCGCTAACCTCCAGCAGCCAGCGGGTTCTCTATGCCCATGCAATGTCGCCCGCGATGACTGATCGTAACTCGGAACGGTTGATGCTTTAGCGGTTTGCCGCGCGTCATCAGCCGCTGCCGGTCGCGCCTCCTGCCGGCTCAACACCCCCTAGCCACCACTTCCTCTGCTTTTGCCAATTTCGATAATCGGCGGTATTCGACCGGAGGTGACCTTGCCCCCAAGTTTTATCCAGTTCTGAGTTCGCCCCGGCCGTTGGATTTGCCCGGTTGGGCGGTGGGAGCGACGGGAGCTGGCGCGGAGCCTTCGGCATAGCGCAGCTCCAGATCCCGGCGCGGGTGGCATGTGAAGGCGAACTCGGACGGCGTCTTCCATCCGAGCCGCGAGTGTGGTCGTGCGTCGCTGTAATCGGCGAGCCAGCATCCGAGCGCGACGCGGGCTTGGGCCAGCGAGGTGAACAGCGTCTCGTTCAGCAATTCATCGCGCAGCCGGCCGTTGAAGCTCTCGATGAAGGCATTCTGCATGGGCTTGCCCGTCGCGATGTAGTGCCAGTCGACGCGGCTCTGGTCGGCCCAGCTGAGGATGGCGTTGTTGGTGAACTCGCTGCCGTTGTCGCTGACCACCATCTTCGGCTTGCCGCGCTCCATCACCAGCCGGTCCAGCTCCCGCACCACGCGGGTGCCGGAGAGCGAGGTGTCGGCCACCAGCGCCAGGCACTCACGGGTGCAATCATCGACGACGGTGAGGATGCAGAAGCGGCGGCCATCGGTGAGCTGATCCGACACGAAGTCGAGCGACCAGCGGTCATTCGGCGCCGTCGCCACCGTCATCGGCGCCCGGGTCCCGATCGCCCGCTTGCGGCCGCCACGGCGACGCACCGCAAGCCTCTCTTCCCGGTAGAGCCGGAACAGCTTCTTGTGGTTGATCACGTAGCCCTCCCGCTTGAGCAGAACGTGCAGGCGCCGATAGCCGAAGCGACGGCGCTCCTGGGCGATCGCCCTCATACGCTGGCGAAGGCCGGCTTCGTCCGCCCGGGTCGTCTGGTATCTCATGGTCATGCGGCAGCAGCCGATGGCTTCACACGCCCGCCGTTCGCTCATCCCGTGGGCATCCACGAGATGCGCGACAGCTTTCCGCTTGGCCGCGGGCGCCACCATTTCTTTCCCAAGAGGTCCTTCAACGCCGCATTGTCCAGCATGGAGTCGGCCAGCAACCGTTTCAGCCGCGTGTTCTCGTCCAACAGCGTCTTCAGCCGCTTGGCCTCCGACACCTCCAGCCCACCGAACTTGGCCTTCCATTTGTAGATGCTGGCGTCGCTGACGCCATGCTTGCGGCAAAGATCGGCGACCGAAACGCCGGCCTCATGCTCCTTCAAAATCCCGATGATCTGCTCTTCCGTAAAGCGGCTGCGCTTCATGCTCTGGTCCTTGTCGTAGGCCAGAACGAACTTCAAACTGGATTAAGCCCGAGGGGCAAGGTCACGAAAAATCGACGGGCTAACCCTGTTGAGAAAATCCTAAGTCGGCATGGTCGATGAGGGCTCAGCTAAGGTCTGGGGCTGCCCCTTGCAAGAAACGACGGGCAAATTGAAGTCATTTCTAGTTCCTTGGCCAATCGTCGATCTCGATAACGAGAAACTATATTTGCGACGCTGCAGAAGCTCCAACGTCAAACCCTCAATCGATTGTGACGATTGCCCCCTCGTCGCTAACTGCGGTGCCGCAACGTGCGCGACGGACTGCTGCCGACAGAGATGCGCCGGCTGAAGGAACTCGAGTACGAGAACGCCAGCTGAAGAACGGAGATACTGGATGCTGCAGGACGTTCCCCGCGAAAAATGTGACGCCTGGTCGGAAGCGCAAGCTCGTCGCCGAGATCTATGGTAAATGGCAGGTATGGATCCGCAAGGTATGCGCAGCTCTCGAGTTCGACCTATCGACCCACCACGACAAGTGTCGTCGCTCGGGCCAGTCCGCCCTCAAAGATCGGACATGGAGATCTGCCATGTCCGCGTTAGCTACGGCTAACGCCGCGTGCATATCCTGCTTCACAGGCCAGCGACTCGTGTTCAACGAGATCTAGGCGATGGACTTTGTCTATCACGTCGTCGACAGCTTCTCCGCTTCTCGCCGGCGCTCAGATCTCTGCTACAGGGCGATAGCTGTCGAACGAATGACCTTCGACAATCAACATTCCCGAGCTGGACATTCATGCCTCAAGCGAGGCTACGAGCGGCGGGCAAAGTCCGTTGCTGGGCTGGTTCGCTTATCGTCCACCACTATAACCCCGGCATGAAATGCCTCAGTTTGCACCTGATTATGCGAATCGAACCAAGTACACCGAACGAATTCACCGCCGGTTCCAACAACAGTCATTGACGGGCCGCCCGAGACCAATTTCACGATGGTTCCGATAGTGAACTCTTGCATGTGTCGCTCTCCGTGCTTCAGATAACAATATTCTTAGAGGGCAGAAAGGGACTTTGTAATGACGAAGTCTAACCTTCTGATGCCAACATTACTTCTGTGCTGAGGCTTGCCCTCCTCATTCCATTGCGCTGTATCGCGCGGGTGCCATTTATCACCTTGGATAGTCCCTAACGAATCATCGCTCGTACCGTGGAGCTTGCGATCTTTCGGAAGTCTTGCGACTTGCAAATTAGATTGTCCATTTGCTCTACGGTCGCATGCCAATGCTCTATCCTGAATTCATAAAAGTGGTATCGCTCGTCTCGCGTCGGTAGAAGATCGACATCGGGACGCTGCTGAGGGTGCAGAAACCCCTTCACTGGCAGGTGGATATTCTGCGCCGTATTGGAAAGCCACGCCGCAAGCCAGCTAAATGTGCTTACGCTGATTGCAATGTTTGTGGCGTGTCGCACGGTCTGAAAATCGCCTAGGGCAGACCTATGTTCAAGAAAACGACAGCCCCGAAACGTCCTCTTGAGTGCATCGGAATAAGGGTCATCTCCGATTTGGCCCATTATGACAGGTGTCAGCTTTGTCTCATTCGCGATCTGCTCGAAATACGAGACTGGAGTTGGGCCATAGTCCGGGTGCATATTTCGCAGTACTTCCCGGCCGCGCACATTGATCAGGAGCACATCCGGCCCAAACATCTCGGCCGGCGCCTCACCACGAAAGAACGATCCGAATTGCTCCCTATCGGGATAGTATTCTAAGCGCTGAACGTAGCCCTCAAATAAGACGTCATCATAGATTCGTTCTCGGAGCTTATAGGCAATGGAAGCGACTGAGTGTTGATGCCCCCCTTCTATGTGAAGCGTCCTGTCCCGAAGCGGAGTATCGTCCGGTCGAACCAGGTCAAATTCTGGGATATTGTAGCCGACGAGGGCTGATTGCGGGACCAGCTCTTGCAACCGTCGACAATAAGCGTATTGAAACATTTTGTTGGCAAGGTTGCCTCCCTTGCCGATTTTGATTTTAGCCACAGTGCGATTTTGCCCGCTGATTTCGTCTAAAGCTGAATGTAACCTAGAGACGAGGATTGGCAAAGAACCTTTACCTTTCGGATGGGGCCCTGGTACTAAAAGAAGTAACATTGGCGAATGGTTTCACGAAACCCTGGCGATACCGGCGGGTTGACTGCGAAAACGCAAAGCAGCGAGGGCCCTGAGAACATGGAGATGTTACTAGTACTGCTCGATCAACTGAGCAAGCTCTTGGAGATTTTATGCGCGTTGCGATGACCGACGCTGAGAGGCTATTGTTTACCAGTTTTGCGAACTGCTCTCAGCGCTACCTCGAATTCGGATCTGGCGGATCGACCTGGATAGCTGCCTCGACACCGAAAGAGTGGCTTATCACGGTTGATTCATCGCAAGAATGGCTGGCAAAAGTTTCTGAGGAAACTAAAGATTCGCCAACCCAGCCACGCACCCAGTTTGTCGATATCGGCCCTCTGGGGGAGTGGGGCGCTCCAACCGACGTCTCAACACGCGATCGATGGCCTCAGTATCACGAGGCCGTCTGGCAAATCGCGGAATCCATCGTCGCCGATTTCTACTTTGTGGATGGAAGGTTTCGCATTGCCTGCATGATGCAGTGCTTTTTGCGGTGCCGCCAGGATGCGTTCATTGCCATCCACGATTTCCAACGGCGTGAATATTACCACATCGTGCGAGAGTTTGGTCGTGAGATTGCCATGACAGAAAACCTATCGGTCTTTGTTAGGAGCGTGGACTTCGATGCCAGGCGCGCGAATGACGTTCTGAAAAAACATTGGCTCGATACGGCGTGATCGTTACTTCAGCAACAGGGAGGCTGCTTGGTCGGCAAAGGATAGATCGTTGAGGGTTGCAGAGCGATGGGATGGATTGCGAACTGGCTTCGCCGGCCCGATGTCTCGTGAAGGC
The DNA here is from genome assembly GCF_022012555.1 of Bradyrhizobium zhengyangense. Lineage (NCBI taxonomy): Bacteria > Pseudomonadati > Pseudomonadota > Alphaproteobacteria > Hyphomicrobiales > Nitrobacteraceae > Bradyrhizobium > Bradyrhizobium zhengyangense. Next base: position 229,908 of record NZ_JAKLTZ010000011.1, on the reverse strand, counting down.
GGAAAAATGGACTTGCAGCCACTGTCAGAGCGCGGCGGCCGATGGGTCAAAGCCAACCTCTTTCACTTTCCTGAGGCTGTGTGGGCGCGCAAGCGCGCATGTGTCGAACTGTCAGAGGGGGACGTGATTGCGCTGCATCTTGTCGTGGAGCGGCTGCGGAAGGTCATATTTGGGCGGCCGGCATCCGAAAGCCTCACGGAGGAACCGCGCATGGTGGGCGGGAGTGGTGCGGCAGGCTCTATGGGAATTTGAGCGCTGCAGGCGAACTGGCAGATCGAGTTCGAACCGATGCATCCAGTTGCGCGACGGTAGCGCGGCCCATGTATGAGCGGTGGGCGACGTCGACGCGATCAAATGTCGGCCGATCGGCGATGACGGGGCGCCGTTCGGGTGCGCACGGCCGTGGCCGGTTGATGAGCGGCGGCCATGACGCGGCTCAGCACGAGGAGTTCGCTAGTTACTTTCTGCCCTTGCTAACGATAACTCCCAATGGTTATCCCAACACGCTGGAGTTGCCCCCGTTAGACCGGACACTCGGCTGGTTTGAGTGATGCAATGTACTCCCACGGTGAGTGGTAGCCCAGGCGGGAGTGTGGGTGTTCTGAGTTGTAATCCTCCATCCATTGGTCGATCCGCTGCAGCGCGGTGCTCGCGTCAGGGATCGGATTCACACGAACGTAGTCACGCTTGAAGGTCTTTACGAATGCCTCGGCCATGCCGTTGCTCTCGGGGCTTTCGACCGGCGTGAAGCAGGGCTCGAGGTTGAGGGCCGCGGCAATCTCAAGAGTACGATAAGCGGCGAAGATGGATCCATAGTCGGTCAGCCATTGCACCTTGTGAGGAGCCCAGATGCCGGCGAACCGCTGCTCGACACAGCGGACCATCATGTCTCGCATCATCTCGCCAGAGATCCCAGCCGTTGTGGCCACCCAGCTGATGACCTCGCGGTCATGGCTGTCCAGGGCAAAGGCAACCCGCACGATCTCGCCATTCCAGCAGGTGAACTCCAGAGCGTCCGAACACCAACGCTCGTTGGAGCTGCTTGTCATGATCGTTCCGTCATGGGCCCGCGGGAGGCGGCGCCCTGTATGCCGGGCCAGCAACAAGCCACACTTCTTCATCAGCCGGTAGCCGCGCTTGGCGTTGACGGGGTCGTGGCCGGCGGATCGCCGCTCGCGCTTGAGGAGCGCGCGATCCGCCGGTATCCATATAGCTCGGGCGGCTATCCACCAGGCGCCGGATATCAGACGTGAGTTCCGCGTCCCTGACGCGAGTCTGCGGACCGCGGTTCGAACGCTTGCCACCCGTTCGGTCAACCAGATTGGAACGGGCCACCCGGAGGGTCTCTGCGATCCGTTTCACAGGGTATCCTCCGGTGCCTGCGATCGCGACAGCAAGGTCGGTTCTCTTACCCGTGCAAGATCAAGAGCATCCTTGAGGATCTCTACCTCCAGGGTCTTGGGGCCCAGCAGGCGTTCGAGGTCTCGATCCCGTTCCTCGAGCCCGCCGGACCTCGGACGCGGCGACCACATCCTTGTCGGCCCGCACCGCCTCCTCGCCCCCTTCACACATCAGCCGTCTCCATTCGAAGACCAGGCTCCGGGAAAGCCCATGGCGACGAGCAAAATAGCTGATCGACATGCCCGGTTGCAGAGTCTCGTTGACGACCACAAGCTTCTCCGCCGTAAACCGCCGCCGGCGGGGCACCGCCGGTGATGACTTCCACCTTTGAAAACGTGTCGGACATAGGCGCATGCTAGGACTAGCCTAGCTCCTCCGGCTAACGCCGGTGTCCGGTCAAAGCGGGGTGCAGTTCACACGCTCCGCCTTGTAAATTTGGCAAGTATCGTGGCGACATTTACGGTTCTGCACTTCAAGGCGGGAATATGCGGAGCTTGCCCAGCTACGCCATTTCTCTGTAGACTTTCGAGTCTGCAATCCATAACGGCGCCTGCTTGTGCCATCGTGACCTGGCCTTCACCTTTCCGAGCATGAGCATTAAGCCCACCTGACGCCATCACCAAAAGACGTTTAAGCCAGCAAATGAGTTCACGGAAATGGAGCAGCACGACGGTCAAATCATTGATGATGAACGGCAATTGGAAAGCGGCATCAGATCAACCGTACGATCGTATGTGAAACTACAAAATGTGTCTGCGTTAATAGAGATGAAGGCTCATCGTCTCGAGTTACTCTCAAAAATAACTAGCGATAACGAGTTTAGCTTTGGACTGCTGAGACAGCATTGCTGCGACGATATTGTAGCCATAGACGCGGGATTGCACCAGCTTATGAAGAAGGAAACGTCGCGAGGACACGTCGATTTGTTCAGCTCAGATAAAATAGCCGGCTGGGCCCAGTACTCTCGATTTCCTGAGTTTCCCGTCGAGGTAGAGATCCATTTTGATCAAGAACTGGTTGTTCGCGTGCTATCGAATATTTATCGCCCTGATTTACGAACGGCAAAAATTGGAAGTGGCATGCACGGCTTCGAAGTCACCCCTCCAAAAGAACTTTATCACTCGTCGCAGGCCATCCAGGTCAAAGCGCCGAATGGAAAGGTCATTGGCGAGCATCGGAAGCAGGCAATCGATAGAGAATCAGGACGTACGTAGCCGTCATCGCATCGCCAGCGCGTACTTGAGCCGCACTCCCTGTCTTTTAAGGATAAGCACTCGGTGCGACAATCTTCACATTGGTTTTGACCAACGCTCTGTTAGACCCAACTCTGCATCCCCCTCGTACCAGATACAGTGTCGCGACCTCTCCCTCTATTTCGTCAAAATTTGCCGATGAAGAGCGCTCGTCGATTAGACTAGGATAGGTGAACCGCTGACCGAGCGAACAATTTGCTGACCAGAATAGCGACACACTCTTCAAGACCTGACGATCTCTCCAGTGCTTCAAGTCCTTGGAAAAATAGGCCACGATTGCGCCGCCGTCGTTTCCGTCTTCTGCAACGACCGCAACGAACAGATCACGGTGAGACAGCTTGCTTAATGAGCCGACAAATCCGTTCATCCCAGAAACATAAGAGCAGCGGACTTTGGAGGCATTTGGTAAGTAGGGGCTTCCGTTGGGCGCTACAAACCCTTGGTCGGTCAAAATTTGCCAAGAGTTCTCACGAATTGGCAGCGACGTTCTCAAAACACATCGCCCTCCGTCACCCTTTTGCAAGCCGGAGTAGGCGACTAATGTGTATAAATAATTGCCCCACCTGACTAGGTTTGTTGGGCTTGTGTACCCTCTCGGATGGCCTTGCCCAAGCAAGTCAACGAAGTCAGGCACCAACACAACATCGTTCGACCTAGAGAATCGGTGGAAAGTTCGAGCCTGATCTTCGCTCTTTAAGAGCACGATGCTGTTATACCAGCAGGACGCATAATCGCTAAAACTACAGCGGCCTGGCAATTCGTGCGCCTGATATTCGTTATGTCCCAATGCAACGACTGATCCATCTTCTCCAAGCCACGTGGCAGTTATCCACGTCTTGTAGTCGAAGTGCGACGGATCCGGATCGCGCGCCGCCTCAAACACAACAGAACAGTCCTCGTTCAGGCTGTCAAAGCTTGTTCCCACCATGGCCCGATTTCGGTAATGCGTTGCGAACGCTCTGATTGACCCGTCAGGCAATCGAAACGCTCGCAGTGGAGCATCGGGCAAATCAAGCGCATCGCACTTGCGCTCAGTCATAACGGTCGAAAATTCCTGATCACTGGCACGTACTTCGTGGATCGACACACCAAGTGAAATTAGACTGGCGAGCAAGAAAAAAGGCCTCATTCACACCTCACGAAAGTATCGCACTCGCATTGGATGAACGAGACTGTAGTCGCATTCATCACTATTGGCTCAATGGTAGGACTTCGACAACAGTCGGAAAATGAGATATTTGTCATGACCCGCCTCGAGACACATGAGGGAGCGACGTCCTCTGCAACACTAAGTCACCCGACAATGTCTTTGAAATCGAACAACTCTCGAATTGCCCCAGCACTTTCGTTGACAAACCTCGAGAAAGCAGCGCGCGCTTCGGAATTCGAGTAAAGCACAGTGCCATCCGGAGCCAGCTCCAGAAAGTCGACCTCTCTAGTTTGGATGGATCTATCACCATTCAAAAAGGCCATCATATCGGCTATCTCGTTTTGAAATCGAATCACAGTCTTATCCGGATAAGCACTCAGATCCATCGATAAGATCGCCTCTGGATCAGCGAAGCGATCAACGACACCCCTATTTGCCAATTTTTTTACGTTGGCGGCAATTCGCTGATTCGGAAATTGCGTAAGATGCAGAAGAAATAGCTTACCTGCCAAATCTTGCGAGAATTCTTGCCCTTTGTACTGAACGTTGTGTATGCCCGCTTGAGCGCCAACGAGTCTCGACGGGAAGATGGGCTTGCCCCACTTCAGGTTATTTGAGAGGATTGGTCGACGCTCGGTATCAAGCTGAGTGAAACGATTTTCATGCCCAATGGCGTTTATCAGCCAAGTCGTAGGATAGATGGCGCTGGTGTTTTGAAGTTGATCTACGATTATTTCGTCGGCAGCCCACTTATCTTCCTCAATCCAAATCAGCCTTTCGTCGACGTCGATGAAGGAAAAAAAATCCACTGATTGTTTTAGCCGATCGAACAGCGGCCTAAACCTTGGGTGCCAATGGATGTCGTTGTGAGAACCCTGAAATTGAAAAATCGTGACGTCGTTCTCAAGCGATCCATAAAATTGAAGCGTCGCGTCATCGAGAGAACCGTTGTCAGCAATAATCAGATTCCTTGAGCCCAAGATCGCGGAATGATGTTTAACCCAGCCCCTAACCATTTCGGGTTCGCTCAACGTCTTACAACAGATCTTGAGCTTCGACAGAGGGCTCAACCGGTCGAGGATTTCTGGTTGATCTCTATCCCAATTGAGGATCGACATACAAAAAATACCGCTCGAGTGAGCGTTTCCCTATCCCAGATACTTCCTACTTGTGCTGCTGTAGCAATTTGAACCATCGCGATCGGCAACGCCATGATGGTGAGATCAAACAGTGTTTGTCCGGCCCGCACCTAAACTATCATGCTACCGCTCCAAACTGGCTCCTTCTTCACGCCCGCTTTCGCAAACTTGGACTATATGCCTTTGACGTTGAGAAAACGACGGCCGAATGGCTAAGCAAAAGCCGTCCGAGCAGCACTAATGATCGCCCTGCAAGACCTTTTTCCATTGAAAGGCATTCTGCTCCTCAAAGGCATTTGGACTACGTCCTTCCCCGGCGCCAACCTTGTTGAAATGCTGGTCGGCAGACGATACGGCGCCCTTCTTGATGCCCGTTACGACGTCTGGATATTTCATTAGATACCAATCTTCGTCCACAATCGCCATGCCCCCCGACCGACCTTCGAAATAGCCGTAGCCGATAAAGTGTAACAGCCCGCTCTCGACGCTTCCCCGCTCAACTGCGGCCTTCACATCCGGGTTCGCTGCAAGATAACTGTCCTCATTGAAATCCGCCTGCGCAAGCGCGATCTGGAGCAAGAGCTTCAGGAGAGGTAGCGGGACCGTGATTTGCTGGGCAGCCTCGGCCTGGTCACGGCTGGAGTTGAGGCTTTTGAGAAGCGGTTCGTAAGGAGGCACAAACATGCGGGGTTCTCGTGGTTAGTCGGGAGTGGCGGATTTGTTACTGAACGGGGCTGTAGACGGTCGCGGACGGCCTTGTTTCGAAACAGGCGGCTGCGACGCTTGATCACGTGTCTTCCGGCGCGGGCCGATCTTCGGTGACGGCCCGGCCTTCGCCTTGCCATCGACTTTCTTTGCCTTCCTCGCGGGTCGGCGAGGCGGTGCGCCCGATTTCGCCGTCTGGTGCCCGGAGGCCTCGTCCGGCGCGATGACGGCTTCTACAGATTGTGCTGTGCCGTTCGCCGGCCGCGCCTGATGCGGCGGCTCTGCGGGGCCCATCAGCTGGCCGGTAACCTCGTCGACATAGGCGGCTTGGGCGAGCGCCTGCTTCTTTGGCAGCTTGACCGCACCGCGGATTGCCGCGTGCATTGCAGCAATCTCGGCGACATGCTTTTCGGCCTTGAGTGAATGCGTGACGCTCTCGGCATGCCGGCGGTGGACGTTGAGCGGGTCGGCCACATAGGCGATCTTGGCACCGGCGGGGATTAATGCTTGTAGGTACAGGCGCCAGTCACCTGCCATCCGGAAGTCCTTGAGCTCGTCGCGGCAGGCCTCAAGTGCTGCGAGCAACGCCTCGCGTCGCCAGACCACCGAGCTCACATTGAGGATCGTGTTCTTGACCGCAAGATAACGCGCCACGAAATCCGATCCGTTGAACACCTCGCTGCGCGACAGCGCCTCCGGCGCGATGCTCGCATAATACGGCTTGTAGCTCGCATAGACTTCTCTGCCCTCGGCATCAATCGAGCGCGAGTCCGAGAACGCAAGCGCAATGCTTGGGTCAGCCTTCATGATGCCGACCAGGCGGGCGAGGAATTGTGGATCGGATTGATCGTCGGCTTCGGCGATCCAGAGGAATTCGCCGCTCGCCATCTCGGCCGCCTTGGTCCATTGCGCAAAGACCGATCCGGAGTTTTCCTCGTTGATGATGAGAGCAAGATCGCGTTGCCGGCTCTCGGCAACCTCCATGATGACGTCTACGCTGCTGTCCGTCGAGGCATCGTCGAGTACGAGGATCTCATCGACCGGGTGGGTCTGATCAAAGATCGTATCGAGCCGCTCGCGAAGACAGTGCGCGTAATTGTAGTTTGGCACCGCCACCGATACGGCTGGCAGAGTTGGCGCGGCCAGCTCAAGCAGCCCCTTCACATAGTTCGGGAACGAGAAATCCTGCTCGATCAAATCCATCATGCGATCGCGCTCGGCGGACGCGACAGGCATCCGAATGAGCTCGCCGATTGCCCGCGCCATCGCCGCCGTGTCGCAATAATCGACCACCCGACCGAGCTGGTTCTCCTTGAGGAATTCGGGGATGCCGCCCGAGTTGGCAAAAGCAACCACCGGAACGCCGATGCCGACTGCTTCAAGCGCAACGGTCGGGAACGGGTCCTCGCGCGAGGTTAGCGCGAGCACGGAGGCCGCCGAATAGAAGGTTTCCATATCGCTGCGGAAGCCAATGAGATGAAACGTCTTGGTAGCTTCCGCCGTGGCTACCTCGCCCGCGAGCCACTCCATCATGCCGGGATCGTGGTCGCCGACCCACACGAAATGGACCCCGGGATTGTTCAGATGCGCAAGGCGCCAGACCTGTAGGAACAGATCGAACCCTTTGCGCAAGTCCGCATAGCCGACGCCTAGGACGACAGGCGCGCCTGCGGGGATACCCAGCTCATAGCGGAGCTGCTCCGCCTTGTCGGGCGCTGCCTCGATCTGCTTGTAGCTTCCTTGCGGAAAGATCACGAACCGGTCGGATTTGTCCTCATCGAGCTTGAGGCCGGTCACCAGACTGTCCCGGACGTAGCGCGAGGCAAAAACCACCTTGTGTGAAGTCGTGATACTGCGCCGCGCCTGCTCCTCAAGTCCCTTTTCGCGCAGGATGCGCGGCAGTTCGTGGATGAGGCTGATCGTTCTGATACCGCGACCGGTCAGCACCGGAACGACACTGCCGCTTGCAGAGGTATTGACGATCGCAGCTGTCACGCCCTGGTCGCACAGCTCGGCAAGCTTGCCCGGGAGCTCGTTGGGGCTGCGGACGATGGTAACGGGAGCAGTTTGCGCGTAGTCCGCCTCAAGTTTTCCTCCGCCCATCAGCAGAAAGCGGATATCGACGTTGAACGCGCTTTTCAGCGTTTTGCCGATATGAAGTAGCAAATGCTGCGCTCCGCTTGGAAACGCATCGTGTCCGACCAACAGCAGTTTCGGCATGGTGGCATCGCGCTGGATGCCGGCGACCGCTCGCGCCGTCGCGTTCAGATAGGCCGATCCGAAATGCAAATCCGGCTCGAGATAAGCCCCCTCGCACCATTCATTCCACGCATTGACGCAGATGATCTTCTCGCCAAAAAAAGTTTCCGTTTGCGCGCGCTCGATCAGGGCAGATAGCCAGGCCTCGTATTTCGCCGGCGTGGAGCCCTGGATCACCAGGCCCGATCCCTGCCGCCGTGCGTCGTTGTCCCAGCTCGGCACGATCGTCTTGATCAGCGGAAAATCCGAACGCGGCTCCTTCAGCGAATAGTCGACCACATCTTCATAGCGATAGACCTGACCATTGAAGGTGTCATCGAACAGCTCAACCTCGTTGTTGATGCGCGGCGTGAACTTGGTGATCTTGTGCGGCGGAAACTCGATGGCGCCATCCAGCCCATAAACGCCGGGATCGAAATCGTCAAAACTCTGGCTCATGACGATGATCGGACCTTCATCGAACTTTTCAGCGAAGATCTGGCGCCAGCGCTCAATAACCTCCTTGGCATTCGGGATGATGCCAGGCCGGTAGACCATGAGCAGCGGGCGGCCATCGATACGAATATAGCGGGGGTCGGAGAAGTGCCGCGCGTAGTCGGCGAGCAGAAGCTCGTCATCCTCGGCAAGATAGTCCTGCGAGATCAGAACCTCGCCTTCCATGCCGTCCCAGCGCCGGGTCCAGTTTTCGTTCGCCCACATCAGGCAAAACGGCATGTCGATGTCACGCGTCTTCAGGAACTGTTCCAGCGGTCGCTCCAGCAGCCGCTTGCCGTTGAACCAGTAGTAATAGAACACGAAACCGTCGATGCCACTACCCCGCGCAAGCTCGACTTGCTTGCGCATCGTGTTGATGTCCTCAAGCGTGTAAAACCCGAGATCACGCGGCACGCGCGGCTGATAGTGGTCCTTAAAGCGCGGCACGCCGCGGGCGATATTGGTCCATTCCGTAAAACCCTTGCCCCACCATTTGTCGTTCTCGGGGAAGGAGTGGAATTGGGTGAGGTAATACGCAAGAACCTTTGCGCGCCGCTTCGCACGTGGCGGCAGCGGTTGCAGCTCCTCGAAGTGCGGACCCGACCGCGTGAACCTGCGGATTTCGGCAGGGATGGTCGCCTCATTCAGCGGTGGCTTCGAGTAGACGCCCTTCTCCTCGCGATGCTCCAGAAAATGCGCCAGCGGATTTTGGTCAAACTTGCCCCCGAGATACCGCTGCACGTAGAAGCGCACATCGAATTCACCCGACGGATTGCGTCCCTCCTTGAACCCGTAAGACATGAAATGTTCGAACGGATCAACGCCGGCATCGCGGATGTCAGGGTAGGTCGAGAGATAATACTGCGCGTCGAATTCGGGGATCGGGCTGTAGGCCCCCTTGCGATTTGCAAGATAGTGTCCGAGCGGGCTCTCGTTCGGTGTGAGACCATAAGTCGTTCGATACCAGGCCGGGTCGAAATGCGGGTTGGGCCGCGTTCCGGCGGGTTCACCGATGCGCGCATAATGTAGCAATGGATTGACGCGGGAGCTGGTCACATCGGGGTTGGTCGCAATGTACCAAGCCGTATCGAACAGGACGTTGGGACGTCGTCCTTCCAGAAAACCGTGCAGGAAAAAATGTTCGAACGGATCAACCCCGGACTTTGCAACGTCCCCATAGGTGCTGGCGTAGTAGTCGGTGTCGAACAGGCCTTGTCGAACCAGGTAATCCTTTGCGATTTTGAGCTGCTCCGGCGTGACACCTGCTCCGCCAGCCGTCGTCTGTTCCGATTTCTTTGCCGCTTTCGATTTACTTCCACCGGACTTCCGGTTGGCGGAGGTTCGGACAAGACCGCTAACGAAATCCGACATCTAAAGCGCCCCAAATCAAGAAGCAGGCCACGTCCCCGAAGCAAACCTGGTGCCACCGGACGTCAAAATTGAATCGAAGACTGCGCCCTTCGTTTCTAAATCCCGGCACAACCCGGCGCAATGCAGCTAAGGCTGGCTGTCGGACTTAATCTTAATCGAGCGCCGGTTTCATCGAAACAGTGTCGCAAAAGTCACTCAGCAGCAGTGAGCATTTGAATGGGCGGCATTTGCGCGGTGCGCCTGGCCATACTTTGATAGCATATTCGCCTCGGCATGGTTAATGCTTCGGTCTCTGAAGGACTATCTCGCGTAGTGCTCGCGTCTTGGTTCCATCCGTTGTGCCGTGATTGAATTTTTCTTGCCGATATGACCGCCCGACGAAGCTCTACCGCAAGCCCGAGGGCGAGAGCACGTTTCCGTGGCCGTTGTTACTTGGACGGGGCGCGACCCATCGCCAAAAGTCGCTGCTGGGCGACTTCATTGCCCTGTCGTGCAGCCTTGTCATACCAGGCCGCAGCCGTCTCTGCATTCTTGGGGACGCCCGAACCCGTGGCATAGGCGTCTGCAAGTGTGAGTTGCGCGGCCGGCAAGCCCTGGTCCGCAGCTCGCTCGAACCACTGCAGCGCCTTTTCCACGTTGCGATCGCAGCCCTGGCCCTTTGAGAGCATCACCGCAAGATTGAACTGACCGAGCGCATGACCTTGCTTGGCCGCAGCTTCATAATAGGCAAGGCCTCGCTGCAAATTGAGCTCGACGCCATGGCCGGTGCAGAACATCACTCCCAGCTGGAACTGGGCAAGCGCATGGCCCGCGCGCGCGGCTTTCTCCAGCCATAGGGCCGCAAGCTTCGGATCGGCGCCGAACTTGTCCTGACCAAGATTAAGGTTTGCAACCTCCATCATGGCCTCGACGGATCCGGCCTCGGCCGCGCTGGTATACCATTTCGTCGCGAGCGATGGGATAGGAGGCACGCCCAGCCGCCCCGCATAAAGATGCCCGAGCATAAGCCTCGCCGGCCCGTGATTGGCATCGGCGGCCTCCGTGAGGAGCTCCGTCGCCCGCTTGAGCGAGCGCTCCTTGTCCGTCTGTAGCAGGAACTGGGCGTAAGCAACCTTGGCGTCGGGATCACCGCCATTGGCGGCCTGCTCGAGCCATTGCTTGGCCTGGGCCTGGTCTGTGCCGCCTCCTCCGGCTGCATGGAGACGGCCGAGCTGAACTTTCGCCGCACTGAGCCCCCCTTCGGCGGCGACCTCGAACCATTTGATCGCGGCGGGAATGTCCTTTTCAACGCCAGTGCCGTTGGCCAAAAACGTCGCGATGTTGAAGGCGGCCGTGGGGTGCTTGTTTTCTGCAGCGCGCAAAAACCACTTCGCCGCTTCACGAAGGTTCGGCGGCGCGCCGTCGCCGGTTGCAAAAAAGCGGCCGGTGAAGAATTGCGCCTGCACGTCGCCGCGTTCGGCCGCCTTTTGATACCAATGAGCTGCTTCCCGCAAATCGGGCTCCGCGCCCGCGCCGAGCGCATAGAATTCGCCAAGCGCGAGGATGGCCGGCAGATAGTCCTTGCGGGCAGATTTTCGCAGCGAGGTCTCGGCCCGCTCCCGGTCGCGTTCGACGCCATCGCCGTTGAGTCGCATTATGCCGATATGAAAGAGCGCGACCGCGTCCTCGTGTTCGGCAGCCTTCGCAAACAGCCGCGCGGCCTCGGTGTGATTCTCGGGCAAGCCCTTGCCCTTCAGATGCATGAACGCAAGCGCCACCGCAGCGCGGACGTAATCCTGATCCGCGGCCCTGCGGTACCATTCCGCCGCAAGCTCGAAGTTTTCCGGGATGCCGCGGCCCTGGAAGCAGACATCGCCGAGCGCAAACTGTCCGGCCGCGAAGTTCTGCTTCGCCGCCAGCATATAGGACTTCAACGCGTCCTTGAGGTTTCGCTCGCAGCCCTCGCCATTTGTATAGAGGTCGCCGAGCAAGACCTGCGCCTCTGGCTTGCCAGCCTCCGCCGCAAGCTTGGCCCAACGGAATGCCGCCTCAGGATCCTTCTTGACATCGGTTCCGTGCGGAAAGATCAACGCATGAAGCGACGAGGCCTTCTCGCCGAGGCGCTCCTGCGAGGAGCGCCGCCAGGCTTCGACCGACCCAGGTCCAAGCCCCACCTGCACCCCGTAACGGTAAATCTGCGCGAGCTTGTATTGCGCCTCGAGGTGGCCGCCCTGGGCCGCGCGTTCAAGCCAGGCAACGGCTTCAGCCGCGCTGCCGCGAACGCCCTCGCCCTTCTCGTAAAGAAGCGCAATTCGATAGTCGGCCTCGGCATTGCCGAGCTTGCTGGCATCTTTCCAGGCGTGAAAGGCGTCGAGATAACGTTGGGCGTCATATGCGACGACCCCCGTTTCGAACGGGGGCCGTGGCTGAAGGAAACGTCGCCCACGCAAGACCTCCTTGGCACGCCAAAGGAGAAACTGGGCCGCCATCATGGCTCGCGCATGGCCTCTTTGACGCCTCTGAGCATGCCGCCAAGCAGATACATCGCAACCGATCGCGTTCCGACGTTGACATCGCCGGTCAAGGTCATGCCCGGGATCAGGCGGAAATTCTGCGGAACGTCGATGAAGTTTGTTTGCTCGACCGAACAGCGCGCCTTGTAATAGGCGTCAACTGCACGACCGTCGTCATCGAGCGTAAAGGCGCCCTCGCTGATCCAGCGCACCTTGCCCTCCGCTGTCCCGTGCTCGGTCGCATTGAAAGCATCGACCTTGATGGTGCAGCGATCCCCCGGGCGGATGAAGCCGACGTCGCGCGAGGCAATTTTGATTTCCGCATCGAGACGGGTGCCGATCGGCATCAGGGTGATAAAGGGATCGCCGGGCTTCAACACCGATCCGATCGAGAGTTTGGCCATGGTCAGCACAACCGACGGTTCCGTCGCAGTCAGCCGAACCAGATCCTGGTGCCTGATGGCCTTATCGGAGGAAGCCCGCGCCGTATCCAGATTGTTGCGAGTCTGCACCAAGTCCTGGCTGAGCTGCGCGCGCCACTGCTGGATAAAGGCATTGCGGTCGGCCACCAGAGACTCCAGCGTATGCTTGGATTCAAGCAAGCTGTTATGCGTGCTGTCCATTTGCCGCAACAGCTCGAGGCGCTGATCCTGCGAGACGTAAAGATTAAGCTTCGAGCCGCTGCCGCTCTCGGCTAGGCTGGACCGCATATCCTCGATCTTCTTGGCGATCTCTTCCCGCTGACCGAAACGCTCGTCATCCTTTTCGAGTTTCTGGATGGTGGCCTTGGTCTGGTCGATCTTGGAATTGAAGCTGGCCAGCTGCGCTTTGTATTGCGCATCGCGCTGGGCGTAGAGTGCCCCCTGCACGTCCGCGTAGCTCTTGAATGCCTCATCCTGGCGATCGGGGAAGACCAGCGGCGTGCCATCGAGCTCCGCCTTGTCGCGCATCATTTGCGTCTCAAGACTTGCGATCTGCAGCTTGTACTGGTGCACGTCAGCCGCGGTAAAGGTCGAATCAAGGGTGGCAACCAATTGCCCGGTCTTGACCTGATCCCCTTCCCGAACGTCGATGGTCTTGATGATCGATGGGTCAAGCGCTTGCAGCACCGTGATTTGATCAACTGGAACGATCTTGCCGCCGACGCTCGAGACCACCCGGTCGATTCGCGTCAGACACATGATGGCGACGATCGCGACGACAAAGGCCGTGAGCACGTACAAGGTGGCGCGGGCGACCAGCGGCTCGGCCGCCTCGCGAATGGCATCCGTCTCGGACTGGAATTGCCGGACGGTCGTAAGGGACGCTTGCTGACTACGAGACAAGGCTGGGGCTCCGTCGAACCGGTGCAATCATATGATTGTTCTGCTGATGCCAGAGACCGCCGTAGATATCGTTGCGCTCCAAGAGCTCCTCGTGCCGACCGACATCGTCGATGACGCCACGGTTCAGCACCACAATCGCATCGCATTTCACCAGCGACGACAGCCGATGCGAAATGACGATCAAGGTACGCCCTTGCGCGATGCGAGCAATATTTGCATTCACGATCGCCTCGCTGTCGGCGTCGAGCGCACTGGTGGCTTCGTCCAGGATCAGGATCGGCGGATCGACAATGAGCGCGCGCGCGATCGCCAGCCGCTGGCGCTGGCCGCCCGACAGGTTCGGCGATCCTTCATAGATGTAGGTCTCATAACCACGCGGCAGTTTGTCGATAAACTCTTCCGCGCCCGCAAGCCGCGCCGCGCGCACCACCTCATCGAACGTCGCATCGGGCTTGGCCGCCGCTATATTCTCCCGGATGGTGCCGCTGAACAGGAAGTTTTCCTGCAGCACGACACCGACATTGCGCCGAAGATGATCGATGTCATATTCGCGCACATCGATGCCGTCGATCTTGATAAGCCCGCCATAGTCAGAGTGCAGGCGCTGCAGCAGCCGGGTAATGGTGGTCTTCCCCGAGCCGCTCTTGCCCATGATGCCGAGTGTGCTCCCCAGCGGGATTTCAAACGAGACGTCGTTGAGCGCCGGCGTGACCGCACCCTTGTACTTGAAGGTCACACCTGAAAATTCGACCTGCCCCTTCAGCGGCGTCCGTACGCCATGGCCGGAGCGGCCTTCTTCCGCGGGCTGATTGACGAGTTTTGCGACAGTGGCGACCGCCGTACGGGCTTCGTCATACTGGTTGATCAATTGCGCCATTTGCATCAGTGGCGCGGAAACCCGCTGCGACAGCATCAGGAAGGCAAACAGGGCGCCGATATAGATCGGATCGTTGGTGGTCAGCGCCAGATAGACGCCAATGGCGTAGGAGCCGTTGACCGCAAGCCGTTCGAGCGGACGAACTACGGTTTGGATCATGGTGCCCGTCATGGCCTCGCCAATTCGCGCTTTGGCAACCCGCGCCACCAGCACGTCCCACATATGGCGTTGCCGCGCATCGAGCGCGAGCGATTTGATGGTGCGCATTCCATTCAAGGACTGAATCAGGAAGGCCCCTTGCGCACCTTCCGCCGCCATCACCGCGCCCGACCTCTTCCGGTAGGCCGGCAGCATCAGCACCAGCCAGGCCACGATCAAGCCGACAAATCCAAGGACAATGAACGTCATCACCGGGCTGAAGAAGAACATCACCGGCAGGAAGAACAGCAGCATCGTTGAGTCGAGCACAGTGCCGAACAATTGTCCGACCAGGAACGTCCTGACCCGGAACACCTCGCGGATGTCGCGCGAGATCAGACCGACCGCATTCTGCTCGAAATAGTCGATCGGCAGATTGAGCACCTTCTCGAACACATAGGTGGACAGCTTGACGTCCAGGCGCGAGGTGAGCCGGTGCACCAAAAACTGCCGCAGGAATGAGAACGCCGCCTCAAAGGCGACGACGACCAGCATCGCGATGCACAGCACGTAGAAGGTGTTGTAGGCCTTGTAGAAGATTACCTTGTCCGACATCAGGCGCCAGAACATGATCGGCGCCAGCGACAGGAAGCCGAGAATGAGGGCCGCAATCGCAACGTCGCGCGCCATCCGCCGCTCGCGGAAGATCAGCGACGTGATGAGGCCGAAGCTGAACGGCTGCGCCTCATCGGAGATTTCATAGTCGCGCTTGACCAGCACGACATCGCCCGACCAGATGTCCTCGAACCGCGGCTGGTCGATGACAAGCAGCGCATCATCAGCCGCATTTGGATCGCGCAGCGTGATGCGGATATTCTGGGGATCGCCGTCAACGGAAAGCAGCACCATGGCGGCGCCGTTGCGAAGCCAGACGATCGCCGGCAACGCCTTCTTCAGCTGCGCCAGATGAGCCCAATCGAGCTTCACCCCCTTGGCCTTCATGCCGGAATTCTCGGCACATTTGATCAGCTGCGGAATAGAGACGTTCTGATCGCGCAGCAGATTGTCCTGCACCAGCTGCGTTGTCGTCAGATGCATCCCGTGCTGGCGGCCGACGATGACAAGACACTCAAGTGCCGAGGCAGGCGCGGGGTCGATCGAGGCGCCTTCACGAACGAGTTCGGAGCTCATGGGTCCTGTCTTTCACCTGTGACGAAACGATATGGCCTGGTCGGCGAGGCTATGAAATTCGGCGCCCTGACACGTCGGCCAAGCTATTAAATTCATATAATAAATGAGGCGCTCTTGCTATGCGGAAAGACTGTTTTCATCACGCAAAACGCCTGCTCTTGGCGATAAACCTTAACATTGCGGCGGCGAACGCTCCGATAGCAAGTTAGGCAAATTGCTCCTGGAAATCGAAGCCGCAGGCGGCGAGTTCCTGTTGGATGGCAGGGCCGTTGGCCTCAGGCATCAGAGCCAGCGCGCACACCTCAAAGTCCTGGCTCCGCACTGACACACTTGGGAAACCAGCACTGAGGAGCAGGTTTCCGAGGCGCTCCGCGGTAAAACCGGTCCGATGCGCCATATAATGGTGCCCCTCCTCGATCGAGCGCGTGTGGCCGTAGAGCATGTCGAGCGGACGGATCGGGCCCATCGGCGAGTCGTAGGCCACGGCGGCGATCCCGTGCTCGACGATGAAGTGAGCCACGGCCTCGATATCAGGGCTCATGATCATGGCGAAGCCGTCTGGCCTGAGCACACGGTGGAATTGCCGGAGCGCCGGGTAGACCTCATGGGCAAAGAGATGCTCGAGCACATGCGATGACCAGACCGCATCGAAGGCTTGAGGTTGAAAGGACGCGTCCAGCGCGGTAATCGAGCCAACGACATCGGGCCGAACGCCCGGGTCGATATCCAGCCGCACCTCATCCCAGTTCGACTTTGCCGTCATCCCGGCGATCCGCCTCGTCGGGCCTGGACCGGAGCCGGCATTGAGCATGCGCTTATGGGGCAACGACGTTCCTTCCGGATAATCTCACATCAAACGCCGGCACAGATTACCAAGCCGGCCGCTCTCCTGCCAGCCGGTCATTGGCCTCACCGCGTTAACGGTAAACAACGGCAACTCAATAGCTTAGGTGAAATAAAAAGCCCCGCCGAAGCGGGGCTTTTCGATCCGCCGATCGACGGAATTAGGTGAGCTTGACCGCCTGGTCGGTGAAGTAAAGCTCGGTGATGCCCGTAACCTTGACCTCCTGGCCATCATTGAACGTGATGGTGTAGCTGCCGGGGGCCGTGTTGTGCAGGTCGGTGACATCGTTGAAGGAACGGTCCTTGAACCCGACCGTATCGGTGCCGCCGCCGCCAATGATCGTATCGTTGCCGACCTTGGTCTCGATGTGGAATTCGTCGTCGCCGGCGCCGCCTTGCAGGGTCGAGCCCGCGCCCGTACCGCCATAGACCCAGAACTGGTTGTGCGAGCCGGCAAGACCGGTGTCCTGGAAGTAATCGCCCTGCTGGCCGATGATGGTGTCGTTGCCGGTCCCACCGATGAGCGTATCGGTGCCCGCAGCGCCCAACGAACCCGGATCGTAGAGCTTGGTGTCGCCCGAGCCTGCCTGCAGCAGCTGGTTGGTACCCGTGCCAGCAACGAGGAAGTTGCTTCCGGCACCACCGGTCAGCGTGTCGTTGCCGCCACCACCATAGAGGGTATCGTCGCCAGCACCGCCCTGCAGCGAATTCGCTTCACCCGACGTCGTGCTGCCCGAACCGAGCGAGGTGTGGTCGCCCGCCTGGCTGTCCGAGAAGATTACCGAGTTGATGCCGCCATGAAGCTCGTCGTTGCCACCGCCGCCATGGATGGTGTCCGCGCCGTAGCCCCAGATCGTATCGTTACCGGCGCCGCCCGAGAGCGTGCTCGTACCGGACTGATTGTCGCGGATATCATCGTTTCCGTTGCCACCGTCGAGCAACTGGTGTCCACCCGTACCCGCGCGGAGGAAGTCGTCACCCTCGCCGCCATACAGGCTGTCCTGGCCACTGCCGCCGTAGAGGGTGTCGCTGCCGCCATCGCCGTAGAGCTGGCTGTTGCCGACGCCGCCACCGATCACGTCAGCGCCCGAACCGCCATGCACCGTGTCGTTGCCGCTATCGAACAGATTGACACTATCGGCGCCTGACCCCATCGCCACAAAGACGTTGTTGTGGGCGTTGCCCGTATCGGTCACATAGAGCTGGTTGCCACCGCCATCATCCATGATGATGCCCTTCAGCGTCGAAGACGTCTGAACGGTAGCCGAATTCGTAAGGTCCAGAACCTGGACCACCGGCGGAATGGCGCCGCCGCCGTAGGTGCCCTGCTCAACCCAGGCCTTCTTACCGTCATCCGGCAGCCCTGGGTCGTAAACGCCGCTATTTTCCAGCGACGAAATGAGCGCGGCCTGGACTGCGGGGTCAAGGTGACCTGCCCCGGTAAGGTCCGCGTTCAAATCCGTTTTCGTTAAATAGCTAACTGTCATGCTAGACCCCTGAAATTTCCTAACCCAACCGGCTCATGGGGACACCGGACGGAAATGAACCAACCCCAAAAAAGGCATTTCAAAAGGCGTAAAGAGCTGTCCAGGCCCTTTGCGCCTCTGTTAAGCCATTGTTAACTGGCTCCCGCGGTGCGTGCAAGATCAGAATTTGGTTTCTGCCAACTTAAATCGTAGGCAATGTCATATTGTGGTTAATCTCGACTTTTCCTTATTTCGCGCACGATTCGAAGGCCTCCATGCCTTGCCGATGCGTGAACAATCAGCTTGCGGCAACGCTGGAAGGTCGCTGCGAGCGACCGCTTTGATTTTACTGACGCAATCGCCGTCGATGTGCGGCCGATGGCAAAGATCAACGCAACCCAGGTCACGCGACCTGTCCCACTCATGAGCACGATCATCGCAATTGCCCAGCGCAAAGGAGGCGTTGGCAAAACCACGATCGCTGTTTGCATCACCGCCGAGCTCGCACGGCGAGGTTATGGCATCGCTTTGGTGGATGCAGATCCACAGCGCTCCGCATCCTTGTGGGCGGAGCCCGGTCAGCTCGAATTTCCCGTCCACGAGATAGGCTTAGGCACAGATTCGGTCGCCATCTGGACGCGCGACGTGCTCGACGTGCAATCCGAAATGCTCGTCATCGACACCGCACCAAACGAGCGCGAAATGGGAGCCTCGATCGCGCTGGCCAATCTGATCCTCGTACCCTGCACGGCCTCGGGGCTGGATGTCGAAGCCACCGCGACAACGCTTGCCATCATCGAAGCGGTGCGTGCCCGTCGGACTGCGCCTGCAAAAGTAATTTTAGTTCCAAATCGGGTCGACGTCAGAACCCTGGAAGGGCGCCAACTTGTTCAGGAATTAAAGGGCTTTGGTGAAATTGTCGCACCCGCAATATGCGCACGATCGGCCTTCGTCCGCGCGTTTTCAGTGGGACAATCGGTCGCAAGTTTTGCATCGGACGAACCGGCAGATTTCGAAATTCGCGCGCTTGCAGACGTCGTTGAGGATGTTCTGGCGCGCCCTTGAGACACGCCAGGAAAGATTCTGCAACGAATTGAAACATTCGCCTGCCCGAGCGTCAGAATTTCTCGCGGAACTCGAATTGAAAATCCTTCTGCGACGGCATGGTGCCGAGGATCGCCTCTTTCCGCCCATAGCCGGGAACCGAAACCTGGGTGCATTGGCTGCTCTTGAAGTAGCAGACCTGCATCTGGATCGCCTTCGGGCAATTATTTTCCGCGCTGATGACGTGGTCGAAGAGATTGTGGCTCGTTGCAAACGGCCGCGCGAATCCTGCAACGTTGAGACACGGCTTTCCACCGAAATCGCGATGGCGAAGAATTTCGGTATTGCCGCTACTGCTGATGTTGGGCTGCAGTACCTCGCGTGGCCGGTAGGTCCCGCCGACCTCCGGTCTTGTGCCAAGCCCCGTAAGCGGACTGGTTGTTCCCTGGCCGGCCGCCGGAGGCGAAAGCAGCAGGGCCGCGAGCGCAAAGGTGGCAACAAACGATGATTGCAACCAGTAATGGCTAAACTTAAGAGAGCCACGACACATGAGAGAGAGCCACCCTGTTGGTAATATGGAACTGGTTTGCGAACGGTGAATAGCCGGTTAAAGTGCTCGCACAATTGGTACAGATCTTGGATTTGTTACGATTTGATCGTTATTTGTTAGGGGTCTTGGGGGTTAGAGCGGATGCGTCACCAAGCTGGCATACGCGGGCACGCGTCCGTCCGCCAGACGTTTCCGTTGAACGGCGGGGGTGAGACCCACCGCGAGCCCAATTCTCACATTAACTCTCAGATTAATTCCACAAGCGCGCCTTGCGATGGTCTGATTTCGGCCGGCCCCAACTCGCCGCGCAAATCGATCCGGGCCCTCGGACTGGGGCTCCAGCCGGCCGCCAGGATGGGACTGCGGCTGCTGATCCTCGAATTCGTGACAGTGGCGGCTGCAGCCTACCTGGCAAGCAAGCTTTACCATGCCATCGTCGTCCCCGATGTCACCGCGGCGACCCGTTATTTTCCGGCCGCCCTTCTGCTCGCGACCCTCTATTGCTTCGGAACGCTTTGGCTTGGAGATACGGCTCATCTGTTGAATTTCAGGCGCCGTCAACTGCTTTGGAATGCCGTTCGCGCCACCGTTCTGGCGTTCTGCTTTTTATTGAGCGGAATGTTTCTCCTCAAGACATCTGACGAATATTCGCGCGGCGCATTCTTCGCACAGCTGGTGGCGGTGTGGGTTGCAACGTTGGCTATGCGGGGCATCTTGATCCGCCACCAGGAGCGGGCGCTGGGGCGCGGACGGCTGGCGCTTCGCCGCGCCTTTCTGGTCGGCGATCCCGCGGCGTCGAGTGCACTGTCAAAGCGCCTTGCAGCGAACGGGGTCGTCACCATCGCGCAATTCCCGCTCGCGAGTCTGGAGAACGACCAACTCGGTCCGTCAAATCGAAAACTGATCGACGCCTGTCGCTCATTGGCTGTGGACGAGATTTTCATCTTGCCCAAACCGAGCGAGCTTGAAAGCGTAAGACCGATGCTCGATCAAATGTCGCAGTTGCCGGTCGCGGTTCACGTCCTGGTGCCAGAACTGGACGGGCTGTTGTCATCGTCGGAGATTTCCGCGGTCGGCGACGTCGCGACCATGAAAGTGCAAGGCCAGCCGCTATCTGCCGCCGACGAACTTCTCAAACGCGCTTTCGACCTCGTTGTCGGCACGTCGGTGCTGATGATGTTCACTCCGCTCATGTTGATGATTGCGGGCCTTATCAAACTGACGAGCCCTGGCCCCATCTTCTTTCGTCAGGCCCGTCACGGCTTCAACAACCAGGCAATCACCGTGTTGAAATTTCGGACCATGCGGACAAGCACGGACGACAATGGCGGCGAGTTCCGCCAGGCAACGCGGAGCGACAACAGGGTTACATGGGTTGGCGCGCGGCTACGGGCGAGCAGTCTCGATGAGTTGCCCCAGCTCTTGAATGTGCTGCGCGGCGAAATGTCGTTGGTCGGCCCAAGGCCGCATGCGCTCGCGCATAATCAAATGTTCGAGGAGCGCATACCGCCGCTGTCGCGCCGTCACAACGTCAAGCCGGGCATCACCGGCTGGGCGCAGGTCAATCTGCTTCGGGGCGAGACCGATACCCTTGAGAAGATGCAGAAGCGAATAGATTTCGACCTTTTTTATATCGACAATTGGTCGTTCTACTTTGACCTCAAGATTCTGGCCCTCACTGCGCTGATGTTCTTGTCGATCGATACCTACAAGCAGTCTTACTGATTAGATTGGGGTGCGTACTCATCTGCCGCTGAGAGTAGGCGGACCTGATGTCGGCTTGTCCCCCATCAGCGGCGTGAAAGCGGACGTTGTCGGACTTTCGAGAAAGGGGCCAGGAGCGGTCCCGCTCTAATTCGCATTTGGCCGAATGAAAACTACTTCTCGGGCACGGATGCGAGTTGTAGACCCGTATATAAGCGTCCGCGTAACGCCAAATAGTTTGGATCGTTGGTCGGCTTAGCCGCTCGCCACCGCTCAATCGTAAATCCAGGGTTCAATGCGAGCCCCATCTTTGCGGTAGCTCTCGCGTCATCCAACTCGCCCATCAAGCCCAAAACCGCAGCCAACGCGAAATGCGCGATAGGATAGTTCCGATTGGTCTCGATGCTTTTTCGGAACCAAGCGACGGCGCTCGCATCTTCGCCCAGTTGTAGCTTGGCCATACCCAGGCAATACATCCACCAGTAGCTGGATACGTCTACAGGCGAAAGGCGAAAGGCCTCAGCGATATGTTCTTCAACCTCCGAGGGGTGACGACCAAGATACATCTTGGCCAACCCAATCGCGCTGTGAGCGCCGGCCAAATTTCGATTTAGCGCCAGCGCCCGCTCACATTCCGAAATGCCTATCGCCGCCCGGTTTGTAAAAATGTAGATATATCCCAAGACCAGGTGAGCACCCGCATGCTCGGGAGCAAGCGAAAGCGCTCTTATCGCGTTGGCTTCTGCCACCGACATGAGTTCGGACCGATGCTCCGTCAGGAGATCCGCTCCAATCGTCACCGTAACGTATGCCATGCCCACCAGGGCGTCTACGCTCTGCGGGTCAAGTGACAATGCCTGCTCAAAAAACGCCCGCGCGCGTTCCAAATTCTCTGTGGCCGGGCCCACGAATATTGACGCCATGCCCTGAAAGTAAAGATCCATCGCATTTGGGTTAAGTGAGCTATGAGCCCTTCGTGCCTCGGCTACGATAAGTTGAGGGTCCAAGGAGCGAGCCAGTCTCGACACGATCTCGTCCTGCACAACGAAGAGATCTGCTATCACCTTGTCGAAACGCTCAGCCCAGACCTGCGCCCCGCTCTCCGCATCGCTCAGTTGCACACTGATCCGCACTCTGTTCTTGTTTCGTTGAACAGAGCCATCCAGCACATAACGAACGTTCAATTCGCGACCGACCTGCTTTGCGTCGGCAACTTTGCCTTTGAACGTGAATGCAGTACCACGAGCGATCACAACGAGGCCGGGAATGCGGGAAAGATCTGTCGTTAGGCTCTCCATGATGCCTTCGGCGAAGTACTCCTGCTCCACTTGCCCACCAATATTCAAGAACGGCAGGATGACCATCGACAAACGCGGTGCCTTTCTTGGACCAGGCACATCGCTTGCCGAGCCGTTTTCGGGAGATTTCCGTGTCTCCTGAACCTGCCCAACAAATCGGAAGCCTTTCCGTGGAATTGTTTTGATCAGCCGTTGCTCTCCGCCGGTATCGCCGATGGCGCGTCGGGCAACATTCAGGCGAGTTGTGATGGCCGCATCCGACACGGCTCGCCCGCCCCAAATGGCCCGGACGAGTTCGTCCTTACTGACGATCTGCCCCCGATTTTTGATCAAATATTCAAGTAAATCAAATGTCTGCGGCGCGACATGGGCAATATTGCCGTCTCGATGCAGCTGACGGAGTTCGACGTCTAAACAGCAGTCTTCAAAAAGGTATTGCACGCCGAAAATCCGTCGGCCCCTCGCGTCCCTTGTGACAAAAAATAAGCGATCAGTGAGAAAAATGTAAAGGGCATATCAAGCCGGAACCGGCGAGGGCGAGCACACTGAGCGCACGCTGCATCCGTCGGACACACAATTCATCGGATCCGAAGCGACATTGCTCATGAGCTGGAATTGAGTTCTGAAGGTCTGATAATGCCGACAAATGATACGTTCGGCCGCAAGGCGCCGCCCGCGAGCTCAAGTCTCGCCACAAGAGCGCTGGGACTTGCGGTCCTCATCGTGGTCCTGCTGGCGCAGGCGCCTTCAGAAATGGTGCGAGGCGCAGACGTGATCGCGTACATCGAACGTGAAGAGGTCAATCTCCTGGGCTACCTCGCGGCAGGACTCGTGCTCGCCACATTCTGCATGAGATCGATGACCACGCTCAGAACAGTCGCGCTGGCGAGCAATGTAGCCTTCATCGGGTACGGGTATCTTGCGAACCTAACGCCAGTCCTGCTCCTGCACGTGATCTTGTTGCCTGTGAACACCTACAGGCTCGTGCAGATATGTCGGGTGACTACGGCTAGTCCCTAGATTTCCAGCGAACCTCCAAGGCGTCTAGCGAGCTTCTGACCATCTATCGTTTCCACTAGCCATATGCCGGAGAAAAAATGTTCGTCACTCTCGTCGCAGTGCTATGCAAGATGTTAGCACAAGATTGCACAGAAGTCGTCGTCACTGACTCGCACTTAGATACTAGGATCACCTTCCAAAGTTGCTTGACTTCTAGCCAAGCAGGGCTTGCGCAATGGAAGAGCGCTCATCCAATCTACCGCTCTGGCGACTGGTACATCGATCGCTACAAATGCGTCGTGGGGACCTATGTCGCTCACGCGAAGATCTGATCTCGCGATGAGCGGATGATTTCGCGTAGGCTCGGTAACGCCACTTGCGTTTGTTCCGGCCCGCCATCCGACCCGTCGGGCAAATCACCTCCCGGCCCCGAAAACCCGCCAATCCCCCATGAGCGATGATGCGGCGCGCGGACGAACGATGCTTCAAGCGTACGGCCAAAGCGCGTGGTCCCGGCTGCTCGCGGAGTGGGGAACGAGACAGCGTCGGCGTTTCTGCTTAGCCGATGCTTTACTGCGTCACCGACAGCCCACCTTGGGCCATTTCCGGTCGTTGTCATTTTGTTGTTCAGTTTACCCCAGTAGCCCCAAGTTGGTCGGTTGATGTACAAGATGAATGTCGGGAGAGAACGAGCCATTCTCGGCGGCGAGCGTTCTGCACCGACGACTGGCATAATGAAACCGCCGGAGGCAGGATGGTCGACACCACACTTTCCACCACCTATCGCGAATACATCGACTGTCTGAACAGGCAGGATTGGGCCGAGCTGGAGCAATTCGTTCATGTTGAAGTGGACCACAATGGCGAACGGATTGGACTACGTGGTTATCGCGAAATGCTGGAGAAAGATTTTCGCGAAATTCCGGACCTTCATTTCGATATTCAACTTCTAGTGTGCGATCCACCGCGCATCGCGAGCAGGCTCGGATTTAACTGCACGCCACAGGGAAATTTCCTCGGTCTTGCCGTTGATGGGCGGAAGGTCTCCTTCACCGAGAACGCCTTCTATGAGTTCGACGAGCGGAGAATAAAAGCGGTGTGGTCGATCATCGACAAGGTAGCGATCGAAAGACAATTAGGCCGGAGCAACGATCCCCCTTAGGGTTCGCGTCGGCTTCGGGTTATGAACGACAAAACTCAAGGCGAGCACAATAGGTCCGCTTTCGGGTGCAAGGCGACCAGTTGAGCCCGACCACCGAGCCATGATTCTGGCCACCCAACGGAAGGCGCCGAATCATGCGCTACGAACTCACGGACTATGAGTGGTTTGCCATCAAACCGATGCTGCCGAATAAGTCGCGCGGCGTGCCACGAGTGAGTGACCGTCGTGTCCTCAACGGCATCTTCTGGGTCTTGGAATCCGGAGCGCCATGGCGCGACCTGCCAGAAAACTTCGGTCCTTATACGACTTGCTGCAATCGGTTCGTTCGCTGGCGACGGGCGGGCGTGTGGGCCAAGCTCATGAGCGCACTGGCCGGCGCCCATGATGCTGCCGTGCAGATGATCGACACTTCCTTTGTTCGCGTACATCAACATGGGGCCTGCATCACAAGAAATCGGCGTCAATCGATGGGAAGGTCACGCGGCCTTCAACAGGATCAAACAATGCCGTCGGGTGGCGACGCGCTACGACAGGCTTGCGGGAAACTACCCTGCCTTCATCCAACTCGCATCTATCCGGCTATGGTCGGCCGCACGTTATGAGTCAGTACCCTAGTCATCTGCTACGCGAGGGACGTAACGTTGAACATGGCCTCGCGGCGAGCATAGACTTACACGCGCGGCGCGATGGACTGTGAACCGAGGGCCGCGGAAGCGACGTCATCGCGAAGATGAGGGAAGAATGGTCGCAAAAGCGGACTTCTATCGATGGCCTCGTGAAGACGGGCAGCATTGTCATAACCCGAGGCGAGCGCTCTTCTGAGGCCCGCCTGTGCGATCGCCTGACGGCGCGGTCCATCGTCCAAGAGTGCAGCGGCTTTGTCGGCCATCTCATCTGCAGTCTTGAAGTAGACCGCCTCCACATCTTCCCTGAAGCTCTGCTCTAAACGCGAAGCCCGCTCCGCCAGCAGACAACCGCCGCACGCCGTAATTTCAAAAGCGCGGTGGGACAGTTCTTCCCAATTGTCCTTTGTGATGAAAGACAGGCTGACGCGCGATGCCCAGATCGTCCTGGCGTAGTCCTCGCCCCACACGCCCGCACCGATATGATTGAACAGCCTTTCGTGACCGCGCAGCGCACGCCGCCACCCATGGCCGAACACACTGATCTTGCCGGGCAGGCCTTTCGCCATTTGGAGGACCATCGCAGTTCGGTTCGGTCGGATACCGCCCCCGTCGCGTAGTGCGGTGCCGATGAAGCTGATGTCGTGCTCGGCACGGACTGGACTCGGAGGCGGGAAATGTCGCTCTGGCGCAAAGCCAAAATCGACCACCGATACCCGGCGTGCTCCCGCCAGCTCATAGGACCGAACGACGCTATATTTTGGGGTCATGACCTCATCGACGAGCGGAATTATTTTGAGATGCAGTCGCCACAGGCCTCGTTCGTGCTCGCCCCAGGGATTGTCGTTGTTGAAAAGCACAATCACGCCGACCTTGTTTTTTATCCGTTCGAGCGTCGACGGCCGTATCATCCAACCCTTGTCAATCCAGAGTATCTCGTAGCGATTTCCCGCGCACGCCTCCATCAGGGCTGCGTTGGTTCGCGCAATGACAGGGCCGGTCTGCAGGCGTGCCCGTACGTGCCACTCGACGCGGCCTAACAGACCCGGGATACTAATCGCCGGCAGCAACGTGGTCTTGGCACCAAGCTTGACCAGCGCATCGGCGCGATCGCGTGCCGTTGTACCGACCCCATCATCGCCGACATAGAGCAGTCTTGGTCCGCTCATCCGCAAACTCCCCCTAGCGTCCGAGCCATGCTCGTGCATGCGCGCGCGCCTGATTGAATGCCGAGCCGAGATCGAAAATTCTTTGCCCCATTGCACCGAACGGCAAGGCGAGCCATCGCGCCAGGCAGATCCATAGCAAGATCGAAATGGCGAGCTCACCGCAGATCGGGCCGGCCAAAACGCCTGAGATATCAAGTTTTGGCACAAGCACAGCACCAAACGCCAGCGACGAAAGAGCGATAGCAAGGATCAAGAGCGCGACACGGCGCATGGCATTGACGCTGATCAAGACTTGCGCGGCTATTCGGCCGGGCAGGCTGACAGCCGACATGCATAGATAGAGCCCCATCAGTTCGTGCTGAAAGACGACACGTCCGTGGGTCCACCAATCGAAGACGACAGGGCCAAGTGCCATCAGGGAAAGCGCGACCCCGAGAAAGAGGAATGTCGACAATTGAACGAGCAGCGCAATGAGGCGGACAACCTGCGGCTTGTCTCCCTCTCCGGAGGCACGGCTGACCTCAACACCGAGCGGCGCCATCAAAGTGAGAAAAACCTGGTCAACCAGACGCATCGCCGTCGCATACACGGCGTAGATCGCAACCGCGGAACCTCCCATCAGCGCGCCCAGCACCAGCCGCGGTCCCAGGACCAGGACACCTTGGGTCGCGATATTATAGCAGCTAAATCCCAGCGCAGGTCGCAACTGGACCCGCAACAGGTGGAGGTCAATGACGCCGAAATTAAAGCGCGCCCAGGGCGCTGCGGCGCGCGCCAGCCGGAGCACGATGATCAGATCGATTAGGGAAATCGCGGCCGTAAGCGCAGCAAGAGCGACGGGTCGCGCACCGAGTACCCCGACTGCGAAAATCGCAGAAATCAGTTCGACAAGCTTTGCACCGGCAGCAACATTATAGGCAAGCCCATAGCTGCCGGCCGAATAGAGCACCCCGGCCATGAAGCCGCGAAGCGTCTCGAAGCAGAGTTGCAGGGCGCCGAGCGCAAGAATGAGCAGGACGGCCTTCGGCGAAAACTCTTGCAGATTGAACCAGCCCACAAGGGGCAGCCCCGCGGCAACCGCGAGGACGCCGGCAAGGACGAGCGGAAACGGACCGAGTGCAAGATTGCAGGACATTTGGAAGCAGCGCTGCGCGCGCAGCCGATCTCCCGCGGCAACCAGCATGATGAGCTCGTTCGTTGCGGCGGCCACGAGGCCAAGATTGGCATACCCGAGATAGGAGACGAGCGCGTTGATCGTCATCCACTGACCGTAACCTTCAAGCCCCCATGTTGCGATGAGAACAGGAATCAGCGCCACGGTGTTGAGCGCCACAACAAGACGCCAAACTCCCTGCCCCACAAGCCCGATCGCAAGGCGCCTGATCAAGCCCGACATGGATCAAGATCCGGAGCACGCACGACGGGCATGGTCACGGTGAATGGTCATCCTGCCCTGTCCTGCCCTGCAGGTCCTGTTCGCGCTCATCTTCTTGGGTCTTGGTCGAGGGTCTGGTGGGGTCGCCCAAAAGATCTCCCGTTTTATGTTAATCGAGAAATCAGGCCATTTCCCCCTTGGTAGGCCTTTTACGTTAATTTTCGATCGCTCGGCGCAACTTGCCGCAGCCCCCCTTTTGAGAGCGATTCGGGCTACAACATCCTCATTGCAAGTCAGGCCGAAAGCTCCGCATCCCCGTAATGAAGCATTCCGCACGCATTCTTCTGATCGGAAATTACGCCCCGGATCGGCAGTTTTCGATGCTCCGCTATACATCCTGGCTCGCTGCAGCCTTGCGACGACAGGGATTCGAGGTCGATCTTGTCGCCCCGCCGGAGCGCCTTGCGAGGCTGGTCTCAAGCCAGAGCGCGGCGCGCAAATGGCTGGGCTTCGTGGACAAATTTTTGCTTTTCTCTGCCGAGCTCAAGGCGCGGGCCTCGGCTTACGATCTGGTCCACATCGCAGACCATTCCAACGCGCCTTACGCCTTGTTGCTTGGCTCGACGCCGCTCAGCATCACCTGCCACGATCTCATTCCCATCAAGGTCCTGTCCGGCGAAATCGATGGCCAGCGCCTGCCCCGAACGGGAAGCCAGCTCCAGCGGCTCATCCGCCGTTCCCTCCACCACATCGCCAATGTCGCCTTCGTTTCGGCGCAGACGCAGTCGGATTTCACACGCCTGATCGCGGTACCTTCAGGAGCGTCTGATGTCATTGCGAACCCCGTCATCGGGTTCGGCGGCATGGCCAAGGACCGCGCGCTAGAGCTAATGCAGCGGGCGAACTTGCCCGTCGACCGTCCGTTTCTACTCCATGTTGGCAGCAATCTCTGGTACAAGAATCGCGCCGGCGCACTGGAATTGTTTGGTCTGTTGCGCGATCATCCCGAATGGGCGCCCCCGCTTCGCGACGCCTTGATGGTCTGCGTGGGACCGCCTCTTCCCGACGACGCCATGCGGATCGCTTCGAATTGGCGGCGGAACTTGATTGTCTTGAGCGAGGCATCGAACGAATTGATCGAGGCCCTGTACATGCGGGCCGAGGCGTTGCTTTACCCATCATTAGAGGAAGGATTCGGCTGGCCGATCATCGAGGCTCAGGCCTGTGGCTGCCCGGTGATCACCACCGACAGGGAGCCAATGCGGAGCATTGCGGGGCCGGCGGCCATCCTGATCGATCCCCGCCGCCCGCAACAATCAGCGACCGCGATTGCGAGAAACTGGACTTGGCTGACCTCTCAATCCGAGGCAGCACGCAGTCACGCCAGGTCTTTTTCGGAAGATGTTGCCGCGACGCGCTACGCCGCGTTCCTGGTCAAGGTGCTGGCCGACCGCAAGGATCGCATGTCGTGAACCTGTTATCGACGATCCCGCGGTTTGGGGCGGCGTTGCTGCTCTGCAGCCTTATCCTTCTGCTGTGGCCCAATCTGGCGCTGTTCGTCGGCGTAGCCTTCTGCGGCTTCATCATTGCTCTCGCAACGCTTTACACCGCGATCGACGATCACCGGGCCCTGCGCATCTCCTGGATCCTCACCACGTCCCTCCTGTTTGCCTATGACGGCGGTTCTCTGTCGACCTATCTCAGCGCGCCGTCGGCGCCCGAGTTTGCCATCATGGTGAAAGATCGCCCGATCGAGCTCATTTCAGCGACGCTGGCGCTGGTCAACATCCTCTGTGGTCTGCTCCTGATGGTAGGGCAGCTCGAGACCCCCGTCGGGGCCAGGATGGCGGAAGCGACCGAAGACAGCTGGTTCTCGGTCGCGTTGGCGACCTTCGGACTCATATTGATTGTTGCAGCCTATCTCGCTGGCGACCTTGGCTATCTGGGTATTCAGATTGACGAGGCTGGTCGCATCACAGTCCTTGGGGCCGCGGCCGCGCTGTTCCAGGGGCCACTCGCCGGCATCGCCGGTTTCATGCTGGCGCGCAGCCGCCGGCACATGACGACCGCATTTTACGCAGCCGTTGTCTTGATGGTCGTCCTGGCGGCGGTCCCAACCGGCCGGCGGCCCATCGTGTTGATCCTGATCGTCGCTACCATAGGGTTTTCACTGGGCGGCGGCTTGCAACGGCTTTCCTTGTCCAAAAAGCTGCTGGGTGTTGCCTGCGGTGCAGCCATTGCTTACGTCATGAGCTCGTACTTCTTTGCGCTGCGACTTGCGGGATGGGAGCTGGGGACCAATGCCAGTCTGACCGACCAGATGAGCCTCGGCCTGGAATTTCTGGTCTCCCCGTCTCTGCAGGATCGTTTCACGACGCTGTTCTACGAGAACGTTCGTGAGCGGACGTTCCTGCTCGGCTACCTCGCCGACTTGATGGAGGCCGTATCCAACTCCGCGCCGCTATACGGCGAAGCGTTGCTGTATTACGTTCGGCTGTGCATCCCTTCCATCCTCGACCCCGGCAAGGACCAGATCATCGCTTTGCAGATGGTCGAGGCCCTGGCGCATCCAAAGCTGGGATTGCCGGTGATCGATCAGGCCAACACGATACTCACCGACGGAATGACCGACTTTGGGATTCTCGGCGCCGGCTTCTACGCGTTCGTGATGCTCGCCCTGCTGCGGGGAGCCGTCTTTCTCATCCAGAAATTTCCGGCTCCGATCACCGTCATGTTCGGCACCTTTGTCATCGTACATCTGGCGCTCAAGCCAGAACTCACGCTTGACGAATACCTTGTGCCTTTGCGCAATCTCGCGGTGATCGTACCACTGATGTGGTTCATCGAGACGATGACAGGAATGGCCTTCTCGCGACGCTTGGCGCATCCACGGGATGAACAGCGGCATCCAGTGATTTGATGGCGGATCGTGCTCCCAGCGTGGTGGCACCAATCGCGTTCGGCGTGCTGGTGACACGACGATAGGCCAGGCCGCCGATTTGTGGACGACGCAGCTTTCGGGGACCATTGATCAGATAGTACTTGATGGCATCCACGAGGTGGCCGCGCTGAGCCCTGCTGGTGAGCAATGCGCCGAAACCACCCTTGCTCGCTCGCTTTCCGTCAGCTCTGACCGTTGCGGCCGAGGTGAGGCATACCCGCAAGCCTGCGTTCCACGTTGCGCGTCCAAGTTCGACATCGGACATAAAGAGAAAATATCTCTCGTCCAGCCCGCCAATCCGATCCCAAAGCGTCCTGCGAACAAGGACGCATGACGACTGCACCCAGTCGACTTCGGTCGAAATCGCCGAGCCGTCGGCCAGGGTGTTATTCAGGTAGAGTTCGCTCCCGCGGCGGGGATTCAACCGCCGTTTGACCTGTTCGGCGAGTGTCGGGAAGGTTCTTGCAATTTCGACCGGCGAGCCGTCATCGCTGAACTGGAGCGGGGCCAAAACACCGATCGAAGGGTCGGCGTCCGCCATTGCGATCAGGCGCTCAAGTGCGTTGGGCTGATCCCATACTACGTCGGGATTGCACAGGACGACGTAGCGCGAGTAAGGCAGAGCGGCAACGCCGAGGTTACAACCCCGCGTATAGCCGACATTCCCGCCAGGCTCGACCAGGAGAAATGCACCTTCCGGCGCGTCCATGGACAAAACCTGCCGCTCGCACTCGTCCATGGAATTTTCCACAACGGCAACGGCAAGCGCCTTGGCAATCGTTTGACAATGAAGCGACCTGATACCGTCCAGGAGACGCTGCGCTTTGAAGTGGTTGACGATAACCACGGCGGCGGCCAGCCGATCATGATGAAAAGCGGCCGCCATTCTAGCTCCCCTCAGTCCACATTGTCGGTCCAACTCCAAGCTCGCGGGCGAACTCGCGCGCCAAATGATCGTTCGAAACAGCTGTCAGCGGGCGCCCCCGCCATCCGTCAGCTGCCGTTGAAAAGTCGGTCCAGTCTCTCACTGCCGTAGCGAACGCCGCGAGAATATCCGCTTTATCTCCAGCCCCTAAATTTATAACGGATCGGTCTTCGGAAATAAATTCCAGTACGCCGAGTTTGTTAGTAACCATAACGGGTTTGCCATGCCATAGCGCCTCCAGCGGCGTAAGCCCGAAGGACTCAAAGCGGGTCGGGCAAACGAAGTAGTCGACATCCTCGTAGAAGTCGTCCCGACGAGTTCCTCTCAAGGCTCCGTGGAAGAAAACCCGCGTTGGAATTGCAGCCGCGGATGTTCTGACCTTATCATAATACCTTTCAGAGCCGGGGCGCGCCGCGCCAGCAATGTGGAGCTCGGCCGGCGGGGCACTCCCGGTCGCTTGCCAGTCCACAAAGGCACGCGTCAGTTCAGCTAGTCCCTTTCGGGGTGCTATTTCGGCCATGAAACCGAATCGGATCGGCCCGGGCCTCCGGGATCGAGAACCGGCCAACGCGGGACCGACGAATGGCTCGGGCAACACAATCGACTTATTGCGAAACAAACCTGCCAGAAGCGAACTCCGGGCCTCCAACGCGGACGAAAAAATAATCCGTTGGCTCATCGCCAGTAAACTGAGTTCAATTGACAGAAGATAGGGAAATTTCTTGATGTCGCGCAGGCGTTTAAATTCCGCCGAGGCCAGGTTTCCCTTGGGGGTGTAGACAACTCGCACGCCTCTGCGGCGTGCCCGGGTTGCAATCCACCAACCCATCGGATTCCATGCCCCGGCTATGAACACGCAAGCGTAGCTATCAAGCTCAACTCTGTCGTTCAAAGCAGGTCCGGCTTGAGTAGCGCTTTGCATGGGAAGTCGATCAAGGCGTCCCGCAGCCTCGACGAAGCCATCCTTGCTTAGCACGTCCAATTGCACGCCGAGCATTTCCAGTTCGCGTGCGAGCAGCAACAGGCTCTCAGGAATCCCGCCGAACCCCAGGGAAAACCTGTGGGCGACGGTCAAGATGCGTGGCCGCTTGCAAGTTTTCAGCATCACTGCTTCCATGGACGATCGTCTTCCCGATCGATACCCGGTACGGTGACCGCGGGGAGCTTCGCACTGAGCGCCTTGGCAAAGCGTTCACGGCTCGGCCGTGGAATTTCTGCGATCCGCGTTAGAAGTCGATCCCGCACGATCGGGTTGACGCCAGCAAAGATCGCCGAAGATTCCTCATAGAGACCGTTCTGGATCAGTTCAGCAAATTCATCCACAACGGTCTGCGCCAGGGTCGGATCAAGTCCCGGCAACATCGCAAGGGCCACCGGATTGCGCTTGATCGCGATCCACCCCTCATGCGGACCCATCAAATACGACATCCGTAGATAAGCAAGGTTGTCCGCCTTAAAACCCCCGGTTTCATTCTCGATCGAGAATAGCAACAGCCAGAGGTAAGCGTCCGCCGGAGCACAGTGCAGCGCCGCCTTCACGCTGCCTCGGAGATTTTGCAGCCTTGTATCGATGAGGTCTGGCCGTCCGGAGGCAAATGCTTCCTCATAGAGATAGAGCGCCAGCACCGCCCGCGAGCGTCTGACGGTCGCCCTGCAAAAGCCGAAGACGTCAGCGTCCTTCGTATCGTCGAGGTAGCGCGTGACGAGATCGGTCGGGAAGCTTCGACCTGTGAGTATAGCCGCAGCAGCCCGATCGGCGCCTTCGGTTTGCCTGAATATGGGAAGGGTCGCGGCAGCCCAACCCGCCAGCAGACAACCACAGCAAACGACCGCCGCACGCAACAGAGCGCTCGATTTGCCTCTACTCAGAATAGCCGTAGCGATTGTAATAGTCGTTCCTGTAGTAGTCGTGGTGGCCATATCGCGACATTAGCTTGAGATCGGCTTTATTCAGCACCACTCCAAGGATATTTTCTCTCAAGCCACGTGCACCATCCAGCGCATGCTGCACGATATCGATCTTCGTACGCCCCCACTCGACGACGAAAACGTAAGAATCGATAATATCGGTTGTCGTCCTGACGTCCACCACTGGCGCGAGCGGCGACAGGTCGACAACCACGTAATCATAGCGCCTTCGCAAGTCGTCGATCAGCGCCTTCATCGCTTGAGACGCCAGGAGTTCGCTCGTGTGCGCTGTGCGCGCGGCAACGACTGCAGGCAGGAATTGTAGACCCGTATTCCCCTCCTGCCACACGACGTGCGAAAGTTCGTCGCGACCAGCCATGACTTCGAGCAGGCCGCAACGCGCATCGGGCGCGAGACCGCGCGTCAGGGTCGGATTACGCAGATCACCATCAACCAGAATTACACGGGCGCCGCTTTGAGCAAGCAGCTCAGCAAAGCCGGTAGCGACGGTCGACTTGCCCTCATTTGGGAGCGAAGAGGTAAAGCCGATAACCTTGCTGGTCCCCGACCGTAGTGCAAAGTCGGCTGCGACCTTG
This sequence comes from Bradyrhizobium zhengyangense, assembly GCF_022012555.1. NCBI lineage: Bacteria > Pseudomonadati > Pseudomonadota > Alphaproteobacteria > Hyphomicrobiales > Nitrobacteraceae > Bradyrhizobium > Bradyrhizobium zhengyangense. Next base: position 195,530 of record NZ_JAKLTZ010000011.1, on the reverse strand, counting down.
ATAGAGCGCATGGCTTCGGCGTATCGGGAAAATGGCTCGTTGACCACGTGCCAATAGAGACCGCCATTCAAAGCAATTGAACGGGGACCCTCGACCACCGCGGCAACCGGCGGAGGTCCTTTTTGCGCCTCGATCCGCGGCAAGATCGCAAGGCAATCGGTCTTGAGGACTTCCCTGACCTCGTCCGTGGTCCTGAATACGTTCTCCGATAGATCACGAAACCGAGCAATGGCGAGCCCGAGGAAAAGACCTGCAAAAGCCGCGATCGGCATCACGAAGCTGAGCTTTGGCGCGCTTGGCTTTAGCGGGCGGGAAGCCTGCGTAATAACTCGCGCTTCGGTAATCGGAAATGACTGTTGCTGTACCGATTCCATATAGCGCTGCAGGAAATTGTCATACAGCGCTCGATATGTCTGCGATGAACTCTCGAGGTCGCGCAGCGACACTTGGGCCTGATTGGTCGCCTGGGACTCCGTTACAGCAAGCGACAGCTGCTTCTGAATGCTCCCCTCGCGCTGCGTCGCGATTTCGAGATCGCTCTTGTAAGACTCCGCCAAACGGCGAAGTTCATCCACAATGGAATTGCGGATACCCTGCATCTGATTGCGCAAATTGACAGCCGCAAGATGGTTGCGCCCATAGCGCGCTGACCAATCCGCCTCGCGCGTAGCCAGCTCGAGATATTGCGATCGCAGCTTGGTAACGACCTGATTGTTCAAGGTGTCGGCGACAGTCCCATCGGCCGTCGACTCCGGTGTGTCCGTCTGGAGAACGGCCTGAATACGATCCAAACGTGCCTTTGCTTCAGAGACCTGCGTTCGAGCAACAACGAGCTGGCTATTGAGTTCGGCAAGCTGTTGCTCATTCATCAGGCGGCCGCCTGACTCCACGATGTTGTTGTTCGTCTTGAATGCGACCACAGCCCGTTCGGCAGCAGATGCCTGGTCGCGAAGCTCCTTGATACGGTCCTGCAGCCAGACACTCGCTCGTTTTGTCGCCTTATATTTGGAGTCGAGTTGGTCAACGACGTAAGCTTCCGCGACCGCATTTGCGATCTGGGCAGCCCGATCCGAAGAGAGCGAAGTAAAGCTGATCTCGATGATATAGGTGAGACCTACCCGACGTACCGTCAGGTGCTTTGAGAACGCATCGGCCGTTCTTCGCAGGGTTTCAAAGTCAGAGCGACCTGCATCGCCGGTAAACAACCATGCAATGCCCCCCGAAATCATGCCGAGCAGTCCCGACCTTCCGCCAAACTCGGGATCTTCCGTCAAATGAAGATCCTTGATGACAGCGAGCGCGATCGTTTCCGACTTGAGAATTTGCACCTGGCTTTCAACCGCCGCGCTGTCGATTGGAATGTCTCCCAGGACCGACTGCTGCTGAAACAGCTGATTTTTGCGCGTGTCGATGATCAAAGTAGCCGTCGCCGTATAGCTCGCCGGCGTGGCAATCATGTAAAGCAGACCCAAGCAAAGGCTCGCTGCGACAATCGCCAGGATGAGACGGTATTGCCGGTGCAGAAAACTGAGGAGACCCTGAACCGCTTCCGTGGACGAGGTGACCTGGTGCGTCGCCGCCCCGGCGTAGGCCACTGCCCGATCAAGGCTGGGAAGTACGTTCATGGGTATCCGCTATTCGAAGAAGACTTGGCTTCTCAGTCGTGGCATCGGATCGTCACGATTGATCGGTCCGACCTTGTCTATTGACTGGTACCAGTTGCAAGTAGCGTCGTCGTTCCCGACGCCGCCCCACCGCCAGAGACACTGGAAGTATAGCTGAAGTTCCCGGTTGGCGTGCTGCCTCCGCCAATCGCTTGGGGCCCACCCGAGCCGCTTGGCGTACCGGCAAGTGCGTTCGTCTGGCCACCAACGCCGCCGCCACCACCGCCACCTGCACCACCGCCGCCCGTTGCGGCCGTTCCCTGGTCAGGCGCAACGCCAGAATAAGCCAGGAAGACATCCTGATCCTTGGTCTTGGCAATCGCCTGAAGTATCTCATTGGCATAGGCTTGGTCGGTCTTCACGACCACCTTTGCGGCCTGGCCAAGCGCCGAGCCGATAGCAGCCTTCTGGTCCTTGCTGGCGTTGGGGATAAGCCCCATGATCGTGTCAAGGGACTTGGGATCTGCGATCGCAATCTCGCGTAACTGCGAGATCATGGCCGCGCCTCCGTTCGGGAATTGCTGCAAGATCTGCTGCGGATTGGCGTTGAACTGTTGAACCAGGCCCTGCTGCTGCTGCTGACCTTGCTGAGCAAGCGCTTCCACAGGCACAAACAAGGCACAGGATGCCGAAACCGCCAGCGCCGCGATCAGGCGTCGCGAAGAAAACCCAGCGAAGGAGATCATATTCAACCTCTATTAAATATTAATAACATACATAACATGCTGGCAGCTGGCCCGCCAAGGCAAATGGCCCTTTTGCGGCCTTTGGAAACATCCTATCAGCGGATTAACCTTTACACTGTGTCGCCCCCTTGACGTGCTTTGCCGGTGGACGTGGGTCCCGCTGGGCAAGCCCCATCCCGACAAGGGCCATGACCGTCACGGCCAGACCAGGCACCTGCAGCGAAAAATCGACCATTGAATGCGACACCGCCATGGCGCCGCAGACCAGGCCGGCAAGCGGAAAGATTGCCCCCTTTTGTCGCCGCAGCGAACCCAACAACAATGCTAGAAGCGCCAAAATCCAACTGAATCCCACCAGTGTGGCGAGCGGAATCCCGATCTCGGAAGCAAGTTCGAGGAGCGTGTTATGGGCGCGGTCCCAGACCCCCCAGATCGAAACATCGCCGCTTCGGAAACGCGGGAAAACTGATACAAACGTGCCCAGCCCCGTCCCGAAATAGGGATGCTCGGAGACGATTTGCCAGGTCGAAGTATAGGCTTCCCATCGACCACCGCCGCTCAGGCCGAACTTGCCGAGCCGTTCACCGACTTGGCCGCCAAGCACGAGGAAAGACAGCGCAGCGCCTCCAAGAAGCGGCAAAAGCAACCATAATGCGGCCGGTCGAGAGCGGATTTCTCGATTAAACAGGATCGCGATCGCGGCGCATATTCCGATCAGGGAGATCGCGATTCCGGCCCTTGAGCCGGTCAACATCATCGCGAGAAAGCACAGCAGGAAGCTGCCACAGGATAATCCAAGTCCGACATCCCACGACAGATTTGCAACCCGCCAGCGGCCTTGCCGAAAGACGCGCTGATCGAGCAGCCTGCGAGACAAGCGCAACGCCCAAAGAACCGAGCAGATCCCGAAATAGATCGCTGCCGTGTTGCGGTTTGGAAAGGTGCCGCTCAACACCGACCGAAACAGCACCTTCTCCCGCCACAACACCATTTCTGGCGTGACAATATAGCTGGCAATGCCGAAGACCGCGTAGGCCACACCTGCCCATGCGACAACCTTGAACAGGTTCTCGGCATTCTGCCTGTCCATACAAACCAGGTAGGAGCACAACAAGGCACCGGTGCAAGCCAAGGTGTTGCCGAGCGCAAAGATAGGCTGATCCCGCACAGCCGAGAAGGCCTCGCTCGGGTTACCCAGCAGGGCGGATGATCGGAGCCATGCCATGTCGGGCAGACTTTGAAACCAGGGATTGGCGCTGAGTTGCTCATGCAGCACCAGTCCATACCCAAGCCCAATAAGTGCGAGAAACGCAAGGACGCCCAGATCCTGAGGCGCTCGCAGTCGAGGCCGCACGCACAACAGGGCGAGCCCAATACCGGCAACGACGGCACTGACCGCACTGGGATCACTGGCCCCGTAGGGAAGTGGCGCGAGGGCGATTGTCGCGCCAAGCAGGACAGTTGCAAGCCGGTTGTCTTGCGTGCGCCGAACTTCGGTCCTTGCCTCAGCCGAGATGCTCACGTGCCCAGCCCGCCATCAGCCGCGGGCGCCCGGCCCGGATTACAACCGGCGTCAAGGTGATGTCTTGATTGCCGTCCGAAGTAGCACAGCATTCTGGGCGGCGACGATCGGATCGTTGACGGTTGCCGTGACCAGCCGGATGAACTGCATCACCTTCGCAGCCTCGACCGATGAAGCATTGGAGATGAAAACGACGTCTTTTGCCCGCATCTGGAATTTTGTTGCAAGAAAGAAGCCGCTTGGGTCGCGGAAATTTACGTTGTAGATGACCGGGACGATGTCGCCTGGAAACCGTCGTGTATCGACCCCGAGGCGCTCGGCGACCTCGCGCATCTCGCCGCGGTAAAGAAACACGGAGGCCGGATCGGCCGAACTGTCGTTCAAGCCGCCAGCCTTTGCGACGCCTTCGGCGAGGGAAATTCGCCAAGCGTCGAAATTGAACTGCCCCTGCGAGCCCGATGCGCCAAAAGCGACGAAGTTCTGCGGCTCGCGATAGACATAGATCGTGTCATTCGGTTGCACGAAAATGTTGTTGACCGGCTCGTAGACCAACTGCCCGAACGGCACAGTTGTGCGCCGGCCGCCGCGTTCCAGCATCACCCAGGTGTCAAATCCCTGCCCTTTCGGACCGCCAGCGCGGGTAATCGCATCTAAAATGCGCTCGCCGGCCGCATTGGCGGGAAAGCGAGAAGGTGAATTGACTTCACCCAGTACGCTGATCAGCGAGGTGCGCTGATCGATCAAGGTCACCACCGCCTGAGGTTCAATGGCCCTGTTCTTGAGTGCATCGACGATGGCCTGCTGCACCTCCGCGGGCGTCCTCCCCTTGGCGCGGACTGCACCGGCGTAAGGTACGGATATAAAGCCGTTGTGATCCACGTTCTGGTTCGGAATGGTCACGAAATTGCCGGGGCGCACACCCGCTTCCAGCGGAATGAACAATCCTCCAGCCGCGGCCTCGAAGATCGTGACGCTAACGACGTCACCCACTCCGAAACGAATCTCGGTTGGGTCAGAGCGGAACGCTTTGGTCGCCTGGTTGGACAAGCGCGGCGAGAACGAGGCCAGCACCGCCTCAACGTCGGGGGTTACCTTCACCAGGGCGTATGGCAGGCTTTCCGGACTTCCGGCTTCCGATGCACGAACCGCATCGCCCTGGGGGCCACTTGCCGGCATCATCGAGCAGCCCGCCGACAAGAATGTCGCCAATGCAACCAAGCTCAGGCGCGCGATATTGCGGAACTGCATCCTACCTCCAACCCCAACCTTGCCGTATCACGGCAGGCAGGGTCAGGGTAGCACCGCAATCGCTAACTATTATTGGCAATGGAACGTTGGTGCTGACTGTTGCAACGACGCAACATTTAGTCAACTTGCTCGAATTGCTTCCGTAATTCCGCAGTCAGCGCGGCGGCGATGCGCGAGTCCGCAAGGCGTGTGGGTTTATCGTTAGCGCTCGGTTAACGAGGCTCTCGAGCGCCCTTTGCCGCGCTCCCTTCGTTTGCGACTCTGGCCGTATTGGCTCGCCGGAACGAAATTGGTCCGGCCAGACTGCCGGGGATCACCAATATCGCGGATCGGCCCGCTTGAGCGACGCGCACCCTTTGATGCGCAGCGCTGTCTAACCCCGGTCCGGTGCACGCCGAAGCCCGGCGACCCGAACCACCGACCAACGAGGCTTAGACCGCGACCTTAGACCAGAACTGCGGGTTTTGCGGGGATTGCATCCTGACCCACTGATAGTTGGTCTTCGACCACGGCCGGACATTTGCATTGAGATTGTCGACGACAACGTCGCCCGAGCGTGTCCTGACCACGAGAACAAGATGATGCTCGCCCCAATTGGTCACAACCTCCGCCAGCAGCAAGGCACGCGCCGGCCACCCCTTCTCAAGCAGCGCATGGCGCTTGGTGACGGCGTAGTCGTTGCAGTCCCCTTGCGAAGGCGCAACGATCCATTCTTCGCCGACAACGCCGCGCTCGTTGCGAACCGGCCTAATCGATCGGTTGACGTCGGAGTTAATCTTGACGAGATCGGCGTACCTTTCCGGCGTCAACTTCACACCGCCGCCACGGAACACGAGCTTGTGCGTTTTGCAATCTGAGGGATAGCGGAGGCAAAAATTGATGTGAGCCATAGGTGGCAGCACAGCGCCTGCGAGCTTGATCCGCTCAATCTGGTATTTCAGGTTGATCGGTGCACCGACCATTGCAGCTCGCGTATCCTGGATGGACAGAACGACACCGAACAGCAACGCAAAGCAGATGAAGAATTTGCGCAACATCCTGCGCTCCCCAAGCATAGTGATCCCTGAGACAGCAGTAGCAGCGACAATTTAGAAACGCGTTTGGGCGGACTGTCGGACTTGCTTCAAACTATGCAGGTCTGCACCACGGTTCGTTAACCAATGGCGAGTAGCCGCTGTCAGCTGTCGCGCTCGTCTTTATGAGCGCGCGCCGGGGAGGAGGTCTCTTCCAGCTGTAACTTCTCGAGCAGAAGATCGGTGACGATCTTGCGGAGCCGCCTGTTTTCCACGGTCAGCTCTTCGACCAGGCGATGCATATGCTCCGCGCTCGACTGTCCTTCGGGCCCGAAAGGATCCAAATGGATCGCCCCCTCGCCGCTTGCGGACTCCCCTGGCCGGCGCGGAAGCCTGCGCCAGCGATGCAAAGTCATCACGCTGACACCGAGCGCTTTGCTGATCTGGACCTGGGAATTGCCCGCCTCAGCCAGTGCGTCAGCGTGGCTGAGCTTGAGGAATATTTCCTGTCTCGAATGCTTCTTCATCGATTTCGAAGGTCATCGAGCCTGCAACTTCGAGGCGGTGCAGCACGATCGCTGCAGCGATCAGCCATCCAGGCAATGCGCTAACGATAACTCAACAAAGTTAACATAAGGGAACCCCGGCAGGAACCGCACCCCAATTGCTGGTCAATACCTGGCTCGCCCGCCTAGGGGCGGCTTGGCGGGATTTAACGCAGCTGGCTCACAGCTTGATTAATCGAAACGCATTGGACAGTTTCGTGCGATCGCCGGCCGTGCGCCGGCTGGACAAACCAGGGACTTTCGGGGCACCACATGCGGCGACGAGACCTACTGGCCGGCGGTCCGGCTTCGTTATTGGCCGTATCCGATGCATTCGCCCAATCACCACCGCGCGCACAGCCGACAACCTCTCCGCATCAGGTCGACGTGCGACGCGATTTCGGTGCGATCGGCGACGGTGTGGCTAATGATTGGGCAGCCATCGAGACCGCCGGACTTTATCTGGAGCGCCTGGGCGGCGGCCGGCTGTATTTCCCGACAGGCCGATATCGGCTCCCCGAATTCGCCAAGAACATCTCAATCCGCAACAACGTCGAGTACTATGGCGACGGGCACAGCTCAGTCATCATTGGATCGAACGCGGCCTTCATCAGCCCGCAAGGTGCTGCCTTCGGACGGACAGCCTACCACTCCTACAGATACATGCCGATCAGCGACATCGGGACCGGTGATCAATTCATCGAATTGCGAGATGCGCGCGATGCGGCGCATTTCAAGCCGGGCGACATCGTCATTGCGCGTTCCGTCAACGCGATCGTCACACCGGGCGACATCCTGCCCTATTACGTTGAGATGAACCGTGTCGTCGGCGTCGACGGAGCCCGGCTCCTGCTCGAGGATCCGGTCGATGACGGCTGGAAAGGCCTGATCGTCGCGAACGTCACCAAGCACATCGCGCAGGGCTACAGCATCCATGATTTGCGGATCGAGTGCGACAATGGATATCCGCTCTTCATCCAAGGAAGCTACAAGAGTGTCATTCGGAACTGCTGGACCCGCGGCAATGCCGTCGCTTGCTTCAATGCGTTCACACGAAGCGCAGCACACGATATCAATGCCACGGTTCTGTGGAATGCAGCTGGAACGCAAGCTTCGTTGTTCGAGGTTGAAACCGGCTCCGTACGCGCCAATTTTCACGACATCGACGTTTACATGGCAGGCTCTTCGAAGCCTGGAACGCAGTTTCCCTTGTTCTACTGCCAGGAATTCTCACGACGAACGTTGATACGAAACATCCGGGTGGCCGCTGCCGGTCTCAACGTGGGCATCGTGTTGCAGATCATGAGCGGAGGCCACCGGCTGGAGAACATCGAAGTCACGGCAAGATCAATCGACAAGGTCCTCGACTATTTTGTACCCGATCCGAGCGAATATCAGCTCGGCCATCTGGGGTTAACGCTTGCCAATACCTCGATCGAAACATTCGATCCTGCAAACGGATTCCACCACGGATTTATTCTGCACAACGATTACAACGACGGACAGGTTCAAAACGTAACGATACGTCATTGCTCACTCCGTGGCGCGACCGATCAAAGCGAGCACAATCTGATATGGTTCTACAAGGGTGATCAACGCAATGTTCTGTTCGACAGCGTCAGTGGACCAGGCTGCGTGACGATGGATCCGCCTCCCGGCTCGATCCGCCCGGACAAGCCTTATCAATTTCACAGCGTTGTCTTACGCAATTGCGATTATACTCACATAGCCTCACAGGAAGTGCTCGACCAAAGCCGGCTTGTGTCCTGCGCGCGAATCTTCGGCCGACTGCCTTCAACAACGAGGCGATCCCCGGAATCATCCTGGTCGAGCCCAGTAGCAATACCAGAGCTCACCACGACCATCCCATCCGCCCCCTCGATCTGCAGGGGGGACTCGATCCTGATCGAATTGTCCGCCTGGTACGACCCGCTGCCGTTTCCCGCTTTTGTCCAGCTCAAGGCAATGGGAACCGTCGCCGCCACGTTGGCGCTCACGCCGCGCCAATATCAGGACATTCGCTTGATGCTCAAACTTGAGTTCGTCGGCACATCGTTTCTCCGGCCAGACAAATACATCATCCGCGGACCGATCATGATCAACAATACGATGCTCTCGAACTGGAGTGGCGTCGCTGGTTCGCTCGCGACGCAGAAGCCGAACGCAATCGAGCTGCTCGCATGGGTCGAGAAGCCGGCCGGCTCGGTCGGCGCGATTAACGTCGGAAGCGCCAGCATGTCATTTCGAGCGATCGAGGGTATTGTCTAAGAGCACCACTTAAGCCAGAGCAGCCTCGTTGGCTGCCCCAAGTGTTCATCGTTCGCCCTGCACCACCTGCCCAGCCGAGATATAACTGTGGGTCGAGAACAACCGTGCACTCGTCAGTCTGGATCGCGCCGCGCGCGCCGAATAATCGGTGCGACAGTTTTCACGCTCCATGAGCCATCACTTCGCCATGCCACCAAGCGGGTAACAATCGTCCAACTCCGCACGCAAATCTGACGCGGTGTCCGGCCTCATCGGACAGAGACCTAGATCTGACTTCAGTGCCCGCCTGACGCTCGGCTTTTCCGAATTTTCGCAGATGACCCCGAGTTCCTAGTTGACCGTGCGACGGGAGGGCTTTGCGAGCGGCTTGGAGCGTCGCGCTGCCTCGGCGTTCTCGACACGCTCTCTCAGTTCGAGCAATTCCCGATATTGGATTTCGAGAGAGTCTTGCTGAGACTTGGTTGCCTGCGCTCGGTAGTTTGTTACAGAGCTGGAAGAATACCTGATCATGAACTTTTTGCCTGCCCAATTGACGCAAGTAGGTTAGTGGCGAAAGATGCTGACGAAGTTTGCCAATGGCTCAGATAGATGGCCGGGATTATTGAAGGCGGCAAGCAATCCCGTTTGTTAATATTGATGTCGGCGCAAAAGCTTAAACCTGGAACTGCCGCATATTTCGGAGTCGTCACGAGCGACTTGTCTGTCCGCAACCGTTTCCGACGTTCGCCGATAGAGCCCCATGCCGGGGCGGACGCGCAAAGTATCTCCATTTAGGGCACACAGCGCGAAGGTCCTGGCACAAACTGCCTAGCGAGGGTCCTGCGCACAGCTGGGGCGTTGCGGCGCACATAGTAAATACCTGTGGGTAGAGTGATATATTCCCTCGCCGCGCCACTTCTTATCCCATGATTTGCGAATCACCGGATCAAGGGGCTCGCCATGGAGGTATGTGACTTTGAATCGATGTCCGTCGATGAGCTATGGGTCATCCATCAGGAGTTGACGAAGAAGCTCGCTCAGATGATCGAGGCGGAAAAGCTCAAGCTCGAGCAAAGGCTTCGCGCGATTGAAGAACCGAGCCAGGCTTGGAGACCAGATCGCCGCCCCTACCCCGCCGTGCTTCCCAAATATCAGAACCCGAATAACCCGAGCGAGGTGTGGTCAGGACGGGGGAGGCAACCGCGCTGGATAGCTGCCAAGCTCCAGGCTGGCGCGCATTTGGAAGAATTTTTGATTTCGGAGGCTCGCGGACCTGGACTTCGCCAGGAATAATTGATGTGGACGCTTCGATCGCGTCGCTCAGGAACGATCTCGCACACGGTACGTCCTCGTTGGCCCCACTGAGTTTTTTTTCCAGGCGATTGCGGCGCCCGCCGAGATAAGCCGCCTGGCTCATCGGCAAGATCACAGGCCGGACATTTCCGCACCGAACGTTTGCGGCGATAGGTCCCGATCTGAACTTCAGTTCCTGCAAGCCGATTAAATCATGGTTAGGATTGGCGTGCTCATTCTCACCGTGTGCATTTTCGGCTCGAGGCCATGCCGTATCTAATCGCCACTTATCCAATCGCCCTCCTGTGGTCCGTCTTTGTCGCCGGCGTGTTCGTCGGCTACGCCATCCGTGCGCTCATTTCGATGCGGCGCCGAAAAATCGCCCGCACGAGAAGGCACGATCTCTCTGGAGACTGATCCGGATTCCACGGCAATGGCCGCTGCGGTGAGAGGAACCCAGTTGCGCAGCCCCTGCCCGGTACTAGAGCGGTTCACAGATTTATTGAATCGGAAGGGATTCCGGAGCTGGGGCGAATATGATTCAAGATGCTGGCTGGGCTGGAGGCCAGCATCCGATGGTCCGACCAATTTCCAACGATTTACGCAAGCGCGCGGTATCCGCCGTTTCCAAAGGTGAGAGCTGCCGATCTGTGGCGGAACGGTTTGGCGTTGCGGTCTCGTCAGTTGTGAAGTGGTCACAGCGTTATCGAACGACCGGCTCGGTAGCGCCCGGCAAGATGGGTGGCCACCGTAAGCCTGTGCTTGATCCGCACCGCGCCTTCATCGTCGAGCGGATCACCGAGACGCCGCACCTGACGCTGCATGGTCTGAAGGCGGAACTGGCAGCCCGCGGGGTCAAGGTCTCACACAATGCGGTCTGGCTGTTCCTGCGCCGGGAAGGGCTGCGGTTCAAAAAAAACACTGTTCGCCCTCGAACAGGCTCGCGCCGACGTCTCTCGTAGGCGCTTGCGTTGGCGATCCTGGCAGGCCGGGCTCGATCCGGGCCGGCTCGTCTTCATCGATGAGACCTGGATCAAGACCAACATGACCCCTTTGCGAGGCTGGGGACCCAAAGGGGCCCGCCTGCGCGGCTTCGCTCCGCACGGTCACTGGCGTACCCTCACATTCCTCGGCGCGCTCCGCCATGACCAACTCACGGCACCCTGCGTCTTCGACGGCCCAATCAACGGTGAATGCTTCTAGAGGGCTCCCAAGTTTGCTGAGATGACTTCGGAGCGCGGTCGTAACACCGCAGGATCGATGTAGCGGCTCCCTGGGAAAGGTGCAGCCGTCCTTGAGCCATGATAACTTGCGATGGCACCGCATCACCGGCAGATGGCACCGCCCCCTTGCTTGCCGCGGTTGATCGACCGAGGCCGCGGGCTCTCTGTCTTCTGGTTGCGAACACGTGACAGACGCCCCGGTACGTTCCCCGACAGCCTTGCTCTGTTGATTGCTCGAGCGCAAAGACCCCGCCCGGCTGGCGCGATCTCGGTTGAAACGCCTGCGCGTCAGCGCGGAATGAGTGGAACGAACTCGTTGCGCTCTAACTCAGGACCCATTCGCCGCTTAAAGACGAGAAATCCCTTGCTTGTAGACACGATGTCGCCCGGCTCGAGGGTCGGGTCATTCATGGCCCGCTCCAGGGCGTGCTCAGCGGCTATTTTCGCCAGATCCTGTTCGGCGGGAGCCGGCAACCCGAGACGTCGCTCGCGACGTTCGGCAGCAATCCGTCGACGAGCTTCATCGATCCGCATTTTCCATTCTTCACGGGACATTTCAGTCGACGTCTCGCCCGCTGGCCCTCCTGTCCCGGACCCAGCCGTTTGTTCTGCAAGACACGCCGGCCCGCTCAGCGCCAAGGACAGAGTCGTTGTTCCAACTTGCACCCACAGGCGAAAAGACATGTCCTCTGTCCGAGCTTGGCTCCGCGCGCATGGGGGCGATCGTCACAGGCTTGACCAGCCGAACAAGCGCCTATGACTAGCAATCGCATGAGCGGACTAGCCGCAATCTACTTTGCTGCCCGAAAGCCAGCAATGACAACGACGCTATGATCAGGACCACGAGCGGTCAATTGTCCGACTGGCTGAAATGGCCAGCAAAACGCGTCAGCATTGCGGATTTGACAAATTTCAGATGAGCGACAGACGCGGCAAGTTCCTTGAGCCGCCTCTGACCATTGGAGATTTCGGCGGCAAACAGGTCCTGATGATGATTGTCCAGCGCTTCCCGCTCCAGATATTCATCGTCGCCATTGCCGAATGTCACGGCCGCGCGTGCGAGCGCATCTTCCACGCGACTGCTCAGTCCCGCCTGCTCGGTTTCGGCGGCCTGCAGAGCCCCGTCAATCGCCGTCATGATCGAGGCAACACGCGCGCGATCTGTCTCTGCATCGCGTTCGGCCGAACGCGCTCGGAAGCGCTTTTTCTGTGCGAGCGGATTGCTTGCTCGGGCTTTCAGAAGAAGCTGAAACATCTGGCATATCCTGTTTGTGCCCTGGCCCAAGATCGACCCGCCATGGTTAATAAAGGGCTAAACTGGAAACCGGTTCAGTGCGGCTCCGCGCGATCCAGACGCGCCAAGCATCTTCATGCCTGGTATACAGTTCGGACCATCGCTCGACGTCCACATGGTTCGAACCGGTGCCTCCGATTGCGCTCCCTTCCTCCGCCCGAGAAAGAGGATCGTCGAGCATTTCGAATTCTGCGGTTTCCTCGCGCGAAAGGCCGATGAGGACCCGATGTCCATCGGCATTGACAAAATATCGACGTGGTCCGGCGTTCCAATGAACAAGCATTTTGGCCCTCAAGATTCCGGCTTCCAAAAACGCGGCTCTGGAATTCGCCTTGACGCGACCCGACATGGCAGCGCTTCAAATGGTCGAAGCCGTACAAAACTCAAAATATGCTGAATTATAGGACGTCCGGCGAAGCCGCTGCAAGCGTGTTCATCACCCGAGGTAACCTGGAGAGCCGCACCGCCAGAGCCAAGCGTTAACAGAAAGCGTTGACAGGGTCCGGCGGCACAACGGGACGGCCGGTCTCGCTTCGGGGCGGTAACGTCAGGGCTCATTGATGCACGATCGTATCGAAGCGTCTCACAATTCAGCCTGTCGCGTCCCCCTTCGATCGCGCTCTCATTCCACTCGATGGGGCAGGTTGATGACGCCCAATGAACGTGGGCGTTCGCCCAGGAGGCGCAACCAGGCGGCGGCCGATGACTGCCATTGCAGGAAGCACCAGCGCGCGGCTTCCACGCGCTGCCAGTGCTGGTTGTCGCGGACCACGCAACTACGCAGAAACGCAACTGCAGCCTTTCCAGCGGAATTTCTCTCGGTGCGGTGTCCACATCCGCAATCCAGTTGTTCAGCATCAGCTTTGGACGCTCAAAAGCCTCGTTGTGACGTCCCTCATTGGCCTGACCGGTGCGGGGCAGGTCGATCGTACTCCCACATGATGGAGACGCCCCGGCTCCGTAACACGCGGCGCGTCCATTGAGATTGCGTTGAGGCCCGAGGCATAACGTCCCAGCCGTTTGGCTCCTTCCAAATCGAAGTCAAACGCAGGACGCTCGACCAACTTGCTTCGTCGTCATTCGCTTCGGGATGCACGTCCGTATATCCGCGGGCAAACGCGACGCATGACGCTGCGTGTAAATTTGAGCGGCCAACTTATTGCGCGGCGACTGTTGCGAGTTTTCGCGCATACTCATTCTCCGCACCGGGCTCCCTCAAGGTCCGCCCCCACCAAGCAAAGACGTCGAGCGATCATGGGTGCGGCTTTCTCAATCCAACCGGATTGAAGACTTGGATGATCATGGCGCAAACCCAGATCTTTGGAGATCACCGACTAATGGAGTTCGCCAAGTCTTTAGTTTCTCTCGAGTAAGCAGAGATCGGGCGAATGCCTGAAGCCATCAAGCGCATGGCGCTGCGCCATCCATGGCGAAGAAGGAGCCTACATGAGGGCCGCGACTCATTTCGCTGCGATCAACTCGCCTGTTCCAGCGATTGATTGACGCGAAAGTAGGCGCGCGTCGGCCTGACGGCACCCCGACCCGCAGTTGAAGCAGCCGAAAGAAGGGCGCCTCAGAATCTCGCCGACATGGCACAGTTGGGACAGCAGAAAGGCCCGCCTTCGGGCGGTTCATTTGGTTGCCGCGACACCCGTCGTGATATGGTCACCGCGAGCAGATCAAACCACTAGGTAGCCCTGGACGAGCAGCTCGACGGCGCGGCCGCGATGACGCCTGCGCTCGCCAGCAGAATGACGACCCGATGACGAGGCAGGCCTGAGGCACTGGCGGTTAGTCGGCTGCGTCTTGATGCCCTTGAGGATCGCCGTGACGCTCATAGCTTCACTGCGTCGTTGTTCTCGAAGTCCTCGCTCTCAGGATTGATGCGCGCCGGCAGCATTGCCAGGTGTGCTTTGATCTGTGACAATTTCACTGGCGCAAATCCGAACACGTCGACGCCGATGTCGCAGCTCTGATTATTGCCCGTAAGCTTGCCATGGTGGTGTCCATATAATTGAAGTGTCGTCGGCTTACGCGATCCGGGCCAGCTCAGCATCGGGTAATGGCAGAGCACCAACTTCGTTGATTCCACCGTCAGGAACGCGATGTCCTTCACCCATTCCCAACCGAGGCTCTTGGTGACATCATCGTCGTGATTGCCGGCAACCAGGTGTTTGCGACCCGGCAGGGAATCAAAAAGCTTGCGCAGCGACCTCGGATCGGCGCGGTGCGCGAAGTCTCCGAGGAAGATGACATCGTCGTCGGCACGCACGACGGATAGGTAGGCCTCCGTCATCACTTCCACCATCTCGCGGCCGTTTGCGAACGGCCGGTTACACATCCGGATGATGCCGTCGGCCTTGTCCGGAGACGCGTGGAAGAAGTGGGGGTCGGAAATGAAGTACGTAGTCATTCATGGCCTCCATTCCGGCTTGTACTTCGGCTCCAGCTCGATCACGAGCGCGGGGTCGAAATTCGGGTTCTCGCGGCCGGTGGCGTGGCGCGGGTCCGGGTAGCCGCGCGGATTGCAGACCACGCGCGAGCCGTTGCTGCCCACGACATAGTCCTGGGACGAGTGGACGTGACCGTGGATCCAGAGCGCTGGCGCGTTGTCGCTCTGCATGAGATGATCCAGCGAACTCGCGTAGCAGTGGTCAAGCTGCGCGAACTTGTGCGGTTGCTCCGGATCCCATCCCTGCAACGAACGATACGACGGACACATGTGGGTGACCACCACCGTCTGCCCGTCGAACGATTCAGCTAGTGTCTGCTCGATGAACGCAACCGACCGCTTGTGCGCGTCGATCGTCATGCCCGGCGTCAGCTTATCTTTGCCGCGACCGCGTCCGACCTTGATCTCGGTGTAGTCGCGCATGTATTTTTTGGCGTCCATCACAGCCTCGCCGAACATCATCCACGGAGGGCGCGCTTCGAAAGACGGCCAGAGCGTGCTTCCGATAAATCTGACGCGCTCTCCGTTGATCTCGGGCACCACGATTTCATCGTCGAGGAAGCGAATGTCCAATTCATTCGCGACTTCGCGCATCCGGACGCGCTCGCGCTCCCATGTCGTTTTCAGCGTTGGGTCGACCGCGAGCAGCTTCGGGTTGGTTTCCGAATAGAAATCATGATTGCCGGCGACGTAGATCAAGGGCCTCGACCGGTCCGGATACAGTGTCCGCAGCAGCCGCAGCCCGTGCGATCCGGGCGACATCACGTCGCCGGCGACAATTGTCACATCGGCTTGGACGTCTGTCGGCCAGTCAGCGATTTTGTTGCTCTTAATATCGTCGTGCAGATCGCTAACAACGTGGATCCGCAACATTGCACGCTCCTCTCCAGTGGAAGGCACGAAAAATCGGTCGATCCAAAATAGCAGATATCCGGTTAATTATGTTATAACATCAGAGAACTATGTGCAATTATGGACGACATTGTTGTCCTGACGAACGCGACAGTCTCCTCATCCTCATCTTTACCATGGTCGCGTCATCGGCGAGCGCCGCTTTAAGATCGCGCTGGCTCGGCCTGTCGCCCGACGTGGCGCCGGTGGACGCCGCTCCTCTGCATGTCGCCAACGAAACAGAGGGGCTTTAACGGCCTTAAACGCGGAAACTCAGTGGCCTTAATCGCGCAAACGATGGCTCGCGGCTAGTCAGCCTTCATGGATTTGCGGGTCTGCTACACCTGTGCTGGAAGTCGAAATTCGCAAAAGGACCAGATACATGCTATTAGGTTATCTTAACGACACCAATCGCAGCTGTAGATCGTCGCAGGTTGAGCAGGAAGGCCTCGTGCGACTTATCGCTCCCGGCACGTGCGGCAGCGAGGACTGAGGGATTCCGATGCTACAGCGCATCCGAGTAGGCTAGTAATCCAATCACTGATCCGCCCCGGGTATGCCGCAGGCTCCAACTCCTGAGAGGATGGAGCCATGACAAGCAAGACGACGAACCAAGTTTTCACCCGAGGTCCGGGCCCGTGCGGTTCGAATGGTTCTGGATCACGCCAGCGAGCATTCCTCATGTTGGGCGGCGGTAACCTCGATTGCAGCCAAGATCGGCTGCACGCCGCAGACGTTGCATGCCTGGGTCGAGAAAGCCGAGGTCGGCAGCGGGCCGGCGTTCCGGCCGAGAAGCTGAAGGCGCTGGAACGGGAGAACCGCGAGCTCGGCAGGCCAATGAGATCATGCGCTAAAATAGGCAAGCGCCTATTCTGCGATGGCGGAGCTCGACCGCCGATGCAAGCCATGATCGCCTCATCGACGATCATCGTAGGGCGCATGGGGTCGAGCCGATCTGCAAGGTCCGCTCGACCTACCACGCCCATGTGGCCAAGCAGATCGGCGCGGGCCATGGCGCAGCTCCGAGGCTGTCGAGCTCGCCACCCTGGAATGGGTCGATTGGTTCAACAACAGAAGGCTCCTCGAGCCCATCGGCAACATCCCGCCGGCCGAAGCCGAGCAACGCTACTACGCCATGCTGGAACGCCCCGACATGGCCGCATAACTTAAAACAAATGGCCTCCGGCAAACCCGGGGCGGTTCAGCCTGACTCTTTCTGACTCTCAAGATGCGTCCGCGCTGAAGCCGCTTAGGCGTATCATTTTCAGAGACAACATGCGTGTGCAGGCTGCTGAGCTGCGTGGCCGCCCCAACTAGCTGACCGGGTCGCTTGCCAGAATGGAGTCAAAAACGAAAGAGGCCGCCAGTGAGGCGGCCTCCAAACTCGCGAGCTGCGCTGGCGGACACTCAGAAGGGCGGCGTCCCCGGCCCCGAGCCCGGGCCAAACGGGCCGCGTTGGTTGCCCGGGCCTTGGAGGCCGCCGAAGATCAGTCCGCCGACCCATTCGACGGCATCCTTGATGGCGCCGCCGATGGCACGGAAGGCGTCGCCGAGCCAATTGCCGCCGACGACCGCTTCGAGTTCCGTATCATTCAGTTCGATAATTTCAGGGTTGGCATGTTTTGGGTTCAGCATGTTGGTCGCTCCTCTTCAAATGATGGATGTGATGAATGGTTTGAACGTGGGGCTTTCAGCGGTGGAAGATGCCACCGGGCAGCCAGGGGTTCGGACCCATGGGCTGATGGGTCGTGATCTTCCCATCCACGATCCACGGCCCGATGCAGCCTCCGTCATTGATGAAGCCGCCGCACACGGAGCTCAATTCGCGCTCGTCCAACTCTCTACGGTCTTGGTTGCAAGGCTCGGTCATTTGTGTCTCCCGCTGTTGTGAGGGTCCATCCCCTCTCATCTCGTGGCCACAGCAGTACCGAGGCCTCTGCGCTTAGACCGTGAGACGGGTCACAGAGGTGCCGCCGGGTGGGCTTTTGGAGCGGGAACCGAAGCGTTCGGCCTCGGAGAGGCCTTGGCTCCCGCCAATCAAAGGCGGGAGCGAATGGAATTCAGAACCCCGGTCGTCGCGTCAACAACCTGGAGGGCCTGCTGGGATTTTGCCAACGCTACAGCCGATCTGGTGCATTGGTCGGGAAGTTGCGCGATCTTCTTACGCTGGCTGGAAAGAATATTGGTCGACTGCTCGATGGCAAACTTCACCACATCCCGAGTGGGGTCGTTTTCGCCGACACTCGTCAGCTCCTTCTCGATCGTAATCAGATATTCGTAACTGGATAGCTCCTGGGAAATCTCGACGAGATTTTGCACGGTGGCCTTGACGCAATCCGCGTCCACAGCAGGAATGTCGGTCCGTTTGGAAGTTTGGACGAGGTCCGCCATCAAGCCAGCGAACATTGGCCTGAGATCTTCGACGCGCTTCAAGTCGGCAGGGCTCAGGACACCGGCCACGCACATTTTGGTTGCGACCAGCAATCCCAAGCATTGCAACGCCAGTCGGGTGGCAATCACGCGAACTGCTCCGGCACGTTTCACGCTGTCCGCTTGCCATCTCATGAGACGCTCGAATTTTTTGCGTCAACAAGCCCGCCGTCCTCGAGGCCGACCATAGCGCTGCGCAATGGAACCCTCAATCCTATTCTTTCCATAACCCTTGCACGAGCGCTGGGAATCGGACCGTTGTAGGAAAATCGTCTCCTATGTATCATTGGCGCTTGCTCTGGTCTTTGCAGGCCTATCTTTGACAAACCAAGAGTTATTGCGCCGAGATCGTTGCGAGGGATTTCAACCGTGACCGACGGTCCCGACCATATTTTCCGTGCAAGCGCGTTGCAGCGCGCGGCGTCTCCGGACGAACTCGACCATCTCGTCGCGATTACCAAGCCGGCCGACTGGATCCTGGCCGTCGTCGTAACGGTCGCACTGATCGCGGCGCTTGTCTGGGGGATCTACGGCCGGATTCCCTCGCGCGTGTCGGGACAAGGCATTCTGGTCGGTAGCGGCCGCGTTGTCGATGCAGTCTCTGCCGCGGAAGGGCGACTCGCCTCGCTCAGCATTTCCGTCGGGGACCATGTCGAGCGCGGTCAGATTATCGCGCAGATCTCGCAGACCGATATCGAGCAGAAATACGCAAACGCGGTCGAGGCCTACAAAGAGCGCCAGCGAGAGCATGATGACATGGCCGGTAGGGTGAGGTCGGAGCTCGCCGTCAAGGCCGCCAATCTCGACAAGCTCGAGGCGGCCTTCAACAAGGTCATCGAGGCAACCGGGCAGCGCGTTCAATCCCTGGACATCGACGTGAAGAATCTCGAGCAGCTCATGGTCAAGGGCCTGACCACGCGAAAGACGCTGGAGGACCGTCGTCTCGAGTTGACCGAGGCGCAGCAGCGGCGAACGGACTCGCAGAACGAGATCCTCAAGCTGCACGCGCAGCAATCCGATCTCGAAACCCAGCGCGAGCACGAATTGCAGCAAGCCGAATTCGCGGCCAACAACGCGCGCCGCGAGATGCAGGCGCTCGCCGGGACCCTGGGACGCAATTCGCAGGTCATCAGCCCGATCACGGGTCGCGTGCTGGAGATCAAGATATCGACCGGTTCGGTCCTCGCCGTCGGCACGGCGGTCGTCGCGATTGAAGATGAGGGTTCGAAGCTCGAGGCGGTCATCTATATCCCTGCCGAGCAAGGCAAGAGCGTCAAACCAGGCTCTCAAGTGCGCATCGCGCCCAGCACCGTCAAGCGCGAGGAGTTCGGCATGATGATCGGGACGGTCTCCAGCGTGTCGGAGTTTCCCGTGACTCCGCAGGGAATGACCGCGGTGCTTCACAACGATCAATTGGTCAAGGTGTTCTCCCACGACGGGGCGCCCTATGCCGTCACCGTATCGCTGGAAAAGGACGACTCGACGACGAGCGGCTATCGATGGGCTGTCGGTCAAGGACCTCCGGTGCACCTGACCAGCGGCACGCTGGCCCAGGCCGAGATCACCACCCGGAATCGGCGTCCCCTCGATCTCGTTGTTCCTCTCATCAGGAAGCTGACCGGGATCGATGGATAGCTTTGCCAAGCCTAGTCCAGGAGTCAAGAAAACACCCACTGTCCTGCAGATGGAGGCGGCGGAATGCGGCGCGGCCTGTCTCGCCATGGTGCTGGCGCATTATGGGCGGTGGGTGCCGCTCGAGCAGTTGCGTGTCGAATGCGGCGTATCGCGCGATGGCAGTAAGGCCAGCAACGTCGTCAGGGCCGCGCGGCGCTTCGGCCTGTCCGCGAAGGGATTCCGGCAGGAATTAGCGACGCTGCGCGCGACGCCGACGCCCTGCATCATCCACTGGAACTTCAACCATTTCGTCGTTCTCGATGGGATCGATGGAAAGTTCGCCTACATCAACGACCCGGCCTTTGGGCGCAGGCGAATTGGCCTCGACGAGCTGGACAGGAGTTTTACCGGCGTCGTGCTCACCATGGAGCCGACGGCAGCGTTCGTCGCGCAAGGAAGCAAGCCTGGCGGGCTGCGCCTGTTGGTCCGTGAGCTGCGCGGCTCAAAGGCGGCCGTGGGGTTGCTCGTCCTGCTCAGCTTCGTCATGGTCATTCCGGGCCTCGTGGCCGCGAGCTTCTCGAAAATCTTCATCGACGATGTCCTGATCCAGCATCTGGACGGGTGGTTGCGTCCGCTGCTGGTCGGCATGGCCGTCACCGCTCTGATCCGTACGACCCTGACGCTGCTCCAACAATCGCTGCTGTTGCGGCTGCAGACCAAGCTCTCGGTGGTAATGATCAGCCGGTTCCTGTGGCGGGTGATGGCGTTGCCGATGGAGTTTTTCACGCAGCGGCACGCCGGCGATATCGCAACGCGCGTTGCGGCCAACGAACAGATTGCGCGGCTGCTTGCGGGCGGCATTGCGGCCAACGCGCTCAATCTCACCTCGGTCGTGTTCTTTGCGTTCGCAATGGTGGTCTACGATCCGTGGCTTGCCGCGATCTGCGTCGCCCTCTCGATGCTCAACGTCCTGTCCTTACGCCTGTCGCATCGGCGCCGGGAAGACCTCAGTCGTGGTCTTTCGCAAGAGCGTGGAAAGTCTTTGGGAGCGGTGGTCAGCATCGTCAGGACCATCGAGACGATCAAGGCCAGCGGTCTCGAGGACGAGGCTTTCGGACATTGGTCCGGTGTCCACGCCAAACTTCTCAATGCCGAGCGCGAGCTTGCCTCCTCGTCGATCCTGCTCGATATGATCCCGACCCTAATCTCCGGATTGAGCATGACGGCGATACTCATCCTCGGCGGCCTGCGGGTGATCGAAGGATCGCTCACGCTCGGCAGCCTCGTCGCTTTCCAGTCGCTGATGGCAAGCTTCTCGGAGCCCGTCGCGACGCTGGTCAATCAGGCCAGCTCCTTTCAATTGATCCGGGGCGCCCTCGATCGCCTCGAGGATGTCTACAACTATCCGCTGGGCGACAAGCCGAAGCAGAACGGATCTGAAGGACGCTTTCCCGCCAAGCTTGCCGGGCGCATCGAACTGAAGAATGTGCAGTTCGGCTATTCACTGCTTGAACCTCCCCTCATCTCCGAGCTTTCGATCAACATCAGCCCGGGATCGCGCGTGGCTATCGTTGGCGCGTCCGGAAGCGGTAAATCGACGCTGGGACGCCTGATTTGCGGCCTCAACAAGCCTTGGGCCGGAGAGATAATGATCGACGGAGCTCTGCTTGCGGACGTTCCACCCGAAATCCTCGCCAACTCCATCGCCTATGTGGATCAGGATATCTTCCTGTTCGAGGGCACCGTGCGCGACAATCTCACGCTCTGGGACCGGACGACGCCGGACGCCGATCTCACCAGAGCGCTGAAGGATGGGCAGATCCAGGGCGAGATTGCCATCAGGGCCGGCAATTACGATTCCTATGTGAGCGAGGGGGGAACGAATTTTAGCGGCGGGCAGCGACAGCGCATCGAGATCGCGCGCGCCCTCGTCGGCCGCCCTTCCGTTGTCGTTCTCGACGAAGCCACGGCTGCGCTCGATCCGGTCACCGAAAAAGCAATCGACGAAAATCTGCGCCGCACCGGCTGCACCTGCATCATCATCGCACATCGTCTGAGCACGATCAGGGATTGCGACGAGATCATCGTGTTGAGGCAGGGCAAGATCGTGGAGCGGGGGACGCATGAAAGCCTGCTGGCCCAGCATGGCGAATATGCGCGGCTGGTGTCCCAGGAATGATCCCTCCGGCTGAAAACATCGTGTCTGCTGCGAGCCTCGTCAGGTCGGCGGAACTTCCGATTGGTCTGACACTCGATGGTCGCAGGCCCATTTCGCTCAATCACCACGGTTACGTGTTCGAGGTCGTCACCGGTTATCTCGATATCTTCGCGATCGATACCGACGAGGGCGAATACGGCAAGAGACACCATCTCTTTCGGATCGAAAGCGGCGACATCGTTGCCGATCTCCCGGAGATCGCCGCATCTACGGGAGGGGGCGCAAGCTTCATTGCAGTGGGGACCGAAGGCACGAGCGTGACGGCGCGGTCCAGATCCGATCTGCCTCCCGCGCAGGTCATGCGCTGGATCGAACGGCTCGCGCGCTTCGTCGCGGGGCCTGCACCGCTGTGGCAAATGCCCGAGCTGCCGGAAGGCAAGGCCGAACTTGCACCGAACGAAGGCGGCCGCGGCCCCATGCGTGGTCTGCTATGGCTGACCGTGAAGCGCGGCGACCTCAGGCTGATGGGCGTTTCCCCTCCATACGCGGCCGGAAGCCAGCCTCTGCCGCTCACGTCAGGCTTATGGGTCGAGGCGGGCGCGGAAGGCTGCGGCGTGGTCGCAGACGGCGCAGCGCCGGCCGCGATCTGGCCGGCGGTCGATCAGTGTCACCAGAGCTTTGCAGCCTGCGTCGAGCGCATTCTGGTTCACGAGAGGCAAAGCGAGAGCGAGCGGCTGACGAGCCGACGTGCCCTCGCGGCGTCGCAGTCCATGGAAGCCTTCGATCGCCTGTCCGGCATTATCGTGCGGCGCTTCGATCATGAGGCGGTCGATGCATCCTATTCCGATCGACTTGCCGGCGCCTGCCAGCTCGTCGGAAGCGCGATGCGTATGCCGATCGCGATCTCCGGGCGGGCGGATGGCAGCCGGCAGGAATTCGCTGGGCTCGCGCAGATCGCGCTGGAGTCTCGGCTGCGGCTCCGGCAAGTCCTGCTCCGGTCGGACTGGTGGAGAACCGATGCAGGCCCGCTGGTCGGCTGGTTCGGCGAGAAGCGCGAGCCCATCGCCCTGGTCTATGAGCCACTTCGCGGCTACGTGATGATCGATCCACTGACGAAGGCACGCCTGTCGGTCAATCGCAGCGTGGCGGCAGAAATTGCTCCGGAAGCGGCGATGTTGTATCCGCCGCTGCCGTCAAGCCCGCTGAAGTTCAGGGAGCTCCTGCAATTTGCCTTGCGCTATGCGCGTGGCAGCGGACTGCGCATCGCCCTGGTGGTCGTGGTGATCGGGCTTCTGTCCCTGGTGACGCCCTTCGTCACCAATTTGCTGATCAGTTCGATCATCCCGAGATCCGAACTCGACCAGCTCGTCTTTTGTGGCCTCGCGCTGGGCCTGACGGCCCTTTCGGTCGCCGGCGTCCAGGTCATGCAGGGCCTTGTCATGCTCCGCATGGAAGCCCTGATCGACTGGCGATTACAGTCGGCGATGATCGATCGCATCCTCAGGCTGCCAACTGCCGTCTTCCGGAAATTCACGACGGGCGAGCTGGTCGACCGCGCTATGGGCATCGACACCGCACGCCGTGCCCTGACCGGCCACGCGCTCCGCGGCATGATCGCCGGCCTATTCTGCATCTTCAGCCTCGGCTTGATGATCTACTATAGTCCGAAACTGGCGCTGCTCGCGATCGGGCTGACATTCGTCAGGGCGGCCGCCATCATCTCGACCAACCTGCTGCGGCTCTATTTCGAGAACAAGCACTTCAACCAGCAGGGCAAGGTCAGCGGTTTCGTCCTCCAATTGCTGACGGGCGTCGGCAAGTTGCGGGTGTCCGGGGCGACCGGCCGCGCGCTTGCGATCTGGTCAAAACAGTTCGCGACGCAGAAGCAGTATTTCGTGTCGTCGCAGCTCGCCAGCAACGGCCTGGGCGCGTTCGAGACGGCATTTCCGACGATCGCGACGCTGATCATCTTTGCCTATGCGTCCTATTCGAACAGCAATCTGCTGACGGATCTCGGCAGATTCTTCGCCTTCTTTTCCGCCTTCGGGCAATCCATGGGGGCCGTCGGATCCTGGGCGGGTGGCGTCAGTGAAGCGCTGATCGCAATACCGCCACTGCTTCGGTTGCGCCCCCTCATCGCCAGCCCGACGGAGATCTCTGACGACAGAAAGGCGCCGGGGGAGCTGTCCGGATCGATCGAGCTCGCGCGCGTTTCGTTCCGCTATCTTCCAAGTGGCCCCCTGGTGCTCGATAACGTCTCATTGAAGATTGCGCCGGGCGAATATGTCGCGATCATCGGGCCCTCGGGAAGCGGCAAGTCGTCCTTGTTTCGGCTGCTGCTGGGTTTCGAGTGGCCGGAATCGGGCGCGGTGTTCTACGACGGAAAATCGATCGAGACGCTGGATGTGAGTGCTTTGCGACGCCAGCTCGGCGTTGTCTTGCAGAGCGCGCGGCTCGCGAATGGGAACATCTACGAGAATATTTGTGGCGGACTTCGGCTTCCGCTCGACCAGGTGTGGGACGCCGCCCGGCTTGCGGGAATCGAGGAAGACATCAAGGCCATGCCAATGGGCATGCTGACCCAGATATCGGAAGGCGTCAGTACCCTTTCTGGAGGACAACGGCAGCGCATCATGATCGCGCGCGCCATCGCGCGACGTCCGCGCGTCCTGCTGTTCGATGAGGCGACGAGCTCGCTCGACAACCGATCCCAGGCCATCGTCAGTGATGCGTTGGAAAATTTGAACGTCACCCGAATCGTCATCGCTCACAGGCTGAGCACCGTCAGGAATGCGGATCGGATCATCGTGCTGGTTGACGGCAAGATCGTCGAAACCGGGACGTTCGAGGAATTGACCGCCGCAGCTGGTGCCTTTGCAGCATTTGCGCAGCGGCAGATGCTTTGATCCCCGGCAGACCCACTCTCCACTCACTCAAGGAAGCAAGTCGAACCCGTGCTTACGCCTCGGAGCCTAACTCAACGGCGGTCCTTCCTGACCTCTCCCAAGATGGTGCCCGCTGAAACTGCAGTGCGGAACCGGGCCGTCATATGCGCAGAAAGAACGGTCTCGGGCCTCTGTGACCCTTCTCACGGTCTAAGCGCGCGGGCCGCGGTATTGCTGCGGCCACGAGATGAGAGGGCATGGCCCCTCCACAACAGCGGGAGACTGAAATGACCGAGCGTAGCAATCAAGACCGTAGAGAGTTGGACGAACGCGAACTGAGCTCTGTGTGCGGCGGCTTCATCAATGACGGAGGCTGCATCGGGCCGTGGATCGTGGATGGGAAGATCACGACCCATCAGCCCATGGGTCCGAACCCCTGGCTGCCCGGTGGCATCTTCCACCGCTGAGAAACAACGCGTTCAAACAATCCATCACACCCATCATTTGAAGAGGAGCGACCAACATGCTGAACCCAAAACATGCAAAGCCTGAGATCATCGAACTGAACGATGCAGAACTGGAAGCAGTTGTCGGCGGCAACTGGCTCGGCGACGCCTTCCGTGCCATCGGCGGCGCCATCAAGGATGCCGTCTTATGGGTTGGCGGCTTCATCGCTGGCGGCTTGCAGGGCCCGGGCAATTTGCGCGGCCCGTTTGGCCCGGGCTCGGGGCCGGGGACGCCGCCCTTCTGAGTTTGCCAAGCCAGTGCTGCTCGCGAGTTAGGAGGCCGTCTCACGGGCGGCCTCTTTCGTTTCGGCTGAAGACTAAATTCTTGCTACGAGCCCGCTCATTGCGGTAGCCGATAAAAGTCGCTTTAAGCTGAGCTCTGCAAAGCTGCTTGGACGGAGGGTCGCTCAGTGAGAGGCCGGAAGCTGCATCAAGCTGCGCCTCGTTATACAGAAGCCACGGGAGCGATGGGCGCACCGACAGCAGCCCTACACCTGGAACGCGGTGTCCAGAGGCTCGCGTGTCAATCGGCCCTTTAATTGCGGTTTGTTGTCAAGCTACCATTCTTCCTCTCTCCAGTGAAACGCCGGTAGCGATTGCTCCGTCGGAGCTGGTCAGGTTGCGGAGACGGAGCGATCGCGGATGGCGAGACGATTGCCTAGCGGGCTTGGCAATCGACGTCGTTGGCGGCTTCGTCGGGTTGGGTTGATGTCGTAGCTGGGGTCATGGTCCTTTCCGAGGTCGCGAGCGCCTCATGATGATGTCCGGATCGGGCGCCTCAACGTTTGCAGCGGAGTGCGGGCGAACCGCCACCGGCCGATTGACCGAGGTCACCACGACCACCGTCCCAGCGGGACATCGCCAGTCCGGCGGACCGGACCAGGAACTTGCGAGCAAATATCAGATTGGCTTCGGCCGGCCCCAGTCGAACGACGTGCCATCGACCCAGATGCAGTGGACAATCACGGCGATCTTTCGGGCGATGGCGACCTTTGCCTTCTTCATGCCGATCCGCTTGGCGAGCTTCATGCCCCAGGCCTTTAGGGAAGACCACTTTTTGGTTCGATAAAGAAGGACAGTGGCGGCCTCGAACAAGTAAGTTCGGAGAAGCCGGTCGCCCCATCGAGATATCTTTCCGTTGGTGTCGGTTTCGCCGGATTGGCTGCGCCTCGGCGTAAGGCCTAGTTGCTTGCCGAGCTGGCGAACAGTCTCCAAGGATCCGGAGTTCAGAACCTGTTGGGTGCGATATCATAGATGAGAATTCGAAACGCCCAGCTACTTTCTCACCTGACGATCCGAGATTTGGATCACCCAGGGTCGAATTGTCTCCCGCTTTCAATCGCCCTGGCTATCTTCTTCGTATCCGTTGACGACGTCGGTGCCGGGCCAGAAGCCGGACTCGTCATCGAGCCAGTCGCGCGGCGGGGCCATGCCGAAAAGATTCTCATGGACAGTGGAAAACTTGGCCCAGCGCTCGCCGACGCGGGCCTTGTCATTGTGGAACAGGTCGAACGGCATCGTGCCGCTCTTTTTGAACCTACCCATCGCGTCGAAGTTGGGGTTACGGGGGTCGAGCCGCAGGTACGCGATCAGTATGCGCTCGATGTAATGCGACCGCGAGAAGCCGGACTCATCGGCGCGCAGCGTAAGAATACGCATCAGGTCGTCGTGGGCCCGCAGCGTGATCCGCTCCGAGCGGTTCTCCTCGTTGGTCCGTTTCGGAGGGCCCGGTTTGGCGCGCCGCAAGCTTGAACGCGGCTTTCGGGTCTTTGGGAATTCGCTAACCATGCCCTCTACTCCTTGGATCTATGAAGCCGTTCCGGGGTTGATCCGTGTACATCTTTGTGCGACACAGTTGCCAAATGGCATCAGATTGGCGCGCAAAGATTACTATGGATTCCAAGGATTCGTCCAGCTTGTCATCCGATTTCAGTGAACTCCTCCGGCTGGTCGAGGAAGACCGCGCCGAGAGCGCGCCGCCACAGCAGAAGCCAGCCAATGAGGAAGCCCATGATCGCAGAAGCTGACATGCAGATCCGCCTCCGCTGGCTCTCGGCGACCGTGTGCAAGCCCACCTGGCTGGCGGCACTCAACTTTGTCGTGGCGCTAACGCGACGCCAGCACCCCGAGGTCCAGCTCACTTCGATCTACGACGGCTTGCGGCGCGACCCCAGCGGTGCGTACCTGACGCGCATCGCGGAAGCGCTCGAAGCCGACGCCGTGCTGGCGCCTGCATGGCGCCTACTCGCACTGCTGCCTCACGATCCAACCCTCAAGCGGTGGGAGACCGTGGCTGCGGTGCAGGGCCTGCTGAAGCTCTCCGACGGCGACATCACCGAGTCAATGTTGCGCCTCGACTTCTGGAAGAGCGCGCAGTTCGTCGAGGGCGGCCCAACGGATTTTTTCCGGATCGCCGAGGTCGAATGGGCCACGCAGGCGCGTGCAGCCCCCAACAATGCGCCCGTTTGCGTGCGGTTGCTCGAACAGGACACATGGCGGGAGGCTTTCGACGGGCTCTTCGAGACGACCGTGCGCGTCGCCGGACCGCTCGGCATCACCCCGCCTGCCTGGGACCTCGACCGCAAGAAGCAGCGCATCCAGATCGCCGGACTGGTTGAAACGCTGTTCGCGCAGCATCTCGAAGAATGCGGTGACCTCGCCCTCGCCTGGCAGATGATGACCTGCGATCCGGAGCGTCCGGAGTCGTTCAACTCTGTCCTCCCGCAACTCACCTGGCTTCTGAACAACTGCACTATCGTGACCCAGGGCCGTCTGCGGCGGTTGCATGACCGCCTCCAAGTCTGGTGGCTGGCGGCACGCGGCGAATGGGCTGGTGCGAAGCAGTCCGTCAGCACGTTCCGGATCGCCGTGCGCGAGACCGCGGAAATCCTTTACGATGAGCAGGAGGAGCAACAGCCGGAGCCGGCGCAGCCCACCGTGGTCGTGATGCGGAAGGACCGTGCCGATGAAAAGGGCATGCCGCAGGCCTGGAAAGATCTACGCGACGAGTCGCTGCCGCTCGTGCTCTGCAAGGATGCCGCCAAGGTGCGGGAGCTTTTACAGGCCGAGTATCCACACGCCGTCCGCGAGATCGCGATGCTGACGCAGGATCTGCGCAGCGGCGAGCCTGTGCGCATCAGACCGACCATTCTCCTCTCGCCGCCCGGCACCGGAAAAACGCGGATGATCAGGAAGCTGGCCGAGATCATCTCTCCGGATATCTACGTCAGCCGGTTCGACGCCGCGTCAGCGTTCGACGGCATGTACGGGGGGACGCCCAAGGGATGGTCGAGTGCGCATCCGTCGGTGCCCGCGAAAGCGATCATGGCCTCGCGAACCGCCAATCCTATCGTTTTGGTCGACGAGATCGAGAAGGCCAGCGAGAGCACACATAACGGCAATCTGTGGAGCGCGATGACGCCACTGCTGGACAAGGAGACATCCCGGAGGTACCGCGAGAGCGGCATCGATGCCGAATTGGATTTGAGCCACGTCGTCCACCTGGCCACGGCGAACTCCGTGGAGAGGTTACCGTCGCAGTTGCGTGACCGAATGCGGGTCATCCGGATCCCAACGCCGACGTTGGCGCACCTGCCGCAGTTGGCCGCGCTTGTGATGCGAGATCTTGCCGCCGAGGACGAAGCCCGCGCGCACGACGAGCCCCTCGCCCTCGACGAGTTGGAGATCATCGGGCGCGCCTGGGCGCGGGAGCGCTTCTCGATGCGCAAGCTGCAGCGGCTCGTCGCAGCGACGCTGGAAGCGCGGGACGCATTCGCAAGGAGGCATTGATGTCACTGGATGAGGAATCGTTCCGGAACGAGATGGCGTCCTACATGCGCGGCGAACAGCCGCTTGCGTGGCGACTCGATGGAGGCCCTCGGCTTGAAAGCTGGGCGGTGAAGATCGGACGCGGACCGAGCGGCGTGTACGAGATGGCGCTGCTGGGTCGCGTGACGGGTCATCCAAGGGTGCTGGACGGCACTCAGACAACGACGACGCCGGTGGTCTGGTTCGACCGCAAGCGCCGCTGGGCACGGACGCTGAACACGTTGTACAAGCTCGGTGAGCCCGATGGAGTTGAGATTCCGATCGATGGAGTGGACGCTTGATGGGGAAGCGCTGATCGCATCGGCCGTACTGGCGCTGGTCACGGTCGCCGGAGGCGAACTATCGAAGCTGCCGTGGCGGCGGAGCCTCGCTGATATCGGCCACTCTCAATCGAGCGGTTACGGAAAAACGCAATTCGCTCGTAAACGACATGGCACGATAAGGAATTTCTTGCAAATGAGCGACGACTGTCTGGCGCTGAAGTGACCACAATTGGAGATCCCGCTGTTAAAGCGAATGCGTGGAGCAGGCGCCGGCGGGTTGCCGCTGCGCCGGCCCAGCTCGATGGGCGCGGCCCAGCCGGAGGACAGCACGGCGCAGGAGGACACGATCTGGCTGAGGGCACCGACGCGAGCGGCCCAATTTCGAGGCCGACCAGAGTGATGAACAACGCGGAGGCGAACGGATGCAGATGCGGTTGGCAGCAGGAAGAGCGCCATCGCCCATTTCACATCGCCGACATAGTAGAAGGCCATGGCGAAGGGACGCGCGACCATGAACACGATCGCGACAAACCACAGTGACCATCTCACGTCATAATTGCGCAAGCGTTCGCTGATCGCGCCGCCAGGCCAGCTTGCGACAGCTTCGCCAAATCCGATCAGCACCAAGCCCGGGCCTGCCTAATGCCAAAGCCGTACGATCGGATCAGGAAGGACGGTCTCCACGCAATCGCGCCATAACCGACCGTCGTCGCGAGCACCGCCGCCAGCAGCGCCTGCCGCAACACCGCCGATCAGCGTCTCGCGGATCAGAAGCATTGATCGCTGTTGGGTCCCGGCCGTGCCGGGCCTGCGGGTCGTGCGTCGCGCGTCGCGAACCGCAGCAAGAGCCCGCACAACAATCGCGGCAGCCATAGCGCGGTCCGAGCGCGCCACGGGTCAGAAAAGCGCCGATGTTCACTCCGGCGGCAAGCGCCGTTGCACGCTCGCCGGGCTGGCAGAGATCGGAGACCCAAGCCAGCGACGGCGGCGCCCCGCCTGCCGATGCCGAGCCTCGCTAGGCGTTGCGCCAGAGAGACTGCGCGAACGCGCACGCCATTGTCATCGCCCCTTGGGGCGGCCGCCGCGACCAGGTTACGGCGGCTGCGATTGACAGCCCAGAGGCCGGCCGGAATACTCATGCGCTGATGCATATTTTGACGAAACTCCCGTGGTTATACGGAGCGTTTTGCGCTGATATCATCGAGGTAAGGTTGAGCAGTTAGCTTAATTCGTGTTGTTTGTTGCGCGCTTTTCCCGATCGCATATTCATCTTCGCACCGGGCTTCCCCAAGGCCCGGCCCCACCCAAGCAAAGCCGTCGAGCGAACATGGGTCCGCTTGGCGGCTTTGTCGTTGTGTCGATGCGAAGAGGAATGTTCGGTTATGGCGCGGAAGCCTTGGTCGTTCAAAGAAGACCGCCGGCTCATGGAGTTGGCCAAGTCTTCCACGTCGCTGGAAGAGGCCGCGAAGCAGCTCGGGCGATCGCCTGACGCGATCAAGCGCATGGCGATGAGGCTTGGTCTGTCGTTAAAGTCGAAAATCGGCAAGAAGAACTAGCCTTACGAAGCAGCCTGTTTCGATGGCAATCATTTTGCCGTCTCGGGATCAGCCGTAGAGAGCATGTCCCGAGCGACAACCTCGGGCCATCGCGAGACCTTCGTACGCTCGAAGTTCAGATGCTCTCGCAGATCAGGACATTCGGGCAATCTCCGGCTCGAGCCGCTGCTTACTGCGCTATCCATCCCCGGCCGGCTGCCCTTGAACGCGGCGGCCAACCTTATCGGGGCTGAAGTGCGCGCTCCCTGGCTTCGGATCGTAGCCCCGGCCTGAGTGCCAGGGGCCTAATCCTTTGGTTCCCTGTGCTGAAGCGGCGGCATTTCCGGCCAGCGCAGCTACAGAAACCAGGGGAAAGCCCGATCCATGCCGTCAGGCGGCGCATAAATACCCTCGGGTCACGCCTATCAAATAGGCAAAATCCGTCCTCGTCCGCCGACTGCGCTGGCCCTGTTAAACCCAATCTTAGCGCGTCCAGACTAGGATCCGCCGGAAGCCTCCTCAACTTCCGCCCGGGCAGGATGAGACTACGGCGACCGACCTTCGCGTTTGCAGCGCTCGTGCTTGCGAGCACGGTCGTGTTCGGCCTGGCTGGACACCTTGCGGCGGAGAGCTTCATCCGCCACCAGCAGGCCCGTCAACTCGACGAGTTGACCGAGGTCGTCCTGCGCCGCTCCGAATTTGCAGTCGAGTTCGCGGCCGCAAGTCTGGCCGAACTCGGCAAGCGTGACGCTGTGAACTGCGAGCCTGCGACGCTCCAGGCCATCCGCCTCCATGTCTACCAGCGCTCGACAATCAAGGACGTCCGCGTTGTCAATCCCGACGGCTCGGTGATCTGCTCGGCCTACTCCGAAACGCTGGAATTCGACAAGGGATGGGTCGACCGACGGGACATGCTCGGCTCGCGCGACGGGAAACTTGCGTTGTTCCGCGTTCAGCAGTTCGGTGGGGACGCGTTGGGCGTTCTCAGCGATATCAACAGCAACGCTGCACTGGTCGCCATTCTCGGCATCAACGCCAGCCTGTTCGACATCATGCCGTCCGAACTCCGCGGACACAGCGAGGTGATCCTCTCCTTGAGCAATGGAGAGAAGCTTGGTGAGTTCCAGCTCGATGCCGACCGGCCGCGGCGGAATCCGAAGCGCTTCGACAGGTCTTCCGACCGTTATCCCCTTCACACGACCATCGAGGTCGACGGCGCCGTCCTCTCGACCTGGAACAACGAAGCCTATTGGCCGGCGCTTGCCGTCGCCGCCGGGCTTGGCGCACTCTTCGGGATCCTGCTGGCGCGAAGCCGCCGCACGGAGGGACCGGTCGCCGATCTCGATCGCGCCCTCGCCGCAGGCGAATTCAAGCCGTACTACCAGCCCATCTTCGATCTCAGGACGAGAGAGATCAAAGGCTGCGAGATCCTTGCGCGCTGGGTGCGCGAAGACGGCTCGGTCATCCCGCCGATGAATTTCATTCCGCTTGCCGAGTCCAGCGGCCGCATCCAGGCCATGACCTGGCAGATCCTGAAAACGGCATTGTCAGACCTGCGGCCGCTGTTGAAGGCGGACAAGGATTTCAAGCTCTCCCTCAACGTCGTGCCCAAGCATCTCCTCAGCGCGGGCTTCGTCGAAACGCTTCGGCGTACTGTCTTGACGGCAAAGGTTGCGACACGGCAAATCGTGGTCGAGGTGACCGAACGCGACGAGCTAGATGATCTTGCGCGCGCGGCTGCCGTCGTGAGCGAGCTACGCGAATATGGCTTCCGCGTTGCCATTGACGACGTCGGGGTCGGCCATAGCGGACTGTCGCGACTGAAGGGTCTGGGTGCCAACACGATCAAGATCGACAAATTCTTCGTCGACACAATCACCGTGGATGCATCGACCACGACGATCGTCGAGATGCTGGTCGCACTCGCCAAGGACTTTCGAATGACGGTCGTTGCGGAAGGAATCGAGACGGAAGAACAGCTCCATGCCCTGGTCGCATCAGGTGTCGAGCACGGGCAGGGCTATCTCGTCGCCGCACCGCTGCCCTTTGCGAAGTTCAGCGAGATGATGGCGCCGCGTCGTATCGCGTCAGCTCAGGCAAACGACGCTGCGCTGGTGGCTTGACTGACGCGGTTGGTTCGAATTCGGACAGCCGCCCAACAATCTTACGCAGATGCGTCCCGGTGCGAACCACCGTTCACTAACGCAACAGCCTCCGCGCTTTAACGATATTTTCCGCTTTTGCGAGCGGCACTCCGGCCGACCGGCTATGATGCCGCCATGCGCCGAAATCACCTCTTGGCAGCTTCAGCAATCTGCCTCGCCCTCATCGCCTACGCCACTTTGGCGCGGCTGGCGGGGCGGCCCGCGCTCATGGGCCATGCCGAGGCGTATTGGGTCGTCGTCATCGAGCGCTTCAGTGCTTATGGCCTGCTGGGATTTCTTCTCTCCTTCTTGCTGCCGGGCCGCCTCGTCCTGGCCTGCTCGCTTGTCGTGGCCGTCGCGATGGGGCTGGAAGTGCTTCAGGCTCTGACACCCGATCGCGATCCCGGTCTGCTGGACGTTCTGCAAAAGGCGGCCGGAGGAACCGTGGGGGTTGTCCTTGCCCAGACGATCCTGGCCTTCCTGCCCCGTCCGCCGTCCTGACGTGGAGAAAAGCTGGCGCGGGCGAAGCCGTCAACGCGCCAGGATATCGGTCGCTTACTTCACCATCTGGCCGCGCAACTCGCCACCGGGGTTCGCGGCGGTGTGAATGTTCGCGTACCACTTTCCGGCCAGCAGATCTGTCGCCTGAGCTTCGGTCAGCGTCGCGGTGCCCTGGATCGGGCTTTGCACTGTCTTGAACGGAAGCACGATGCCGGCATTCTTTGCGGCCTCGACGGGGCCGTGGAAATGGGCGCCCATCGCGGGACCTGACAGGCCCGTATAGGTCACCGAATAGGTCAGCGTCTTCGTCTCGGTGTCGTAGCTCGCCTCAGCCTTGCCCGACCCGGCCGAATTGTTCGGAGGCACCTCGTTGCTGCCCTTCAGATCGGCCTGCAACTTCACGACCTCTGCCGTTGCGGGTGCAGCCGTCATGATCAGCAGCCCTCCCAAGGTCGCCGCTCCCAACGCTCCCACGCAAACCCAATGACTGGCTTTCCTCATGGCACCCCTCCTGCGGGCTCTTTGGCCCAGCTCGGTTGAAACACCGGCCCCAGCCGGAAAATTCCGGATGCGGAGTTATGCCTGATTCGAGACGACTATCGCGGGATTCTCAGCGTCTGATTGTTCCACCCAGGGGGCTACGGCGATCAAGCCACCCGCGCCTGTGGACCTGGTTCGGCGTCAACAGCTCCGCCATCTGCCGGTGTGTGGCCTGGAGCGCCTCGATGGCGCTATCGAGGTCGAAATCCGATTCGCGGACCGAGGCCAAAAACCTGGACGTCAGCGCCAGATCCAGTTTGACGCGGGTTGTCCCATCGCGACTTTTGCGACGATCGAGAGACAGGTGGATGGACCGCAATCTCGCTTCGCTGCTGTTGCATTCACAAAGCGCTGCGAGCTCGTCATATGTCATCCAGATCTGAGGCATGTCCCTGTCATTCCCTTGGTGTGGACCTCACCCTAGATTTCGGCTCTAAAAGTATGATTGCTGCGGGCCGATCAGGCGACATTTTCGCCGCACGATGGTCAATCGAAGCTGAATCGAGCGCGGTTTTCATGCACACACAAAGGGCACGATGGCGGAACCTCGAAGGCTTGCAGCTTTTCAGGATCGTCAAACTCGATATAACGGACCCGGCGGCGCAGGGGCTAACCGTGCTCAGCTTGGACTTGCTGCTTGCGGCCTCAGCCTGGATGGTCGTCGAACTGTGGTGGGATAAAAGGACATGACCGACCGACCGACTATCCTCGTCACCGGAGGCGCGGGTTATATTGGCTCGCATGCTTGCCGCGCCCTCGCCGCTTCCGGCTATAGGCCCGTCGTCTATGACAATCTCACAACGGGACATCGCAGCTTCGTCGCCGGGGACCTGGTGACGGGCGATCTGCTCGACACCGCGACGCTGGCGCGCACCTTTGCCGACCACAAGGTGACGGCGGTGATGCATTTTGCTGCGGCGAGCCTCGTCGGCGAGTCCATGACCGACCCGCAGAAATACTACATCAACAACGTCCAGGGCACGCTGTCGCTGCTCCAGGCGATGCGCAACGCGGGCTGCCGCCGCATCGTCTTCTCCTCGACCGGCGCGGTCTATGGCAACGCCGATTCCAAGGCGCTGTCCGAGGATTTTCCCTGTGCACCGATCAATCCCTACGGCGCCTCAAAATGGATGATCGAGCGCATGCTGGCCGACTATCGTGCGGCTTACGGATTCGGCGCGTTCTGCCTGCGCTATTTCAATGCCAGCGGCGCCGATCCGGCCGGCGGCATCGGCGAATTGCGCGACAACGAGACCCATCTCATTCCGCGCGCCATGATGGCGCTGCAGGGCCATGTCGAGTTTGCCGTGTTCGGTGACGATTACGATACACCCGACGGCACTGCGATCCGCGACTACATCCACGTCACCGACCTCGCTGCAGCACACGTCGCAGCGCTGAAGCTGCTGGAAACAGGACACGCCGGCGGCAGCTTCAATCTCGGCACCGGCTCGGGCTTCTCCGTGCGCGAGATCCTGAACGCCATCAGACAAGAGACCGGACGCGAGGTCCCTCACACCGTCAAGCCGCGTCGCGCTGGCGATCCGACCTATCTCGTCGCCGACCCCTCGGCTGCACGAAAGATCCTGGACTTTGTGCCGAGCCATTCCGATCTGCCGACCGTAATCCGCACCGCCTGGGCCTGGCATCAGAAGGCCCATCCACGAAAGTAGGCCGCTAATCGCGTGCCGATCCGAATGGGCCGGGCGCAAGCGGACGGCGCGGTCGCGACCGACTGTCCAGTCCCTTGGGCAATTTGTCGGCATTGAGCTTCACGACCGCGCATTTGGCCTCAGTGGCCACGACGTCTTGCTGGCTGTAGATCAGGGTGCACTCGAACCTGACGTCAGGCGCCTCCCTTGCCGTGCCCCAGCACGTCGCTACCGCGCCGCTGCAATCGCCCCAGAGATTGGCCTCGACTTCGTCCGTACCAAACACGCTCGGAGGGCCCTCGGTATGGCGCTTCACGGTCAGGACAGCCGTGAAGCGTTGCTGATCGACCTGATAGGAGCCGCCATAGGTGAAGAAGCTGTCGCTGCCGGAGATCCGTCCCTCGGTCAAATCGACTAGGCCCGTGCCCTGGCCACGCGGGGTCCTGAACCAGGCAGCGTATTTGCCATCTCTCAGCATGAAAACATCCGTCGTAAAATCCACACGTATTTGCTGGTAACTCTGGGGCGCGACAATGACCGATATGGCACGCGTTCCGCCACGGTTAACGCCTTGCAAAGCCAGTTCCTAAAATTGCCGGCGCAGGGCTGCGCCGCAACGACAGCAAGCTCAGAACAGTTCTATGCCGTCATCCGCAGGCTCGACTGCGTCGACCCGGCGGCTGGCCGCGCTCGACGACAGCCCAAGGGCTTGCAAGAAGTCCCGATGAACGTCGCGCTCGCGCTCCATCGTGTAGCGCGCAAAGAGTTCGTCGAGCAGCGCCTCGTCCTGCTGTTGCGGCCGATGCGTGCCCGCGCTTGCCGTCCCGAGGCGCGCAGCGACAGTGGGCAGCGTTGCGGAGGACTCGCCGAGCGAGCTCATCAGGCCTTGCGCCGAATTCATCAGGCCTTCGAACTCGGCGCCTTCATCGACGAGGCGTGTCATCAGCTTGCCGAGCCGTTCGTTGCCGGCTTCGACCTCGCGCAGCGCCTGGAGGATGTGCGGCTCGAGCTTGGCGAGCTGGGTGGGATCGCCCTGGACACGGAGCTCCTTCAGCTCGTTCGCCGACTGCTCGATGCCGTCAAGGACCGGCCGCAAGCGCCCGGCACCTGCCGAGACCTGGTCAGCGGTCGCCTTGAGCTCGTTGGCAATGACCACGAAGGCGCTGCCGCGGCTGCCGAGATGGCTTGCCTTGAGGCCCGCGTTCATGCCGATCAGCGTGATATCGACCGTGGCTTCGGCGAGACCTGCGATGGCCTGACGGAATTTCGCCAGCGTCTCCTCGACGACCGCCAGTGCCTCGTCGACCGAACGGCCCGCACTCTCGCAGGTCGCAATCAGGGTCGAGGCATGGGCCAGCGTCTGCTTGATGCGGGCGAGGAACGACGACGAGGAGCCGTTCTCGCCGCCGAACAGCGAGCGGCCGTGACCGACGACGCCACTGGCATCATTCAGGATCGCGGACAGCGCCCGGACGATCTGACTGATATCGCCGCCGAACTCGCGTTGCGCGTCCCTGAGCTGAGCCGCCTGCAGCCCGCGGATCGCATGGGCGCCGTCTTCGCTGGCGACAGGCCCGGGAACAAGGCTCGGCTCTGAGCCGGACGACAAGCGCAAGCCGTGACAGACGTGTTCGAGGCGCTGCCGCGTGCTGTCGCCGGCCTGCAAGGATATGATCGCGCTGCCGACGGCTTCGGCGATCTTCCGCGTGCTGCCGCTGGCGAGATCGGCGAGATGGCTACTCTTGCTGCGCTGGTCGCGCAGGCCGGAATAGGCTGCGCCGAGCTCGGCGCTCTCCGCCACCAGCTGGTCACCGTAGCTTTTCTCGAACTCCTTCTGCCGGCCGGATGCGGTGATGACGGCCTCCGACAAGCGCTGCTGGTCCCGCGCGCAGCCCTCGATCGAACCCTGCACGGCCTTGCCCAGATCGTAAGCCTCCTGCGTGAAGGCCAGAAAGCCCTCGCGATCGCCATCGAGCGATGCCGCCTCGATCCGTGCGCTGCGTGCGATGATGGTGATCATCTGGATATGCTTGAACAGCGGCTTCAGCAGGGCGGACGCCTCCGTCGTGCTCTTGCCGATCATCGCGAGCAGCGCGCTCTCGGCGGGCAGCGCCCGCGACAGTTCGCTCAATCGCGCCGCGATCTCCCGCAACGCGGTCGCGGCGCCTTCGATCTCGGCGCCGGATAGCTCTCCGGAGAGAGACGCGAGCCCCTGATTCAGCTCCTTGAAAATGATGTGGCCGCGACCGAGGTCGTGACCGACGCGCGCAAAGACGTCCTCGATACGCGACGAGACGCCTTCGACCGCGGCAATCGCATCCGTCAAATTGCTGGCCGCAATGGCAGTCATCGCGATCAACCCGCCACCGCTGGGTGTCCGGCCTGATACCACTGCATGATCTCGCGCGGGATATGGTTCAGTGAGACCACTTTCTCGACACCGCCGTGAGCGATGGCTTCCTTGGGCATGCCGAACACCACGCAGCTTTCTTCATCCTGCGCCCGTGTCGAGGCGCCGAGCTTGCGCATCTCCAGCATGCCGCGCGCGCCGTCGTCACCCATGCCGGTCATGATGACGCCGAGCGCGTTGGCGCCGGCATGCTGGGCCGCCGAGCGAAACAACACGTCGACCGAGGGGCGATGCCGCGACACCGGCGGCCCGTCCTTGATCGCGACCTGGTAGCGCAGGCCGATGCGCTGGAGCAGCATGTGGCGGGCGCCCGGAGCAATATAGGCGCAGCCAGGCAAGACCGGCTCGCGATCCTCCGCCTCCTTGACGCGGATCTGGCAGATGCTGTCGAGGCGCTTGGCGAACGCGGCAGTGAAGCCCGCCGGCATGTGCTGGACGACAAGAATCGGAGGACAGTTCGCCGGCAACATCTCAAGCACGTCGTTGAGCGCTTCGGTTCCGCCCGTCGAGGCACCGATGCAGACGATGCGTTCGGTCGTCGGCCGAACCTTGCCCTGCACCGGCGGAGGGATGATGGCGTCAGCCGTGAGCTTCTTCTCGATCACCCGCCGCTCCGTGCGCGGCCGCACGCGCGCACGCGCCGCCGACTTCACCGACTCCCGCAAGCGCGTCGAACACTCGAGCAACGCCTGACGCGTGTCGATCTTCGGCTTAGGCACGATATCGACGGCGCCGGCCTCGAACGCCTCGAAGATCACGTGCGAGCCTTCCTCGGTCAGCGAGGAGCAGATGATCACGGGGATCGGACGCTGCGCCATGATCT
Source organism: Bradyrhizobium zhengyangense (assembly GCF_022012555.1). NCBI lineage: Bacteria > Pseudomonadati > Pseudomonadota > Alphaproteobacteria > Hyphomicrobiales > Nitrobacteraceae > Bradyrhizobium > Bradyrhizobium zhengyangense. The sequence goes on along the minus strand of NZ_JAKLTZ010000011.1, from coordinate 156,163 downwards.
TGCGCAGGAACGTCATGCCGTCCATGCGCGGCATCTCGAGATCGAGGATCATGACATCGGGGATTTCGTCCTGGAGGCGCTTTGCCGCCACGAACGGATCGGACGCCGTCGCCATCACCTCGATATCGGGGTCGTCGTTGAGGATCGTCTGAAGGATTTGGCGCACCGACGCCGAATCATCCACGATCAGTACGCGAACTTTCTCCCTCGGCATGTTGCAAAGTGCTCCCGATCAAACCTGGAAAATGGTCGGCTGAACCTGCTTCAGGCCCGGAACAGCACTGTGGACCATCGACTCGGAATGTCCGACCAGCAAATACCCGCCGGGCCGCAAATGACTGCAAAGCTGCTCGACGACCTTCCGCTGCGTCGGCTTGTCGAAATAGATCAGCACATTGCGGCAGAAAATCATGTCGACGTCGCGGTCGACGGGATAGGACTGATCCATCAGGTTCATCCGCATGAAATGCGTCATGCGTCGTAGTTCCGGCGCCACCCGCACTTCGCCGCGCGACTTGTCGCGTGAGGACAGGAAATACCGCTTCACGAACGGTTCGGGCACCGGCGCCAGCACGTCGCGGGTGTAGATCGCAGTCTTGGCGAGGCGCAGCACGGCGGTCGAGATGTCGGTTCCCAGGATGCGATACTGAAACCGCGATCCGGTTCGCGTCATGTCGTCCAGCACCATGGCGACCGTATAGGCTTCCATGCCGGTCGAGCTCGCCGAGCTCCAGACTTTCAGATTCGCATTCTTGCGGCCGTGCGACTTGAGCAGCGCAGGGATGGCGATCTCCCGCATGAAGGTGAAATGCTGCGGCTCGCGAAAGAAGTCGGTCTTGTTGGTGGTCACCACATCGATCAGATGGGTGAGCTCGGTGTCGAAGTGATCGGCTTCAAACAGGTTCTCGACATATTCGTTGAGGTCGGTGAAGTTCAGGGCGCGCACACGCTTGTGCAGGCGCCCCTCCAGCATCAGTCGCTTGCCCTGCGGCAGCTTGATGCCGACCTGGCCCTCGATCAACTCGGCGATGGTGCGGAAATGGCGATCCGACAGATGCACAGCCGTATCCTGCAAGGCGGGCATCACGGCCGCCCGCCCCGGCCTCGAAGGCCCGCATGCAATTGATATCGGGCCATCAGGGCCATCTGGAATCCTACGCGTTTACAACGAAAGAAGGCAGGCCCACCTCCAGGGTGGACCCGCCCCCAAAATCCTTAGCGCTGAAAATCAGCGTCCCGATCATCCTCGCCGTCGTGCATGTCGAAGGCAAAACCGCCGCCGCCCGCGGCCTTCACCGCGCGCGCAGGCCTTGCCTGCGGCTTCCGGGCGGGATGCTCGACCGCTGCCATGGTCGCAGCCTTGGCGCGGAGCTGGGTGACGGCCCGATCGATCGGCGCCAGCGCCTGGCTCTTGCTGCCATGCTCGATGCGGAAATAGGCGATTGTCGACTGCAGCTGCTCGGCCTGCGAAGCCAGCTCTTCCGAGGTGGACGACACCTGCTCGGAGGCGCTGGCATTCTGCTGGCCGACCTTGTCGAGCTGCTGGATCGCCTGGTTGATTTGCGCCGAGCCGACGTCCTGCTCACGGCACGCGGCGGTGATTTCCTCGACCAGCTCCGCCGTCTTCTTGATGTCAGGAACGAGCTTGGACAGCATGGAACCTGCTTCCTGCGCGACCTTGACGGTGTCGGCCGACAGCGTGCCGATCTCGGCGGCGGCCGCCTGGCTGCGCTCGGCGAGCTTTCGGACTTCGGACGCGACCACCGCAAAGCCCTTGCCGTGCTCGCCGGCGCGCGCGGCTTCGACCGCGGCGTTCAGCGCGAGCAGGTCGGTCTGGCGCGCGATCTCCTGCACAATGGTGATCTTTTCGGCGATGGTCTGCATCGCATTGACCGCGCGGCCGACCGCAGCACCGCTGGCTTCGGCGTCCTTGGCCGACTGCGCTGCAATCTTCTCGGTCTGGTTGGCGTTGTCGGCGTTCTGCTTCACGTTCGATGCCATCTCCTCCATCGAGGAAGATGCTTCCTCGGCCGACGAGGCCTGCTCGGTTGCGCCTTGTGACAGCTGCTCGGCGCTGGCCGAAAGCTCCTGGCTTCCGGCGGAGACATTCTGCGCCGCGGTGAGAGCTTCCGACACGATCTGGCGGAGCTTTTGGACCATACGTTCGAGCGCGAGGCCGAGGGTGTCTTTGTCCGACAGAGGTTTCGCCTCGACGGTGAGATTGCCCTGCGCGATCTCGTTGGCGACGGCCGCGGTCGCGTTCAGGTTCTTGGTCATCGCGTTCAGCGAAGCGATGAGATCGCCGATTTCGTCGTTGCTGGAGACGTCGATCTTCTTGCTGAGATCGCCGATGGCAACCGCGTCAGCCAGTCCGACTGCGCTGGCAAGGGCACGGCTGATGCCGATCGCGATCCAGGTCGCGGCTATCGCGCCGATCACGAGCGAGGCGAGGATCAGGCTGATCAGCATGATCTCGGCACGACTGCCTTCGACCCTGGCCTGCTCGCTCTCCGCCGCCATCATCTTCTTGACGTAGTCGATATACTCCTTCGCGGCATTGAGCGCGGGCGTCATGGCCTTGAGCCCTTCGGTCATCGAATTCTCGGCCGCCTTGACCTTATCCTGCTTGGCCAGTTTCAACGTCTGGTCCTGCACCGCATTGGCGCTGACATAGGCGGCTCCGAACTTGTCGAGCAGCTTCTTGCCCTCTTCGCTCGCACCGACATAGGCTTCGTTCTTGATCGCCGCCACGCGCTCGCGCGCCTCGGCGATGAGACTGACGAACTTGTCCTGATCCGCTTCGGTCGGCGCGAGGATCGCATTCTTCTCGGCGCGCACCTGAAGCAGCGCATTTTCCTGCAACTCCGCCACCTTGGCGAGGCGCGCTGCCCGTGCCGACAGGTGTTCGGTGGTCCCAACGGTGTCGTTGAGCTTCAGATAGGCGACGCCGCCGGCAATCATCGACAACAGAATGACGACGCCGAATGCGCTCGCAAGCTTCGCTTTGACGGTAAATCTCATGATTAGCCCCGGTCTTCGAATTGTTGAATTGAATTGCTTACGCCCGATCCCGCGCTACAAATTACGAATTCAGGCCGCACAGGATGCATCCAACTGCGTGGCTCTTCCTTCCGGAATCTCGTCTGCGGCCATCAACCTGGCCAGATCGAAGATCACGACGAATTTCTCGCCCTTGCGGCCGATGCCGGCGGCGTAATCCGACTGCCATTTGCCCCCCACCTCGGGGATCGGCTCGATCGCCTGCTCGTCGATATCGGTGACCTCGAACACGCAGTCGGCCACGAAGCCGACGCCGACGAGGCGGTCTTTCATCGGCACGTCGAGGATGATGATGCGGGTCGCCTCGGTGGCCGCCACGGCCGGCAGCCCGAGCTTGGTCCGGAGATCGACGATCGGATAACCAGCGCCGCGCACGTCGATCATGCCGAGCAGGAAGTTCGGCGCATGCGGCAGACGCGAGATCGGCCGCATGTCCAGGATTTCCCGCACGTTGCGGATGCTGATGCCGAACGTCTCGCCGGCGAGCCCGAGCGTCAGATATTGCGAGGTTGCGGCCATGCTTAAGTCCGGGTCAGATGGTTGTTGTTGTCAGCGCTGGAACTCGGCGTCGCGATCGTCTTCGCCGTCGTTCATGTCGAAAGCGAAACCGCCACCACCGGCGACCTTCATCGCGCGCGCCGGCTTGCGAGCGGGCACAGGCTTCTTGGCACCGCGTTCGGCCGCCCGCATCTGCCCTGCCTTGCTGCGGAGCTGGGTGACGGCACGGTCGATCGGCGCGGCCGCGGCGCTCTCGCCACGTCCGGCCTGCTCGATGCGGAAGAACGAGATGGTCGATTGCAGCTGCTCGGCCTGCGAGGCCAGCTCTTCCGAGGTGGATGAGACCTGCTCGGAAGCGCTGGCGTTCTGCTGGCCGACCTTGTCGAGCTGCTGGATCGCCTGGTTGATCTGGGAGGAGCCGACGTCCTGCTCGCGGCAGGCGGCGGTGATTTCCTGCACCAGCTCGGCGGTCTTCTTGATGTCGGGCACGAGCTTCGACAGCATGGAGCCGGCTTCCTGCGCGACCTTCACGGTCTCACTTGACAACGTGCCGATATCGGCCGCGGCGGCCTGGCTACGCTCGGCAAGCTTGCGCACTTCGGAGGCGACCACCGCAAAGCCCTTGCCATGCTCGCCGGCGCGCGCGGCCTCGACCGCGGCGTTGAGGGCGAGCAGATCGGTCTGGCGCGCAATCTCCTGCACGATGGTGATCTTCTCGGCGATGGTCTGCATCGCTTCGACGGCTCGGCCGACGGCAACGCCGCTGGCCTCGGCGTCCTTGGCCGACTGCGCAGCGATCTTCTCGGTCTGGTTGGCGTTGTCGGCGTTCTGCTTCACATTCGAAGCCATCTCCTCCATCGAGGAGGACGCCTCCTCGGCAGACGAGGCCTGCTCGGTCGCGCCCTGCGAGAGCTGCTCGGCGCTTGCGGAAAGCTCCTGGCTGCCGGCGGAGACGTTCTGGGCGGCGGTGAGCGCCTCCTGGACGATCTGCCGGAGCTTTCCGACCATGGCGTTCAGCGATCTGACAAGATCGCCGATCTCGTCGTTGCTCGCCGACGGAATCGTCTGGTTGAGATCCCCCTGAGCCACGGCGCCGGCAAGGCCGACCGCGCGGCCAAGCGACCGGCTGATCGAGATCGAAATCCACAAGGCGGCACCGATCGCTACCAACAGCGAGACGCCCAGAAGAGTCATCAGCATCAACTGCGCCCGATATCCCTCCTCCTTCGAATCGACGGCCTGTTCGGCCATCTGCTTCTTGGTGTTCTCGACATAGGCGCCCATCGACTCGAGCGCTTCGTTCACGATCTTGCGGCCCTCATTGGTGGAGCGCTCGGCGGCCTGGGCCTTGTCGGTCTTAGCGATCCGGATCGTCTCTTCCTGATAGGCATTCATCTTGGCGTAAGTCACGGCAAAGGCGTCGAGCAGCTTCTTGCCGGCCTCGCTCGCCAGCGCGTAGACTTCGTCCTTGGTCTTCAAGGCGACCTCGCGACGCTTTGCCGCGTCGGCAGCGGCCATCTCGACCTCTTTCTCGTCGCCGATAATGGCGTTCTTTTCCGCGCGAAGCTGAATGAGAATATTCTTCTCGACTTCGGTCGCCTTCTCCATTCGCTTGGCGCGCAGGACCATACTGTCGGCGGTCGCCATCATGTCGCCGAGCTTCATGTAGGCCACGCTGCCGGCAACCATTGACAGGACGATAACCAGGCCGAACGCGCTGGCAAGCTTTGCCTTGACCGTAAATCTCATATCAGCCCCTTAAACCCGGTCTCGCCCCGAGACCCTTTCAATTCAGAATGCGTTCCATGTTCGGAACGATGACGAACTCTTCACGCCATTTCGCAATGAAGCGAATGAACTCAGGCTTCCAGTGCATGCCGACGCGCGGCGTCTGCTGCACGTCGGTCTGCGAGATCTCCGTGACTTCGTAGACCTTGTCGGCGGTGACGCCGACGAGAACAGGCTCACCGTCGAGATCGAGCTCGATGACGACGATGCGCGTATCAGCGGAATCGTCGAGCTGGGGCATGCCAAAACGGATGCGCAAATCCGCAAGCGGAATGACGTTGCCGCGCACGTTGATCACGCTGGGAACGAAAGCCCGCGCGCCGGCCACCTTGGTCACGGGCACGGGGTCGATGATCTCGCGCACAAGGCCGGCGTCGAGCGCGAATTTCTCCTCGCCGAGGCCGATCATGACGACCTGCATCGCGCCTGACTGGTGTTCGGCTGCCTGTCCGTCGGTCATCACGCCGCCTCGCTGATATGCTGCTTCTCGACCTTCGACTGCGCCAGCGTGACGAGCTGCGCGACATCGAGGATCAGCGCCGCCGTGCCGTCACCCAGGATGGTCGCACCGGAGAAGATGGTGACGTCAGAATGCAGCTTGGAGAGCGACTTGATGACGGTCTGGTGGTTGCCGATGATCTGGTCGGCGACGAGGCCGACATGAGTCTCACCGGTCGAGATGATGATCGTCTTCTGGTGTCGATCGGGCGTACCAGTCGACGACATGATCTCGCGCAGGCGCAGGAAGGGCACCAGATTGCCGCGCACATTGAGGAAGTTGCGACCGCGCGAGCGCTCGTCCTCGGTTGTCAGCTCGATGCATTCCTCCACCGCCGACAGCGGAATGATGTAGCGACCTTCGCCGACACGGATCAAAAGGCCTTCGATGATCGCGAGCGTCAGCGGCAGGCGGAGCGTCACCGTGGTGCCCTGGCCCGGCCGCGTCGACAGGTCGATCGAGCCGCGCATGTTCTCGATGGTGCGCTTGACGACGTCCATGCCGACGCCGCGACCTGACAGCGCCGAGATGGTCTGCGCGGTCGAGAAGCCCGGATGGAACAGGAACTGGTGGATCTCGTGATCGGAGAGCACGGCGCCGGCGGCGATCAGGCCCTGCTCTTCGGCCTTGGCGCGGATGCGCGCGGTGTTGAGGCCGCCGCCGTTGTCCTTCACCGTGACAAGGACCTGTGCACCGGAATGCACGGCCGCGAGCTCGATGCGGCCCTGCTCGGTCTTGCCGTTGGCAGCGCGCGTCGCAGTGTCCTCGATACCGTGGTCGATGGCGTTGCGGATCAGGTGCACCAGCGGATCGGCCAGGCACTCGATCATGGTCTTGTCGAGCTCGGTGTCCTCGCCCGTCGTGACGAACTCGACCGGCTTCGACAGATCGCGCGAAAGATCGTGGATGAGGCGGCGGAAGCGGCCGAACAGCGAGCCGATCGGCACCATGCGCGCGCCCATCGTGGTATCGCGCAGCGACGAGGCAAGACGCTCGATCTCCTCGGCGATCATCTTGATCGAGAGATCGGAACCGGAGGCCGCGAGCTGGGTCAGCCGCGCCTGGGCGATGACGAGCTCGCCGACGCGATCCATCAGTTCGTCGAGGCGCTCGGCCTGGACGCGGACCGTGGCGATGCCGCGATCGTCGCGCTTGGCTTCAGCCTTCGGTTCCGGCTTGGATTCGAGTTTCGCTTCAGGCTTTGCCACCGGTTTCGGCCCCGCCTTTGCGGCAGGCTCAACGGCGACCTGCGCGGCGACAGCCTCAACCACCGGTGCAGGCATCTCGACGGCCGGAGCGGGCTCGTCGTCGAGCAGCTGGAACAGCGGCGCTGGCGCGGGCGCTTCGACGTGCTCCAGCGGCAAGAGCGTCAGCTTCATCTCGTCAGAGACGAACATGAAGACGTCGTCGATCGCAGCCTTGTCGCAAGCCGCGTGCAGCTTGACGTCCCATTTGAGATAGCAGTCTTCCGGCTCCATCTCGTCGAGGAAAGGAATGCCGTCGGTCACGGGAACCACAAAGCAGGGACCGAGCTTGCAGAGATCTTCCAAGAGATCGAGCGGATTCGATCCGTTACGCAGGATGTGGGATTCGAATTCCAGATAGAGATGCCAGCCGGCCTGCTTGCTCTCGACGGGCGCGAGCGGCGGCGCTTCAACGATCTCGGCGACCGCAGCGGCAGGCTGATCCGACGACACGAAGCGCTTGAGATCGTCGAGGATGGCTTCGCCGATGATGTCGTCGGTCGACTGCGGATCCTCGATCAGCGCGCGGATATAATCCTTCGCGGCGAGCGCGACCGAGATCAGCTCCTGGGTCGGCTTAATCTCGCCCTTGCGGACGCGATCGAATGCGGTCTCGAATTCGTGGGTGAAGGAAGCGACCTTGTCGAAGCCGAACATCGCACCCGACCCCTTGATCGTGTGCAGGGCGCGGAAGGCGGAATCGACCAGCTCGCGGTCGTCGGGACGCTGGCCAAGGTCGAGCAGGGCCCCTTCCAGGACCTCGAACAGCTCGCTGGCTTCCTGGCGGAAGACCTCGGTCGGGTCCACCGCGCTCATGCGCGCACCAGTTTTGCGACGACGGCGAGCAGCTGCTCAGGCTTGAACGGCTTGGTGATCCATCCCGTCGCGCCGGCGCTCTTGGCCTCCTGCTTCACCGTGTCATTGGATTCGGTGGTCAGGAACACGATGGGCATGCCCACCGCGCTCGGCAGCTTGCGTAGCGCCTTGATCAGCTCCAGCCCGTTCATGACGGGCATGTTGAGGTCGGTGATGACGAGGTCGAGCTTGCCGGCCTGTGCCTTGGCGAGGCCTTGCGCGCCGTCACCGGCCTCGATCACGTTGTGACCCGCCGGCTCGAGCACGACCTTGATCATCTGCCGGATGCTGGGAGAGTCGTCGACCGTGAGAATCGTGGCCATTAGACGCCATCTTTCTTTTGCGGGAAGTGCTGATCGATCATCGCTTCACTGGCGAAGCCGGCGCGGCGAAGGGTGTTGCGCAGAGATTGGGAAAAGGAAGTCAGGACCACCGGGCGGCCTTGAGCATCGCCGGTCTTGGCGGCCGACAGCAGAAGCTGGATCGAGGTCACGTCAGCCTTGTCGACGCTGGAGCAGTCGATCTCGAGCCGGTCCTGCCGACCGAACGCTTCGCGGATCAAGTCATAAACGCTGCGGATGGCAGCAATGCTGCAATCGGCGGGCAGCCGCAGGGACCACTTCGACTCGGTCGCATCAGACGACATTCGTCCCCCAATTTCCTCAGGATTCACTGCACGCATGGCGCGAATCCCGCATGGTGAATATCTGCGTCGGAGAGTATGCAAACCCCTAACAGAGTGACCCGTACAACTACGGGTCACAATCCGGAGAATCTCGCGTATGCATGCAAGCGTGCATCACCGCACAAATTTCATGCGTTGCGCGCAGGGGCGAGGCAGCTCGTATGTTTGCTTCACGTTAAATCGCGGGGGCTATTCGTTGAGGCCGTGCTTCGCCATGCGAACGAGTCCGGCCGCCGATGCTGACCCAAGCGCTTCTGGTTGATGACAGCCGCTCTGTCCTCAATTTTCTGAAACGTCATATCGAAGCGGAAGGCCTCGTCGAGGCCACAACCTTCCTCGATCCCGTCGAAGCGCTGGCTTGCGCGCGCGAACGCGCATTCGATCTCGTGCTGGTCGACTACGAGATGCCGCACATGGACGGCATCAGCTTCATCCGCGCGCTTCGCACGCTGCCGGGCTGCGCCGACATCCCGATCGCGATGATTACGTCGCGGCAGACCGACGACGTCAAGATGGAAGCGCTGCAGGCGGGTGCAACCGATTTCCTGCCGAAGGCACCGCAAAGCGTCGAGATGACCGTGCGTCTGCGGAATTTGATTCAGCTTGGTGCAGCCGTACGCAAGCTCAACGATCGCGCTGCACATCTGGCGAGCGAAGTCGCGGCCGCAACGCGCAAGCTCGGCGAGCGCGAGGAAGAGATCATCCTGCGGCTCGCGCTCGCAGTCGAGTATCGCGACAACGATACCGGCGAGCACGCGCTGCGGGTCGCCCGCTACAGCCGCATCATCGCCGAGCAGCTGGGCCTCCCGGCCCGGCTCTGCCGGGACATCTATCTCGCGGCTCCCCTGCACGACGTCGGCAAGGTCGCGATTCCCGACAACATCCTGCTCAAGCCCGGCAGGCTGACCGACGAGGAGATGGCGGTCATCCGCACCCATGCCACGATCGGCGAGAAGATCCTGGCCGACTCCAGCTGCGAGTTGATCCAGCTCGGCGCACAAATTGCCGCAGGCCATCACGAGCGCTGGGACGGCGCCGGCTATCCAAACGGCCTGAAGGAAGATGAGATCCCGGTCCCGGCGCGCGTGGTTGCGGTCGCCGACGTTTTTGACGCCCTGACCACGCGGCGCCCCTATAAAGAGCCAATGCCGCTGGACGTCGCGCGCGACTATCTGGTCCAGAACTCGGGGCGGCAGTTCGACCCGGCCTGTGTCGAGGCTTTCCTGTCGCGCTGGGATGGAGTGGTTGGGATTGCCACCGGGCAGACGACGCTGCCGTTGCAGAAATCCGAGACCGCCCTCTCACCCTTTGTATTAGGAGTGACCGGGAGCCATCCGGCGCAGGACCGCGCGGCCGACGCCGCTACGGCGGTCTGATATCCCGTCCACAGGTCACGGTTTGCGGCGGCGCCGTTTTCTGTCATCACAGGCTTGAACCCGTTCCTGCTAGGCTGCACCAACCAAGTGTGATTCTGATCACACTTGGCTCGGGGCCATCCCCTGCTAGGGTCGCGCCGGGACGTGGGTCAGCACACACCGTTCGAACTGGAAGAGACAGTCATGAGAACCCTGATCGGCGCGCTCTTCGGCGCATTTTGCCTCGCCGCCCCTGCTGTCGCCGAGACGCCGGCCGCGATCGTCGAGGACGTCCAGGGCAAGGTCGACGGCATCGAATTCATGGACTACGTGGCGCCGGGCAAGATCATCAAGCTCGGCCCCAAGGCCGGCGTCACGCTCAGCTATCTGAAATCCTGCCTGCGCGAGACCATCACCGAAGGCGTAGTGCTGGTCGGCGCCGAGCAGAGCACGGTGCAACTCGGCAATGTCCAACGCGTCAAGGTGCCGTGCGATGCCAACGCCGTGCAGCTCTCCGAGCGCGAGGCGAACCAGAGCGCGGCGACCACGTTTCGCACCATGCGAGCGGACGCCAATCGCGCGCCGGCGAAGCTGCCGACCATCTACGGCACCGCGCCGATGATCCAGGCCAAGAGCGGCAGCACGCTGGTGATCGAACGCACCGACGGCAAGGAGCCCGAGATCAGCCTGCCGCTCAAGGGCAACATCATGGTCGCCGGAAAATTCTTCGACCTCTCGAAGGCCGGAAAGTCGCTGACGCCGGGCGGCAGCTATCTCGCGAAACTCGGCAACAAGCGCTACACTTTCCAGGTCGATGCCAGCGCCACCGCGTCACCGACGCCGATCATCGGGCGTCTGCTGAGGCTCGAATAGACCGATAGCGACAGCAACGATGCGGCGGATCGGCAGGCGGGACATCGTTGCAGCGATCGTGATCGCGCTCGTCACGGGCGCGGCGTTCACCTCGCCACCGCTCCAGGCGCTGAAGGGGCTCTCACTCGACATTCTCACGGCGTTGCGCTGGACGCTGGTCGGCGACAGCCGCGATCCCGCGGCATCGCCGGTCGTCGTCGTGGCCATTGACGGGGAGACCTACGACACCCCGCCTTTCAAGGGATCCCCGACGCAGACCTGGACGCGTGAGGTCGGCCGGGTGCTCGGCAGCATCACCGAGGGCGGCGCCAAAGTCATCGGCTACGATGTGATCTTCAAGAATTCGATCGAGCAATCGGACATTCCCTTTGGCGACGCTCCGGTCGGTGCGCGCCTGAAAGGATTTGACCGCGACTATCTGATCGCGCTGCGCAAGCTGTCCGACAGCGGCAAGCTGGTGCTCGGGGAGGTCCTCAGCAACGACCATCCCGAGTCGCCCTTCCCGGCCCAGCGGCTTGCGGTGAAGAACAATGTTCGCGCCCTCAATGTCTACACCGACCCCGATGACGTGATCCGTCGGATGCCGCTGAGCTTTTCCATCGCCGGCCAGCAAGTGCCTGCCATGGCCGTCGAACTCGCCTCGCGCGCGCTGGGTGCAAAGCCGGAGACCGGGGCAAGTGGCGCGACGAATTTGTCGGGCTACGCGATTCCGAGCGCAATTCCCAATACGATGACGCTCAACTTTCGCGGCATGGGCCGCGACATTCCGGCCTATTCCTTCGCCGATTTGCGCGCCTGCGTCGAGAAGGGAGACATGGACTTCTTCCGCCGCGCCTTCGACGGCAAGGTCGTGCTGCTGGGCAGCATCCTCACCTTCGATGACCGCAAGCTCACCTCGATGCGCCTGGCCCGCGATTATGACGGAACACGGGGATCGCGATGTGCCTTGCCAGCGCCTGCGAATGCCGAGCAAATGGCCCGCAGCGGGATCGCCGGCGTCTTCGTCCATGCCACGGTCGTGCGAAACCTGATCGAGCATGATGCCGTCACCGAGCTCGGCTTCGCGCAGCGCTCGCTCCTGGCGATCATCTTCGCAGCGATCCTGGCTTGCGCCGCCTGCATGCTGGCGCCGGGCCGCGCCCTGATCGCCTGGCTGGCGCTGTCCGCCGCCTACACGGCCGTCGCCGTCGGCGCCTTCGTCCACGCATTTGCGCTCCCCCTGACCGAGCCGGTGCTCGCAGGCCTGACCGCCATCGCGATGATGATCGGCTACCGCTTCGTGATCGCCGACCGTGAGGAGCGCTTCCTGCGCAAGAGCTTTGCCTTCTACCTTGCGCCCGAGGTGATCGACAGCATGGTTACGTCCGGCAAGATGCCTGCGCTCGGCGGCGAAATGCGTGACGTCACCATGTTTTTCTCGGACCTGGCAGGCTTCTCTTCGATTGCCGAGAAGATGACGCCGGGCGAGCTGGTCGCATTGATGAACGACTATCTGTCGGCGATGACCGACATCATCGAAAGCCATGGCGGCTATGTCGACAAATATATCGGCGATTCCATCGTCGCGATATTTGGCGCGCCGGCCGACGATCCCGACCATGCCCGGCACGCTGTCGCGGCCGCGCTGCGATGTCGCGATCGCCTCCAGGAGCTCAACGCCAGCCATCCCGCGTTCCGGGGACGCGGCCTTGCTCACCGCATGGGGCTGAACAGCGGCGAAGCCGTAGTCGGCAACATCGGCTCTCGCCGGCGCTTCAACTACACCGTCATGAGCGACACGGTGAACCTGGCTTCGCGGCTCGAAGGCGCCAACAAATATTATGGCACCGTGATCATGGCGTCCGAGGCTACCGTGAACCAGAGCCGCAGCGCCTATACCTGGCGTGAGCTGGACCTGGTCCGGGTGCAGGGACGCGACGAGCCGATCAGGGTGTACGAGCCGCTCGCCGAGAAGAGCAAGGAGACGCAGGAGCAAGGCGTACGCACGGCGACTTATGCGAAGGCGCTTGCGTGCTGGCGTGCGCGTGATTTCGCCAAAGCGGCCAAGCTGTTCGAAAGCGCCGCTGGCGATGATCCGCCATGCCGGTATTTTGCCAAGCGCGCGGCGACCCTAGCGGCCCATCCGCCGCCGGCCGACTGGACCCCGGTGAATACGCTTGAAGGGAAGTAGGGCCGCGAACCAGGCGCCACCCTTCTCCCGCAAGGTGGGAATAAGGGGCAGAAAAAATATGTTAATTTTTTGCCTCTCTGCGTTGCATCTAGCTGGGATCGAGGGCCGAATGGGCCGGATAGCATTTAGAGGAGCACGAGGATTTCATGAGTGAAAAGAAGCCGTTTGCAGCGGAGCAGGCGATTCGGGGCTGCTGGGGGGATGGAGATCCCCCGAGGACGAGGCTGAGTACGGGTATTATAGCGATATCGTCCAGATCGAACGCCTGAACGGCGGAGTCAATCCCGATGAATCGCCGGATGCTGAAACCGCGTAATTCGCAACCTATCTTACTAGCCATATCGTAAACCCCGTATCGCTACAGGTGTCGCTACGAACGGGCGCTGTCCTCCCCAGGAGTCGGTCACCTCGGGGGTAGGACTTACTGGCCTCGTCCAAGTGGGCGGAAATTTGCCCCCGAGATGAGCGCCAGAATACGGCGGTTCCTGCACAGACTACATAGGTACGAATCGGTCCTATTTGAGGCGAGCGCTTTTGCATCCGGTCTTGCGAAGTGTCAGATATTATATTATGTTTCTGACAGGAGGATGGCATGAAGAGCCTCAGTATTCAGATTTTGGAAGAAACCAACGGGCTATCCGAAGGCGTTCCGATCTCAGCCAAGGCGCTTTTGCACCTTGGAAATCGAGCCGCTGTCGATCAGGCCCTGTCACGTCTTGCCAGACGAGGAAAGCTGTTGCGTGCCAGGCGAGGTACCTATCTGCGTCCGGTCGAAAGCCGTTTTGGGGAGAGAGCTCCAGCGGTGAAAAAAGTCGTGGAGGAAGCTCAGGCTCGAAGTGGCGAAATCATCGTCTCCAGTGGTGCGGCGGCTGCAAACCAGCTCGGTTTGACAACGCAGGTGCCAGTTCGTCAGGTGTATCTGACCTCTGGTCCCTCACGCGAGTTTCGCCTGGGAAAGCAGGTTGTCGAGTTCCGACATGCGCCGCGGTGGCAGCTCACCTTGGCCTATCGGCCTGCAGGGACCGTCGTTCGGGCGCTTGCTTGGGTCGGTCCAAACGCGGCGAAGCAAGCCTTGCGTTCTGTAAGCCAAAAGCTGACTTCAGAGGAAATTCGCGAACTTAAGTCAGCGGCGGGATCGCTTCCGACCTGGCTTGCCAAGCCGGTGAGTGAGTTGGTCCTCCATGCCTGATCAATTCTTAAAGCTCAGCGACGCCGAGCGCCAAGATGCGCTTGGCGTCGCATCATCAAACTCGGGACGCCCCGCGCATCTGCTCGAAAAGGATGTCTGGGTCGTCTGGTGCTTGAATGCACTCTTTACTTCCCCATTAGGCGAGCATCTCGTATTTAAGGGAGGAACCTCGCTCTCAAAGGTCTATGGCGCGATTCGACGCTTCTCCGAAGACGTCGATCTTACCTATGACATTCGCGCGCTGGCCCCCGACCTCGTGAATCCAACTGACAGCAACCCGGTGCCGCAAAATCGCAGCCAAGGCAAACGCTGGACAGAACGCGTCTACGAGCGCCTCCCGGTCTGGGTCAACGAGCATGCCTTGCCAACAATCGAGCAGCGTTTGGCCGAGGATCGACTAAGTGCAATCCTAAAAGTCGAGGGCGAGAAGCTCTTTGTCGCCTATGATCCCGTCGAGCAAGGCAGCGGATACGTCGGCCCCAAGGTAATGCTAGAATTCGGTGCCAGGTCCACTGGTGAGCCAAGTGACGTTCACAACGTGGTCTGCGATGCGGCTGAATACCTGCCAGGACTGGAATTTCCGACTGCGCGGCCGAAAACTATGAAGGCAGAACGTACTTTCTGGGAAAAGGCGACCGCAATCCATGTCTTCTGCGCGCAAGGCAAGCTAAGGGGCGAACGATTCGCACGCCATTGGTACGATCTAATGAGATTGGACCAGGCCAAGATTGCAGACGCTGCCCTTGCTGATCGTGACCTCGCCAAAGCGGTGGCCGAACACAAAACATGGTTCTTCGCAGCGAAGGACAGTCGCGGCGAGGTCATTGACTATCAAAAGGCCGTCAACGGCTCGTTGAGACTGGTTCCTGAAGGAGCGGCACGGCTCGTCCTCGAACAAGACTATCAGCATATGATCAAGGACGGGTTATTGCTGGACGATCCGGAAGAATTCGATGTGCTGCTGGAACGGTGCGCGGCACTTGAGAGGCGCGCCAATGGCGTCCCTTAGTCCTTGCGGATTGAGGGCCGGTTCTGCACCCTCATAGCCGAAGTGACCGCTCCGCGTATAGCTCCAGCTGCCGCGCAATCCGCTTCGCACCCCCCGCACACCCTCAGGCGCAACATCTCCGCCACCTCGTGCGGCGTCTTCATCACCTGCCCGTGGATCACTCCACGGCCAACCTTCAGTGCTGCGTTTCTGCTTCATTCGGTCTCTCCTGACCTATCCGTGAGGGGGCAGTTCCTCGTGACGCTGAAAGGGCAGTTTTCCATGGCGCGCGATATCAACGCCGGACGACCGAGATCCCAATTGTAGGCAATCCGATTTTGAGCGGAATGTTCACCCGACCAGTGTCCGAGGTCCAGGAGGTCATCAGATCACGCGCCCTCTGCGTGACCAAGATTCAAAGGAGCACTGACTTTAATGCGGCTTGGGGAGCGAGCGGATTGGAAGCACAAGATCAGGTGTTATTGCCACGACGACGCGGACAGCCGAGGCTGGTCGATCCATCGATGGAGCCGGCTCGCCACGTCGAGCGTCACCATCGACGGCAGCAAGTTCAAAGCGGTGAACAACCGAGACAAGAACTTCACACGGGTGAACGATGGAGCGGCGGCGCACCCAGTTGGAGGAGAGCGTCGCACGCGATCTGAGCCAACTTGATAAAGCCGACCGCAGGAGCCGACGGAGGCACTGGCGGGTAAGGTGGGACACCTTGCCGTGGCTTCTCCCAAAGGAAAAAGCTAGAACGGCAGCCCCACATAGTTCTCCGCGAGCAATCGCTGTGCCGTCTCGGACGAGAACAGGTACTCCAGCTCGGTCTGCTGGAGCCGGTCTTCATACTCGGAGCGATCGGGGAAACGATGCAGCATCATCGTCATCCACCACGAGAAGCGCTGCGCCCTCCAGATCCGCGCCAGCGCCTTGGCGGAATAGCCTTTCAACCCGGAATCGTCACCGCCCTGATAATGCGCGAGCATCGCGTGGTAGAGATAATAGATGTCGGACGCCGCGCTGTTCAGCCCGCGCGCGCCGGTCGGTGGCACGATGTGCGCGGCGTCGCCGGCGAGGAACAGGCGGCCATAGCTCATCGGCTCGGCGACGAAGCTGCGGAGCGGCGCGATGCTCTTCTCGATCGAGGGACCGGTGATCAATCGTGCGGCGACATGGTCCGGCAGGCGACGCTTCAGCTCCGCCCAGAAAGCGTCGTCCGACCAATCCTCGACCTTGTCGGTCAGCGGCACCTGGACGTAATAGCGGCTCAGCACCTGAGAGCGCAGCGAGCACAGCGCGAAACCGCGTTCGTGCTTCACATAGATCAGCTCCGGCGACACCGGCTTGGTGCGTGACAGCACCCCCAGCCAGCCGAACGGGTAGACCTTCTCATATTCGCGCAGCACATCCTTCGGGATCGATTTGCGGCTGACGCCGTGAAATCCGTCGGCGCCGACGATGTAGTCGCAATCGACGCGCACGGTCTCGCCGTTCGACCGATAGGTCACGTATGGCTGGTCCGAAGTCAGATCGTGCGGCGTCACGTCCTCGGCATTGTGCACGACCTTGCCACCGAGCCGGTCGCGCGCCTCGTAGAGATCGCGCGTCAGCTCGGTCTGGCCATAGACCAGCACCGAATTGCCGCCGGAGTGCTTGTGCAGATCGATATGGGAGAGCACGCCATCATGAGCGATCTCGAATCCGTTGTGGATCTCGCCCTCGCGGTCCATCCGCTCGCCGCATTGCGCCTCGCGCATCAGCCTGGCGAAACCGTGCTCGAGCACGCCGGCGCGGATGCGGGCCAGCACGTGGTCGCGGCTGTATTTCTCCAGCACGACGGTGTCGATGCCCTTCAGGTGCAGGAGTTGGGACAGCAACAACCCGGACGGCCCACCGCCGATAATGCAGACCTGAACTTTCATTTTTACGTCCTCCCGTCGGCACTTTTTTGCAGATTTCGCAGGCCGGACCGATGGAGGGTTTCGCCATTGTCTTGTACAATTCGAACATGAAGACCGCAGCCCCCGCCCCGGCGATCCGGGTCTACAACCTGTTTGGCGAAGCCGGCGACTTGCCGGATGTCGTCCATTGCGAGACGATTGCGTCCCGCTCGGTGCTGCACGACTGGACCCTCGCCGTGCACCGGCATGCCCGGTTGCACCAGGTGCTGCTGATCGAGCGTGGCGGCGGCGAAGCGACGCTCGACGGACGCGTGGTGCCCTTGAAGCCGATGCAGATCGTCAACGTGCCGGTCGGCCATGTCCACGGCTTCCGCTTCATTCCGGGAACACAGGGCTGGGTGCTGACCATCGCAGCGGAGATCATGGACGAGGCGCTGCTCGCCGCCGAAGGTCTGCGCGGCGTGCTGTCCCGATCGGCCGTTGTGCGCGGCACGCCGCAGATCCGCGCCACCATGAAGCAGATCTTTGCCGAGCATGCTGCGCGCGATTTCGGCCGCGCCCATGTGCTGCGCGCGCTGTCGGCGGCCATGATCGGGCTCGTCGCACGCGCGCTCACGGGCGAAAGCGGCGGCAGCGGCAATGCCGAGACAAATCTGTTTCGCCGCTTCGAGGCCTTGCTCGAACAACATCATCTGGAGCGCTGGACCGTTGCGGACTATGCGAAGTCGCTGGCGATCACGCCGACCCATCTCAACCGCGTCACGCGCGCGGCGACCGGGGACACCGCTTCGCACCTGATCCTGAACCGGTTGATCCGCGAGGCGCGGCGCAACCTCGTCTATACCAACCTGCCGGTCTCGACGATCGCCTACGCCCTCGGCTTCGAAGACCCCGCCTATTTCAGCCGGGTCTATGCAGCGGCCACCGGACTGTCCCCGCGCGCCTTTCGCGCACAGCTCCATGGCGATGAGGGTTGATCCGCGCGCTATCGGTGCGCCTGTTCTGCCGGCGCATCCTCTGGGTGCCTCTTCTCGTAATGCAGGAAGAGATCGAGCAGCGCCAGAAGCACGATGACGATACCGAAGCCGATGCTCAGATGCATCGCGCGCGTGTGCGGGAATCCGAGCAGCCAGGGCGATGCGATGAGCCAGACGCCCATCAGCACGTTGATCCATTCCTCCCAGTCCCGGTAAGCAATGATGGCAGCCAGCGAGAGCACGACAATGATCGCGCTGGTGACCCAGAGATCAATCTTACCCTGGCTGTTGGTCAGCTTGAACAGCCATGGTGAGATGAACAGAACGGCCGCGAGAAAAAGATTGTAGACGTCGGGGACAGTTTCGCGCTCTTGCAGCTTGCTCATGGCAAAGCCTCCGCGAGGGACCTGTCGAAGCAAAGATCGGGAGGCGGTTTGGTTCCTGACCGGCAGCAGCCCGTGGCCTAGACTTTTGTCGCACTCAGGAGCCGAAGCGGCGGCTTCGTGGACAGCGACAGAAGCGGCCCCATCGTCGGATGGGGCCGCTCCACTGCATTGATGAGATCGATCAGACGTCGAAGAAGACGGTCTCGTCCGGCCCCTGCAGATTGATCGTGAAGGAATACACGACCTTGCCGGCGCGTTCGCCGCGCGTGGCGATCAGCGTCTTGCGACGCACCTGCGGCTCGACCAGGTTGAGCACGGGATCGGCGGCGTTGGCGGCATCCTCGTCGGAGAAATAGAGTCGCGTGTTGAGCCCGATATTGATGCCGCGCGCGACGATCCAGACGTTGACATGCGGCGCGCACTTGCGCCCGGCCTTGTCGGTGATGGCGCCCGGCTTGATGGTCTCGAACGTCACGAGGCCGCTCTCGAAATCGGAGCCGCCGCGGCCCCAGCCGCGGAAGTCTTCGTCCAGAGCGCCGGCCGAGCGATCAGCCGGATGGTTGTAGCGGCCGGCCGCGTTGGCCTGCCAGATCTCGAGCAGCACGTCGCGCAGCGGCGAGCCGCTGCCGTCGAGCACCTTGCCTTCCAGCGTGATGCGCTCGCCTTGTGTGTTCGGCGTCACCAATACGTTGGAGAAGTTATTCTCGAAGATGTCGAAACCGGCCATGGCCGGGATCAGGCCAATATGGACGTAGGGCCCGGCGGTCTGCGAGGCGGTTTCCTTGAGATAGTTGAGCGGCTGCGGCATTTGCTCAGTTCCCTTCGGGACGATTTTCGAAATAGGTGGAGCGCTGCCCGCGCAGCACGATGTCGAAGCGGTAGGCGAGCGAGTCAAATGGTGTCGAGGCATTGAGGTCGAGCGGTGCGACCAGACGGTCGAGCGCGTCCTTGTCCGGGATCGTCGTGAGGATCGGGCAGATCGGGATCAGCGGATCGCCCTCAAAGTACATCTGCGTGATCAGCCGCTGCGCAAAGCCGGAGCCGAACACCGAGAAGTGGATGTGGGCGGGACGCCAGCTGTTGACGAAGTTGCGCCAAGGATACGGCCCGGGCTTCACCGTGCGGAAATAATAGTAGCCGTTGTCGTCGGTCAGTGCGCGGCCGCAGCCGCCGAAGTTCGGATCGATCGGCGCCAGGTAGGTATCCTTTTTGTGCCGGTAGCGACCGCCGGCATTGGCCTGCCAAAACTCCACCAGCGTGTTCGGCACGCCGCGGCCGGTCTCGTCCAGCACGCGACCGTGGACGACGATGCGCTCGCCGACGGGATCGCCGTCCTTTGCGTAGTTGCGGATCAGATCGTTATCGAGCGGCCCGAGATCGTTGTGGCCGAACACCGGCCCCGTGATCTCCGAGACCGAATTCTCGATCGACAGCAGCGACTGGCGCGGCGAACGCAGGACCGAGGATTTGTAGCCGGGCGCATAGGCGGGCGGATGGATCGAACGGTCGCGCTGGAAGAAGCCGCCGTCGCGCGGCGTGAACGGCTCGGGGCGGTTGAGGCGGGGATCCTGCAAGGCTGGCGCCTGGACATTCATCGTCGTTGTCTCTCCCTTGGGCGCCCCGGGGCCCGGGTGCGCGGCTTATTGAACGATAGTGCCGCCCCCTATTCTCAAGATAAATAGATCGATTATAATGAATCCCATGAACAAAATCGATCATTTGGCCCTCGACGGCCACGCCCTCGAATTGTTCCTCGCGGTGCTGGAGGAGCGTTCGGTGACAGCAGCCGCGACGCGACTCGGCCTGACGCAATCCGCCGTCAGCCACGGGCTGAACAAGCTGCGGCGGATCGTCGGCGATCCGCTGTTCGCAAAATCCGGCCGCGGCATTGTCGCGACCGCCCATGCCCAGGCACTGGCCGCGAAGGCCCGCGCGCTGATCGACGAGATGCGCAGCTTTGCCGGCGGCGTTACCTTCGAACCCGCGAGCGCGCAGCTTTCCCTGACGATCGCCGCCAACGATTTCCAGCGCGACCTGCTGCTGCCGGGCTTTTTCGGACACGTCGCCGCGCAGGTGAAGAGCCTGAACCTGCGCGTGATTCCGTCGCAATCGCCCTCGCCCGCGATGCTGCGCGAAAATCGCTGCGACCTCATGATCACACCGCTGCCGCCATCCGGCGTCGACATCGTGCAGAAGCGGCTGCTGAGCGATCATTACGTCTGCTATTACGATGCCACGACGCGCGCGGCTCCGGCCAGCCGCGACGGCTATCTCGCCGCGCGTCACATCACTGTCGTTTACACTGACAATGAACGCCTCGACTTCGACCGCCGGCTCGCCGCGAACGGCTTCCACCGCGACATCGCCATCTCGGTGCCGAGCTTCTCCGGCGTGCCGTCGTTCCTGCGCGGCTCGCAAATGCTGGCGAGCATGCCGAGCCTGCTCGCCTCCGGCGTGATGGGTGGCTTCGCGCATACGCGGATTCCGCTGGCCTCGCGCACGCGCACGCTGGCCGAACTGCCGATGTTCATGGTCTGGCATCAGCGCTATCAGAAGGACCCGGCGCACCGCTGGATCAGGACACAACTGGAATTCATGGCGGCGACGGTTTCTGCCTGAACTGGTCGTTGCCCGCCGGCTGCCCAAGCGATGGCCCGCCCCTCGCCAAACCCACTGGTTGCGCGCGGGCGGCCACGCTAGAATTCGGTCATGACAGTGACCGACATTGCGAGCCGAACCTACAATCACAGCTGGCGGCTGGATCCCATCATCCGCAGCCTGCTGGATACCGATTTCTATAAACTATTGATGTTGCAGATGATTCGGGAGGATTACCCGGATCAGCAGGTGACATTCTCAGTCATCAACCGCTCGCGCCATGTGCGGCTTGCCGAGACCATCGACGAAGGCGAGCTGCGCGCCCAGCTCGATCATGCCCGCACCATACGCTTCTCCAAGAAGGAGCTGATCTGGCTTGCCGGTAACACCTTCTACGGCAAGACCCACATGTTCTCGGCAGACTTCATCCGCTGGCTCGCCGAATTCCGCCTTCCCGAATACGAGCTGCGCAAGGTCGAGGGCCAGTACGAGCTGCACTTCCACGGCCCGTGGACCCACACCTCGATGTGGGAGATTCCGGCGCTCGCCATCCTCAACGAGTTGCGTTCCCGCGCGGCATTCAAGGGCCGCGGCCGCTTCGAGCTCGACGTGCTCTATGCCCGCGCCAAGGCCAAGCTGTGGACCAAGGTGGAGCGGCTGCGCAAGCTGGAGAATTTGCGGCTGTCCGACTTCGGCACCCGCCGCCGCCACGGTTTTCTCTGGCAACGCTGGTGCGTGGAGGCGGTGAAGGAAGGGCTGGGCCCGTCCTTCATCGGAACGTCCAACGTACTGCTCGCCATGGACAACGATCTCGAAGCGATCGGCACCAATGCACACGAGCTGCCGATGGTCGCTGCCGCGCTCGCCAAGGACGACGAGGAATTGCGCTGGGCGCCCTATCGCATTCTCGATCAGTGGCGCCAGACCTATGGCGGCAATCTCTTGATCGCACTACCGGACGCTTTCGGCACCAAGGCCTTCCTGCGCGATGCGCCGGAATGGGTTGCCGACTGGACCGGCTTCCGCCCCGACAGTGCGCCGCCGATCCAGGCCGGCGAAGAGATCGTCGCATGGTGGCAGAAGAAGGGCCGCAACCCCAAGGACAAGCTGCTCGTCTTCTCCGACGCGATGGACGTCGGCTCGATCGAGGAGACCTATCACCATTTCACCGGCCGCGTGCGGCTCTCCTTCGGCTGGGGCACCAACCTCACCAACGACTTTGTCGGCTGTGCGCCGGACGGCTCGTTCAATCTCGATCCGATCTCGCTGGTCTGCAAGGTGTCGTCGGTCGACGGGCGTCCGGCCGTAAAGCTCTCCGACAATCCCGAGAAGGCGACCGGGATGCCCTCCGAGATCGATCGCTATTTGCGCGTGTTCGGCGATGCCGGACGTGTGCGCCAGCCGGTGCTGGTCTAGCAATCGGCTAAATCCTCTCGATCGCGTGAGTCGCAAAGGCCGGATTCGGCGGCATCGGCGCGCCGATGCCGCGAGGTTCCGGCTCGGTCGCATTTTCAACATCGGCTTCACAACGCCTTCACCCTGCGAGATGGTCTTGGGACTTTTTCGGGTCGAACCAAGCAGCGTTCTCGCGTAATCGGCGTTGTCAGCGGAGCGCTCCGCTGGGGTCGTTGAGCGATTTGGGGAACGCAGTGTTTCGCAGAACAGCAACGTCGGCGAAGGAACGCAGCTTCCTTCATGTCATCAAGCTCGTCTCGCCATTCGTCATGGTCGTTGTGCTCCAGGCGACGATTGCCGGGTTCAGTCTGGAAGTGATGTCGTCGGTTCGCGCTTACGTCGCCGGCGAGGCGATGTGGTCGCGTTCGCAGAAGAACGCCGTCTATTTCCTCAATCTTTATCTGCATTCGGGCGAAGCCAGCCAGTTGGCGCAATATCGGTCCTCGATCGCTGTCCCGATCGGCGACGAGTATGCAAGGTGGGCCCTCGAACGCGATCCGGTAGATGTCGAGACCGCACGTATCGGACTTCTGCAAGGCGGCAACCATCCCGACGATATTCCTGGCATGATCTGGCTGTTCCGCTATTTCAGCGGCATCAACTTCTTCCAGGAGGCGATCCGGGAGTGGGCTGCCACTGATCCGATGCTGCTCGAGCTTAGCATCTTCGGTGAAGTGATCCGGAGCGAGCTGAAGGACGGCCCCATCCGCAATGTCGATCGCCTGCAATTCCTGTCGTCGCGGCTTTCGGAACTGAACAGGCAGTTTACCGGACATGCCGAGCGGTTCTCGACCGCTCTCGGCGAAGGCTCTCGCACCATCAAGGTGACGCTGACCTTGGTCAACATCGTCACCGCCGCAGCACTGATCCTGCTTATGATCTGGCACACCCGGCGACTGGTGCTGCAGCGACAGGCATTCGAGGATGCCTTGCACGCGGAGAAGGAACGCCTGGCCTTTCAGGCGTCGCACGACTGGCTCACGGGCATCACCAACCGCCGCGCCTTCGAGGCCCGCATGCAAAGCGAGCTCGACAATAATGCGGCGGGTTGGCTCAGTCTGATCCTGCTCGACCTCGACCAGTTCAAGAACGTCAACGACAGCAGTGGCCATCTCGCCGGCGATCGGCTGCTGTGTCAGGTCGCGCAGCTGTTGCAGCAGGATCGGCGGCCGCGCGATCTGGTCGCCCGGCTCGGCGGCGATGAATTCGCTCTGATCCTCCCGCAATGCCCGCCCTACGACGCGGTCAATATCGCCGAGCGGCTGCGGCGGTCACTCGAGCTGTTCAGCTTCGCCTGGGAGGACCGCAGCTTTGCGGTGACCGGCAGCATCGGCGTCGCCTGCATCACCGACCGCGACACCACGCTCGAGGAGGCGATGCGTCGGGCCGATGCCGCCTGCTATCGCGCCAAGGAGAAGGGGCGCAACCGGGTTCAGGTTGACAACGGGAACGCGGACATCGTCGTCGTCGCAGCACGGCCACGTGAAGCCGCCCGCGCGTGACGGCGACCGTCGCAATCATCGTGCCGGCAAGACTCCGAGACCCAGAAGATGCGCGTCGAGGAACTGTGTGACCTGCTGGCGCAGCATCTGCGGCGGCACCGCAACCATACGCTCTTCGAGGCCGAGCGAGATGATGCCGTGGACTGCGGAAAACAGCGTGCGCGACAATAGCGCGATCTTCACGTCATCCGCATCAGGCAGCACGCGCACCAGGGGCTGATGCATCAGCGCGAAGGCGTCCATCACCATCTGAAGGATGTCGTCGGGATACGGGCGGTCATCCTCCATCCGATGCTCGAACAGCGAGCGCAGCAGATTGGCGTTCCCGGCGAAGAAATCGAGATAGGTCTCGGCTAATCCATAGAGCTGGCGAACCGGATCCTCGGTCGGAACCGCGCCCAGCCGCGCCGTGAGCGCCTGGACCGTCTCCCTGTTGACGGTCAGGATCACCCCGTCGAAGTCGTCGAACTCGTTATAGACGCTGCCGACGGAGCAGCCGGCGGCGTCCGCGATATCCCGAACCTTTAATGATCTCAATCCTTTAGAAGCGATGATGCTGCGGGCGATCTCCAGGATCTGAAGCCGCCGGCGACTTTTTTTTCGATCCCGCAGCGATTCTTCTTGAACATTGTTCATTTTCAAGCTACTCACGTGAACATTGTTCAATTTAACCCGGAGACCTGCAAAATGCAAACCCTTGCTGTTGATATTGCCTCCACCTTCATCGATGACGCCGCGGCCCTCGTCAGCGGCTTCGGCCGCGCTGTCCTGCGGCTCGCGATGGCGCCGATCGATCGGATTGCAAATGCCTGCGACATCGCCGGCGTGCTCGCTGAGCGCCGCGCGACCTTCCGGATGTGGCGGACCAGCCGCACCCGCGCCCGCCATGAGGGCCGCCGCGTCAGCCTGCTTGGCCGGCTCAATCCCTTTCGCCATCTCGCTCACCTCACCTAGTGGACAAGCCGATGCACGTGCGGCTCCACTCGAATGCGAACGCCGATCGCAACAAAGCACTTACTATGTCCGGACACTGCCGGCCGACTCGGCGAAAGTCAGGGATGCCGTTCAGCTTTTTCTTATCGGCCCCGGCGATATCCCCATAATCGCGGCATTTCCGCCCGAAGCTGCGGCCGCGACCGGATATTTGCGAACCTAACGAGACAAGCTGGAGACCAACTGGATCGGAGGGACCGAGGGGACACGACAGGCCGGCAAGCGTCGTCGCCTGCAATCGCTCCCCACACCCTTCCGGTCGTGACGTTCGACCCGCAACGTAACAACCTCAGGCTGCCTTTCCAAAACAGGACTCGTCATGATCAGGGAATTGATGTCGTCACGCCGCTTTGCGCCGCTGTTCTGGGCGCAATTTTTCTCGGCGCTCAATGACAACGTGCTCAAGAACGCACTCGTCATCATCCTGCTTTACAGCGCCGCAACGGGCCACGGTGATGCCCTGGTGACGGTGGCAGGTGCCGTCTTCATCTTCCCCTACTTCATCCTGTCCGGGCTCGGCGGCCAGCTTGCCGACAAATACGTCAAATCGGTCGTCGCAAGGCGATTGAAGTTCGCCGAAATCTTTGCGGCGGGCTTCGCTGCTGCGGGTTTCTTCATGCACTCGGTGCCGCTGCTGTTCACCGCGCTTGCGTTGTTCGGCATCATCGCCGCGCTGTTTGGTCCCGTGAAATACTCCATGCTGCCGGACCAGCTGGAGCTCGGTGAGCTCGCCACCGGCAACGCGCTGGTTGAAGGTGCAACCTTCATGGCGATCCTGCTCGGCACTGTCGCCGGCGGCCAATTCGTCGCAGGCTCCGCGCATATGGCCTGGGTCGCATCGGCCGTGGTCGTGCTGGCCCTGCTGTCCTGGGCCTTTGCCTCCCGCATTCCGCAGACAACGCCCTCCGCGCCCGATCTGCCCGTCGATGCCAATCCCTGGACCTCGACGCTCAGCCTGCTCAAGACGCTACATGCCGACCACCGTCTGTGGGATGGCACCGTGATCGTCTCCTGGTTCTGGCTGGTCGGCGCCATCGTGCTGTCGCTCTTGCCGGCGCTGGTGAAGGACGTCGTCGGTGGTAGCGAAGGCGTGGTGACGCTGTGCCTTGCGATCTTCGCGATCGGCATCGCCATCGGCTCACTGTTCGCGGCCAGCCTCAGCCACGTCCGTCCGAACCTCGCGCTGGTGCCGATCGGCGCCATCATCATGGGCTGCGCCGGCCTCGATCTCGCCTGGGCCATCGCTGTGGCGACCAAGGGCCAGGACATCGCGGCGATCGACTTTGCGACCTCGTTCGCGGGCCTACGCATGCTGGTCGACTTCGTCGCCTTCGCCTTCGGCGGCGGCCTTTTCGTCGTGCCCTCCTTCGCCGCGGTGCAGGCCTGGTCGGCGCCGAACGAACGCGCCCGCATCATCGCCGCCGGCAACGTGTTGCAGGCTGCCTTCATGGTGGTCGGCTCGCTGTTCGTCGCGCTGCTGCAGGCCGGCGGCGTGCATGTCGGCTGGATCTTCTTCGGCCTCGGCGTCGCCAGCTTCGGCGCAGTGTGGTTCGTCCTGACGAAGTGGGGCAAGGAAGGCGTGCGCGATTTCGGCGGACTGCTGTTCCGCGCGCTATTCCGTACCGAGATCCGTGGCCTCGAAAATCTGCCGCCTCCCGGCACCCGCATGCTGATCGCGCCGAACCATGTCAGCCTGATCGACGGCCCGCTGCTGCACGCCGTGCTGCCGATCGATGCGAGCTTCGCGGTCGACACCGGCATCTCCAAGGCCTGGTGGGCCAAGCCGTTCCTGCGCGTGGTCAAGCACTACACCATGGACCCGACCAAGCCGCTGGCCGCGCGCGACCTGATCAAGCTCGTCGCCGCGGGCGAACCGGTGGTGATCTTCCCGGAGGGACGCATCACTGTCTCCGGGTCGCTGATGAAGGTCTATGACGGCACCGCGATGATCGCGGACAAGGCCGACGCCGTGGTCGTGCCGGTTCGCATCGAAGGTGCGCAGCGCTCGCATCTCAGTTACCTCAACTCCAGCCAGATCAAGCGCTCCTGGTTCCCGCGGGTGACGGTGACGATCCTGCCACCGGTCAAGCTGCCGGTCGATGAACAGCTCAAGGGCAAGGCGCGCCGCAATGCCGCCGGCGCCGCGCTGCAGGACGTCATGATCGACGCGCTGGTCAAGAACGCCATGCTCGATCACTCGCTGTTCGAGGCGCTCGGACACGCCTATCGCGACCGCGACACGGGCAAGGTGATCATCGAGGACGCCCTCGGCACCAAGCTCACCTATCGCAAGCTGATCCTCGGCGCGCAGGTCCTGAGCCGCAAGCTCGAGACCGGCACCACGGCCGGCGAGAACGTCGGCGTGCTGCTGCCGAACTCCGCGGGCGTCGCCGTGGTCTTCATGGCGCTGCAGAGCATCGGTCGCGTTCCGGCCATGCTGAATTTCTCGGCCGGCCCGGTCAACGTCCTCGCCGCCATGAAAGCTGCGCAGGTCAAGACCGTGCTGACCTCAAAAGCCTTCATCGAGAAGGGTAAGCTCGACAGGCTGATGGCCGCGATCTCCGACGAGGCGCGCGTCGTCTATCTCGAGGACGTCCGCGCCTCGATAGGCACGGCTGACAAGATCAAGGGACTGCTCGCCGGCACTGCACCACGCGTGACGCGTCAGGCCAACGATCCCGCCGTCGTGCTCTTCACGTCGGGCTCGGAAGGCACCCCCAAGGGCGTGGTACTGTCCCATCGCAACATCCTCGCCAACGCGGCGCAGGCGCTGGCGCGTGTCGATGCCAACGCCAATGACAAGGTGTTCAACGTGCTGCCGGTGTTCCACTCATTCGGACTCACGGGCGGAATGATGATGCCTGTTCTCGCGGGCATTCCGATCTACATGTATCCCTCGCCGCTGCACTACCGCATCGTGCCCGAGCTGATCTACCAAACCGGTGCTACCATCCTGTTCGGCACCGACACCTTCCTCACCGGCTATGCGCGCTCTGCGCATGCCTACGACTTCCGCACCCTGCGCCTGGTGATCGCCGGCGCCGAGGCGGTCAAGGACCGCACGCGCCAGGTGTTCATGGAGCGCTACGGCATCCGCATCCTCGAAGGCTATGGCGTCACCGAGACGGCGCCGGTGCTGGCGATGAACACGCCGATGGCCAACCGTCCCGGCACTGTCGGCCGTCTCTCGCCACTGATGGAAAGCCGCCTCGATCCGGTTCCCGGTATCGAGGAAGGCGGCCGCCTGTCGGTGCGCGGACCGAACGTGATGCTCGGTTACCTCAGGGCTGAAAACCCTGGTGTGCTCGAAGTGCTGCCCGAGGGCTGGCACGACACCGGCGACATCGTCGCGATCGACGCCGCCGGCTTCATCAGCATCAAGGGCCGCGCCAAGCGCTTTGCCAAGATCGCCGGCGAAATGGTCTCGCTGTCGGCGGTCGAGAGCATCGCGACCACGCTGTGGCCGCAGGCCGCTTCGGTCGCCGTGTCGATCCCCGACCAGCGCAAGGGCGAACGCATCGTGCTGCTGACCACGGAGAAGAATGCCGAGCGCAGCGCAATGCAAGCCCAGGCCAAGGCAGTCGGCGCCTCCGAGCTGACCGTGCCCGCGACGATCATGGTGGTCGACAAGGTGCCGTTGCTCGGCACCGGCAAGACCGACTACGTCACGGCAACGACGATGGCCCGCGAGCAGGCGTCGTCGCCGGAGCGCGAGGTTGCGTAAGGAAGATGCACGAGGCGCCTGAAATCAGCGGCGCGCGATGTCCTGGAGTGGTTCTGCTTCATGGCATCGCGCGCGGCTCCGCATCGCTGAGGAGGCTTGAGCGGTCACTCCAGGCAGCCGGATTCGCTACGCTCAACATCGACTATGCGAGCCGCGGGAAGCCAATCGCAGCGCTCGCTGACGATATCCACCCGGCAATCGCCCGCTTTGCCGAACGCGAGGCTCCGCTCCACTTCGTCGCGCATTCGATGGGCGGTCTCGTGACGCGCGCCTATCTCGCGAAACACCGGCCGAACCGGCTTGGCGGCGTCGTGATGCTGGGCACGCCGAACGGCGGCAGCGAGGTCGCCGATCTCCTGAGCGGGTCTCGGCTTTACCGCGCATTCTACGGGCCGGCCGGGCTTGAGCTCACGACAGCGAACCGGTCTAACGTCCTGCCCGTTGTGGACTATCCCGTCGGCGTGATCGCGGGAAATCGTTTCATCGATCCCGTCGCCGGCCTCTTCGTCCTGCCGAAGCCGAATGACGGACGCGTGTCGGTGCAAAGCGCGATGCTGGCCGGCATGGCCGACCATATCGTCGTGAACGCTTCCCATACCGGACTGCCGCGTCACGGCGTTGCGATCGCGCAGACCATTGCATTTCTTCAGGACGGCCGATTCAGCCTGGCGTGAAGGCTAGGCCGCGGTCCGCCGTTCCTGCGCATAGCGCACCAGCGCCACGAAGCGGTAGATGCCGTGCACGAACTTGCCATAGGGCATGGTGATGAACAGTGCGAACACCGCGCCGAGATGCAGCGCCAGCAGCGGCCCCATGGCCGCAGTCTCGCGCAGGATCAGAAGCAGCATGCCGGTGAACCCGGTCAGCAACAGCATGGCGATGAAGCCGACATCCATGCCGTAGCTGTTCTCGTCAAGCAGCGCCGGATCGCGCCGCATCTTGGCCACGAACAGGCCGATCGAGCCAACGATGAGGCCGATGCCGCCGAGCGTACCGAGCACGACCGGCAGGTCCCACCACGGATACGGCGCCTCGCGGCCGAGCAGATAGTGATAGAGCGTCGCCACCGAAGTTGCGGCAAAGCACAGCAGGAAGCCGTAGAACGTCAGGTGATGGAAGAGCTTGCGCCGGTCGGTCGGCTTGTCATCCTCGTTGTAGCAGCCGACGCCGCCCCCGTGGAGATAGCGCAGCTCGCCGGCATCACGGATCGCCTGAAAGATCGAGCCGCCATCGGCGCGGCCGTCAATCGGCGGGCCGATGTCGCGCCAGAACGCGCGCACGCTCACGACCAGCGCGAGGATGGCATAAAGGAACGCAGCGCCAAACAAGGCGGCCATCGCGTTGTGCGGCATCAGCTTGTAGAACGCGCCGGGACCGGTGTGCACCCCGAACAGCCCCCTAGCATCATTCAGGGCCACGAAGCCAAGAATGAAGGCCGCCATGCTGAGCGCAGCGATGATGGCGATGACGAGGCCGTTACGGGCGAATGCACCGGACAGGGCCTGTGGCCAGGCATAGGTGGCGTAGGACTCCGCGCGCGCGACCGCCAGCGTCTTTGGGACGTTGACGTTGAACTCGTGCGGCGGCGAGAACTGGCAGTCGACATAGCAGGCGCCGCAGGAATGGCAGAGGTTGGCGAGATAGTTGAGGTCGCCGTCGGAGAAGGCGCGTCGCATCTCCATGGCCGGAAACACCGCGCACAGGCCCTCGCAATAACGGCAGGAATTGCAGACCGTCATCAGACGGTCGGCTTCATCAAGGATTCTAGTTCCGTGCATGTTTCGCCGCTTCCCGTCCTGCGATCCGACCGAACACGCTGCCGATGGTCATGCCCATGCCGGCCGCATATCCCTTGCCGAGCACGTTGCCGGCCATGATCTCGCCGGCAGCGAACATGTTGCCGGACGGCTTGCCATCAGCCATCATCATCCGCGCCTCCTTGTTCACGCGCGTGCCGAGATAGGTGAAGGTGATGCCGGGCCGCACGGGATAGGCGAGATAGGGCGGCGTCTCGATCTTACGCGCCCAATGGGTCTTGGGCGGCGTGATACCTTCGGTGCGGCAGTCGTCCAGAATGGTGTGATCGAACGTGCCTGATAGCACCGCCGCGTTGAATTCGGTGACGGTCTTTTCCAGCGCGGCCGGATCGAGCTCGAGCTTGCGGGCAAGCTCGGCCACCGTCTGCCCGGCGATCGGCGGGAACAGGGTCGGCATGAAGCTGGTCACGACGGTCGAATCGAAGATGATGTAGGCAATCTGGTCGGGCTGGGCCGCGACCAGCCGGCCCCAGATCGCGTAGCGCTTCGGCCAGATGTCCTCGCCCTCGTCATAGAAGCGCTGCGCGTGCTTATTGACGACGATGCCGAACACCACCGAGTCATGGCGCGTAATGATGCCGCCATCGAATTGCGGCGCGCGGGCGTCGATCGCGACCGCGTGGCACTGGGTGGGGTCGCCGACCTCCTGCACGCCCTTGTCGAGCAGCATCTTCAGGATCGAGCCACGATTATAGGGGGTGCCGCGGATCAGGAAATTGTCGGCGGCCTCGCCCCAATATTGCTTCAGCCATTCAATGTTGGCCTCGAACCCGCCGGCGGCAGCGACCAGCGAGGTCGCGCGGATCTCGGTCTCGCCGTTGATCGGCCGCTTGAGGCGGGCGGCGAGGAACATGCCGTCTTCGATGACGAGGTCGGTGACCTCGGCGTCATATTCAACGTCGACGCCGAGCCGCTCCGCGGTCAGATACAGCGCGTTCAGCATGGCGCGGCCACCGCCGAGGAAGAAGGAGTTGGTGCGACCGAGGCTCAGCGTGCCGCCGAGCGAGGGCTGCCAGCGTACGCCCTGCTCCACGATCCAGTTCAGGATGTCCTTGGACTCCCGGATCATGTGACGGGCGAGCACTTCGTCGGTCTGCCCGCCGGTGACGCGCAGCAGGTCCTCCCAGAACTCATCCTCGGTATAGGGGCCGGTCAGGATCTCGGTCGCCGCGTCATGGGCGCAGCGCATGTTGCGGGTGTGGCGGGTGTTGCCACCGCGATAGAACTTTGGCGCGCCCTCGAGCACGAGCACCGAGGCACCGCCGCGGCGCGCCGAGATCGCCGCGCACAGCGCCGCGTTGCCGCCGCCGATCACCAGCACGTCGTATTTGCTGCTCATGCCGTCTGCCCGATGCGACGAAGTTGGAGACATTCTGCCCGCCGACGGCTGCGGTCAATCCTGGCAGCCATTGCGTACTTTTGTATACAAAGATATACAGATGGGAGGCAAGCGGCATCTCTGCATGGGCAGGATGCGGATCGCAGACCCGGGGATTCATGCCCAGACGCCCGGCAAAGACAGGCGGATCGATCGCTCGTGGCGGTGGCGTGGCGCTGGGCGAAGCCGTATTCCGCTCGTTGTGCGAGGCACTCCAGGCCGGCAGCTACCGCGCCGGTGACCGCCTGCGCGAGGAGGAAGTCG
This sequence comes from Bradyrhizobium zhengyangense, assembly GCF_022012555.1. NCBI lineage: Bacteria > Pseudomonadati > Pseudomonadota > Alphaproteobacteria > Hyphomicrobiales > Nitrobacteraceae > Bradyrhizobium > Bradyrhizobium zhengyangense. Next base: position 123,958 of record NZ_JAKLTZ010000011.1, on the reverse strand, counting down.
CGCAACGGCTGAAGGTCAGCCGTACGCCCGTGCGTGAAGCGCTTGGCCGGCTTGCGGCGCGCGGCTTCGTCGAGCCCGCCGGTGGTCGCGGCCTGATCGTGCGTAACCTCGACATCTCCGAGGTGCTCGAGCTCTACGCCATGCGCGAGATCATGGAAGGCGCGGCCGCGCGCCTTGCCGCCGAGCACGCCTCTGCACCGGAGGTGGATGCGCTCCGGGATATCGAGCAGGCCTTTGTCGAAGCCTCCGAGACCGACGCCGGCGAAATGGCAAGGCTTAACCGCGCCTTCCACGAGGCGATCTGCCGCGCCGCTCGCAACCGCTATCTCGACAACGCCTCCCGCGAATTGCAGGACTGGATCGCCCTGCTCGGCCCGACCACCTTCATCGTGACGGGGCGTCCCTCGACCAGCCACGGCGAGCACCTCGCCATCATCGAGGCCATCGCAGCGCGCGACGGCGACAAGGCCGAACAGCTCGCCCGCGCCCACATCCGCGAGGCGCTGCGCTGCCGACTTAAGCTGCTGCAGAAGCAATAGCGCCGGTTATTTTCCGGGTTCAAGCAGCCTTGCGATGACGGGGAAGTAAGCATCGCCCATCCCGCCCTCGATTGCCTCCTCGAAGATCGTACGGATCAGCGCGGCTCCGCGCATGTTGACGCCGGTCTGTCTGCCGAGTTCAAGCGCGTAGGTCAGATCCTTCATCGCATATTCGGTCGAGAACGCGCGCAGGGGATACTCGTTCGGAACAATGGCTTTCATGCCATGGTTACGTAGCGCAAAGCTGTCGGCCGAGCCTTTCGACAACGTTTCCAGCAACAATTTTGGTTCGACACCGCTACGCTTTGCGACCGCGACGGCCTCCGCCAGCGCATTCACGGTCTCGAACAGCACCATGTTGTTGAGGATCTTTGTGATCTGGCCGGCGCCGGTGCCGCCGCACAGGGTGACGTCGGTGGCGAAATGCCGGATCAGCGGCTCGACTTGCGAAAACTGCGCGGACGTGGCGCCGACCATCACGCTGAGCGTGCCGTCCTGCGCGGCCTGACGCGTGCGCGCGATCGGTGCGTCGATCCAGAGCGCTCCCTTTTCTGCGAGTTGGCGGGCAAATTCGCGCGTCATCCCGACCTCGGACGTTCCGAGATCGACAACGATCTGGCCGCGCCGGACGGCCGGCAGAATGCCGCCCTCGAAGGCCGACAACACATGCTTGGCACTGGGCAGGCAGAGGAAGGTGATATCGCTGCCGCCGACGACGTCGGCCACGGAATTTGCCGCGACCGCCCCGTCAGCCACGATCCGCGCCAGCGGCTCCACGGCGAGGTCGAAGGCCAGCAGCTTGCGCCCGCTCTTACGCAGCAAATTCCGGCAGATGGGCTCGCCCATAACACCGAGACCGATGAATCCGATTGCGTCAGTCATTCAGGCACCCTCCCCGAAGTCACGCGTCGCTCATGTGTTTGGGCAAGCATTAGCCGCCGCCAGGTCCGCCAGCCAGCGACGGCGCGTAGACCAGCCTTGCGAGTCGCGCTGGTGTGGCGATCACCTCAGGCGAGCACGTCGGCCACGACTGCCTTCACGACATCCCGCACATCGGTCGGCTTCATCCGCACTTGCAGCCCGCGTTGACCGCCATTGAGATAGACGAGGTCATGTGCGAGCGCGCTCTGCTCGAGCACCGTACCGACCTGCTTGCGCTGCCCGAACGGGCTGATGCCGCCGACCTTGTAGCCAGTGACGCGCTCGGCCTCCGGCGGCTTCATCATCTGCGCCGATCTGCCGCCAGCGGCCGCGGCGAGCTTCTTCATCGAGACTTCCTGGTCGGACGGGACGATGACGCAGACCGGCTTGCCGTCCACCAGCGCCATCAGCGTCTTCAGCACGCGTGCCGGGTCTTCACCGAGCGCGGCGGCCGCCTGCAGGCCAATGCTCTCGGCGTCAGGATCGTAGTCGTAGGCGTGGACGGTGAAAGCGACACCGGCGGCGGTGAGCGCTCGGGTGGCGGGCGTGACTTTGGACATCGGCGATGTTTAGCACCGTCCCGGCGCGGCGCGAAGCCGTTGTGCAAGGTGGACGCATGTGCGCGCCTCACCATCGGTGTCGTCCCGGCCTTCGCCGGGACGACAGCACGAGCTTGGCGGCACCTTGCCACCAAAACGACGGCCGAGCCCTACTCCGCCGCGTCCCGCATCTCCGCGCGCTCGGCCCTCGCCGCGCAGAACTTGAACTCGGGGATCTTGCCGAATGGATCGAGTGCCGGGTTGGTCAAAAGGTTCGCAGCCGCTTCGGCGTAGCAGAACGGCATGAACACCATGTTTTCAGGCACGTCGCGGTCCGACCGCACCTTGACCTCGACCGCGCCGCGGCGGGTCTCCAGACGGATGAAGTCGCCGGGCACGAGCTTCTTCTTGCGCATGTCCTTTGGTGACATGAACGCCACCGCCTCGGGTTCGATCTGGTCGAGCACCTGGGCGCGGCGGGTCATTGAGCCGGTGTGCCAGTGCTCCAGCACGCGGCCGGTCGAAAGCACCATCGGATATTCGTCGTCCGGCAGTTCATCCGGCGGAATGACCTTGGCCGGCACGATCTTGCCGCGGCCGCTCGCGGTCGGGAAGCCCGTGGTGAAGATGATCTCGTTGCCGGGCTTGTTGGGATCATCGGCCGGATAGGTGACGGCGCCTTCGCGCACCAGCCGCTCCCAGCTGATGTTCTTGAGCGACGGCATCAGCTCCGCCATCTCGGTGTAGACCTCGCCCGGACCGGAATAATTCCACGGCAGGCCCATGCGCTTGCCGATCTCCTGGATGATCCAGAGATCCTGCCGTGCATCGCCGGGCGGCTTGATCACCTGGCGCGCGAGCTGCACGCGGCGATCGGTGTTGGTGAAGGAGCCGTCCTTCTCGGCAAAGGCCGAGGCCGGCAGGATGACGTCCGCGTGGAACGCGGTCTCGGTGACGAAGAGATCCTGCACCACGAGATGGTCGAGCATCGCGAGCGCCTGGCGCGCATGCTGCAGATCAGGATCGGACATCGCGGGGTTCTCGCCCTCGATATACATGCCCTTGATCTCGCCGGCATGGATCGCGTTCATGATCTCGACCACGGTCAGGCCGCGCACGGGATCGAGATCCTGCTGCCAGAGCTTTTCGAAGCTGCCGCGCAGATCGTCGCGACCGACCGGCTGGTAGTCCGGCAGGAACATCGGGATCAGGCCGGCGTCGGAGGCGCCCTGCACGTTGTTCTGGCCGCGCAGCGGATGCAGGCCGGTGCCCGGGCGGCCGACCTGGCCGGTGATCAGCGCCAGCGCAATGAGGCAGCGCGCATTGTCGGTGCCGTGGACGTGCTGGCTGATGCCCATGCCCCAGAAGATGATCGAGGATTTCGCGCGCGCGTAGGTGCGCGCCACCTCGCGCAGCGTCTGCGCCGGGATGCCGCAGATCGGCTCCATCTTCTCCGGCGTGAATTCCTTGATCTTCTCCTTGAGGTCCTCGAACCCCTCGGTGTAGCCGGCGATGTACTGATCGTCGGTCAGGCCTTCGGTGATGATCGTATTGATCATCGCGTTCAGCATGGCGACGTCTGAGCCGGGCTTGAACTGCAGGTGCTTGGTGGCGTGACGCGACAGCGACTGCCGGCGCGGATCCATCACGAACAGCTTTGCGCCGTTCTGCTTGACCGCGTTCTTGATGAAGGTGGCCGCGACCGGGTGGTTGACCGTCGGATTGGCGCCGATCACCCAGATCACTTCCGCGTCCATCGCCGCGGAGAATGGCGCCGACACCGCGCCCGAGCTCAGGCCTTCGAACAGCGCGGCGACCGACGAGGCGTGGCAAAGGCGCGTGCAGTGGTCGACATTGTTTGACCCGAAGCCGGTGCGGACCAGCTTCTGGAACAGATACGCCTCTTCGTTCGAACCCTTGGCCGAACCGAAACCGGCGAGCGCCTTCACGCCCTTCTCATCGCGGATCTTGAGGAGACCCTTGGCGGCGATGTCAAGCGCCTCGTCCCAGCTCGCTTCACGGAAATGCGTGAACGGATTAGCAGGATCGACCTGATCGTTGGAATCCTTCTTCGCATTCGGCAGCCGCACCAGCGGCTTGGTCAGGCGATGCGGATGGTGGATGTAGTCGAACCCAAAGCGGCCCTTGACGCAGAGACGATTGTGATTGGCCGGACCATCGCGGCCCTCGGCGTAGATCACCTTCTCGTCCTTGACCTCATAGGTGACCTGGCAGCCGACGCCGCAGAACGGGCAGAGCGAATCCACCTTCTTGTCAGCGTAGGTCACGCGGGTCTGCTTGTCGTCGAGCATCACAGCGGGCATCAAGGCGCCGGTCGGGCAGGCCTGCACGCATTCACCGCAGGCAACGCAGGTCGACTCGCCCATGGGGTCGTCGAAATCGAACACGATTTTGGAATCGTGATTACGATAAGCCATGCCGATGACATCGTTGACCTGGACCTCGCGGCAAGCGCGCACGCAGAGGCCACACTGGATGCAGGCATCGAGATTGACGCGCATCGCCGGATGGCTGGCATCGGTCTCCCAACGCTCGGCGGCAGGGAAGCGGCTCTCGGTGACGCCGGTCGTCTCGGCCCAGTGCCAGAATTTGGAATCCGGATCGTGCGAGGTCTCGCGCGCCGGCTGGTCGGCGACCAAGAGCTCCATCACCATTTTCTGCGCGGCAGTCGCGCGCGAAGATTCCGTCTTTACCTTCATGCCGACCGACGGCGTGCGTTTGCAGGACGCGGCGAGCACGCGCTCGCCCTCGATCTCGACCATGCAGGCGCGGCAATTGCCGTCGGGGCGATAGTCGGGCGCGGGCGAATAACAGAGATGCGGAATCTCGCGGCCCTGCCGTTTGGCAACCTGCCAGATCGTCTCGCCGGGCTTGGCCTCGACCTGCTTGCCGTCGAGCTCGAACGTAATCTTGGTCATTCGGCCGCTTCCTTGAACTCGTCAGGGAAATATTTGATCACGGAGGACAGCGGATTCGATGCCGCCTGTCCGAGCCCGCAGATCGAGGCATCGCGCATCGCCTGGCTCAATTCTTCCAGCAATGCGCGGTTCCAGACCGGCTTCTGCATCAGCTGCGCTGCCTTCTGGGTTCCGACCCGGCACGGCGTGCACTGGCCGCAGCTCTCGTCCTCAAAGAACTTCATCAGGTTGAGTGCCGCTGCGCGCACGCTGTCCTTCTGCGACAGGATCACGATCGCGGCCGAGCCAATGAAACAGCCGTATTTCTCCAGCGTGCCGAAATCGAGCGGGATGTCGTCCATCGACGCCGGCAGGATGCCGCCGGACGCGCCGCCCGGCAGATACGCATAGAACTGATGGCCGTCGGCCATGCCGCCGCAATATTCGTCGATCAGCTCGCGCACGGTGATGCCCGCGGGTGCAAGCTTCATGCCCGGGTTCTTGACGCGGCCGGAGACCGAGAAGCTGCGCAGGCCATGGCGCTCATGGCGACCATTACCCTTCCACCAGTCGGCGCCCTTCTCGACAATGTCGCGTACCCACCACAGCGTCTCGATGTTGTTGATCAGCGTCGGCAAGCCGAACAGACCAACCTGGAACGGATAAGGCGGCTTGTGCCGGGGCAGGCCGCGCTTGCCCTCGATGCTCTCGAGCAGAGAAGACTCTTCGCCGCAGATGTAAGCACCAGCACCGCGGCGCATGTGCAGCGTCGGGCCGCCTGCGGGGAGCTTGGCGATTTCTCGTTCAAGAATCTCGCGCGAGGCCGGATATTCGTCGCGCAGATAAATGTAAACGTCGGAGGCCTGCACCACATGCGCGCCGATCAGCATGCCCTCGATGAAGCGGTGCGGATCGGTTTCGAGATAATAGCGATCCTTGAACGTCCCGGGCTCGCCCTCGTCGCCGTTGATCGCCATCAGCCGCGGTCCGGGCTCTCCCAACACGGCGCGCCATTTGCGCCCTGTCGGGAAACCGGCGCCGCCGAGGCCGCGCAGCGAGGCATCATCGAGCGCCTTCAGAAGATCGTCCGTCGACATCTCGCCCGAGCGCACGCGGCCGAGGAGCTTGTAGCCGCCGCCCGCGACATAGGCATCGTAGTCGACATACTTTGGCAGATGCGCATGCGTGTCGCCGGACTTCGCCGCAGCCATTACATTGGCAACGGTGGCATGATCCACGAAATTGTGCCCGACTTCGGCGGCAGGCGCGGTGTCGCAGCGGCCGACGCAGGGCGCGCGCACGACGCGAATGCCGGGGCCAGATGCGCTCTGCAAATCCTCAAGCAGCTTCTCTCCGCCGAGCATCGCGCAGGTCAGCGAATCGCAGACGCGGATCGTCAGCGGAGCGACGTCAGGCTCGCCTTCCTTCACGACGTCGAAATGCGCGTAGAAGGTCGCGGTCTCGAACACTTCGGCGAAAGCGAGCTTCATCTCGTCGGCAAGGGCTGCAAGATGCGCAGCCGAGATCTGGCGAAATGTGTCCTGGATCAGGTGCAGATATTCGATCAGGAGATCGCGCCGCCGCGGGCGATCGCCGAGCAATTGCTCGATCTCATGCGAGGCGGTCGGATCGACTTGCCTGCCCTTGGGCGTAGCCTTGGCGCGCCGGCGCCCTTCGCCCGGATGCTCGAATTCCCTGACCTTGTGAACGTCGTCGTTGCTGCTCATGGAAACGTCGCGTTCTCCTCAAAAGCGCGATGATCTCAGGCTGGATAACCATCGCGATCCGCCGTTATTACCAGGCCCGACAATCGGGAACCGCATCGTCGGCACCCCGGCAGATCAGGCCTCATTCCAGGCGACTCTAGCCTCTGGTATACCAGACGCCAAGTAAATTTAGAACGACTCTATAATCATTTAGGGGGCGGGCAGCCGCCCTGCCACGCCCCCCTAAGCAAGTCGATCGCGGAACCTCGTCAGGTCTTCTCCATGCAGTCCTGGATGTAGAACCAGCGATCGTCGCCGATCAGTCCTTTGGCCTTCACTTCGGAGCGGCACGCCTTCAGCTTCGGCTTGTTGGCCGACCACTTGGCCTTCATCTCTTTCAGTTTCTGCATGGTGAGCTTGATCTTGCCCGGCGGCTTTGCGTCGGTCGTCGCCGCGGCAGGCGCCGGTGTCGCTGCAGTCTGCGCCGACGCGGTATGAAAGCTTGCTGCCAGCAGCATGGCGGCAAGGCAGATACGGGTGCGAAGCATAAGAATCCCCCTAGGTCCCATTCTCGATTGCTTGTCAGGTGAGCACCGCGGGCGGCTGGCGTCAGCCTCCCGCGGTCGTGGGCTTGCGATCAGAGGATCTTCACCGCGCTCTCGAGCGTCTTGTACACGCCCCATGCCAGCGGGATGCCGACGAAGAGCCAGAACAGCGCGGCCTTGACGTCGAGGCCGCCGGTGCCGATTCCGAACGAGCCGGTCTGGACCGCACCTGCGCCGGCCTTTGCCGCCTGCAACTTCGCGAGCTCCGCCTCGCTCATATACCACCTCGAATTGACCGGCTTGACGAGGTAGTTGCAGATGATGCCCGCGATCAGCATCGCACAGAGAATGTACATCGTCGTGTTGTACAACTGATCACGCGGCACGCCCGCCGCGAGCTGGAACTCGCGGAGGTAGTTGACCACGACGGGACCGATGATGCCCGCGGTCGACCATGCCGTCAGCAGCCGGCCATGGATGGCGCCGACGAATTGCGTTCCGAACATGTCGGCGAGATAGGCCGGCACGGTGGCGAAGCCGCCGCCATACATCGACAGGATGATGCCGAAGCCGAGCACGAAGAGCAGCTTCGAGCCCATCGCCGCGAAGGTCGGCGCCAGTGCGTAGAGCACGATGCCGAGGATGAAGAACGTATAGTAAGTGTTCTTGCGGCCGATATAGTCCGACAGCGACGCCCAGACGAAACGACCGCCAATGTTGAACAGCGACAGCAGGCCGGCGAAGCCCGCCGCGATGCCGGCGATGACGGTCTTCTGATCGGCCGAGAGCTGGCTGAAGGTGAGTTCGGGATGCCCGATCAGCTTGCCGGCGAAGATTTCCTGAAGCATCGGCGAAGCCATGCCGATCACGCCGATACCGGCCGACACGTTCAAGCACAGCACCCACCAGATCAGCCAGAACTGCGGCGTCTTGTGCGCGTTGTCGAGGTGGACGTGATGCTCGGTGATCATCGACTTCTTTTCGCTCGGCGGCGTCCAGCCCTCGGGCTGCCAGCCAGCCGGCGTCACGCGATAGGCGAAGGCACCGATGGTCATGAAGATGAAATAGACGATGCCCATGACGACGAAGGTCTGCCACACACCGACGTCGGTCGACGATTTGAAGTAGTTGATCAGCAGATTGGCGAACGGCGCGCCGATCATCGCACCACCGCCAAAGCCCATGATGGCCATGCCAGTCGCCATGCCGCGGCGATCGGGGAACCACTTGATCAGCGTCGACACCGGCGAGATGTAGCCGAGGCCAAGTCCGACGCCGCCGATAACGCCGGCCCCGAGCCACATGATCCAGAGTTGATGGACGTAGATGCCGAGCGCGCCGACCAGGAGCCCGCCGCCCCAGCAAAGCGCGGCAACGAAGCCGGCCTTGCGCGGACCGGCCCGCTCGAGCCAACCGCCCCAGATTGCGGCGGAGACGCCAAGCAGGACGAAGAACAGCGTGAACATCCAGCCCAGACTGGCGACCTTCCAGTCGCAGGTGGTGGTGAACAGCTCCGACCACAGCGACATGTCCGGGCAGGCCTTGGGCGCAGTCAATCCGATCGCGCGCGAGAGCGGCAACCAAAACACCGAGAAGCCATAGGCCATGCCGATGCACAGATGGATGCACAGCGCTGCCGGCGGCACCAGCCAGCGATTGAAGCCCGCGGTCGCGATCGTTCGCTCGCGATCGAGAATTCCCGCGCCAGCGCCTGAAATCCTCCCAGCGCTCTCGATTGTCGTCATGCGTACCTCCCCTGCAGCCGCCCTTCTGAGCGAGACTGCCGCTACGATCCTGTTCCTCAGCCCATCGCGGCGCAGCTGTTGTCCCTGCTGCTCCGCACAATCACCCGACGCGCGCCAGGATCGTCACGCGTGTCTGAAAAGTTAACCCCTCGACCGGGGCCCTATGCCCGATACGGTTTGCAGGCTTCGTGCGTGGCCCGCTGCTCCGCGCATCGCGGACGAGACTCAACCTCCGCGCCCGCGCGGACAAAGTCAATTGGGGCAGAAGCCGTGATCGATGTCGATAGATAAAAGGTCGGTATCGGCGCGGTAACGCGCCTAAGAACGCAGCGCACCATTGGCACTTGCTATCGAGCCATTCGTCTTTTCTATCAAGAACACGATGCGCGCCTCATTGCGCTCGGTGATCTCCACCGTGTCGCCCGTCTCGCGGATCAGGTTCGGAATGTCAATCACCGACAAGGGATCGGTGCAGTGGACTTCGAGCTGATCGCCCGGCTGCAATGGTTTCAGCGCCTTGCGCGTCTTTAGGGCTGGCAACGGGCATTTGAGCCCGGTGAGATCAAGTGTCGTTCTGGTCATCGGCGCAACATGGCGGGAGGGATCGACTGCGTCAACGCGAGGACCTCAGAGCAGATCGGCGTAGGACAGGAAACCTACGCTGTCGCCGGGTTCGACGCGGGTGATGTTTTCGCCGAGTTCAATGAGGCCATCGGTCTCCACCAATGACGACAGCAGGCCCGCCCCTTCGCGCGGGAACTTGACCGCCTCAAGCGCACCATCCTGGGCGCGGCGCAAGGAGGCGCGAACATATTCGCGGCGGCCCAGCTTCTTCTTGTAGGTGAACGCCGCACGTAGCGGGATCGGCCATAGCGGCTCCGGCAGACTGCCGGCGAGTGCGAGCACGGTTGGCCGCACCACGTGGACGAATGTGACGAAACTTGCGACGGGGTTGCCGGGCAGCCCGATCAGCGGCGTGCCGCTGATGATGCCCATCGCAACAGGCCGGCCGGGCTTGATCGCCATTCGCCACAGCACGAGTGAGCCGACGCTCTCGACCGCCGCCTTGACGTGGTCCTCCTCGCCGGTCGAGACGCCGCCGGTGGTGAGGATCAGATCATGGTGGCCCGCAACCTGCTTCAACCCGCCGGCAAGCGAAGCACGCTCGTCGCGGAGAATGCCGAGATCGGAGACCTCGCAGCCAAGGCGGCGCAGCATCGCCATCAGCATGAAACGGTTGGAGTCGAACAGCTGCGAGGCCGCACGCGGCTCCCCGGGCGAGGCCAACTCGTTGCCGGTCGAGAATACGGCGACGCGAATGCGCCTGACGACATCAAGCCTGACAAGGCCAAACGCGGCGGCAAGGGCAACATGCTGCGGCCGCAGTCGCTGGCCTGCCCGCAGCGCGACATGGCCAATGGGGATGTCCTCCCCTGCCGGCCGGACATTGGCACCCGACTTCAGCCCGGGCGGCAGCACGATCTTTCCTGATACATCGATACGGATATCTTCCTGCATGAAGACGGTCTCGGCCCCCGGCGGCATCGGCGCGCCCGTGAAGATGCGCGCGGTGTGGCCGGGCTTGATCGGCGCCTGCGCAACGCCGCCGGCCTGGATACGACCATCGAGCGGAAGCGCCTGTTCCCTGGCTTGCGGGAGATCCGCGTTGCCGACGGCATAGCCGTCGACGGCAGAGTTGGTGAAGGGCGGCAACGGCAGCGGCGCTGCGATATCGCGCGCCAGCACGCGCCCGTCGGCATCTCCGAGCGCCACCGTCTCGAGGTCGGCAATCGCGTGGACGCGGGTCGTGATCAGGCCAACAGCCTCATCGACCGACATCATCGGTCCGCCGAAAGCAAAGCAATCATCCGACAGTTGCGCCATGGTGCCTCGTCAGCGCGTCGCCGCGCTTCTTGCCATCGCATCCTCGACCTGTATCGCGGCACGCAGCATGAGAGCCGCCACACCCTCGATATCATCGAGATGGACAGTCGGCAGCCGGGTTTCAACCGCAGTGTCGGTCGCAATCCCGACAATGCCGGGATCATCAGGGAACAGCAGCGGCTTGGCATTGGCGGCGCGATGCACCTCGATCTTGCGATGCGGCTCGCGCTTGAAGCCTTCGACCATGACGAGATCGACCGCGGACAGCTTGCTGAGAAGCTCCGGCAACCGCGGCTCGGCCGCGCCGCGCAACTCATGCATCAGGGCCCAGCGGTTCGACGATGCCACCAGCACCTCGGCCGCACCGGCCTCGCGGTGGCGCCAGGAATCCTTGCCGGGCACATCGACGTCGAACTGATGATGGGCATGCTTGATGACGGAGACGCGCAGGCCTTGTGCGTTGAAATGCGGGATCAGCCGCGTCAACAGCGTGGTCTTGCCCGCACCGCTCCAGCCTGCAAGGCCGATGACTTTCATCGCAACTCGATCTCCGCCGGCAGCATGACGCGCCGGAACCGCCTTCTCCATCGTCGTGCGCATGCTTATATCGGCTTGAGGCGAATGTCATGCTAACGTCGCGACCATGATGAAGATCGACAAGGCCCCGGTGCCCCTGATTATCCCCAATCCCGACGACCCGCGCCTGACCCAGAGCGTGACCGGGACCGACCAGACCGGCGCCAGGGTCGAGATCAAGGTGCCGATGGAGCGGCCGCTGACGCTCTACCTGAATTCGCAGGAGATCGTCACCATGATGACGATCGGCGACTATCCGGAGTATCTGGCTCTCGGCTATCTGCTGAACCAGAACATGCTGAAATATGATGACGCTGTTACCGAGGTCGAATACGACGACGACCTCCAGGTCGTGGTGGTGCGCACCGAGCATCACACCAATTTCGAGGCGAAGCTCAAGAAGCGCACGCAGACTTCAGGCTGCGCGCAGGGCACCGCCTTCGGCGATCTGTTGGAAGCGGTCGAGAGTGTCGCGCTGCCGAAGGCGGAGCTACGCACCTCCTGGCTCTACCAGATGACGCAAACCATCAACACCATGCCATCGCTCTATCTCGAGGCCGGCGCGATCCACGGCTGCGTGCTGTGCAAAGAGGGTGAGCCGCTGTGCTATACTGAGGACGTCGGCCGCCATAACGCGGTCGACAAGATCGCAGGCTGGATGTACCGCCACGGCGTCGATGCCTCCGATAAGATTCTGTACACCACCGGCCGTCTCACCTCTGAGATGGTGATCAAGACCGTACGGATGGGCATTCCTATCCTGGTGTCGCGGTCCGGCTTCACCGCCTGGGGCGTCGATCTCGCACGCCAAGTGGGCCTGACTCTGGTCGGGCGCACCCGCGGAAAACGCTTCATCGCGCTCGCCGGCGAGGAGCGGATCGTCTACGACCAGAACCTCGCTTACGTCGAAGAGGAATCGGCGAGGCACAAGCGCAAGGGCGAGAGTGGTGACGACTGACATTCCGGCAACGCGCGTTCCACCGACTCTTGGCGTGCTGCTCGCTGGCGGCCTTGCACGTCGCATGGGCGGTGGCGACAAGCCGATGCGGACCATCGGCGGCCGCACTATCCTGGAGCGCGTGATCGCGCACCTTTCGCCGCAATGCAACGGGTTGATCCTGAATGCCAATGGCGATCCCGCGCGCTTCGCTGCGTTTGGCTTGCAGGTGATCGCCGACGACGTGCCCGGCTTCCCCGGTCCGCTCGCTGGCATCCTCGCGGCGCTCGACTGGACTGCAAAAAATCGGCCGGAGATCGAATGGGTACTCAGCGCGGCCGGCGACTGTCCGTTCCTGCCGCGTGATCTCGTCGCACGCCTGCATGAAGCACGTGAGCAAGAAAATGCGCAGCTCGCCGTAGCTGCATCAGGCGACCAGTCGCATCCGGTGATCGGCCTGTGGCGCGTCGCCTTGCGCAACGAGCTGCGTCACGCCCTGGTGGTCGAGGATCTCCGCAAGATCGATCGCTGGACCGCGCGCTATCCGCTCGCGACAGTGACATGGCCGGTCGAGCCGCTCGATCCATTCTTCAATGCCAACACGGTCGAGGACATCACGGAAGCCGAGCGTCTCGCGGCGCTGGATGCGGCATTCTAGCATTTGACGGGACATCGAACCGGACCGAGACGAGCTGCGACTACTGATCGGGGTGCATTCCGGATCAGCCATGGCCGACTCTCTTCTGAATGCCATATTCGCAGTCGTCGACTTCGTGTTCGATCTCTCGAAAGCGATCGACAGCACCAAGCGGCTGAGCCAACAAGCCACGGGCAGCGACAAAATCGTCGACGTCCCGCCGGACCCGAGGCCGCTGCCGCCCGCAGCGCAGCGCGCGCTTGCGGAAGCCGAGGAACGAGAGCGGGCGCGCGAGGCGGCCGCTCAGGCCGCCAGCGGCACCGACCAGGCATCATAACCGTAAACCCAACTCGTATCGGTCCGCTCCCGCAGCCAGATATTGGCGCGCGAGGTCTCCTGCACTCGCGTCGTTCGCTCCTTGCGTGTCCCCTCAAAGCGGCGGAAGGCATCTGCGACGCCGTCGCGGTCGATGCCGTCGAGGCAGCGCGACAACACCGCGGCGTCCTCGATCGCCATGGCCGCGCCTTGCGCCATATAGGGCGTCATCGGATGGCAGGCATCGCCGAGCAGCGTCACCTTGCCGTCGGCCCAGCACTCAAGCGCATCACGATCCATGATCGCCCATTTGTGCACGTCGGGACATGCCGCCAGCACCTTGCCGACTTGCGGATGAAAGCCTTCGAAGGAGGCGCGCAGATCCTGTACGTCCCCCTTCGCCGACCAGGACTCGATGCGGAAGTCCGGCTCCGGCTGGCTGGTGACGAGATAGACCTCGCTACGGTCAGGCTTCACGTAATAGATCACGATATGGCGGTCCTCGCCCCACCATTTGGTGCAATCGTCGATTTTCTCGCCAAGCAGTGCGGCGGGATAGACGGTGCGATAGGCAATGCGCCCGGTGAATTTGACCGGCGCTGTCTTGAACAGGATGTCCCGTACGGCTGAATGAACACCATCCGCACCGACCACAGCATCAGCAACGGCGCTGCTGCCATTGGCAAAGCTGAGCCGGACGCCCTCATTTGTCTCATCGAGACCGACAAGCCTGTGGTTGAGCCTCATGCACTCTTCCGGCACCACGCTCGCCAGCGCTGCATGGAGATCGCCGCGGTGTGCGAGCAGATAGGGCGCGCCGAACCTCTCCTCCGCGCTTTCACCAAAAATCATGTCGAACTTGATGTCGCCGCTCTTCCAATGGCGGTTATTCCAAGAGCGCGGATAGAACGACTGCTCGCGCATCCGCTTCTCTAGCCCCAGCGCCCGCAGCACTTTCATCGCATTGCAGCCGATCTGAATTCCGGCGCCGATGCGGGCAAACTGCGAGGCCTGCTCGTAGACCATCACGTCGATGCCGACGCGCCTGAGCGCCGCGGCGGTCGCGAGCCCGCCCATGCCGGCACCAATAATCGCAACCGAAAGCGGCCTTGCCATCGCGTCCCCACCCTGTGTCGCGCGCGGCTTGGATGCCGCGTCGTCTATGCGGGCCGGAAGCCCGCTCGCTCAAGTGCCGTGCGCGCCTCGTCCGAGCCGAGGGCGTCAAGGAAGGCCTGTACCGCGGGGCGCTGCTTGCGCGACGTCACCAAGGCAAAGTCATAATGCTCTTCCGCGAACGGAATGAAACCGAGATTGGCCGCATGGGCGACCGGCGCGATGGTCATGCCCCAGTCGGCACGGTGCTGCGCGACGGCCGCGGCAACCGCGTTGTGCGAGCGCGGCTGGTTCCAATAGCCTTCCGGGCGCGCGCCGCCGAGCAGCCGGTCGATCAGGATACGCGTGCCGGCACCCTGGTTGCGGTTGACCATGATGCAGGCGGGGTCGGCGACCGCGGCAGCAACGGCCTCCTTTGCGCCGAGCCCCTCAAAACGCTTGTCGTCCTTGCGGAAGACAATGCCTTGCATCCGCCGCCATCCCGGCACGAGCTTGAGCCCCTCGACGAGGTAAGGCGTGTTGTAGGTCTCGCTCTTGTCGTCGAACAGATGGATCGGCGCGAGATCGCATTCGCCGCGCCTGGCCGCCGCCAGGCCACCGAGACTGCCAACGGCAATCGAGCGCACGGAGAGGCCCGCATGGGCGAGCGGCGCAGTCACGAGATCGAGGCCAGTGCAATGGCTGCCGACGATGACGAGATCTGGCACCCGCACATGCGGCGTGAACAGAGTCACCTCGGCATTCGTCCCCGCCGGCATCTGGTCGGCAAGCGCATCGATGCGCAGAAAGCCATCGGCCTGCGCGAACGACGTGATCGCACCGGAGCCCTTGCCGGAGGGATAGGCGATCAGCCCGTCCTCGCCCTCGACCAGCGAGACCATCACGAATTCAGTGCGGCCCAGCTCGGATGCAATACGCACCGGCACGGTTGCGCTCACCTTGGCATCGGCGCGCGGCGGCAATCCCGCCATCTTGCGCAGCGCCGGCACGATCATGTCGTGGAAGGTGAACATCGCCGAGGTCGGAAAGCCCGGGAGGATCACCACCGGCTTGCCGTCGCAGACCGCAAGGCAGAGCGGCTTGCCGGGCTTGAGCGCCACGCCATGCGCGATAATCCCCGGTTTGCCCAGTCGGCCGATGATGCGATGCGACAGGTCGCCCGCGCCCTTCGAGGTGCCGCCCGACAGCACCAGCATGTCGGCATTGGCCAGCGCCTCGCGCATCGCGGCCTCCAGCCTGGCTTCATCGTCGGGAATCGCGCCGAGCAATATCGCCTCGCCGCCATTCTCGTTGATCGCAGCTGCGACAATCGCACCATTGGTGTCGTAGATCGCGGCCGGCGCAAGCGCCTCGCCGGGCTGCACGAGCTCGTCGCCAGTGGAGATCACGGCAACTCGCAGCTTCCGTGCAATTCTCACCTCTGCGATGCCGCAGGCCGCCAGCATGCCGATCTCGCGCGAGCCGATGATCGTGCCAGCGCGCAGCAGCGCTTCGCCGCGCGCGATGTCGGAGCCAGCGTACGAGACGAACTGCCCCGGCGAGACTGCGCGACGGACATCGATCGCATCAAGGCCGGACGGCTGGGTGTGCTCGACCATGACGACGGCGTCGGCGCCGCGCGGTAGCGGGCCGCCGGTCGCGATCGGCGTTGCGGTTCCTGTCATCACTTGCAGCATCGGTGCGGTGCCGCAGTGAATGATCTCGCGGTTCAGCGCCAGCCGCACGGGCGCGCCTTCGCCAGCGACTGAAAGATCCGCCGAGCGCACGGCAAAGCCGTCGACATTGGAGCGATCGAACGGCGGCACGTCGATTGGTGCAGTGATGTCTTCGGCGAGGGGCGCGTCGAGTGCACCGGCAAGCTTGCGGACCTCATTCGGGATCGGACGCGGAAACAGCGCAGCGTCGAAGCGCGCCAGCGCCTCCTCGCGCGAGAGGATTTTGAGGAATTGCTCCTGCTCGAGCGCGCTGCGATCTGGTGGCTTCGGGATCATCGTCATGCCGGAACCCATATCATTCCCGCATCAAATAAGCATCGACTGGCTCGCCCGCCGCAAATCCCTCGTTGCCGGCGGGAATAAGCAGCCATGCATCGGACCGGGCGATCGCGTGCAGCGGCCATTCGCCCATGGCAAGCGGCATCCACGTTTTATGTTCCTCCGCCAATAGCGCGATTTCGGCAATGCCGACGCTGGAGGCGATCTTGCGCGCAAGCGGCAAGGTCGCTGCGCGACGTGGCCGCCGCGCCGACATTCTGTCGATGAGCGGAAGCACAAGCGCCAACCAAACTGCGAGTGCCTGGGCGGGCGAGCCGGGCAAGACGACGACGGGAATGCTTCCGAGCCGACCAGCGGCTGCGGTCCGTCCAGGCTGGAGCGCAAGACCGTGGGCAAGCTTCGCCCCGCGCTCGGCCAGCGCCGTCACCGCGGCATCCGCGCGACCGACGCCGCTGCCGCCGATCGTCACCAGGAGATCGCAAGCCGAGACATCGAGCGCCGCCGCGATCGACGCCGCATCGCGCGACGTGGCTTCATGCGCGCTCACATCCAATCCTGCCGCGCTTGCGAGGTCGGCGATCATCTGCAGCGTCACAGTTGGGCCCGGCACGTTGACGATGCGCAGCCGCGGCCGCCTGACACTCAGCTTGTCCGCACCCGCAACGCGCGCGAGCAGCAGAGCCGCCGCGTCGACGGGACATCCCGCCGCGGCCGCAGGCGTGCTTTCGGCGACATCGCCGCCCGCACGCGCAACGCCCTGTCCCGGAATGCCCTCTGCCAGGACCTGGGCAAGCGGGCCTGACACCTCGATGACGTCGACATCGAGCACGCAATCACATCCCGCCGGCAGCGCATCGCCGGCCTCGACCCACACTGGAAGCCCGGCCAGAGGCAGCGGCGAATAGGAGGATGCGCCGACGAGGTCGCTGGCGCAAAGCGCCCAGCCGTCCACTGCAGCGATGTCGCGCGGCGGATGGGCCGGCAGCAATGGCATGCCCGCGGAAGCACAGCCGGCCGCTTCAATCAGCGGCAATTCCTGCACTGTGACGGGGGTGACGCCGCGCAGCAGCGCAGCGAGCGCGGTAGCGAGCGGCGTCAGCGAGGTCGGCAAGCGCTGGGGCATGCCTCATGATGGACCACGCATCGGGCGGTTTGGCAACCGCACGTACTTCGGCCGTCAGCCGCGCGATTTGTCCGCGTTCGGAAAGAACACCTGCTGCCCGTCGACCTTGTAGCCGGCGATCGCCGCCTGCCCCTCTGGAGAGATCAGCCAATTGATGAAGGTCTGGCCCAGATCCTTCTTCACGTCCGGAAACTTTTCCGGGTTCACCAGCATCACGCCATATTGGTTGAGCAACCGCTTGTCACCCTCGACGATGACGTCGAGGTCGCCACGATCCCTGTACGAGATCCAGCTGGCACGATCCGCGAGCATGTAGGCGTTCGCCGTACGCGCGGCGTCGAGCGCCGCGGTCATGCCCTGCCCGCTCTCCCGATACCAGGCGCCCTTGGCGCTGGCGATGTCGATGCCGGCAACGATCCAGAGTGCGAGTTCCGCCGCGTGGGTGCCGGAACGATCGCCGCGCGTCACGAACGGCGCACCCTTGGCCTCGATTGCTTTCAGCGCGGTGGCGATGTCCTTGCCCTTCACGCCCGCGGGATCACTCTTCGGCCCGAGCAGCACGAAATCGTTGTACATCACGTCGTACCGTTTGGTGGCAAAACCATCGGCAACGAATTTCTCCTCTTGCGGCCGGGCATGCAACAACACCACGTCGGCCTCACCCCGGCGCGCGCCGTCGAGCACCTCGTCGCTCCGGCGTGCGATCACCGTCACCTCGATGCCGATCTTGTCGCGGACGACGGGCAGCAAATAGTCGAGCAGGCCCGATTCTTGTGTCGATGTCGTCGAGGCCAGGACAATCCCGCGCTCCTCGGCAGACGATGTCGCGACGACCCCGGCGAGGCCGCAGAGCAGCGCAAATGCAACGGTCAGTCGGTGAACGGCCATGACGGGTTCCTATCGAAAACGACGCGATCATGATGAGCGATTACGCCGCACTCGTGACGGAGATGGCCGCGGCGACGGCAACATCAGGTAGAGGCTGGGCCAGGGCCACTACCGAAAGGCAGACTCGTGACGCGCCATGCACCGCGCGACATGAATCATTCGGGAAATTTCGGCAATGAATCAACCGGCACGTTGATTGCACTCACGCGCGCAATGGCCGCAAGGCCCGCACCATCAGCGCCTCGCAAGATCGTCAACCAAAATCAAAACACGTGTCAGGATGTGTTGCAAAGCAACGAGCTCATCGGGCATGGTTCGCGCGGACAAAAATCGAAGTGCAGAATTCCACCTGCGTTGAACGCCAAAAAGAAGCAAGAATTTGCATAGGAATGCAGGATGGAATTCCTGACGACCAGTGAAGCCGCGGATTATCTCCGCCTCGGCGAGCGCAAGCTCTACGAACTCGTCACCAACGGCGCGATCCCCTGCACCAAGGTGACAGGCAAATGGCTCTTCCCGCGGCACGAGCTCGATCTCTGGGTCCTGTCGGGCATGGCGCGTCCGGCCGGCATGCTGACGGCGGAGCCGCCGCCGGTGGTGGGCGGCAGCCAGGACGAGTTGCTCGACTGGAGCCTTCGCGAATCCGGCTCGGGCCTCGGATCGATGACCGAGGGCAGCGCGCGCGGGCTCGAGCGGCTGCAACGTGACGAGGTGATGGCGGTCGCCGTGCACTTCCACAGCCTCGATCCCGCGGGCAACCTTGCCTCCGACGCCAGCGTGACGGCGCTGCGGGACGCGCCTGACTTACATGATGCGCTGCTTGTCGCCTTCGTGCGCCGCGAGCAGGGTCTGGTGCTGCCGCCCGGCAATCCGAATCGGCTGCACGGGCTCTCCGACGTGCTCGCGCTCGGCGCGCGGATGGCGATGCGGCAGCAAGGCACCGGCGCGCAGATGCTGCTCGACATGCTGCTGAGGCGCGCCGACGCCACGACGCGCGATCTGCGGCCGGTGGAGACGCCGGCCCTCACCGGGCCCGACCTCGCCGAGATGGTCCGCGCCGGACAGGCCGATTGCGGCGTCGCGACGCGCGCGGCGGCGCGCTCGGCTGGGCTCGATTTTGTGCCGCTGGCCTGGGAGAATCTTGATCTTGCGATGCGGCAGCGCAGCTATTTCCGCCCCGCCATGCAGGCCCTGATCCGGTTCCTCGGCGAACGGCGGCTTCGGCAGCGCGCCGAGGAGCTGACCGGATATGATCCCTCGCCCGCAGGCCAAATCCGCTTCGCGGCCTGAGATTGACGCCCACCCCCAAATAGTTGCAAAAGAAACCAATTCAGCCGGGCCGTACCCGGCAGGCAACTTTCGGCCAACGCGCCGGATCAGGGGAGGACAAGCGTGAATCCAATGAAATTTGGACTGCCGGTTGCGGCCGCCTTAACGGCGGCTCTGCTATCGGGGGCCGCAACGGCGCAGGTGTCCGACGACGTCGTCAAGATCGGCGTGCTCACCGACATGAACGGCCCGGCCTCCGCGCCGACCGGCCAGGGCTCGGTGACGGCCGCACAGATGGCGATCGACGATTTCGGCGGCACCGTGCTCGGCAAGCCGATCAGCATCGTAATCGGCGACCACCAGCTCAAGGCCGACATCGGCGCTGCGATCGCGCGGCGCTGGTACGACGTCGACCAGGTCGACCTGATCGTCGACGTGCCGGTCTCGGCCGTGGGCCTTGCGGTGCAGAACATCGCCAACGAGAAGAAGCGGCTGTTCATCACCCACTCCACCGGCACCGCCGATTTCCACGGCAAGTTCTGCTCGCCCTATGCGATGCAATGGGTGTTCGACACCCGTGCGCTCGCGGTCGGCACTGCGGACGCCGTGGTCAAGCGCGGCGGCGACAGCTGGTTCTTCATCACCGACGACTACGCCTTCGGCCACTCGCTCGAGCGCGACGCCTCCAGCGTCATCACAGCCAATGGCGGCAAGGTGCTGGGCTCGGTGAAGCCGCCGCTGGCGACGCCCGACCTCTCCTCCTTCGTGCTGCAGGCGCAGGCCTCCAAGGCCAAGATCATCGGCATTGCGGCAGGTCCACCCAACAACATGAACGAGATCAAGACCGGCTCGGAGTTCGGCGTGTTCAAGGGCGGCCAGCAGATGGCGGCGCTGCTGGCGCTGATCACGGACATCCACGGCCTCGGCTTGCAGGCCGCGCAGGGCCTGTTGCTGACGACCTCTTTCTATTGGGACATGGACGACAAGACCCGCGAATGGTCGAAGCGCTATTTCGCCAAGATGAACAAGATGCCGACGATGTGGCAGGCCGGCGTCTATTCCAGCGTGATCCACTATCTCAACGCCATCAAGGCTGCCGGCACCGACGATCCGCTCAAGGTCGCCGCGAAAATGCGCGAGACGCCGGTCGAGGATTTCTTCGCCCGCCACGGCAAGCTTCGCGATGACAATCTGATGGTGCACGACCTCTGGCTGGTGCAGGTGAAGACGCCGGAGGAGAGCAAATATCCGTGGGACTATTACAAGATCCTCGCGACGATTCCCGGCGACAAGGCGTTCGGCCCGCCCGACCCGGCGTGTCCGATGCTGAAGAAGTGAGAGCGTGACGGCCGCTTCCCGCGGCCGTCATTTCACCACGCCGATCTCGCGATAATATTTCATCACGCCCGCATGAATCAGCTCCGGCCTCGGCGCGGCGGCGACAGTGTTTGCCGCCGTGGTCTCGCACGCCTGCGCGAGCTTCTTGCAGAAGGTTGCTTCGACGCCGTGCAGCGTCCTGGCGAGACGATAGGCGACATCGTCGGGCAGGTCTTCGCGCGTCAGCACAAAGCTCCAGGAGCCGAGCGAGGCGATTGGCTCGCTCTGCTTCGAGTAACTGCCGGCCGGCACGGTCAGCGGTTTGAGGAACGCATGCTTGGCGCGGATGCGCGCGATCTCTTCGGCATCAGGCGCGATGAAGCGCGCGCCTGACACGCTCGATGCGACCGCGGCAAATCCGGGCCAGCCGATGCCGGCGCCCCACAGCGCTGCGACGCGACCATCCTCGACCATCGCGGGGCCGTCGCCGGCGCGATCGAGATAGATGGCCTTGAAGTCGTCGTCCTGCTTCAGGCCGAGACCATCGAGCACATAGCGCGCCAGGATCGGCAGGCCGGAGCCTTTGGCGCCGAACGCGACCGGCTGGCCGACGAGATCGCGGATCGTCTTGTAGGGACTGTCCGCGCGCACCACGAACATGCCGGGGTTGGAATAGATCGCGGTGAGGATCTTCAGCCGGACCGGCGCGCGGCCGATGCCGGCAAAGGCCTCATAGGCCGGCTCGCCCGCGACCAAAGCGAGATCGAGCTCGCCCTTCTCCAGCAGCGGAATGTTTTCGTTGCTGCCCTTGGTGTTGCGCGGGGCGATGGTGAGCGAGCCATCCGCCGCATTCATCACCTCGGCGAAGGCGTTGCCATAGAGCGGGAAGCCGCCGCCGGGTGTCGCGGTGCCCAAACTGATGGTCGTGGTGGAAATGGCGTTGCCTCCGGTTTGAGCAGCAGCGGGACTGAGCAGCAGCGCCGCACCGAGAAGGATATCGATTGCGAATTTCATCATCGGTCCGGCTGCGCCTGCGTCAACATCGACCAGAGACGATGTAGGCAGCGGGCGGTTTTTGTGAAAGCATGCTCGCAAACAATAAAGCAATGGGAGGCGTCATGTTGCGAATTTTGCGGTGCGCTGTTTTCGGGCTGGTCTTGCTGTCAGGTCTCCTCGCCGCCACCCCTCGCGCCTCCGCCGCCTATCCCGACCGCCCCGTGCACTGGCTGATCGGCTTTGCCGCCGGCGGCCCGGTCGACATCGTCGCGCGCATCATGGCGCAGTGGTTGTCGGACCATCTCGGCCAGCAGTTCATCGTCGAGAACCGCACCGGCTCCGGCGGCAACATCGCGGCCGCCGCCGCGATCAACTCAGCCCCCGACGGCTACACGCTTCTGTTCGTCGCGCCCAACAACGCGATCTCGACCTCGCTGTACAAGAAGCTGCCGTTCGACTTTTTGCGCGACACCACGCCGGTCGCGAGCATCATGCAGCTCACCAACATGCTGGTCGTCTCCAATGCGATGCCGGTGAAGACGGTCCAGGAGTTCATCGACTATTGCAAGGCCAACCCCGGCAAGATCTCGTTCGCCTCGTCAGGCAACGGCACCTCGGTGCACATGTCGGCGGAGCTGTTCAAGGCGATGACCAAGTGCGACATGGTGCATGTGCCCTATCGCGGCTCGGCGATTGCCTTCCCCGACATCATCTCCAACAAGGTGCAGCTGATCTTCGACAATTTGCCGTCCGCGCTCGAGCAGTCGCGCGGCGGCAATGTCCGCGCACTCGGCGTGACCTCGCCGCAGCGCTGGCCCGCGGTGCCCGACGTGCCCGCCATCGCCGAGACCGTGCCGGGCTTCGAGTCGGTCGGCTTCTACGGCATCTCCGCGCCGAAGGGCACGCCACCGGAAATCGTCGAGCTCCTCAACAAGGCGGTCAACGACGCGCTGAAAGACCCGAAGGTGGCGGCGCGGCTGACCGAGAATGGCGGCATCCCGAGGCCGATGACGCCGGCCGAGTTCGGCAAGCTCGTCACTGAGGAGACCGAGAAGTGGAAGAAGGTCGTGGAGTTCGCCGGGGTCTCGGTGGATTGAGCGGGCTGTCCTCTGCTTATTCGGGCCGGCAGGAGGGGACTTAAGGGCCCCCTCCCGTCAAAACACCAAAACAACCCCATGCACAGTAGAAAGTGAGGGGATTACAACGGGTTACGGCAGCAAAAATCAAAACCACCGAAAAAACGGTTGTTCCGTCGGGCAAAACAGGCGTATAAGGCCATCATCGCAAAATTCGGTAATTTGGAAATCGCCCTCGACGTCGCGCTGACGTTCCGCGTCGCGCGGCCCGGCATTGCACCCCCGCCTCCATCCCTGTAAACGAACCGCGCACCGTTGCCGGCCGCGCGTTCCGCGGGCCGTCTCGCGGCGGGGCCTGTAGCTCAATGGTTAGAGCCGGCCGCTCATAACGGTCTGGTTGCAGGTTCGAGTCCTGCCGGGCCCACCAGCCTTCGCTCGCTTCGCGAGCTTCGGCTCGGCGAGCCGGTGCCACGAAAGGCAAGCGAAGGCTGCCGCGCCGAAGCCCACCGGGCGCAGGCGGGCGGAGCAGCCACGCAGGAGCCGAAGGGCGAAGCGTGTCCGGCATAGCTGGAGCGCAGCGGAAGCGACGACGGACTGGCGCTCTTGCGGACACAAGTTCTTACTAGCCACCAGTCGCCCCCACTCTCACGGCAGGAGATTTTCATGGCCAGCGAAAAAGGCCCGAACATCAAGAAGAAACAGAAATGCAAGAACTGTGAAGGCAAGGGCTTGCTCAAGAAGGGCGACAAGGTGGTGAAGTGCCAGCGCTGCAAAGGCACGGGGGTGCGGTAATGTTGGGTTGATGGCCCTTCAATTGCCAGAAGCTGCGGTGACAGTGCACTCCAATGATCGCCACCAAGCCTTGTGAATTAAGTGCACTGTCACCGTAATTCCGTAATTCCGGCCACGAGACCGCGTTGCTGAATATGAATAAGCGATGAACGCCGCGTGCCGCGGCAAAATCCATTCCCGTCCAGGAAACCGGGCCAAGCTCTGCGGCGTTTAACCCTTACAAGCCACGGGAGGAACTGAACATGCCACTGACCAGCGCAGCTGCCGCAACGATCCTTGCTCTCCAAATTGGGGCACCCACAGCGGTCCAAACCGAAGCACCTGCAATTCAAAGCGATGCCCCGATCGTACAAGTTCGTGGCGGCTGGTGTGGGAATGGCTATGACATAGACATCCACGGGAATTGCTATCCCAACGGTGTCATTCCGCCGCAGTATCAGGCAGCTCGCCAAGGCTACGCTTACTACGGGCCCCGTCGATACTACCGGGAGGAGTACCGGCCGCGATGGCGGCGCGACTACTATCGCCCTTATTGAGCCTCAGGGTCTTACGCTGACCGTCCTCAATTTGCAGTGCAGGCAACGTTCGGGGTCGCGCCGGTAGCCCGAGTCTGTAGATTGATCCGTGATTCGCCGCCGACCGCTCAGGCGCTTCGGTAGTCCCGTGTGTTCGTTCTATTCGATGTGCGGTTCGCTATTCGGCAAGGGCAACCGCGGGCAATGAAGCAGCGGCCGTGCGGCGCCACCAGATTCTCGAATTTCGGTGACAGTGCACTCAATTCTTCGGGCCCTGTTCGTCGACTTGAAGGCTCGCCGCTGCGCGGCAATCGAGAGAAAGGCGGAAGACCCAGATTGGCCCCTCGGTGCTGAACCGAGAATCGCCGTCACGGACTCGTGAGGCGAGCCCCGCCCCGCCCGGATCATTCGCGTACACAGCGGCTTCAGGGACCCGGAGCTAATTCCTCGCGTTAAGGTCCCATGGGAACAAAAGGTACCAGGCCTCTCGCCATTGATGGCGGCGAATTCAGCTGCCGCGCTGACCCGGCCAACCTGGACCTAGCCAAGCTGGACCTGCCGAGGAGAGAAACCTACTATGAACAGGCTCCGAAGTTCCGCGTTTGAGGCTTGGATCAGCGGCATGGCGACCGAAGAAGTCGATCCCAGATTTGCCGACCTTGATGCATGGCCGCTGAATTCGGCGATGGAAGCGATGTGGGAGGGCCAGCTTGCGGCGGTCGCCGCGATCGGCCATGCCCTTCCCGCAATCACCGCGGCAGCCGAAGCGGCCAAGACTGCGCTCAGCGATCGCGGTCGCATTGTCTATGTCGGCGCCGGCACCTCGGGCCGCGTGGCGGTGCAGGACGGCGCCGAGCTGACACCGACCTTCGCCTGGCCCCGCGAGCGCGTCCGCTTCGTCCTCGCCGGCGGTGACAAGGCGTTCGTCACCAGCATCGAGGGTGCGGAGGACGATGTCGATGATGCCGTCGCGCAGATCGAGGCCGTACGGCTGACGCCCCATGACGTGGTGATCGCGGTCGCCGCCAGCGGCACAACGCCGTTCACGGTCGCGGCGCTGGAGCACGCAGGCTCTTTCGATGCAGTGACGGTCGCTGTCGCCAACAATCCCGGCACCGCCCTGCTGGCATCGGCAAAGTTTCCGATCCTGATCGAGACCGGCCGCGAACTGATCGCCGGCTCCACGCGGATGAAGGCGGGCACCGCGCAAAAGGTCGTGCTCAACCTGATCTCTTCGGGGATCATGCTGCGCCTTGGCCGGGTGTATCGCGGCATGATGGTGAACATGCCGCCGACCAATGCCAAGCTGAAGCGGCGCGCCGAAGCCATGGTGGCACAAATCGCCGACTGCGACCCGTCGCACGCGGCACGCTCGCTCGAGCAGGCCGAAGGAGACGTCAAGACGGCGGTGCTTCTGGCGCTGGGTGTCAGCAGGGCTGATGCGGAGGCCCTTCTGAAGGACGGCGACGGCAATCTCCGCCGCGTGCTTGCCGAGCTCGCCAGGGATCGGGGCTAGGCGCCGACCTTGGCCAGCACGTCGGCGCGCAGGAAGCGCTCGATGAAGAGCATGAACAGCACCGAGGGCACGAGGAGGATCAGCGCCGTGATCGAGGCGACCTGATAGTTGCCGCCCATCGCCGCATTGTAGAGCAGCAGCGGCAGGGTCGTGACCTGCGGCACGCCGACGAAGAAGGTGCCGGTGAACTCGTCGAGCGATTCCAGGAAGACAAAGATGCCGCTGGCGACGATGCCGGGTGCCGCCAGCGGCAGCGTCACCGAGAAGAACGTCAGAAGCGGCGAGGCGCCGATGTTGCGCGCCGCAAGCTCCAGATCCTTGTCGACCGCGCCGAAGGCGGCGGCCGCGATCCAGACCGAATAGACCAGCCCGTGCGCGGCGTGGACGAGCACCACGGCGAAGACAGTGCCGTTGATGCCGAGCTGGTAGAAGACGCGGGCGACGTTGATGTAGATCGCGACCGACGGAAAGGCCTGCGGCAGCAGGAACACAACCATGAACAGGGCGCGCGCCGGCAGCTTCAGCCGCGCCAGCGCATAGCCGGCCGGAATCGAGAGCGCGAGCGCAACGACGACCGTCAGGACCGCGATCCAGACCGATGTGCCGAGCGAGGCCATGGCGTCGCCTGAGGGGCGGAAGACCTGCTGCCAATAGCGCGTGCCGTAGGTCACCGGCAGCTTGTAGGGCGTGTACCAGCGCTCGGCCACGGACCAGAGCGCGAGGTTGGCGAGCGGGCCGATCAGCACGAAGGCAAAGGCGGCGAGCAGGACCACGGCCAGCGCCGTGCGCAACGAAGATGCCAGACGCATCATGCCGCGCTCTCCTTGGCCATGCCGCGCTTCAGATAGATGATCGCAGCGCCGGCCGAGAGCAGATAGGTGATGACGCCGAGCGCATTCGCCGTGGCGTAATCGCCATAGGCGTTGATGCGGAAGGCCATGTCGACGGTCAGCAGGGTGGGCTGCGATCCCGCCACCATCATCGGGACCGACAGCACCGAGAGCATCGTCACGAACGACAGCACCAGCGCCACCAGGAGCTGCGGCATCACCTGAGGCAACGCGAGCTCGACCAGCACACGCAAGCGGGAGGCACCGAGATTACGGCCCGCTTCAAGCGTCGCGCGGTCGATCGCGGCGAGCGCACCCGCGAGCAGCAGGGCTACGAAGGGCGTCTGCTTCCAGACGAAGGTGGCGATGATGCCGCGCCAGTCGAGGAAGCTTACCGCCTGGAGCGGCTCCATGAGCCCCATGGCGACGAAGGAATTGTTCATCAGCCCGTTTTTGGCGAGGAAGGTGCGCATGCACTGTGCCGCGACGATGAACGGGATGAAGAGCGGCCAGCGATAGAGCGCTTTCAGCGTGCCAACGATCCAGCGGTTCTCGCCGAGCGTCAGCGTGCCGGCGATGATGATGGCGGCGAGCCCCGTGAACGAGCAGGAGGCGAGCACGATCACGACGGTAAAGAGGACGTCGCCGGAATAGAGCTCCCAGGCCTTGCGAAAGGCATCCAGCGAGACGCCTCCTTTCGGCCCCGTGAAGGCCGAGATCAGCGAGAAGCTCAGCGGATAGAGAAACAGCGCCGCCACCAGCGCGAGGCCAGGCGCGATGAGCAGCAGAGCGAGCTGGCGTTGGGAGATGGACATCGAACCTGCTGACAACGGCGCAGAGGAGAAAGGTCGTGACTCCCGGGCACGCGCCCGAGAATCACGACCCTCGCAACGAACCTCAATTCGCGACCTTCTTCTCGTAGCCCTCGAGGATGTCGTTGAAGTAGGGCGCTATCGGAAAGGGCTTGCCGTTGCTGGCGAGCTCGGCCGGCGTAACGTCGCTGAAGAGCTTGTCCCAGGCGGCCTTGTCGAGCTTGCCTTCGAGGTTCTTGGCGTCGATGCCCGGATACCAGTTGAACTTCTTGACGATGCCGTCGGCCTGGACTTGCGGCGAAGTTGCAAGCGCAATGAAGGCCTCGGCCAGCTTCTTCTGTGCCGATTTCTCCGGAATCGAATAATACATCGGCTGGCCGGGCATGCCGGGCGAGATCAGTTTCAGCTTCATGTTCGGCGGCAGCTTGCCGTCGGCCTGCCACGAGTAGAACATGTCGACCCAGACAGGGCCGATCGCAATCTCGCCGCGGTTCAACATGTCGAGCGTGCCGGCATTGCCGGGGGTGATGGTGGCGTTGGCGTTGAAGGCCTTCAGATCCGCGAAGGCCTTGTCCCAATTGGCCTTGGTGGCGGCGTCGTAGGGGCCTTTGATCAGCTTGTCGGCATCGCCGCCGAATGCGTAGACCCAGCCGGCAACGAAGGCGACGCCCGACATGCCACCCTTGATGCCGTTATAGCCGAACTGCTTCGGATTCTTCTTGGCCCAATCGGCGAGTTCGGCAAAGCTCGCCGGCGGCGTCTTGACCATGTCGGCATTGTAGGCGAGCGCGGTCTGCGACTGGAACATCGGGATGACGTAGCCGCTCACGTCGGTGCCGAGCGCGTTCCTGGACGCGTCGCCCGTGGCGAGCTTGGCGGTATCGACATCGGCCGAATATTTGTCGAGCAGGCCCTCCTTGACCATCTGGCCGGCGGCCTTCTGGTGGATCACCACCACATCGAAATCGGTTGCGGTCGCGCCTTTCTGGGCGTTGAGCTTCTCGTAAATCTTCTGCGAGCCGGCATCGCCCGGCCCGGTGCCGACCGCGACGATCTTGACGCCCGGATGGGCCTTCTCGAACATCGGGGCAAGGTAGTCCTTGACGTAGTCGACCATATTCTGATCGCCCGCGGAGGCGACGTTGAGCGTTTGCGCAGCGAGCGGCGAAGCCGCGATCAGCGCGGCGAGCGAGGTGGCAATCGTGAGAAGGCGCATGAGTCTGGCTCCGTGTCGGATCGTTGGAAGGGGTCAGGCAGGGATGGACGCCTGTGCAGCCGGGAAGAT
Organism: Bradyrhizobium zhengyangense; assembly: GCF_022012555.1. Taxonomy (NCBI): domain Bacteria; kingdom Pseudomonadati; phylum Pseudomonadota; class Alphaproteobacteria; order Hyphomicrobiales; family Nitrobacteraceae; genus Bradyrhizobium; species Bradyrhizobium zhengyangense. Next base: position 95,170 of record NZ_JAKLTZ010000011.1, on the reverse strand, counting down.
GTGAAGGCGTGAAAGCGGGATACGCAGGCCGACGGCCGCGCCGGGCTCATGCCTGATGGCGTGATCAACGGTCAGCTGGCGGCCGGCGACCTCGACCCTGTAGCGGTAGAGCCCACCCGGATAGCTGCGCGCCGCAATGCGGCCCGGCACCACCAGATCCTCGCCCGGTGCGGCATCGGGCGCATCCAGACTGGCGACGTCGTCGCGGAAATAGGCGAGTGCTTCGCCCGCTGGCAGAGCAAGGTCGCGTTCACGGGGGAGCACATAGCGCGCCTCGCCAGCCGCGATCGTGGCGGGGCCCTCGCCGGACTCGACACGGACGGGCAGTACGTTCTCGGCGCCCATGAAATTGGCGACGAAGGCGCTGTTCGGCCGGTCATAGACCTCCTCCGGCGTACCGATCTGCGCGATGCGGCCAGCATTCATGATGACCAGCCTGTCGGCCATCGTCATCGCCTCCTCGCGGTCATGCGTGACATGGATCGTGGTGACGCCGAGCCGCTGCTGGATGGCGCGGATTTCGTGACGCATCGTCATGCGGATCTTGGCGTCGAGGTTGGACAGAGGCTCGTCCAGCAGCAGGATGCCGGGGTCGACCGCCAGCGCGCGTCCCAGCGCGACACGCTGCCGCTGCCCGCCCGACATGGCCGTGACCTTGCGATCTTCGTAGCCGGCGAGCCCGAGCATCGCCAGCAGCGAGGACACCTTGGCGGCGATGTCGCGCTTGGACACCCCGCGCAGCTTCAGGCCGTAGCCGATGTTCTGGAGCACCGTCATATGCGGCCAGAGCGCATAGGACTGGAACACCATCGCCATGCCGCGCTTCTCGGGCGGCAGACCGGCGACGTCCTTGCCACCGACGGCAATCGAGCCGGACAAGACCGGCACAAAGCCGGAGAGCGAGCGCAGAAGCGTGGTCTTGCCACAGCCGGAGGAGCCGAGCAACGCCGTGAAAGACCCCGGCGCAAAATCGAGATCGACGCCGTGAAGCACTTTCGTGCCGCCATAGGCGACGTGCAGGCCGCGCACCTCGATTGCCGCGCCGACACCCGACATAGCTTGCGAGCCCGCCCGCACGTTTCGCTCCTCCACGCCGCCCTATTTGCTCAGATGGAATTGTTCTTCCATTCTGCGATCAGCGTGGAATAAACATACCGACCCCTAGCGCGCTCGTGCAACAGATTTATGACTCCCGATGACCGTCGAGATCCGATCGCTCTGGCTCATGCCGTGCCCCGAAGACGAAGCGTTTCTGGCTTCGCTCATCGGCGAGCTTGCGGCGCGCTTCGGCACGCCGAATTTCGCGCCGCATCTGACGCTGCGCGGCGACACCAATGCAACGTTCGAGCATCTCCACGAGGACGCTCGGGCAGCAGCCGCTGCGTCGCAGGTCTTCGCCGAGCCGATCGCTGGGATCGAGACGACGCAGGCGTTCTTCCGGGCTTTCTACGTGCGCTTCGCCGTTTCGGCGCCGCTCTCCAGGCTGAAGCGACGCCTCGATCCGCAGGAAGCTGAACGCTTCATGCCGCATGTCTCGCTGCTCTATGGCAACCTGCCGGAGGTCGTGAAGGCGCCGGCATCAGCCGAATTCGGGCAGCGCCTCGCGGGTCGCGCCATTACCTTCGACAGAATTTGCGTCGTCCGTTCAGGACAGGACATCCCCATCGCCGATTGGACGATCCAGGCCTCGGTGCCGCTCGGGCGCTGAGGCTTGTGAGGAGACCGACCAGTTCCTCTCATCATGCACATTGCGAAAAACGAAACGTCGTTCTATGGATTTTCCAGCCCATTTGGAGAACCATTCATGCCCGTCGGATTCAGAATCTTGAAACGCAACAGGAAGATCGGCGCCGATGTCGTCGAGCGTTTTGCGCGCCTGCCTGTCGCCAATGTCAGCGACAGCATGTCGCGCCTGACGGCCGGCGGTGCGCGGCTTCGTCCGATGCACGGGAGTGGCGGGCTGGCGGGCGCGGCACTGACGGTCAAGACGGCGCCCGGCGACAATCTCATGGTGCACAAGGCGATCGCGCTGGCCGAGCGCGGCGACGTCATCGTCGTCGATGCCGGCGGCGACCTGACCAATGCCATCACCGGCGAGATGATGATGATGCAGATGGTCAAGCGCGGCGTGGCGGGCCTCGTCATCAACGGCGCGATCCGTGACGCCGGCTTCATCCGCAGCCAGACATTTCCGGTTTTCGCGGCGGGCGTGACCCATCGCGGCCCTTACAAGAATGGCCCGGGCGAAATCAACGTTGCGATCGCGATCGACGGCATGGTGATCGAGCCCGGCGACCTCATCATCGGCGACGATGACGGCCTGCTCTGCGTGCCGTTCGATCAGACCGAGGCGGTGTTCAAGGCCGCCACCGCGAAGTTCGAGGCCGAGCAGAAGCAGATGGCCAATATCGAGGCCGGCACCCACGACGCCTCCTGGGTGGACAAGCAATTGCGCGAGCTGAAGTGCGAAGGCGTCGATTGAGACGCCTTCGGCCAGGTGGTTAGAAGCCGAACAGTTCGACCGGATTATCGACCAGGATGCGCCGGCGGGTTTTTTCGTCCGGCGCCCAGTCGGCGAGAAGATCGAGCAATGACGCATCATCCGGCTTGGTGCCGCGCTGGGTCGGATGCGGCCAGTCGGTGCCCCACAGGATACGCTCGGGCGTGGCCTGCACGTAGGCACGCGCAACGTCGCTGGAATCCGCATAGGGCGGACCGAGCTTGCTGTCCTCATAGGGCTCGGTGACCTTCACCCAGGTGCGCCCCTCATCGAGCATGCGACGCACGGCGGCGAAGGCAGGATGCTTGACCCCATCGGGCTGCGGAATACGCCCGAGATGGTCGATGACCACCTTGGTGGGCAGCGACCGGATGACTTTCTCATGAGTGACGATCTGATCGCCGGTCATCAGGATCTGCACGTGCCAGCCCAGCGGGCTGACGCGCCTCGCGAGCGCGGCAAGCATCTCCGGCGTTGTCGTTCCCCAGGTCTGCGGAGATACGAAATTGACGCGGATGGCGCAGACGCCGGCGTCGGCCAGCGCGCGCAGCTCTGCTTCCTCGACGTCGGCGTCGACCACGGCTACGCCGCGCGACGAGGAGCCGAGCTGGCCCAGTGCGTCGGCGAGACACCGGTTGTCGACCCCGTATGTCGATGGCTGCACCACCACGCTCCTAGTGGTGCCGAGCCGGCGACGGAGGTTTCGATAATCCGCGACGGCCGCACCCGATGGAAGGCCCTGGTGCCAATGCGGCGAAACGGGAAACCGTCCGTCGTAGATATGGTGATGGCAATCGCATGCGTCCGCGGGCGCGTTCAAGCGCGGCGGCGCCGACCCGGTGCTGTTGGGCACCGCCTGCTCGACCCCGTCCGCCCAGGCGCCCGTGCTCGCAGCCAGTAGACCAACGAGAACGCCGCGCCTGTTAATGGCGCGCCGTGACGTCTTGCCGCGCTCGCTCATGATTTCACCGCGACCATGTCGGCAGCACGCGCGACGTTGCGGCCGAGCACGAGGACGCAGGTCGCGGCCACGGCACACAGCAGCGCAAGCGGCAGCATCCCGAGCACGAAGCTTCCGGTCGACTGCTTGACCAGGCCAACCACGTTCACCATCAACCCGCCGCCGATCAAATTGGAGATCGCGTTGATGCCGGCGAGGCCGGCGGCGAGCGTGCTGGTCGAAAGCCAGCTTGCCGACAGCGCCCAGAACGGCCCCTTGAAGGCATAGGCGCCCACCAGGCAGAACGTCACCATGACGATGGTCGGCGCAACAGCCGTTCCCGTCAGGCCCAATGCGGTGAAGCCGCCGGCGGCGAGCAGCAGCGGGATGGCCGTGTGCCAGCGGCGCTCGGCCGTCTTATCCGAATGGCGGCCCCACAGCACCATGAGCACGGTCGCGATGCCGTAGGGGATCGCATTGACGAAGCCGGTCTGCAGATTCGACAGGCCAAACGATTTCAGCAGCTGCGGTTGCCAGACCGACAGCACACTGCCGGTGGCGGAGGCGCCGGAGCAGACCAGGGCCATGACCAGGAAATATTTGTTGGTGGCAAGCTGCCAGAGCGAGAGATGACCGACCGGCTTGCGCGCGGCTGCATCCGCCGCCATGCGTGCCGTCAACCAATCCCGCTGCTCATTGGTCAGCCAGGACGCCCCTTCGGGCCTGTCGATCAGAACGAACAGGCAGGCAAGCCCGAGCAGAACGGTCGGCAATCCCTCCAGGATGAACAGCCACTGCCAGCCGCGCAGGCCAAGCGCGCCGTCGAGTTCGAGCAAGCCGACCGACAGCGGTGACCCCAGGAAGGTCGCAAGCGGGATCGAGACCGTGAAAGTCGCCAGGATGCGCGCGCGATACTCGGACGGCAGCCAATAGGTCAGATAGAGGATCGCGCCGGGAAAGAAACCGGCCTCCGCCGCGCCCAGGATGAAGCGCATCGCATAAAGCGAGTACGGCCCCACGACGAACGCCATGCACGCCGTCACCAAGCCCCAGGTGATCATGATCCGGGCGATCCAGCGCCGCGCGCCGAATTTCTGCAGCGCCAGGTTGCTGGGGACTTCCACCAGGAAATAGGAGACGAAGAACAGGCTGGCGCCGAAGCCGAACATCGCCGGCGTGAGCCCGAGATCCTTGTTCATCTGCAGCGCCGCGAAGCCGACATTGACGCGATCGAGCAGCGCGAAGAAATAGCAGATCATCAGGAACGGCACGAGGCGCAGGATCACCTTGCGCATCGTCGCCTTCTCTATCGGGTCGATGTCCGTTCGAGCAGCCGTCACGTTTCTCTCCCTTTTATTGTTGGCTCTATTCGGCTGCTTTCGCGCTGGCCTGCATCCGGGTCGCGATCGCATCGATGGCGATCTTGTAGTTCTCGGGAACGACGCCTTTGAAGTGCTCCTTCAGGCCCAGGCTGTCCTTCCAGCGCAGCCGTGCCGCGGTCGCGCGCGCCATCAGCGGCTCGATGCCGGCATCCTCGACCGCCTCGGCCGCCATCTCGACCTCTTCGGTGCGTCGCTTGGCGTGGATGACGCCTGAGGGCGTCAGGCTCTCGACCGTGTCCATGAACGGACGCGTCAGCGTCTTCGACGCCGAGGCCAATACGGTTTCGTCCAGGCCATAGGACCGGGCGGCGAGCAGCGTCTCGTCGATCAGCGCCTCGATGCCCTTGATCAGGACCGAACGAAGGATCTTGATGCCCGAGGCCGTGCCGAGCTTCTCGCCGGCGAATTCGATGCTCATGCCCCAGGGCACGAGCAGGTCGACCACGCGCTGGCCGGCGGGACCGCTCGACATCATGTGCATCGCATAGCCATGCTTGGGCGTGCCCATGATGGAGCCGTCACCGAGCGTGGCGCCTGTCCCTGCGAGCCGTTCGGCGACGCCATATTTCACCTTGGGCGTAGCTGAGGCGAAGTCGAGGAAGGTGTGGCGGCCATCGAGCACAGGCGCAAACGCGGCCGCGCTTTCGAGCGACCTGGAGCCCGGCGTGACGCTGAAGATCAGCTCCGCTGCGTCGGCCAATTCCTGATTGGACTTGACCAAAGTGACACCCGCCGCCTTGGCACGGCCCTGGATCAGATCGGCATACGGACCGTCGAAGGCATATTTGTCGTAGCAAAAGATCTGCTGCAGGCCGGCCTCGCGCAGCCCCTTGCCCAGCGTGCTGCCGATCTCGCCATAACCGACGAGACCGAGACGGAACTGCTTTCGCTCGCTCATTTTCAAATTCCTTTCGAGAGGGGTGCGATCGCGCCCGCGCGGCCGTCAGCCGTTCCGGCCTGTCGCTGCAGGCTGGCGCCAACCAGGCGGATCAGGATGGCAGCCAGCGCAAGAAACGCAGCCACCGAGATCAGGGCCCATGAGAAGCTGTCGGTCGACTGCTTGATCACACCGATGAGATAAGGACCGACGAAGCCGCCGAGATTGCCGATCGAGACGATCATCGCGAGACCGCCCGCGGCGGCGCTGCCGGTGAGGAAGCTCGACGGGATCGGCCAGAAGGTCGACTGGTAGCACATGATGCCGATCACGGCGCCGCAGAGGGCGACGATCGAGACCAGCGCGGACGATGTCGCGTAGCCGCAGACGATCAGCGAGGCCGCGCCGACGAGCAGGCCCGACGCCACGAACCAGCTGCGCTCGCCGCCGTTGTCCGACAGCCGCGCCCATAGCATCATCGTGATGGCGCCGCAGATATAGGGAATGGCGGCGATGAAGCCGACGGCGACGACGCCGAAGCCGAAACCTTTGATGATCTGCGGCATCCACAGCCCTAGACCGACCGAGCCGATGATGGCGCAGAAATTCACGGCCGCGCAGACGAGAACCCGCCAGTTGAGGAAAGCATCCTTGAGGCGGGATGAGTGTCTGGCGGCAATGGCCTCGCGTTCCGACGCCAGCACGCCTGCGAGCCAGGTCCGCTCCGCGGGGCTGAGCCAGCTGGCCTGTTCGGGCTTGTCGGTGAGCGCAAAGAGGCACGCGAAGCCAAGCAACGTGGCCGGCAGGCCCTCGATGATCAAAAGCCACTGCCAGCCATGCAGGCCGCCCAGGCCGTCAAGGGTGAGCAGCGAGCTCGAAATCGGCGCACCGATGATGCTGGCGATCGGGATGCCGAGCAGAAAAGCCGCAGTCGCCGTGCCGCGGACGCGCGCCGGAAACCAATAGGTGAAATAGAGGAACACGCCGGGCGTGAAACCGGCCTCGCCAAGTCCGAGCAGGAAGCGCATGACGCCGAAGCTCGCAGGACCAACCACGAATGCGGTTGCGGCCGAGATCAAGCCCCAGGTGATCAGGATGCGGGCAATCCATTTGCGGGCGCCGATCGCCTGCAAGGCGAGATTGCTCGGCACTTCCGCCAGGAAATAGCCGAAGAAGAACAGCCCGGCGCTCCAGCCGAATGCAGACGGCGAGATGCCGAGGTCGCCGTTCATCGTCAGGCTGGCGATGCCGACATTGACCCGGTCGAGATAGGCGACGATGTAGCAGAGCAGCAGAAAGGGCACGATGCGCCACAGCACCTTCGAGAGGATCTTCTCCTCCTCGGGTGTGAAGCCCTGTTGGCCTGAGGCGGCTGCAACGCTTGCCATGGGTTCCCTCCGGGCGCCGGTGTTCTCCCGGCCATGGGGAGCGCCTTAACAAAAATAGAACGGCGTTGCAATTCATTTTGAAACGCCGTTTCATTTTATTGAAAGGTGTCGCGCGCCCTTCGCAGCTGGTCCCAGGGAAAAGTGAGCGCCAATCGTCGGTTAAGGTGCGTCGCCGCAGCCTCGATCTCCACTGTCATGCCCCGGCTTTGACCTGGTTTTGACCGGGGCATCCAGCACGCCGCGGCCTTTCGGCTCGATCACTCTGTCTCGGAGGACTGGATCGCCCGGTCCTAGTGCGCAATTGCGCACTGGCGGGGCGATGACACCCAGTGTGTGGCAGCTAGTCGGCGTGCGAGAACATCGGAAGGCCCGGTGTTTCGAGTTCGGCGCGCAGCAGGGTTCCAGTGCGGCTCTCGGTGATGAAGAGGCTCTTTCGCTGCGGTCCGCCAAAGGCGAGATTGGTCGTACCGACACCCGCGCAGGAAACGATGCGGTCGAGCGGTTCAGCCAGTTGCGACAACCGCCAGACCGAGCCGAAGCCGGTGTGGCAGACCAGCAGATTGCCGCCGTCATCCAGCGCCAGTCCGTCGGGACCGCCGGGACCGCCATGCAGATGCGAGAAGATGCCGACCTTCGTGGTGAGGCCGCTCGCCGGCAGCGGCACGCGCCAGATCTGGTTGGCGCGCGTCACCGCGACAAGCAGAAAACTTTCCTCGGCATCGACGACGATGCCGTTCGGACTCGGGATCGTGTTGATCAGGCAGCTGAGCCGGCCGGCCGGCGTCAGCTTCCAGACCCGGCCACTGGGATCGTGCATGCCCGTCTGGCCCTGGTCGGTGAAATAGAGATTGCCAGACGGTGCGAAGACGAGGTCGTTCACGCCCTTGAAGCTCTCGCTCGCCGCCGTCTCCAGGAACGGCGTCACAGCGCCGCTGGCCGGATCGAGCAGCATGATCCCGCGCTTGTAATCGGTAATGAACACGCGGCCGTCACGGTGGATCTTCAAGCCGTTCGGCCAGCCATCATATTCGGACACCAGCTCCCACACGCCGTCAGCGCTGACGCGGAAGATGCGGCCATAGGGAATGTCGGTGATGTACAGTCGCCCCTGCCGATCGAAGGACGGCCCTTCCAGGAAGGAGTCGATTTCGCGTCCGCCCTGGTTGGCATCCGCCCAGGCGGTGCGGCGCGGCTTGCGAAGATGATCAGGCAGCCGTGTGAAGATGCTGGTTTCGATCCGGCGCGGCGGGCTGAAGAACGTCATCGGCTAACCTTTGGGACGAGCTTGGCAGAACCATCGAGTTCGACACGATTGTCGCCCGCCGAGGCCGACGCGGCAAGCTAAAACGAAACGCCGTTCCGTTTTATGTCGAACCGGTCCGCCTGCGTCCGCTTTTCGCCGTGCCCGAGGTCGGAGTTCCTCCGCACGCCAGCGTCAGCCTGCTTGCGGCCTCGACCAACGGCGCCTTGATCTGCTCCGCGCGCGCCGTGGTGAGCCGGCTGACCGGCCCCGAGACCGCCAGCGCCCCGACCAGGGAGTCGCCGATGCCGAACACGGGCATGGCGAGCGCGGCCGCATGAGGATCGGTCACACCGGAGGTGAACAGCGGCAGTTCGTCATCAGGCTCGGGCGGCCCGGACTCATACCGCCGCAGCGTTTGCGCGATGGCGGACTTGTCCATGGGGCGGGTATCGCCCGGCTGCACGGTCATCCGGATGCGATTGCTGCTCTCCACCCGGAACAGACAAAGCCTCTCCTCGCCATTGCGAACATAGAAGGACGTGGTCTCACCGGTCTTTGCCGCAAGCTGCTCGAGCACCGGCATGACATGGTCGGCCAGACGAAACGCCTGCTGATAGGCGGTGCCGAGGCGCAAGGTCTCCGCATCGAGCCGGTAGGAGCCGTCCGGCAGGCGGGCGAGCAACCGGTATTGCTGCAGCGACAAGGCCAGCCGCAGGATCGTGCTCTTGACGAGGCCGGTCCGCTCCGCGAGCTCGGCCAGGCTCAAGGCGCCGTCGCCGCGGCGGAACGCGGTCAGCACCGCGAGTGCGCGTTCTGCTGCCGATACGCCCTTGAGTGCGGGCGGCTTCTTCACGGTCTGCTTTGCCATATCACCCCTCGTCCTCGTCACGTCCTAAGGCATTCTGCCGACGAGGAGAAGAGGCTACGACCTCGAATCGCGGTGCGCTCATGTTGCGCGACCGTAGGCAGCGTGAAGCTCCGATGTTCGCTGCATTCGTTCAACAGATGTGCAGCGACGGCCCAGAAGGGTTGATAGAAGCTCACCTCGTGACGAGGGATCGCGTCAATCGTCACGGCAAGACGGGTTTGCAGATTCGCACGAATTCCACCGTCACCCGAGCATGATGCCGCGGATGTTACCCGCCGCGAGGCGGTAGCGGATTGCGGGGACATCGACCGAGGCTCACTTGTTGGTTCACAGTAAGTCCATCGGAGAAATGACCATGCGATCAAGTCTGGTCCTGAGCCTTTTGATTTTCCTGTGCGCACCCGTCGGCGCCGCTACGGCAGCCCAGGGACATCGGCATCATGCAACTGTTCACTCTGGCCGAGTTTCGACGACAGGGGCCGCCGCGGCCTGGGCCTATTCACCGGGAGCGCCGGCCCGCCCTCAGCCGACCCCGCACTACGATGATCAGCCAGAACCAGGTCATAATCCGTTTGCGGGATGGGGCGGTTAGCACCGGACGCCAGCGCAGCGGCGCGGTCGCTGCTGCCGGCGGCCAGCCACCCTATTTCGGATGCGCCTTGCCGGTCCAACCAACCCGCGACAAGTTGCCGGTGCGCCTGCCTTAACAAAAGTGGTTACCCGAATATTGACGCTCAGAGGGATGACCCGCTTCACCACCTCTTCGTGCTGCGCGCGCCGCTGCGCCAGCCCTTGCGTGTTGAGCAACTCAGGTCGAGCCACGCATCGCCGGCAATGATCCCTCCTTTGCCTGCCGCGGTTCATTAACGACGCAGTACGAATTGGCTTCTGATGAAGGCCATCTTTGATAAATTTCGCATACGACCACAGAGGCGCCAATCCAGGCCGACCGCGCTCAGGCCGCCTCCCTTGAGCAGCTGATTCAGACGCGAGCTGTTCATGGACGTGACCGACCCGTGCACCGGCAAGGAAAGATGAGATGCAAGTCAGATCAGCGCTTCAGATCAATTTGCATCCGCTGGACGTGCGCCATGCGGTCCACACACTGCCGCATCAGCTCGACGTGTGGGGCGATCAGGTCGATCGTATCGTCTTCACCGTCGACACCAAGCAGAGCAAGAGCGGCCGCTATACCGGCAGCGCTTACGAGGAGAGCCGCAGGCGCCTGTTCGCATTGCTGGAGGCCATCGCGCTGAAATCGCCGAAGGCAGAGATTTCCGAGGTCGACTATTCGCCGGCGGCGCTCGAGGCCGTACGGCAGCGCTATTTCTCGACATCCAGCGCCTATCCGGAAAAGGCCTTCGATGGCGGGCCGTTCCACGCCTATTTCTACGGTCTGTTGAAGACGAACGCGGACTATGTCGTGCATATGGACAGCGACATGCTGTTCGGCGGCGGCAGCCAGGTCTGGCTGGAGGAAGCGATCCGCTGGCTGAAGACAACGCCCGATGCGCTGTTCGCCGGACCGCTTCCCGGGCCGCCCCGCACTGACGGCACACTCGGCGATCTGCATGGGGGCTTCCCGGGATTATCAGGCATCCAGCCGCCCGAACGGCTGGACGCCGCCTACCCCGCTTACCGTTTTCGCACGGTGAGCACGCGGATCTTCGTGCTTGATCAGACCAAGTTCGATGCATCGATCGGAGCGCTGCAACTGGTGCGTCCGAATCTCAAGCGCCGGATTCGCGCAAAACTGTTTCGCCAGTCGCCGCTGACGATGCCGGCGGAGGAGATCATCTCCGCGGCCATGATGCGCAATCATCTTTCCCGCATCGACTTTCTCGGTTCGGGCGCCGGGCTCTACTCGCTCCACCCACCTTATCGCACGGATACCTTCTATCGGGAATTGCCGCAGCTGATCGCGCGCATCGTCGCCGGTGCGATACCGGACGCCCAGCGCGGCGACTATGATGTCAATTCAAGCATGTTCGACTGGACCGAAGCGCTGCGGCAGAAGACCGTCAGCCGTCGTCTCGCCCGTGCCGCGCGCACACTGATGTCGAGCTGAGCATCATCCCGACGCAGTCGCCGCCGCCGGGCGCCAGCTGCGATATTTCGGGTGGCCCTTGCCGATCGGCAGCGCCACCGCCGTGCCTGTTTCAGCGGCATGATAGAGCGCGGTGATCAGCTCCAGCGAACGCCGCGCGTCGTTCAGCGTCACCGGCAACGGGCCGCCCGATTCCAGCGCCTGATGATAGGCTGCCATCAGGCCTTCGAAGCGCGATGGCACGAAGGTGAACCCTTCGAGCGCCGCGGCGATCCGCCCTTCTGCTTCCGGCGAGGTGGCGATGATCTGCCAGGGATCGTCGCCGGGAGCATAAGGCGAAAGCGAGCTCTCGAAGGTGACGTGCTCGAAGCACAGCCGGAGACGGCTGATCTCCTTGGCCGACCCCAGCGTCGCGGCCAGCGAGGCCAGCGCGCCGGTTGCCATCACGAGGCTCGCCACCGCACAGTCTTCGACCTCGATGTCATTGACGCGCGTTGCGGTGCGCGCAAACACTGAGGCGATATCGCCCATCAGCCAGGTCAGGATGTCGTGGGAATGAATGGCGTGGGTGAGCAGCGCCCCACCCAATTCGGTCTCGAAGCGGCCGCGCCACGGCACCGCATAATATTTGGCGCCGCGCAGCCAGGCGGTCTCGATGGTCGCCAGATACGGCTTGCCGGAAAGGCCAAGCTCGATGATGCGCCGTGCCTTCTGCAGGCCGTTGCCGAAACGATACTGGAACACCGGCATGAGACGCCCGCGCGAGGTGGCCTCGGCGGCGGCGAGTTGGTCGACCTCTTGCAGCGAGCCGACCAGCGGCTTTTCGCAGATCACCTGCTTGCCGGCGGCGAGCGCCGCCATGACTTGCGGAAAGTGTAGTGTTGGCGGCGTGCAGATATCGACGATCTCGACGTCGCCCATGGCCAGCACCTCGTCGAACGAGGTGGTCCGGCGCGGCACCGCGAACTCGTCGCCGACAGCGGCGAGGCGCTCCTCGTTGAGATCGCAGATCACCTGCACATCGAACCGATCGCGCAGGCGCGCATAGCCCTCGTCGATATGGCTGCGGCCGATGCCGAGGCCGATGACAGCAACCGTTCTACGCTTCGACATGCTTTAGGCCCTTTCTTGCGCCTTGCCTTCCGCCATCGCCTGCGCGGTGAGCGCCAGCTCCATGGCCTTGAAGCAGCGGGCCTGCGGGATCGCGGTCTCGGTGCGATCACGCACGTCGGCGATGAGCTGGCGGCCATAGGGGAGTTGGACGTTGGAGCAGTCGATCCGGTGCACGCCCTTGCGGTCGACCATGATGAGGTGGTCGATGCCCCCCTGCCCCGCGATATCAATGTATTTGCGCAGCTCCATGTAGCCCTCGGTGCCGAGAATGGTGATGCGGCCGTCACCCCAATTGGGCAGGCCATCGGGGGTGAACCAGTCGACACGGATATAGCCGGTGACGTCGCCGGTCCGCAGTAGCATCTCGCCGAAATCCTGCAAGCCAGGCCTATCAGGATTAGCGCGATTGGCGACCGTCGCGCTGACGACCTTGGCGTCGAGCGCGTCGGCGAAGAAAAGGAACTGTTCGCACTGATGCGAGGCGATGTCGGTCAAGACGCCGCCGGTGCGCTCGCGCGAATAAAACCAGTCGGGCCGCGGCAGGTTCTTCAGCTTGTGCGGACCGAGCCCGACGGTGTTGATGACCTTGCCGATGGCGCCTGATGCGACCAGCTCGCCGGCCTTCACGGTGGAGCGGGTCTCGAAATGCTCGGAGTAGCAGACAGAGTAAATCCGCTTGGTTTCGGCCTGGACCCGGCGCACCTCGGCCAGTTGCTCCAGCGAGGTCATGCCCGGCTTGTCGCTCATATAGTCCTTGCCGTGGCGCATCACCTCGATGCCGAGCGGCGCGCGGTCGGCGGGGATGCCGGACGAGAGGATCAGTGCGATGGACTTGTCTTCGAGCAATCGCGCCCGCTCGGCGACGCGCGGCGCTTGCGGATATTTCGCGGCGAAAGCCTGGGAGAGATCGTCCTCGACCGCATGAAAGCCGACCAGCTCGGCGCCGGCGCGCAACAGGCAATCGACCTGGCCATAGATGTGGGCGTGATTGATGCCGATCGCGGCGAAACGCAGTTTGCTCATGATTTTTTTCCTTGGTTAGCGGCCGTCAGCCCTTCAACCCTGTCGTGGCGATGCCGTCGATCAGGAGACGCTGGAAGAACAGAAAGAACACGAACAACGGCAGCAGCGTCAGTGTCGACATCGCGAACAGCGCGCCCCAGTCGGATTTGCCGGTGGAATCGACGAAGCTGCGCAGGCCAAGCTGGACGGTGTAGGAGTTCATGTCGTTCAGATAGATCAGCGGCCCGAAGAAGTCGTCCCAGGTCCAGATGAAGGTGAAGATGGCGGCCGTGGCGAGCGCCGGTATCGACAGCGGCAGGATCACGATCCAGTAGATGCGCCAGGGACCGCAGCCGTCGATCATCGCGGCCTCATCGAGCTCGCGCGGGATCGAGCGGAAGAACTGCACCAGCAGGAAGATGAAGAAGGCGTCCACCGCGAGGAATTTCGGCACGATCAGCGGCAGGAAGGTGTCGACCCAGTCGAGATTGAGGAACAGGATGTATTGCGGGATCAACGTGACGTGGTACGGCAGCATCAGCGTGCCGAGCATTAAAGCGAACCAGAATTTCTGGCCGCGGAACTTCAGTCGCGCGAATGCGTAGGCCGCCAGCGAGCACGACATCACGTTGCCCACCACGCTGCACAGTGACACCACCAGCGAGTTCAGGAAGAACTTGCCGAAGGTGACTTGCAGCCCCGACCAGCCGCGCCAATAGGCGGCAAGGCTGAAGTGGCGCGGCCAGAGCGAGGCATCGCCGAAGATGTCGCTGTCCGGCTTGAACGAGCTCGCCAGCATCCAGAGCAGCGGATACAGCATGGCGATCGAGGCGAGGCACAGCACGACATGATAGAGCAGCGTGCGGCCGCCTCGATTGCGAGAGGGCGAAACCTGATCCTGTCCTGCGAGATCAACCATCGTAATGCACCCAGTAGCGCGATGACAGGAAGGATAACGCGGTGAAGGCCGCGATGATCACCACCAGCACCCAGGCCAGCGCGGAAGCATAGCCCATGCGGAAATAGGCAAATGCCTCCTGGAAGAGATAAAGTGTGTAGAACAGCGTCGCGTCGATCGGCCCGCCGGTACCGCCGCTGATGATGAAGGCCGGCGTGAACGCCTTGAAGGCGTCGATGGTCTGCACCACGACGTTGAAGAACAGCACCGGCGTCAGTAGCGGCAGGGTGATCCGCCAGAACTGCTGGCTGCGGCTGGCTCCGTCGATCTCGGCGGCCTCATAGACGTCCTTCGGAATCTGGCGCAGGCCGGCGAGAAAGATGATCATCGGCGAGCCGAACTGCCACACGGCCAGCGCCACCAGCGTATAGAGCGCGGTGTCGGGATTGGAGATCCAGCTCGGTCCATGAATGCCGACGAGCTTCAGCGCCTGGTTGAGCAGGCCGTCGCTTGCGAACAACTGGCGCCACAGCACGGAGACCGCCACGCTGGCGCCGATCAGCGAAGGCAAATAGAAGATCGCCCGGTACAGCGGCAGGCCGCGCAGGCCCCGGTTCAGCATCATGGCCACCAGCAGTGCGAAGGCGAGCTTGAGCGGCACGGATAGCGCCACATAGAGGAAGGTGACGTGCATTGCCGCGCTGAACTTGGGATCGCTGGTGGCGATGCGCACATAGTTGGCGGCGCCGACCCAGCGCGGGTTGCTGAGCAGGTCGTAATCCGTGAACGACAGATACAGCGAGACCAGCGCCGGTCCCAGCGTGAGCCCGAAAAAGCCGATGAGCCAGGGCGCGAGAAACAGATAGCCCGTGGCGCTCTCGCGCCAGGATGTCTCGGGTGCGCGTACCGCCGGCAAGGCCTGTCGGGACGTGGCGGCGTCGATCAGCGTATCCGCCACTGCTTCTATCCGCGGGCCAGAACGGCGGACGCCTCGGCGACGAACTGCTTGGCGCCGTCGGCTGGCGTCAGACGGCCGAAGCCGACCTGTTCATTCACGCGCCGCAGCACGCTCTGGATCTCGCCGGCGCCCCGCGGTGGCGGAGGCGGCAATGGTCCAACCTTGTCGCTGATCAGGCTGATGTAGTCGACCATGGCGCGGCCGAGGTCGTCGAGCGACGGCGTCACGACATTGCGCACCGCAGACGACGCCGGCACGCCGCGCTCGACACCGAGCAGCTTGCCGGCCTCAGTATCGGCAATGAAGTAACTGACCAGCTGAACCGCAGCCTCGGCCTGTTTCGACTGCGCGGAGACGCTCCACATCATGGCCGGCTTCAGATATTGGCCGGGTTTCGCGCCCTGCCCGCCGTCGGGAAACGTCGAGAGGCCGAGCTTGCTCTTGTTGATGGCCTGGAAGCCGACCAGCTGGTTGGAGTGGGCAAAGGTCATGGCGACCTTGCCGAGCGACAACAGGTTCGAATCGATCTCGCCGCGATCGAGCGCCTGAACGTCAGGCGCGGCGCTGGCGCCGCGTTTGCGCATATCGCTCCAGAATGCGAGCCACTCGGCCATGTCCTTGTCGTCGTAACCAACCTTGCCTTCGCCGGTGTACAGCGACTTGCCGCGCTGGGCGAGCCAGACCTCCAGCAGCGGCTCGTTGCCACCGCCGTCCTCCATGCCGGTAAAGCCGTCGCGCTTGGCGGCCTTGGTGACCTCGGCCGCGAGATCGCCAACCTCGCTCCATGTCATGTTCCAGATCGGTTCCTTCAGGCCCAGGCTCTGGATCAGCCCCTTGTCGTAGACCATCGCCGTCGAGTTGAGACCGAGGCTGACGCCGTAGATCTTGCCGTCGACCTTGCCACTGTCGACCGCGGCCGGGCTGAAATCCGTGAGGTTAAGGGCTTTCGGTACGTAAGCATCGAGCGGCAGCAGGGCACCCCGGCGCGCATATTCGAAGATGTAGCGGTAATCCATCTGCAGCACGTCGGGCGCATTGCGACCGGCGGTTTGCGTCGCAAGCCGCGCCCAATAATCGGTCCAGCCCAGCGTCTCGCCGGCGATTGTCATGTCCGGATGGCTGCTCAAATAGAGCTGATTGACCTTGTCGGTGCGCTCCGCCCGTTCCTTGGCGCCCCACCAGAACATGCGCAGCCGCAACTCTCGCGCCGCAGCGGGCAGGCCACCCAGGCCCGCCAATGTTGCACCGCCGATACCGGCGCCGATCAATGAACGACGCGACAGTGCGAAGCCGCTCATGAACTGTCCTCCCTGACCACGTGTCAATTGAGGCGCGTGTGACCGGCCGATGACACAAGTTGACCGCTTGTCAATGCACGAGTTGCGCAACGTGCTTCTTTATTGCAAGCGAACCGAAGGTAGCGGCTAGGTCGGCTTTGTCAAACGCGGGCTCGGCTCATCCACGCGATTGCAGACATCACGTGGCGGCAGCCGCCTGGTAGAGGCGATCGCGCAACCAGGCGTGACCTGCGTCCTCCTGGTTGCGGGGGTGCCATAGCGCGACGATGCGTGCCGGCGGCAGATCGAGCGGCGGTGGCGCAAGGTCGAGCTCATGGGCAAAGCGCAGCAGAAATCGCCGCGGCAGGGTGCAGATGCAATCGCTGTGCGCGAGGATGATTGGGGCAAGTGCATAGGTCTGGATCGAGACCGCGACGCGCCTGAAACGGCCGAGCGCGGACAGCGCGTCGTCGACCAGGCCTGCGAAACCGCCGCCATCCGCGGAAATCAGCAGATGATCGGATGCGCAAAACGTGTCGAGATCGAGCGTACCTGTGCCGCGCGGGTGGCCCTTGCGCTGCGCGGTCAGGAAGCTGTCCTCGAACAGCGGACGCTGCATCAGCTCGCCGCTGGTCCCGCCGGGTCCCGTGACCAGGACATCGATCTCACCTCGTTCGAGGCGATCGACGATGTCGGACGTGGGATGGACAAGGGCAAGCCGCGTGCGGGGAGCCATCGACGTCAACTGGGCAACGAAACCCGGCGCCAGCGTCACCGCCGGATTCTCGTGAATGGCAACGACAAAGGTTCGCTGGTCGCGCGCGGGATCGAACGCAGCCGGTCCCTCCACCATGCGGCGCAATTTGCCGAGCACCTCCGCAAGCTCCGCCTGTAGCTCCACCGCTCGCGTCGTCGGCACCACGCCCCGCCCCGCCGCCGCAGGCACGAACAGCGGATCGGCGAACACCTGCCGCAATCGGTTGAGCCGGGCCGATAGCGCCGGCTGCCCGATGTTCAGCCGCGACGCCGCACGGGTGACATTGCGCTCGCGCAAGAGCGCCTCCAGCGCGAGCAACAGGCCGAGATCGATCTCAGCGAGCTCGGCATCGTCGGCCGACCGGCCCGGACCGCGTTCGACATCCGCCATCGCGGCACCTCCGTTCAAGGCAAACTATCGCGGCCATACGAGCCGCGCTGAAAGAAGTTAAGGCCTTCGCGCGCGCATGAAAAGGCAGGCCGCCGGAACGCCCAGATATCACCGGCATCGATTGGACGTATCGAGGCCGCGGCCCTCCCGGTCGCGCAGCCCGGCGCGTACCTCACAGCCACGGCGGCGGGTCCAGGATGTCGGCAATCACGCCGCGCCCGGCGCCGACCGAAGCGGAGGATCTCTCAGTGACGAAGGAGACGAAGACCTATCACGTCGGCGATGCAGTCATCACGCGGATCGACGAACTGTCGCTCGCAGCCTTTCAGTTCGACACGCTCTATCCCGGCGCGGATCCGGACGCGCTGGAGCGCCAGCGGTCGCGGCTCGAGGCCGGCTCGTTCGATGCTGCGACCGGCACGTTCATCCAGAGCGTCCACAGCTGGCTGATCAAAACGCCGCGCCACACCATCCTGATCGATACGGCCACCGGCAACGACAAGAACAGGCCCGACATTCCGTCGCTGCATCGGCTCAACGAGCCCTTCCTTGCGCGGCTGGCCGCTGCTGGCGTCAGGCCCGATGACGTCGACCATGTGCTCCTCACCCACGTCCACGCCGATCACGTCGGCTGGAACACGCGCCTCGTCGACGGTCGCTGGACGCCGACGTTCCCCAACGCCACCTACATCTTCTCTCGCGTCGAGCAGGCCTATGGCGAGAGTCTGGCCAATGGTGGGGAGCCAGCGGCCAATCCGGCCTTGGGCCCTGCGCTGCGCAAGCCCGCCGATCGCGTCTATGACGACAGCGTGCGGCCGGTGATCGATGCGGGCCTGGCACGGCTGGTCACAGTTGACGGCGGCGAAGTGCTGGAGGGAATTTCGTTCATCCCGACGCCAGGCCACAGTGTCGACCACGCCTCCATCCGCCTCGTCTCTCGCGGCGAGCAAGCGCTGTTTGCGGGTGATGTGATGCATCACCCGTTCCAGGTCTATGAGCCCTCGCTCAACTCCTGCTTCTGCGAATTCCCTGAAGCCGCGCTCCGCTCGCGCAACGCCGTGCTGGAGGATGCGGCCGAGAGCGGCGCAACCGTCTTCACCACCCATTTCGCGGAGTCCTCCACTGGGCGCATCAGGCGCAGCGGCGAGCGCTTCGCCTGGCAATTCCTCTGATCAAGGGAGACTGATGATGGACCAGACCATTCCCGCACATGGACACAGGCCCGATCTCGTGGTCGAAGATCTCGCTGTCCCGAGCGACACGCCCGGCATTTCGCTTCACCTTCGCAACAAGCGAGCCAGCGCGCAGAAGGCCTTTTCCGCCGAGCGGACCATCCTGATGGTCCATGGCGCAACCTATTCGTCGGCGAGCCTTTTCGACGTGCCGTTCGGTGGCCGCTCCTTCATGGATCATCTCGCCGCGCAGGGCTTTGATGTCTTCGCACTCGACGTGCGCGGCTATGGCGGATCGACCCGGCCGCCGGAAATGGACGCGCCGGCGCAGGACTCCGCGCCGCTCGTTCGCACCAATGTCGCAGTGCGCGACCTCGCCAGCGCGGTCGATTACATCCTTCGGCATCGCGGCATCCCGCGCCTCAATCTCGTCGCCATGTCCTGGGGCGGCTCGGTGGCCGGCGCTTATACCGCTGGCAACAACGACAAGGTCGTGCGGCTCGCGCTGGTCGCGCCGCTGTGGTTGCTGAACACCCCTGCCCCGATCGATTCCGGCGGCGCGCTCGGTGGCTACCGCACGGTCCCCGTGCTCGATTTCAGGGAGCGCTGGCTCGCGGCGGCGCCGGAAGCGGCACGCGCGAGCCTGATCCCGGAAGGCTGGTTCGAGCGCTGGGCGGAAGCCTCGCTCGCGTCAGATCCGCAAGGCAACACCGAGCGCCCCCGTGTGATGCGCGCGGTGAACGGTCCGATCCAGGATATCCGCGATTATTGGAGCGCAGGCAAAACGATCTACGACGCGAACGACATTCGGGTCCCCGTGCTCCTCGTTCACGCCGAATGGGACCGCGACGTGACCATGGCCACGATGCAAAATTTCTTCAGTTCGCTCAAACGGGCGCCATACCGTCGATGGGTGGAAATCGGCGAAGGCACCCACATGGTGCTGCTCGAAAGGAACCGCATGCAGGCATTCGACGCCATCAGTCAGTTCCTGACCGAGCGCGATCCGCACGGAACTCCATCCGCCTGACCCTCGCGGGATCCTGGAATAGCTGGAACCGAGCGGAGGCGAAGAGGGAGGCTCCCATGTTCCGCATCCCTCGCATCAGCGCATCGCGGGGAACGTCGGCAGCTACGCGTCGTTGATCCCTCTCGAAACTGGAGGACAGACATGAGGATCGTTCCAAGCATTGGCGTGATCGCCGCGACGATTGCAATGACCGCGATGGCAACCCCGAGCTTCGCTCAAGGCCCGGGTCCCTGCACAAGCTCAGGCAACAACGCGGTCGGCGCCGAGGGCCCCGCCATGAGCGGCGGTCAGTTGATGGCCGGCGTTGGAAATTGCCGACACCGCCACACGAGGTGGCGCGACAGCTATGGCTACTATCAGGCGCCGGCCCGCACCTATTATGATCGTGGGTATTATGACCGCGGCTACTACGACGGCGGGTATGACGGGCCGGGCGTCACGATCGGCGTCGGTCCCGGTCGATGGTAACAACGGAAGTGAGGCCGCCGCGAAGGCGGCCTCTCTCGTTGTGTGAGCCTTTCGGGCAGCGCCAGCCTCGCACCAGCCTGGCACCAGAAAATGCCGCGACGGGACGTCGTCTCCATTTCTGGTCAGCCAATGAACCGCCAAGAGCGCCGGGCCGCGGCCAAACATTCCCCAAAATCCGCGCCGCAAAATCTGCAGATTGCGAAGAGCCTGGAGGCAGCAAAACAGGGCCAATCGCTGTTCAATCTCGGCCGGTTTGCCGAAGCCCTGGAATGCTTCAACGCATTCGAAAAGCTCAATCCCAATGTCGCACCTTTGTATCAAACGCGTGGCCTTTGCCTGCAGCGACTGGGCCGGTTCGCGGAGGCCCAGGCGGACTTCGAGAGATCCATCGCGCTGAACCCTGGCGAGGCGGAAACGCACAAGAATCTCGGCACGCTGCATTCGCGGCTGGGCCGCATGGAGCAGGCTTTCGCGAGCTTCGATCGCGCACTCGCGCTTCGTCCCAATTTTTCCGCAGCACTCAACGAAAAGGCGCGGGCGCTGTGGAGCCTGCGATTGCTGGATGACGCCTTCGCGACGTTTCACCGATCGCTCGCGGTCGCCCCCGACAATGCGGACACGATCTGGAATCTCGCGCTGCTGCAGATGCTGACCGGAGATTTCGAGCGGGGCTGGCTGGGACGCGAGGCCCGTTGGAAAGCGCCGTCTTTGGGCCTTGCCGAGCGTGGGTTTTCGCAAGCACGCTGGCTGGGCGACCAGCCGCTCGAGGGCAAGACCATCCTGCTGCATGCCGACGAGGCTCTCGGCGACTCCATCCAGTTTGCGCGCTACGCGTCGATGGTAGCTGCGCCCGGGGCTCGCGTCGTCCTGGAGGTCAAGCCTGCAGTCCGGCGGCTACTGGCCGGGATCAGCGGCGTCGCAGATTGTATCGACCGATCGTCGACGCCGTCACAGGCATTCGACCTGCACTGTCCTCTCGGCAGCCTGCCGCTGGCGTTCGGGACGCGCCCGGATACGATTCCGTTCGCGGATGGCTATCTTCCTGCGCCGTCGACGGAGCGCGTGAAGGCGTGGGAGAGCCGGCTTGGCCCCCGCACACGATTCCGCGTGGGCTTGGTCTGGTCGGGCGACCCGGGTCACAAGAACGATCACAACCGGTCGATCGCGCTACGCGCGCTTGTGCCGCTCTTGGATTGCGACGTCCAGTTCGTCTCCTTGCAGAAAGGCATTCGCGATGAGGACCGCGCCTTCCTTGCCGAATGCTCCAACATTGTCGACCTGACCGAGCAGCTCACCGATTTCAGCGAGACCGCGTCGCTGGTGTCCTGTCTCGACCTGGTGATCTCGGTCGACACCAGCGTCGTTCACCTCGCCGGCGCGCTTGGCGCACCGGTCTGGACGATGCTGCCCTTCAACCCGGATTGGCGCTGGCTGCTCGATCGCGACGATAGCCCGTGGTATCGGTCGATGCGGCTGTTCAGGCAGCCCACCAGAGGCGACTGGGGCAGCGTCGTCGATCGTGTGCGACGTGAACTGGATGGCATGGCCTCGGCGTGGCAGCCATAGCGAGAGCCGTCCACGCTTCTGCCTGCCGGTCCAGCACCAATCTGAGCCAGTGTCCGCCTGATCCGGCAGCGTCGGCTCAATGCTCCGGCTCCACCTCGCCTCAGAACCGGACCGCGGTGCGCAGACCCAGCACCCACGCGTTGTCGGTCTTGACACCGGCGGCATTAAACCCGCGCCCGCCAGGATTGATGACGTACTGGGCGTCGAACTTGAGGTTCATCCAGCCGGTTGCCTGCAATCCGTACCAGAGCTCGATCGGAACTTCGTTACCTCCTGCATTCGGTCCAAGGGCTGCCGGGTTCACATGAGTCGTGCCCACCGCGAAGCCAACCTCGTCATCGGGGCGCGAGGCGAACGTTCCACTGTGCTTGACGCCCCAGGAGATCTGGTAGTCCTGGAACGACGTCCGGTGATCGGCCACGGTCGTGTTGAGGAACGTGTACCAGCCCTGCGTTTTGGGACCATCGACGGTCAACCGCTGCAGGATCGACTCATAGACGCCGAAGCGACCACGCTGATCTCCCAGATTTTGATCCGGGACACCACCGGCGCCCGGAATTGTCGCAACGATGCCCGGGAGGCCGCCATCAATCGTCGACGCGCTGTCGTACCAGCCGCCGAATCTCCAGGTCCCGTTCAGGGGACCACTCGGAGTCCAGGTCAACTCCACCGGGACGAGCACACCCGCCGCAGGGCTCGAGGCAGGAATGCCGGGCAGGAAGTAGATCGTCGGATCTGACGTCGTCAGATAATTCGGATTGGCGTCGTAGACGCCGACCGAAATCTTCCATTCCTTGGTCAGATTGAAATGGGCCAGGCCGGCCCATTGGCTCACCGGCCAGTTGAAGATATAGCCACCCAGGATGTTGCCGGGTTGGCCGCCGCAGAAGGTCAGGTTGATAAAATCGCACTCGCCGAAGAAGAAGTCGGAGCCGACGGGGAGACGGCCGCCCTTAAGCTCGAGGCGATCGTCGAGAAGCTTTTGCGAGTAGTAAAGCTCGGTCAGGCGCAGAATGGTGCCGCGGCCAAAGACCTCATTGGTGAGCTGCAGGGCGGGAATGTCAGCCTCGCTATTCAAATTGTTGCCGAAGCGGTCGACCAGCGTGAGGCCGACGGTACCGCCCTGGAGGCCGGCCAGCTTCGCCAGGTCGAACTTTGCTTGAAACGCCAGCTGACCGGCGTTGGCGCCGGTGTTTCTGGCTCCGCCCGACAGGTTGGCGACGGCTTCGTCGCCCAGCGTCAGCGCCAGCGAGATGCCCTGCTCCTTCAGCCTCGTCCTGCCGAGATCGCCGAACAGATACGGCCTTGTCCAGAAATCATCGGCCGCGACATAAGGAACAGGCAGCGCCTTCGTCAGAAGATCGGCCGCATGCGCTCCGCCGGCCAACAGTGACGACAAGACAATCCCCGCGCCGCACAACCGTGCGGCGCTTGCAAACCTCTCCAAAGACATCAGGTACTCCCAGGGTTTCAGGCTTCTTCGTTGTTGCGTTTCGTCTCCGCCCATCGCGACGCCGCCGCGCGCAATCGCGCGCCGCGCATACGCCGCGGTTCCCCTGGTGAGGATCAATTCGGGTTTGTGTTTATTCCCGGCCGGCGCTCATCCGACAGGATGCATCCGCCGCGATAGCGCGTGAGCCAGCACGCGCGTCTTGCAAGGCCCGGCAGACAATCTCGCGCGAGAGCGCTTCGGGAAGGACGGCGAGATCGGCCTCGCCTCCTCTCAACCCTCGACCCGATAGAGCCGCCACCGCGCCGGCACGCCCTTGAGCTGGTGGCTGCCGTGATCCCTGAGGCGGATCTGGGATTGCGCTGCGAGCAGGTCCTTGACCGCGCTCGAGACCAGCACCTCGCCGGCGCGCGCCTTGGCGGCGACGCGGGTGCCGATGTGGAAGGCAAGGCCAACCATCTCGCCGCCGCTGATGGTGTATTCGCCGGCGTGCAGGCCGACCCTGATCTCGAGGCCGAGCGTGCGCACGGCCTTCTGGATCGCGGTCGCGCAATTGATGCCAGCCGCCGGCGCCTTGAAGGTCGCCAGCACGCCGTCACCGGTCGTCACGACTTCCTTGCCGCGCGATGATTTCAGCTCCTTGCGGACCGCGGCGTAGTAGAGGCCCATGACCTTGGTCCAGCGCGCATCGCCGAGCTTGGCGGCCTTTGCCGTGGAGCCGACGATGTCGACGATCAGGATCGTGGCGAGCGTCTGCTTGAGCTCGGCGCTGCCGTTCGCAGATTTTCTCCTGACCCCAATGGCGCCACTGAGCGGCTCATAGTCATGGCTGCGCCGCCGTGCGATGGCGGATTTGGCGTAATCCTGGGCGCGCTGCGCCGTGCCGCAGCGGATCGTTTTCTCCTGCGGCAGATGGGTCCAGTAAACCTTGCGGCCGTTGCCGGCGCCCTGCACTTCGACGGCGCCCCATTTCAGGAACACCGCCGAACCGACCCGCCGCACGCACCACGCCTTCGACGTGTACCCCGATACGTTCGACTGATGCAGGCCGACGCGAAGGAATTTGGGCATGACGATGCGGCTGATGCTGAACCGATATGGCGGACCCGGAGCGTAATTCGACGCTCGCGCCTTGGCAACAGCGCGCAATCGCGCGACGCGGTTTAGGTTCGCGCGGACGGCTCAAACGCGAACAGCTCGATCGGATCGCTGAAGCCGCGCACAACATGCTTGCCGACGCGCTCCAGCTCAAACTCGCGATCGACCAGCTCGGCGAAGTCGCGCGACAGCAGCACCGGCTTGCCGACCTGCTTGGTGAGCGCCTCGAGGCGCGAGGCCATGTTGACGGCGGGGCCGATCACGGTGAAGTCGAGCCGGCTTGATGACCCGATATTGCCGTACATGACGTCGCCGACATGGACGCCGATGCCGTAATTCAGCGGCGCGCGGCCCGTGCCGTTGTTGCGCTCGTTCAGCGCAACCATCGCACGCCGGGCCTCGGTGACAGCGCGCAACAGATTGGCGCAGGCGTTGGGCTGGCTGAGCGGGAAGATCGCCAGCAGGCCGTCGCCGATGAACTTCAGGATCTCGCCGCCATGGCGGGCGATCGGGTCCGACATCGCGTCGAAATAATCGTTGAGGAGATCGATGACGTCGTCGCGCGGCCAATTGTCGGAGATCTTCGTGAAATCCCGGAGATCGCAGATCATGATCGCGGCGCGCACCGTCGTGCCGGTGCCGCGGCGCGTGGCGCCGGCCAGGATGAGCTCGCCGGCATGGGAGCCCACATAGGTCTCCAGCAGCGTGCGCGCCAGGCGGTTCTTGATGCGGATTTCGCTGACCAGCGCCAGCACCGGCAGCAGCTTCTTCAGCGCGACGATATGCGCAGCGTCGAATCCGCCGGGCCGATCAGTTGCGAACGTGACCAGATGGCGCTTGCCGAGCGTGTGGTAGAGCGGCCAGGCGACATAGTCGGTGAGGCCCCTCGCCCGCATCTCGTCATAGAGCGCGTGCTTGCGGCCAAGCGCGGGATCCTGCTCCAGATTCTCACGCACTTCAGTGGCGCCGTTCTGCATTTCGTTGGCAGGACTGCCGATATATTCGGACCGCTCCCGTACATCGAAATCAACCCGCGCAATCTCGGCCTCGCGCATGCCGTCGGCCCACATGAAACGCGCCCCCAACCATTGCGGGTGCTGGATCAGCACGTGAAGCGTCGACCGCTTCAGCGGAATGCCCGTTTGCTGGATGCGGTTGCACATCTCGGCAAAAATGTTGTCGATGAAGCGCTCGTTGTGCGTCCCCGTGGTCAGCCAATCGACGACACCGTCGGATAGTGTTGTAGCGGGAACCTTGTCTGGCGCGTTCATATCCTGGCCTTCAGCGGCGGTCTTTATGCCCGCACATATCGTGTTCCGGATCGGCTGCGTCAACCTAGCCAGTTGCACGGATTGTGCGCATTCGCACGACCGCCGCCTAGCTGACGAGCCGAATCGATGCCAGTACCGCAAGTCCCGAAACGAGCGTCAGCCTGGACGCCTCGGTCAGTTCGATTTTCAGCGTGCTGCCGCCGGGAACGAGAAATTCCTCGCACTTGAGTTGAATGTCACAATCGCGAGATAGCGCGTATACCAGATGCGTGCCGGCGGGCAATGGCCGCTCGCCGGGCTCCTTCAGCGCCACCAGCTCGATCTCCGCCGCACCGCGCCGCGCCATCAGGTTGACGACCTCGACCGGGCCGGCCTCGAGCTCGGTCACGATCTCCATCTCGCCGGTGAAGCGGACGGTCGTGAACGGCTCGCGCTCGTCGAGCTCCTGCCCCCCGGCTTTCAGCACCAGCCCGCGCCCGCCGATCACCATCTGCAAGCGATCGATATCAGGCATGTGCGAGAACGGCCCGGGCGCAACGATCGGCGTGGACGCAAAGCGCCACAGCAGGCTGTCCCAGTTCTTCACCACCGTGCCGGGCCGATGCGCATCCGCGATATCGGTAAAGACGCCGCCGCCGTTCTTCCAGGGCGCACGGGTGTAGTCTTCGGCATTCAGCAGCGTGGTTTTCATAAAGCAGCATCCGGAATCAACGGGCTCATCATGCCCGCGATCGGCCGGCGCTGCTAGCGGTGGCGATGCAATCCGATCCAGGGGCCGGCTGCCAGGCCACGTCGCGGCCGGCCTTACAAATTGCAGGCAGCAGTCGCGCGATCTCGGCCCGTCACTTGGCAGATTTTCCCTGCAAAGGAACTCTCAGCACAGCCGGGGCTCCAGGCTGGCTGCACGTTGCCGACAACCACTGGTCCGTTTGCAACACGTCAATCTCCCACTGACGCAGCTTGATTTCGCATGAGGCGGTCAACTCTGTCGACGGATAGACAATGGCTTTCGTCGTAATTACGAGCTTATGGTTAGCCTTGGCAGCCGCCAGGAAGTCGTCCCATTTGACGAAATTGCCCCGCGGATCGCATTTCTTGTCGCCCTCCTCGCAATCAACCTCCCACGCGGCGAACAACGTCTCGTGACTGACGGCCGAGGCTGCGTTGACCGGAAACGGACGAGCCTCGCTGTCGCGCTTGAATTCCAGCGCGCCATCCTTGAGATCTGAGCTACCGAACTCATACCATCTGTGTTCGACGGTACGGTCGCCGAACGTCATCGTTATGTATTCACGGCGCACAATTGCGTTGTGACCCACATCCCCCTCGTTGGAATAGGCCATGGTCGCAATGAGCGCGAGATTGTTGTCCTGGCTGCGATAGTTCTTGCCGAGCTTTTCGACCGTCGTCAGAACAATCTGATCGGAAGGAAACAGCTGAACCACCGCGCCACGGGCAAAATTGAAAACCTGCCAAAGGACACCGCCCAGCGAGAGCATAAACGCGACAAGGGCGATGATCTCCGTCTTGCGGCCGACCCGCAAGCCCAGAACGTCCCAAGTCAGATCGGGTTCGGCCGACGTATCGGCGACGGCCGCGGGAATCGCTTCCTGCCGTTTCTGCGCGGCAAGCTGCGCTTCCGCCTTCTGCTGCTTGCACATCTCGACCTTCACTTTGCGGGCGACGGCGTCGATGGCGGCTCGCGCGGTGGCGCCATGGGAGGTGGAGCCGGCAATTGCAGCTGAACCGGCTGCTCACCTGGCGGAGGACGCGGAATTGGAGGCTCGCGTGGTGCCGGTGCTTTCGGAGCTGGAGGCTCGCGCGGTGCCGGGGCCTGCTGCACCGTACGCAGAAAATCGAAGAATCCACTTAACTTCAGAATATCCGGTGCAACTTGAGAAGCTCCGGGCGCTCGATTCACAGGCGCAAGATCCGAACCAAGTTTATCGAGTGACCTCAACGCCGGTCCGTTCTCATAAGGCCGAGCATCTGCATGCAGAGGAGGACAGACTGCAAGCATAAAGAGTATTGCAATGTTGCCACGCCTTGCCATGGCACACTCCTGAAATAAAGTTATCGCAAAAATAAGCTTTCCGCGGCCAATCTGCTGCCGCTACCAGAGGATGCACCAAAGAAAAACACCGCGCAAGGGAATTGCGCGGTCCACTAGGACAGGAAAGCAGGCCTGTCGCAACGAAGGGATGAAGCGGGTTGTGCCGTCGGCGGAGTCATCCGACGGCACGTCTTGCCTACGCGCCCTTCATTCGCTCTTGCCATTCAGCTTCGGCAGCGTCTCCACGATCTTCTGCTTGCCGTCGACGATCTCGGCGAGGAAGCTGGCGCGGTCGATGTCGCCGTTCTGGTCCCAGCTGGCTTCCATCAGCATGCCCGGTGCCTTGTCAGGCGTCAGCGTCAGGCCCTTCATCGCCGCGCCAAAGGCCTTGCTGTCGAGCTTGCCGATCTTCTCGGTGACATATTTGACGAGATAGACCGCGGTGTAGCCCTTGATCCCGTTGTGATCGGGGCGGTACTTGAAGCGGTCGCTGAACTTCTTGGTGAACTCCTCGATCGCCGGAATCGGAGCGTCGGCGCTGAGGCCGACATGACCGCGCACGCCGTTGGCGGCGGAGCCGGCGAGCTCGACCACCTTCTGGCTGAGCAGCGTGGTTTCGCCGAACAGCGGCGTCGACAGGCCTTGCCGCTTCGCCTCGATCAGGAAGCGCGCGCTCTCCTCCTCGTTGGTGTAGATGAAGGCGGCATCGGCCTTGGCGCCCTTGAGCTTGATGACATCGGAGCCGAAATCGACCTGGCCCTGCTCGGTGGAGATATCGGCCGCAATCTCGATGTAGCGTGCCTTCATCTCCTTCACGAAATTGTCGTGGCCGCCCTTACCGAAATCATTGTTGACCCAGAGCACCGCGACGCTTTTCACGTTCAGCTTGTCGTGCAGATAATTAGCGATCTTCGGCATCGAGAATTGCTGGCCGAAGGCGGTGCGGAAAATCCAGGGGTTGCCCTGCGTGGTGATGTCGGCAGCCTCGGCGCCGACGATCTGAGGGATTTCGGCTTGTTGCGTCAGCGCCATGTTGACCTTGACCGAACCGGAATAGATCGGCCCAAGCACGACATAGGGATCCTTGTCCAAAACCTTCTGCACCTGCGCGCGCGAGATGCCGGGGTTGCTCTGGGTGTCCAGATGCTCGGTCTGAATCTTGCGACCCAGGATGCCACCGGCGGCATTGATCTCGTCAACTGCGAGCAGGACGCCGTCACGCCAGTTGGTGCCCGAGACGGCGCCGGGGCCGGAGAGCTCGATGACGTCGGGGATGTAGACGGTGTTCTGCGCACGGGCTGCGCCCGTGGTGAGCGATGCTGCCAAGGCGATGGCGAGCGTGCCTGCAAGATGCCTCATGATGTCCTCCCCGTTGCTTTCCTTGTTATGATCCATCGAAGCCGAGCAGTTTCGCCGGCGTTTGCCACAGCAGGCGCTGCTGGTCGCCCGTGTCAGGAAACAGCGATGTCAGCACCGCGAGCAGCGGCCCGTAGTCGAGCCTTTCGGCTGCGCGCAGGAACGGATAGTCCGAGCCCCAGACGCAGCGATCGAGCGTGAAGGCCTCGACAAGCGCTGCAATGAACGGCCAGGTGTCCTTATACGGATGCGGCTGTTGCGAGAATTTGTAATAGCCTGACAGTTTGATGTGCGCGTCACGCTCGCGGCCGATCGCAAGCAGGGCCTGAAAGGTCTTGCTTTTGACACCCTGGCCGACCGACGGTCGGCCGCAATGGTCGAACACCAGACGCACTGGCGATTTGTCGATGAGGGGCAGCAGGTCAAGCAGCTGATCGTTCTCGACCTGGATCTGGAGGAACAGGCCGAGGCTTATCAGCTTCTCCAGCAGCGGCGCGGTGTTGCGATAATAGTCGGCGCCGTGGAACGGCACGTTGTAGGCAACGCCGATGACGCCGGCGGCTTTCAAGCGTTCGAGCTCGCGGATGTCGACGTCGTTCTCGACCACGGCGACGCCGCTGAAGCGGCCGCCGCCCTGCCTCAAGGTGTCGAGCAGGATGCGGCTGTCGCTGCCATAGCCGGTGTTGGTGGCGACGACCAGCGCATGGCGAACATCAAATGCGTCGAAAACACGGATGAGTTGCGCGGCCGGCGCAATCTCCTGCCCGCTCGGGCGATACGGCGTATCGGCGCCATAGGGAAAACGGACGGGATCGATGGCGTGGATGTGACAGTCGATCTTGGGGCCCGCCGGCAATGTCATGGCACAAAGCTTCCCGCGGTTCAGAACGTGGCCTCGATCGCCTTGATCAGCTCGGGCGTGACGTCAGGCATCACGCCGAACCAGGCCTTGAAGGCGAGCCGCGCCTGGTTGAGCAGCAGGCCGAGCCCGTTCACGGTGACGCAGCCGCGCGCGCGGGCCCCGGCCAGGAACGGCGTCTCCAGCGGCGTGTAGATGAGATCGGCAGTGAGCGTTGCCGGGTTCAGCCGCGACAGATCGATCTCGAGCGCGCTCTTGCCGACCATGCCGCGATCAGTGCAGTTGACCAGCAGCGCGACATCGCCGAGCGCGGCTGCGCGATCGTCCCATGCCACGGTGCTGACGGCGGAACCGAACTCCTTCGCAATCGCCTCCGCCTTCTCCGCGGTGCGGTTGGCGATCCGGATCTCGCGTGCGTCGTTCTCCAGCAGCGCCACGACAACCGCGCGCGAGGCGCCGCCTGCGCCGAGCAACAGGATCGGGCCGGCATCGCCGCGCCAGTCTGCTTTCGCGTCGCGCAGGCTCTGCACAAAACCATTGCCGTCATTGTTGAAGCCGGACAGTGTGCCGTCTGCCTCGACCACGATGGTGTTGACGGCGCCGATGCGCCTGGCGGTCTCGTTGACTCGAGCGAGCTGCGCCATCGCCGTCTGCTTGTGCGGCATGGTGACGTTGCAACCGCGGAATCCGAGCGCGACGAGGCCGCGAAGCGCATCCGCGAGCCGCTCCGGCTTGACCGCGAGCGGCACATAGGAACCGCGGATGCCGTGCGCCTTCAGCCAGTAATTGTGAATGACCGGGGAGCGCGAATGCGCGACCGGCATGCCGATGACGCCAGCCAAGCCAAAACCATCCTGCGACATGCTGCGCTTCCCGTCCCTGATCGCGTCTTTAGCGCACGACCATGCTATTTGGTCATTTGTACAAGACAATTAGAGGGAATGGCTAGCGGGCGCAATGTGAATCTAGGGGGCGGGAAGACCAGCTGATGGAGCAGAGGCGCGTCAAATCTCACCGTCGTCCTAGCGAAAGCCAGGACGACATCGGAGAGGCATCGCGCCTTGCCTTACATCCCGCTCAAGCCGCTATCCACCGCCAACGTCTGTGCGGTGACATAAACGCTCTCATCCGACAGGAAGAACAGCACGGCGTAGGCGATCTCCCAGGCGGTCGCTTGCCGTCCGAAGGGAACATGCCCCTTGCCGCGGTTGGGGCGGCCGGCCCCGGCTTCGCGGCCGTTGGGCGTGTCGACGAGGCCGGGATAGACGAGATTGGCGCGGATGCCACGGCGCGCACCAAGATGGGCGATGTTGCGCATCAGACCGCCGAGCGCGGCTTTGGAGGAATCATACACCGCCATCTGCGATCCCGCCTTCAGCGCGGCGATCGAGGAGATGAAGACGATGGCGCCGCCGCTGTCGAATATTGGCAGCGCGGCGCGACAGCACAGCATGGGGCCGCGGACATTGACGTCGAAGATCCTGTTCCACTCTTCCGGGCTGACATTGTCGAGGCCGGTCTTGCCGAAGGTGCCGATGTTCAGCACCATGCCGTCAAGACCGCCCATGGCGCGGCGGGCTTCGGCAATCATGCGCCGGACGTCGGCTTCAGAGGTGACGTCGGCCGCAATGGCAAAACCCTCGCCGCCTTCGTCGGTGATACGCTTGACGGTTTGCTGCGCCGAGGCGTGGTTGAGATCGGCGACTGCGACCTTCGCGCCTTCGCGGGCACAAAGAATGCTCATGGCGCGGCCATTGCCGATCGGATCGGTGGCGGCATCGAACACGCGCTGGCCACCGCCGACGATCAGGACGCGGCGGCCCTTGAGGCGTCCCCTGCCGGGCGCTTCGCCCAATGACTCCGGACTCGGCGGGCGGACGTAGCGCTCCGGCTTGCTCTCCGTGTCCGCCATCTCAGCCGCCTATGTCTTGCCGCCGTCATAGACCTTCATGCCGGCGGCAGGATCGAGGTCGGTTTCGGTCGCCTCGGTGACGCGGGCCATCATCATGTAGAAGCCGATCGCGACGATGGATTCCACGATCTCCTGGTCGCTGAAATGTCTTCGCGCAGCGATGAAGATCGCGTCAGGCACGCGGACGTTCTCGACGACCTCGCGACCGAACTTGAGCAGCGCGCGCTCGGCCTCATTCAGCGCCGCAGAATCGTAATCGCCGCGCTCGACCGCGTCGACCTGCGATTGCGTGCAGCCGACGCCGAGCGCGATCGGCACGTGCTGGCGCCATTCATAGGCGCCGCCTTCGAGCTGCGCGGCCTGCAAGATCAAAAGCTCGCGGTTGACCGCGCTGAGCTTCTGCTTGTGAAGAATCGAATTGCCGAGCCGCATCGCCGGAATCATGTTGGCCTCGGCATGGGCCATCATGCGGAAGATGTTGAGCTTGACCGGCATGCGGTCGAACGAGGCGCGGATATCGCCGCTCGTCGTCTCCGGATCAATCAGGGGCAGCCTTGCCACGCGTCTCTCCCTTGGTTCTTTTTCTCTTGTTGTCGTCGTCGCCCGCCGCAATCAGCGACAGAAAGAAGGCGAGATAGCGGTCGATCGCCTCGATCACCTTCGGCCGTGGCGAGGGTGCCGCGCCCATCACGTAATGCTCGAGCCTGATGTAAATGAGGCCGGCCGCGAACAGCCGGGCCGTTTCGCGCGGGTCCGGTGTCGAGACGAGGCCCGCCAACGCGAAGCCGCGAAAAAAATCCGTCATCAGGCGCTGCTCGCGCGCGTAGAACTGATCGGCGAACTTGGCGCGGATGCCGGGCACGCGGTTGCGCTCGGCGGTGATGACCTTCTGGAATTGGTGCTCGCGCGGATCGGACCATTGCTCGACCAGGTCAAGCGCGAACTGGCGGCAGAATGCGGCGGGCTGGCGCGCGAGCTGCTTGTAGCGCGGCTCTTCCAGCCGGCTCGCGGAACTGGCCGGACCGTGCTCGCTGACGATCGCTTCCAGGATCGCGGCCTTGCCGGAGAAATGATTGTAGAGGCTGCTCTCGCGGACGCCGACGCGACGGGCCAATTCGCGCATCGAGGCGCCGCCATAGCCGCTCTGCGCAAACAGGTTGAGCGCCTCGTTGAGGATGCGCTCACGGGTGGTGGGCGCAGCCACTTCCGCCGCGCTCGGGGGGTGAACAGCCATGACGGATTGACTAACGAACGATCGTTCGTTAGTCAATCCGGAGACGTCAACTCCGCGCGGGATCGAGACGCGGAGAGCAATCAAGGGAGCGCGGGCATGAGCCGCATCTTCGGCGCCGTGCGCCAGAATGGATATGTGGTGCGGGACATCCAGGCCGCGATGACGCACTGGATCAAGGTGATGGGCGTCGGCCCCTGGTACTACATCGACCGTGTCACGACCGACTGGTTCCGCTATCGCGGCCAGGATTCCGCGGTCGAGATGAGCATCGCACTCGCCAATTCCGGCGATCTCCAGATCGAACTGATCCAGCAGCGCAACGACGCGCCCTCGCTTTACAAGGAATTTCTGGACGCCGGCCACGAGGGCCTCCAGCACATGTCCTATTGGAGCCACGATTACCAGGCGCTCTACGACAAGGCGATCGGGCTCGGCTACAAGATCGGTCACGAGGGTCAGATCGGCGGCGACAAGGGTCGCTTTGCCTATTTCGACACCGAGGCCCATCCGGGCACGATCATCGAGATCTCCGATATCAGCGGCACCAAGGGGCCGTTTTTCGACAAGGTCAGACAGGCGGCGATGAATTGGGACGGCTCGCGACCGATCCGCGAGGTCGGCGGCGCGAGATCATAGCTCCCGTTTGCCGCGCCGCACCTGAGGACAGGCACACCGTTGCCGGACCGACGATGCATGGTAACATAACGCCTCCCGGCCCGGAGCTCAGCGAGGCAAGCATGTCTGCAACTGACAAGGTTTTCGCCGGCTCAGTCCCAAAGCTTTACGACGAATATCTGGTCCCGCTGATCTTCTCCGTCTACGCCGACGACCTTGCCAGGCGCATCGCTGCGCTATCGCCCTCGGACCTGCTCGAGATCGCGGCGGGCACCGGCGCGGTCACACGGGCCGTGGCGGCGTTGCTGCCTTCAGGCGTCCGCTATGTCGCGACCGACCTCAACGAGCCGATGCTCGCGGTTGCCAGGCAGAGTCAGAATGACGATCCCCGCATGACCTGGCGTCAGGCGGATGCACTGACGTTGCCCTTCGACGATGCGGCGTTCGACGTGGTCTGCTGCCAGTTCGGCGCGATGTTCTTTCCGGATCGCAGCAAGGGCTACGCCGAGACGAGGCGGGTGTTGAAGCCTGGCGGCACGTATCTGTTCAACGTGTGGGACCGTATCGCGGACAATGTGTTCGCCGATGACGCGACCGCCACGCTCGGCAAGGTGTTCCCCGACGATCCGCCACTGTTCATGGCGCGGACGCCGCACGGCTATCACGACAAGGCCGTCATCAAGGCCGATCTCGAGCGTGCAGGCTTCAGGGACATATCGATCGAAACCAAGACAGCGATGAGCCGTGCGCCCTCCGCCGAATATGTCGCGATCGCGTATTGCCAGGGAACGCCGCTGCGCGGCGAGATCGAGGCCAGGGATGCGAGCAAGCTCGAGGCCGCGACCGATGCCGTCGCCGAGGCGATCCGGAAACGCCATGGCTCGGGACCGGTCGAAGCGAAGATTCAGGCGCTCGTGATCACGGCCCGGCCGTGATGGCCGGAGCAGCTATGCTCCAGCCCTGCCCTTACCAAAAACTCCGCTGCATCGGCATCGGCTGTGCCGGCTGATAATACTGGTACTGGCCGGCGCGGCGGCGCGGATTGACCGGCTGCGGATTGGGATCGCGCTGCCCAAAGAAGAAGAAGCCGTTGCCGCCGAAGCCACCGCCCCAGCCATCGTCGCTGGCCATTTCCACCGACGGCGCGGTCGGCTTGCGGGTGATGAAGCCGCCTTGCGGATGATTGCTCAGGACCGCGACGAACTCGGTGCGATAGTTGGTCTCGGCGCTCAAGGGCTCGTCCGAGATGATGATCGAGGAACGCGGCAACGCGGTCGGCGCGATGCGATCCCACACCTCCTGCGGGATGGTGATGCGGTCAAGCGCGTCCTTGGCGGTGTCGCCCTCGTCGATGCTGACAACGCTCCAGCGCAGACCCGTATCGTTCTTCGCCATGGCCGTGAAGATGTGGGTGCCGATCGGCTGGTCGGGATTGCGGATGGTGACGGGCACCTCGATGCTGGTGTCGAACACCTCACCGCCACCATCCGGCGCGGGCTTGTGGGTGTTGCGCCGAACATAGAGCTTCTGCGTAGCGCGGCTGATGTAGACCGAGACCGGCTCCAGCGCGAGCTTGGCATCTAGCGCAGCCTTCACAGCCTCGACCTTTTTGGCCGCGGCGACCTTGGCCGCGTCCTTGGTCGCGGCAACCGCGTCGCGCTTGGGCTGCGCGGCGGCCTTGGCGGCGTCGAGCTGGGTTGCGGCATCAGCGGCCTTGGCCGCCACCTTCTGTTTCAGCTCGTCGGCCTTTGCCTTGGCCTGATCGTTCTTGGCATTGGCAACCAGCTTGTCGGCATAGGTGTTCTCGGCGTCGGCGCGAGCCTTCTGCTGCTCGAGCTTGCGCAGCGTTGCCGGGAGCGATTGCGCTTCCTTCGCCGCTGCAGCCGCAGCCTTCTTGGCTTCGTCCGCAGCCCTGATGGCCTCCTCGGCCTCGGCAGAAAGCTTGCCGATACGACCAGGCGCTGCCGCGATGGCCTCCTTGCTCGGTATGAACAGCGAGGGATGCGAGAAATCGACCGGAGCGGCATCGTTCGGCGAGATGATCACCCGCATGCCGATGCTGGTCTTGTCGAACAGGCTCTCGGCAAAGTTGAAGGGCATGCGCACGCAGCCGTGCGAGGCCGCGTAGCCGGGCAGCGGTCCGCCGTGCAGCGCGATCCCGTTCCAGGTGATGCGCTGCATGTTCGGCATCCAGGCATCGTCATACATGGAGGAGTGGTGGTCCTTGTCCTTCTCGATGACGGCGAAGACGCCGGCGGGCGTCTCGCGGCCGGTCGTGCCGGTCGAGACCGGCGCGCGCAGGATCCAGCCCTCGGAATCGTAGAACGTCACCTGCTGGCTCTTGATCGAGACGATCGCCATGATCGGCTCGCCCGCTTCGCGCGGCGCCACCGCCTCGGCGGTCTGGCGCGGCTGCTTGGCGGCAAAGGCTTCGCTCGGGGCGGCCAGGGCAAGTGCCGCCGCGAACATCACAATTCCGGGAGTCCCCCAACGCCGCATCACCCGATTGGATTGCGCCGTCGTCATCAGGTCTTTCATGCCATTCCCCGGTTGCCTGTCCGCACTTGCATCGATGATCCGTCAGATTGCGATCTTTGGATTAAGAATTCGCAGCCACCATCTGTTCCGTTTCCGGCATTATTCGGTCCGTTCCAGCGGCGAAACTCTCTTATACGAGGGTCCGTGCGGGCGAAAGGGCGGTCGGCGGCCAAGGCTGGCCCCGGGGCTGGCGATGGCGGGACGGCTGCGAAGCAATGTTCGCCCATGGAGGCAGCCTGGCCGGATGTGACCAGAATCACAGAAATGGCGCGCCCGCTTTACGGCGCACCGACGGCCTTGTTCGCCACGAGCAATTCGATTTCGGCGTCGCTCAACCCGGCCTCGCGCAACACTTCACGCGAATGCTCGCCAAGCCGCGGCGCCATACGATGGATGCCGGCCGGGCTCGCGGAGAATTTTGTCGCAGGGCGCGCCTGGCGAATGCGACCTTCCGTCGGGTGATCGATATCGGCAAACAAGCCGACGGCTTCAAGATGCGGCTGCTCGCCGATCTCGGTCAGCTTGGCGAAAGCAGTGTGCGGCACGTCGAGCCGCAGCAAAAGCTCCTCCCACTCCGCGGTGGTGCGGGTCGGCCCGATCTCGCTCATGCGATCGTAGACCTTGTCGATGTTCTGGGAGCGCAGCACGGGATCGCGCACGCCGAGCTCCTCGATCAGCTCGGGGCGGCCGACGGCCTCGAAGAAGGCGCACCAATTATCGCCCGAATAGGGCAGCATCGTCAGCCAGCCGTCCTTCGTCTTCACCGGGCGCCGGTTCTTCATGCGCTTGTAGCCGGTCGGGCCGATCGGCGGATCGAACGCATGCCCGCCCAGCATCTCGATGCTGTTGAAGCCTGCGATCGTCTCCAGCATCGGCACCTCGACCATCTGCCCCTGCCCGGTGCGCTCGCGGCGAAACAGCGCCGCGGACACCGCGCCGACCATCGCCATCGCGCAGATCTTGTCGCCGATCAGGCTCGGGACGAATTGCGGCTCATCGTCAGATCCGATCGACGATGCGAGGCCCGAGGCCGCCTGGATGATCTCGTCGAAGGCCGGGCGCGCGGCCCACGGGCCGTCCTGGCCGAAGCCGGTCGCGGCGGCATAGACCAGCCGCGGATTGAGCTTTGCGCAGTCCCCATAACCGAAGCCAAGCCGGGCCATCGCGGCCGGGCGGACATTGGTGACGAGCGCGTCGACCGTCGGGATCAGCTTGGCCAGCACCGCCTTGCCATCAGGATGTTTCAGGTCGAGCGCGAGGCTGCGCTTGTTGCGGTTGACCGCCATGAACTGGCCGCTCATGCCACGGTTCCGGAACAGGCCGGTGTAGCGCCAGGTGTCGCCGGCGAGCGGCTCGATCTTGATGACATCGGCGCCCCAGTCGCCGAGCATTTGCGCAGCATAGGGACCGAACAGCACGCTCGTCAGATCGAGAACGCGGATACCGCTGAGAGGGCCTGATGGTGCCATCGTCGCTTCGCTGTGGTTGGAGGACGCATCGCTCGCGATGCCGGCGAGGCAGACGATACATTGATTGTCGGGCGTGAGATGTAGCGCAGGATTCAGATGCGTATGCGCAAGCCGCAGCCGTTGCGTTTTACCGGCTCGTCACCTGGCGCGCCGAGCCCACGCCTCTCCGAAAGAGACCAGCTGCAACCGCTCCTCGTCCCACAGGGCCAGCCGCATGGACCGCAGACTTGGGAGCAGGGTCACCCGTCCGACACCCGCGAGTTGCGGATACTCCCGCAACACTTCGGGCAATCGGTAGCAGGGAATCCGGCTGCACAGGTGATGGATGTGGTGGATGCCGATATTCGCCGTGAACCATCGCAGGACCGCCGGCAAGTGGTAATGGGAGCTACCATGCAATGCAGCTTCGTGAAAACTCCAGCCTTCGTCATGGGACCAGTACGTATGCTCGAACTGATGCTGGACGTAGAACAGCCAGACACCGATCGACGCCGCCAGAATCAGAATGGGCAGATGCACAAGCAGGAAAGGCCCATAGCCCACCAACCGCACCGCCGTAGCGACAAGAACCGCGATGGCGGCATTTGTGCCCATCGTACTCAGCCAGGGTCTCCAGCCGCCACGCATTCTCCCTACCGGCCATCGATGCTTCAGAATGAAGAGATAGGCGGGACCGACGCCAAACATCACCAGGGGATGCCGATAGAGACGATATAGCAGCCGACGCCCGCGCGGCTGCGCGAGAAACTCACCCACGGTCAATGTGTCGATGTCGCCCAGTCCCCTGTGGTCGAGATTGCCGGAGTTCGCATGATGGCATGCATGGCTGTATCGCCAATAATCGTAAGGCGTCAGGGTCACAACACCGAGAGTTCGGCCAACCCAATCGTTCACGACCCGGCTGCGAAAGAACGAGCCATGTCCGCAATCGTGCTGGATCATGAAGAGGCGCACGAGCAAGCCAGCCGCGGGCGCCTCCAGCAGCAGGCCAGGCCAATAACCGTGACTAAAAGCACCCTGGATCAGAGCCCAGATGAGCAGGAACGGCACAGCCGTGATCACCAGTTCAAAAACCGCACGCGTGCTGTCGGGTTCGCGATAACGGGCGAGCAATTGTGGCAGTGCGCGGATTTCCGGCAATGTTGGGCTCATATCTGATTTGCTTCCGAACATGCCCGCACAAGCCGATAAGGTTCTCGCGCACGGACGCCTCCGCCAGCGGCTCCGGGGTCGCGCCCCACGTACTCCCATATTGATCAGTGCGCGGATGCTTTGCTGAGCAATATTGCACAGTCCAGGATCCAGCGATCCCATCCGAACATCCCGGGCCGCGCGGCTCACCGCGATCGGAGGCGGCCCAGCGCTCGCTCCGGCCATCAGGCAATTGCCGCATATGAGCAATATTGAACAGTGGCCGACATGGGAGCGCGGCATGCTCACGCCGTCGTAGCGGGCGAATCGGCTGCGAGCGGCGGCGGCTTCGGGTGCGGCATACCCCGCCATATCGGCAGGAGCTTCATATGTCAGAGGTCTACGCTCGTCCCGAACCGACGCTGATTCCCATACCCCGGCCACTCTGTCCGGCCTGCCAAACCCGCATGATGCTGATCCACGTCGCGGCAGGTTGCGACGGGCCCAATCTACGGATCTTCGAATGCTCGAAGTGCGGGAATGTCCACAAACTATCCAGCGTCGATCCGACGGTGGCAGCCAAGTAGCGGCTGAAGGGGAACGTTGGAAGAAGCGACCCTGGCACAGGGGCTGCGAGCCAGGGCCGCCATTCATCGGATACGATGAGTGGGCATCGTATCCGGTCGCCATCACCAAGTAGCCCCGGCGACGTTCGTTCCAAGCGCATGCTCTCGCGAGGCGCTACCAGCGTTTCCGCCAAGCGCCGCCCCAGCTTCCGCCCCATCGGCTCCGCCCGCGGACGAGCCCGATGATCAGGAGCAGCAAGATCGCGCCGATCGCTGCGTCAACGATCTGCGCAACCATCCCAGAACCGAGATGGAATCCAAGTTGCGG
This sequence comes from Bradyrhizobium zhengyangense, assembly GCF_022012555.1. Taxonomy (NCBI): domain Bacteria; kingdom Pseudomonadati; phylum Pseudomonadota; class Alphaproteobacteria; order Hyphomicrobiales; family Nitrobacteraceae; genus Bradyrhizobium; species Bradyrhizobium zhengyangense. The sequence goes on along the minus strand of NZ_JAKLTZ010000011.1, from coordinate 55,414 downwards.
AAATATCCAGCTCGCAACGAAGGCTCCTGCGATTCCCACGACGAAATCGCCAACCAGACCCAAGCCCGTACCCATGACGATCTGACCCGCCAGCCAGCCAGCCGCAACGCCCACGACCAATATGACGAGAAGGCTCTCACCGGATATGTTCATGTTCACGTCCTCACCAACAAACTGCGGAACTTCCGCCACCGCTCAGAATAGACCAGAGCGACAGCGCGGGATGTGCAAAACGGCTCAGATGCCTGTCGTCTGAGCGGCGCGGGGCTTGCCGCTATTGCGGACCAATCCTCCGACAGGGCTGAGCAATTCTGCTCTACGGAGACGCGACCTAGCTGCTGGACTCGATGACGTCGCCCACTATTCGAAACGACCAACCGCATCGCGGAGCTTAATGCCGCACTCATGATGAGCCGGCAGAAAGCAAGATTCGGCTAACCGACCAGGTGTCGGCCTGCTAAACTGAGGTGATCCTGCAGAGGACTTCCACGACATCATGCCAAAAGCGCCGAAAGGAACATTCGATCCAAAGACCTTTCTCGCCAAGGTCGGCGACGGCAAAGCCATATTGAAATTCGACAAGAACCAGGTCGTGTTTTCGCAAGGCGATGCTGCGGATACCGTTTTCTATATCCAGAAGGGGAAGATCAAGGTTCTGGTCGTCTCCGAGCAGGGCAAGGAAGCGGTGGTCGGAATCATGGAGCCGGGGCAATTCTTTGGCGAAGGCTGCCTGAACGGACATCCCTTGCGAATTTCGACGACGGTGGCGATGGAACAGTGTGTGATCACGTCCATCGCGAAGCCAGCGATGCTTGCGACACTCAAGAGCGAGCCGAAGTTTTCCGAATTGTTCATGGGGTACCTTCTCAGCCGAAACAGCCGCATCGAGGAAGACCTGATCGACCAGCTGTTCAATTCCAGCGAGAAGCGGCTCGCACGGCTCCTCCTTCTCCTGGCAAATTTTGGAAAAGACGGCGGCGCCCAACCGATTGCAGTGCAGATCAGTCAGGAGACGCTCGCCGAGATGATCGGGACAACGCGCTCCCGGGTCAGCTTCTTCATGAACAAGTTTCGCAAGCTCGGCTTCATCACCTACAACGGCAAGATCGAAGTTCACAATTCCCTGCTGAACGCGGTCTTGTATGACAAGCCAGAGATCGTGAGGGACGACGACTGAGCCATTCGATCGGAAGGATCGAAGCGGTCCGGGCGATCTCCCGCGCATAGCGGAACATCAAGCGCGCCGTCTCGTTGCCTATAATGGCAGTCGATCACGCGAGGCGCGATGCAGGACAATGACCGGCGCTTCGACTTTGCAACGATGCGAGAAGAACCAATGAAAAAGCCCCCTGCACCAGCAGACGAGAGTGAGCCGAGAATCGTTCAAAGAGCCGACGTGGCGCCAACGGACGGCTTCTCGCTGGTGGTCGACGGTCGCTTGAAGGCGCATTACGACGACCAGAATGCCGCTCAGAAAGCCGGGGCCGAACTGCTGGGCAGGTTTCCAATGCTACAGATCCTGATCTACGATGCCGCGACGAGGACGAGATCCCCGCTGCAATGACGCTCCGCGCTCATTCCTTCTTGCGACGATCCGACGGGGTGTCGGGGACCATCCGACGGAGACGTATTGCTTGCGCGAAGCTGGCAGACGGCTGCCGCTTCGGGACGGCAGGCTTCTCCGGCTTGATAGATTCCGGGCGTCCTCGGACGGAAAGAAGCTCTTGGCTGTGGCGATCCAGACGCTTGTCCGAGCCGGGCGTATCGAGCAAATGGCCGACCAATTCGCCCGAGAGACGATAGATATTGTTGCCCCTGAGCTCGTAAACCTTTCTGCCGGCAAGGTCGAAGATGGCCGTGCCGGTCTGAAGTCCAGCGCGAGCACCCTTGTTGTTGATAATGTACCCGCTCATGACACACCCTCCATCAAGAGTTCCTTGATGGTGCACCCATCGTCAGCCATCCGGCCGCGACCGGAACCTTCGCCTCTTCTTCGATGAGACGTTTCAATAGCCACTGCCGTCGGGCATCGTCCTGGGCCAGATCAAGCTGCCTTCTGAAGAGTTTCAGGTTCTCGCGGTGAACGAATTCCTCCAGATCATCAATTCGGGTCACTCGGTCAGGTCGGCGGCCTGAGTTCGTGACTGGCGAGCCAGAGGACGGCTGTCGAGCGCATCGGATCTGCTTCAACTGTGGCAGCATAGATGTGCTGGCAACAGTCGCAATCGAACATTCCGATGTCCAATGCGGATGGCTCTCCAATTCTTACCAGGTTCACGTGTCCACCGCACTTGGGACAGCGCGGCTGCAGGACCGGTGCAAGTGACGGGCCGGATGAGTGGAAGTATTGCGAAAGCAAACGATTCACTCCTATCGGGCGAGAGCGTTGCATCGCCGATAGTTGCCCATAGGGACGACGACCAGGACACCATGTGCCTCCGGGTCCGAAGTTGCTGGTCAATATTGCTCGCTGGAACAAACCCCGCGCCGTAGCCGGATGCGCGCCTCCGGGGGGAATGAGGCCGAAATCGCCCCTAGACGCCTAGCGCCTTGCGATTGAACGTTCGCAGGAAGCGCAGCGACAACGTCCGCACATTGGCGACATTGAGAAGCCACGCGAGGGCGACATAGGCAAAGCCGCCCGCAACGCTCACGATGATCAGCGCCGCGATACCCGTCCCATGGATCTGCGACCGCGCGAGGAGGATCGCAGCTGCCATTGCCGCGGCAGAAGCGGCGACGCCGGCCAGGCGATTGACGTCGAACGGCACGGGATGGGCACGGCGCATGAGAACGACGGCGACGACGAAGCCGATCACCTCGGTTGCAAGCGTCGCCAGCGCAGCGCCGTAGATGCCGTAACCCGCAACCATCGTGAACATCAACGCAATGCTCAAGACCAGCGTGAGGAACGACTGTGCCGCCAGCATGAAGGGCCGTTCGGCGAGCTGGAAGCTGAGCTGGACGTAGAATTGATTGGCGATGCCGAAGCAGCGGGCGAGCACCAGCGTCGGCAGCAGCGCGGACACGCCGGCGCGAAAATCGACACCGACGAGCGTGCCCGTGACCTGATCTGCGGCGAGCGCAAGCCAGACCGCGACGGGCGCGACGACGACGAGCAGCAGCTCGAGACTCTCGGTCAGCCGCTCCCGCGTCGTGTCCTGCTCCGACAGCGAGCGGAACACCATCGGCACGGTGGCCGCGGCAACGCTGGTGGCGATCATGACCATGAACTGGCGCGGCAGATCGGCGGCGACACCGAAGATGCCGGCGGAATCCCTGCCGAGCAAATAGGCGACGATCAGCCGGTCGCTGGCCGAATAGACCGCGACAGACAATCCAGCCAGGGTCAACGGCAGGCCGTAGCGCGCGAGCTGCATGAACTGGTTGCGCGAAAAGCTTGCGACCCTGGCGCGATCGCTGACGAGATTGAGGATGACGCCGGCGAGCGAACCGAGGCCAAAGGCTGCGAGCAGGCCCATGCCGCCCCAGCCAAGCCAGATCCCGAGCAGGCCGAATCCGACGCTCGCCACGCTGCGCACCATCGAAATCGCCGCAAATCGAAAGGGCCGAAACTTGGCACGTTCGAACTCCTGGCCGACGTCGAACCCATTCGACATGATCGCGACGAACATGCTGGCGAGCACCAGCTCGACACTGACGTCGATACGGAACAGGAAGACCAGCGGGGTCGCCGCACACATGGCAAGGACGGTCAGTGCAAAGCCAACCATCGCCGTGCCGCGAAAATCCACTTCCGCCGACATCGCCTGATAGCGCGACACCGACAGCTTGATCCAGGCGAAGAAGATCGCGCCCAGAATTCCGGCGATGCTCATGCCGACGACATAGACGCCATACTCCGCCGGCGTCAGCAGCCGCGTGTAGGCGGTGACCGCAAAAAAGCCCATCGCAGCAGACAGGATGTAGCTGACGAGGTAGATGGAGAAATGGCGGTTCAGCATGCGTGCACGGGACCGGCGGCCTTGAAATCGAGCGGCCGTTAATCAGTTGGACCTTGGCGTGATGGTTCGACTGCGCCGCAGCATCTCCCAAGATAGTCATTTAAGTCTGCAAATCGGCCGCCAAATGGGATGGCTCCACCGCTTTCGCGCGTTAGCGTTAAATTTGCGCTGTCCTTGAACGGGGCGCCGCGATCACCGAAAAGAAACCATGATTTCAAGACGTCGCCCGGCGTTTGGTTAACGTATGGACGTGGCTAAAATGGACGTTGTCGAACGCATAGGGGCAAACCCGAGTTCCCTGCCCCATGGCGGGACCGATGCGTCCCTGGTCCCGGCGTCCCCTGCGGACGGGGGCGAGCGGATGACGCTCAATTTGTTCTTCGAGGAGCGCGACGACCGCTGGTTTCCGGGCGACCGCCACGTCCGGCCGCTGGTGCGGCGGATGCTGCTCGGAAAATCCTGGATCAGCGGCCAGCGGCGCGTGTTCCTCAATCTCTGCGCTGGGCTCGACCGGGTCGGCATCCCCTATCGCGTCAATGACTACAGCTACATCCGCAAGCATCCGGAGGAGCTCGCCTGCATCCTCGGGCGCCCCTTCGTGCTCGACTGGTTCGCGTGGAAGAACCCGCTGCTGCTCGGCGTCGTCATGTACAACCATCCTGTCGACGTGCCCGAGCGCCTCAAGGAGTTTCACGAGAACACGATCCTCGTGCCCTGCGACTGGTATGCAGAGATGTGCCGGCCATATTGGCCGCGTATCGAGGTGTGGCCGGTCGGCATCGAAACCGATTTGTGGATGCCAACGCCGGCCGCGCAGAAGAGCGTCGACGTGCTGCTCTATGACAAGGTTCGCTGGGACCATGACCGCTATGATCGCGAGCTGATCGAACCGATCCGCAAGCATCTCGAAGCAAGCGGCCGCTCGGTGGAAGTGATGCGCTACGGCCATTACAAGGAAGATGACTACAAGGCTGCGCTGGCGCGCTGCCGCAGCATGGTCTTCCTCTGCGAGCACGAGAGCCAGGGCATCGCCTGTCAGCAGGCGCTATCGAGCGACGTGCCCGTATTCGCCTGGGATCGCGGCGGCCCGTGGCAGGATCCGGAATATTTCCCGGACCGCGTGAGATACGAAGGCGGCGTGTCCTCCGTGCCCTATTTTGACGCACGCTGCGGCGGCACATTCGTCGATGCCGATGGCTTCATCGCCGGCTGGAGCGGCTTCTGGTCGCAGGCGAGCGCAGGCAGCTTCGCGCCTCGCGACTATGTGATCGACCATCTCACGCTCGAAAAGGGCGCGCTTCACTATTACGACATCGCCGAAGCGGTGATGCAGCGCCACGCGCGCTGAGCGGAACATTCGCGACAATTAACCCAACAACAGGAAACCGCGGCGCTGCAAGGCGCCGCTTGGTACGATGGCGCGTTGGTTCCGAAAGGACTTCCACCACGTGACGACGCTCGACAGACGCCAATTTCTCCTCGGCAGCGCCGCAACGCTCGCGACAGGCGCGTCGGCGTCCGCGGCCCCGCCAGCGTCGAAACTTGTCCAGCGTCATCAGGGCTATGGCGCGGCCGCCACGCTCTGGGATTTGCAGGCCGATCCACGGCTGGGCGAGGCCATCAGCACCTATTGCACGCAGGTGGTGCCGGTGCTCGAGCTGAAATGGCCGATGCTCCGGCCGGACGCGCACACCTTCGCCTTCGAGCGCGCCGACGCGATCTATGATTTCGCGCAAAAGAACGATTTGACCATGCGCGGCCATACGCTCGCCTGGTATCACGACATTCCTGACTGGACCAAGCAGATCAAGGATTCGAAGGGCGTCGAGCGCGCCTATGTCGATCACATCAACACCGTCGTGTCCTATTACAAGGACAAGCTGACCTCGTGGGACGTCGTCAACGAACCGATCCCTGACAATCCCGGAAGCGTCAAGGACCGTCGCGATACATTCTGGACGCAGCATCTCGGCGACGGCTGGATTCCGCTCGCGTTCCGAACGGCCGCAGCGGCCGATCCCTACGTCAAGCTCGCGATCAACGAATACGATATCGAATCGGCAAAGGATTCGTTCATCGCCAAGCGCGCGGCCTACCGCAACCTCATCATGGAGCTGCTGGATCAAGGCGTGCCCCTGCACGCGGTCGGGCTGCAATCGCATCTGCATGCCGAGCTCGAGATCGACACCCACGGGCTTGCCGAATTCGTCACCGAAGTCCGCTCATGGGGCCTCGAGGTCTTCGTCACCGAACTCGACGTCGACGACCAGAAGCTGACCGGAAGCCCTGCGGAGCGCGATGCCATCGTCGCCAAACGCGTCGACGATCTCCTGACCGCGATCTCGACCAGCGGACCTGTGCGCTCGGTCCTCACCTGGGGCATTTCCGACCGTTACAGCTGGATCAACGGCTACGTCAAACGCCCGGACAAGCAGCCGAACCGGCCATTGCCGCTTGATGGCGAGTTCAAGCCCAAGCCGTTGATGAATGTCATCAGCAAGTTCACGAAGGACGTGTGAGGATCAGCGCCTGTCTTACCTCGTCCTCACCGGGACAGGTGAAACTCGGCTCTTCGTCAGCCATCCGACGGCAGTCCCTGCTCGAGCCCGCGAAAGCGCAGCGGCGCCAGGGCGGATGCGCGTTGCCACCAGTCGGCGACGCAGTCGTCGAGTGCCGTCACCCCGCGGCCATGGCCCGGAAAGATCCGAATCTGCTGCACCGCTTCGGCGACGAACCCCTTGCCCCGGCGCGTGATCTTGAGTGCGGCGCCTTCGCGGTCACGCTGCGTCAGCGGCACCAGCAGCCGACCGCGCCGGCGGAGCGCGGCAAGCCAGAGCGGATGCGGATGCGAAAAGCCGGCATGCACGATGATGATATCGGCCGGCTCGCCGATATCGCGACAGCCGTCGCCGTTGATAATTTCGACATTGGGATAGGCCCGCAGGTAATTCGCAGCGCGCGCCGCGAGCCGGGCGTCGCATTCGATTGCACGCACCCTGCCCTTCGCCCCCACGATCTCCGACAGGATCGCGGAGAAATAGCCGAGCCCGCAACCGATCTGGACCACATGATCCTTCGCTCGGACATCGAGCAGATCGATGAAATGGGCCCACAGGCTCGGCAATCCGGTGTCGAGCTTGCGGCGCGCGTCGATGGCGACGAGCACGTTATCGTAGAGATGAACGGGATCGGCGCTGGGTGTCAGCCGATAGCTGCGCGCCGCCTCGGTTTTGATGCGCCAGGGCCCCTTCGCCAGAAAATTTTCACGCGGCACCGACGCGAGGGCGGCAAGCAGTCGCTGCGAAGCAATCCGCTCGCGCTTCGCAATGAGCTCGACGTAGCGCGCCCGCGCGGCGGACAGATCGCTCATTTCACCGGATCGGCCTGTGGACGCGCCGGTGTATCGCCGCCGAGTTCGTGCACCAGCTGCAAGGCGAGCTTCAGGTCGGGCGTCAGGAAACCCTCGTTGAACTTGCCGACGATCGGCACGAGCAGAAGGCTTGCGTGCTCGCGCTTGCCCGATGCGTGCGACAGCCGCGCGAGGCTGACCGCGGTTCTGAGCTCCCAGGACAACGCGCCCTGCTTGCGTGCCGTCTCCAGCGACAGGTCGAACAGATCTTCGGCCTCCTGCACCGAGGCCGGATTGCCGTCCGACAAGGTGATCTCGCCTTGCAGGCGGTAGACCTCGGCGAGATAGGAGTGATCGCCGGTGCGCCTTGCGGTCGCGAGCGCACCGTCCAGCGCGCGCAAAGCGGCGTCGCGCATGCCGACCTTGGCATAGGCCTCCGCGAGCAAGCAACGGAACCAGCAGCCGGCGAGCCAGGAATCCATCGCCTCATATTCATCGAGGCCAAAGCGCATCTGGCTGATGCCTTCATCGGCATCGCCGAGCTGGGCCAGCGCCCAGCCGCGCAGGATCGCGGCCTGCTGCTTCCAATGCAGGAAATTGTGTTCGGTGGCGATGATCATGGCGCGGTTGGCATGATCGCGTGTGCCCTCGATATCGCGCAGATGCTGGCAGAGATAGGCGCCGAACACGAGCGCGAAGGCGAGCGAGAACGGATGGCGGATCTTCTCCGCGAGTGCAATCGCCTGCTCGCTGTGCTGGCGCGCCGCATCGGGCTGGCCGAGGAACCAGAGGAGATAGCCGAGATAGGACAGCGAGACGACGCCGGGATCGGTGCCGTGGCGCTCCATCAGGTCGGAATGCAAATCGGGACTGTAGAGATCGATGCAGCGATGCAGATGATGCTGCGCGGCGGCGAAGCGACCGCGATAGAGCATGGTCATCGCGATCGAGCGGTGCGCCTCGATCAGGTAGCCAGTCTGCTGCACCGTGTCCTCATTCAACCGCTCTCGCTTGGCGAATTTCAGCAGTTCGACGCTGAGATCATGCGCGCGGGTGAGGTCGGCACGGATGAAATGGCACACCCATAGCCCGCGCGTGGCCGCAAAGGCCTTTTCGTCGTCGTCCAGCTGCTGGCCGAGCTCGAGGGCGCGGATGTAATTCTCCTCGACCTCCTGCACGGCGTAGCCCTTGGCGGCGATCAGCGCGTTGCCGAGCGCGATCCGCAGCTCGAGCTCGATCTCGTCGGCGCCCTGCATGCGTGCATTGGCCTGCACGACGCTCAAGCCCCGGCGGAGATGGCCGATCGCCTCGAGGTTGGCGCCGCTCTTGGCCGCTTGCTTGCCGGCCTTGAGCCAGAAGCTCGCCGCGCCTTCGCTCTGCCCGGACTCAGTCAGATGATGGGCCAGCAGCTCCGGCTCGCGATCGGTCTTCTCCGGATACATTTCGGCCAGGACCTGGGCGATGCTGGCATGCAGCTTGCGCCGCTCACTGTGCAACAGGCTGTCATGCGCCGCGTTCTGGATCATGACGTGCTTGAAGGAGTAGAGCGCATCGGGCGGATGCCCCCGGCGCATGATCAGGCCGGCCTCCTCCAGATGGGTCAGCGCCGCCTCGATCTGCTCCGCCGGCATGTTGGCGACCGCGTGCAGGGTCTCGTAGGAGAATTCGCGGCCGATGGTCGCGCCGATCTGTGCGATCCGCTTGAAAGGCCCCATCCGGTCGAGACGGGCCATCAGCGAGTCCGTCAAGGTCGCCGGGATCGCGAGCTGCCGCCACGGGCCCGACAGCACGTAGCGCCCGTGCCGCTCGGTCAGAAGGTTGGATTCGAGAACCGTCTTGGTCAACTCCTCAAGGAACAGCGGCACGCCGTCGGTCTTGACGATGATCTCCTCGACGACCTCCTTGGGAAGCTCTCTGCCCGCAACGCGCTCGACCAGCGTGGTGCGCAGCGCCCGGCTCAACCGGTTCAGCACCAGCGTTGTGATGTGCGAATGCGCATTCCAGCTCGGCTGGAATTCGGAGCGCGCCGTGATGATGGCCAGGATCGGCTGGTTCTGCACCTGCTCGACCAGCAAATCGACAACCTCGCGCGACGTCGGATCGATCCAGTGCAGGTCCTCAAAGGCCATCACCAGCGGCATCTCGCGGGCGAGCCCCAGGAAATGATTGACCAACGCCGCGACAGTTGCGTCTTTCTGTTGCTGCGGCGACAGGTCCAGCGGCGCATAGCGCTCTCCGGTCGGGATCGACAGCAGCGCCGCGAACAGCGGCGCCACCTGCTCGATATCGCCATGGGCCGCTGCAATCGCATTCTCCAGGCTGGTCAGCGACAGCGCGGAGGCATCCTCGCGGTCGAGGCCGAGGGAGAATTTGAGCTGCTCGACAAAGGGATAGAACGCGGTGGAGGTGTAATAGGGCGAGCACTGGAACGCGACATGCCCATGCCGGTCACCGGCGATCCGCTCAAAAATCTCCTGGATGATGCGCGACTTGCCAATCCCGGGCTCGCCGAACTTGACGACGACCTGGCCGTCGCCCTCCTTGACCTGCTGCCAGCGCGCCATCAGCAGCGCAATTTCCTCCTCGCGGTTGACGAGCGGGGTCAGTCGCGTGCCCATGGCGGCGGCGAAGCGGGTCTCGACGCGCGTGGCGCGCACGACGTGCCAGGCCTGGGTCTTTTCCGAGATGCCTTTCAACGCCTGGGCGCCGAGATTGCGGTAGTCGAACTTGCCCTTCAGCAGCGATTGCGTCGAGGCGGAGATCACCACGCCGTTGGGCGGCGCCAGCGCCTGCAGACGCGCGGCGAGATTGACGGTCTCGCCAACGGCGGAGTCGCGCTCCTCGGTACCCTGACCGACGAGGTCGCCGACCACGACGAGGCCCGTCGCGATCCCGATGCGGACGGCGGGCGCGTGGCTGAGCGCACCGCGCGGCTCGATTGCGCGCGCGGTCGACAGCACCCGCACGATCTCGAGCCCGGCGCGCACCGCGCGCTCGGCGTCGTCCTCATGCGCAGTCGGATAGCCGAAATAGACCAGAATGCCGTCGCCGACGAAGCGGGCGGCAAAGCCTTCGTAATGCTTGACGACGCGCACGCAGGTTTCGCGAAAGCTGGCGATCATGTCACGCACGTCTTCCGGATCGAACTGGGCCGAGAGGGCCGTGGAATCCACCATGTCGCAGAACATGGTGGTGAGCTGGCGCCGCTCGGCGCCAACCTCTATGCGGGTCTGCGGACGCGCCGGCGCAACCGGCGCCTCCACCGTCTCCGCCTTGAACAGCGCGGCCATGGCCCGCTGCAACCGCTTGCGATCACCGAGCGGCAGCCCGAGCTCGGCAAGATCCGCCTCGGTCAGGTCGCCCATGACGTCGAGATCGAGGCGGTGCTGCGCGAACAGATCGGTGTAGTGACCGAGACCAATGCCTTCGAGCCAACGCTTCAACCCGACTTCAGTCCCCGGCTCATTCTCCAGCATGGTGATCCCGCCGTACACTCCCTCCGCCAAAGGGCTTAAGGTCCCTCAACCACAGATTTTGGGGCCTAAACTTCACCTCAGACTGGACGCATTCCCAAACTCCAGGGAAGAATAGCCCAATCGGATCAAAAGGGAATGGCATTGTCGGATATTGCACCCGAGGCGGGAGATAGACTGGCCGGCGCGGGCGTCGAAACCGAGAACCTTGCCGATATCGGTAGCCTTCTCGCTTTTCACGCGCGCGCGATGCCCGCGGCGCCCGCGCTGCTGGCTCCCGGCCGGCCTCCTCTGACCTATGGCGCGCTCGGCACGAGGATCGCGCATGTCGTCCGCACGCTGCGCGGGCTCGGCATTACACCTGCCGACCGAGTTGCCGTTGCACTGCCGCGCGGGGCCGACAGTGCATTGGCGCTGCTCGGGGTGGCATCGACCTGCGCCTGCGTCCCCGTCAATCCCGACTTCACGGCGGACGAGCTGCAACGCTATTTCAGCGAATTGAAGCTCACAGCGCTCGTCACACGGGCGGACATGAATTCGCCGAGCCGCGACGTCGCCAGGGCGCTTGATATCGCGGTGGTCGATTTCGTGCCGGGACCGGAGGCGGATCTCGGCGGCTGCGAGTTCGTTGGCCCGACGATCGGCCCGGCCTGTGCCGACGGCGCAGCCCGCGCGGAGAACGACGCCTTCATCCTGCTGACGTCGGGCACGGCCGCGCGCCCGAAGATGGTGCCGCTGACGCACCGCAATGTGTGTCTCTCGGCGCAGAATGCCGGCCGGGTGCTCGCGCTCACACCACATGATCGCCTGCTCAATGTCCTGCCGCTGTTTCATGCCCACGGCCTGATCTCCGGCCTCCTGACCGCGCTCGCGGCGGGCTCCAGCGTGATCGCGACCAATGGTTTCGACGCGCCGTCCTTTTTCGGCTGGATGCGGGACCTGCAACCGACCTGGTACACGGCGGTGCCGACCATTCATCGCGCGCTGCTGACGGCCGCGGAAGCGAGCCCCGAGCGCGTCCGGTCATCGTCGCTGCGCCTGATCCGTTCGGCCTCGTCCTCGCTTGCGCCCGCGATCCTCAACGGGCTGGAGGCGATCTTCGGCGTCCCCGTGCTGGAAACGTACGGGATGACGGAAGCTGCCTCGCAGATCGCCGCCAATCCGTTCGAGTTGCGCAAGATCGGTTCGGTCGGCCGTGCCGCAGGCCCCGAGATCGCGATCATGGATGAAGCGGGCCGCCTGCTTGCGCACGGCCAGCATGGCGAGATCATGCTGCGCGGGCCGAACATGAGTCGCGGCTATTACAATGACGAGGCGGCAACGCAAGCCGCCTTCCGCAACGGCTGGTTCAGGACCGGCGACCTCGGCTATCTCGACGCCGACGGCTATCTCTTCATCGTCGGCCGCATCAAGGACGTCATCAACCGCGGCGGCCAGAAAATCTCACCGCTCGAGGTGGAAGAGGTGCTGCTGGCGCACCCCGCTGTGCTGGAAGCCGGTGTCTTCGCCATTCCCCATGCCAAGCTCGGCGAGAACGTCGCCGCCGTCGTGGTGCTCAGGGACAATTCCGAGACAACCTCGGACCAGTTGCGCCAGTTCGCGCGCAAGCGTCTCGCCGCCTACAAGGTGCCGGGCCTGATCCACAGCGTGGCCGCACTGCCGAAGGGCGCCAGCGGCAAGGTCAAGCGCAACGCGCTGGCCGAGCTGATTTCAGCGCCCCACGACGACGACGAGACGCAGCTGCCGCGCAACGAGCTGGAAACCCAGCTTGCCGAGACCTGGGCCGATCTGCTCGAGCTTCCGCAAGTCGGAATCGATCAGGATGTCTTTGCGCTCGGCGCGGATTCGCTCGCGGTCACGCAGATGCGTTCGCGCCTGCGCGAGCGGTTCAGCGTCGATTTCTCCTTCGAGGACATCTTTGATTGCGCCACGGTCGGTGCTCTCGCCGCCCGGATCGAGACCACGGCGCACCGCGACGCGAGGCTGCCGGCATGGCGCCAGGAGGCTTCCGGAGGAGACGCCCCGCTGTCGTTCCAGCAGCAGCGGATGTATGTGCTCTCAAGGCTCGATCCGACGCGTTACAATTATAACGTGGTCGAGGTCGCGCTGCTGAAGGGCGCGGTCGATATTGCTGCGCTTCAGGTCAGCCTCGCTGCGATCTGCACACGCCATGAGGCGCTGCGTTCGGTCTTCGTCGAGCGCGAGGGCGAGCCTGTGCAGCGCGTGCTTCAGGCATCGCCACAGTTCGAGCGGATCAAACTCAAACCCTGCCCTCCGCACCGGCGGGTTGCTGTCGTCAGGCGCGAGGCGCTCAAGCTCGCGCAGTCCGCATTTGATCTTGCCGGTGAGCCGCCGCTGAAGGTCACGCTGCTTTCCTTCGACAAATCCAGCCATGCGCTGGTGGTCAATGTCCATCACCTCGTCACCGATGGCTGGTCGCAACGGCTGTTCTGGGAAGCGCTTGCCGCCGAATATTCTGCCGCGCGCAAGGCGAGTGTGACGGCGTTGCCCTCGCCCAGCTTTCAATATCGCGACTTCGCCCGCTGGCAGCAGAGCTGGGCGCAGACGCCGGCCGCGAAGGAGCAGCTCGACTATTGGCGGACCCAGCTCGACGGCGTCACCACGCTGCCGCTGCGGACCGACCGGCCGCGGCCGGAGGTCTGGAGCGGTCACGGCGCCCGTCATCATTTCGAATTCTCCAAGGCCCTTTCCGCCGACATCCGCTCGCTGAGCCAGGACCAGGGCGTGACGCCTTTCATGGCGCTGCTCGCAGTGTTCCAGTGCCTCCTGTTCCGCCACACCTCGCATGAGGACGTCGCGACGGGATCTCTGATCGCGAACCGCAACCAGATCGAAAGCGAGCGACTGATCGGACTGTTTGCGAACACGCTGATCCTGCGCAACGATTTCGGCGGCGACCCGACCTTCGGCGAGCTGCTGCGCCGGGTGCGTCAGGTCACGCTCGATGCCTACCGCAACCAGGACCTTCCGATCGAGGAAGTCCTGCGCGCGTTGCAGGTCGCGCGCAGGAGCGACGGCAATCCGCTGTTCCGGATCATGTTCATCCTCCAGAATGCATCGATCGAAGCCGCGCGCTTCCCCGGCCTGTCGACGCGGCGGCTGGAAATTGACCCGGAAGTCGCGCGCTTCGACATCACGCTCGAGCTGGTCGAGGCCGAGGGCCGCTTCACCGGCTTCTTCGAATATGCCACCGATCTGTTCGACGCGGGTACGATCGAGAGCATGGCAAACCAGTTCAAGACCCTGCTCAAGGCGGTCATCGCCAATCCCGAGCAGCGCATCTCGCATCTGCCGTTGCTGACCGCCACCGAGCGCCGGCAAGTGCTGGCGAAGGGCAGGCCTGTCAACTTCGCAGCGCGCGGAAATCTCTGCGAACGCTTCGAGCGGCAGGCGAAAAAGACGCCGAATGCCGTCGCGGTTTCAGATGCACATGTGTCCTTGAGCTATCGCGAATTGGCAGGCCGGAGCCAGGCTATCGCGCGCTGGCTCGCTCGCGAAGGTGTCGGTGCGGAAACCGTGGTCGCGCTGCTAGCGGATCGCGGACCGGACCTGCTCGCAGCGATGATCGCGGTGCAGCGTGTGGGCGCGGCGTTCCTCAATCTCGATCCCGAGCAGCCGCCGGCGCGGCTCGCAACCATCCTCGGCTCGAGCTGCGCAAGCGTGCTGCTGACGGGTCGCGCGCAGTCCGCCATGGTCGACACGCTGCTCGAACCGCTGGTCGCGCGCATCCGGGTCGCCGAGCTCGACGAGACAATCGCATTCGCATCGACCAAGCCGGGCCGCCCTGCGCGGCGCGTGGATTCGAGCCTGGCCTATCTCATCTATACGTCCGGCTCCTCCGGCGCACCGAAAGGCGTCATGATCGAACAGCGCGGGCTGTCGAACCATCTCGCCTCGCTCATCGACGAGCTCGGCCTCACGGCCAAGGACGTGATCGCGCAGACTGCGCCGCAGAGTTTTGTGATCTCAGTCTGGCAGTTCCTTGCCGGTCCCATGGTTGGTGCGCGCGTCCATGTCTGCGCCACCCCGGCCGTGCAGGATCCGATCCTGCTGGCACGGGAGATCGATCGCGCGGGCATCACGGTGCTCGAGATCGTGCCGTCGCTGCTCCGCGTGATCCTCGAACGGATGGACGAGGCGCCTGTGCTGCGCGCCTTTGCGAAGCTGCGGCTGCTGATCTCGACCGGCGAGCCGTTGCCGGTCGATCTCTGCCGCGCCTGGTTCGCCCGCTGCCCGAAGGTGCCGCTGATCAACGCCTATGGCGCCTCGGAATGTTCAGACGACGTCTCCCTGCACCGGCTGACCCGCGCACCTGAACCCGCGACAACCAATGTTCCAGTCGGAGCGCCGCTGCCCAATACCCAGATTTACGTGCTCGATCCGCATCTGGAGCCGCAGCCGATCGGCGTGGTCGGCGAGCTCTGCATCGGCGGCGCCGGAATCGGCCGCGGCTATGTCAACGATCCCGCGCAGAGCCGGGAGCGCTTCATCCCCGATCCGTTCGCGCCGAGGGAAGGCGACCGGCTCTACCGCACCGGCGATCTTGCCCACCGGCGCGCCGACGGAACAATCGAATGCCTCGGCCGCGCCGACCTTCAGGTCAAGGTCCGCGGCTATCGCATCGAGCTCAAGGAGATCGAGGCTGCGCTGGCAGACCATGCGAGCGTGTGGGCCGGCATCGTCGAGCCACGGCGCGACGGCAATGGCGATGTCAGGCTGATCGCCCATGTCGTTGCCAAAGCCGGCAACAAGATCAGCGCCAACGAGCTGCGGGATTTTCTGAAAAGCCGGCTGCCTGTTCATGCAATCCCGTCGGCGTTCCTGTTCCTGGATCAGGTCCCGCTTAATGCCCACGGCAAGCTCGATCGCTCCGCCCTGCTGGCGCCGATGCAGCAGGAGAGCACCGCGACCGAGACGGCCGTGCCGGCGCGCCGCTTCACGGAAAAGGTCATGTCCGACATCTGGGTCGACCTGCTGAAGGTCGAAAGCCTCGGCGTCACCGATAATTTCTTCGATCTCGGCGGCCATTCGCTGCTCGCCGGCCAGGCAATGGCGCGCATCGCCCGGGCACTCGGCGTATCACTGCCGATCAAGACCATCTTCGAGGCACCGACGATCTCGGAGCTCGCCCGGCGGGTCGACGAGGCCGCGGCCACGACGCGGCAAAAGCCCGCGGCCGGCGTTCCACGCCTGGCCGAAAGCGCGCCCCCCACGCTGTCGATCGCGCAGGACCAGATGATGCGGATCGAGCGGAACCTGCCCGATCTGCCGCTGTTCAACCTGCCCTTTGCCTTCCACCTCGAAGGCCCGATCAATCCGCGCACCCTGGCGCAGGCCATCGACGACATCGTGCGCCGCCACGAATCATTGCGGACGGCGTTCGGCTGGAATGGCGAGGAGCCGGTCAGCCGAGTCCTCGCGCCAGCCACGCTCGGTCCGGTCCTGACCGTCGAGACCATCGGTGACGGACGACCCCACAACAACCGGCGGCGCAAGGCGCTCGAACTCAGGAAGATCGAGCTCCTGGTCGCGCAGGAGGCCTATAGCCCCGTTAACACCGCCCGGGCGCCGCTGCTGCGGGCGCGGCTGCTGCGGCTTCACGCCGAGGATCACGTCCTGTTGCTGACGCTGCACCATGCCATCGCTGATGGCTGGTCGATCGGCGTGCTGTTCGAGGAATTGTCCAACCGCTATGCCGCGCTGGCAGGCCATCCACCGCCGCCCCTGCCGAAGATGCCGCTGGCGTTTTCCAGCGTCGCGCGCTGGCAGCGCTGGTGGTGCGGAACCGATGCGGCCCGCCGGCAGGCCATCGACTGGGCCGAGAATCTACGCGGTGCAGCCCCCTTGTTTGACGGCGAAGGGCGCGCGGGCGCGGCGACCGGCCATCATCCGCTCAGCCTGGAGCGTGATCTCGTCGCCAGTCTCGCCTCCTATGCGCGCCAGCAGAACAGCACGCTGTTCATGTGTCTGCTCACCGGCTTGAAGGCCCTGCTGCTGGCGCGGACCGGGCGCACCGACATCTCGGTCGCCACCGCCATGGCCAACCGCGCTCAGCCAGACACTGATCGCATCATAGGCCCGTTCGAAAACACCGTGATCGTCCGCAGCCGAATCACGCCCGATCTGTCTTTCGCGCAGGCCTTGGACCGCGTGCGCCGGGGCGTGCTCGACGCGCATGCGCGGCAGGAGCTGCCGTTCAACATCCTGGCCGACCATCTGGAGCAGAAGGGCATCGACCCGGCTTCACTGCTCCAGGTCTATTTCACGCTGCAAAACCCGCTGCGCCAGCCGCTCGACCTGCCCGATGTCACGGTGCGATCAATCGGAAACGTCGCGAGGGAGGGCCAGCCGGTGCTGCCGGTCGACCAGACCTGGCTGTCGCTGATGCTGAAGGAGCGTCCGACCGGGATCACAGGTTCGTGCAATTACAAGGACGATCTGCTCGACGGCGCCACGGTCGGCGCATGGATGGAGGATCTCGTCGCGCTGCTCAAGGCCGCCATCCTCAGGCCAAACACGCCGCTGCAGCGCTTGCTCGCTCGCAGGGCCGCATGACCGGCCGTACAGGACCGGCGAACACGAGTTCACCCGTCAAAGCTGTGAATGCCCAAGTTGCATCTTGATTATTTGGCTCCAGCGCGCAAGATTATTCGCGCCTTTTGATTTGGACTGATATTTTCAACCGGGGGAGTGTGATTATGGGTTTCATCAAATTTACCAAAGGCACCTCGCTCAGCGACAAGGACCGCAAGTCGCTGCAGAAACTGCTCACTGCCGAGAAGAAGAAGCTTCAATCCGCACTGAAGGACGTCGACGCCAGCCTTTCGATGCTGGGCGGGTCGAAGAAGGCTAAGAAGAAGAAGTAAGATTCGGCGGCCGGGACGCCGCGCGGATCTTTGCATTTCATTATCGGATTTTGGCCGCTCGCCTGTCGGGTTGGGGTCTCGCACAAGCTTGCGCCTGTAAACCGGCCAGCAATCGACAAGAATTTGCCCGGGTGGGCCGCTAGAAGCGATCCGCCGAGTTGCTTCCTGTTCGGTTGATCCTTCAGTCAGGGCCGGATTTGGCCTCCGCCTGACGCTATGGGCCCAATTGATGGCAGACGACGGAATTGGACTGTTTATCGGATTGATTGAGAGCATTGACACGCCGGGCACAGTCGATGCGTGCCGACGGTTGCTCTCGCTCGACGAGAGGATGCGCGCCGACCGCTTCAAGTTCGAACGGCATCAGCGGCAATATGTCTTCGCGCATGCGATGCTGCGGCTCGCGCTGTCACACGCAGCGCCGGATGTCGAACCGACCGACTGGTCGTTCTCGACCGGACGCTATGGGCGGCCCTTTGTCGCGGCACCTGCGACCTCGACGCCGCTGCATTTCAGCCTGTCTCATGCCGATGGCTGCGTCGCGTGCGTCGTGTCGAAGCACGAGACCGTCGGTGTCGACGTCGAGACCGTGTCGCGGCGCGTCGCGCCGCTCTCGACCGCGCTCCGCTTCTTTGCGCCGGAAGAGGTCGAGACACTCCGCACGCTGCCGGAGCCCGCCGCGATCGAGCGATTCTTCGACTATTGGACGCTGAAGGAAGCCTATCTGAAAGCGAGGGGTTTTGGGCTCAATCTGCCGCTGGATGCGTTCGCGATGCAGGTATCGCGGGAGGCGATCGGGATCAGCTTCAAGCCCGACATCGCCGATGACCCTGCAGGCTGGCGCTTCTCGCTGTGCTCGCCGTCGCCATCGCATCGCCTCGCGATCGCCGACGGCTCGCGCGCGGCCGGCGGCCTGCGCATCACCCGCAACGCCTGGCCGCTCCAGGAAGCGGCGGAGTGATGCCGGCGCGGCTGCGCGTCTTTCCCGCGATCTCGCGCAACCGCGATCCCAAAAAATATGTCGGCGAACTGATGCGGGTGGCTGATTTCGCCGACCGCAACGGCTTCGAAGGCATTTTGCTGTTCGAGGGCAATGACGTCTTCGTCGAGCCCTGGGCCATGGCCCAGCACATCCTCGCGGCGACGACACGATCTTCGCCACTGATCGCCGTTAACCCCGTCTACATGCACCCGTTCGCGGCAGCGAAGTTCGTCTCGTCCTTTGCGCAGCTCTACGGCCGCAAGGTCTACCTCAACATGATCACGGGGACGGCGATCAGTGACCTGGAGGGGCTGGGCGACGAGCAGTCTCATGCCGACCGCTATGTCCGGCTCGGCGAGTTCGTCACCTTGATGCGACAGCTGCTCTCGAGCCCGCGCCCGGTGAATGTCGACGGCCGATTCTATCGCGCCAGCAATCTGCAACTGCGGCCGCGCCTGCCCGCCGAGCTGATGCCGGAATTTCTGATCGCGGGGCAATCGGACGCTGCCAGGCACGTCGCCGAGGAGACCGGCTGCATCAAGATGCAGATGTTGCCGCCCGACCTCGATCGCGGCCTCAGCGCATCCGGCATGAATTTTGGCATCTTCGCGCGCGAGGGCGGTGAGGAGGCGCGGCAGGCGGCCAAGGCCCGTTTCCGCGACAACCCTGACGATCGCGAGCTGCTCGCGCTTACGGTCGAAAATTCGGATTCCGTCTGGAAGCGGCGATTGTACGAGGGGCAAAGCGGCGAGCTCGCCGACAATGGCTATTGGCTGCTGCCCTACCTCACCTTCCAGGCCGACTGCCCCTATCTCGTCGGCAGCTACGCCGAGATCGGCGCCAAGCTGAAGGAGTTTGCGGCGAAGGGGCTGACCACAATCATGCTCGACATGGTCGCGGATAAGGCCGAGATGCAGCATGTTTGCAACGCGCTCAGAGCGAGCGGGATGTTTTAGAATCCTCTCTCCCCGCACCCGCCTTCGCCAAGGCTCCGGCGAGACAAGCGCGGGAAGAGGTAAAAACCTCACCGCACCTCTTCGAAGCCCGCCAACACTGAGGTCAGGTTGGCGCCGAGAATATCCGAGAGGTAACCGCCCTCCTGCACGAACACGGTCGGCAGGCCCATCTTCGCGATGGCCTGGCCGATGCGACGGAAGCCGGGCGTGGTGACCGCGAGACCCTTCAGCGGATCGTGCTCGGAGGCATCGAGGCCGAGCGCGATCACGAGTGCGCCGGGCGCAAACGACTCGACCGCCTCGCGCGCGACGTCCATCGCCTTGAGGTAGCCGTCATCGCCGGTGCCGATTGGCAAGGGAATGTTGAGATTGGCGCCGAGGCCGGGGCCCTCGCCGCGCTCATGCGCGTAGCCCCACACGTAGGGATAGTAGGCGATCGGATCGGCGTGGATCGAGATCGTGTAGACGTCCGGCCGCGCGTAGAAGATCCCTTGCGTGCCGTTGCCGTGGTGGACGTCGACATCGAGGATCACGACGCGCTCGTGCTTCTGCCGCAGATGCGCGGCCGCGATGGCGCTGTTGTTGAGGAAGCAGAAGCCGCCGGCCATGTCGCGATAGGCGTGATGGCCGGGCGGACGGCAGAGCGCGTAAACAGCATCCTCACCGTCCATCACCATCTGCGCCGCGGTGACCGCGACATCAGTCGCCGCGCAGGCTGCAGCCCATGTGCCGGGGCCGATGGGAGCTGCAGTGTCCGCTGTGTGCCAGCCGAGCTTCCCGACGATATGGGTGGGATAAGTCGCTGCGTGGCGCACGGGATGAACATTACCGATCATCTCCGGACCGGAATCGCCGAGCGCCGCCCAGGCATCCCAGGCTTCGCTGAGGAACGACAGATATTCCGGGCTGTGAATGCGCGCGCGCGGGCCCTGGCCGAATTTGGTCGGATCGACCAGCTGATGCTTGCCGTCCTTCAAGCCCTTGAGCAGGCGGTCGGCGCGCTCGGGCTGCTCGGTGGTGCGCTTGACCACACCGCGAACCAGGAAGAATTGCGGGTCGTGGCTGCGGTGCAGTTCGGTATGGACGGCTTTCACTCAACACTCCGTGCTCTTCAACAGCGCCACAGAGTTCTTGATCGCTGCGGCGGCCAGATGCAAGCAAGAAGAATGCCGGCCTCGCCTAGCCGTCCTGCGTCGGAAGCAGATCGCCTCTGAGCAGGCGCTCAACAGCGCCCGCGCTGAAGGCAGTGCTCGCGACCCTGCTGGTCGGTCCGGAAGGACTCGATGAAGCCGCCCTGGCGCTGGGTGACGTAGACGGTCTTGCCGTCGCTGCCGCCGAAGGCGAGATTGGTTGGCTCTTTCGCCCTCAGTGCGATCTCGCGCTCGACCACCCCACTCGGCTTCATCAGCGCGATCGTGCCCTTCAGAATGCGCGCGACGTAAAGCCGGCCAGCGACATCTGTGCGCAGGCCGTCGATGGTGTCGGGCTGGAATGTCTTGACGAGCTTGGCATCGGCGAGCTCGTTGCCGCGGATGGTGTAGGACCAGACCTGACCATTGCTGGACTCACCGACGTAGAGCGTCTTGCCATCGGGGCTGAGATCGATGCCGTTGGTGGTGCCCATCGCACGCGGTGCCGACATGATCTGTCCTTGCACCACGCCATCGGGGGCTTTCGCAATGCGCCAGATGTGACCTTCCCGTCCCTTCCAGTTCGGATCGCTCGCGTAGATCGCGCCGTCACGGGCGATGGTGATGTCGTTGGGCTGGTTCATCTCGTCGGCGTGAAACCAGACAATCGGTTCTGTTGCGCCCTTCGCGATCGCAAAGATGTTGTGCTTCTTGTAGTCGGCGATGAACATCGTGCCATTGCGATCGAAGCGAATCGCATTGCCGACGCTTCCCTCGGGAAGCTCCGTGAAGGCTTCAGACGCCGCAGCGCCCGCGGGCAATCGGCCGATGGTGCCGGGCTTGCCGAAATTGACGACGAAGAGATTGCCATCGAGATCGGCGGCGGGCCCCTCGATGCCATGTGTGTATTCACCGTCGGGCGTGACCTGCACGCTTTCGAACAGCTTCGCCTCGGCTGCGAAGAGCGGCGTTGCGACGACAAGCAGAATGCTACTGCACAGGCACCAGAAAGTCCTGCCGGATGTAATAGCCATCATCGTCGCTGCAATCGCCATTCAGATAAGGATCGGCTGGCCGGAAGAAGCGGCTGAAGCCGGGTTTGTCTACAGCGTTCCTTTGTGTCACGACGACGACCTTGGCAGCCGGTATTTCGCCGCATTCCTTGTTCGCTCTGCTGAAGAATTTGCGCTGCGGCAGGCCAAGCCTGATGAGCATCGGCGTTCCCGGAACCATCCTGGCAACGAGCAGATCCGCGGTGGTGAGCAGGGCCGCGTAGCCGGGCTCGGTCTTCGGCAGGCTCTCGCCGCCGGGCGGCATCAGCTTCTCCGCGCCTGTGCCGCGCAGCCGTGTGCGCAGTCTGCCGGAGACGGGATCGCCTGGGTAGATCCAGCCGTCCTGGGACAGCATGAACTTCAGCACGGTCGCGTCCTTGTCTGCATCCGACTGCCCCGCCTTGAGGCCGAAATCGGAATGACAGCCGACGCAATGCTCTTCAACGAGGTTCTTGCGTAGCGTGGTGAGCCGTATCTTGTTCTGCGGGTCCTTGGCGACGAAAGCGGCGAGCTGGTCGATCAGCGCCTGGCTGCGGGTATCGCAAGGCAATGGCGGCGGAGGATCGCCGGCGGCGCGATCGACGCGGATGATGGTCTGGTTCTTATCCTCGACCAGCCAGATTGCACCGTCCTCCGCGACCGTCATGCCGACCGGCGCGCCTTGCGGCCGCGTCCCGTTGACGCGGTGCCAGCCGGCGATCAGCTCGTCGAACGGTGCCGCGGCGACATCGCCGGCGTCGGTCTGGAAATTGTGGGTCGGATCGGCCGCGCAGCTGACGTGGTAGCGCACCGGCGGCGGAGCAGGCTTTGGGAAGCCGTGATTGTCGACATCGTAGATCAGCACGCGGCTGCCGGTCGGGCGATAACCGTGCAGGCCGATCAGGAGCTTGCCTTCCAGCTCGGGGAACTTGGCACCGTGATAATACAGCATCGCGAGCGGCGCACCGTGTGGCGGCAGCAGCGAGAACGGCTGCTTGTAGAGCGTGTTCGCCGTACAGAGCGATTTGTAGACGCCCGATTGCAGCACGCTTTTGAACTCGGGGCTCGGCGTCGACAGATCGTAACAATAGGGCCAGCCATAATGCCTGCCCTGCTCGATCGCGTTGATCTCCTCGTTCGGCTTGAAGATATCGGGCAGGTCCCGACCATTCTCGCCTTGCAGGAAGGCATAGCCGGCATCAGGGAAGTTCGGATGCAGTGCCAGCGCGAGCGAGTTGCGCAAGCCGCGCGCGTAGATCGTGTGAGCCGGATCTGGATCGCCAGGCTTCAAGGCCGGGAAGACGCCGCCTGACGGCGGCGTAAACAGCCAGAGCGCCGCCATGGCGGACGTGCCTTCAGCCGGCGCGCAAGGCTTCGTGATCGGCGCCGGCGTGATGCAATCATCGCTGTGGGCACCGACATTGACGAACAGCCGTCCGTTCTTGTCGAAGACAAACTGCTTGAGCGGATGCGCGGCCTCCTCGAGCTTGGTGCCGTCAGGCAGCGTGATGCGGCGGCCCGGCATGTGACGGATGATGGTCTCGACCGTGCCGCGCGGATTGTCGGCGAGTGGATCGAAGCGGAAGATCGTCTCGGCGGTCGAGGCATAGAGCTTCTTGTCCGGCCCGATCACGAGCCCGAACGGATATTCAATTCCGGTTAGGAGTTCCTTGAAGCGTTGGCCGCTGGCGGCGCGGGGATCAAGCAGCAGCAACCGGCCATCGCTGTGGCCCCAGCCGCCCATGTCGGCCACCACGAACAGATCACGACCGGGCACCTGGATGATCGACCGGGGAAATTTCAGATGGTCCTCCTCGCTGCCGACGAGGCCGGCGCAGAAGCCCGCCTTCATGTCGATCTGGACCTTGGGAAAGGCGAGATCGCCGCTGCCGCAGGTCTCTGGTCCCACCGCATAGCCGCTTTTCCGCAAGGGATCGGACGCGGCCAGAGAGGCAAAGCCGAGCAAGACCGCGCTGACGACGACGGCAGCTGCGCACAAGCTTCGGCGTCCATTCTGCAAAGTGAGATGATTCACGACGGCCTCCCCAGGCTTTCGGCTGAGGGTTGTTCCATGCCGTTTAGGCGCCGTCCAGTTGGACATCACCGGCCTGTGATCAAACCCGCAAGGCGCGTGATGCCGACCAACCTCCGTAGATTTCCTTACCGGGCTTGACCCGAATATTTTTCGGCTCTTTCGGGTGGTACCGATATGCCATCCAAATCGCTTTCAGAGGAGGCGTGTATGGTTCAGATGTATTTCCACTGCTCGAATGCCGAAGGCACTCTGGTTGATCGCTACGGCACCGCAGTCGCCAATCTGACCGAAGCGCGCGACCGCGCCGCCCAGATCATGCGCTCCATGATCGAGACGCCAGGCGCGGAAGACTGGCGCGATTGGGTGATCCACATCAGCGACGACGACGGCGAGGAAATCTTCGATCTCCCCTTCACCGCCATGCTCGGCAAGCCCCATTGAGGTGATGCCATGCTGTTCGCTTCCCTGACCCTGCTCCGCCATCCCCTCACCTTCGTCGCCAGCAAATGGCAGAAGCTGGTGCAAGTCGCCGGCAACCCCTACCGCCCCGAACTGCACTACATGCGCGGCCCCGGCCCAAAATGGCACGCCAAATATCAGGCCAGCCGCCTGAACCGCACGCTCTGAGTTCGGCGGCTTTTGCCGCTTCCCCGCAAATCTCCTCTTCAACAAGGCCGGGCTTGACCCGGCCTTGTTGCGTTTAGGAGCTGGCCCGCCCTTCACCTCCCCGTGAACTTCGCCTTACGCTTCTCAACAAAGGCCCTGCGACCCTCGATCGCATCGGCACTTGTGCGGACCGTGGCCTGAAGCTCGATCTCGCGGCGGAACTGCGCCTCGTAGCTGCTGTGCTCGCTCTCCTCGACCAGAGCACGCGTCGCCACCAGCGCGCGCGTCGGCCCCTCCGCCAGACGACGCGCCAAGGTCAGCGCCTCCTCCATCAGCCGCTCGTCGTCGACGACCTGCCGCACCAGGCCGATCTCCTGGGCGCGTTCGGCCGTGAGCAGCTCGTTCAAAAGCATCAGCTCAAGCGCGCGCTGCCGGCCGATCAGCCGCGGCAACAGCCAGGTCGAGCCGAGGTCGGGCACCAGCGCAATGCGGCTGAAAACTTGAATAAAATTGGCTGAACGCGCCGCAACAATCATGTCGCCGGCCATCGCCAAGCTGAAGCCGCCACCGGCCGCGACGCCATTGACAGCAACGACGACAGGCACGCGGCATTCGCGCAGGGCCTTGAAGGCCGGCCAGTAGAAGCGCATCACGCCGGCGGCGAGGTCTTCGCCCAGCGCTCCGGCCGCCTTCAAATTCTGTCCTGAGCAAAATCCGCGCCCCTCACCGGTGAGGACAAGGGCTCGGACTTCCTCATCCCCAGTCATGTCGGCGATCGCAGCGGCGAGTGCGCCGAGCAGGTCTGGCGTCATCGCGTTCAGGCTTTCAGGCTCGTCGAGCGTCAGGATCCCGACAGCGCCATCCCGCGCCTGTTTCACACCTGCCATGTCGCCTCTCCGTTTCGATGTTCTCGTTGCCGGCAATGTGCCATCCTTCGCGCGCTCCGCCAATTACGGAGCGTCAAGGTCATCGCAACAAAGCCAAAACAAGCACAAGCGACATCATGCCTCATCAGTTCAGCCTCAACCAAACCGTCCGCAAACCCGCCGTGAAATCCAAGGGCGGCATTGTCGCTTCGCAATCGCGGCGGGCGGCTGAGGTGGGAGCGCAGGTGCTGGCGGCGGGCGGCGACTGCGCCGACGCGATCGTGGCGACCACTTTTGCACTGAACGTGCTGGAGCCCTGGAACAGCGGCATCGGTGGCGGCGGCGCGATGGTGCTCTACCGCGCCAAGGAAAATCGCTATGAGGTGATCGACTACGGCATGAGCGCACCGCAAAGCCTGCGGGCGGCCGACTATCCCATCACCGGCGACCGCGTCGCCACCGACCTGTTTCCGTGGCCACGGGTGAAGGACGATCGCAACGTTCACGGCCCCGGCGCGATCGCGGTGCCCGGCGTCGTCGCCGGCATGGAAGAGGTGCACCGTCGCCACGCCAGGATGCCGTGGAAGGACCTGGTCGAGCCAGCTGCGAAACTCGCCGGCGAAGGCCTGCTGGTCGACTGGTGGACCGAGCTGACGATCGCGGGCTCGGCGGCAGATCTTCGCCGCTATCCCGCGAGCGCGGCCATGTTCTTGAAAGACGGCCTGCCTCCGAGCCCGCCCTGGAGCATTGAGGCTGAGATCCGAATGCCGCAGGACAATTTGAAGGCGACGCTGTTGCACCTCGCCGAGGCAGGGCCGCGCGACTTCTACCAGGGCGATCTCGCCAAGAGCATCGCGTCCGACGTCAAGGCCGATGGCGGCTCGCTGTCGGTCGAGGATCTCGCCGCATTCCGCGCCCATCTGCGCGAGCCGCTGGCGATCCCCTATCGCGGCGGCAAGGTGCTGGCGACGCCCGAGCTCACGGCCGGCCCGACCATGGCACATGCGCTGCGCCTGTTGCAGCAGGCTTTGAAACCGACAGCCGCGCCGGATGCGGCCGCCTACACAGAATATGCCGCCGCGCTGCAAGCCGCCTTCCGCGAGCGGCTCAAGGACATGGGCGATGCCGACGGCAAGCGCTCGCTCGGCGCTGAATATCTGGCACCCGCCTGCACCACGCATTTCTCCGTGGTCGACCGCGACGGCAACATCGCCGCGGTGACGCAGACGCTGCTCTCGTCCTTTGGCTCGAAATATGTGACGCCGCACAGCGGCATTGCCATGAACAATGGCATCATGTGGTTCGACCCGACGCCGGGCACCACCAACTCGCTCGCTCCAGGCAAGCGCTGCCTCACCAACTACACACCTGTCATCGCCGAGACCAGCGACGGCAAGCGCCTCTCAGTGGGCGCCTCCGGCGGCCGCCGCATCCTGCCTTCGGTCCTGCAGCTCGTGTCCTTTGTGATGGATTTCGACATGGATCTCGATACTGCCATCCACCAGCCCCGCATCGATTGCAGCGAGGGCGCGATCGTGCTCGGCGACACCAGGCTGCCCGCGGATGTGCGCAAGGCGCTTGCCGCGCGCTTCGAGTACAGGGAGGCGCCGGTGCAGACCCTGCCGATGAAGTTCGCCTGCCCGAGCGCGGTGATGCGCGACGGCGACATCAATTCAGGCGCGGTCGAGACCTTCCAGCCCTGGGCCGACGCGGTGGCGGAGGCCTGAGGCTAGATTCCCAGCCGGTCTCGCACGCGGCCCGCAATCACCGCCGTGGTTACGCCGACCGGCCAGAACGCATGCATCGGGATTGGCTTGATGCCCGTGATAGGCATGTCGATCTCGGCCTTGGCGCCGCCGATCAGACGACGCGCGAGCTGCGCGCCCATCGCGGTCGAGAGCGCGACGCCGCGACCGTTGCAGCCGAGCGAGATCAGGATGCTTTCCGTGGGCTCGTGCACGTGCGGGTAATGGTCCCCGGTGATGGCGAGCCGGCTGTTCCAGCCGTGGGTCCAGGCCACGCCCTTGAGCTGCGGCCATAACCGCTCGGCGTAGCGCATGAGATAGGCGACATCAGTTGGCGACTTGATCCAGCGCATCGGGCCGCGACCGCCCATCAGCAGGCGGTTGTGCTGGTCGATGCGGTAATAGACGGTGATGTGCCCGCTCTCGTAGAGCACGGGACGCGTCGGCATGATCGAGCGGGCGACCTCGTCGGAGAGGGGAGCCGTGGCCGCGATCGAGGAAAACACCGGCACGATGGTGCGGCGGAGTGCGGGCCACAGATCGTCGGTAAAGCCGTTGGTGGCGAGCAGCACCTTCTCCGCATGCACGACCGCACGCGGCGTCTCGATGCGCCAGCGACCACCGTCGCGGCGGAGCGATAGCGCCGACGTCTCGCCATATACTTTCGCGCCTGCTGAGATTGCCGCGCGCGCGAGGCCGCGGGCGTAGCTGAGGGGATGCAGATCGCCGCCGCGGCTATCCAGCATGGCGCCGATATAGCGGTCCGTGCCGGTCATCTTGCGCAACTGCTCGCGACTGAGATACGACACCGGCATGCCGCGGCGGATGCATTGCTGGGCGGTCTTCTCGATCGCGGCGGCGCTGGCCTCGTTATACGCGGCGCGGAGCGTCCCGTTCTGGCGCGCTTCGCACGGGATCTGGTAGCGGCGGATCAAATCATGGGTGAAGCTCGGCGTGCCGTAGGAAAACTCGATCATGCGGCGGCCGAGATCGGTGCCGAAATCGGCCTCGATCTGATCAGGGTCGTGCTTCAAGCCGGGATTGGTGTGGCCACCATTGTTGCCGGACGCGCCCCAGCCCGGCTCCTGTGCCTCCAGCACCAGCGCCTCGACGCCCTGCTCCGCCAGATGCAGCGCCGTGGACAAACCCGTGTAGCCGCCGCCGACGATCGCGATGGAAACGCTCTTGTCCATATCGAGCGGCGGCGTCGCCACCGGTGCGACGGCAGTGTCGGCATAGAGCGATGGCGGCAGAGGCAGGCGTGTCATTGTAGAAGTCCGGTCAGAGCGGATGCAGCACGCGGCGCAAAAAGTCCTGCGTGCGCGGATGCTGGGGCTGGTTGAGCAGCGTTTTCGCCGGCCCCTGCTCGACGATGATTCCACCGTCGATGAACAGCACGCGGTCGGCGACGTCGCGGGCAAAGCCCATCTCGTGGGTGACGACGACCATAGTCATGCCGTCGTCGGCAAGCTTGCGCATGACGCCGAGCACGTCGCCGACCAGCTCGGGGTCGAGCGCCGAGGTCGGCTCGTCGAACAGGATCGCCTTGGGCTGCATGGCCAGCGCGCGCGCAATCGCGACACGCTGCTGCTGGCCGCCGGAGAGCTGCGGCGGGTGCGCGTCGGCCTTTTCGGCGAGCCCGACCTGGGCGAGCAACGCACGCCCGCGCTCGGTCACCTGGGCACGCGGCTCTTTCTTCACGAAGAGCGGACCTTCGATGACATTCTCGAGCACCGACCGATGCGGGAACAGGTTGAAGCGCTGGAACACCATCGAGACCTGGGTGCGGATGTTCACGATCGACGGCGCGTCGCGGTCGACCTTCAGGCCTTCGACGCTGATGTCGCCGCGATCGTAGCTTTCCAGCCCGTTGATACAGCGCAGGATGGTGGACTTGCCCGAACCCGACGGGCCAATGATGCAGACCACCTCGCCCTTTTCGACCGACGCCGTGATGCCCTTGAGCACCTCGTTCTGGCCAAAGCTCTTGTGGACGTCGCTCAGCTCGATCATTTCTTGCCCGCCCGCTTCTCGAAGTGACGGACCAGCAGGATCAGCGGGATGCTCATGGTGAGATACATCAGCGCAACGAGCGTGAACACGTTGGTGTTCTTGAAGGTCGAGGATGCGATCAGCTTGCCCTGCAGGGCAAGCTCAGCGACCGTGATGGTGGAAGCTTGCGAGGAGTCCTTCAGCATCATGATCATGACGTTGCCGTAGGGCGGCAGCACGATGCGTACCGCCTGCGGCAGAATCACGCGGCGCATGGTCAACCACCAACCCATGCCGATCGACTGGGCCGCCTCGATTTGTCCCTTGTCGATGGCCTCGATGCCGGCACGGAAGTTTTCGGCCTGGTAGGCCGAGTACGCAATGCCGAGCCCGAGGATGGCAGCCTGCAAGGCTGACAGCGTGACGCCGAGATCGGGCATCACGAAGTAGAGATAGAACAACAGCACGATGATCGGGATGCCGCGGATCACATTGATCAGGCTGGCGCTGAGCATCGACAGCGCCTTGATGCCGGAGACCCGCATCATCGCCCAGATCAGGCCGAGCACCGTCGAGAGCAGCAGCGAGCCGATCGTGACGATGATCGTCAACGCGACGCCGTTCATCAGGATCGGGAAGAACTCGACAGCGTCGTGCCAAAAGCCTTTCATCGGAAAGCCTGCGATCAGCCTCTATCAGCTTTGCGCCTTCTGGCCCCATTTTTCGAGGATCTTGCCGATGGTGCCATTGGCCTTGAGCTTCGCCAGCGAGGCGTTGATCTTGCCGAGCAACTCGGTTTCGCCCTTGCGGACCCCGATGCCGACCGAGCCGACGGTGACAGGCTTGTAACCGTCGACGAGCCGCACCTCGGGGAAGCCGCCCTGCTTCAGATTGTAGGCAAGGATTGGATAGTCGGCGTAGCCGGCCTTGAGGCGGCCGGTGTTCACGTCGCGCAGGATGTCCGGAATCGTGTCGTAGGCCTTCACGTCGGCGAACAGGCCGGACTTCTTCAGCGCATCGACGAAGGCGGTGCCGACTTGCGCGCCCACCGTCTCGCCCTTCAGATCATCCTGCGTGGCATAGGCCTTGGTGTCGCTCTTCGGGACGACCAGGCCTTCGCCATAGGTGTAGATCGGGTCGGAGAAGTCGACGACTTCCTTGCGTGGCGCAGTGATGAACATCGCGGCCGCGATGATATCAATCTTGCTCGAGGTCAGCGATGGGATCAGTGCCGAGAACTGCATCGGCTCGATCTGCACGTTGAAGCCGGCGTCCTTGCCGATCTCGGTGACGAGATCGACCATGATGCCCTGAATCGAATTGGTCTTGGTGTCGAGGAAGGTGAAGGGAATGCCCGTCGGCGTCGAGCCGACCTTCAGCACCTGCTGCGCCGACGCCGGCGTCACCGCAGCAATTGCGAGCGCCGCGACCGCGGCCAGACCAAAACGCTTTAACGCCATCGCATCCCCCTTTGGGTCCGGCCGATGACGGCGCTCGCAGACGTCTTGATCGCAGACGTTGCGGGCCAAGCCGTTTCGGCCTATTTTCACCAATATGAAAATTTGGTCACACTTTCGCCGACGATGCAAGCGGTTTTCATGCACATGAAGGAAGCGTTTTGACGTGAGCGGTGGCAAGAGAATGCGCAAACCGGCTGTCGCAAAGCCGGCCAGGAATGGCAACAAGAGCGGGAAGAAGGCTACCGCGAAGCCGACGGAGCCCGCAATGGACGTCGCGGTCGGCCGCCGTATCCGCGATCTCCGGCGTGTCAGGCAGTTTTCGCTCGAAACGGTCGCGGCGCGCACCGAGCTTTCGATCGGCTTCCTCAGCCAGATCGAGCGCGGCTTGTCGTCGCCGTCGCTGCGCGTGCTGGCAACGCTCGCCGACGTGCTCGGCGTTGGCATCGCGGCTTTGTTCGGTGCGAGCCCAAGTGCCGACGGCGCCTCCGACCAGGTGGTGACGCGCGGGCTTCAGCGGCCGGAACTGAAACTCTGGCGCAGCGGAATTTCGAAGCAATTGCTGAGCGCTGCGGGCAGCGACAACCGGCTCAATTTATTCCTGGTGCATATCGATCCCGGCGGCTCCGCGGGCGACGAGCTCTACACCCATGACGGCGAGGAAGCCGGTCTCGTGCTCGAAGGCGAGATGATGCTGACGGTGGACAGCGAAACGTGGTCGCTGAAGGCAGGCGACAGTTTTCGTTTTGCCAGCCGAAGGCCGCACCGGTTTTCGAATCCTGCGCAGGAGACGAAGGCCGTGGTACTGTGGGTGAATTGCGTGACGGGGGCGGGATAAGCTCACGGTCATTCCGGGGCGATGCGAGGCATCGGACCCGGAATCTCGAGATTCCAGGTTCGCCTCTTCGAAGCGCCCCGGAATGACAGCATGAATCACCCAAACCGGTGCTGATACCGGTCCACCGTCAGCGCGCTCACATCCACCTCCGGCTTCTTGCCCGAGAGCATGTCCGCGAGCACGCGCCCCGAGCCGCAGGACATGGTCCAGCCGAGCGTGCCGTGGCCAGTGTTGAGGTGGAGGTTGGCGTATTGGGTCGGGCCGATCACTGGCGGGCCATCCGGCGTCATCGGGCGCAGGCCGCTCCAGAACGTCGCCTTGGAGAGGTCGCCGCCGCGCGGAAACAGATCGGTCAGGGAGTGATCGAGCGTGGCGCGGCGGGCGCCGTACAGCTTGGTCGAGAAGCCCGAGATCTCCGCGGTGCCGCCGACGCGGATGCGATCGCCAAGGCGCGTGATCGCGACCTTGTAGCTCTCGTCCATCACGGTCGATTCCGGCGCGCCGGAGGCGTCCTTGATCGGCACCGTGATCGAATAGCCCTTGACCGGATAGACCGGCAGCGCGATGCCGAGCGGCGCGGCCATTCGTGACGAATAGCTTCCGAGCGCGAGAACATAGCTATCGGCCTGCAACATCCCGGCGCTGGTCGCGACACCGCTGACGCGTCCGCCATCCGTGACGATACGGTCGATGCCGGTATTGAACATGAAGCGCACGCCGAGCGCCTCGGCATGCTTGGCCAGCGCCTGCGTGAACATGTGGCAGTCGCCGGTCTCGTCCTGCGGCAGGCGAAGGCCGCCGACGAATTTTTCCTTCACACCTGATAGCGCCGGCTCGACCGCGATGCAGCCTTCGCGGCTCAACGTCTCGTAAGGCACGCCGTATTGCTTGAGCACGGCGACGTCTTCGCCGGTGCCGTCGAGCTGCGCCTGGTAGCGGAACAGCTGCAGTGTACCTTTCGAACGTTCGTCATATTGAACGCCGATGTCGCGGCGGAGATCACGCAGAGAATCGCGGCTGTACTCCGCGATCGGAATCATCCGGCTCTTGTTCACCGCGTAGCGCGCACTGGTGCAGTTGCGCAGCATCTTGAGCAGCCAGACCCACATGACAGGGTCGAGCTTCGGCCGGATCACTAGCGGGCCGTGCTTCATCAAGAGCCATTTGACCGCCTTCACCGGCACGCCGGGGCCGGCCCATGGCGAGGAGTAGCCTGGCGACACTTCGCCGGCATTGGCAAAAGAAGTCTCAAGCGCCGGCTCGGGCTGACGATCGACGACCGTCACCTCGTGGCCGGCACGGGCGAGATAGTAGGCAGAGGTGACACCAATGACACCGCTGCCGAGGATCAGAACTTTCACGCTTGGTCAAACTCCCGCGGCATCACGCTCGCCGCTGCATCATTGCTGCAAAGAGCAATTATCAGGCCACCTTCTTGATGGCGTCGCCAAGGATCGAGACGATCTGGTCGATGTGGCTCTTCTCGACGATGAGCGGAGGCGACATCGCGAAGCTGTCGCCGCTCATGCGCAGGTAAAGGCCGGTGTTGAAGCAGTCGACCATGACGTCGTAGCCGCGCGCGCCGACGGCACCCTCGCGCGGAGCGAGCTCGACCGCGCCCATCAGGCCGCAATTGCGGATGTCGACGACGTTGGGCAGGCCCTTGAGCTGATGCAGCGCGTCGCGCCAATATTCGGCCATGGTCGCACCGCGCGTCAGCAGGCCCTCGTCCTTGTAGATGTCGAGCGTCGCGATGCCGGCAGCGCAGGCGGTCGGATGTGCCGAATATGTATAGCCGTGGAACAGCTCCATCTGGTTCTCGGGGCCGACCATCAGGCCGTCATGCACCTTGCGGCTGGCGAACACCGCGCCGCAGGGAATGGTGCCGTTGGTGATGCCCTTCGCCGTGGTCATCAGGTCCGGCGTGACGCCGAAGAAATTGGCGGCAAACGGCGTGCCGAGGCGACCGAAGCCGGTGATGACTTCGTCGAAGATCAGCAGGATGCCGTGCTTGTCGCAGATCTGACGCAGGCGCTGCAGATAGCCCTTCGGCGGCGGCAGCACCGCGGTCGAACCCGGCACCGGCTCGACGATGACGGCAGCGATGGTCTCGGCGCCGTGCAGGCCGACCAGACGCTCGAGATCATCGGCGAGCTCGGCGCCGTGCTCGGGCTGATCCTTGGCGAAGGCGTTGCGGGAAAGATCATGGGTGTGGCGGATATGGTCGACGCCTGGCAGATGCGTGGCGAAGGCGCGGCGGTTGGCGACCATGCCGCCGACCGACATGCCACCGAAGCCGACGCCGTGATAGCCGCGCTCGCGGCCGATCAAGCGGGTGCGGCTCGACTGGCCGGTGGCGCGATGATAGGCGAGCGCGATCTTCAGCGCGGTGTCGACCGACTCAGAGCCGGAGTTGGTGAAGAAGATTCGGTCGAGGCCCTTCGGCGCGATCTCGGCAAGACGCTCGGCGAAGTCGAACGCCAGTGGGTGGCCCATCTGGAAGGTCGGCGCGAAGTCCAGCGTCATCAGCTGCCGCTCGACGGCGGCGGCGATCTGCTTGCGGCCATGACCGGCATTGACGCACCAGAGGCCGGCGGAGCCGTCGATCACCTTGCGGCCGTCGACGGTAGTGTAATGCATGCCCTCGGCCGAGGAGAACAGGCGCGGCGCCTTCTTGAACTGGCGATTGGCCGTGAACGGCATCCAGAACGAGTCGGTCTTGATAGTGTTCGGAATCTGATGAAGGGTCACGGGCCACGCTCCTTTGCTGACGGCATAGCAGAGCCACGGCTTCGATAGCGCAACAAGTCCTTTTCTGGTGACCTGCAAGCCATTGATTTTCCTGGGGCAGCCGGTCCATATTTGCGCGATCCGCAACACTTGCAACAGGGGCCAGAGGCATGAGCGTCGACATCGGTGGACGGCTGCGATTCATCCGGGCCCGCCAGAAGCTGTCGCAGCGGGAGCTCGCCAAGCGCGCCGGCGTCACCAATTCGACGATCTCACTGATCGAATCCAACCAGATGAACCCGTCGGTCGGCGCGCTCAAACGCATCCTCGACGGCATCCCGATGG
Source organism: Bradyrhizobium zhengyangense (assembly GCF_022012555.1). NCBI lineage: Bacteria > Pseudomonadati > Pseudomonadota > Alphaproteobacteria > Hyphomicrobiales > Nitrobacteraceae > Bradyrhizobium > Bradyrhizobium zhengyangense. The sequence continues at coordinate 21,027 of NZ_JAKLTZ010000011.1, read as the reverse complement.
GGCTCGCCGAGTTCTTCGCATTGGAGCCGGAGTCCAGGCGCAAGATCTTCTACCGCGCCGAGGAGCTGACCGAGGTTGGCAAGAAGCCGATCTCGTATCGGCAAGTCGGCGACAATCTGTTCGGCCGCAGCCTGCAAATCCTGAAAGAGTGCTATGAGCCCGGCAGCGACACCGGGCGCGTGCACCTCGTCCACGACGGTGAGGAAGGCGGCATCGTGATATCAGGCAAGCTCGAAGTCACCGTCGAGGACGAGCGGCGCATCCTCAATCCCGGCGATGCCTACTATTTCGAAAGCCGCCGCCCGCATCGCTTCCGTTGCGTCGGCGGCAAGCCGTGCGAGGTGATCTCGGCCTGCACGCCACCGACGTTCTAAGGCGCGATCGCGACCTCCGCAATCATACGGAGCACCGGCATCTTACGGAGCTTGAGCCAGCTCAATTTCCGCGGACCGAGCCGCTATATATTACGAGATGTAGCCGAGCAGCCTCGCGCAAAGGTGCTGAGGTTATGGCCCCGGACTCCTAGGCGCTCCGGGGCCGCTTCGTAACAGGGCTCGCGATGAAGACCACCCTCGCCAATGCAGAAGCTGCGCTCGACGAAGTTCAGCGCGATACCAGAAAGCTCCATTCTCGGGAGCTGCGCGCGGCTATCGAGAAATACATCGAAGAGCAGAGAGAGCAGATCAAGGCACTCCGCCGGATGATGAACTGATCCGGCCGCCAGGGCGGACGCGACGTCACGCGGCCTCCTGAACCGGAAGGATGCAAGCGGCGACCAAGGAGCAGATCCGAACCTGCTTTGACCACGAGCCGCCCATGTCCAGGCCTGTCCGCCTCGCGCTGCTTGCAGCCGCGTTGCTCAGCTCCGCCACTGCCGACGCGATGGACGATTTCATGCGCGCCAGCAGCAGCGGACCGCTGGCGATGACGTTCTGCGCGAAAAACTCCGACGGCAGCAAGATCGAGGGCGGCGCGAGCAAGTTTTGCAAGGCCAACGGCTACGACAAGCACGTTGCTGCGGTCGAGGCATCGTTTGCGGCGGCCATCGCCAAGGCACCGGCAAACGTTCGGCCCCTGTTCAAGCGCGACCAAGTCTGGTTCAACGAGATGATCCAGGAAGCCGCCTATACCGTCGAGGAAGCCGACGAGGCCGAGCTGCGCCAGAACATGACCAACGTGCTGCGCCAGCGCGCGACCGTGCTGGATGACCTCGCGCGCGGCTTCGGTCGCAGCGGCCTGACCGGCGGCTGGGCCAACGCCTTTGGTGGCATCACCGTCGCGGCGACCGAGACGGGCAGCTATCGTCTCGATGCGGAGCTGAACTCCGATTATGGCAGTGACAAGCATTGGCACTGCACGCTCACGGCAAACGTCAAGGCCGGCGCAGACGGCTGGCTCGCAGGCGTCACGGTCCCGACACAACCATCCGAGCCCGGCGCAAAACCTGCCGATCCGGTTTCGATCAAATTGCGGCGCCAAGGCGACACGCTCCGCGTGGTGATCCTGGCAAGCGAGGAGCAATGGTCGTTCTCCAACGATCCGGATTGCGATCGCCTCGGCCAGGTGACCGGCACCTATTTCGCGAGCGCCAAGCAGAATGGGACCGACAAGATCGATACCGCCTTCGTGTCTCCGACGTTCGACTGCACTCGCCCTGAAACGGCGACCGACGAGGAAATCTGTGCCGACCCGGATCTGGCCGCGAACGACCAGCGGCTGAACCGTGCATGGAAAGCGCTGTTGCCGCGGCTGGACGAAGCAACGCGACGCGGGTTGACGGACGACCAGCGCCACTGGGTGAGCGCCCAGTCTCTGCAATATCCCGAATTCCTGCATCCCGCATGGGAGAAGCAGACATCGGCGATGCATTACACGGTGTTTGGACGCGACCGTCTCGACAGCCTGCAACGCGAGCGCATCGCGCTGCTCGAAGGCTTCGACGACAAGCGCGCCGGCCTCGCCGGCACCTGGCTTGCCTATAACGCCGTCATCAGGATCACCGTGGACAAGGACGGTTCGGTCGACGCCCAGGGATGGAAATGGTCGCAGGCTGACTGGAAAGGCGGCTGTGACTACGAGATCAGCGGCGACATCAAGGGCGGCACGTTCCAATCAAGCGAGCAGCGCAAGAACCCTGATACGCTCGAACGCGACCATGGCATGCTCGTCGTCAACCGGCTCGACGACGTTTTTGCCAGGAAACGCGAGGGCAAGAACGACAACGCCGACGACGAAGCGAAATGCAAGCGCAACACCACGATCTCCTCGACGGCACGGCTGTTTCCGGCAAAGCCGTCCGAAGACATCGACAAGCCGACGAGTGCGATACGCTAAAACGCGATGAGATTCTGGTGAATCATCATCGCGCTTTGCGGCAGCATCGATTGTCGGACCTCAGCGCTGCGTCAGCAGCTCCTCGATCCTGATCGGGAAGCGGCGCACCCGCACGCCGGTCGCATGCCAGACGGCATTGGCAACCGCGCCGGCACTGCCGGTGATCCCGATTTCGCCAACACCCTTGATGCCGAGCGCATTCACATGCGGATCGTGCTCCTCGACCGTGATCACATCGAGCGGCGGCACGTCGGCATTCACGGGAATGTGGTACTCGCCGAGATTGGCATTCATGATCCGGCCGCTGCGGCGGTCGGTGATGGCTTCCTCGTGCAGCGCGAAGGACATGCCCCAGATCATGCCACCGAACAGCTGGCTCTTCACCAGATGCGGATTGACGATGCGCCCCGCCGCGAAGGCGCCGACCATGCGGGTGACACGGATCTGGCCAAGCTCGGGATCGACCTTCACCTCCGCGAACACCGCGCCATGTGCGTGCATGGCATACTCTTCCATCGCCGCCGGGTTCGGTGCGCCGGTACCGCGCGCCTCGACCTCGGCAACGCCGGCGCGCGCCAAGATCTCGCTGTAGCTCTCGCTGCGGCTGTCGTCGTCCCGCCGGATCAAGCGGCCGTCGCGCGCGATCACACCGGTATTGCCGGCGCCGAACAGCGGCGAGCGCTCATCATTGGTGGCGAGGTCGGCGAGCTTTGCGATCACGGCCGCACCGGCGCTGTGGATCGCAGCACCCGCGGTCGCCGTGTGTGCCGAGCCGCCGGCGATGCCGGCATCCGGCAGGTCGGACGTGCCGGCCTTGAAGTTGACGCTGTCGATATCGAGGCCGACCGCATCGGCCGCGATCTGGGCCAGCGCCGTCCAGGCGCCCTGCCCCATATCATGCGCGCCGATTTCCATCGCGCCGGTGCCGTCACGGCGGATCGCCGCGCGCGCTTCAGCCTGGAACATCAGCGCGGGGAACGTCGCGGTGCCCATCCCCCAGCCGACCAGCAGTCCGGCATCGTCGCGCATCTGTCGCGGCCGGAGCGAGCGCTTCGCCCAGCCGAAACGCGCCGCGCCCTGATCGTAACAGGCACGCAGCGCTTTCGAGGAAAACGGTTTTCCGGTGATCGGCTCGACCTCGGCATAGTTCTTCAGGCGGAAGGCGAGCGGATCCATCCCGCAGGCCCAGGCCATCTCGTCGATCGCACTTTCCAGCGCGATCGAGCCCGTTGCCTCGCCCGGCGCGCGCATGAACAGCGGCGTGCCGGTGTTGACGCGCACGGCGTCATGCGAGGTGCGAATCGCAGGCGCCGCATAGAGCGTGTGCGAGGCATCAGCAGCCGGCTCGTAGAAATCGTCGAACGTGCTCGACACAGTGCGCGCGTGGTGATCGAGCGCGGTCAGGCGACCTTCGGCATCAGCCCCAATGCGCAAGCGCTGACGCGTCGGCGCACGATGACCGACCGGGCCATACATCTGCTCACGGCGCAGCACCAGCTTGACCGGCCTTCCGACCAACTTTGCCGCCATGATGCCGAGGACCGGAGGACCGGCCATCAGCCCCTTCGAGCCAAACCCGCCGCCGAGGAACGGGCTGCGGATGTGGATCTTGTCATGCGCAATGCCGAACAGCTCGGCGACGCGCGCCAAGGACAGCATCAATCCCTGGGTCGGCATGTCGATCTGAAGATGATCGTCGTTCCAGTGAGCTACGATCGCATGCGGCTCCATCGCATTGTGATATTGCGCCGGCGTCTCGTAAGTCGCATCGATCTGCTTGTCGGCTGACGCAAGGCCTGCTGCGACATCGCCGTGATGATTCTCCGAGGGATTGCCGACGCCAACGACGGGAGGCACGTAACTCTTGCCGGAATCGAGCCCGACCAGCGCGGGCAGCGTCTCGTAGCGAGGCGCCAGCAGCACCGCGCCTTCCGTCGCCGCCTCGAGTGTCTCGGCGATCACGACGGCGATCGGCTGGTTGGCGTAGCGGACCTCGTTGCCCTGCAGCACCTCCATCCGGAACACGAACGGATTGGTCTTGATTTCAGGATCGATCGCAAGCTGCGGCTTGTGATCCGGCGTCATGACATCGACCACACCCGGATGACGCTTGGCAGCAGCGGCATCAAGCGAGGTGACTCGGCCATGCGCAATGCTGGAGACGGCGATCACCGCGAACAACATACCGGGCGGATGATTGTCGGCGGCGTAGGTCGCCTGCCCCTTGACCTTGAGCACGCCGTCGCGGCGCGTCAGCGGCTGGCCGATGCTCGAGCCGTGACGAAGATGCGCGGGAGCGCTGGTGAGATTGAGCTCAGGCATGAATGGCTCCAGAGGTCGAAGCAAAGGGAGATGCCGGCAGCGCGGGGATGCGCGCGGGCGTCCCGGCAGCGGCAAGGGTCAGCGCGCGCATGACGATGCGGCGCGCCAGCTCGATCTTGTAGGCGTTGTCGCCGGACGGTTTTGCGTCGGTCAGCGCGCGCCAGGCGGCTTCCTGGAAGGCATCTGCGGTGGGCGCGACGCCTTTGAGGACATCCTCCGCGGCCCGGGCACGCCACGGCTTTGCTGCAACACCGCCGAGAGCAAACCGCGCATCTGCGATCTTGCCGTTCTCGATCCGCAACGCTGCCGCAGCCGAGACAATGGCGAACGCATAAGACGTCCGCTCGCGGACCTTGAGATAGCGCGCATGCGCGGCAAACCCGCGCGCCGCGGGCGGCAGGCGCACCGCGACGATGAGGTCGCCGGGCTCGAGCGCAGATTCACGCTCGGGCGCATTGCCGGGCAAGCGATGTAGTTCGTCGAGCGCGATCTCGCGACGACCGTTCTTGCCTTCGATCTCAACGATGGCGTCGAGCGCGACCAGCGGCACGCAGAAGTCTGAGGGGTGCGTCGCGATGCAGCTGTCGCTCCAGCCAAGCACGGCATGGGTGCGGTTCTCGCCGTCTCGGGCGTCGCATCCGCTACCGGACTCGCGCTTGTTGCAGCGGCTGGCGGTGTCGTAGAAATACGCACAGCGCGTCCGCTGCAACAGATTGCCGCCCACCGTCGCAGCGTTACGCAATTGCGCAGACGCGCCGGAGAGCAGCGCTTCCGCGACGGCCGGGTAGGCCTTCGCAAACTCAGCATCATGCGCAAGATCGGCATTGCTCACGAGCGCACCGACCCGCAACGACCCGTCCGCGAGGCGCTCGATTCGATCGAGCCCGTCGAGATGGGTGACGTCGACCAGCCGGTCCGGACGGCTGATATTACCTTTCATCAAATCGAGCAGATTGGTGCCGGCGGCAAGATAGACAGCGCCCGGCTGGGCGGCGGCGGCAACGGCTTCGGTGACCGTCGCGGGCCTGACATAAGCGAACTGTTTCATGCGGAGCGCCTCTGGTTGGTTTCGTCGGCACCGGCCTGAGCCTCGAGCACGGCATCGACGATACCGGCATAGGCGCCGCAGCGGCAGAGATTGCCGCTCATGCACTCGCGGATGCGTTCGGGATCATTGCCGGCCTGGGCTTCCCGCATCATGCCGATGGCACTCATGATCTGGCCGGGCGTGCAGAAGCCGCACTGGAATCCATCATGGGCGATGAAGGCGGCCTGCACGGGATGAAGCTGGTCGCCTCGAGCGACGCCTTCGATGGTCAGGATGTCGGCGCCATCATGACTGATGGCGAGCGCAAGGCAGGAATTGATACGCTTGCCGTCAACGAGAATGGTACAGGCGCCGCACTGGCCGCGGTCGCATCCTTTCTTGGTTCCGGTGAGATGCAGGCGCTCACGCAGGAGATCGAGCAGCGTGACGCGCGGATCGTCGAGGACGAAGTCGCGCCGCGCACCGTTCACGGTGAGGCTGATGGAGTGGTTCATAAAGGGCTCCGATCAGATATGGACATGGCTCATCGTTCGGCGCGCCACCGCCGTGGTCGCCGTCGATATCGCGCCAGCGCGGACATGTTCCGGCCGACACCCGCGAAGATACGGAGGCACCCTCCGTTTAACAAGGGCCCCCCGAAAATATTTGGAATTCGTCAAAAGCCCGTGGGCTGACAACGCGATGCAGCAGGCTCGGGGTTCAATCTAACCAATTCGTGATCTACATTGCCTGATATGGACGACCACACCGACCATGCCCGAAAACCCCGCGCCGATGCCGTGCGCAATCGCGAACGCGTGCTCGAAGCGGCCAAGCTCGTGTTCAACGCGGGCGGCCCGGAGGCGAGCCTCGAGGCCGTGGCCAAACGCGCCGGGCTCGGCATCGGCACCCTCTACAGGCATTTCCCGACGCGCGAGGATCTGTTCGAGGCGGTGTACCGGCGCGAAGTCGAGCAGCTCAGCGAGTTCGCCGAGCAGTTGAAGAACGCCAAGGACCCGGTCGATGCGCTCAGGCGCTGGCTCTGGTCAGGTGTCGAGTTCGTTGCCACCAAGAAGGGCATGGTCGCAGCCCTGGCACTTGCGGTGCAGAGCGGGTCCGAGTTGCATGCTTTTTCCTTCGAGCGCCTGACCAAGGCGGTCGGCTCGCTGCTCGATCGCGCAGTCGCAGCCGGCGCAATGCGCGCCGATATCAGTCCCGAGGATTTGCTGCGCGCGTTCTTCGGCATGTGCTACATGCACGACCAGCCCGGCTGGCAATCCTCGGTGCTGCGGATGCTAGACGTATTCGTAGACGGATTGCGCGTGCAGCCCGTCGCAAAGGCCAAGACACGTACCAACACGCGCACAGCCAAACCGGCGAAGGCGGCGGTGAAACGGAAGCGGTAGCACGTCCGTATTTCCCCAGGTCGTGCTAGCGTCAGTATCGCCGGGATATCAACGCGGAGCCTGTCATGCGCATTGCAGCCTTGGTCGTCGCCCTCACCATTGCCCTGAGTCCCCTCGCCGCGCGCGCCGACGATGTCTCGGCGGCACAAGACGCGATCCGCGCGCAGGAGCAGGCCTTCATCCATGATGATGCGAGCGCCGCCTATTCCTATGCCGCACCGGCGATCAAGCAGATCTTCCCCGCACCCGATATTTTCATGTCGATGGTGCAGAACGGCTACGCGCCGGTGTACCGCCACAAGAGCTTTGAGTTCGGCGACAGCAAGACCGAGGGCAGCTCGATTGCCCAGCGCGTCCACATCATCGATGCCAATGGCGAAGCCTGGGAAGCGCTCTACACGCTGGAGCAGCAAGCGGACGGAAGCTACAAGATCACTGGCTGCTCGCTGCTGAAGGCGGGACAGGCGGTTTAAGCCGCCTCGAGCATCAAGGACATCACGGTCGCGATGGCACCCAAGGTGATGGCCGTGTCGGCGACGTTGAAGATGGCGAACGACCAGGTCCCGTAGGAGAGATGGACGAAGTCGATCACCGAGCCGATCCGGGCGCGGTCCAGCAAATTGCCGAGCGCGCCGCCGATGATCAGGGCCAGTCCAGTGGCCAAGATCGGCTGTCGCGCCGGCACGCGGCGAAGCCACCAGGCCAATAATCCGCAAGCGAGGAGCGACAGGCCAACCAGCGGCCAGCGCTGCGCATCGCCGGCGAGCCGCAGGAAACTGAACGACACGCCTTTGTTGTAGGACAGCAGAAAGTCGATCGACGGCAATGCGCCGGACGCGAGAATGATCATCGGTCGATCCGGCTCCAGTAAACCGACGGCGAGCTGCTTGGTGCCCTGATCCAGCAGCACGACAACAATGATCAGCCAGATCCACCGGCGTGACGGCGCCAGCGGCATGGTCAAAGTGTTCCGGTCTGCATCGATACGACCTCGCGCCGACGGTGCGCGGCTCAAGTCGCGAAGCCGGCCCCTGCTCTTGCCGTGTTCATGCGCGAGCGGATCAGCAGCGTCAAGACGATGCTGACATTGAGGGCATTCCACGCGACGCCGTTGGCGAACGCTGCGCCGTAGGATCCGGTGGCATCAAAGATGATGCCGGACACCCAGCCGCCAAAGGACATGCCGAACACGGAGGCGAAGATCACGATGCCGACGCGGGTTGCGGCTTCACTCGCCGGCATCGCCTCCCGCACGATGATGGCGTAGCTCGGCACGATGCCGCCCTGGAACAGGCCGAACATCGCGGAGATCAGATAGAGCGAGGTGAGGCTGTCAAAGAATAGATAGAACACGAGCGCAAAGCCTTGCGCCAGCGAGCCGAGCAGCAGCGTACGGATGCCCCCGATCTTGTCGGCGAGATAGCCCGAGCCAATGCGGCTGACGATGCCGCAGGCCATCATCAGCGACAGCATCTCGGCGCCCCGCGCCACGCCGTAACCCAGATCCCCGCAATAGGCGACGATATGCACCTGCGGCATCGCCATGGCGACGCAGCAGGAAATACTGGCGATCGAGAGCAGCACCGTCAGCGTGTTTGTCGAGAGCTTGAGATCGACGCGCGGCGGCGGCGCGTTGGCGTGATTGCGGACCTTGTCGTCGCCCATCTGCGCGCGCAGGACCAGCACCAGCATAGCCATCAGGCTCGCACAGACGAGGCCAATACCGATGTGAGTGGTGCGCCAGCCCACCGTACTCATGCCGTAGCTCACGATTGGCGGCCATATCGTGCCCGCGACATAATTGCCGCTTGCCACGATGGTCACTGCGAGCCCGCGATAACGCTCGAACCAGTGCGAGGCCTCCGCCATCAAAGGGGCAAAGGTCGCCGAGGTACCGAGACCAATGAGAAAGTAGGCAGCCACGAACTGCCAAAGCTGCGTCGACAGCCCGGCCAGTACGTTAGCGATGCCAAGGAAGGCGATACTGATCGCCATCGCCGGCACGATGCCGAAGCGGTCGGTGATCTTGCCTGCAATCACGCCGCCGAGGCCGAAGCCGAACATCATGAGCGTGAAGGCGAGCGACACCGCGCCTCGTGTGGCAGCGAATTCGGCCTGCACCACGGGAATCACCACGACCACAGCCCACATGCCGACGCTGCCGATCGAGCCGATCACCAGTGCGAGCAAAAGCCGCACCCAGGCCTGACGCGAGTCAGGGGCGAATGAGTCTGGTCTTTGTCCTGGATGATTTGGCGCGTGCACGGCCGGACCATGGCCTGTGGATCGCGACACGGTCAAGCAACGTGGCGATATATTGGGCATGCGTGGTGCGCTGCGGTAAGAAGGAGCTTGGCGAACGCGCGTTTTGCCACTAGTTTGCAATCAGCGTGAGCAACCTTGCCGCGCGAGGAGCATATCGGCGGAATGTTGTTGCGGTTGACGCGACCAATGCGGATCAGGGTGGGACGGATCATCGCCCTTGCCTATCTGCTCTGCGTGCTCGCGCCGGCGGGAGGCCTCGCTTGGGGCACCGGTCCCGCGCCATGCCTCGACGATACGCTCGTCGCCGACCTCGTGCCGGTGCATCAGCAGATGGCGAGCCATCTGCATGGTGATTCCTCGCACGAACATGCGGGAACCCATGCGCATCACCAAATTGCGGCAAAGGACGCACCCGCTCCGCATAACCATGGCGGCAAGGGAACCGTGGGTCCTTGCTGCGCGATGATGTGCGTCAGCGCGCTGCCAGCCGATCTGCCCAGCGTTGCCACACCGGTCCGGCCGACCTCGACCTGCGCGCCCGAGATCGTGGCCAGCCTGCACAGCACTGCGCCGCCCCAGCACTACCGTCCCCCCATCGCCTGATCTGACGCAACGACGTCGGTTCGAGCGCGCGTCTGCGCGCGCGAACCTGTGGTTTCCAGATCAGGGATGAATCATGCTTGCGCTTTTCGGGGCGAAGTCTGCCGCCGCATCTGCGGTGGATGGACGATATTTTCGATTCAATTGGCTGCTGCCGGCCTTCGCCGCGTTGGCGCTGTCCGGCTGCATGCCGGCAACGACACAAGTCACCAGCGCCGACCCCGCCGATCCAGCGGCAAAGGCGGCACGCGTCGGCTATCGCTCGACCATCGCGCCCTACACCAGCCTGCGGCCTGCGGCACCGACACCGTGGCGGGACCGCAACGACGCCGTCGCGCCGCAACCGAAGCAAGACCGGTAGGGGCGCGCCATGGCACATCATCTTGCGCGGGGCCTGCTCATGCTCACCGCGTTCGGACTTTCGTCCATAGGTCTTGCCGGCTGCATGGCATTCTCGCCGGACGGCGGCATGACAACGGTCTCGGACCTCACCAGCCAGACCATCAAGAAGGACGTCGCCTTCGTCCGATCGGCCGAAGGTGCCGAGGCCGTCGATGCAACCGTCCGCCGGTTGCTGGCGCGCACGCTGACGATCGAGACCGCGGTGCAGATCGCGCTGCTCAACAACAAGGGTCTGCAAGCCGCGTATAACGAGCTGGCGTTGGCCGAAACCGATCTGGTCGAGCAGAGCCTGCCGCCCAACCCCGTGTTCTCGATCTCGCGCATCGGCGGGAACGGGGCGAGCGAGGTCGAGCGCCAAGTGGTCGGCGACATCCTCGCGCTGGCGACGCTGCCGTTCCGCTCCGACATCGCGCGCGACCGCTTCCGTCAGGCCCAGTTGCGTGCGGCACTGGCGACGTTGCGGCTCGCTGCCGACGTGCGCCGCGCCTATGTCCGCACAGTTGCCGGCAGCGAGATGATGGCGCTGCTCACCGACGCGAAGGCGACGGCGGAATCCACCGCGCAGCTTGCAGTCAAGCTCGGTGAAACCGGCTCGCTCAACAAGCTCGACCAGGCCCGCGAGCAGGTGTTCTACGCCGAAACCACCGCCGATCTCGCGACGGCGCGCCAGGCGGCGACGAGCGCGCGCGAAAGACTGGCGCGCCTGATGGGACTGTGGGACGACGGCCTCGACTTCCGTCTACCCAACGCGTTGCCGTCGTTGCCAGGCCGGCCGCAGGCCCTGCCCTCGATCGAGGCCGATGCGGTCGCTCATCGCATCGACCTGCAGATCGCGCGGCTCGAACTGACGGCCCTGGCGAAGTCGTTGAACCTGACCGAGGCGACGCGCTTCGTCACGCTGCTCGATCTCGCCGGCATCTCCCGCCGGACCCAGGATCCAGAAGGCGCCCCGTTCCGCGAACGCGGCTTCGACGTCCAGTTCCAGATCCCGATCTTCGACGGCGGCGAGGTGCGCGTGCGGCAGGCGGCGGAGACCTACAATCTCGCTTTCAACCGCCTGACCGAGCGTGCCGTGAACGTTCGCTCGGAGGCGCGCGATGCTTATCGCGCTTACCGATCGACTTACGACATCGCCAGCCACTACCAGCGCGAGATTTTGCCCTTACGAAAAATCATCACCGAGGAGATGCAGCTGCGCTTCTCCAGCATGCAGGTCGACATCTTCGCGCTGCTGACCGAGGCACGGCAGCGCCTCGCGTCGCTGCGCGGCGCAATCGACGCCAAGCAAAGCTTCTTCCTCGCCCAGTCCGAGTTGCAGGCCGTCGTCAATGGCGGCGGCACGCCTGCGTCCGGCGGCGACAGTCCCACCAATATCGCCGCGGCAGCGCCTGCCGATGGCGGTCACTGACATGGAGACCAGCATGTTTTCCCGCCGAGGATTTTTGGGCACCGCCGCGCTCGTCAGTGCGTCAGCCGTCAGCGGCCGCGTCCAGGCCGCGTCGATTCCGGAAGCGCCCACCATGGATAAGGTGGTGATGCAGCCGCCGCTGCACCCGATCAACGGCCCCGACTATCGCCCCGTGGTCACGCTGAACGGCTGGTCGCTGCCGTTTCGCATGAGCGGCGACTGGAAGGAATTCCACCTCGTCGCCGAGCCCGTGGTGCGCGAATTCGCAGAGGGGATGAAGGTGAATTTGTGGGGCTATAACGGCCAGTCGCCGGGCCCGACCATCGAAGCGGTCGAGGGCGACAAGGTCCGCATCTTCGTCACCAACAAACTGCCCGAATACACCACCGTCCACTGGCACGGCATGATTGTGCCGAGCGGCATGGACGGCGTCGGCGGCTTGACCCAGCCGCACATCCAGCCCGGCAAGACCTTCGTCTACGAGTTCGAGATGAGGAAGAGCGGGACGTTCATGTACCACCCGCATTCCGACGAGATGGTGCAGATGGCGATGGGCATGATGGGCATGGTCGTCGTGCATCCGCGCGATCCGAACTTCAGGCCCGTCGACCGCGACTTCGTTTTCGTGATGAGCACCTACCGCGTCGATCCCGGCACCTATCTGCCGCGGGTCAACGAGATGACCGACTTCAACATGTGGACCTGGAATTCGCGGGTGTTTCCGGGCATCGACCCCTTGCCGGTCCGGCTCGGCGACAAGGTGCGCGTGCGCATCGGCAATCTCAGCATGACCAACCATCCGATCCACCTGCACGGCCACAGCTTCGCGGTGACCTGCACCGACGGCGGCTGGATTCCGGAGAGCGCGCAGATTCCCGAAACCACGACCGACGTTCCCGTCGGCGCTGTCAGGGTGTTCGACGTGCTCGCCGACAATCCCGGCGACTGGGCGTTCCACTGCCACAAGTCACATCACACCATGAATGCCATGGGACACGAGGTGCGTACCCTCATCGGCGTGTCGCGCAAGGATCTCGCCAAGGCCGTCGGCAAGCTCGCGCCCGACAGCATGGCGATGGGTTCGACCGGCATGGCGATGGGCAACATGGAGATGCCGGCGCCCGACAACACGTTGCCGATGATGACCGGCAACGGCCAGTTCGGCCCGATCGAGATGGGCGGCATGTTCACGGTGATGAAGATCCGCGAGGGCCTCGCGCGCGACGATTACCGCGATCCCGGCCCCTATCAATTCCCGCAAGGCACCGTCGCCTACGAGGTCGCCTCGCCCGCGGCGGAGCCTCCACGGCAACCGGCGGCGCCGATGCCGAAGATGAAGATGTAGCCGAGCGTTTCCATGAACTACCAACCGGAGACTACAATGAAGAAGACGATCGAACTCGCTCTCGTGCTGGCCGCGCTCTCGGCCGCACCCGCCCTCGCGCACGAGGGGCGCGACCATCACGGCTTCTCGGCCGGCGAGCCCGGCGATCCCAACAAGCCGGCGCGCACCATCGAGATCGCGTTGAGCGAGATGTCCTACGAGCCATCGAAGATCGACGTGAAGCGCGGCGAGCAGATCCGCTTCGTGTTGCGCAATGTCGGCAGGGAGGATCACGAGTTCCTGCTCGCCACACCCAAGGAGAATCTCGCCCATGCCGAGGTGATGAAGAAGCATCCGCACATGGAGCACGACGATCCGAACGGGGTGCGGCTCGCGCCGAACAAGACGGCCGAGATCGTCTGGAAGTTCACCAAGGCCGGTACCTTCGAATTTTCCTGCCTGATCCCCGACCATCGCGACTACGGCATGGTCGGCCACGTCACCGTGAAATGAAGCCAATGGAGACATCAATGAAGCCAATCATCCGCATCACCACCGCAGCGCTTGCGCTGACGCTGGGCCTGACCATCAGCGCGCTGGCGCAAGCCGCCTCCATCAGCGGTGAGGTCAAGAAAATCGACGAAGGTGCCGGCAAGATCACGCTCAAGCACGGTCCCGCCAAGAGCCTCGGCATGGATGAGCCCATGACCATGGTCTACCGCGTCAAGGATCCAGGCATGCTCAAGCAGGTGAAGGTCGGCGACAAGGTCACCTTCGAAGCGGAGGAGGCCCCGTCGGGGTACATGGTGACCAGCATGCAGAAGGCGAAATAGGAGCATCCCCTCAACGGTCATTCCGGGGCGCGCCTCTTGGCGCGAGCCCGGAATCCATTTCCCCACAACACCTGCGGCACGATGGATTCCGGGCTCGATGCTGCGCATCGCCCGGAATGACGGCCGGAGGCCCCGAAATACCCCGGCCCGACCTCTTCCCGCCCCCCCTCCGTTAACCCTTTGCTAACCATAAACCCGGCAAGAATTGCCGGGTGAAGTCGAGTGTCGTCAGCCGCGTAGAACGGGAGCCCCCGTGGACGCCAGTGCGGTGCCTCACTTTCGGACCGGCGGCCCATCGGCCGCCGCGCAGACGTTTGGGGCGCGCGGACGGCAGTCGCGCGGGGAGGCAGCTACCATGGTCGACGTCACCGCGGGACAGGGCGTAGGCAACACGAAGGCCGGCGTTCCCACCCTCTCCGAGATCGTCAACATCCTCAAGCGCGGCGACATCGCGCTGGCGCTCGGCATCCTCACCATCCTGGTGGTGCTGATCCTGCCGCTGCCCGCGATCGTGCTGGACCTGTTCCTGGCGATCTCGATCACGCTGTCGATCCTGATCCTGATGACGTCGTTGTTCATCCAGGCGCCGCTGGAATTCTCCGCCTTCCCGACCATCCTCCTGATCTCGACCATGCTGCGGCTGTCGCTCAACATGGCCTCGACCCGCCTGATCCTGTCGCACGGGCACGAGGGCACGGATGCGGCTGGTCACGTCATCGAGGCCTTCGGCAGCTTCGTGATGGGCGGCAATTTCGTCATCGGCATCATCGTCTTCGCCATCCTGATCATCGTTAATTTCGTCGTCATCACCAAGGGTTCGGGCCGTATCGCGGAAGTCGCCGCGCGCTTCCACCTCGACGCCATGCCCGGCAAGCAGATGGCAATCGACGCCGATCTGTCGGCCGGCCTGATCGACGAGAAGGTCGCCAAGGAGCGCCGCAAGGCGCTGGAGGACGAGAGCGGCTTCTTCGGCGCCATGGACGGTGCCTCGAAATTCGTCCGCGGCGATGCCATCGCCGGCCTCTTGATCGTCTTCATCAACGTGGTCGGCGGCATGATCATCGGCGTCGCGCAGCAGGGTCTGTCCTTTGCCGATGCGGGACGCAGCTACACGCTGCTGACGGTCGGTGACGGCCTCGTCACCCAGGTGCCGGCACTGATCGTCTCGACCGCGGCCGGCCTGCTCGTCTCCAAGGCTGGCGTCTCCGGTGCGGCCGACAAGGCGCTGATGAAGCAGTTCTCCGGCTATCCGCAGGCGCTGGCAATGTCCTCGGCGGTCATGCTGGTGCTGGCGGCGCTGCCGGGCATTCCGACCCTCCCCTTCCTCGCGCTCGGCGCCGGCGCCGGCGTGCTGGCCTGGACCGCGCGCAACCGCAACCGTGCGACGGCCAAGGCCGAAGCCGCTGCCAAGGCCGCGCCAGCGGCAGGTCAGCCCGGAGCGCCGGGCGCAGCTGCGGCCGAGGAGCCGATCTCGGCGGCGCTGAAGATCGACGACCTCAAGATCGAGCTCGGCTATGCGCTGCTGCCGCTCGTCAACGGCCCCGATGGCACCGATCGCCTCACCGAGCAGATCAAGGCACTGCGCCGTTCGCTCGCGATCGAGATGGGCTTCGTGATGCCGGCCGTGCGCATCCTCGACAACGTCCAGCTCGAGGCCAACACCTACATCATCAAGATCAAGGAGGTCGACGCCGGCACCGGCAAGATCTGGCCGAGCCAGTTCATGGTCATGGACCCCGGCGGCAGCCAGGTGCAGGTGCCCGGCATCCACACCACCGAGCCGACCTTCGGCCTGCCCGCGACCTGGGTCGATGCCAGCCTCAAGGAGGAGGCCTCGCTCAAGGGCTACACCGTCGTCGACGCCGCCACCGTGCTCTCGACCCATCTCACCGAGCTGCTCAAGGCTAACATGTCGGACCTGTTGTCCTACGGCGAGGTGCAGAAGCTGCTCAAGGAGCTGCCGAAGGAGCAGAGCGAGCTGGTCAAGGACATCGTGCCCGGACAGGTCACCGTCTCCGGCATCCAGCGCGTGCTCCAGCTGCTGCTCGCCGAGCGCATCTCGATCCGCGACCTCTCGACCATCCTCGAGGGCATCGCCGACTCGCTCGCCTTCTCGCGCAATCCCGCGACCATGGTCGAGCATGTCCGCGCCCGCCTTGCGCGGCAGATCTGCGCGCAAAACACTTCCTATGCAGGCTACCTGCCGCTGATCGCACTGTCGGCGAAATGGGAGCAGGCCTTTGCCGAATCCATCATCGGCCAGGGCGAGGAGCGCAGCCTCGCGATGCAGCCCTCGAAGCTGTCGGAATTCATGACCGCCGTGCGCGAGGCCTTCGAGCGCGCCGCCCGCGAAGGCGAGGCGCCGGTGCTGGTGACCTCTGCGGCAATTCGTCCCTTCGTCCGCTCCCTGGTCGAACGGTTCCGGGCTCAAACAACTGTCTTGTCGCAGGCTGAAATCCACCCCAGAGCGAGGTTGAAAACGGTCGGAAGCATCTGATTTGGCTTAAGAAGCCGTGTGTTTTTTGGCCACAGGCAAATGGTTTTTGAGTTCCTGGCGCCTTGTCGACCAAATGCTGACAAGGCGCCTCACAAGCGCATTACCACTTTGAAATAATTGTAAAATCGAACGATCAAGACCTGCTTTTGATCGCGATCTTTCACGTCCTATCACGCTCTTGTGATGGCCCCTTGGGAACGAATCCCCCCAATACTAGGTTGTTGGGCACCGGAAGCATGAACCTGCCTGAACAGGCTGGCGACTACTTCGGGTAGATGGCGGCAGGAGGCTTCCATGAACCACTCGATCTACAGCGCGGATCGCTCGACCCACCTGAAGGTGGTGGCCGTGGCGCTCGTTGCTGGCATCGCGGTTGCGGGCTTTGGCATATCGGCGCGCACTGGGTCAGATGAAGGCCTCACACAGACTGCTCGCGTCATCAAGGCCGGCAAGCCGGTCGTGATCACCAGTTCGAACGCATCGCTCGTTCGCTAAGGAGATTTTGAGTTTTAAGGAATTCACGCGGCTCTTTACCAGCCCCCCAAAGTCGCCA
The DNA here is from genome assembly GCF_022012555.1 of Bradyrhizobium zhengyangense. Classification (NCBI taxonomy): domain Bacteria; kingdom Pseudomonadati; phylum Pseudomonadota; class Alphaproteobacteria; order Hyphomicrobiales; family Nitrobacteraceae; genus Bradyrhizobium; species Bradyrhizobium zhengyangense. The sequence goes on along the minus strand of NZ_JAKLTZ010000011.1, from coordinate 4,056 downwards.
CGTGGATATGTAGACGACCCCAACCCCAAGTCGACTACAGAAAGCGCCCGCCCCCCACGGGCGCTTTCTCATGTCTGGGGTGTAGCGCACCATTCTCTTCTCCCGTGTCCCGGACGCGCCGCAACGCCTCTTAGCGTTGCTTTTGGGCACACCTGCATCAACACCGTCATTGCGAGCGCAGCGAAGCAATCCAGAGTCTTTCCGCGGAGGCAGTCTGGATTGCTTCGTCGCAAGGGCTCCTCGCAATGACGGCGTGTGTGGTGGCGGCGTCGCTCTTTCGATCCGCATCTTCATCGCAGACACACTTTCGCATTCTCGCGGCTCATCTCGCCCGAGCTTTGCTTTGTCGCCTCACCCTCATCTGAAAGAGGGCGCAGGGAAGACCGGGTGCCCGACTGGCACCTGGGGTCCACTGTGCGATACCTAAAAGAAGAGGCTGCACAGCGGCGTACAGGTGAAGCCGAAACATCCGGCCTTCCCTGCGCAGTGGTTTTACGGCTTATGTCGTGCTCTCCCCGGGGAGCGAGGCACTATCCCCGTCGTCTCGCAGATCGCCAATACGAAGGTCCGCTTGGACCACCCGTATCACCACGAGCCTTGACGCACAGACCCGGGCGCCAGGACCACACGATTTTGCCGTACGCAGTCACACCGGTCGTTTGCGCGGATAGCCTTGCTTACGGTTGCCCGCCCTGCAGAGCTGATCGCGCCGACGTGACCCACGTCCACCGCCGTCCGGCCCGCGTCGTGACGATCGCGATACGCCCCTCTTTCATGGGCCGGGTCGCCGCGAAACATACGCCATTTCCGAATTTCGGTAAAGCGGAATATTTTGCCGGCGTATATTGCCCCACGACTAGCGTGTTTTGCCCGACAGCCAACACAAGGGATCGTGGATGTGCCGGCTGCGCCTTGATAACGAATGGCAGTGCGACAGGAGTTCCAGTCTCAGGTGGCAAGGGCGGTACGTGAGATCCCATTGATTCAAATCTTTGGCATTCAGATCGGCTCTGCCGGCGTCGCCATCGTTCATTGATCCATCTCAAATGCCGCCTCCCCCATCGAGATAGGTCTCGCTCACGAGTACGGTCAGCCCCTGCGGGAGGCCATCATGTTCGAGATGTTGCAGCTTGTCGCCAGAACCGACCCATTGCAGCTCTTTCTCGCCGTGCTGATCTTCGATATTCCCCGCTTTACGCTATCGCTGATTTCGCTGGCATTGTTCGGCATGCGCAAGTCAGGCGTCGCGCCGCCGGCCGCCGACGCCACGGTCAGCGTCATCATTCCGACCTTCAACGGCGGCTCTGGTCTCGAACCGACCATCGCTTCGCTGCACCGGCAGACGTTGCGCCCATTCGAGATCATCGTGATCGACGACGGCTCGACCGATCAGACCCGTGCTGTCGCAGAGCGGGCGCGCGCGCTCGGCCTGGTGGATATGGTGATCTGTCACGGCACGCGCTGCGGCCGCAGCCCGGCGATCAACGCCGGCGCCCGGTTTGCACGCGGAGATCTCATCCTGACCGTCGATGCGGATACGGTCTTCGAGCCTCATGCAGTAGCCCAGCTCGCAGCCGCGTTCCACGATACCCGCGTTGCAGGCGCGAGCGGCAACATCGCGCTCGGCAACGAGGCCGATTCGCTCTGGACCGGCCTGCAAAGCGTCGAGTACCTGATGTCGATCAGCGCCGGCCGCTCCATCCTCGACGTCGCAGGCGCGATCGCGTGCCTGTCCGGCGCCTGCGCGATGTATCGTCGCGACGTCTTCCTGCGCCAGGGCGGCCTCGACGTCGGCCCCGGCGAAGACCTCGAATTCAGCTTGCGGCTGCGCCGCCTCGATTATCTCATTCGTTTCGTTCCGGACGCATGGGCGGAGACCGACGGGCCGGCGAGCGGCATCGGCCTGTTGCGCCAGCGCGCGCGCTGGGATCGCGACTCCCTGAGAATTCGGCTCATGATGTACGGCGAACTGAACTTCTTTCATCCGCTCGAAGGGCTCGCGGACACGCTACAAAGGCTCGATTTCATCGTCTTCGATCTCGTTCCGACGTTGGCGCTGCCGTTCTACCTGGCCTACGTCGTTCTGCTGTTCGGTCCGAGCGCTGCCGCGTTCCTTGGCGCCATCTACCTGCTGCTGCTCTGGATCTCGTTTTTCAACTTGGCGCTTGCCTTCGTGATGTTCAATCGGTCCGTCGGCTTCTTTGCTCTCGGCGCGTCGCTGATCTTTCCGTTCTATCAGGGCGTCTATTTGAAGTTCGCCCGGTTCGTCTCCTATTCGTCGGAGATCATATTCGCCACGTCGCGCCACGACGACTTCGTGCCACCGCGGGTTCGTCGAGCTCTCCTCAAAGATCGCATTTGAGTGCACAGGACATGGACATCAAGCTCAATCGTCTCGATCCCAATTTACCCGATCCGGTTGAAAGCCGGCGCCGCGCAGCGGGTCGCGTGGTGCGCTTCGCCTATGCGATGATCGTGTTCGGCGTCCTCGCATTCTTCGTCATCTACTTCGGCGCGCCCTTCGTCTATCTCGGCGGGCCCGGCATCGTCACCTCGCCACGCCAGATCGTGTCGCTGCCCTATACCGTGCAGATCACCAGGATGAACCTGGAGCCCGGCGCGACCGTCAAGGCGGGCGAGGAAATCGCGGAGGTGGTTTCGCCGGAGCAAGACAGCATCGTCTCGACCTATATGCGCGCGCTGGCTGACATCAACGGCCGCACCGCCGAATTGCGTATCAAGGCCCGCGTTGCGCAGGAATCCCTCAACGCCGCGCGCGCTTACCTGCAGGTGACCGAAGAGGCAGCAAAGCAAGTGGACGGCATGACCTCCGCAACTGTGACGTTCCGCATGGAAGTTTTGCGCGAACGCGCCTCTGCTGGCAAAGCCGTGGTCTCCCATGAGGCCGAAGTGGCGGAATCCACCATCCAACTCGCCTCACTGGATGAATTCATTCGTCAGCTGCGCAGCCAACTGGACGAAGCGCAACGGCACTTCGGCCAAGGGAAGGCCTTTGCTCCCACCGCTGGCGTCGTCTCGACCGGCATTGCGCATGTCGGCCAGTCCTTGACGGCGGGCACGTCGATCGCCGAAATCCTCGATCCAACCGATACGTTTGTCGACTGGTATATCCCCAATGAACGCCTGATTGACCCGACCGTTGGCAAAGAGGTGTTTGTCGTGTTCGGCAATCGGCGCATCCCCGGAACGATCGCACAAATCCTGCCAGTCTCGGCCGTGTACACCGGAACGCAAAATCAACTGAGAGACCGCCCCGCGACCCAGATCGCGCGCATCCGCTTCGATCCCGGCGCCTCGGCGCCGCCCCTCAACTCCACGGTCTATGTGCATATGCACTACAGCAGGTTTGCTGCCTGGCTGGGCGGCGCGCTCGTTCGTCTCTTCGGACTGCAGTGAACCGCAGAGCATGCAGATTGAAAGCAACCAGATCGTCTGTCCGGCCTGTGGCGCCGAAGGCCTGCAAAGCTTTCCGGTATTTCATCACCTGATCTGCGCCTATGTCGGGCCGGCGTACGACTTCGAGCTGGGGACTTCAGGATATTCCTGCCCCAAATGTCGCCGCAACATCGGACCGAACGACATGACTTGCGAGATCGTCGGGACGAGCGCGCGCTGCGATGAATGCCGCAGGGAGATGGTGGTGTCGCCTTGAGGGCCGCGCAGACGCGGCCGGTATCTGCTATTCGATCACACCGTCGGCGCGCGCAATGATTGTTTGCAAAATATGCCGAGCCTTTTCGCGGACTTGAGATTGACGACCAGCTCGAATTTTGTCGGCTGCTCGACCGGAATCTCGGCCGGTCGAGTGCCTTTGAGTATCCTGTCTACACAGGCGATGATGCATGAGAGATGTCGTCAAGACCTGATGAACGAGAGCAGGTCGGGGTTGAGGACATCCGCATGCGTCGTGAGCATGCCATGGGGATAGCCGGGATAAGTCTTCAGCGACCCGTTCTTGAGCAGGTTGACCGCACGCGGCACTGAACTTGCGAACGGGACGACTTGATCAGCCTCGCCATGCATCACCAGCACCGG
>NZ_JAKLTZ010000010.1:0-241404 GCF_022012555.1 Bradyrhizobium zhengyangense | reverse complement strand
TTCCGATCGAAACGAGCGGACCGGATCAAGATTTTGGTCTGGGATCGAACGGGCCTGGTGTTGGTGCACAAGCGTCTTGAAGGTTGCAAGTTCGTTTGGCCAACGATCGCGGACGGCGTGATGCGGATATCGCCGGCGATGTTTGCTGCCTTGTTCGAAGGGTTGGATTGGAGATTGGTGCGCCCGGAGGAAGCGCGGCGCCCGCAGGTCGCTGGATAACTGCGGCAGAATGACTCGGAAGCTATTTTGATCGTGGCACGCGCGGCGCCGATGTGCTCGAAATAGCGCATGAGCATCGCGGCGCTGCGCGACGAAAATGAACAACTGAAAGCGCTTTTGGCGCAAACGCAGGCGGCCTTGAGCGAGCATCAGGGGGCGCTGGCGGCGTCGGAGGAAGCGCGGCGTCGGCTGGAGGTCATCCTCGGCGAATTGCGGCGCGACAGGTTCGGCGCGAAGTCCGAGAAGCTGCGGCCAGATCAGTATCACTTACCGTTGGAAGACGTGGAGATCGCGCAAGGCATCCTGGACGCGGCGCAGGAGAGAGCCGAGGCTGTGATCAAGGGCCGATCGCGGAGCGATCCGGATCAAGGTTCTCATCGCAATCGCGGCTGCTTGCCTGCCCATTTGCCGCGTGTGGAACGGATCATCGAGCCTGCAAGCACGCTCTGCCCGTGCGGTTGCGGCGCCATGACGAAGATCGGCGAGGACGTCAGCCAGCGCCTTGATGTGATCCCGGCGCAATGGCGCGTGCTGGTCACGCGCCGCCCGAAATATATCTGTCGCCGCTGCTCGGGCCCCGTCGTACAGGCGCACGCACCGGAGCACGTCGTGCCCGGCGGGCTGCCGACCGAAGCGGCCATCGCGCACGTGATCGTCTCCAAATTTGGCGACCATACGCCATTTTACCGTCAGGCCGAGATCTATGCGCGCCAGGGCATCCGGCTTGATCGGGCGACACCGGGCAACTGGTCTGGCCGCGCCTGCTTCCATCTTCAACCCATCGCGGACCGCATGCGCCACCACCTGGCTATGGCGGATCGGCTGTTCATGGACGAGACCAGGGCGCCGGTACTCGATCCGGGGCGCGGCCAAACGAAGAAAGGCTACTTCTGGGCGATAGCCTCAGACGACCGCGGCCACAGCGGCCCAAGTCCGCCGATCGTGCTGTTCCGATATGCCCCCGGTCGCAGCGGTGCCTTCGCGCAGCAGTTCCTGGACGGCTTTGGCGGACGCTTCCTGCAATGCGATGGCTATGACGGCTATGACCGGCTGACCGAAGTCGGTCGACCGCAGGGGCCGTGGACGCTCGTGCATTGCTGGAGCCATTTGCGCCGGCGCGTCGTCAAATTGGTGCGCAACAGCAAGTCACCGATCGCTGAGGCCGCTGTTCGGCACGTCGCGCAGCTTTACGCCATCGAAGCCATGGTGCGCGGCTCGTCGCCGGACGTCCGGTTGGCCGCGCGCAAGGAGCACTCGCTGCCAATGGTAGCCGCGTTAAAGTCGTGGTTCGAGAAACAGCTGTCGATGATCTCCAGCGGTTCGACCTCGCCGAGGATATCCGCTATGCGCTCAATCATTGGCGGGGGCTGACCCGCTTCCTCGAAGACGGGCGTCTCGAGCTCGACACCAACCCGGTCGAGAACGCCATCCGGCCAGTCTGCTTGACCAGAAAAAATGCGCTCTTCGCCGGTCATGAAATCGGGGCAGAAAACTGGGCCTTACTCGCCTCGATCGTCGCCACCTGCAAGCTCAACGACGTCAATCCGGCCGCCTACATCGCCGAAACACTCGAGGCGATCATCGACGGCCATCCCCACAGCAGAATCGGCGACCTCATGCCGTGGCGCTTCCGCAAGGCGTCAAGCCTGCGTCCTTAGGGTGGCGGCTAAGCGCTTACAATCGGCAGAGCCAATCTCGATTTATTGTTGTTAGTAGAGACGATTGAGTTCATGGCCAGACGACTCGAGTTATGATCTGCAATTGCAGTAATGTCCGGCATCAACGTGGGCGTTCGGCCCGGATTGGCGGGATCAGGGGACGGCGTAGATCGATGACGCCCCATGTTTGGATCGCTCGATCACAGTTGCGGAATCCATGACTGTCTCCTAAATCAAACTGTACCGAAAATTCAATCGGAACGAGGGCGAAGGCGATGCATCCTTCGGCAATGCTCATCCGCCTACTCGGGGGCGGCGGGTTTGCTAAAAGGCAGCTTCGACCATCGAGCCTCGGTCGCCGGGGGCGAGCAGGACATTGCTGCGATCATAGCGGGGCTGCGACGCTGATCAGCTGATCGGATAACGCCCGTTCCATCCTTCTGCCGCCCGCTCAGGGAAATTTACACGTGGTCAGCCATACTCTTTTCGGACTGTTGCGGCCCGGACACAGTCCGCGCTCCCTTCGAGTGCTAGTGAAAGTCCGTCCGGACGCAGGAACATCATGTCAAATGAACGCCCAAAATCGGTCGGCTGAGACGGCAACGCCTTGAGCGGATGGATTACAATTTCATGAAGAGCAGTCAAAGTTTCGGCGGATATGGAAATGATTCATCGGCACGCGCCGGGGTGGAATGATGCTCTGACCTGGGAGATCCAGCGCTTCGATGGAGAGATCTTTGAGAAGCTGATGCCGTACTTCATAGCAAATTGTCGATAGGGTGGTGCGCAAGAGGTCACAGGCATGACGACGGATCTGAAAGCTGCGGCGCCGTGTTAGAGTTTCGTCCTGCGTGCGTTACGAGGAATGGCTAACCACGGGACGTTCCTCGTAGTTGACCGAAGCGCTCTATCCGTGGGAACGCTGCGCTATGAGAAAAGTCGTCTTTGCGGTAGTCGTGCTCACTATTTCCTGGTCGAATATTTGGCTGGCTTGGGGGGAGGCGTACCTTGTGTGCTTGCTCGCGGTCCTTGCTGGATACGCGGTAGACGCAGCATACGTGATCGCCTACCAGCGGCACGCCGCTCGCCTGAAGCGGGCGATATCGGGCTGATAGCATCGCTCAACTTATTGCCCCTCGTGGTGATGGAAGGGTAAGCGCCTAGTTCAGAAGTGGGCCTCTCGCTTTGCCTGATTGATGCAGGAGCCCAGCAGAGCGGTCGTCGGTGCTGTGCACAGCGCGTCGTAGATGGCAGGCGGCTTCGGCCAGTCCGGCTCGAAACGAGCGTCAAGGACGCGTCGGCGGATATCGGGATCGGCGCGCAAGCGGGCTACGGCTGCTGCAATCGACGCGGGATCCGAATGTGAAAAACCGTAACCAAGACCTGGGTCGAGGATCTCGCGCTTGACCTCGGGGAGCTCGGCCGCAAGGACGGGAATGCCGGCCGCCACATACTCAAAGGGCTTGTTTGGCAAGGCGTAAAGGAAGTTCTTGCAGACGGGCATCAGAGACCAGATGCCAGCATCGGCACCGCGGGCGGCCGCGACGACGTCCGCCGATGGCACGGGCCCAGCCAGAAACAGCCGCTCTGAGACCCGAGCTGATTGGCCAGCGACCGGTATTCTGGCCCGATGACCAGCGCTGCATCAGAAATCAGCGTGAGTGCCTTGATCATCGGCGGCAGATTGCGCGTCGGTCCGACGCCACCCTGGTAAAGGATTACAAACAGACCGTCGGGGATCTTTAACTGACTACGCAGCGAGGGATACGGGCGTTCCACGCGCCCGACTGCAGGGATGTTGCGGACGAGTTCGATGCCCCGGGGCTCGATCCGTTGCAGATCGTGAGCGATCGAACGGCAGACCGTGATGACCACATCGGCTCGGCGCAACGCGAGCTTTTCGAGTTTTTGGTAGACAAGCTTTCGCATCCGCGATGCGGGAGCAGTCGATCGGACACGTTCTCAGAAAAGTACTCGTGAAAATCGACCAGGAGCTTGGCGCCCCGACGCCCGGCCGCTAACGCGCCAATCAATACCGTCCAGGCATCGTGGCAGTGATAGGCGATCGGGCCGACGGCAATTGCCGCTCGGAACACATGAATGGGGAATATCCATGGGAACGCGTTAATTTCGTAAGCGGCTCCGATTGGGCAGCGCTTGATGAAGATACTGTGTTCCCAATCCGGAGGATCTGCGGCGTGGAATGTTGGCGCAATGATGACGACCCGGTAGCTGTCCACTACTAACGCGCGTGCCTCGCGCTCATCGCGCGGATCGATCGCAAGGTCGGAAAACACTAGCATCGTTATCAAATTGGATCAGTTGGCGGGGGCTCCTGGCCGCGACCGGTAAAATGCCACAGCAGGATGCAGAGGTGGGACTGGGCTTCACGATTCGCTTGAGCCAGAAATAGTACCGAAAGCCAGTGTTCCACATTGACAGCAAAGGAGTCACGATTCACCGGATGTCGCGCGCCAATTTGTAGAGCCGCGTTTTCCGCAGATGCGCGAACAGAGCCTCTATCGCCCTCTCCATTACCGCTAAAAAAAAAGTGAGTGTTAGGCGAAGGTGCGACCGAGTGCAACTTATGGGGACGCCGACGAATGTTGGCCAACGGCGCCACTCCCGGCCAGCCTCCTGTCTCGTTTGTGTTGCTTACTGGCGGCGCCGCCCTGCTTTGTGTTGCGAATAAGCTGTAAAACGAAACTGGAGGCATGGCGAAGTCCGCTTGCACGGACGGGCCAGATCGTCGGAGGCTTCGCCAAAAAAATGTTTCTCTGCAGCAAGTGCTCTACGTAGCGCGGGTTGCGTCTGGCGTACCTAGCTTGAACGGCTGGATCATCGCTGGCCTCGCCGCAGATCATCCCAGAAAGCCGAAGGTAGCAGACGAGAGCACAAAATTGTCGCGGCGTCAGTCCTGAGACATTGCTATGCATGTGCGGAGAGCTTTTTGTTGGCCCGCAATGTTCCCGGCGCTTCCTTGTCGTTTTGTGAACGAGACAAGCAACAGCGAGAAAAAATGTCGCAGAAGGCAATCCTGTTTCTATGCACCGGTAATTATTATCGCAGTCGGTATGCGGAGGAACTATTCAACCATCTTGCGAAGATCAAAGGTCTCTCATGGCGGGCGTTTTCGCGAGGAGCCGCCGAGCGGGGATCGCTTAATAATGTAGGACCGATGTCAATTTTTGTCCTCGATGACCTGCGAGCGAAGGGCATCCAGCCAGAAGGCGCAGCACGCAGCCCAACGCCGTGCTCGCTGGCTGATATCGATGCCGCTGACATAGTCATCGCCGTGAAAGAGAGCGAGCATCGCCCCCTAGTCGAACGCCGTTTCCCCACGGCGGCGTCTAAAGTGAAGTATTGGCATGTGGATGATGTTGAGTTCGTTCACCCTTCTATCGCGCTAGCTATGCTCGATGAGCACGTGTGCGAGTTGATCGAGAATTTGTCGGCACGATAGTTTCTCAGATGCATCATGTTCGCGGTTCTAGAGGCTGCGGCAAGCGCGCTCTCGCCGAGCAGCCGAATTGATTCCGCTTTCGTTCAACGCAAATCGCGGGATGGTGTCGGGGATACGAGCAGGATGTCTTTCAAAGAGGCGTAGTACGCCCTCGGATGGGTGAGCTGGAGTTGACCCCGTTAGACCGGACACTCGGCTGGTTTGAGTGATGCAATGTACTCCCGCGGCGAGCGGTAGCCCAGCCGGGAATGCGGGTGTTCTGAGTTGTAATCCTCCATCCAGTTATCGATCCGCAGCAGCGCGGTGCGCGCGTCAGGGATCGGGTTCACACGAACATAGTCGCGCTTGAAGGTCTTCACCAATGCCTCGGCCATGCCGTTGCTCTCGGGGCTTTCGACCGGCGTGAAGCAAGGCTCGAGGTTCAGGGCCGCGGCAATCTCAAGGGTGCGATAGGCAGCAAAGATGGAGCCATTGTCGGTCAGCCATTCCACCTTGCGTGGAGCGCGCATGTCGCCGAACCGCTGCTCGACACAGTGTACCATCATGTCCCGGATCATCTCGCCGGAGATCCCGGCCGTTGTCACGACCAGCTGATGACCTCGCGGTCATGGCTGTCCAGGGCAAAGGCAACCCGGACGATCTCGCCATTCCAGCAGGTGAACTCCAGCGCGTCCGAACACCAACGCACGTTGGAGTGGCTTGTCATGATCGTTCCATCATGGGCCCGCGGGATGCGGCGCCCGGTATGCCGGGCCAGCAACAAGCCGCCCTTCTTCATCAGCCGGTAGACGCGCTTGGCGTTGACGGGATCGTGGCCGGCGGATCGCCGCTCGCGCTTGAGGAACGCGGCGATCCGCCGGTATCCATAGCTAGGCCGGCCATCCACCAGGCGCCGGATATCGGACGTAAGCTCGGCATCCCCGGCGCGGATCTGAGGACCGCGCTTCGGACGCTTGCCGTCAACTCGCTCAACCAGGTTGGAACGGGCCACCCCGAGGGTCTCTGCGATCCGTTTCACGGGGTATCCTCCGGTGCTTGCGATCGCGACAGCAAGGTCTGTTTTTTTACCCGTGCAAGGTCAAGAGCCTCCTTGAGGATCTCGACCTCCAGGGTCTTGCGACCGAGCATGCGTTCGAGGTCTCGAACCCGTTCCTCCAGCCGCCTGACCTCGGATGCGGCGACCACATCCTCATCCGCCCGCACCGCTTCCTTGCCCCCTTCGCTCATCAGCCGTCTCCATCGGAAGACCAGGCTCGGGGAGAGCCATGGCGACGGGCAACATAGTTGATCGACATGCCCGGTTGCAGCGTCTCGTTGACGACCAGGAGCTTCTGCTCCGTCGGAAACCGTCGCCGGCGGGCAACGCCGGTGATGACTTCCACCTTCGAAAACGTCTCGGACATTAGGACTATGCCTAGTTCCTCCGGCTGACGCCGATGTCCGGTCAAAACAGGGAGCAGTTCATGAGCCGCCGACAAGGTCTCGATAGAAGCTCTAGCACGGCATGCCGAGAGGACGAGTGAGATCGCCATGATCGGATCTATCAATATCCACGGCTGTCGCGTGGCGAATACGCGCCACCTGACAGCCGCCACTATAAAGGCAGTCCCGGTCTGTTACGCCGTACCGATAAATGCCTCACGCAGTCCAGTTATCTCTGCGTGACGGTGCCATTGGGTACGGTGGCGCCGTTGCCGGCGACGATGTTGTTGCCGGCCGAAGCGATCGTTCCGCCGCCCGCGATCGAGAAGTCGCTAACGTTGTCGAAAACGATGTTGCGGCTGACTCGCATGAAACCACCGGTAGTCGAGAATGCCGTGGTGTTATGGTTAATCTGCGAAGAGTCGACGCCCATGATTGAACCAGCTCCAGCCAGTACGGCAGTCGCGGCGTTGGCAACACTCGAATTGGAAATCGTGATATTGGCGGGTCCGGTCGCTTTGATTCCAGCGGTCGTCATGACTTGGATATTCGAGTGGTCAACTTGACCTGACAGGGCACCGGTAGGCACCGCATTGATGCCAATTACTGAGTTAGTAATGGTGGTGTTTGTGACAATCAGCTTTGAGGTGGCTGATGTTGATGCTCCGATGCCGGCCGTAATGAAGTCGTAGATCGCACAGTTTTCGATTACGAGTGCTGCGCCCGAAAGATAGTTGATGCCGGTCAGGCCGCTCCCTATGCCATTGAACCGCAAATTCTTGAGAATAACGACGTCATTCGCTCCTGCAGAGACATTGATGCCGTTCGTCCCTGCGACGAGCACGGAAGCCACTTGTCCTCCGCCGCCGTCGATGGTGATGGCTTTAGTGATCGTCAATGCCCCAAAGCCAGCTGGATCTAAGGCATCGATTTCTCCTCCTGCAGCCGTCTTCGAGATAGCGCCGGCGAAAGTTTTGCAGGGGGCCGTTCGGCTACAGGGATTGGCATCGTCGCCAACACCTGAAACCCAAGTGCGGCTGGCTTGGGCTTGCACAGGGATTGCGCCTAGCATGAAAAACAGAAAAGCGGATAAGCACGACCAATAGGTTCTCATTTCAATCTCCAAATTTTGGTTGGCTCAATTCGCTCGCCAGTAAAGGGCTGTTGTGACGCTGTCGACGATCGGCCCAAATTCACGTTTGAAAACCAGAAAATGTAACCTAGTCCCAGCGCTACCACAGCTCGAGCGCAGCCACTAGAGTGCCCGTTCGCTTCAGGAGGATTGCAAATCCTCAACGAATGGCTTCGTTCACGAAGCCGTGTATTGCAGTAGGGACTGCGGAGGGGTGCTCAGTCAAGACTGAAGATCGGAATGTCCACCTTTCGGAATTTACTTGCTTTTTCCGAGCCGAGATTTGTTCTTACATCTAATGATTGTTGTTTTATTTTGTACAGCTAATGCGTCGGTCCATCGGTGCTACCAGCGGCGTCTGAACAGCTGTCACGGGTGACAAGTTAGCTAGCCCGGATGAGCCTTAAGGCCCGCGACTTGGATGCCGGCCACGGCGCAGGCCTCGTCATTGTCCGACGTATCGCCGGACACACCAACGGCGCCGAGCAACGTCGTGCCATCCATGATCAGCACGCCGCCGGGGACCGGCACCAGCGCGCCCTTGGCAATCGTGTTCACAGCGTCGATGAAATAGGGCTGCTCCTGCGCACGCTGGAACAGAGCGCGCGAGCCGAGCCCCATGGCGAGCGCGCCATAGGCCTTGCCGTGGGCGATCTCAGCGCGCATCAGGCTGGTGCCGTCCTGCGCGGCTGCGATCTTGAGCACGCCGCGCGCGTCGAGGACGGTGACGACGAGCGGCTTGAGCTTGAGCTCGCCCGCCTTGGCGAACGAGGCGTCGAGGATTTTGCGGGCGGTGTCGAGCGTGAGGTCAGCCATGGCTGGGTTCCTTTGTGTTGGAAGTGGAATTGGTTTCGGCACGGTCGAGGCTCATCGCCAGAACGCGCGCGACGTGAAGAGCCTCGCGTTGCGCGCCGTCGTGGATCTGATGGCGGCAGGAGGTGCCGTCGGCGATGACGAGCGTAGACGGATCAGCCTTCCGCACAGCGGGGAGCAGCGACAGCTCGGCCATCTCGATCGAGGCGTCATAGGTTTCGGCGCCATAGCCGAAAGCGCCGGCCATGCCGCAGCAGCTCGACTCGATGGTCTTAACCTCGAGGCCAGGCACGAGGCGGAGCACCTGCTCGACCGGCTTGAAAGCACCGAAGGATTTCTGGTGGCAATGGCCGTGCACGACGGCTTTCTCGGCGATGGTGCCGAGCGGCAGTTGCAGCCGGCCGGTCTCGGCCTCGCGCACCAGGAACTCCTCGAAGGTCAGGGCGTGGGCGCCGACGACCTTGGCGTCGTTGTCCTTGCGCAGCGAAGGCAGCTCGTCGCGCAGGGTCAGCAGGCAACTCGGCTCGAGGCCGACGATCGGCGCGCCGCGCGCGGCAAAGGGTGCGAAAGCGGCGACGAGACGGTCGAGCTCGGACCTGGCTTCATCGACGAGTCCGGCAGACAGGAAGGTGCGGCCGCAGCAGAGCGGGCGGCTGCCGCTGGCCGGTTTCGGCAGATGGACGCGATAGCCGCCGGCCGTCAGCACACGCAGCGCGGCGTCAAGGTTCTCGCGTTCGTAGATGCGGTTGAAGGTGTCGGCGAAAAGAACGACTTCGCGGCCGGTTTCCGGCCCGACGCTGTCGGTTGGCGGCACAAAGACGTCGCTGCGGAAGGCGGGTAGCGCGCGGCGGGCGCTGATGCCGGCAAAGCGTTCGAACAGCTTACGTAGCAACCGACTACGGTTGCGCAAATTAGCGAGCGGTGCAAAGCGCGCGGCGAGATCGGCGTAGCGCGGCAGGTAGCCGACCAGTCGATCGCGCAGCGTCAGGCCGTGCGAGGCGGCGCGTGCCGCCAGCACCTCGATCTTCATCTTGGCCATGTCGACGCCAACAGGGCACTCGTGGCGGCAGGCCTTGCAGGAGACGCAAAGCTTCAGCGTCTCCATCATCTCGTCGGAGGCGAGCGCGTCGGGGCCGAGCTGGCCTGAGATCGCGAGCCGCAGCGTGTTGGCGCGCCCCCGCGTGACGTCCTTCTCGTTGCGCGTGGCTCGGTAGGACGGGCACATCACGCCGCCCTCGAGCTTGCGGCAGGCGCCGTTGTTGTTACACATCTCGACCGCGCCCTGGAAGCCGCCGCCGGCGCCGGGATAGGCGGACCAGTCGAGCTTTGTCTTCAGCTCGGTGACGCGATAGTCGGGCTTGAAGCGGAACAGCGAGCGGTCGTCCATTTTGGGCGCGTGGACGATCTTGCCGGGATTGAGCACACCGTCGGGGTCGAAGCGCTTCTTCACCTCGCGGAAGTCGGCGACCAGTCGCTCGCCGAACATGCTCTCGTGGAATTCGGAACGTACCAGGCCGTCGCCATGCTCGCCGGAATGCGAGCCCTTGTACTCGCGCACCAGCGCGAATGCCTCCTCGGCGATGGCGCGCATCGCCTTGACGTCCTTGTCCAGCTTGAGGTTCAGCACGGGCCGCACATGCAGGCAACCCTCGGAGGCGTGCGCATACATCGTGCCGCTAGTGCCGTGCCTGGAAAACACCTCGTTCAGGCGCTGAGTGTAGTCGGCCAGATGCGGCAGCGGCACGGCACAGTCCTCGACGAAGGAGACCGGCTTGCCCTCCTGCTTCATCGACATCATGACGTTGAGGCCGGCGGCGCGGAAATCGGCGATGCCGCTCTGCAGTGCGGGCTCTGATATCTCGACCACGCCTCCCCATTTGCGCGGCTCGTTATTCCAGCCGAGGCCGAGATCGCCCATCAGCTCGCTAAGCTGCTTGAGGCGCGTCAAATTATCGGCCTGGTCCTCTTCGGCGAACTCGACCACCAGCACGGCATCCGGATCGCCCTTGATCGCCGCGTTGATGATCGGCTTGAACATCGCGATGTCACGGCCGAGCGCGAGCATGGTGCGGTCGACCAGCTCGACCGCGATCGGCTTCAGTTTGACGAGATGCTGGGCCGCATCCATCGCCTCGTAGAAGCTGCCGAAATGGCAAACGCCCAGCGCCTTGTTGCGGATCACGGGCCACAGCTTCAGCTCGAGCTTGGTAGTGAAGGCCAGCGTCCCTTCGGAGCCCACCAGCAGATGCGCCATGTTGTTGCGCGCATTGCGCGGGGTGAGTGCATCGAGATTGTAGCCGCCGACCCGGCGCTGCACTTTTGGGAAGCGCGCGGCGATCTCTTGGGCTTCGCGCGCGCCGAGATCGAGCATGTCGCGGAACAGCGCTCGCATGGTCTCGCCGGCGTCGCTGTCCGAGAGATCGCGCGAAACCTCACCGAACCGGCTCAATGTGCCGTCGGCGAGCGAGGCCTCGAGCGACAGCGTGTTGTCGCGCATGGTGCCGTAGCGCAGCGAGCGGCCGCCGCAGGAATTGTTGCCCGCCATGCCGCCGATGGTGGCGCGCGAGGCCGTGGAGACGTCGACCGGAAACCACAGGCCGTGCTTTTTGAGCTGCCGGTTGAGGTCGTCGAGCACGATGCCGGGCTCAACCACGCAGGTTCGCCCCGTGACGTCGAGCGACAGGATCTTGTTGAGGTGCTTCGAGAGGTCGACCACGAGACCGTCATTGACGGTCTGGCCGCATTGCGAGGTGCCTCCGCCGCGTGGGGTGACCTTCACACCCTCGTCCCGGGCGATGGCCAGGGCTCGCAAGGCCTCGTCCATGGTCTTCGGCACGACCACGCCTGACGGAATGATCTGGTAGAACGAGGCGTCGGTGGCATAGCGGCCGCGGCTGAAGCTGTCGAATAGGACGTCACCGGTGAGGTCCCGGGCAAGACGAGCCGCCAGACGGTCCGTTCGGACTGATTCCGGTGATATTCCAGCCACTTCCCCAGCCATAACCCACTCTCGCCTATTCGCAGGCACCCTCTTGCCTCCCGTCGCGGCCCTTGGCAAGCGAGCCCTGCTTCTTGTGCATTGACGGACCCCGCCGGGCGAGGGACAAGCCCGGCGAATAGTGATATGCGAGCGGCTCGGCGGAGCCCTTAATGCGGGCCGCGCTCAAGCAAGACAGCCCCAAAGACCGGGAAGGACGCCTATGACCGTGCATACTGGAAGGCATTTTCTCCAGATTCCAGGACCGACCAACGTGCCCGACCGCGTGCTGCGGGCGATGGACATGCCGACGCTGGACCATCGCGGTCCGGAGTTCGCCGAGCTCGGTTTTGCGGTCCTCGCCTCGATGCAGCGGGTGTTCCGCACCAAGCAGCCCGTGATCATCTTCCCTTCGTCCGGCACCGGCGCCTGGGAAGCGGCCATGGTCAACGTGTTCGCTCCCGGCGACAAGGTGCTGATGTGCGAGACGGGCCAGTTCGCCGTGCTGTGGCGCGGCATCGCCGACAAGTTCAAGCTCGACGTCGACTTCATCCCCAGCGACTGGCGCCATGGCGCCGACCTCGCCGAGATCGAGAAGCGCCTTGCCGCCGACAAGCAGCACGCGATCAAGGCGGTCTGCATCGTCCACAACGAGACCTCGACCGGCTGCGTCACGCCGCCTTTGGAGGTGCGCAAGCTGCTGGATCGCGTCAAGCATCCGGCGCTGTTGATGGTCGACACCATCTCCGGTCTCGGCTCGATGGAATATGAGCACGATGCCTGGGGCATCGACGTCTCGGTCGCCGGGTCGCAGAAGGGCCTGATGCTGCCGCCGGGCCTCGGCTTCAACGCCGTCTCGGAGAAGGCGCTCAACGTTGCCAAGACCAATCCCGGCATGCGCTCCTATTGGGACTGGCAGGAAGTCATCAGCTTCAACAAGCTCGGCACCTTCCCCTATACGCCGGCTACCAATCTGCTGTACGGCCTGCGCGAAGCGGTGAAGATGATCGAGGAGGAGGGCCTCGAGAATGTCTGGTCCCGCCACAAGCGCCACAGCGCGGCGACGCGCGCCGCGGCCAAGGTCTGGGGCCTGGAGACGCAGTGCGTGGATCCCGCCGCGCACTCGCCGGCGCTGACCGGCGTGCGCGTGCCTGACGGCTTTGACGCCGACGCCTTCCGCAAGGTGGTGCTCGAAAACTTCGACATGTCGCTCGGCACCGGCCTGAACAAGGTCAAGGGCAAGGTGTTCCGCATCGGCCATATCGGCCATTTCAACGACCTGATGCTGATGGGCACGCTCGCCGGCGTCGAGATGGGCCTGGATCTTGCCAAGATTCCGCACCGGAGTGGTGGCGTGCTGGCAGCCATGGACGTCCTGAAAGGACGTGACGCGGTGCCGATGGCCAAGGCCCAAGTGGCTTAAAGGCCAGGTGGCTAAAAGGCCAAAGTGGCCTGATCTATCTAGCTGAAGAATAAGTGAGCGCGCGATGAACGCACCGACGACGAACGAAGACCTCCTCTACTCCGTCACGGACGGCATCGCGCGGATCACCTTCAACCGCCCCCAGGCGCGCAACGCCATGACCTTCGCCATGTATGACCGCATGGCGGAGATCTGCCAGGAGATCAACGCCGATCGTTCGATCAAGGCGCTGATCCTCACCGGTGCCGGTGACAAGGCGTTTGCGTCAGGCACCGACATTTCCCAGTTCCGCGCCTTCAAGACGGCGCAGGATGCGCTCGATTACGAGGCGCGGATCGACCGCGTGCTCGGCACGCTCGAACAGTGCCGCGTGCCCGTGATCGCGGCCATTGCGGGCGCTTGCACCGGCGGCGGCGCCGGCATCGCCGCCTGCTGCGATCTTCGCATCGGCACCGAGACGACGCGCATGGGCTTTCCGATCGCACGCACGCTCGGCAACTGCCTGTCGATGTCGAATATCAGCCGCGTCGTCTCGCTGGTCGGTCCCGCCCGCACCAAGGACCTGATTTTCAGGGCGCGTCTGGTCGAGGCGCAGGAAGCATTGTCGCTCGGCCTGCTCTCCGAAATCGTGCCTGATGTCGAGACGCTGCAGCGCCGCGCGGATGAAACCGCAAGGCTTGTCGCGAGCCATGCGCCGCTGACGCTGGAGACGACCAAGGAAGCGGTGCGCCGCATCCGCCCCACGCTGTCGCGCGAACAGGGCGAGGACCTGATCCTCAAGGCCTATATGAGCGAGGATTTCCGCGAGGGCATGGACGCCTTCCTCAACAAGCGCGCGCCGGTCTGGAAGGGCAAGTAGCCTCGCGCTGTGCTTCTTGCGCCGCTGCTTTGTGGTGGCGCGACAGCGAAGCGATCACTGACGTCAACCGTCAGTCGTTTCTCGCGTTGCAGTTATATAGATTTGTCAGGCGGTTCCGTCTCCTAGACCGCAAACGTGCGGCTGTCATTACGCGCGTTCACATTGACGGCACAGCGAGCTCGGGCATAAGATCGCAGAGGTTGCATTCCACCGTTCCGTTTTTGATGCGGGCCGGGTGATTTCAAGTCCAGTCGAATTGAGCGATTTGAGTGATGCGTAGCTCAACCGGACGTCATTGAAGTGAAATTGAACTGAAAAAGTAGCCAAGTACGTTCGACGACGCGAGCTGCGCCAGAATTCATTGCTGCTGACCATCCCGACGCCAGCACGGCCTCGCGAACAAGCCAAGACTCTTAAACCAAGACTGACAAGGCTTTAAGTCAGGAAGGCTGAGGCACGTCCGATTTCTCGGGCCGACTAGTCGCGTCGCCGCGTGCTCGATGCGGCGACGTCTTTCGTGGGCAAACGCAGGCAGGGATTTTCTCCATGACCAATCGTTCGCCGGTTTTCAACTCGTCGTCCGCGACGGGCGGCTTCACCAAATTGGCTGACACCACCGATTCGACTGCGCTGCAAACGCTGTCGGGCCACGTCCCTGACGCATTTCCAGACCGCGATGCATTCGCAGATCGTCAGCGACTCCAACGGCTCGGGCCAGCTCCAATGGAATTTCAAGCGATGCTAACGATGACTTCGACTTTCTCGCCAAAAATCAGACGCTGACGCTGACCTACGACATCACGGTCTCCGACAACCATGGCGGCACCGCGATCCAGACCGTAAAGGTCGTCGTAACAGGCACCGACGATAGGCCTGTCATCAACATGACGACGGCGGCGACCGTCACCGAGCAGCTGAACCAGACGCTGTCGCTGTCGCCGGACACCGTCCATGTTGCCCTGAACTTCACCGACGGCGATCTCACCAATACCGGCCACACAGCGACCGTGATCGGTGTTTCCGCCTCCGGCGCCACTGCTGGGCTCTTGCCGGGCCCGCTCGGCGACGCCGAGCTGATGGCGTTCTATCATGTCGACAACGTCATCAAGAATTCCGGCTCGAGCGCCGGCACCATCAACACCACGTTCTCGGCACCCGATCTCGCCTTCGACTATCTCGCGGCGGCGCAGCATCTCGACATCACCTACACCGTGCAGCTCGACGATCACGCCGGCGGCGTCTCGACGCAGACCGGAGCGGGCAATGATGTCCTCATCGGCACCGCCAGCGGCAACGTCATGACCGGAGGCGGCGGCAACGACACCTTCGCATTTCTCCAGGTGCCGACTGCGCCCGGTCAGATCACCGAGTTCAACAACGCGAGCCAGCACGATCGCATCACGATCTCCGCGGGCGGCTTCAGTGGCGGTCTGACGGCGGGCATTGACGTGACGTCGACATTCGAGAGCTCGGCCGACAACAACTTCTCGGTGCGGCCAATTTCACTTCGACACGGCCAACCAAACGCTCTATTTCAGCGCGGATGGTACGCAAGGCTCGGCGCATGCGATCGTCGCCGGTCAGGCGGCTGCGGTGATCAACCCGCACGACATCCTGGTTGTCTAGACGCACGCATCGGCTTTGCGAGATACGCGTGGGCTCCGCAGGGGCCGCGTTTTTTTGCGGCGCCACCGCGCTTGCAAACGATCTCATTCCAAAGTCATAAGCGGGGCGATGCCGGGCGGCTTGAACTGGCCGGCGTTCGCCCGCACAATACGGCTCTTCTCGGGCTTTCACGAATAGCCAATCCGAACATAGACAAGAATTTGGAGTTGACGCGCGTGGGACATGGAATGAAGGCCGCAGCCACGTTGCTGGCTTCGCTTTGGGTGGCGCCGGCACTCGCGGGCTGGGAGCCGACCAAACCGGTCGAGATCGTGGTGGCGGCAGGCGCGGGCGGCGCCTCCGATCAGATGGCGCGGATGATGCAGGCCGCGATCCAGAAGAACAATCTGATCAAGCAGCCCATGGTGGTCTCGCTCAAGGGCGGTGCATCGGGCGCCGAAGCGCTGATGTACATGAAGTCCAGCGAGGGCGACCCGAACAAGGTGCTGATCGCCTATTCGCTGATCTACATGCTGCCGCTCTCGGCCAAGATCCCGTTCAACTGGCGTGAGCTGACCCCGGTCTCTGTGATCGCGCTCGACGAGTTCGTGCTGTGGGACAACAGCGCCGGTCCCAAGACGGTGAAGGAGTTCGTCGAGGCCGCAAAGGCCGCGAGCTCGCCGTTCAAGATGGGCGGCACCGGCTCCAAGCGCGAGGATCACGTGCTTACCGTCTTCCTCGAGCAGAAGACCGGCGCGAAGTTCTCCTATCTGCCCTACAAGTCCGGCGGTGAGGCCGCGACCCAGCTCGTCGGCAATCACATCGAATCCAACGTCAACAACCCATCCGAAAATCTCGAAGTCTGGCGCGCCGGTCAGGTGCGGCCGCTCTGCGTGTTCGACAAGGAGCGCATCTCCTACACAGCCAAGGTGACGGACACGCAGTCCTGGGCCGATATCCCTACCTGCAAGGAGGAGGACGTCGACGTCCAGTATCTGATGCTGCGCGCGATGTTCCTGCCCGGCAAGGTCACGCCGGAGCAGCAGGCGTTCTATGTCGAGCTATTCCACAAGGTGACACAGACCGCCGAATACAGGGATTACATGGAAAAGCAGGCGTTGAAGCCGATCTTCCTCACGGGCAAAGACATGGTGCAGTTCCTTGAAGAGGACGACGCCGCCAACAAGGCGCTGATGACGGAAGCAGGTTTCGTCGCGAAGTAGCGGGTCTTCACCTCGCCCGCTTGCGGCGAGAGGTCGCTTCGCAGAAGCTCAGAAGCGATGCGGGTGAGGGCGACTCTCCCCGAGTCCCGCTGTCACCGTCCCCGTGGAGACTCCCCCTCACCCGAACCCTCTCCCCGTGAGCCGGTAGAGGGGAATTGGTCAGAGCGTTTGTTGAAATCCAATGTCCCAAACCGATCATGAAATCGTCGTCGACGATCCGACCGCACCTGAAGACGATTCGCCTTCGGTCGTCTCGTCCGACACGGTCGAAATTGTCGTGTGCCTGCTGCTGCTCGCGCTGGCCGCCATCCTCGGTTACGACAATTGGCGAACCGGCGCGTCCTGGGATTCGACCGGGCCCGAGCCCGGTTATTTCCCGTTCTATCTCTCCGTCATCCTGGGCGGCGGCAGCCTCTACGGCCTGATTGCCGCGCTCCTCGTGCGCCGCGCGGCCTCCGAAACTTTCGTCACGCGCGCGCAGGCACGCCGCGTGCTGGCGGTGTTCGTGCCGACGCTGCTGTTCTGCCTGGTGACGCAATTCCTCGGCCTCTATGTCGCGAGCTTCCTGCTGATCGCGGGCTTCATGCGGCTGATCGGCAAGATCGCGCTGTGGAAGTCGCTGCTCACCGCTTTCCTGTTCACGGCGATCATGTTCGTCACCTTCGACGTCGCCTTCGACGTCATCATGCCGAAAGGGCCGCTCGAAGCGGCCTTCGGCTACTAGGCGGCCCCCCGATGGAAGCTTTCGGTCTCCTGCTTCATGGCTTTGCCGTCCTGCTGACGTGGAAAACGCTCGTGCTGATGGTGGTCGGGCTCGTGCTCGGCATCTTCGTCGGCGTGTTGCCGGGCCTCGGCGGTCCCAACGGCGTTGCCATCCTGTTGCCGCTCACCTTCACGATGGATCCGACCTCGGCGATCGTGATGCTGTCCTGCATCTATTGGGGTGCCCTGTTCGGCGGTGCGATCACCTCGATCCTGTTCAACATCCCGGGCGAGGCCTGGTCGGTCGCGACCACTTTCGACGGCTATCCGATGGCGCAGCAGGGCAGGGCGGCCGAGGCACTGACGGCGGCGTTTACGTCGTCCTTCATCGGGTCGCTGGTCGCGGTGCTGCTAATTACCTTCCTCGCGCCGATGATCTCGTCCTTTGCGCTGAAGTTCGGCCCGCCTGAGTTCTTCGCGGTGTATCTGCTGACTTTCTGCTCCTTCGTGGGCCTCGGGCGCGAGGCCAAGCACAAGACCGTCATCTCGATGTCGCTCGGCCTGCTGCTGGCCGGCGTCGGCATGGACACGGTGTCGGGCCAGCTGCGCATGACCTTCGGCTCGTCCGAGCTCTTGCGCGGCATCAACTTCCTCGTCGCCGTCATCGGTCTGTTCGGGATCAGCGAGATCCTGCTGACGATGGAGGAACGCCTGGCGCTGCGCGGCCATGCCGCGAGCATCTCGCTGCGCGTGGTGCTGAGCGTGTGGAAGGACTTGCCGAAATACTGGGTGACGCTGCTGCGCTCGTCCTTCATCGGCTGCTGGCTAGGCATCACGCCGGGCGGCGCGATCGCGGCGTCCTTCATGGGCTACAATCTGGCAAAACGCTTCGCCAAGGATCCGGCGAGCTTTGGCAAAGGCCGTATCGAAGGCGTGTTCGCGCCGGAGACGGCAGCACACGCCTCCGGCACCTCGGCGCTGTTGCCGATGCTCGCGCTCGGCATTCCCGGCTCCGGCACAGCCGCGATCCTGCTCGGCGGGTTGATGGTATGGGGACTCAATCCGGGCCCCTTGCTGTTCGTCGAGCACAAGGACTTCGTCTGGGGCCTGATCGCCTCGATGTATCTCGGCAATGTCGTCGGCCTCGTGCTGGTGCTGACGACAGTGCCGATCTTCGCCTCGATCCTGCGCGTGCCGTTTGCGGCGGTGGCGCCGATGATCGTGGTGTCCTGCGCCATCGGAGCTTATGCGATCCAGAACGCGATGTTCGACATCTGGCTGATGCTCGGCTTCGGTGTCGTCGGCTACGTCTTCAAGAAGATCGGTATTCCCTTGGCGCCGTTCACGCTGGCGCTCGTCCTCGGCAACCGCGCCGAAGACGCCTTCCGTCTCTCGATGATCGGCTCAGGCGGCGACCTAAAGTTGTTCTGGTCGAACGGCCTGGTCGGTTCGATCACGACGCTGGCGATTCTGCTGCTGTTCTGGCCCGTCATCGACGGGCTGCTCGCCCGCGTCGGCTGGACGAGGCGGACCAGCGCGACATCGCGCTGACGGGATAAGACAATCTTCTTTGAAAACAATGGTTGGTGCTCCGGTGTGGAGGCCGTTTTTGCTTGATTGTTCCCGGTTATTGCAGGAGCGGCACATTCATCAGGCGCTTGCAGGCGTATTATCGGATGACAAAATCGTGCGGTCCATGAAACGGGATCGTGATGGGAATGGCAGCGGCGATGTCGCTGTTTGCAACCGGCGCAATGGCGGCCGACCTGGCGGCGAGGCCCTACGTCAAGGCGCCCCCGATGGTCGATCCTGCTTTCAATTGGAGCGGCTTCTACGTTGGCGGCAATGTCGGCTACAGCTGGGGCCGCGAGCGTGACGATGGCACGCTGACTGGTACGCAAAGCGTGCAGGTGTTCCGCACCGCTGGCCCCACCCCTGTCGGCGGCCCCGTCGTGACACCACTGGCGGCGCAGACGATCTGGGCACGCTCAAACGTCAATGGCGTGGTCGGCGGTGGCCAGTTCGGTTACAACTGGCAGCAGAGCAATTGGCTGTGGTCTTGAAGCCGACTTCCAAGGCAGCGACGAGAAGTCGACGAACAATATCTGCTCGGCGATCGGATGCCCCGCGGGCTCGGTGCTGTATCCGGCCAACTACAACCTCGATTGGTTCGGGACTCTCCGTGGTCGCGTCGGCTGGGTTGCAGCTCCGCGCGTGCTTCTGTACGCGACCGGCGGTCTCGCCTACTGACATCTCGGCGCGAGCGCGCCTGCCTTGGGTATCAGCTGGGGACCAAGGCCGGCTGGACGGTCGGCGCTGGCGGCGAGTTCGCGATTGATCGCAATTGGTCCGTGAAGGTGGAATACCTCTACATGGATCTCGGCTCGTTCAACGGTGGTTCGACGACCGCGACGACGGTTACGAACGCGCTCAGCACGCCTGCGATCGGTTTCAATACCGTTACCACGACCACCACGACGGGCAATTTCGGTACGCGCTTCACCTACAACATCGTCCGTATCCGCGTGAACTACCGGTTCTCGGGACCGGTTGTCGCCAGGTACTGACGGTCTTCGACAGACCTGTTTGGAGGCCCGGCGCTTGTGCTGGGCCTTTGCGTTTCGGGCCTTGATCCTCAGACTACCTTGGCGGCCCTGAGCGCGGCGATCTCGTCGGCGCCGAAGCCGAATTCCTTCAGCACCTCGTCGGTCTGTTCGCCGAATTCCGGCGGCCGCGCCACCATCTTGCTCGGCGTGCGCGACAGCGTCACGGGTTGGCCGACCAGGCGAATGTGGCGGTTCTCGTCGTTGGGCACGTCCTGCGCAATGCCGAGATGCTTGACCTGTGCGTCCTCGAACATCTGGTCGATGGCGTAGATCGGCCCGCACGGCACGCCGGCCTGATTGAGCTCGCGGACCCAGGTCTCGGTCGACTTGGTCACGGTGCGCTTCTCGATCTCGGCGTTGAGTGCGTCGCGGTTCTTGGAGCGGGCAGGGGCCGTCGCATAATCGGGATGGCCGTAAAGCTCTGGCGCGCCGATCGCCTGCGCGCAGCGCTCCCAGATCCGTCCGCCGGTCGTGGCGATGTTGATGTAGCCGTCCGAGGTCTTGAACACGCCGGTCGGAATGCTGGTCGGATGATTGTTGCCGGCCTGCTTGGCGACTTCCTTCTCCATCAGCCAGCGCGCGGCCTGGAAGTCGAGCATGAAGATCTGGGCCTGGAGCAGCGAGGTCTGCACCCATTGGCCCTTGCCGGAGACCTCGCGCTCGAGCAGCGCGGTGAGGATGCCGATGGCGCAGAACAGGCCGGCGGTGAGATCGGCGACGGGAATGCCGACCCGCATCGGGCCTTCGCCCGGCGCACCCGTGATCGACATCAATCCGCCCATGCCTTGCGCGATCTGATCGAAGCCGGGCCGCTTGTGATAGGGGCCGTCCTGGCCGAAGCCCGAGATACTGCCATAGACGATGCGCGGGTTGATCGCGGCGAGACTGTCATAGTCGATGCCGAGCTTCTTCTTCACGTCGGGGCGGAAATTCTCGACCACGACATCGGCCTTGACGGCGAGGCGCTTAAACACGGCAAGCCCGCGCTCGTCCTTCAGGTTGAGCGTCATGGCGCGCTTGTTGCGGTGCAAATTCTGGAAGTCGGAGCCCCGGCGCGGCCCGCCCGGCTGCTCGCCGCCGGCATCCTCTGTGAGCGCGTCGATCTTGATCACGGTCGCGCCCCAATCGGCGAGCTGGCGCACACAGGTCGGGCCGGAGCGGACGCGGGTCAGATCGAGCACGGTGAACCGCGAAAGGGCTTCGGAAGCGTGAGGGAAGGGCATCTAGGGTGGCTCCGGCAACAAACTGCGGCCCCACCATAGGGCCGAAAGATCATGCGGCAAGTGTCGGCCGGCGCGGTCAGCCATGCGCCGACTTTGAGAATAGTCGAACGAGCATCTGCGCGCGCCGCGCTGCTCCTCGATGACCAGCCGCTCTGGATTCGGTCAAATCGCCGGACTATTGTTGTCCGCATGTGGAAGGAACGCACGATATTTGTCAGCGGGTGCGATCGCGAGTCCCGGCGCCGCGACGGACTGCTGCGGTGGGCCCGATGCATTGCCGCGGTATTGCTGCTTCTGCCCGCGATCCCAGTCCAAGGCCAGTCGCTCGGCCAAGGCCTGTCAGCCTACCAGCGCCAGGACTATGTGACGGCCTCGCGCATCTTCATCCCGCTTGCCCAGCGCGGCAACGCCGCTGCGCAGACCTATCTCGGCTTCCTGTTCGAGACCGGCCGCGGCGTGCCGCAGAACTACACCGAAGCTGCGATGTGGTACCGGCGGGCCGCGGAGCAGGGTGACAGCCGCGCCCAATATTCGCTGGGCCTGCTCTATGACCGCGGCTTTGGCGTGCCGCGGGACATCGTCGAAGCCTCCAAATGGCTGAACCTGTCGACCGCGGCATCGCCGCCGCGGGTGCGCGAGTCCCGGGCCCGGATCCGCGACGCCGTCACCACCAAGATGACGCGCGGAGAGATCGCCCAGGCCCGCCTGCGGGCACTGGAATGGGCG
Organism: Bradyrhizobium zhengyangense; assembly: GCF_022012555.1. NCBI lineage: Bacteria > Pseudomonadati > Pseudomonadota > Alphaproteobacteria > Hyphomicrobiales > Nitrobacteraceae > Bradyrhizobium > Bradyrhizobium zhengyangense. The sequence goes on along the minus strand of NZ_JAKLTZ010000010.1, from coordinate 219,353 downwards.
CCAAGCCGCGAGCACTGATGCCTGCGTGCTTCGGGCGTTAGCCGGGCCAGCCGCCGAGCCAGTTCAGATACCAGGTCTCGCCCAGCCAACCGATCCAGATCGAGGGCGCGAGGAACAGCCCGAACGGCAGGAAGGCTGTCCCCCGCAGCGGTTTTCTTTGCAGTGCGGCATTGACGACATAGGCGCCGATCGCGAGCAGGGCGGCGAACTCGATCACCGCAGCCACCGTCGCAAGATCGAGCCAGGCCCCGCAGAGGGCCGCGAGCTTGACGTCGCCGAGCCCGAGCCCGTCGCGGCCGCGCCAGCGCCGATAGGCCTGCATCAGGAGCAGCAGTGGAAGCGCCACGACCAGGGGGCGCGCGACCGGCCAAAGCAGCGCCTGTGCGCCGACATCGGGCACGACAGCGGCAGCGCGAAGCAGCGCAAGCGCGAAGGCCGCGCCCGTCAGCTCGTTGGGGATCAGATAGTGGCGGGCATCATGCGCGGCGATGGCGAGCATCAAGGCGGCGAGGAACGCACCGAAGATGCCTTCCGCGGCGGGGGCCGTCACGAGGCTGGCGAGCACCCCGACGAGCAGCGCGCAGCTGAGGGCCAGCGGGGCGCGGATCCCGTCCTGCGCGTCGTCCTCGGCCACGCCGTCAGCGCGCCGCCCTGGGCGGGCTCACGGTGACCACGGGATTGCTGGTCCCGACCAGACGGCTGTTCATCTTGCTGCGCATCTCCTCGGCGATGACATGCGCATCGACGCCGTCCTTGATGACGGTCGGGCGGATGAACAGGATCAGCTCGGTCCGGGCGCGCGCGTTGGTCTGATGCGAGAAGGCATCGCCGACGCCGGGAATGGAATCCAGGACGGGAATGCCCTGGCGCTGCTTGTTCTCGGTCTCGCTGATCAGGCCGGCGAGCAGCACCGTCTGCCCGCTGGTCACCGCAATCGAACTCTTGACGCGACGCTGCGAGATCGTCGGCGTCAGCGAGTTGGCGCTGCCGGCGGCCACGCTCGAGATTTCCTGCTCGATGTCGAGCACGACGTTGCCGTTGGCGTTGGCGCGCGGCAGCACGCGCAGGATGATGCCGGTGTTCTTGTAGTCGATGGTGTTGACGACGGTGTTGTTGGCGGTCAGCACGGTCGCGGTGCCCGTGGAGAACGGCACCTGATCGCCGACTTGCAACGTCGCGGCCTGGTTGTCCAGCACCACCAATGACGGGTTCGACAGCACCTTGACGTCGGTGACGCCGTGCAACGCGTCGAGGATGACACGCGGCGAGTTCTCGGAGCCGACCAGGAAGTTGAAGCCCGGCAAGACTCGTCCGAGCAGCGCGCCGCCCGCGGCGTTGACGGCGTTGGACGCCGCCTCGACCGCGCCGCTGCCGACAGACGCCGCATTGCTGACACCGGATATGGTGTTGGAGACCGAGCCCTTCTGGCTCGCCAGGAAGAACTGCACGCCGTAGTTCAACTGGTCGTTCAGCGTCACCTCGGCAATCGTCGCCTCGATCGCGATCTGGCGCTGCGGCCGGTCGATCTGGCGGATGGTCTGCTCGACGATGCGCTGCGCGTCCTGGTTGGCATAGACGAGGACGGCATTGTTGGTGACGTCGGCGGTGATCCGGACGTTCTGGAGGATGGTGGTGATGCCGGACCTCGAACTGCTTCCGCCCAGTCCACCGAGGCCGTTGTCCTGCGCCTGCGCCGGCGCTGCTGACGCAGCCGGAGCGGGGCGGGCCCCGAGCGCGGATCCCGCAGGTCCGGTCACCGGCGTCGCCGCGCCGGATGCGGCCGTCGGCATTGCACTTAGCGAGGCGATCGGATTGCTGGAACTGGAGGACGACGTGGCGAGGCCCGCGCCGGGCGCGACCTGGCTCGATGCGCTGTCGAGCGAGGTGTTGCTCGCCGCGCTCTGGTTGAACAGCATATCGTTCAACATCGAGACGACCAGCTTGGAATTGCCGTAGCGCAGCGGATAGGACTTCAGGTTCACACCGTCGGTGTCGGAACGATCGAGCCTGGCGATCCAGGTCTGGGCGCGCTTGAGATATTCCGGCTTCTGGCTCACGACGAGGATCGAATTGAGCCGCGCGATCGGCTGCATCTTGATCACGTTCTGGCCCATCCCGCCTTCGCCGGAATCCATGATCTTCTCGATCTCGGAGATCACGGGCTCGGGCGCCGAATTGCGCACGGGGAAGATGCCGACCGATTGTCCGCGCATCCAGTCGGCGTCGAATGACAGGATCGTGTCGACTGCCGTCGCGCGATCGGTCCCGCTGCCGCTGACGATGAGCGTATTGCGCGAATTGTCGGGACGCATGGTCGAAGCCTTCACGCCGAAGGCATCGAGCAGCTTGAAGATATTTTGCGCCGAGGTGTAGCGCAGTGGCACGACGGTGATGCCCTGGCCGGCTTCAGTGCTCGCCGAACGGTCGATGCCGCCGGGGCCGGCCTCCGGCGCCGGCAGCAGACGATAGCCGGTGCGGTCGCGGACCAGCGCGACGCCGGACATGCGCAGCGCATTCTCCAGCACATAGACCGCGTCCGCCTTGGGGACTGGTCGCACCGAGGCAAGCGTCACGGTGCCCTGCACGCGCGGATCGATGGTGTAGCCGACGTTGAGAACGTCACCGAGGATGACCTTTGCGACGGTCGCCACCGGTGCGTTCTCGAAATTGAGGTCGTAGCCGCTGCCGCCGCCATCGTCGCGCTCGGCCAGCGCACCGCCTTGCGGCGTTGCACCATCGCTCAGATAAATCGCAGGCTTCGACGATTTCGGCTGCGAGATGCCGCTGCTTCCCATATCCGCTGGTTGGCGCGGCTGGAGATCGATGCCGCGGATCTTGTCGACAAGATCCTGGGCGCGTGGATCCCTTGGATCGGCTTCGACCGACTGGTCGGCGGTGACGATGCACCCCGTCAGCAGGACGGCCGTCGACAACAGCACAATCGTTCCAGTCAACGCTGCGCGGCGGCGCAAAAGCGGTTGGACCACTTCAAACAAGATACGCCTGCCAACTCTGGAAGTGACTGGAAACGGCATCCGATCCCCCTTGGTTCGGACGCGCAATAATTTGCGCCACGATTATGTTTTTGCTAAGAAATAAGTCAAGGGCAAAGGGCCTCCCGTGCCCCCTGAAGCTGTTGCATTCAAGTAACAAGGTCAACGCTGTGAATGCGATGCGAGACCGTTCCGCCGATAGCTTCCGGCAGCACCTTCTTGAAAAATACTCACTGCCGCCGCGCGCGCATGTCCGTGTAGAAAAGACGGCCAATCCGGCGCTGATACGTCCGTTACGCGAGTTTTGGGAGGCCACCGATTTGTCGGCGGCCGAATTCGCCGACGAGGTGTCGGATTATTTTGCCCTGCCGCGGCTAAGTCTTCCGCAACTGCTGACGACGACGCCTCGCCTCGAAGGTTTTTCGCGCCGATTCCTGCGAGAATCCACCATCTTTCCGTTTGGCGCGCCGGACGGCGGATTTCGCCTGGCCGTCGCCGATCCCTCCGATACGGCCGCTATCAGGGCTGCGGAAATCGTGTTCGGAACGCCGGTCGATGTCGTCGTGGCGTCATATGAGGACATTACGACGGTCCTCGATCAGCGAGCCGATGCCGACGATGCGAATGCAGACCAGGGCACTGGCCGTGCGGTGCAGTCCGACGACGACATCGAGAGCCTGCGCGACCTCGCCAGCGGCGCGCCGGTGGTTCGCGCCCTCAACGATCTCCTGGAGCGCGCGGTCGACCTGCGTGCCAGCGACATTCACGTCGAGCCGTTCCGTGCCGGGCTGGTAGTGCGCATGCGCGTCGACGGTCTCCTGCGTGCGCTGCCGTCGCCGCATGGCATTCCGCCACAGGCGCTGATCTCGCGCATCAAGATTCTGGCCAGCCTCAACATCGCAGAACGGCGCCTGCCGCAGGACGGCGCGGCGCGCGTGCGCGTCGGCCGCAGCGAACTCGACGTCCGCGTCGCCACCATGCCGACGCAGCATGGCGAGAGCGCGGTCATCCGCCTGTTGCCGCGCGACCGCGGACTGCTGGAGATGAGCAAGCTCGGGCTCGGCGCGCGCGACGAGAGTGTGATGACGCGGCTGCTCGCCATGCCGCACGGCATGATCGTGATCACCGGTCCGACCGGCAGCGGCAAGACCACGACGCTTGCCACCATGCTGTCGATCCTCAACGAGCCGACGCGGAAGATCCTCACCATCGAGGACCCGGTCGAGTACGAGATTCCCGGCATCAACCAGTCCCAGGTCAAGCCGTCGATCGGCCTGACCTTCGCCTCCGCCATGCGCGCCTTCGTGCGCCAGGACCCCGACGTCATCATGGTCGGCGAGGTCCGCGACGCCGAGACGGCGCATATCGCGATCCATGCCGCGCTCACCGGCCATCTCGTTCTGACGACGCTTCATACCGAGACGGCGGCTGCGGCCGTGCCGCGCCTGATCGATCTCGGCATCGAAGGGTTCCTGCTCAAATCGACGCTGCGCGCCGTCGTGGCGCAGCGGCTGGTGCGCATGCTGTGCGACCGTTGCAAGGTGCCGCACGCGCTGACCGAGGCCGATCTCGCCAGGGACCCGCGCTTTGCCGTGATCGGCTTCAAGTGCGGCGAGGTCGTGCACGAGGCCGGCGGCTGCGAACGCTGCGGCGGCACTGGCTATCGCGGCCGCAACGGCGTATTCGAGATCCTCGAAATGTCCGACGATGTGCGTGCACTGATCGGGCCACAGACCGACTCGCACTCCATCGACGCCGCCGCGATGCGCGGCGGCATGACGACGATGCTGGAGGATGCGGTCGCCAAATGCCGGGCCGGACTGACGACGGTGCCCGAAGTCTTCCGCGTCACGACGGTGCGCTAGGCCCAGGAGCGCTAGACATAATGCCGAACTATCGCTACCGCGCCCTCAATGCCAACGGCGAACTGGTCTCCGGAGCCATCGCCGCGCCGGCGCCGGGTGACGTGGCATCGCGGATCGAGCGGCTCGGCCTGGTGCTGGTCGACAATGTCACCCCCGAGGAGGGCGGCGCGGCGGGCAGCGTGCTCAGGCTCTTCAACAGGCCGAAGCCGGAAGACGTCACCATTCTCACGCGCGACCTCGCGTTGCTGCTGCGCGCGGGCGCCCGCATCAACGACGCGCTCGAGCTGCTCGCGGCCGATCCGGACTTCGGACGGTTGCTGCCTGTCGTCGCCGACATCCGTGCGCGTGTCGTCTCCGGCGAGAGCTTTGCAGAAGCGTTGGCACGGCATGAGGGATTGTTTCCGCCGATGTATATTGCGCTGGTGCGGGTCGGCGAGGCGTCGGGTTCGCTGGACCAGGTGCTGGAGGTGTTGTCAGGCGAACGCGCGCGCGCCGAAGCGCTGAGGCGGCGCCTGACCGATGCGATCCGTTATCCGCTCTTCGTGCTCGGCGCGGCCGGCTGCGTGCTGCTGTTCTTCCTGACATTCGTGCTGCCGCAATTTGCCAGCGTCCTGCAGGATTTCGGCGCCAAGGTCGATCCTGTTGTCGGCGTGTTCCTGAACATCTCGACCTTCCTGCGCGGCAATTCGGAGATCGTGCTGGCCTGTCTTGCTGCGACTGTCGCAACGTTGTGGCTCGTGCTGCGGCAGGAGCGTGTCCGCCGCGGTTTGACCAATGCGTTTGTGCGGCTGCCGGCCATCCGCAACGTGATGGGCGCGTATCGTACAGCGCTGTTCTGCCGCAACCTCGGCCTGCTGCTCGGGAGCGGCGTCAATCTCACCACGACGCTGCGCATTCTCATTGACATGATGGCGACAACAGGGGCGTCCACGGTCTGGAGCGACGCCGCCGACCGCGTCCGCCACGGCTCGAAACTCTCCGATGCGCTTGCGGAGACGGAGGCGTTGCCGCCCATGGCGGTCCGCATGCTGCGATTGGGTGACGAAACCGGGCAGTTGCCGATGCTGTCAGGCCGTGTCGCCGAATTCTACGAATCGAAACTGCAACGCACGCTCGACCGCGCGGTCGGCATTGCCGGGCCCGCGGCGATCATTGCGATCTCGCTCGTCGTCGGCGGTCTGATCACATCGGTGATGACCGCACTGATGTCGGTGAGCCAGATCATCGGTTAGAGAAGGGAATGGGAGGCATGAAGTGACCAGACATCCACCGTCGAGGCGTCGTCCGCGGCGCGAGGCCCGCGGCGAGGCTGGCTTCACCCTGGTCGAGATGCTCGTCGTCATCACCATCATCGGCATGATCATGGCGCTGGTCGGCCCGCGCGTGCTGAACTATCTCAGCGAGTCCAAGGCCAAGGCGGCGAAGATCCAGATCGAAAGCTTCTCCAGTGCGCTCGATCTCTACTACCTCGATCTCGGCCGCTATCCGACCTCGAATGAAGGCCTCGCCGGACTGACGCGGAGCAACAACCACGCCGGCTGGAACGGGCCCTACCTGCGCGGTGGCGTGGTGCCCAACGATCCCTGGGGCCACGGCTACGTCTATCGGTCACCGGGCGCGAGCGCCCCCTACGACATTATCTCGCTCGGATCAGACGGGCAGGAAGGCGGCAGTGGAACAGCAGCCGACATCGTCAGCGGCGCGCGCTGAACCTGATGGTGATGTGCAAGGCTGCGATCAGCGGGGCTTCGCGCTGATCGAGATCCTGTGCGTGCTCGCGATCATCGGCCTGCTCGCAGCGATCATCCTGCCGGCGATCCCGCGCACGACCACCCGCGCCAAGCTCGAAAGCTATGCGGTCGAGACCGCGGCGCTGCTCAAATCCGATCGCAACTCCGCGCTGCGTCGCCAGGTCAGGGTTGCAACTCTGGTCGATGCGGAGGCGCGCGCGATCCGCTCCGGCGTCACCGGACAGACCATCCGCCTGCCGCGCGATGTCGTGGTGCAGGCGACGCTGGCCGCGCGCTGCGCCGATCGCGCCACGGGGCAGTCGATCGACTTCTTTCCGTCGGGCATGTCGTGCGGCGGGACGATCGTGCTGGCGCGACCCGGCATGGGCTATGAGGTGCGGGTCAACTGGCTGACCGGAGGTGTCGAGATTGTCCCGCAGAAGCTGCTCTAGCGGCGCCGCCGGCTTCACCTTGATCGAGACGCTGGTCGCGCTCGCGATCATCGCCATCGTGCTTGGAACCATCGGCTCGGTGATCTCGGTCACGGTCAGGGGCACGCGCTCGATCGACCAGCGTCTGGCCCTGTCAGGCACGGCGGAGACATTGCTTGCAGACTTGCCCGCGCGCGGACTTCTCAAGCCCGGCCGTCTGAACGGTCAGCTGGCCGGCAGCCGCTGGCGGGCCGACATCACGCCGATGAATGTCGCCGGCGGTAATCCCGCCACCGACCGTTTCGTGCCGCTTGCGGTCAATCTCCGCCTCCAGGGCGCTGACGGCGGCGCGATCCAGGTGACGACGGTGAAGCTGGTGCCAAGGTCGACGCAATGACCCACGCAATGACCTGCGCAACGAAACGGATGACGCAACGCCTGCGCCGCGTGGTCGCCTCCGAGGCGGGTTTCACGCTGCTCGAAGTCCTGCTGGCGACATTGCTGATGACCGTGATCCTGGCCGCGCTCGCGACAGTCACGGCGCAGTGGCTGCCGAACTGGAATCGTGGCATCGCGCGGGTGCAGCGCGCGGAGCGTCTCGCCACGGGGCTCGACCGCATCGTTGCAGACCTCTCCGTTGCCGAGCAGATGACCATCAATGGCGACGCCAAGCTGCCGCTGTTCGATGGTGCCGAACTGTCGGTGACGTTTCTGCGTACCTCGCTCGGCCCGAGCGCCCGCCCGGGCCTGGAATTCATCCGCTTCATCGAGAAGGCCGACGCACAGGGGTTGGCGCTGGTCCGCGAGCGCGCGCCGTTCCAGCCGATGCCCAGCGACGGCCAGATACGCTTCATCGACCAGGTGGTGCTGATCCGCGCGCCGTTCCGGGTCAGCTTCGGCTATGCCGGTCCTGATAGGACCTGGCAGCCGACCTGGCGCGGCCAGTCGCAATTGCCTGAACGCATCCGCATCACGGTGCGGGACGGCGCCTCCGGCCAGGTGCTGGCGGTGTCGGCGGCGACGGTGCCGCACATCAATGCGCCCGCCGAATGCGCGCGGGCCAAGAATCCGACGACCTGCGTGACGGGCCCAAATCCGCAGCAGGCACAGAAGCAGGAGCCGCAGCTGTGAGCGGCAGGGCTCAGGATCGAGCTGCAATTGGCGACGATCGCGGCTTCATCGTCGTCGTGGTGCTCTGGATGCTGGCCGCGCTCGCCACGCTCGCGCTGATCTACCTGACCTATGTCACCAACACGGCGGTGACGGTGGCCGTGAACACCGACCGACTGCAGGCCGACGCGCTGATGAACGCGGGGCTCGAGCTTACGGCCTATCGGCTTACCGCGCAGAGCGAGGCGACGCGCTCGACCAGCGGCACCTTCAACGCCCGCGTCGGGGCAGGCCTGATAGCCGTGACGTTCCGCTCGGAGGCTGCGCGCATCGATCTCAACGCGGCGCCGAAAGCAATCTTCATTGGCCTGATGACCGGGCTCGGCGTATCGGCGGCGGATGCGCCTGATTATGCCGACCGGATCCTGGCGTGGCGGACCTCGACGGAGCCCGGCCAGGACAATCCGGAGGACTCCTACTACCGCACGCTCGGCGCGTCCTATTTGCCGCGCCATGCACCGTTTCAGCACAGTGACGAGCTGTGGCTGGTGCGCGGCATTCCCCCCAACGTGATCGACCGCATGCTGCCCTTCGTCACGGTGTTCAGCAACATGCGCACCGTGAACGTGCTCGACGCCGCGCCGCAGGTGTTGGCGGCGCTGCCCGGCATGACCCCGGAGACCCTGCAACGGCTGCTGCGCGACCGCGCCGATCCCAGGGTCGACCCGCAATCGCTGGTCGGGCTGGCCGGCAGCGCGAGCGCGACGATCGAGGGCTCGAAGACCTACCGTGTGACGGTCGCAGCGGAAGCGCCGTCGCACCGGCGGAGTTCGGCCGAGATCGTCATCCTGCTTCTCGAAAGCGGCGATGAGCCCTATCGTGTATTGTCGTGGCACAACGCCTTTGATGGTTCCGCCGGAAAGCCTCTGTGAGATGAGTTCGCTCAGTTCCATCAGCGCCGTTTTCGATGCCTGGACCGGCACGGTGGCGGGTGCCGCGGTCTCCGGACTGGAGCGGATGGTGTCGCCGCGCCTGGTACGGCTGGTCGAGAGCGAGAGCGGCGCGTTCGCGCTGGAGGCCTCGAAGCCGGAGAATGCGCCCAAGGAAGTCGCGTTCGAGGACGGCAAGTTCACCGGCGCCAATCTCGCGCCAATTGTCCGCGGCTGCCGCGTCGAGATCGTGCTGCGGCCGGCCCGCTTCCTGTTCCGCCCGCTGGAGCTGCCGGCGCGCGCGGCCGATTTCCTCGACGGCATCGTGCGGGCGCAGATCGACCGGCTGACGCCGTGGAGCGCCGCGGAGGCGGTGTTCGGTTGCGGCGCGCCGGTGGCGCAGGGCAGCGAGAGCATCACCACGATGATTGCGGCGGCGCCGCGCCTGATGGCGATGGGCTATGTCGGGGCGCTGTCCGGCTTTCATCCGTCCGCGATCGCGGTCCTGACCGAGGCGGCTGAAGGCGGCCGCATCAAAGTGTTCGAGCAGAAATCGCGCGGCGCGATCGATCCGGTGCGGCTCAGCCGGACCCTGCAAGTGGTGCTGGCCGTCGCCGCGGTCACCGCCGTGCTGGGCTCAGTCGTCGCAGGCTATCTGGCCGACAGTCTGAGTGCGCAGGAGAGCGAGCTCGAGCAGCAGATCACCCAGCGCCGCGCCGCGATCCGTGGTGCCGACGGCGGCGAGCGCTCGCCGCTGGCGTTGCTGGAGCGGCGCAAATACGAGACGCCGGCGAGCGTGGTCGTGCTGGAATCGCTGAGCCGGTTGTTGCCTGACCACACCTACGTCACCGAGATGCATCTGGCCGGTAACAAGCTCCAGATCGCCGGTATCACCCGCGATGCGCCCTCGCTGATCCCGCTGATCGAGCAGTCCCAGCACTTCACCCGCGCGACCTTCTACGCTCCGACGACGCGCAGCCCCTCCGATCCCGGCGAGCGTTTCCACATCGAAGCGCAGGTCGAGGCGAGGAACGCGCCATGACCAGCGCAATGAAGAGCGGCGTGAGCAGCAGCGGGATCGCAAGCGGAAACGCGCTGGTGCGGTGGCTGAGCTCGCCGCTGATCGCGGTCACGCTCTATCTCGCGGTGACGGGCGCGCTGCTCTTGATGGCGGGGCTGTCGATCGCCGACGTGATCACCCATCGCCAGGCCCTGGCGCAGACCTCCGACCTGCTCGACCAGCTGCGCGGTCGCAAGGGCGCCGCCAAGAACGCCGCGGCCGCCCTGGCCGAGCATCCCGGCACGCCATTCCTGGAAGGGCCGACGGTGACGGTGGCGGGCGCCAATCTGTTGCAGCGGGTTGCGGCCGCCGTGGGCAATCAGGGCGGCTCGGTGCAGTCCTCGCAGGTGGACGTGTCGGGCGCGCAGACCAAGGATGGCTTCGTCGGCCTTGTCGTCAGCTGCGAGCTCGAGCAACCCGCGCTGCAGAAGGTGCTCTACGACCTCGAAGCCGGGATGCCGTTCCTGTTCGTCGATCAGCTCGACGTCCAGGTGCCGCAGACCACGGCACTGAGCGATGCCCCGAGCGGCCGCGTCAGGGTGATTTTGGGTGTTTCCGGCCAGTGGCAGGCGGTGAAGTAGGAAGGCAGCTCACCACGAGTACTTGAACACGCCCTTGCCGGAGTAGCTGGTGACGTTGCCGGAGAACTCGCCGTCGAATGTGCCGGCGATCGAGAAGCCGTTCAGCCATTTCATCTCGGCGCTGGCGCTCACCAGCGCGGAATCGGCGTCGACCCTGGCGCCGTTGACGACGAAGCTGGTGCCGGGCAGCGTCTGGAACAGCGCGGTGACGGCGCGGCTCGGATTGTAGTCGTGCGCCCAGGCGGCGCGGCCGCGCAAGGTCAGAACACCGTTCTGCATCGCATAGGATTTGTCGGTGCGCAGGCCGAGCTCGGAGCGGGTATCGGTCAGCGATTGCGAGGCGTAGTTCAGCGCAAACAGGCCGCCGCCATTGAGGCTGACTTCGGAATAGTTGGGCAGGTTGAAGTTCGTGACCTGCGCGGCCGCGTAGGGCGTGATGCCGACCAGCGGCGTGGTGAAGCGATAGCCGCCCTCGAAGCGCGCGGAGAACGTGTCGGCCTTGAAGCGGCCCTGGAGCTGGTCGGCGCCGATCACGGTGCGGTTGGTGGTGACGTCGTGCCAGCCATAGGCGAGGGCGGCCGAAATATAGGCGGGTCCGAAATTGTGTCGGCCGTAGGCGCCGGCCTGGAACAAGTCAGCCGAGCCCGTGCCCATCGCATTGGCAAGCGAGTAGTTCAGCCCGCCGCCGCCGAGCGCAAAGCCGACCAGCGTATCCATCGAAATCCTGTAGTCGGCGCCGGCCGCACCGCCCCAGACCCGTGCCGTCAGATCCTGCGAGCCGACCGCGGCATTGCCGCCGACCTGCGCCGAGCCGCCATAGCCGGCCGTCCAGACGCTCCAGCGATTGATCGGCTGCGCCGACAACAGCGGCGCCTTGGTCGCCATCGCAAAGGCCTCGCGCTCGCGCGCGGTGGCCGGGCGCATCGAGGCATAAGCATCGGCGTCATCGCTCTCGGCGAATTGCGCGACGCTGCCCGCCTTGGTGAAGCCGCTCGAGCGGCCCGCGATGGTCGGATCGAGCATCAGGTTGAGGAACTGGCCGTCGGCATTGATCGCGGACTGGATGATGCCGGTGCCGAGCTCGCCCGAGGCGGTGGTCAGCCCGGACGGCGTCAGCGCGACGAAGGCCGCCGGGATGCTGCCATTGGAATTGAAGAAGCTGGCAAGCGCGTTCGCGACGTTTTGCTGATTGACGCTGAGGCTGCCGCCGCTCGGCGTGAAGTCGACGCCGATGTTGAGGAAGACGTTGTTGCCGACGTAGCTCAGCGTCGCGTTGATCGTCGGCATGTTGGAGACGACGGCCGGATTGAAGGTGGTGCCGCCGAGGCCGCCGGCGGCGGTCAGGATCGTGTACTGCTTCTTGACGCTGCCGGAGCCGAAGATCGCGCTCACCGTCGCGCCGCCGAGCGTGGCCGCGCCTGTGACGTTGGTGAGGCTGGCAGTGCTGGAGGAAACGTGCACCATATAGGTCGAGGCGGCGGTGAAGCTCAGCGACCCGTTGACCGCCAGCGTGCCGATCGCGCCCGCGTGGCCCGGCGCCAGCGTGCCGCCGGTGACCGCGACGTTGCCGACGGTGCCGGTGCCTGCGAGCGTGCCGCCGGCATTGACGGTGCTGGCGCTGACGATCGAGCCGTCGACCTGCAGCCTGCCGCCGTTGACAGTGGTCGCGCCGGTGTAGGTGTTGGCGCCGGTCAGGGTTTCCGCGCCGCCGGCCATGGTGAGGCCGCCGCCCGCGCCGCCGTCGCCGATGATGCCGGCGAAGGTGCTGTTGCCGCCCGTGATGGTCAGCGTGTCGGCGCCGAGATTGACGTTGCCCGAGCCCGACAGCGATTTGATCGAGGTGCCGGCGGCCAGGCCCGAGATGTCGAAGATGCCGTTGGCGATGACATTGCTCGAGGTCGCAATGCTGCCGTCGCTGCCGCCGTTGGTGAGATCGAGCTCGCCGCCTGCCGCGATGGTCGTGGTGCCGGTGTAGGTATTGATGCCGGAGAGCTGCTGCAAGGCGCCGTTCGCGATGACGAGGTTGCCGCCGGTGCCGCCCGCGATGCCACCATCCTGGATCACGCCGCCGTACAGGCTTCCGGTGGTGATCGTCAGCGTCTTCGATCCCAGCGAAACGAAGCTGCCGCTGGTGGCGGAGACCAGCGCGTTCGCGGTCGCGCCGGAGGTCGTCTGCGAAATGTCGAATGTCCCGCCAGCGCCGGGCGTGAACGTGACGCTCGCCGAGCTCGCGATCGATCCGCTGCCTTTCAGCGCCAGAGTCGCGCCCGCATCGATCTGCGTCGCGTTCGTGTAGGTGTTCACGCCGGACAGCGTCTGTGTTCCCCCGAAGACCTCGGACCCGCCGGTGCCCTGGATCACGCCCGCGAACTCGGTCGAGCCGTTAACGATGAACAGGTTCGTGTTGCCCAAATTGACGATGCCGCTCGAATTGCCGGCGAGCGTGTTGATCACGGCGGGAACTCCCGGATTCATCCCGGAAACATCGAACGTCGCGTTCACCGTCACGACGCTCGATGACGAGATGTCGGCGAAGCCTGACAGCGCCAGCGTTCCCGCCGAGACCGTCGTCGCGCCGGTGTAGGTATTGCCGCCGGTCAGCGTCAGCGTGCCGGTGCCGACCTTGGTCAGGCCGCCGCCGGTGCCGGAGATGACGCCGTCGACCTGGGTCGAGGTGTTGAGGCTGCCGGTGGTCAGCGTGCTGGCGCCGAGCACATAGTTGCCTGCGCCTTCGATCGAGCCTGCGGTCGTGCCGCCATTGGTCAGGCCGGAAAAGTCGACCGTGCCGCCGGCATTGGTGATGAAGCGTGCGTTGCCGCCGCTCGCCGTGCCGCTGAAGGTCGTGGTGGCGAGATTGTTGGTCGTTATGGTGGAATTGCCCCCGGTGGCGGAACCGTCGAAGTTCAGCGAGCCGCTGTTGGCGATGCTTGAGGTGCCAGCGGTGGTGTTGTTGTGGAAGTTCAGCGTTGCGGATGCCGCGTTGTTGATCGTGGAGCCGGCGGCCGTCGCGTTGATGAAGAAGTCGATCTGGCCGTTCGCATTGTTGGTGATTTGCGAGGTGCCAGCCGAGGCGAAATCCTCGAACGTCACGAAGCTGTTGTTGATGAGGGTGACCGTTCCAGCCGTGCTGTTCTGGATGAAGTTGACGGTACCGCCGGTCGCGTTGGTGATGATCACCGCACCGGTGCCGCCGCTCGCGGTGCTGTTCTGCTGAAACACCAGATTGTTGCCGGACGTGACCGCGAAATTCTGCGTATTGCCGGAATTGTTGATAATGCCTGTCCCGTTGATGATGAACGGGTTACCGACCGTGACCGTATAGGCCTGAGCGGTGCCGTTGAACAGGACCGTGCCGATCGTGATGATGCCGTTGTTGTTGTCGACGGCCGCGCTTCCGGTGTTGCCGAAGGTTGCGGTCCCGTCCGGCACGGTGGGGCTCGACCAGTTCGCCGGATCGGTCCAGTCGGAGGTGGCGCCAACCCAGTTGCCGTCCACCGCATGCGCAACGACGACGCCGAGCGCCGTGGTCGCCAGCAAGGTCGCCAGTGAATGCTTGATGACGGCGCGCAGCCGGCCACCAACCCTTCCAGGCGCAATGATCGAATCAGCCATCGGCCCTTCGCAAATCGCTAAAGCAAATCGGGAGCGAGTCCGCCCCGGCGCAATGATCCCACAGCGTCGCGGCGAGCAGCAATGAACGGGCGTCAATTTGCTTGAAGTTCCTGCCTGTTTCCTTTGCAATTTCAGCGATCGTGGCCATTGGGCAACATTTTGGGTGCATCGCAGCATGACGTGCGATGAACCGCCGCGGAGCGGGTTGATGGCGAGGCCCATCAGAACTAGGTTGCTCCAGCAGGGTTGCCGCGGGCCGGGTTGGCTACAAGGGACTTTCGATGTCGAGATGGCTGAGAGCGACAGGGGTTGCCGCGCTATGCGCGGTGTTCGGCGTTGCCGGGGCTATCGCTGCGACCTCCTCGCGCTTGGACATTCTCCCCGACGAGACTGCCGGCAGCCCCGCCGAGAGCGTTGAGGTCGGCGCGGTCAGGCCGATCGTCCGCACCGAGCGAAATGAAAGCAAGCCGGCCCCCCGCGGCAACCCGCTGTGGTCGGTGCCGCTGTCGGTGCTGACAGTCACCCAGGAGCGACCGATCTTCTCCGCCACGCGGCGGCCGCCGCCGCCTGCGGTCGCAGCCGCGCCGGTCGACGAGGCTCGCGCGCCGTCGCTGCCAAAGCCCGTTGAAGCGCCGCCGCCGCTGGCGCTGGTCGGGGCCGTGGTGGGCGAGGGCGATGCCATCGCGATCCTGGTCAACCGCACCGACCAGAAGGTCGTCCGCCTGCGCCAAGGCGAATCGGTCGGTGGCTGGTCATTGACCTCGGTGCAGCCGCGCGAGGTGACGTTCAAGCAGGGCGATCGGAGCGAGGTGATTGCACTCCAGCGGCCGGACGGGACGACGGCCCCTGCGGGATCGCCCGCAACAAATGCGGCGCCCCGGGATGGCGGCGGCAAGCTGACGATGCCGACCAACGCCAACACGTCGTTCGCGCCCTTCGTGTCGCGCTCGACGCCGAAGAACGGCGAGGCGGACGGGCTCTGAGCGCGCTGCACCGGACCGCGTGCCGGAGGCGAATCGGACGCCATTGCGCAAGCCCTTCAACCGCCTTAAGAGGCGGCTTCAACGCCCTGATCGCCGGGAAGGATGCGGCTTGACCGACACGCAGACTGACGCGCCCGGCAAGGCCGATGGTCCTGATGGTGCCGGGCGCGCCCGCCGGCTCATTCACGGCTGGTCGGCGAACCTGGCGCAGATGGGGCTGGGGCTGACGCAGCAATTGCTGCTGATCCCGGCATTCCTGCATGTATGGAGCGGCGACATGCTCGCGGCGTGGCTCGCCATCTATGCCGCGGGCGGCCTCGTCGTCTTGGCGGACGGAGGCCTGCAGCTTCGCGCGATCAACCGGTTTCTCGTCTTCAGGTCCTGCGCCGATTGCGACGGGCGCACCGCGCGTTTCTACCGCGCCATGCTGCGGATCTATCTTGCCATTGTCGCAGGTCTCGCCGTGCTCTTGTGCGCGGCCATTTCGCTGGCGCCGCCCTCGGCAGTACTTGGTTTTCACGCGACGCCGACCTTCGATGCCGCGATGCTGGTGAT
The DNA here is from genome assembly GCF_022012555.1 of Bradyrhizobium zhengyangense. Lineage (NCBI taxonomy): Bacteria > Pseudomonadati > Pseudomonadota > Alphaproteobacteria > Hyphomicrobiales > Nitrobacteraceae > Bradyrhizobium > Bradyrhizobium zhengyangense. The sequence goes on along the minus strand of NZ_JAKLTZ010000010.1, from coordinate 203,504 downwards.
GACGCTCGGCATGGTCTTGTGCCTGCCCGCCAACCTTGCCTCCGGTCTCTATCGCGTGCGCGGCTTTTACGGCCGCGTCATCTGGCTGCAAAACGCCGCCCTGCTGCTTGGCCAGATCGCGCAGCTTGTCGCGCTGTTCACGGTCGGAAGCCTGCTCGCGGTGGCGATCGCATACGTCGCGATGCAGCTGCTGTTCACGATCTTCGTCGTCGCCTTCGACGCGCCGCGCCTGTTTCCGTTCCTGGGCCGGGCCACGAAGCCTGCTCATGTCGCCTCGTCATGGCGCTGGAGCATGGGACAGCTCGGACGTGCGCTGCCCTTTGCGGTCGCCAACGTCACCGAGCTTGCGCTCGTCAACGTTCCGGTCCTGCTCGTCTCTGCGCTCGTCGCCGACCGCGTCACGGTGGCGCAATGGGGACTAACGCGCGTGATCGCGAGCCTGGTGCGCGGGCTCTGTCTCCAGGTCGCCTTACCGTTCGGCGCCGAGCTCGGCCACGATTACGCGATCGGCGACATCGAGCGGCTGCGCCGCCACTACGCCTATGGATCGGTTTTCGTGACGGGGCTCGCGTGCCTCGTCGTTTCTGCCATGCTGCCGTTCTGGCCCGACTTCTTCGCGCTATGGACCCACGGCAGCATTCCCTATGACGGTCCGCTTGCGGTGACGCTGCTGCTCGGGTCGGCTGCGGTCGCGCCGTCGCTGCTGGCGCTGGTCTTCGCCAGTCACAGCAATCGCGGCGAGCTCCTGATCCGGATCAAGGGGCTTCAGCTCGTCGTGTTCCTGACTTTGTCGTTCGCGCTGATCCCGCGGCTCGGACCGCTCGGCGCTGCGTTCGCGGTGGTCGCGAGCGACATCCTCATCCAGTTCGGCCTGCTCGGATGGGTGATCATGCGGCAAACCTTGCGCGGACCGTTCAGGCACATTGCGTTCCTGCTGCTCATGGCCGTCGCCATCGTGGCGTCGGGCTGGCTGATCGGCCGCGTGATCACCTCGCTCGTGCCGGGGAGTGGGCTCGCGCACTTCATCGCGGAATGCGCGGCCTGGCTGGTCGTCGTCGGTGCGCTTGCAAGCCCGCTGTTGAGCAAGGCGCTCCGCGAGCGCCTGCGGGCGCTGGTGCCGGCCTAGCTTAGGTTGTGAAGCCAACATCTTGACACCGCGCAATGGTCGATCGACCCGGACCCTGCAAAAGTTAAGCTTGGTGAGAAGGTGACATGGTTACTTTCATGGCCGAACTCTCCCACCCGGCTCGTTCGCTGGACGATCTATTTTGGGCCCTTTCGTGAGCTAGATCTTCAAACGACGACCGGTAATCCGACTTCCGTCGGCAATACCAATCACTCCGGTGTCATAGGGCCGTTCGTTGCGGAAGATCCCGGCGAATACAAGTACGGCATCAGCGTCACCGATGCCGATACTGACGTCGATATCGAAGACGAAGATCCGAAACTGATCGTCAGTCAGCCATAGTGCGCCTGAGATGCTTTATCATATCGAGGTCTCAGTTTTGGCGCCAACCTCGATGCCAAGATTCTGGACGCTGTCAGCATCCTCAACTCGGTCCAGAAAGATTTCGAGTTCGCCTTGGCACCCGAGCGCCTCCGCTCGTTCGCCTATGATTTTACAAGGGAGGAGTATCTCTCAACGGAGATGTGGAGTCGTCTCGACGAGTATCGTACAGCGGCCAGAGCCCCGCGGCCTTACGTCATTGCCGTGGTCGACCAGAAGCTCCGGTCGGACAGATGGGGAACCTGTTTGGAGCAAACCGAGCTTGTCGCGGACTCGCAGCCATCACTTTGCGAGATTGGCATTTCTATGCAGATTCTCACCGCTCCTTCTTGTGTTATTATTTCATCCGCTATGCGCTGAGCTTTGTCGACCCCAAAATCAAGTCTCACCGTGAGACCCGCGATTGCTTCTTTGACTTCAAAGGGCACCGGCGCGACCTTGAAAAGTCGCTGTCCTCGGGCCGCATTTGCGAGCAGCACACCGAAGAGCTGAACAAGGTGTTGAATCCGGAAACCAGGGAGTCTGTTAACGAGATGGTTTCAATTATGAAAGCTCAGCACGCGAAATCAAACGAAATGCTACCCGCAGGTTCCCTCAAAGCGGCTACCCAGATCGGAATTATCGCCATTCGGCCTGATGAGTTTCGCTCCGTTTTGGACCACCCGCGCCGAAGGAAAGAACCAATATTACGAACACGCACGGCCTCGGGACGGGGATGAGATCGGTGTTGCCATCACCAAGTCTCCTGAACAGGGGCAGATCGCGGCTCAAGCGACAGCCAACAATATGATTATGGAGCTTGCGCCGCGATGGATTCTTTTGGTTGGGATCGCTGGAGGGATTCCGGACGCTGAATATTCACTTGGCGATGTCGTGCTTTCAAGCAGGGTCTACGACTTTTCCGTAACGGCGGCTTTTGAGGGAGGGGCATCCGCGTATCAACAGCAAGGAGGACCTCCGCATATGAGGTCAACAAGCTCCTGGCCCATCTCTCGGCGATGGAAAAGGATTTCGGCGACTGGAATTTGGTGGAGTCTTTGGGAATGGCGAGGCCGGTTGAGACGGTACCCCGTGCACCGGGCAAGCGTTACTATGGCGATGCGAAGTGGAAAGCGAAGGTTTACAAATCCATTAAGGCCAATTTTGCGGGTGAGGCAGCCCATCGCCGCCCCGTTACCTCGTTGCAGCTACCATCGCAAGCAACACGCTCGTGAAAGACACTGCACTTGCCCGGCAATGGGGGCAATCGGCGCGCCATGCGAGCGCGGTTGAAATGGAGCTGGGCGGAATCTATATGGCCGGGGCCGGCACGACGCGAGTCCTCGCCATACGTGGCCTCAGCAATATTGCCGGGTACGATCGCAATCACGACTGGACGGAATTCGCCTGCAGGTCAGCAGCCTCTCTTACGCACGCCTCATCGCTGCCGGTTTAATAAACTAGAACGAGTGCCGTGTGCCGTCGTATTACGATGGCGTGGCAGCGTCGCAATATTCAAAGTGCCGTCGATTGGTTTCTCAACCTCGGCGCGGCGTCAGCGCCAGCCGGTGCTTCAAACGTTCGAGATGGTGGGCGAACGCGCGGTGGCCGGCCTTGGTCTCGTCGCGGAACTGCGCGAGCCGCTGTTGTCCCGCCGCGGCGAGGCGCTCGCGCGTGCCCTCGGCACGGAGGCTGACGATGGCGTCGGCAAGCGAGTGCGGGTCGTCATAGTCGAACAGGATCGCGGCATCGCCGGCCTGCGCCTTGAAGGCCTCGGGGTAGATCACAGGCGTGCCGACCGCCCAGGCCTCCATCGGCGGCAGATTGGTCGGGCCGAAATAGCTCGGCATCACCAGCGCCGAGGCGCCGCGATAGAGTGCGCCGAGCTCGGCGGACTCGACGAAGCCGACGATCGAGATCTGGTCCGACAATCCGTAAGTGCGGATTGCCGCATCGATCTTGTCGCGGCCGCCACGATCCGAGCCGCACAGCACCAGCCGTTCGGTGACGCCCCGTTCGCGCAAGTGCGCGAGCGCCGCGAGCAACGTCATGTGGTTCTTGTGCGGCCAGAATTGCGCCGGATAGAACAAATAGCCCGGCTCGAGCCGGTATCTCGCCAGCACGGCCGCGTCGGCGGCGGCATCGAGTGCAGACCTCGTGACATAGGTCGACGGCGAGAACGGGATGCAGACCGCGCGATCCCGCTCAATCGCATAGCGGCGGGAGAGATCGTCGACCAGCGAAGGTGCGTTCACGATGACCACCGCGGCCTTGGTGCTGGCAAGTCCGAACAGGATCTCGCGGCGCTCGAACTCGCCGAAGCTCCTCACTTCCGGAAACTCCGGCGCGTCGCGATGGCAGCCGTCGAAGATCGTGATGATGAAGGGAAGCTGGTTGAGCAGCAGGTGCCGCTTCGAGGTCGAGGTGAAATGCACGACATCGATGCCATCGCGGATCAGCGTGCGCTCAAAAGCCGATTTCAGCTCCAGGGCAAACTGGACGAGGTCAAACGGCCCAATATATTTGAGAAACAGGTAGGCGTGGTCGAGCGCGCCGAACTTGAGCAGGCGGGCCGCAACGCCAAACTCCTTCAGGATCTCCAGCGTCTTCGGATAGGGCGAGTAGACCACGATCTCGTTGCCGGATTCGGCCGCCCAGTCCCGCAGCCAGAGCATGTCGTTGAGCGGCTGCTGAAAGCCGCCGCCGACCTCGAGCGCCTGCTCCAGCATGATCGCGAGCCGCAGTGCTCTCACGGCGTGCCGCTCTTTCTGGCGATCGAGTAGGCCGCCCAGATCTTCGAGTTGGGGGCGTCCTGCGTCAGCCATGCGGCGTGGTTGGCGGGCTGGAAGCCACTTGCTTTGAGCGCCGCATCGATCTCGAACGGAAACCAGTAGCGCATGCGGTGCGCTTCATCGACGCGCCGTATCGTGGCACGATCCGTGTCCTCGCAGAACAACGTGTAGGTCACGGTGACGGTCGCTGCCTGTTCGTCATGGTCGGATTGCGCGATGCGGGTGAGCCGCAGCGGCTTCTGCTCGATCACCTTGACGCGGGTCTCGACGCCTTGCGCCAGCACGGCGCCGCCGTACCAATAGTCGAAGAAGAAAACGCCATCAGGTTTCAGCGCGGCGTGCGCCGTGCGAAACATGGCCGCCAGTGCATCGCGGCTAGTCTGGTAGCTGGCGACGTGAAAGAGCGACACCACCGCGTCGAAGTCGCGCTCGGGGCCGGTCTCACAGGCATCGCCCTGGCGGAACGGAATCGAGAGCCCGGCCTGCGCCGCACGCGCCTTGGCACTTGCGATCATCTCGTGGCTGAGATCGATGCCGGCAACGTGCCACCCGTGGCGGGCAAACGCGAGCGCATGCAGGCCGGTGCCGCAGCCGAGATCGAGCAGCCTGCCCGAGGAGACACCGTGGTCGCGCAGGCGCGCTGCGACGAAGGCCGTCTCCGCCGCATAATCCTTGTCCTGATATAGCAGGTCGTACCAGGGCGCGTAGTCGGCGAAGACAGTCACGCCAGGATCTCCTTGAGCGCCTGCGCGGAGCGCGCGATCTCGTCGTCGGTCAGGCCGAGTCCGCTCGGCAGGTAAAAGCCGCGACGCGCGATGTATTCCGCGTTCGGATGGCTCTCGCCCTGCATCAGGCCCATTTTGCGAAGCACGGGCTGCTCGTGCATGCACCAGAAGAACGGCCGCGTCCCAATGCCCTTTTCGCCGAGACGGCGGATCGCCTCCTTGGCGTCGAACGGCACGTCGTCGTTCAGCACAATGCCGTAGACCCAGTAAATGTTGTCGGCATAGGAGGTGTGGGCGAGCGGACGGCGGATGCTGTTGAGACCGCCGAAATGCTCGTCATACAGCCGGCCGATCCGGCGCTTGAGTTCGACCGTGCGCGGCAGGCGTTCCACCTGGGCGACGCCGAGCGCGGCCTGGAGGTTGGTCATGCGCGCGTTCCAGCCGAACTCCTCGTGGACGAAGCGCTGCTGCGGCTGGAAACAGAGATTGCGATAGCCTTGCAGGCGATCGGCAAGGGCGCCATCGTCGGTGAGGATCATACCGCCTTCACCTGTCGTGACGTGCTTGTTGGGATAGAAACTGAAGGTCGAGACTTCGCCGAAGCTGCCGCAGGGCGTGCCGCGATAGGTCTGGCCGTGCATCTCGGCGGCGTCCTCGATCACCTTCAGATCACGCCTGCGGGCGAGCGCCAGGATCGGTTCGAGATCGACCGGCAGGCCGTAGATGTGCACCAACATGATCGCGCGCGTGCGCGGCGTGATCGCGGCCTCCACGCCCTCGACCGTCATGTTCCAGGTCGCGGCATCGCAGTCGACGCCCACAGGCACGAGACCCGCGCGCACGATGGCTGCCGCGCAGCTGATGATCGTGAAGGTCGGGAGGATGACCTCGGAGCCTTCCTCGAGGCCGAGCGCATGGACGGCGATGTCGAGCGCGACCGAGCCGTTGGTCACCGCGATGCCGTGGCGACGTCCGGCAGCTTGCGCCATCGCCTGCTCGAAGCGCTTGATGAACGGTCCTTCCGAGGAGATCCACCCCGTGCGGATGCATTCGGCGAGATAGTCGGCCTCGTTGCCGTCGAGCAGCGGCGTGTTGACGGGAATGAACGGCGCGCTCACGGACGACATCACAGATTGGGACCCTTGATCCGGATTTCGGACGGGGCGGCCTCGGGGAAGCGGGTCTTGTCGTTCTCGCCGGAATAGGGGCCCTGCTTGATCTCGAACATCTCGAGCGGCTCGAGCACGTGGAAGCCGTGGGCGCCGCTGCAGAGCAGGATGATGTCGCCAGCGCCGAGCACGCGGCTTTCCAGATATTCTTCGTCGACGGTATAGAAATCGACCTGGAGCTTGCCCTTCTGGATCAGGAGCACTTCCTGGGTGTAGTGCACCTCTCGCGTCACCTTGTTGTGGCGATGCGGCTCGATGCTCTTACCCTTGGGATGGCTCATATAGGCGAGCTGCTGCGACAGTTCCGGCGAGGAAAAGAAGTGGACACCGGGCTCGCGAAACGAGGCGCGCACGATGATCGCATAGAGCTGATCGCCGAATCGAACATGTTCGACGTGTTCCATCTCAGGCCTCGACAAAAATAGCTGTGATTAGAGTGATATAGCGTCAGTTTCCGGCACTTTGGCCATTTTGGCCGGGACCGTCAAGGGTGGACCGTAGCTAGCAGGCGAGGCGGCCGGCTCAGGTCGAGCGACGTTGGCATGTCAACGCTTCGATGAACGAGCTGCGCTCGCCTCATCGTCGCGGCGAATGCGCGCGAAGAGAGGTAAGGCTCCCCTCGGCGCGTCAGGACGATCGAGCGGCCTTGTCGAGTGCGTGAACAATCGTCTGCATCGTCTCGACGTCAAGATAGGGATGCATCGGAAGGCTGAGAACTTGCTGGGAGACGCGATCTGAAACGTCTGGTTCGCCAGCGATACGGCACAGCGACCGATAGGCCGGCTGCTTGTGCACGGGGATCGGATAGTGAATTGCCGTCGGCACGCCAGCGTCCTTCAGTGCAGCGACGACAGCATCACGTTTGTCCGTCTTCACCGTAAACTGGGCCCAGACGCAGGTCCGATCATTACGAACGACCGGAGCCTGAATACCGGGGATCTCCGAGACCATGTCGCGATAAGTTCGCCCGATACGGATCCGCTCTGCGATCTCCCAATCGAAGATATCAAGCTTCGCAAGGATCACCGCGCACTGCAGCGTGTCCATGCGACCGCCCACACCAATGCGCGTGTGATAATATCGCTTTTCCTGGCCATGGGTTCGTATCTCCCTCATGGCTTTCGCCAGCGCGTCGTCGGAGACAAAGATCGCGCCGCCATCACCGAAGCAACCGAGGGGCTTGCTGGGAAAGAAGCTGGTGCAGCCTATCGAGGAGACGTTGCAGCTCTTGCGTGAGCGGTACTCGGCACCAAAGCTCTGGGCCGCGTCCTCGATCACGGGAATTCCGTGTTTTTCGCCGATCGCGTTGATTTCGTCCATGTCAGCGGTAGCGCCGTAAAGAGATACTGGCATGATCGCCTTTGTGCGCGACGTGATCGCGCTCTCAATCTTTTCGGCGTCGAGATTGCAGGTGTCCGGCTCGACGTCGACGAGCACGGGGGTTGCGCCAAGCAAAACGATGACCTCGGCGGTCGCGACAAACGTAAAGGGAGTCGTGATGACTTCGTCACCTGGTCCCACGCCTAACGCCATCAGGGCAATCAGAAGCGCTTCAGTACCCGAAGCCACACTGATGCAATGCTTGGCACCGGTGTAGGTGGCGAGCCGCTGCTCCATCTCGGCGACTTCAGGGCCCATAATGTACTGGCCGTGGTCGAGCACGCGTTGCATGCGCACGTCAATCGTCCCTCGAATTGATCGCAGCTGCGCCTTCAAATCAATAAATTCCATGGGCATAACCAGCTTCCTTCCGAAGTGAGATTGCAGGCTGCGGCCTTAACAGAAAAGGCTTGCGCCAGACCTTGTCCCGAGCATCTCGCCAATTCCGCTTTACCGGACCTGGGGCGGTCTTAACAAGGTCCAGTGTCGGCGACGCAGCGTCTTCTTGGCAAAAAAAATCTTGGCTTTGGCTGGTTCTGCTCCCCGAGATGGGTGTCGAGGGAGGACCGGTCACGATATGTCGCTCGATCGGGATTCAGCCGAAGAACCCAAGGATTTGTTCAATGCGCCGGCGAAAGGTGTGGGCAGCGAACGTCCTGGTTTGGCCGGCCTGGGCAATGACCACGCGCGCTGCCTCGTCGGCGAGATAATGATCGATCATGGCAAGGCAATCGTTGGGATCGCGCCATGTCGCGACCTCGCGTTGAGGTGCAAACAGGGTATCCAGATTGTCCTTGAAGTCGGTGAGCAGGAATGTGCCAACGCCGGTCGCTTCGAACAGTCGCGCATTGCCGGCGTCGAGGCCGGCCATATCGATGTGCGAGTTGAGCGTGACGCGTGAGGCGCGCAGCGCCTGGTACATCGCCGCGCCCCACACCTCGCCTTGGTAGCAGCGGTGCAGCGGTGAGGAGGTGGGAAGCGTGTCCAGGCCGCTACCGAACAGTTTCAGATCATAGCGCCGTGCCACCGCCTCGAGCTGCGCGACGCGGCTCTGGTGATCCGCTGACACCGTACCTACGAAGGTGACATCGAATTGCTGTGGTGGCGGTGGCGGCAAGATGTCGAGAATTGCAGGCTCGAAGGCAAGATGCACCAATTCAGCGCGGGCGCCGTGCTTACGGAAGAATTCGACGACTGATCTCATCTGCGAGACCATGAGGGCATAAACCGACCAGTCCTCGCCGCGCGGCGGAGAGATGCCGGTCTGGCCGATCAGGATCGGGTGTCCGATCTGTTTGATCCGGCGCGCGAGGCGGGTGTCGACGTGAAACAGATCCTGGTTGAGGACGAGATCAGGCTTGAAGTCCTCGATCTGGGCCAGCAAGACCTTTTCCGCTTCCGGATCGAGGCGCGGGCTCAGTCCGACCTGGCGTGCGAGCGGCCGCAGCACCGGCTTGAATGGCGCTACCGTGCGCTGCAGCCAGCCCGGAATGGCGCCGCCCGCCGGCCGGGCGCCGGGTGGTGGCGGCTCGGCGACGGCAATGCCGTGCTCGCGCGCCCATGCTGCTCTCATCCAGGGATTGTTGACATGAATATCCGCTGCGGCATGCCCGAGGCCGGCAAAATTGCGCGAGTAAAAGTCCGCGACGCCGAACAGGCTGCCGTTCCGCACGGTCATCTGCGCCGCGTAGGTCTCGTTCTCGAGGTCCGGTCGCTGTCTATAGAGCCATGCGAGAAAGCGCGGATAATCGGCGTTCAATGTGAGGACACGCATCAGTCAGACCTTCGGGGGCAATCAGGGAGGTCAATAGCAGAATGCGGCGCGAAACAGAAAACCTGTCAAATTGTCAGGAGCGGCAAAATCGAATTGGTGGTTCCTATCCGTAGCACTACGGCACCGCAGGAGTGCGCCCAAATTTCTCCACGGTCGAGAAGAATTAACCGAAATCGCTCACGATGGACGACGACTAGTCCGGCACGGGCCAATCTCACCGTTGGCTGAAAGCGTATCCGTGCCGGCTTCGCCGCTGGTGGAAAGATGAATTCGAAAACGGCTCAGGACGACCTGCTCTCGGATGACTTGTTCTACACGGTTACTGGCCGCAGCATCGCGGGCAGCTACATCCCTGTGAGTTCCGGAAGTTCCTCGTCCAGCGGCTCAGTTTCGGGCTCTTCGATGTCGGTCTCCTCGGGCGGCATCACGATCAATCTTATCCTGGATGCAGCCGCGCAGGCTGCGCCGGCCAGCTTTAAATCCGGCTTGCAACAAGCCGTCGCAATCATGGCCGCCAACATCACCGACAAGATCACGGTGAACATCAACATCGATTATAGCGGAACCGGAGGTGGCGCTGCTGCAGGGCCGGATTCAGGATATTACGAGAATTACTCCTGGGTCCGCTCCGAGCTGATCAACAATGCGAGCGCCGGCGATACCACTTTCGCGAACCTCCCGACGGGCTCTTCAATCCAAGGTCAGTCAAACGTCGCAGTCTGGAATGCTGAGCTCAAGCTCTGGGGCGTCATCGGTGCCAATGACACAACAACCGACGACGGGAGTGCCACCTTTGCCACGGACATTAACTCGAACCTCCTGGTGGGCGTCGCGCTACACGAGCTGACGCATGCGTTGGGGCGAGTGCCCTACGGATCGGCGCCCGACGTTTTTGATTTCTACCGGTTTGCCAGTCCAGGCGTACGCCTCTTTTCAGGCGGCGCGACCGCGCCTGCCGCGTACTTTTCGCTGGATGGCGGGAGCACGAAGCTGGCGGACTACGGCCAATATTCCGACCCCAGTGATTTCCTGAACACCGGTGTGCAAGGGGCGAACGACCCGTTCAATGAATATTATACCGGCAGTACCGCTCAGGGGCTGACTGGTATCGATTTAAAACAGCTCGCGGCACTCGGGTTTCATCTCACGAGCAATACGCCGGTCGTGATGGAGGCCTTCGGCTTGACCGAACTGGTACGGGCTGGCGGCTACTATTTTCTCGATCCGGTATCCGGTGGAACCGGGCCAGAACTGAAATACGCAGGATCGGGTGTAGTGGCCGGACAATCCGGCACGTGGGCACCGATTGGCACGGAACAGGTTGGGGGCGGTTTTGAGGTCGTGTGGAAGAACGCCGCTGCGGATCAGTATACCATTTGGACGACCGACAGCGGGGGCAACTTTCTCTCGCTGCTCGCGGCAAATGTGTCCGGCACGAGCTCGATTCTAGAGAATTTAGAAACCACGTTTCATCAAGATCTCAATGGTGATGGCGTCACTGGCCCGATCACAAGGGCGATCGAGGCGTTCGGGTCGACAACGTTGGAGCAGGTCGGAGCAAACTACTTTCTCAACCCTGCCGCGGGTGGAACAGGGCCTGAACTAAAATACGCTGGATCGGCTGTAGCGGCCGGACAATCCAGCACGTGGGCACCGATTGGTGCGGAGCAGGTTGTGGGCGGTTTCGAGGTCGTCTGGAAGAATGCGGCCGCAGATCAATATACCATTTGGACAACTGACAGCGGAGGCAATTTTCTTTCTCTGCTTGCAGCCAACGTGTCCGGCATGAACTCAACTTTGGAGAATCTGGAAACCGCCTTTCATCAGGATCTCAATGGGGATGGGGTTACCGGGCCGGTCACTACGGTGATCGAGGCGGTCGGGTCGACAGCGTTGGTGCAGGTCGGATCGAACTACTTTCTCAACCCTCTCGCGGGCGGAACGGGGCCCGAACTAAGCAACGCCGGGGCGGCTGTTGTGGCTGGACAAGCGGGCACCTGGGCTCCCATTGCAGCGGAGCAAACAGCAGGCGGTTTCGATGTCGCGTGGAAGAATGCCGCCGCGGATCAATATACAATTTGGACGACCGATAGCGGCGGTAATTTTCTCGCTTTGCTTGCAGCGAATGTATCCGGCACAAGTTCAGCTCTTGTGAGCCTTAGCGCCACCTTCCACCAGAATCTAAGTGCTGCGAGCGGCATTTCCGCAAATCAACAGCCGGCATCGCCGACTCCCTCTGGACCTCAATCTCCACAGGAAGAGAACTTTTCCTTCCGACAAACGACCGGCACAAGCCATCCGGCCGATGTAAACGAGCTTATCCTCTCCCATCAGTCGACGCCCCAATCGACATGGGCAGCGGCCCAGCCACAGGTCCACCAAATGTTCGACTCTTCTGTGAATACCATCGACAACCATGCGGTCGATCCGCTCAACCATGCTCTCGTGTACGATCATTTGGTTTTTGTATAGATCTCCCGCGCGGCGGAAACCGAAAACTGATTTTCAAGGGACCACACCTGCGTCTTTAGACGCTGGCAAATCTTGCCGTCTTCACCCACATTCGTCCGGCCGTTCGAGCTCCTACAATTGGAACTGATGCGCTCTAACCCTTCGAAAGACTAAGACATAGCGCGTTTACTTGTGTCATAGCCGACGATAGGCAATAGCTATGAATTCCCGCCCGGTGCGACTTACGCCACCATGTTCCCGGTCGCGAGATCATCGGCTCCGAGTCTTGTCGTCTTGAGCAGCGTTAGGTCTGCCAATTCGTTTCTCGGGCAAGTACGAAGGACTGCGCAATGTCATAGCGATGGGATCGTCGCTAGCTTTGGGGGAGCAAATGGTAAAGCGCTCAGTCGGCCGATCGGGCTACTACGCAGGTCTGTTCGGATTGGCTGTTGCAGCAATTGCAATTGCCGGAGTGCTACGGTTTACGCCGCGTTTCATCCCCCCGCTTAATGCGGCGACCGCAACCGGATTGTCTTCCTACCTCGGAATTCCAGCCGTAGTCGAACACAAGAACGCGGGCTTCTTTCAGCCTTACTCCGCACTGCGTGCGGGTGTTCGCTTACGCTATGTGCGCAACATCTTTTCGACAAACCAGCCGGATATGATGTGGTTTCCTGCGGACATCGGCGGACGGCAGATCCTGTCCTGGCAGACGTTCGACGGCGCCGATGGCCTCTGGGGCATTTTCCCAGGTCAAGAGGTTCAATTGGTCGATGATGTTCTTTACGACTTCGGGGTAGGTGCACCTTTCGTAAAGATCCGACGGGCCGGCAAGCCCGACGGCTATCTCACGCTCGAGACAGTGCTCGGTGAGACAGAGCCCGTCGGTGGAGACTTGGTCGTGGCCTCCGATCCGGACCGCTTTTTCGCCAATGCTTCGATCAAGGTCGACGGAGTGAGGCTCTTCGAACAGACGGTCAATCATGACCGAACTGAGTTTGCCCGGCTAATAGATCTGTTGTCGAAGCCGGAGCGCTACGCCGCGGAACTGTCTGGCGGCAATCAAGGTGGAGTTCATCCGCTCTTTGCTGCTTCCACGGCGCGGGGGATGCTGTTCACCGCTCTTGGAGAGGATATTCCGTCCGAACAAAAAGCTGCTGCCGTTGCCGCGGCGGAAACGTTTGTGCAGAGCTACGTCATCGGCCAGAAGCACGAAGTTGCACCGGGTCTCTTCGCATGGCCTTACCAATTTGAATGGACCATCAACTGGGGGATCAAGCTCAGTCCTCCCTGGTACTCGGCTTTCGCGAACAGCCAGGTTCTGAGCGTCTGCGCACTACTCTACCGCCTCACGGGAAAAGACAAATACAAGGCGCTCGCTGAGGACGCGTTCAAGTTCATCAGAACGCCGATCGCACAAGGTGGCGCGGAATACGAGGTGGCTGGCCTTAGGCTGCCAGCCGAATACGTCTATCCAACCCCGCCCATTCCGAATGTGCGCGTCTTTGATGGCGAGCTCGATACCGCAATTGCAATCTTCGATGCGGCGCGCCTCCTGGGGAACAGCGATATGCTTCGGATTTCTGCACGCTATTTCGCGAGCCTCTCCATGCAACTCGATCTCTACACAGCTCCTGACGGCGACTTACGTTTCTCTATGTACGGCGGCACGATGCCTGATGGTTACCGCTGGCCTATGTGGGCCATGTTGCAGGCCGCCGGTATCATCAGCAAGGATCGGCGATTTACCGAAGCGGCGCGGCGGCTGACCCCGTTCGTCGGGAAGGCTTGGTGCGACCAATATGGTTGCTAGATTCATCGACGTATCGCCTGCCTACTTTTGCGAGCTATATTGCGCGACTACAGCTTTGGGGGTGTGCTTTGATTCCTTGTTGGATTTTGGGAGCCGTTCTCGTTTATTCGGTTGGTGCGCTGGGAACTTTGGGCAAGTTTTATCGTGACCGCGGCGGGGCATTGCTTTTTCGGCACCTGCTCTACGCTGCGATGTGGCCTGCGTGGTGGCTCGTCACGCAAGGGGTGAGCGCCACGCTCGAGGGCATGGGGCACGTTGCCTGGGAAACCGATCGCAGAGCCATCATCTCGATTGCCATAGGCCTGTTTACGGCGGGCTATTACTTGTCGGCGAACTGGTCGTCCTGCACCGGTCTCGTCGATTGTTTGGGTCTTACCATGCGAGCCGGAGCGCTCCTCGTTGCCCCACTGAGCGTCATCTACTGGATGGTTCACATCGTAGTCTGACGATGCAAACGGCGTTTAATCGGAAACCTCGAGCTCGAAGCGGCTATCGGGCCGTGCATAGGCCCGCAGCATTTCCTTGGCGATGAGGTCGGGGTTGTGCCAACGCTCGACGTATCGTCGTGACTGCTGTCCGCGCCATTCCCACTCAGAACGACGATCGAGCATCGCGGCGATACTTTCGGCAAGATTGCCGGGGTCGAGATTGAAGACCGGAAGCTCCTGCCTCATGGCCTCGGGGACGAACTTCAAGTCGCTCTCGCGGACGTAGCAACCGACCGGTTTACCCATGGCCATCATTTCCACGGCAAAGCCTCCGTACCATCCGGCCAAGACCTGATCGATCGCGATATCGGCGGAGCGATACAGTTCGAGTGCTTCGTCGTGGGATTTCTTCTCGACCAGGACGAGCTCGAAATCGTAGCTGGATTCCAGCTTCTTCAGCGCATCGAGAATGAGCGGCGTCCCCTTGATGCGCCCAACGCTCGGCGCATGGACAATCCTGGGCCTGCCGCGCGGCGAAGGAGGCGTGACTGCGTAGTTGCCAATTTCCACATTCGCATAGGGCAGAAATTGCGCGGTGGTCGCGATGTGGCCGAGCTCCGGATTGAGATAGAACACGCGATCAAACAGGGGAAGCACGTTCGCCGCAAGATGGCGCCGCTGTTGGTCCAGCACGCCGACGCAGCGCTGAAACAGCTCGCAATGCTGGCTCGCGCACATGGTCCACTCGTTTCTTCGGTTGCCTTCCTGCGCCAGCCGGACGTCGCACCCTTGCAGCGTCATGAACAGCTTCTTTCCGAGCGAGCGGCAAAGCCGAAGGTCGGCGCTCGTCAATCGGCTGATGATGCCGTTCATCGTCTTGTTACCAGAGACCGGAAATCCGGGCAGAAGGAAGGTCTGTCCGAAATAGAAGTGCAGGACGTCGTAGCTCCACTCCTTGAGCAGGCCATAGGCGATGCTTCGCATCGCGACTTCGGCGAAACCCGCTTTCTCCCCCGCAAGCACGACGTCGGCGGGATATTTCAACCAGGTGTCGTTGCGGATCACGAGTTCGCTGGCGGCGCCAAGCCGGCGCTCGGCGCGAGAGAGCACCCAGGGTTGGTTCCCGACGTTGACCGGACCATGAAGAATTTTCATGGCGTGCCGACCGGCGGCTGAGGCCCGCTCTGCAAGAGATGATGCTCGTTCACAAGCGTGTCGATCCGCTTTTCAAGCCTTGCATTGAGTTCGTCGGGAAAGCGGGCGGTCTCCGCATAGAGTCTTCCGAGGCGGGCGGCCACAGCTTCGATGCTGTAGTACCTCTCTACATACTGGCGTCCGCTTCGGCCGATGGCTTCGAGGTCAATCTTGCCTTGCAGGCACTTTTTGAGCGTGTCGTAAATCTCACCGGGAGATGTCTTGATAATGGGGCACGTCGCCGGATCGATCATCATGCGATCGTTGCGCAGATAGCAGAGAACGGGCCTCGCCATCGCCATTGCTTCAAGGGCGGTGTAGCCGTGAAAGCCTGCTACGAATTGATCGGCGACCACATGGCAGGCGCCGAACAACTCCAGGACCTTCTTGTTGGAGACGCCCTGGATCGACACGAGCTCGATCTTCTCACCTTCCGCGATCAATCGATCGATCGCCTGCATGAGGTGACGCGTTCCCTTGAAATGACTGTGGTTCGGCGCATGCGCGATCCTCAAGGTCTCGCCGGCCCGAAAAATCGGCGGAATCGCGACGAATTTGCTGATGTCGAGCGGCCAATAGTGAATGTCGCGGCAGCCAGGCACATAGGCCGTCATATCGCCCATGGCGATTTGCGCCGTGGCTCGCCCGGCGAGCCGCTCGAGCGAGGAGCCGAGCGTTTCGGTGGTGCAAACACAATATTTTCCCGGCTGCGGGCATTCCTCGCACAGGTTTGGGGTGCCCAGGGCTAACGTCAGCTCCTGGCTCCTGACGTCCGCGCCGTACGCATAGGTGTAAAGGCGCTTGCCTGACCTCGAAAGCAGATCGAGCTCGTCCGGATTGATCCCGTAACGTTGGTCGCTCAGAAGCAGGCCTCGATCGTAAAAATAGTTGAAGATATCGAAGCGCAGCAAAGCCCATGCGAACACGAGCCAGCGAAACAGCGCCAGGCTTCGTCTGCTCCGCGTCAGTCTGAGCGCGCCCTCGAATAGAATGAGGTTTATGTCGAATGATCTCGTGATGTAGTAGGTGTTGAAGACGAGCGACGATGAACGGAATCCGAGCAGGCGGTCACAGCGGGCGAGGATGGGAAGTGTCAGAATCGGGGTGGACGCCCAAAGCGTACGGACTGTCCCGCGCGCGAGTCGTCTCTGCGTGGCACTCCGGGCCTTCTCGACCACAGCATTCGTCAGCTTGAGAGCGGCGTTGGCCTTCGCGAGGCGGTAGTGCTTGAGCATCGAAGCCCGGAAGCCGGGCTTTGATGGTTCCCGGAGGCCTTGGCTCAAGCGCTGCGGTCCTTCTGAAGGCGTTGCCCGGCGCGTGCCCTTCTCAATCGGTGCTGCGGTCATGTCAGAGATCATCGTGCGCCAGTTGCATCCGTCATATCTACCCCAATTGCAAGTCCTTGATGGGCCCCCCGGGAACGCTTTGCCCCGGCATCTCACCCTGACAGGACGCATGACAACAATGATTTTCCCCGCACGCGCAGCTCGCTCTTGTGCGAAACTTTCGGGACCGGCCGACCATGTGCGCGCCGACCAGGTTGACGTTCATCGCATGAACACGCTAGGGTCCGCCAACAATTTTGCATTGGTGCCCGGTTGCGCTTGGTTTGAAGGGTTCCGACGGTCCTTCTTTCTGCGGACACGGGCCCGCAATCGTCGACAAGATAGGTGAGCGCGTGTGCGGGATCTTCGGCCTCCTTAGCAAGACCGGACCGGTTGATGCGAAGCAGGTGGAGCGGCTCACCGATCTGGTTGCCCACCGCGGGCCCGACGGACGGGGCGTGAGGGTGAATGGCAATGTCGGCTTGGGCCACCGACGGCTGGCCATCATCGATCTGAGCGACGACGGCGCACAGCCGATGCGCGACCGGTCTCTTCCGATCTGGATTACGTATAACGGCGAAATCTACAACTATCTTGAACTTCGGGCGGAGCTCGAAGCGCTGGGGCACGTCTTCCATACCGCGTCCGATACCGAAGTCCTTTTGGCGGCCTATATCCGCTGGGGCACGAATTGCCTCGAGCGGTTCAATGGCATGTGGGCCTTCGCGATCCACGACGAACGTGACAATTCGCTATTTTGCGCCCGCGACCGCTTTGGCGTGAAGCCGTTCTACTATGTCAACACCCCGGCGCAGTTCGCATTCGGCTCGGAGATCCGCCAACTCCTTCCCTTGATCGAAGGGGCGGTCGCAGACGACGATCTGGTCGGCGAGTTTCTCGTGTGTGGTCTGACCGATCATACCGCTCGAACCTTCTTCAAGGGAATCGAGAAGCTGCCTCCTGGACACCAGATGCGCGTCGACGTGTCGACGGGCCAAATTGAGATCGCACGATACTATTCCCTCTCTCCTGGTTCGACGGCCGCCGGCGCGGATAACGCCGTCCAGCAATTGAGGGACCTGCTCGATGATGCCACCCGTTTGCGTCTGCGCTCTGACGTTCGCGTCGGAACCTGCTTGTCGGGCGGGCTGGATAGTTCGAGTGTCGCAACGCTCGCCGCACGACGTCATGCTGCGAGTTCCAATGAACGCTTTTTCGCGATCACAGCCGTCAGCGAACAGGCCAGCAACAATGAGGAGGCGTATGCGGCCCAGGTCGCAGCCAGCGCCGAACTGAATTGGTTGCGCACCAAGCCCAGCTATGAAGACTTTGCGTCTTCCGCGGAGGCGATGCTGGACGTGCAGGAAGAACCCTTCGCGGGTCCCTCGATCATGATGCAGTACGAGGTCATGAAGACCGCGCGCGCGAACGGGGTGACAGTGCTCCTGGACGGTCAGGGTGGTGATGAGACCTTGCTGGGCTATCATCGTTACTACGCCGCGTGGCTGCGTGAACACTATCGCCAGGATGGGCTGCGCGGATTTGTCCGCGCGTTCAAGGCCGCAATTGAGGCCGGAATTCCGGCCCGGCGTATGCTGATGTACTTGTTCGGAGCGAGCTCAGCGAGCCTGCGCGCGACGTTCTATCGCTGGCGCTATTCCTTCCTGAGAAATCCGGATCTACCCGATGCGCTGCGCCGTTTCGCGCGCACCACGAGAGACCCGCAAGCCATGCAAGTGCTGGAGATCACCGAGACGAACTTGCCGATGCTGCTGCGTTTCGAAGACAAGAATTCCATGCGGTTCGGGATCGAAACGCGCCTGCCGTTTCTCGACTACCGTTTTGTCGAGTTCGCGCTGCGGCTGCCGACGCGGATAAAGCTGAATCATGGTTGGACCAAGTGGCCGTTGCGCGCGGCGGTGACTGACATGCTCCCGGCCGGCATCTGTTGGCGGAAGGACAAGATTGGCTTTGCGGCTCCCGATAAACTGTGGCTAACGCGTCACTCGGCCACGATGTACGACAAGGTGGTCGCCAGTTCGCTTCTTCTCCGTTACGTCGACATGCCGGAGCTCAAGAAGAGATTTCATCGGCTCGATCTTGGGATGCGCTGGAGACTCTACTGCGTGGCGCTCTGGGGCGAACGTTTCCGGGTCCAGGCTCCATGATGTCCTTGATGATCGGAGAGGCCGCGTGGTCGACCCTGGCGGCCGCGTCACCATGAACATCTGGTTGCTGCATCCATTTGCGGGCGGACCGGGATTGGGCCGACATTGGCGGCCGTTCTGGCTCGCAGACGCTTGGGGCAAGATGGGCCATTCGGTCGTGGTGGTGAGCGCCGGCTTTCATCACCTGCACAGAGAGCCCCGCGCGCCGGGTCCTCAGCGGATTGAGGGCGTCGATTTCTGGTTTCTGGACACGCCGCGCTACGGCAAGGGTAGTGTTGGCCGTCTCTGGAACAATTTGAGTTTTGGGACGGGGCTGAAATCGAAATCGGGATCAATTGCCAAGCAGTTCGGTGCGCCGGATATCGTCATCGCGTCGAGCCCGCACTTGTTCTTCGTGGGGGCTGCGCATGCAATCGCGCGGCGCTTCGGCGCGAAGTTCTGGGTCGAGGTGCGCGATCTCTGGCCGGAGAGCATCGTGGCGCTCGGGATGACCCCGGCATGGCATCCGCTGATGAAAGCGCTCGGCTGGATGGAGCGCTCCGCCTATCGTTCGGCGGACCGCGTCATCTGCCTGCTGGCTGGCGCGGAATCCCATATGCGCGCGCGCGGACTGCCGGCCGGCAGGTTCACCTGGATTCCCAATGGCGTTTCAGAGGGGGAAATCCAGAGCGCGCTGAGAATAGATCACCTCGACCATCCGCTGATCGATCGTATCCAGCAGATGAAGCGGGCGGGCAAACGGGTCGTCCTTTACGCGGGCGGTATGGGGCCGCCCAATGCGATGGAGGTCATCATCGATGCGGCGGCCGCGCTCGGGAAATCAAGTTCCGAAATCCATTTCATCCTGATCGGCTCGGGCACGTCGCGCACCGAACTGAAGCAGCGGGCCGCAGGCCTTGCCAACGTGGAATTCCACGATGAAGTTGAGCGGGCAGTTGTGCACGGCATGCTCAATGCATCCGATTGCGCAGTCGTGTCCTTCCATCGGAATGCGCTTTATCATCACGGTATCAGCCCAAACAAACTGTTCGACTATTGTCTCTTCGCGCCGCGCATTGTCATCGCCTGCGAAGACCGGGCGCTCGCCGGGCTTGAGGATCTGGTGACCTCGCGATGCGCGCCGGATGATCCTGCGGCGCTTGCGGCCTGTCTGGCATCGGCACTCAAGGATCCGGAGCGCCCGCCGGATGATCGGCTGGCGGTCGCGCGTCAGTACAGCTATTCGAGGCTCGCGGCGCGCTACCTCGAGGAAGCGGTCACTTCCGAATGAAATGTGACTTGGATGATACAGGTCATTTTTAAAAATGTATGTCTTATCAGTTACTTGCATTGTTCATGGCGTGAACGAATTCGCTTGACGTTCACCGTCTGAACGCGCTACCTCCCGGTCCAGCAGGGGGTAAGATGGCGGGTACGCTACCAACCGACGAAAAGGACAGCGATCGGCTCGTGCTCGGTCTGCTGACCTCCGTCGAAGCGGACGGCGCGCGATCGCAGCGGCGGATCGCCGCCGAGCTCGGCGTCGCGCTCGGCCTCGTCAACGCCTACCTCAAACGTGCCGTCAAGAAGGGCTTCGTTAAAGTCGGCCAGGCTCCAGCGCGGCGATATGCCTACTACCTCACGCCGCAGGGCTTCTCCGAGAAATCCCGGCTGACGATTCAATTCCTTTCGGACTCATTTTTGCTCTTCCGCAAGGCGAAGCAGGAATACGCGAAGATCCTGGACCGTGCCCAGGCGCTCGGCTTCAGGCGGATCGTGCTCGCCGGGTACTCCGACCTGTGCGAGATCGCAATCTTGAGCGCGGTCGAGGGGCCCGTTTCAATCGTCGCTATCGTCGATTCCGATGCGGCTGCGGCGGGAAGCTTCATCGGCGTCAAGGTCGTGTCCTCCTACGCGTCGGTTGGCGAGCCTTTTGATGCGGTGGTCGTGACCCATCTGACGGCTGCGCGGAAGGTGTTTGACGACGCGGTGGGTCAATTCGGGGCAGACAGGGTGCTCGTGCCCGATCTGCTGAGCTTGCGTCCCAAACAACAGCAGGGAGTGGTCTGATGACAACGGATCGCGCCAGTTGGTACGTCGCGCAGACGCACGTCAATTCCGAGGCAAAGGCGGCCGCCAATCTCGAGCGCCAGGGCTTCTCCATCTATCTTCCGCAATACCTGAAGCGTCGCAGCCATGCCCGGAAGATCGAGACCGTGGCGCGCCCGCTCTTTCCCCGTTACGTCTTTGTGGCCATCGATCTCGCGGCACAGCGATGGCGCTCAATCCAGTCCACCCTTGGCATCTCGCATCTTGTCTGTGTCGGAGACCGGCCGGCTCAAGTTGCGGACGGCGTTGTCGGTGCGCTGAAGGCGCGCGAAGACGATGCGGGATTCATCAAGCTTGCAGCCCGGCCGGCCTTCTCTGCCGGCGACAAGGTGCGGATCGTCGAAGGTGCATTCGTCGACAGTCTTGCGCTTGTGGAAGACGTGAGCGATCACCATCGTGTCGCCGTACTTCTGAATTTGCTCGGCCGCAAGGTGCGTGTGTTTGTTGGGGCGGATCTGATCGCCGCCGCGTAAGTCCGTCTGCCACTTGGCAGGCGTCGTTGAAAATTTGGCTCGGGGAGTGAAGGTCGTTTCACCCCGAGTGCGGTAGCTTGCCTGAAGCAAGCGCGAAGCTTGAAAGAGAGTTCCATGACGACCTATGCGTTGATCGGCGCGGCCGGCTACATCGCGCCAAGGCATATGCGGGCGATGGCCGAGACCGGCGGCAGGCTGGCGGTGGCCTATGATCCCAATGACTCCGTGGGAATTATGGACAGCCATTTTCCCGATGCGGAATTCTTCACCGAGTTCGAGCTGTTCGATCGTCATGTCGACGCGCTGCGGCGCGGCGGCAGGAAGCTCGACTACATGAGCATCTGTTCGCCGAACTATCTCCACGACGCTCATTGTCGGTTCGCGCTCCGCTCGGGCGTCGATGCCATCTGCGAGAAGCCGCTGGTCCTCAATCCCGGCGATATCGACGACCTGGCTGCTATCGAGCGCGAGACGGGACAGCGTATCTCCACCATCCTCCAGCTGCGTTTGCATCCCGCCATCATTGCGCTGCGAGATCGCTTCGCTAACACCAACAAGCGCCACAAGGTTGAGCTGACCTACATCACCTCGCGCGGGCGCTGGTATCATACCTCCTGGAAGGGTGCGGGGGATAAATCAGGTGGCGTGGCCACCAACATCGGCGTGCATTTCTTCGACATGCTCAGCTTCGTGTTCGGGCCCGCCAGCCGCAACGAGGCGCATCTGCGCGAAGAAGAGCGGGCAGCGGGCTCGCTCGAGTGCGAGCGCGCCGACGTCAGCTGGTTCCTGTCGCTCGATCGCAACGATCTGCCTGAGAGCGTCAAGGGCAAGAAGACGACATATCGCTCCATCACCGTCGACGGCGAGGAGGTCGAGTTCTCCGAGGGCTTCACGGATCTGCACACGCGGAGCTACGAAGAGATCGTCGCCGGCCGCGGCTTCGGCCTGGATGAGGTTCGTCCCTCGATCGACATCGTCTCGACCTTCCGCCACGCGCCGATCGTCAGGAGCAACGGCGTTCACGCCTTTGCCCAGCGGGCGATGCACAAATGAGCGAGATGCGCGAGGATCCGCGCTTTCCCGGCGTCTTGATCCATCAGTCAAGCTATGTCGACGACGGCGCCGTGCTCGGGCGCGGTACAAAGATCTGGCACTTCTGCCACATTCTGCCGCGCACGGTCATCGGCGAGAATTGCTCGATCGGCCAGAACGTGATGATCGGTCCAAACGTCAAGATCGGCAACGGCTGCAAGATCCAGAACAATGTCTCGATCTATGACGGCGTCGAGCTTTCTGACGACGTGTTCTGTGGCCCGAGCTGCGTCTTCACCAACGTGAACAATCCGCGCGCCGACGTCTCGCGAAAGGATGAGTTTCGCAAAACGCCGATCGGGCGCGGCGCGAGCATCGGAGCGAATGCGACCATCGTTTGCGGCCATTCGCTGGGAGAGTATTGCTTCATCGGTGCCGGTGCAGTGATCACCAAAAACGTTCCGAACTTCGCCTTGATGGCCGGAAATCCGGCGCGAAGGCTCGGCTGGATGAGCACGGCCGGTGAGCGGCTGGGAGGGGATCTCGTTTGCCCACGTACCCATCGCCGCTATGAGCTGCGCAACGAAACGCTTGTGGAAATCGAAGGCTGAAAAACATGGATATTCGCGGTAAAAAAGTCGTCGTCATCGGCGGAGCGGGGCTCATCGGGTCGCACGCGATCGACCAATTGACCAAGACCGATGTGGGCGAAATCGTCATCTACGACAATTTCGTACGCGGTACGCACGAGAATCTTGCCGGGGCGCTGCGCGATCCGCGGGTCAGGATCTTCGAGGCCGGCGGCGACATCACGCAAACGGATATTCTCGATGCTGCGCTGAAGGGAGCCGACGGCGTTTTTCAGTTCGCAGCGCTCTGGCTCTTGCAGTGTCATGAATTTCCGCGGACCGCGTTCGATGTGAACGTGAAAGGGATGTTCAACATCCTCGATGGCTGCGTGCGCAACGGTGTCAAGCGGTTGGTATGGTCGTCGTCGGCGTCGGTTTATGGCGACGCGGTCGAAGAGCCGATGACCGAAGATCATCCGTTCAACAACAAGAACTTCTACGGCGCCACCAAGATCTGCGGCGAGGCGATGGCACGCGCCTACCACTTCCGCTACGGCCTCGACTATGTCGGCCTGCGCTACATGAACGTGTATGGGCCGCGCCAGGATTACCGGGGCGCCTATATCGCCGTCATCATGAAGATGCTGGATGCGATCGACAAGGGAGAGGGCCCGACCATTCTCGGTGACGGCTCTGAAGCCTTCGACTTTGTTGCCGTCGAGGATTGTGCCCGCGCCAACCTCTGCGCCATGGGAGCGGCTGCGACGGATCGCTTCTACAACGTGGGAACCGGCAAGCGCACCTCGTTGAAGCAAATCGCCGAGAAGCTGCTGAACCTCACCGGTTCGAACCAGCCGATCAACTATGCCCCTCGCAGCCAGGCCACGCTTGTCCGCAACCGGATTGGATCGCCCAAGCGCGCGCAGGAGGAGATCGGCTTCACGGCGGCAATCGATCTCGATGAAGGGCTGCGCAGGCTGATCGACTGGCGTCGAAGCCATATCGACCAGGTCGACCAGCGCCGCGCCAAGGCGCAGATCTAGAGTTTCCTGACAGGCCATCGCGGCAAGAGGATTTCGGTATGTGCGGTATCGCCGGCATCTTCCATAGGGACGGTCGTCCAGCGTCGATCAGGACGCTCACGGCCATGACCGATATCATTGCTCATCGGGGCCCCGACGGCCAAGGCCATTATTGTGATGGCCCCGTTGGGCTCGGTCATCGGCGCTTGTCGATCATTGACCTGACGGATGCCGCGCGTCAGCCGATGGAGACGCAGGATGGCCGATATGTCCTGACCTACAATGGCGAGATCTACAATTTCAAGGAATTGAAGGTCCAGCTTTCAGCGCGCGGACATCGTTTCAACTCGACGGGCGACAGTGAAGTCTTGCTGCACGCCTTTGCCGAATGGGGGCTCGACGCTCTCCTGAAATTCAACGGCATGTTTGCCTTTGCAATTTGGGATACGGAGGAGCGGCGGCTGACGATTGCGCGTGATCGGTTCGGGGTGAAACCGGTCTACTATGCCGAGATCGATGGCGTGTTTCTGTTTGCCTCCGAGATCAAGGCATTTCGGGCCTATCCCCGCTTCACGGCGCGTCCCGATGCGAAGGGCTTGGCTGAGTATCTGACATTCCAGAACTTCTTTACCGAGCGCACTATTTTCGAGGGAGCTCGGCTGCTTCCAGCTGGCTGCTACATTCAGATCGGCCTCGACGGCCGAGATAGCGTGGTGCCTAGGCGCTATTGGGACTTCAGTTTCGAGGAGCCTTGCGGGACTGTCGATGAGGCCGAAGTCGTTGAGGAGCTTGATCGTCTGTTTCGTCAGGCGGTCAACCGACAGTTGGTGAGCGACGTCGAGGTTGGTTCTTACCTGTCCGGAGGCATGGACTCAGGCTCGATCACGGCGCTGGCTGCGGCGCAATTGCCGTTCATGCGGACTTTCACGATCGGCTTTGATCTGAACTCGGCCTCGGGCGTCGAACTTGGCTACGATGAGCGGGCCAAGGCCGAATACATGTCCTATCTCTTCAAGACCGAGCACTATGAGATGGTCTTGAAGGCGGGCGACATGGAGCGAGCCCTGCCTAGCCTTGCCTGGCATCTTGAAGAACCGCGCGTCGGCCAGTCCTACCCCAACTACTATGCGGCCAAGCTGGCTTCGAAGTTCGGAAAGGTGGTCCTGTCCGGCACCGGGGGCGACGAGCTCTTTGCGGGCTATCCCTGGCGTTACTACCGCGCCGTCGTGAACGACGATTTCGATCACTACGTCCAGAAGTATTTCGGTTTCTGGCAGCGCCTGGTGCCCGCCGACGTGCTGCCGCGACTCCTCGCCCCGGTCTGGAACGACGCGAAGGATGTGTCGCCGGAGGACATCTTCCGCAACGTATTCCATGAGCACGCCGCGACGCTGACGCGTCCGGAAGATTACGTCAATCACTCGCTGTACTTTGAGGCCAAGACGTTTCTCAACGGACTATTGGTCGTCGACGACAAGCTGGCAATGGCGCATGGACTGGAGAGCAGGGTACCTTTCCTGGACAATGACCTGGCCGACTTCGCGATGCGGCTGCCAGCGCATATGAAGCTTGGAAACCTGACCGACGTCGTCTCGCTCAACGAGAACGAGCCGGGCGGAAAGGCCGAGCGCTATTACCAGCGCACGCGGGACGGCAAGCTCGCACTTCGCACGATGATGGAACGTCATATCCCGGCTGATGTTGCGAGCCGGGAGAAGCAAGGGTTTTCAGCGCCGGACGCCAGCTGGTTCAAGGGCGAAAGCATTGAATATGTGAGGCGAAGGGTGATGAACCCGCAAGCCAAGATCTACAGCCTGCTGGATTACGAGGTCGTCAAGAATCTGGTCGATGACCATCTTGGGGGCCGTCAAAATCGCCGCTTGCTGATCTGGTCACTGCTCAATCTGGAGCAGTTAATGGACGCGTATTTCTGATGGAATACCAGAGCGAACTCGATATTCAGTCGCATCGGCTCGGCCTCGCCGGCGTATTGAGTCCCAGGGCTTTTCTTCTGAATCTGGTTGAGGGGCTGAGGTTGCTGCGGAGGTCGCGAAAGCTCGCGGCGGCAATGGCGGTACGCGAACTTCGGTCGCGCTATTCCGGGCAATTCGCTGGCGCATTCTGGATCGTTGGCCACCCGATCTTCCAGATGCTGGTTTTTATATTCGTCTTCGGCGTGGTGTTTAAGCAGCGGATCGGTGGCACGGTCGAGCTCCCGCGCGACTACACCACCTATATCCTGTCCGGCCTGGTCCCGTGGCTCACGCTCAGCTCCGCTCTGCCAGGCCTTTGTTCATCGGTTCTCAGCAATTCGACGCTGGTCAAGCAGTTCACCTTCCAGACCGAAGTCCTGCCGATCAAGGATGTGCTGATTTCCATGGTGTTCTGGATGGTCGGCATGGTGCTGACCGCGATTTACGAGGTCGCGGTCAACGGATCCTTGCCCTGGACTTACCTGCTGCTCCCCTTCGTGTTGGGACTTAATCTGCTTTTCGCGATCGGGTTGGGCTGGATGCTGTCGGCGGTCGGCGTGTTCGTTCGCGACATGAAAGATATCGCCGCGGTTCTGGTGACGGCCGGAATTTACATTCTTCCCGTCGTTTATCTGCCGGCGTGGGTGCCGCGTCTCTTTCGTCCGTTCGTTGAGTTCAACCCATTCAGTTCGTTGATCTGGGTCTATCAGGACGCGATCTATTTCGGACGAATCGAACACCCTGGCGCATGGATATTCTTTGCTGCAATGTCTTTGCTGGTTTTTTCCTTCGGCTTCCGACTGTTTCAAGCGTTGAAGCCATACTTCGGTAAGGTCCTATGACGACTGCGATCTCGGTCTCGGACCTGAGCGTTGCTTACAAGCTCTACTCCAAGCCTTCAGACATTCTGCGCGAGGCACTGTTCGGAGGACGGCGCCACGACACGTTCTGGGCGTTGAGGGACGTATCACTGACGATCGCAGAAGGAGAGCGCGTCGGCATTATTGGACCGAACGGCGCAGGGAAAAGCACGCTCCTAAAGGTGATCGCCGGCAACCTGACACCGACCAGCGGTCGGGTGTCGGTTCACGGAAAAATTTCTTCTCTGCTGAGCATGGTTCCGGCATGGAACGAGGAAATGAGCGGCATCGAGAATGCACGTTTCAATCTCGCCATGCAGGGAGCGTCGGATCGGCAAATCGGGACGATGTTGGAAGACATCGCGGACTTCACGGAATTGGGCGCCTTTCTTTCGCGGCCGGTCAAGACCTACAGTACGGGTATGGGCGCGCGGCTTTCGTTTGCGATCGCCACCGCTTTGGATCCCGAGATCCTTATTATCGACGAGGTGCTTGGCACCGGCGATGGGTACTTTGCCGCCAAGGCCGCGGCGCGAATGAAGAAGTTTTGCGAGCGCGGACGCGCCTTGCTCTTCGTCAGTCACTCGACCCATCACGTCCGAACCATGTGCCAGCGGTGCATCTGGATCGAAAACGGCAACGTCCGCCTGTCAGGGCCAGCCGAAACCGTGGTCCGCCAGTACGAAGAGGATATGCTTCGAAAGGACGAGGCTGCAAACCGCGAGGGAAACAAGGCGCGAATCGAGAAGTCGTTGCACCTCGTTTCCCCGGAGGACCTCAAGGTTGATGACCTCTGGTGTATTCGGGTGCGCCCGATGAATGATCTCCACCTTTCGCAAACGCATTACATCAAGGACATCGGCGTTGCGATTGATGGCGCAAAATTCGACGTACCTCTCGAAATCCTCGATATCAGGCGACCGGATGTTGCGGCCGCACTCGACACCTTGTCGTGCGAGTGGGGTCGAATGTTCGACAGGTTGGGTGAGCCGAGCAGAATTCTGTCTTCCAAGATAGGCGTCCGCAAAGGAGGCTACATCCTCGTCAGACGCGCGCCCGGTTCGAGTGGCCCCGTTTCGATCCAGTGTTCATTTGAGCATTCATGTGCTGACGGCGACGAGCAGCTGACGGCCGACGTGCTGAATATTGCCGACGGAGAGTGGTCGCGGCTCGATCTGCGCGCGCGAGAGAAGCAGAAAGACGGATGGCAGCGGGTCGTCGTCGGCGGAAAGGTGCAAGTACCTAGCGAGACTGCGCACCGGGCTCTCGTGGAACGTTCCACGGAAGAGCACCGGCTTCCGGTGGAAATTGTCAGCGTAACGGTCCGAGCGGCAAGCGGCGCCCTGTTTCATCTGCGGGAGAATGAACCGTTCAAGATTCAAGTTGCGCTCAAACGCAACGAACCGGTCGATACGCTGAATGCGAGCATCAACATATTCCGATCGGATGGCGTGTACGTTTTCTATCAGGCAAGCTGCTTCGACCGGACCCTCGGGGCGGCCGATGAGGTCGACCTGGTGGAATTCGAGTTCGATCCCAATCCGCTCGGGGCTGGCGAATACGAGATCAATACGTTCGTGACAAACTCGTTCTCCGCGGAAACGGGGCCGCCATCGGATATCTATGACAAGCGTATTGGGGAGCGCTTCACGGTTGCGCTGAACCGGCCGTTCGCTGGCGGGCTCGTTAACGTGAAAGTGCCGGTGAGCTTCTCTGCCAAGGACCAGGTTGCAAGCGAAAGAGAGATGCAGTGATCAAGCTGGCATTCTGCAACGATTGCGATCTGCAGACCTGGGAGGGATACCGTTCGGTGCACGCCACCCTGGACGGAATGGGAATACCGGCCGGCGATTCGTTCTGGTTGTTCGACCCTTCCGGTCGGGACATGGGCCTGTTTCGCCGCGACTGCACCGAAAAAGGTCCTCGCCACGACGAGATCCTTGAGGAGGTCCGGGCTGGCCGAATCGACGTGTTTCATAGCGCCGGTCAATATTCGAGCCGGTTTGGTGGAGGATTGAGGCCCGATCGCAAGGCGATTGGCCAGGCAGTCGAGTACTTGGCGAAGCACGCCCGGATTCCCCGCGTCTGGACGAACCATGGCGATGAGCTTTGTGTAGACAACATCGCCGGCAGCAGTGCTCCGAGATATCGTTTAGGGGATGATCCCGCTTCGGACTGCTATATCCTGGATCTGTTTCTCGACGCGGGCGTGAAGTACTTTTGGACCGATGAAAGGTTGATCGTCCATCCTGGGACCCCGGCTCGCCTCGTCGCGCCCGAGCGCACGCGCAGCGGACACACCATCCAGGTGTTCACCCGCTTCATGGGCGTCATGCCATGGGCGCCGAACGGTCAGAACTTCCAGCTTCAACTCAATGACGACAATCTAAATCATTGGCTCGCCAACGATCAAAACATAATTATCTATCAGCATTGGGGATGTCACCACGACGAGAACCGCTGGGCGTATGCGCCAGACGGTCATCCGTTGACTGAAGAGTCAGTCCGCGCGCTGGAATGGCTGAACAGCAAGCGGACGGACGGCAAGATAGAGGTGGTCCGTCTCGCCGACTTGCTGGATGAGGAGGCCAGCAAGGCGCCGATCGTCGAGATCGATAGAATAGCCCGCATATATTCACGAGACCGGGCGAGCGATGCCGACCAGCATTACTACGTGCAGTTTCACACCCACACGGCTCCTTACTTTCAGTCTCGCATAGACCATCTGAATCCCAGGGGGCAGCGAGCGCTCGACGCAGGATGCGGGGTCGGGCAGTGGTCACTGTGCCTTACCGAGCGCTTCGATGAAGTGGTCGGGTTCGACTCGAGTGCGGACGCCATTGCCATGGGCCAACGCATCGCGCAGGCCGCGCGCGTCGACATCGACTTTTCAGTTCGCGACATCTACGCCTCCGGTTATCCGGATGACCATTTCGACTTCGCGATATGTTACGGGGTCATCTTCCTCGTGCAGTCGATCCCCGCCCTGAAGGAGCTTTACCGCGTGTTGAAACCCGGAGCGTCGTGCTTCCTGTCGGTGAACGGGGATGGATGGTATCAATATCTCGTCGAGGATCGTCTAAAAGATCGTGCTGACGAGGAGAGGCAGCTTTACGTCGAAGCGCTATGCAATGCGTATGTGGCGCGCTGTGGTGGTGTGCGCAGCTTGCGGGCGCGCTCGCGCCTCTTGGAGAAGCTCAAGCGTGTCCTGAATAGCCGGGATCGCGAGGCTTTGGTCGAGCTGCTTCCTACCCTCGCTCTCGATGAGAATCGAAAGCAAGTGGCAGAGACAATTCAGCGCTTTTCAGATTACACTCTGTTCGCATTGGCCAATACCATCCTGAAGCGCGTTGGATGGGCCAGTCCGTCGAAGAAGCAAGCGGACGTCACGCTGGAAGAATACGTCAAGCAACGATTGCGACCGGTGCGGGCGTGGTTGCGAAATCGCCTTCGGGGCACAAGCGGCGAGCAAGCGCTCGATACGACGGATATTCCTCTTTATAATAGGCCATACGGCCCGGAAGAGTTCGAGCGGATCGCACAATCCGTCGGCTTTACGAACTTCCGTTGGGGGCGCGACGCTTCGTTGTCGTTGGATTCGGACAGAGCGGACTCGCAGATAAGACCTTTGCATGATCTCCATTTTCAGGGGAATTTGCGGGTCTGGGAGTGCATCGTGACCAAGCCAATGATGCCTGCTTCGTCTCGCGGTTCAGAGGGACGATAGCAGAAGCGCGCACGTGCTGATCAACTGCCGCGGTACTGAGAAAATATGGTGAGTGGAGTGCTCCAGAAACGTTTCGTGGTGCTCGGAGGTCCGGGCGATGGTCTTGTCGTTGCAGAGGCATTGCATCACGCCGCGCGGGCCGGTCATGCGGTTGAGCTCGTGGGCTTCCTCAACGATGTGTTGCCCCCCGGTGAAATCCTTCAGGGCGTGCCGGTTCTCGGACGGTTCGAGGATTGGAGAAAGCTGGACAACGACATTCTGTTCTCTCCGGCGGTTCAGAAGGTGAAAGATATGCAGGCGCGCGTGGCGCGCATCAATAGCCTTGAAATTCCAGAGGAGCGCTGGGGTACCGTTGTCCATCCCAGTGCAGTGGTCTCGTCCGACGTCGTGATCGGACCGGGAGCATTTGTTGCATCGTGCGCGACTGTTCAGCCGGAATCCCGCATAGGAAGGTTTGCCAGCTTGCGTGCAGGCGCCATGCTGGGGCACCATTGCGTCGTCGAAGACCATGGCTATGTTGGCCCCAACGCAACGATGTGCGGTCGCAGCACGGTGGGATTTGGCGCGCATCTCGGCCCGGGTTCGGTTTTGCTCGACAGCAAAAAGTTGGGTGAGTTTTCAGTGGTGGGTATTGCGGCAGCGGTGACAAAAGACGTGCCCGACCGCTGGGTTGTGTTCGGCAATCCGGCTGTCCGGGTCGGAACGATCGCGCGGCTGTCGGACCAGCGGTAGAGTGTTGTCGGCGTTGTCATGAGCAAGGCGGCGGAGGGAGCGTTGAGCGGACCCAAGTTCAAGATCGGGTTGTTTTCCCTTAATGCCAGCGGCGGCATCGCGATGACCCGGGTGCCTGAACGATGGCGCGCAGAATGGGATGACATCGCCGAGGTCGCGCGGATGGCCGATCGCGCGGGCCTGGATTTTCTGCTGCCGCTTCAACGTTGGCGGGGCTACGGCGGCGAGACGGATCCGCGCGGCTGGTGCATGGAGACGATGACGCATGCGGCCGCACTGTCGGGAATGACGGAAAGAATCGCGCTTTTTGCAACGGTCCAGGTTTCAATCGTTCACCCGGCCTGGGCAGCACGCGCAATCGCAACCCTCGACCAGGCGTCGCATGGCCGAGCCGGCCTGAATGTCGTGTGCGGCTGGAACGCAAAAGACTTTGCCATGTTTGGACGCAGCGACGTCGGTGTCGATCGTCGCTATGACCAAGGCGAAGAATGGATGAAGATCTTCTCGCGGCTGGTCCAGGGAGAAGCTCCCTTCGACTTCGAAGGCGAATTCTTTCAGGTGCGTGGCGCTCATTGTTCGCCGATTTGCGTCCAGCCGGGGGGGCCGGTACTGATGTCCGCGGCGTTCACGCAGACAGGGCGGACGTTCGCGGCTCGTCACTGTAACGTGCTGTTTACGACCGTTTCGAACATTGAAAATGGAAAACGCCACGTTGCCCAGTTGAAGGAAGAATCGGACCGCTTCGATCGTGCAATTGATGTTTGCACACCGCTGCACGTTGTCTGTCGCGAAACGACATCCGAAGCCGTAGAGTACTATGACCGTTTCGCCAAAACTTTCGCAGATACCGACGCTGTGAATGCCTATATCGCTGAGAATTCCGACGCCGGAAAGCCGGCCCTTGCTGCGGCAATGAAACTCCAGAAAAAGAGGATTGCTGGCGGCTTCGGAAGCCTCGGAGTTGTGGGATCTGCGCAGGCGGTTGCTGATCAGCTGATCGAGCTGCAGGCCGCGGGCTTTTCCGGAGTGTCGGTCTCCTTTGTCGATTTTAAGAACGAGCTGCCGTTCTTTTTGAGCGAAGTTCTACCGAAACTCGAAAAGGCGGGCATTCGGTAAATGTCGAGATCTGGAGTCGGCCGCCCCCAAAAGTGGCCCTGCTCAATGTCGCAGAAGAGTTTGAAAGGTGAGATATGACAGACGTTCGTCAAAGCATCGTTGATATCATTAACAAGGTCGTCAAGCCGAGCAGTCCTATTGGGCAGGATCCCGACCAATCATTGTTGGCGGGCGAGCTCGATTCGCTCGACTATGCGAGCGTGTTGATGGCCGTTGAAGACAGGTTCGACGTCTCGCTTCAGGACGTCGAGGTCGAGGAGATAAACACGATCAACAAACTGGCGAGCCACGTCACCAGGATGAAGAAGTCGAACTAGAATGGTCCGTCCTCCCCAGCTCCTGGTCGTAGATGACCTTACGGCATCACGCGCGCTAACCGTGGAGGATGTTGTCGTGGGCGACGCCGTCGAGCAGCGCGTTGTATTTAACCAGGAGATGCGCGACGCATTTCGAATCGTCGCAAACGATCGCGCTCCGGTTCATGACGATGAGCGATTCTCGCGCGATCGCGGCTTCGGCCAGCCAATACTTCAGGGCATGTGCGTTGCAACTCGTTTCTCCAGGCTCATCGGAATGTATCTGCCTGGGGAGCATGCGATCCTCGAAAAGGTTGACCTCAAATTTCGTCGGCCTACCTTCCTGGGGCAAGAGATCGCCTTCAAGGTTACAGTCTCGCGCGTCCTTCGTCCGATGCGCGTCATCAGGGTCGACTTGTCGGCTGTCTCCGACTTGGGAGAACAGCTTTCTGGTGAAGCGCAATGTCTGATGCGTTGAGAAAGTCGCATATCGCTGATCTTTTCGAAAGACTTGCGAAGCGGGGCAACGCTCCCGCGCTGATTGCGCATGAAGGTGTCGCCAGCTGCGACGCTATCCTGAACGAGGTCGACGTTTGGGTTCGGAGTTTGCAAGCGCAGGGCATCGCTCGGGGCGACATTTGTGGATTCGCCGGAGACTACAATCTGGCGACCGTCAGCCTTATGCTTGCGCTGATGAAGATTGGCGCGGTGCTCACGCCCTTCAGCCTGCAAATGGCGGGCGAACGCGAGCAGCTGGCAGAAATTGCAGGAACACAGTGGTTTGTGGATCCGAGCACGAGGGCGGTAACTCGTGAGCCAAAGCGATCGGCTGCGTCTCCCCTGATCGACCAGCTGAGAGCCAGGGAGCATGCCGGGCTGATCGTCTTTACGTCGGGCTCGTCTGGCAAGCCCAAGGCAATCTTGCATGACGTCGAACGAGTTGCCTCCAAGTTTTCCACGGCGCGAAAACCGTGGCGGATGCTGCTCATGCTGCTCATGGACCATTTCGGTGGGTTCAACACGCTTCTCGCCTGCCTGTTCGACGGCGGCGTAGGTATTTGCGTCGGGGATCGCTCGCCGCAGAACGTCTGTCGGTCGATCGAGGCGTTTCGGGCTGAGCTTCTACCCACCACGCCGACGTTCCTTGGGTTGTTGATCGGATCGGGCATTTGGAAGAACTACGATCTCTCTTCGCTGAAGCTCATCACCTACGGCGCGGAGCCCATGCCTCCGTCAATTCTGCAGAAGATTGCGCAGATCGTTCCGGATGCGGAGCTTAAGCAAACCTATGGCCTTTCAGAACTCGGAGTTCTGCGTTCTAGCTCGCCTGACGCCGGGTCGCTTTGGCTGAAGATTGGCGGCAACGGCTTCGAGACGCGTGTAGTGGACGGCGAGCTCCATATCCGCTCGTCGTCGTCGATGCTTGGTTATCTGAACGCGCCCAGTCCCATTGACGAAAGCGGCTGGATGAACACGGGGGATCTGGTCGAGCAGCAAGGCGATCTCATTCGCTTTGTCGGGCGAAGGAGCGACATTATCAATGTCGGCGGGCAGAAGGTGTTTCCGACCGAGGTTGAAAGTGTCGTGCTCGAGGTCGAGGGTATCTTGGACGTCCTTGTCACGGGGATGCCGCATCGTTTGCTCGGAAATGCCGTCATTGCCCAAGTGGCGATTGCGTCATCATCCACTCCCGAGGAAATCGTCGAAAGGGCCCGCGACCATTGTCGCGAGCGTCTGCAGAAGTTCAAGGTCCCGCTCAAATTCGAGATCGTCGAGCGGGAATCGCTGTCTAGTTCTAGATCGAAGAAGATAAGAAACCGAGGAACCACGAAGTGAGTGCTTCAAGACCCCAGGTTGTTTTGGTCAGTGGCGGAAGCCGCGGCCTCGGGCTGGCTATCGTCGAGAGATTGTTGACCGAGGGGCACAGCGTGGCGACTTTCAGTCGACGCGCATCTCCGGAGCTGGAGCGCCTCCTTCAGCTCTATCCCGACCGGCTGAAATTTGCGGCCGCCGATATGGGGCAGCCGGAACACTTTCGAGAATTGGTCAGAGGATTTGAGAAGCAGCTCGGGCCGCTCACGGGTCTGGTCAACAATGCCGGAATCGTAGCCGAAGAGCTGCTGGCAAGACAGAATGCAGATGACATCAGTCGCCTGCTTTCCGTCAATCTGGCCGGACCACTGCTCCTTACGCGCGCCGCCATCAGAGGCATGATGGTCGTTGGCTACGGTAGGATCGTGAACATCAGTTCGATCGTGAGCGTCAGTGGCTACAAGGGGACGGTTGCCTATTCGGCCACAAAGGGCGGCGTAAATGCGATGACGCGGGCGCTGGCGCGAGAGCTCGGTGGGCGCCAGATAACGGTGAATAGTGTGGCGCCAGGCTACATGAAGACGGATCTCGTCGCCGACATGGATCCGTCCAAGCTCAAGCAAATCGTGCGACGAACGCCGCTCGGCCGGCCGGGCGATGTCGCGGACGTCGTCGGCGTGGTGATGTTCTTGCTGAGTGACGAAGCAAGATTTGTAACGGGTCAAACCATAGTGGTGGATGGCGGGTTGACCGCCTGACGACCGAGGGTACGGCAAGATGTCTTCCGAGTTTTTCTATAGTCCACCCGCGGCCTTCCGCGGAAGCCGGGACTATATTCACTCGACGGACATCTACCAGCAGATCATCGACGGGGCGTTGTCGAACGGATGGAGTATCGGCGGTCCAATGGACCTTCGTATAAACCGCAAGATGACCAGGCAAGTCGTTTACCACTACTCCAGCGCTCCTTCTGCCGCGGCGAAATCAGCCGGGGCCGTCGGGTTGATCGAGCTCAACGGCAAGACGTGGCAGGTCGCGTTGCAGGACAGCGGCGATCCGGTCGGCGACATCAAGCCTTATGACGAGGCGCAGATCTGGAATTCTGCAGAGCTGGGTGACCTTGAGGTCAGTCTTGATCGCGATGTAGGCATGCAGCCGATTGAGGTCGTTACTGCCTTGGCGGTCCATCTGCACAAGCAGCGCCTGACCCCTGCGCAGGGACGTCGGTGGTTGCTTGCCCGCCTTGAGTTGGAGCGCCTGCTGACAAAAGAGGATGCCTCTCATACCAAGATCGTCATTGATCGCAGGATTGGGAGTGGCACTACAAGATCGCAGATCCAGGCCGCAGGCCACCACATCGGCGCAATGACCTTCATTCAAGGCTGATGCTGATTTGACAGCGCACCACGGAAGCCGCAGTCGCGGCCGATGCGTGGGGCGTCCTTCGAGAGCAGAGAAATGAACATCACCGAACCGAGCTTCGACGAGAACGAGATCGCACTGTTGAGAGAGTGTTTGGATTCGAAGTGGGTGACGCAAGGCCCCATGACGGAGCGGTTCGAACTGCTTTTTGCGAAGCGGCACGAAATCAAACATGTGATGGCCTGCACTTCTTGCACCGCGGCGCTTCACCTGGCGACGCTGGCATTGCAGCTTGGTCCGGGAGACGAGGTGATCGTTCCTGCGTTCACCTGGGTGACGAGTGCTCATTGTGCCGAATATGTCGGCGCGAAGCCAGTGTTCGTCGACATTGACTTGTCGACGTACAATCTTGACCCCGACGCGTTGAGGGCGGCGATCACGCCGCGGACGAAGGCGATCGTTGCGGTCCACCTGTTCGGGCTCGCTGCGCCCATGGACGAGATCAGAGAGATCGCCGAGCCTCGTGGCATCGCCATCATCGAGGATGCCGCGTGCGCCATTGGGACGACGTACAAGGGCAGGCCGGTCGGTGCTCTCGGCGATATCGGCTGCTTTTCGTTTCATCCGCGCAAAGCAATCACGACCGGTGAGGGAGGAGCGGTGACAACCGATCGCGATGATCTTGCGGAGCGTGTGCGGTCACAGCGCAATCACGGTTCGACGGGGGTGCCTGATCCATCGATCGAACCTCGTGGTCCCTGGACCATGGCGACTTTCGAGAATCTCGGCTTCAATCTACGATTGTCCGACATTCAGGCGGCTGTGGGTGTGGCGCAGATGGGCAAGCTCGACCGATTGCTGGCGGAGCGCCGACGTCTGGGGCATCGATATTCCGAGTTGCTGGCAGGAAACAACGCGATCGCTCGTCCGCTCGGCGGCGACATCGATGGGCACACGTTTCAATCGTACGTTGTTCGCGTGCTCGAGGGCAGTCGCGCGCATCGGAACGCGGTCATGGCGGCGCTGGCCGCCGCAGGAATTCAGACCCGACCGGGGACGCACGCTGTTCATCGGCTCGGCTACTACAAGAACAAGTATGGGCTGCGGCCTGAGGCATTTCCAAATGCCGCCTTGGCTGAGGACACGACAATCACGTTGCCTATCTTTCCGAATATGACGGATGGCGATCAGAGTCGGGTCGTTGATTGCATCAATCGAGCTTGCGCCTAGAGGAAGCAGAGGCTCTCACAGTGTCTTCGAAGCTATTAGCGCAGTTGGCCGGTCGTGTGTTCAGACGGGAGCCAACGAGCTTCTCGCATCTGCTTCGGTTCGCAACAGGGAATCAAAGGTTCCGAGTGGCGCTTTCTTCGCTTACTCCGAGGTGGCGGATAGGCCGGATAGGCCGGATAGAATACGCAATCGTTGAAAACTTGAACAGGGTTGTCGCGCAGCAAGATTACCACCTTCTTGCCTTGATGCTGGACGCGCTGCGACCATTCCTGGACCCTGGCCAGTCCCCGGAGGCGATCGAGTTCTGGGATGCCCTGGCTGCCGACTGCCGGGTGATCTCGCAACACAGAATGCAGCAAGGAGAGTTAAAGTCTCTTTGGGGTGTCACGCCGATCGTGAATTTGTCCGCCGGCGTCGCAGCCGATCGCTCGTTAGGCTTGACCTCTTGTTCGGTCGTATTCACGACCTATCACACGTCTTCCAATTTCGATTACACATTCGCCAAGCTGCAAGAACGCGTGATTACGGAGCGCGGCGAAGACCTGTTCTTGTTTCGCTGGCTGTTTTTGATCTGGGCTCTGATCAATTTCGATATTTTTCACCTTTATAACGATCGCGGCCTCATAGAGCCGGCCGGCGGGTATGGAAGTCCGAGTTTTGGAATTGCGATCCAGGAGATGGATATCTACCGAAGCGCCGGAAAACGCCTCTACACCTACGCCTATGGAGCGGATCATCGAACGCGCGAAAAGACCCTTGCGCTGGGGAATTGGACGTTCTGTTCCGAATGCCCGGAGATTGGAGCGTTTTGTGTCTGTGATGACGTCGGCGGCGCCGCCATGCTGAAGGCGATCAGTGAACGAGCGACGGCAGTCATTGCGCATGGACTTGCGATGAAGCTCATTCCCGGCGCGATAAATATTCCATATCTGGCGGTGGACTCACGCAAATTGTCTCCTCGCCAGAGTTCCAATCGCCGCGCTGACAAGTTCATCGTCGGACATTTTCCAAACCACGGATATTTCAAGGGTACAAAATACCTGGAACAAGCAATCGGTAGTTTGAAGGCGGAAGGATACGAAGTCGAGCTCTTGCTTCTGAGTGGAAAGCCTCAAGAGGACATTCTGCGGGCAATGCGGGAGATCGATGTTCTCGTCGATCAGCTCGTCAGTGGATCGTTTGGCTTGACCTCTGTCGAGGCTATGGCGATAGGTTGCCCCGTTATTTGTTATCTGCACGACGAGGTTGCCGTCGCAGATCGTGAATCATGTCCGATCATCGAAGCCAACCCGAATACGATCAAAGATGTTCTACGCGATCTGATATCGGACCGGGCTCGGCTCGCGGCGGTGACTGAAGCGGGCCCTCGATATGTCGAGAGGAACTACTCGATTGACGCTCTCAGTGGTCATCTCGCAAAGCTCTACGTCGCGACTGCTGAATTGCCCAAGATACTACAGGCGAAAATTGGACCTCGCGCTCGGTCCTGAGTTCCCGATGAGTGACGCAGGGATGACAATGGCAATAAAGCTTGCGGTGACCCACAATGTTGGCATTGAGTGAAGGCATGCTCGGGCAACTCAAGTCGATGATCAAGCGGTATCCGCCGCTCGCCCGGACATTACGTCCGGTCCATTCCTGGCTCGTTCGTCTGCGGAGTTCCGCCGTTCATCTTCCCAAGCGGATCGCGAATGCGCGGGTTCCGAGTTTGCGCGAGATGGCGGAGGGG
Organism: Bradyrhizobium zhengyangense; assembly: GCF_022012555.1. NCBI lineage: Bacteria > Pseudomonadati > Pseudomonadota > Alphaproteobacteria > Hyphomicrobiales > Nitrobacteraceae > Bradyrhizobium > Bradyrhizobium zhengyangense. The sequence goes on along the minus strand of NZ_JAKLTZ010000010.1, from coordinate 164,778 downwards.
CGGGCCGAGCGGATAGCGACTGCCGCACTTCCGAGTATGAGTGAGGTGGCCGAGGGGCGCGCGTGGAACGGGCGTATTGGTCGCAGCGCCGTCGGTCGCGATGTCACGATGCTGGTTGTCTCGGATCTGCGCATCGATCCCCGGGTTGAAAGGGAGGCAAGAGCGCTTGCGTCGGCGGGATTTGCCGTCACAGTCATCTGTCCGGAACTCCATGATGGTGCAGGTGCTGCTGCGAATCTGGACTGGGGCACGGGCGCTTCCATACGCCATATCCATTGGTCGGCGGCTTCATTCATGATGAAGCAACCCGGCTATTTTGCTGATTTGCTCTATCAGGAGGCGATCAAGACGAAGCCGTTCGCATTTCATGGGCATGATTTGTCCACGGCTTATGCTGCGATGGCGGCTGCGAGATTTCACGGTTCCCATTTGGTCGTCGATTTTCACGAATGGTTTTCGGAGAACGTCCATTGGGATGCCGACAAGTCCATTTGGGTCCCCTATCAGGGCGACTGGAAGCAGCAGCTTCAGCAACTGGAAACCCGTTGCCTCACTGAAGCCTCTGCCACAATTACAGTGTGCGACTCGATCGCCGATGCGATGGAAGCGGAGCTTGGGGGAACACGGCCGGTCGTGATCCGCAATATTCCAGACGTGTCGAGGACGACATCGCGCAACTATCCGCCGCTGAAGCAACAACTTGGGCTGCCTGAATCGTGCTTCGTATTGTTGTGGCAGGGAGGCACCGGTCCGACGCGCCTGATCGAGCCGATCATAGAGGCTCTGGCCCATGTCCCGGAATGTGTCTTCGTTATCAGGGGCCCTTCTTTGGATCTTTTCGGAGCCGACTATCTTTCCTTGGCGGAACGGGTCGGAGTAGCGGACCGGGTCAAACTAGAGCCTCCGGTTCCATCAGGTGACGTCGTTGCCGCCGCCAGAGGGGCCGATGCAGGGATATGGACGCTCCCGGCGCTATGTCGCAATTTCACCTTCGCGCTCCCGAACAAGATATTTGAATATCTAGCTGCGGATCTTCCCGTGCTCGTCGCGCACTATCCGGAGGCGAAACGCTTGGTTCTGGAGCGCGAGGTCGGGTTGGCCTTCGATCCGTATGATCCGCAATCGATTGCGCAGTCGATAAAGCGCCTTATGCAGGATGAGCCATTCCGCATGAGGTGTGCCGCCAACACGAGAACAGCCTTGGCGCAGTTGGATGCAGCGTCCGAATGGCGCAAGCTGGTCGCGCTTTACGGTAGCCTGCCCGCTGCAAATAGTTCAGCGCAGGCGCTCCGCAAATGAAACGGTTTGCACGGCGCATTGTGCCTCAGCGCGTTCGTGCGTGGTTCCGTCCGTATATCAGGTGGTCGGTCATTGGGCTGACGGATCCGGCATCGGCGCGAATGGCTCTTTCGCGGAGGGCCTTGAGACTTTCGGTCGCGATCGGGACCGTCTTGTCGAGGAGAATGCTGAGGCTTGCAGTCCGCTTTGGACCAATGCTTGGCCGAATTCGAATGCGGCAGGGATGGGTTCGGAGCTTGTGGGGCGTAACGCCGATTCTAACGCTTCCGTTGAAGGCCCAAGCGGATCGCGCGCTTGGTTTTTCTTCGACCTCGCTCGTCTACGTGACCTACGTCATTACCTCGAATTTCGATATCAATCTCGAACGCCCATATGCTCTGGCGTTGAAGTGGGGGCAGGGCGCCTCTTTCCAACGTCTGGTCCTTGCCTGGGCTCTGCTTCGTTACGACGTGTTTCACCTCTTCGCCGATCGCGGTCTGCTGGATTCGGACGTCCGGCTACAGATCAATTTCGAGGAGCTCGCGGCGTTACGCGATGCGAGAAAGCGCGTCTATATTTACACCTATGGTGCGGACGTCCGGACCAGGAACAAGACGTTGGCCCTGGGCAGATGGAACTTCTGCGTCGATTGCACAGAACCACCAAAATATTGTGTTTGCCACGATGCCGAGCTGCAGCAATACCTCGCCAAACTCGAAAAGTATGCAACTGCGATAGTGTCGCTTGGTGACATGCTCACCTACGTTCCGGGCGCAAAGCACATCAATTACTGGCCCTTGGCTCTGGACCGGTTCAAGGCCATCGATTCGGCTGTCGTAGCCGGGCCACTGCGAATCGCACACGCACCCAATCACACGCATTTCAAAGGCTCAAAATACCTCGAGCAGGCAATCGAGAGGCTGAGAGCTCAGGGATACGAGATCGAATATCGAAAGATTCAGGGCGTCAACAACGCCGAAGTTATCGCGCTGTTTGCGGCGAGCGACGTCGTTGCCGATCAATTCGTCGGCGGAGCCTACGGCTATACAGCGCTCGAAGCGATGGCGCTCGGCAAGCCCGTGCTGAGCTTCGTGAGAGGCAGGGATCTGGTCGAAGCACCGGAAGAATGTCCCATCATCAACGCAACCCCGGATGACCTCGATCAGGTTCTGCTTTGGATCATCCGTAATCGGGAAATCCTTCATGCCATCGGCGCCCAGGGCAGGCGCTACGTCGAGCGATGGCACTGTGTATCGGCGGTCGCCGCGCGACTTGGTCAACTCTATTGCGACACCGCGGAGTTTCCGCCGATCGTCGTCAATCGCATTCGCGAAATGCAGGAGCTGGAGGATAACCGACGGAGCTCGATTTCAACTGTCAACGGCTGGCAACATCCCTTTCCGGTCGGTGGGCAGCTTGTCGAAGCGAAAGTCGGGGAGCGGTCGGCTCGCTCTTGATCGGCCTCCACGAAGAATTCTCAGCGGCTACGACCGAAATGTCGAGCAGGATCGCACTGATACGAGATGACGGCTTCGATTGGTATCGCGCCTTTCAGCGGCGGCATGGGCGAGCTTTGCGGGTGTTGCATGTCGGTAATATCGCAAACAACGCGTTCAACAATGCGAGGATCCAGCGTCAACACGGAGTCGAGGCTTACGTCTTGGCTTACGAAAACTATCACATCATGGCCTGCCCCGAATGGGAGGAGGCGACCTTCGAGGGCGATCTTGGCGATCCCTTCTTTCCTGATTGGTCCAGCGTGGATCTAGGGGGCTACCATCGACCGAATTGGTTTGCGTCGGGTCCCCTTAAGCTCTGCTGTTCGATGATCGAAGCGGAAGTCACAGGGAACTCGGATCGAGCGGCGCAGCTTCGCGATGCATTGGATCGTGCTCGAAGGAAAGTATCTTCGCAAACCACATACGCACGCGCAATGCGCTATGGCCTGAGAGCGAAGCGCTTCGGCTGGCGCTCGGGCTTTCGAGCATTGCAACTGGTTTGGGGTGGGGACCAGCAATCGAAGCTGGCACGACAGTCAGACATCTCACGACAGGCGATGAAGCCAAGATCCCCACTACGCGAAGGGGATCTTACCGTGTATCGAGCCCGGCTAGCGCCTCTGCTGCCACTCTTTGCTCATTTTGATGTTGTCCAGGCCTACTCGACGGATGGCGCCTGGCCGTTATTGGCGCGTCATCCCTACGTCGCCTACGAACACGGGACGCTCAGAGCGCTTCCCTTCGGGGATGACAGCCTTGGACGTTTGACGAGAGCCGTCTTCCTTGGGGCGGAGCACGTGCTGGTAACCAATATCGATTGTCTTTCCGCGGCAAAGCGCCTCGGGATTCCAGCGAAACGGATCACTCCTCTTCCTCACGCATTCGACGACAAGAAACTTGTTGATTTCAAAATCGCGAACGAGCAAGAGTCTCCTCCTAAGGATCGGATCGTATTCTTTCATCCGGCAAGGCATGACTGGAGAGACGCCGATCCCAGCCTGGTCAAGGGGAACGACAGGTTGATCCGAGCTTTCGCGGCCGTGGCTCGCGAAGACGGCAGATTGCGATTGGTGATGATCGCGTGGGGACGCGATCTCCAGGCATCGCGCGAGCTCATCCGTAGCCTTGGATTGGAGGACAAGGTGACCTGGCTGGAACCGATGCGCAAACCCCAACTTTGGCAAGCGTATCTGTCGAGTCACGCGGTGCTGGACCAATTTGTTCTTCCCTCGTTCGGGGGGATAACATTCGAAGCCTTGGCACTCGGAAGGCCGGTCATCACCAATATTGATCGCGCTTCGGCGGAGGAGTTTTTTTCTGAGGCGCCCCCTATAGTCGCGGCATCCACTGAGAGCGAGATTGCCGCGGCGCTCCGCCAAATCGCCTCCGATCCGAGTGACGCGCAGCGGATCGGCGATGCGGGGAGTGCCTGGATCCGACGCTTTCACTCAGCGGAGCGGATTGTCGAGCTGCAATTGCGAGCCTATCAGAAACTCGTCGAGATCGGACGCGAGCAGCGCTCCTCGTCAAATGGCGTTGCTCGAAACGGCGTTCAGCTCTAGAGCGGTTTCGTCGGATTAATCGGTACCTTCCCACTTGTCTTCGCTGGATAAATGCCCTTGGTTGCAAACATGAGAGTTCTCCATGGACCAGTGAACGTCGGCAATCAGCCTTGGACCCTTTCGAGGGCCGAGCGGGAGTTGGGTCTGCAAAGCGACGTCGCCGTCAATTACGGGACTTGGCTGGGCTACCCCGCCGACGTGACCGTGGGCGCCCTCGGGCGAAAGACAATTTCTGAAAAGCTGAGGCGCTTCGCTTTTGGTCTCCGCGCGCCATTCAAATACGACGTCATTCACTACTATTTCGGCCGCAGCTTCTCCCTTTGGGACGATCACGGCATGGCATTCGGTCGACGAGCAGCCCTGGACAATTGGATTCTCCGCGACGTCAAACTCGCAAAGCGGCTCGGGAAGCGCACATTCATGACGCTGCAGGGGTGTGACGCTCGCTTGGCAAAGCGATCCTTCGAGAGAAACAGGTGGACACCTTGCCATCCGGAGCGCTGTGGCGCTTTCGATGCCTGCGTCAAGCAATACGACAGCGATCGCGAAGCAATGGCTCAAACCCTTCTGCCGTTGATGGACCAGGTGTTCTATTTGAACCCCGAGCTTGGGCACTATATCCCAAATGGTGTTTTTCTGCCGTACGCGAACGTCGACGTAAACAACGTCGAGCAACAGCCACCGTCAGGGTCGCGTCGGATCAAGATTGTTCACGCGCCGAGCGATCCAAAAACCAAGGGGACGGATCTGATACTTGCGGCCCTGGATCGGCTTGCCTCGAAATATCAATTCGATCTGATCCTGGTAAAAGGTGTTCCGCACGGGCAAGCGATGGAAATGTATCGAGGTGCGGATCTTGCGATCGATCAGATCCTCTATGGCTGGTATGGTGGATTTGCTGTCGAGTTGATGGCGATGGGGAAGCCAGTGGCGGCCTACATTCGCGAGGAGGACAAGCGCTTCGTGCCTGCTCAGATGTGGGATGAGCTTCCGATACTCGGGCTCGATCCCGACCATCTGGAGCGCGATCTCTCGAAAATTCTTGACCGGCCTGAATTGTTGATCGAACACGGCAGGCGGTCGGCTGATTTTGTCCGCCGGTGGCACGATCCAAGGAAAATTGCAGGAGCGCTGGCAAAACTTTATGCTCATCCTGGAGAGGCGTTGTCCTTCGTCTAGGAAACTCTAGCCCATGGTGATCTAGTCCAATGTCAAGCTCGTCCAATCCGAAGCCATTCACGTTCGAGTACTATCGGTTGCTGCTGCGTACCGCGCTTGATGCCGGCTACAACGTGAGTTCATTCGAGAAATACGATGCCCGCCATGAGCGAACGCTGATTATGCGCCATGACGTCGACTACACGCTCAACGGCGTCAGTCAGCTTGCGGCGATCGAAGCTGACCTGGGAGTTTCCGCTACGTACTTTTTTAGAGTTCACGCGCACGAGTACAATTGTTTCACTCCGCACGTGTATCGCCTCATCCACGGCTTGAGAGGATTGGGGCACGAGATTGGATTGCACTTTGAGGCGATGACAATCGGACGCGCCTTGGAGATGTCGCCTGTTGCGTTGCTACGGAGGGAGAAGGCCGTGCTCGAGGCGATCACGGGCTTTGAGATCAACTCGACGTCCGAGCATCGCGACATCAGCCAGATTGTTCATCAGACCGGAAACTACCACGATAGTTTCGATCCGCTTGAGGCCGGCTTCCGGAACTACGCGCTCGAAAAGCGCTTCTTCAACGAAATGAAATATCTGTCAGACTCGAATGGGTTTTGGCGAGAGGGCGATCCGCTCGTCCACTTCAACAAGCACCCGCGTTTTCAGATATTGGTTCACCCGGACTGGTGGTTCGAGAAGGACCTTCTCCTGAAGGGACCTTATTTCCATGGGCTGGGCAACTAGATGCCGATTGACAGTCCCAAGCTCCTCTATGTGACCTGCGCGGAGAACGGCCTCTACGGCCTTGCGCGGCTGATAGAGGCCGGTGTTGATGTTGCTGCGGTTGTGACGATTACGCCCGAGCTGGCAACAAAATACGCCGTGTCCGGATATGTTGATGTTTTGCCGTGGTGTCTGGCGCACGGATTGCGATGTATCCAGCTGACTGGCGAGTACAAGATCCGCGTCGAAGATGTACAGGCGTTGGACTTCGACCTGCTTGTCGTCAACGGCTGGAATCGGTTGATACCATCGGAAGTCTTTTCTCGCGCGCGATTTGGCGCGCTTGGAATTCACGCAGGTCATCCACCGCTTGGACTGGGCAGAGCGCCGCTCGTCTGGAATATCATAAACGGGCAGTCCGATATTGAGGTCTTCGTATTCCGCTTGACTCCAAATGCAGACGACGGCGACATCATGGCCGCCCAGGTCGTCGAAATAACCGAGCACGACGACGTCCGGACACTTTATGAAAAGGTGATGGACGTTGGGGCGGACTTGTTTCTTGCCGCAATCGGGAAAGTGGTGGCCGGAGAAGGCGGGCAGGCTCAGGACCGTCGCTTTCTGACCCATTATCCGAAGAGGACCGAGGCGGACGGGCTGATCGACTTCACGATGACTGACCGTCAAATTTGCGATTTCATCCGGGCGCAGGTTCCACCTTACCCAGGTGCATTCACATATCTTGGCACCGAGAAGTGGAGAGTTCTCAGAGCGCAGCGATATGATCGTTTCTTGTTCCGAGACCAGCCTCGTACGCCCGGTCGCATTTTGCGCGTCCTTCCGTCTGGCTTCATTGTGCAGACTGGCGCAGCGCCGCTATGGATCAGGCATGCCGTGGTTGACGGCAAAGACGTTGACCCATTGGCGTTGTCCGGCATCGTCGGGCGACGATTTGGCGGCGATCTCAACTAGTTCGATCGACAGAAAGACCGGGCGCCGACTCTGTTCGGTCCGTGCGGTATGGACAAATCTTGGGGGCGTCGTGAACGTAAAGATAGCTTTGTGTAGCCTCGATCGCGAACTCACACTCTCGTCACAGATACTGTAGTCCAAATGTGCGGCATCTCTGGCATCTTGCATTTTGGCACCTGCACGGACGCGGACCAGCGTATCCGAAGCATGACTGCCAGTATCGTGCACCGCGGTCCCGATGACTGTGGCTACCATCTTACGTCCGACGTTGCGTTGGGGTTTCGTCGCCTGGCTATCGTTGATCTCGCAACCGGTAACCAGCCGATGTCCAACGAGGATGGGCGGGTCTGGGTCGTGTTCAACGGCGAGATCTACAATCACCGTGAGCTGAGGCGCGAGTTACAGGACGCCGGGCATGTCTTCAGAACCGACCACTCGGACACCGAAGTGCTCGTCCACGGCTGGGAGCAGTGGGGGGAGAAGCTATTCGGCCGCCTCAACGGCATGTTCGCGTGTGCCATCTGGGATGAGAACCAGCGTGAGTTGGTGGTCGCCCGCGATCGCTACGGGATCAAGCCGGTCTACCTTGCGGATTTGCCGGCAGGGGGAATCGTGTTCGGATCTGAGGTCCGGGCGCTGCATGCGAGCGGATTGATACGCACGGAATTTGAGGCCTCGGCGACGCTCGAATTTTTCACGTTGATGAACAACTGGGATGGGCGCACCCCATTCCGCGGCGTCCGCCTCCTCAAGCCCGGTACGTTCCAGCGGTTCACAGCAGGCGGTCGTTCCGGGAGCACCTATTGGTCGCCCGTTTACAAGCGGACTTATTCGCCAAGTCTGGCGCAAGCATCTGGCGAATTCGCCGATATTCTGCAGAGCGCGCTCAAACGGCAGCTGGCAGCCGATGTGCCGGTGATGGCATACTTGTCCGGCGGCATCGATAGCTCCGCCATTACATCTGGTGCCCACAAGATCGATCCGGTCGTCCGCGCTTACTCCTGCATTTTTGATCTTGAGAATGTTGGAGAGGATAGCTTCGTCGACGAACGCGAGTTCTCGCGGGCTGTGGCAGAAAATCTGAACATCGAACGCACCGAATTGGTCGTTCCCCAGAACGCTTTGACCACCACTCTGGATGCAACCGTCGCTGCACTCGAATATCCTCGCATGGGGATGGCCTACGTCAACTATCTGATCGCGCAGCGAGTTGCGCAGGACGCCAAGGTGGTGTTGTCGGGAACGGGCGGTGACGAGGTGACCGGCGGATATGTCGGTAGATACGCGATCGTGCCTAGGTCAGGGCCGCCCTCACTCGGGCAGCGCATCCTCCAATATATTCGGTCAGCGGTACGACAGGGACAACCGGCGAAAGATGGATTGGCGCTTTACCGCTCGACCCTGAACGTTCCGCTCGCGGCCGCAAGGATGAGGGAGGCCTTCACGCCGGAGTTCTTGCGGGAGGCGAGTGGCTTTGATCCGCTCGCCGCAATCGAACAAGCCATCGAGACCGCGCCATCGCAAGATCCCTGGGACGTCGTCATGCATGTCGATTTGACGACTTATCTTCCGGGACTCTTGTCGCTGGAAGACAAGTTGTCCATGGCGCACTCCCTCGAGGCGAGAGTTCCGCTCCTCGACAGTGAGCTGGTGGACTATTTGTTCAACGTGGACTGGAAGCTGTTGTCCGACGGTGCGACGGGCAAGATCCTGTTCCGCGAGGCAGTCCGACCGCTTGTTCCTGATATGATCTATCGAAAGCCAAAGATGGGATTTGGCCCGCCGGACGCTTCTTGGTACAGGGGAGCCCTTCGTTCGTGGATCGAGGAACAGCTGTCCGAATCTCGGATCAGGCGGCGAGGTGTACTCCAGCCGGGGTATGTGCGCGGGATCTTGAACGAGCATTTTGAGGGGAAGGCCAACCATGTTGCGTTGATCTGGTGCCTTCTCAGCTTTGAGTCGTGGTGCAAGCAGTACAACGCCTATGGTGGCGCGCTCCACTAGCCGGAATTTTGGGATATCTTACTCATGCGAACTGCGAGCCGACAATTTTTCCGTCCGAACGGAAAGGAGCTTCAGCTGGAGGTCTTCAGCCAGCAAGGTGGCCACGTGATCGAAGGCATCTTTCGGACGGCCGATCCTTCCATCTGGTATCCGATCCTGCAGGGTGTCCCCTGTTTTCTGACCGGACCTATGCAGCCCGATTTAACCGAGTTTTGCGCGCGCCATGGCTTGCTGAAGTCCGCGATGTCGCCAAGCCGGCCCGAGGCCGCTGAGCAGGCCAAGACCAACGAGACGTTTTCGGATAAATGGCGCCGCTTCAAGAAGTACGGTCTGGAGCCCGAGCACAAGGAGTTCCTGTTCGGTTGGTACTGCAAGAAGCTTGGCGTGCCCGATCTGGGCGCGCTTAAGGACTTCTATCGGGCCAAGAAGCGCGTCCTGGAAGTGGGGCCGGGTTCCGGCTTCAATACGAAGTTCATCGCGGAAAACTGCCCTGGAGAGGTATTTGCTCTCGACGTCTCCGATGCCGCGCTGACGACGTTCGAGAATACGCGCGATTTGGACAATTGCTCGGTGGTGCAAGCCGATCTGATGGACGCCCCGTTCGAGGACGACACTTTCGACTTCATCATTGCGGACGGCGTGCTGCATCATACCCCGAATACGAGAGCGGCCGTTGAGGCCCTGTATCGGAAGGTGCGGCCGGGTGGACAGTTTTTTTTCTACGTCTATAGGAAGATGGGCGCAGTGCGCGTATTTACCGACGACCACGTGCGCCAGAACTTCATGCCACTGTCGGCCGAGGAATGTTATGCAGCGTGCGAGGGTATCACGGATCTTGGCCGGGAACTGTCTCGGCTCAACGCGACGATCACACTCGAAAAGCCGATTCCGGTTCTCGGAATTCCTGCCGGCACGCACAACGTTCAGAGATTGCTGTACTACAATTTCCTGAAGTGCTTCTGGAACGAGGCGTTCGACTATGAAACCAACAATATGGTCAACTTCGACTGGTATCATCCGCATAATGCATGGCAGCACACGGACGATGAAGTCGAAGGTTGGTTGAAGGACCTCGGGGTCAGGACCTACGCCTTCAACGATTCCAATCCGAACGGTATCTCCGTTCTGCTGACGAAACCGGCGGCCTGATAAGAGCATGCGGATTTTGTTGACTGGCAGCACCGGCTTTGTCGGTTCCGCTCTCAGCGCCCGGCTGATGGCCGACGGGCATGAGTTATTCTGCGTGTGCCGGCCAGGAACATCGGCAGCTTTCGGCACCAACTTGGCCTGGGACGGCACCAAGGCCATCGATCCCGACATGTTCCCGAAAGCGGTCGACATGGTGATTCACGCGGCGCAATCGCGCAGCTATCGCCAGTTTCCGGCGGATTCGCGAGAGATGTTTGCGGTCAACGTCGGTATGACGATGCTGCTGCTCGAGTGGGCGGCTCGATCTTCAGTCAAGCAATTCTGCCTGCTGTCCTCCGGAGCGGTCTATGAGCCTTTCTCGGAAGCTTTGCGCGAGGACATTCCGCTGGCCCCGAATGGCTTTCTTGGTGCGAGCAAGCTTGCGTCGGAGATTCTTGCGAAGCCATTTTCGAGCTTATTCGCCTTGAACGTCCTGCGGCTGTTCTTTCCATATGGTCCCGGTCAGCACGATCGGCTCATACCGGAGTTGATCCGCCGTGTTCGATCCGGCAAGGCCGTTCAGCTTGCGGGAAACGTCGACGGCATTCGCCTCGCGCCCACTTTCATCGGCAATATCGTTGACGTCATTCTTGCAAGTGCGGCGTCGTCCTGGACGGGAACGCTGAATGTGGCGACGCCGGAGACACTGTCAATTCGGCAGATCGCGAATGTCATCGGTGGCCAACTTGGGATCGAACCGAAATTTGAGATCGTGGATGCTCCGGCCGCGAACATCGTCCCCGACCTCAGTCGTCTCGCGTCGCGATACGAACTGAAGAGGTTTGCCTCTTTTGAGGAAGGTTTGCGGAAGACGATTGCTTCGGACGAGTCTGAGGCGGTCAGACCATCTTGAGAAGTCCCATTGTGTGAGTCATGCCCATGGTTCTGAAAGTCCTCACCATCGTCGGCGCGCGGCCGCAGTTCATTAAAGCTGCGACAGTCAGCCGTGCCATTCGGGAGACCAGCGGCACATTCGAGGTCATGGTCCACACCGGGCAGCATTTCGACGCCGATATGTCGGACGTGTTCTTCGACGAATTGGACATTCCGAGGCCGCAACATCATCTCGCTATCAACGGTGGCGGCCACGGCGATATGACCGGACGGATGCTGATAGCGATAGAGCCGATCCTGCATCTGGAGAAGCCCGACTGCGTCGTCGTCTACGGCGACACCAACTCCACTCTGGCTGGAGCTTTGGCTGCATCCAAATTGCATATTCCCGTCGCCCACGTCGAGGCCGGCCTGCGCTCGTTCAACCGCCGTATGCCGGAAGAGATCAATCGCCTCGTCACGGACCATTTGTCAACGCTCCACCTCTGCCCGACAACGACTGCGGTCGCCAATCTTGCAGCCGAGGGCATCGTGAAGGGCGTGCATCACGCCGGGGACGTCATGTACGACGCCACGTTGTTCGCGATCGGAAAGGCGGAACGGAGTTCAAGCATACTCGAGAAGCTCAGTCTCGAGCCCAAACACTATGCGCTCGCGACCGTTCATCGTGCCGAGAACACCGACGATCCACGCCAGTTGCGGGCAGTCGTGGAGTTCCTGCAGGAAAAAGTGCGGACGCTACCTGTGGTATTGCCGCTCCACCCCCGAACGCGTCACGCAGCATCCCGAATGGGTGTGGAGTTGAACGGCCTTCAGGTCGTTGGACCGCTTGGTTATATCGACATGGCAAAGCTGCTGCATCACGCCGTCGAAGTTTATACCGACTCCGGGGGACTTCAAAAGGAAGCCTATTTCCACCGCGTGCCCTGCATCACGCTGCGGGACGAAACCGAGTGGACGGAGACGGTCGAGCATGGCTGGAACAGGCTCTGGAAGGGGCCGGACTATCGTGACCGGAAGGACATCAGCGAATACGGGCACGGCCGGGCCGCCCTCAAGGTCGTCGATTTGATCCGGGAAGTGGCAACGGCCTAGTTGAGCCCGGCTGCACTCCAGCCCGGGTTGCGGTTCAGCGGTACCTAGCCACTGGGTTGTCGCTTGTAGATCCCGCCCATCCGGTCTATGCAGCGGCCACAAAACCGCGATACCGCGCTTGAATTCAAGTCAGATAGGAACGAGTGATTTCCCCATCGTGGATCTCATTCTTGGTGAACCAGGGGCTCCGAGATGAAAAGTGAATTGATCGACAAGCTGGACCGCAGGACGGCCAAGATCGGTATCGTTGGTCTTGGCTATGTCGGTCTGCCCCTGATGCTTCGTTATTGCGAGGTGGGCTACAAGGTCATCGGCTTCGACATCGACAAGACCAAGGTCGATGCGCTCCGAAAGGGACACTCCTACATCGAGCACATCTCGGGCGCGAGCATCAAGAATGCGAATGAGCTCGGCTTCGAGCCGACGACCGACTTCTCTCGCGCCAATGAGGTCGATGCACTGATCCTGTGCGTTCCGACGCCGCTGAACAAATACCGTGAGCCCGATCTCAGCTTCGTGCTCAACACGACCGAGTCGCTGGTGCCCCACCTGCGCAAAGGCATGGTGTTGTCGCTCGAAAGCACGACTTATCCGGGTACGACCGAGGAGGAGTTGATGCCGCGCATCGAGAGCCGCGGGTTCAAGGTGGGTACCGATGTGTTCCTCGTGTTCTCGCCAGAGCGCGAGGATCCGGGCAACCAGAACTTTACGACGCGATCCATTCCAAAAGTCTGCGGCGGATGCACACCGGCGTGTCTCGAGGCGGGCATCGCACTCTATCGTCAGGTGATCGATAAGGTCGTTCCAGTGAGCTCGACCCAGGCTGCCGAGCTGACGAAGCTGCTGGAGAACATCCATCGTTCGGTGAACATCGGCCTCGTCAACGAGATGAAGATGGTCGCGGACAGGATGGGGATCGATATTCACGAGGTGATCCGCGCGGCTGCCACCAAGCCCTTCGGCTTCGTGCCCTATTATCCCGGCCCGGGCATCGGCGGTCACTGCATCCCGATCGACCCGTTCTACCTGACCTGGAAGGCGCGTGAATACGGCATGCACACGCGCTTCATCGAGCTTGCCGGCGAGATCAATTCGTCGATGCCGGATTATGTGGTCTCGAAAATCTCGCTTGCGCTCAACCAGCGCAACAAGTCGATCAAGGGCAGCTCAATTCTGGTGCTCGGCATCGCCTACAAGAAAAACGTCGATGACGTTCGCGAGTCGCCGTCGGTTCTGCTGATGGAGCGCCTTCGCGATCTCGGCGCCAACGTCGCTTACAGCGATCCGCACGTGCCGTCCTTTCCGAAGATGCGGGCGCACTCGTTCGATCTCTCCAGCGTGGCGCCCACGGCGGACAATTTCAAGCGCTTCGATTGCGTACTGCTCGCGACGGACCACGACAAGTTCGACTATGAGCTGATCCGCAAGGAGGCGTCCCTGATCGTCGACTGCCGCGGAAAATATCTCCAGCCGCGCGACAATATCGTTCGCGCCTGAGCCGTCGTCGGCTATTTCGGGCCCTGTGGCTCCTTACCGGCTGTCGTGACAGTTGGCCGCGGTGAAATGTACCACAGCAGGAACAGCACCGCGGCCCCGTTCGACAACAGGTTCGTTGTCAGCGGCACATTGGTAAGCACCTGCAAGATGAGTCCGGACGAAACCAGGACGAGTCGGGGCGGCAGGCCTGACGACAGGCGGTTTGCCAGAGCCACGATCAGCCCGCATCCGAGTGCGGACAATGGCGCCAGCGCCGGCCCGACGGAGGCGATGCCCTCAGTCGCAAACAGCGATGCGTTGAAAGCGCCAAGCTGATAGGCTTTCGACATGACGACGGATAGCGGCTCGGTGTAGGGACAGCTCATGAAGAGCTTCAGTACGTTGATCTGACAAAAATGGGTCAGCGGATGCTCTGCAAAGAAGTTGTTGTAGACCTCCAGGGCGACCGAAGGCATCGCGATCATGCGGCTGTTGACGGTTCCGACGTACAGCGATCCGATGCCGAGCGGAAACATACCAGCCCTCATCATATAGAATGCGACGATGCCGGCCAGCATCGGGACAAGCAGAGACATGATCGTCGCGAGCTTGGGAGGCGTGAGCGTCGACAGCGCTGCGAGAAACAGCAGCCAGAACGGCGCAAAGAGCGTCAGCTTCGTCAACGTGACCGGATACAGCAGCAGAAGCAGCAGCAAGGTCAGTCCGGCGCGCCAGTAGAGCTTGCGCTCCAGGAAGCTCGCAAATGCAAAGGGCAGCAAAGCGTTCGATGCAATTCCGATGGCATATCGAAGCGGCGCGGGAAAGTTCATCTCGGCCCGATATTTGTAAATTTCGGAAAGGCCTGCCGGAGTGAAGTTGTAGAGCGCCCCTACGGCGACGATGCCTGTTCCGACAAGCAGGATAAGCGAAAGCAGGTGGTCGAAGGCGCGGGGCGATATATCGAGCGGCCGGCTGATCGGAGAGGTGATGAACAGGGCGGGCACAGTGAACGCCAGTCCGGACAAGATGATCGACACGTACGCCAATAGATGATCGTAGCGAAGAAGTGAGAATGCGATCAGCCAGAGATACCCGGCGATCATCGTGTAGAAATTGAAGCTGACGATGTAGCCCAAGCTGAATCGGGCGTAGGCGAAGAGCAGGACAGCCGGCGCGAAGATCGAAACGCTGACGATTGCGAGAACGAGGTGAGCGCGATCGAACGCGACGACGCCTTGAAAGACGTCCATCACGAGGACCGTGGAGATGCAGAGCGCCACCGTATAGGACAGGAGCAGCAGAGTCAGCGCAACCTGATGTGAGGTCAATCTCGCTGATGGGGCAGGACTGTTCATCGCGTGTTCGTGCCCATGGACGCAGGAAGTTCGTGCTATCGAAAGGATGACCGGTTGGCAAGTGTTGGGGGTCTCAGGTGTCGATCAGCGTCGCCAGTGGCGCTGTGCCCTGGCTTTGCCCTCATGCCGGGAGCAGGGATTTGATGAAGGTGTACAAATTGCCCCCTGAGAAAAGGTGGCCCTTGATGCCGGCGGCGTCGGCCGCCTCAATGTCCGTCTGCTTGTCGCCGATGAGCATGCTTCGGCTTTTGTCCACGTCGTAGCGCATCACGAGGTCGATGATCATTCCCGGCTCTGGCTTGCGCCGGGGGCTGGCGGCCCGGTAGCGCTCGACGACGGCTTCCGGGTGCTCAGGACAGTACTCGAACTGGTCGATGCGTGCGCCGATCCTGGCCAGTTCGTCCGCCATCCATCTGTGGAGCTCCTGCACGTCGCTTTCCTCATAGAAGCCGCGGCCGACGCCAGATTGATTGGTGACCACGAAGGCAAAGTAGCCTGCGTCGTTGATGAGCTTCACTGCTTCGCGGGCGCCCGCGATCCATCTTAGATCCTCCGGGCGGACGACATATCCGGCGTCCTCATTGAGGACCCCGTCGCGATCGAGAAAGACGGCGGGCTTTTTCATCAAACAGCTGATTTGGTGGGCTTCAAGGCACGTTCTCCCATGCTACAGGCGCGGGCGTCCGGATCAAGCCAGAACCGTCGGCTCACATCCGGGGGGAGGCGATTTACTTTGCCTCAGGTTGCTGTAGAAGGCGGTTTTTCGAGGGTATATGCGCATGTACGCGATTGGGATCAGCTCCGGCATCAAGCACGGCCATCACGACGGCGCGGCCGTCCTGCTGCGCGACGGCGAGTTGATCGCGGCCGCCGAGGAGGAGCGTTTCACGCTGGCCAAGCACGCGCGCGGCGAGCTGCCCCGCGGCGCCATCGGGTTCTGCCTGAAGCAGGCCGGTATCACCATGCGCGACGTCGACTGGATCTGCTCGCCGCTGAAGACCTACACGAATTACGCGCAGCGCCTCACCGAATATTTTCGATACCAGTTCGGGCACAGTCCGAAGATCGAGCTCTATGACCACCATCTGTGCCACGCCGCGAGCTCGTTCTACGGCTCAGGTTTTTCCGAGGCGACGGTGGCCTGCTTCGACTTCTCCGGCGATTCCAGCTCCGGTCTTGTCGCGCATGCGCGCGGCAACGATTTTCGCGTGTTGACGCGGTTCGGCCGCCACAACAGCCTCGGCCTGTATTACGGGATGCTGACCCAGTATCTCGGCTACCAGATGACCAACGACGAGTACAAGGTCATGGGCCTGTCCTCCTATGGCAGCCCGGACTATCTCGACAAGTTCGCCAAGCTGCTGCGCCCGAACGGCATCAATTATGAGCTTGATCCCGAGCTCGACAAGCGCCGGCACGATGCGGACATTTTCACCAGCGATTTCTCGACGCGGCAGGAGCGCATCTTCACCGGGAAGATGGAGGAGATCCTCGGGCCGCGGCGCCTGCGCGGCGCGCCGCTCGACCAGCGCATGACCAATATCGCGGCGAGCGGCCAGAAGCAGCTCGAGATCGTCACCACCGAAGTGATCCGCTCCGCGATTGCCGAGACCGGTTGCGGCGACGTCTGCATCGCCGGCGGCGTCGGGCTGAACTGCAAGATGAACATGGAGATCGCCGCCGAGCCGTCGGTGAAGCGTCTGTACGTGCCGCCGGTACCGCACGATGCGGGCGTGGCGCTGGGCGCTGCGATGATGAAATGCGCGGAGGCGGGCCACGCGATCTCGCCGCTGTCTCACGCCTATTGGGGACCGGAATACTCCAACGACACGATCCGCGAGACGCTCGACAAGATCGGCGCGCGGTTCGAGCTGCTCGACGATCCCGTGGCGCGCTGTGTCACCGATCTCGCCGAGCAGAAGACGGTGGGCTGGTTCCAGGGGCGGATGGAATACGGGCCGCGCGCGCTCGGCAACCGCTCAATCCTGGCCGATCCGCGCCAGGCCAGCATGAAGGACCGCATCAACCTCACGATCAAATATCGCGAGGAATTCCGCCCGTTCTGCCCGTCGGTGCTGTATGAGCGCCAGGCCGAATATTTCGAGGACGCGTTCGACGCGCCCTTCATGGTCGTGACCTTTCCAGTCAACGAGAAGGTCGCCGATACGATGCCTGCGGTTGTCCATGTCGACAACACTGCGCGCATCCAGAGCGTTCATGCCGACAGCAATCCGCTCTACAGCCGCCTGATCGGCGAGTTCGCGAAGGCAACCTCGCTGCCCGTCCTGATCAACACCAGCCTCAACATCAACGAGCAGCCGACCGTGAACGCGCCGCTGGAAGCGCTGCACACCTATTTCTGCTCGGGGCTCGACGTGCTCTATCTTGGCAATTATCGGCTGTCGAAAGCGGGCTGAGCTCAGCGCTCGTCCGCGATCACCTTGCCGTCGTTCGGCAGCGCCCCTGGGCTGACCAGCTCGACTGCGCCGCCGAGCTTGGTCACGGCCCGCAGACTGCTCGCGATCTCTTCACGCAGCGCATCGTTCGAAGCGCCCGTCTCGGCTTTCAGCGTCATCGCGTCGGCCTCGCCCTGACGGGTGACGACCAGGCGCAACCTTCCGAGCGCGGGATGGCGCTTGCCGATCTCGGCGATCTGCTCGGGGCGGACGAACATGCCCTTGACCTTGGTGGTCTGGTCGGCACGACCCATCCAGCCCTTGATGCGCATATTGGTGCGCCCGCACGGGCTCGTGCCTGGCAGCGAAGCGGTGAGGTCGCCGAGCGCCAACCGAATCCAGGGATGATGCGGATCGAGCGAGGTCACCACGATCTCGCCGACATCGCCCGGCGTCACCGGATCTCCAGTGCCCGGTTTGACGATCTCCATGATCAGATCCTCGTTGAGGACCATGCCGTCGCGCGCCTCGGTCTCAAATGCGATGAGGCCGAGATCGGCCGTGCCGAATGCCTGATAGGCGTCGATGCCGCGCGCCTTGATCTCGGCCTGGAGGGAGGGCGGGAATGCCGCGCCCGAGACCAGCGCGCGCTTGATCGAGGAGACGTCGCGGCCGGCCGTCGCGGCGGAATCGAGCAGGATCTTCAGAAAATCAGGCGTGCCGCTGTAGCCAATGGGTCGGTAGGCCTCGATCAGCTCGAATTGTTGCTCGGTATTGCCGGGACCAGCCGGGATTACGGCGCAACCCAGCGAGCGCGCGGAGGAATCGAAGATGAAGCCGCCGGGGGTGAGGTGGTAGCTGAATGTGTTGAGCACGATGTCCTCGGGCCGGAACCCGGCGGCAAACAGCGCTCGCGCGCCGCGCCAGGGGTCGGCCTGGCGTCCTTCCGGCTCGAAGATCGGGCCCGGGGAGGTGAACAGGCGCGCGAACGCCCCGGCGGCAGCCGTCACAAAGCCACCAAAGGGCTGGGACGCTTTGTGCAGGGCCGGCAGCTCCGACTTGCGCAGCACCGGCAGGCGCGCCAGCGCCGCTCTAGAGGTCACGGAGGCGGAATCGATGCCCCTGAAGCGCTCGGCATAGGCTGGTGCGGCCATGGCGCTGCGCAGCACGTCTGGCAGACGGGCGAACAAATCAGCCTCGCGCGCCGTATGATCGCGCGTCTCGAGGGCGTCGTAATGGGCGGTCATGGCAGATCTTTCCGGGTTAGCATCCGTTGCACGCCGCCGCTCGCATGGGTATCAGACGGCCATTGGTTGGGCGTGGAGAGAACGTGATGGCGGACGAGAGCATCAAGACGGCTGAGGTCGTCGCGCGCCTGAAGCGCCGCATGATCGAGGACGCGATCCCGTTGTGGTCGACCGTCGGCTGGGACGGCGGCTCGGGTGGCTTCATCGATCGGCTGCACCGCGACGGCACCGCGGATATGGCCGCGCCGCGACGAGTGATGGTGCAGGCCCGCCAGATCTATTGCTACGCCAAGGCAGCGCAGATGGGCTGGTATCCGCAAGGCCGCGCCATTGCGCTGAAGGGGCTCGAGCACCTCTTGGCAAAGGCGAAGGCGCCCGACGGCAAGCCCGGCTATGTGCACCGTCTGACGCCTGAAGGCGCCGTGCTGGATGCGCGCCGCGATGCCTATGACCACGCTTTCATCCTCTTCGCGCTTGCGACCGTTTATTCGCTCGATCAGGACGCGCAGGTCCGCGCGGAGATCGACGCGCTGCTTGGCTTCCTCGACGGCCATCTGCGCTCGCCGCATGGCGGCGTGCACGAAGGCCTGCCGGTCACGCTGCCGCGCCGGCAGAACCCGCACATGCATCTGTTCGAGGCGATGATCGCGTGTTTCGACGCGACCCACGATCTGTCGTTCCAGAATCGCGCCGGTGAGTTCTTCGCGCTGTTCCTCGCCAATCTCTACGACAAGCAGAAGCGTATCCTCACAGAGCATTTCGAGGAGGACTGGTCGAAGATCGAGCCTGTCAGCGTCGAGCCGGGCCATCAGGCGGAATGGGTCTGGCTGCTGAAAGGCTTTGAGCGCATCACGGGATGTCCGACCGGCACGCGGCGCGCCGAGTTGCTTGCGACCGCCTTGCGCTACCGCGATGCGGCCACCGGCTGTCTCGTCGACGAAGGCGATGCGAGCGGGAATGTCCGTCGCAGCACGCGACGGCTGTGGCCCCAGACCGAGTTGGCGAAGGCGTGGATTGCGCAGGCCGAGTCCGGCGAGGCGGGCGCGGCGGAGGAAGCGCGCGCGACGCTGGTGCGGCTCGAGCGGCATTATCTCAGCCATCCCGTGCGGGGCGGCTGGTACGACCAGTTCGACAGCGACGGCAAATCGCTGATCGACACCATTCCTGCGTCGTCGTTCTATCATGTTCTCTGCGCGGTCACGGAAGCGGAGCAGGTGCTTGAAGGTTAAAGCCACCGTTTGCGCCGCTTGAAGCTCTTGAGGTTTTTAAAACTCTTGCGCTGGTCGCCAGCCCCGCCGAGGTAGAACTCCTTGACGTCCTCGTTGTCGCGCAATTCGTCCGCCGTACCGTCGAGCACGACCTTGCCCTGTTCCATGATGTAGCCATGGCTTGCCACCGACAACGCGGCGCGGGCGTTCTGCTCCACCAGAAGGATGGTGACGCCGAGGTCGCGATTGATCTTCTGGATGATGGAGAACACCTCCTTTACCAGCAGCGGTGACAGGCCCATCGATGGTTCGTCCATCAGGATCATCTTCGGGCGCGCCATCAGCGCGCGGCCGATCGCCAGCATCTGCTGCTCGCCGCCGGAGAGATAGCCGGCAAGGCCCGTGCGCTCCTTCAGGCGCGGGAAATAATTGAAGACCATGTCGAGGTCGGCATCGACCTCGCGATCCCGGCGGGTGAAGGCGCCGAGCCTGAGGTTTTCAAGCGACGTCATGTCGGCAACGATGCGCCGGCCCTCCATCACCTGGAAAATGCCGCGGCGAACGATCTTGTCGGGATCGATGCCGGCGATGGGCTCGCCCTCGAACAGGATCTCGCCGCGCGTGACCTCGCCGTCCTCGGTCTTGAGCAGACCCGAGATCGCCTTCAGCGTCGTCGATTTGCCGGCGCCGTTGGCGCCGAGCAGCGCCACGATCGCGCCCTTGGGCACGTCAAGGCTGAGGCCGCGCAGCACCAGGATGACGTCGTCATAGACGACCTCGATGTTGCGCACGGCGAGGAGGGGAGCGGGAGCCACGGCAGTCGGCTTGGCGCGAGATGCTTCGAGGGTGTCGGTCATATTGTCTCCGCTGTCGTCACAGCTTCAATCCAGTCATTCCGGGGCGGTCCGCAGGACCGAACCCGGAATCTCGAGGTTCCGGGTTCGCCTCGTCGAGGCGTCCCGGAACGACGAACGGATCAGGCGCTCACCAGCCGAACCATTCCGGCTTGCGCGGCAGCTCGACCGACTTGACCTTCTCCAGCTTGATCGTGCCTTTGCCCATCAGGTCGTTGATGTCGCCATCGGTCGCGCCCGACACCTTCGTGCGATAGAGGTCAACCTTCATGGTGCCGCGATGGTCCTTCTCGGTCCAAGTCGAGGGATTGCAGACGCCTTCCATCCCTGATGGCACCCAGTCCTTCTTCTGGTAGAAGCCCTTGGCGACGTTCTCGCCGGTGGCACCGCCGTTCTTGGCCGCCCAGTCGAGCGCCTCCTTCATGTAAAGCGCCGAGCAGACGGCGGCGACGTAGTGCACCGGGCGGTAGACCTTGCCGGTGGGATCGGACATCTTGGAGATTTCCATCACCGTCTTCATGCCGGGCGCATCGCCGCCCCATCCGACCGCCGTGCGCAGCGGGAACACCACGCCATCGGCGGCGTCGCCGGCAGCCTTCGCGCCATTCTCGTCCATGCCCCACACGTTGCCGAGGAACTGAACGTCGACGTTGGCGGCCTTGCAGGCCTTCAGCACCGACACGTTGGATTGGGGGGTGTTGCCGAGATAGGCGTAGTTCGCACCGGAGCTCTTCAGGCTCAGGCACTGGCTGCTGTAGTCGCCGGGGCTCAAAGCGAACACCAGCGGCGGGAGCACTTCGAAGCCGAGCTCGGTGGCGAGCGCCTCGCCAGCGGCCTTCGGCGCGTTGGGGTAGGGATGGTTGGCGCCCATATGGACGTATTTCGGCTTGCCGGGCTTGCCCTTGGCCTTCCAGTCCTCGGCCGCCCACATCAGCATTGCGCGCAGCGCGTCCGAATAGGTCGGGCCATAGAAGAAATTGTAGGGCGCGGGCTTGGCCTTGCCGCTGGCGCCTTCAGGATCCGACAGGGCTGCAGCGTAAGAGCCGGACATGTCGGGGATCTTGTCCTGGGCGAGGAAGCCGGTCAGCGCTTCGGTGTCCGCCGTGCCCCAGCCCATGATGGCTGCGACCTTGTTGTCCGGCGCCGACCACTTCTTGTAGAGCGCGATCGCGCGCGGCACCTGGTAACCGTAGTCGTTCGTGTCGACATTGAGCTGCTTGCCGCCGACGCCGCCGTTCTTGTTGACCCAGGCGAAGGTATCGGCGACGGCCTGGCCGAACGGCGTGCCGACGTCGGCGGTGCCGCCCGAGCGATCCTCGAGATGGCCGATCGCGATCTGCGCCTGGGCGCCGGCGGAAAATGCGGCGATCGCCAGCGCGAGTGAGGCGGTGCTCAAAAGGGCTTTTGTCTTCATAGGTCGTCTCCTCCTGTTATTGGTTTGTTGAATTGACCGCGCTCAATACGAGAACGGGTAGAGTTTCCAGTACGCCTTGATCTGTCGCCAGCGATGCGCGAGCCCGTCAGGCTCGAACATCAGGAACACGATGATGATGAGCCCGATCGCGATCTCGCGCAGGAAGGTGAGGTTGTTGTTGAGCGACAGCGCCTGATCAATCGCGCCGCCCTTCAGATGCAGGCTGATCCATTCCATGGATTCAGGCAGCAGCACCACGAAGGCGGTGCCCATCAGCGTGCCCATGATCGAGCCGGTGCCGCCGATGATGATCATGGCGAGGAACAGGATCGAACGCTCGATGCCGAAGCCTTCCTGCGACACGACGAGCTGGTAATGCGCATAAAGCGCGCCGGCGATTCCGGCGAAGAAGGCGGCCAGGCCAAACGACAGCGTGCGGTATTTGGTAAGGTTGATGCCCATGATCTCGGCGGAGAGATAATGGTCGCGGATCGCCACCAGCGCGCGGCCGTCGCGCGTGCGCATCAGGTTGGTGACGAGAATGTAGCTCGCGAGCACATAGGCCAGCACGACGTAGAAATATTGCTTATCGCCCCGGAGCGTATAGCCGAAGATCGAGAATGGATTTGCGCTCGCCGGCACGGAGCCGCCGGAAAACCATTCTGCGCGGGAGAAGAAGTCGAGCAGGATGTATTGCGCGGCCAGCGTCGCGATCACGAGATAGAGACCCTTCAGTCGCGCCGCTGGAATGCCGAAGATCAGCCCGACCAGCGCGGTAACGACACCGGCGAGCGGGATCGCGAAGAACACCGGGATCGGCGCGTTGTTGGAGATGTAAGCCGAGGTGAAGGCGCCGAGCAGGAAGAAGGCGGCGTGGCCGATCGAGATCTGGCCAGTGAAGCCAACGAGGATGTTCAGCCCCAGCGCGGCGATCGAAAAGATGCCGATCTGGATCAGGATGCTCAGCCAATAGCCGCTGAGAAATTGCGGCAAGAGGCAGAGCAGCAGCACGCCAACAATCGCGAAGTTGCGGCTGGTCGTGGCCGGGAAGATCGTGGTGTCGGCCGCATAAGAGGTGCGGAAATCACCAGCAGGGATGAGGGAAGGGCCGGCCATGGATCATATCCGCTCGATGTCGTGGGTGCCGAACAGGCCGTAAGGCTTGATCATCAGCACGATGATGAGCACGTAGAACGGTGCAATCTCGTAGAGGTTGCCCCAATGCAGGTACTGGCTGTCGACATATTGCGCGATGTTCTCGAGCAGGCCGATGATGATGCCGCCGAGCACCGCGCCGCCGACGGAATCGAGCCCGCCGAGGATCGCCGCCGGAAACACTTTGATGCCGTAGGCCGCAAGGCCCGACGACACGCCGTTGACCACGGCGACGACCACGCCGGCGACCGCCGAGACGGTCGCCGATATCGCCCAGGCCATCGCAAACACGCTCTTGACGGAAATGCCGAGCGACTGCGCCACTTGCTGGTTGAACGCCGTGGCGCGCATCGCAAGGCCGTATTTCGAGGCGCGGAAGAACCAGGCCATGCCGATCATCATCGCGAGCGAGACGACCAGGCTCATGACATAGACGGTCTGGATCTGGAGGCCGAACAGGCCGACGGACTGGCTTTCGAACACGCGCGGGAACGGCTGCGGATTGACGCCGAACATCCATTTCAGCGTCGCCTGAAGTACGGTGGAGAGGCCGATCGTCACCATGATCACCGAGATGATCGGCTCGCCGATCATCGGCCGCAGGATGAGGACCTGGATCGCGATGCCGAACACGAACATGAACACCAGCGTCATCGGCATGCCGATCCAGAACGGCACCTGATATTTGGCGAGCAGCGCCCAGCACACCCAGGCGCCGACCAGCAACAGTTCACCTTGCGCAAAGTTGACGACCTGGGTGGCTTTATAGATTAGCACGAACGACATCGCGACCACGCCATAGAGCGTGCCGACGACGAGACCGTTGACCAGGAGCTGGATGAGGAAGGCGGTGTTCATGTGATGCTCGCTGACAAATCCGGCGCGCTCTTCCCCTCTCCCCTTGCGGGAGAGGTTGGCTTCGCGAAGCGAAGACGGGTGAGGGGTCGTCCCGGCAGTGACGGTGCGGAGAGAGGACCCCTCACCCCAATGAGGGTGTGGCTGATGGCGGTGATGCCCTCTCCCACAAGGGGAGAGGGCGCATCGACTGACAGCGCATTCTCCGAGAACGACATCACTCCGCAGCCTCCGCCATGGGGCCGCGTCCGCCGAGGTCGACGACTCGCAGCGTCGTGCGCACGCGCTGCGTGGTGCCGTCCTGGAAGCGGATCACGGTGTCGACGGGAATGTTGGCGTCGCCGCGATAGATGGCGTCGATGATCCCGGCGTATTTCTCGTTGATGACGCCGCGGCGTACCTTTCGCGTGCGGGTGAGCTCGCCGTCGTCGGCGTCGAGCTCCTTGTAGAGCAAGAGGAAGCGCGAGATGCGCTGCGCCGGCGGCAGCGTGGCGTTGACGGTCTCGACTTCCTTCTGGAGCAGGGCATAGACCTCGGGGCGCGAGGCGAGGTCGCTGTAGGTCGTGAATGAGAGCCGGTTCTTCTCCGCCCATTTCGAGATGATGGAGTAGCGGATACAGATCATCGCCGCGAGCGCGTCGCGGCCGGCGCCCAGCACCACGGCTTCGGCGATATAGGGCGAGAATTTCAGCTTGTTCTCGATGAATTGCGGCGAGAAGCGCTCGCCGCGCGCTGTCTCGGCGAGATCCTTGATGCGGTCGATGACGACGAGCTGGCGGTTGGCGTTGAAATAGCCGGCATCGCCCGAGAGCATCCAGCCGTTCCTGATGTCGGCGACACTGGCCTCCGGGTTCTTGTAGTAGCCGAGGAACATGTTGGGGTGCCGCACCACGATCTCGCCGACGCCGTGAATGTCGGCATTGTCGATGCGAATCTCGACATTGTCGGCCATCGGAACGCCCGTCGTGTCAGGGTCGACCTTGCCCTCCGGATGCAGCGTGTAGGCCCCGAGCAATTCCGTCTGACCGTAGAGCGTGCGCAGCGGCACGCCCATGGCCTGGAAGAACTTGAAGGTATCCGGCCCGAGCGCGGCGCCGCCGGTGGCGGCCGAGCGCAGGCGGGTGAAGCCGAGCCGGTCGCGGAGCGCGCGGAACAGGATCGCGTCGGCAAAGCCGGAGCGCTTGCCCTGTTCAAGTGCGGCGAGGCCACTGTTCATGCCGATATCGAACAGGCGCTGCTTGAAGGGCGTCGCATCCATCACTTTGGCGCGGACGTCGGCGGCGATCGATTCCCAGACCCTTGGGGCAAAGAGCACGAAAGTCGGCGCGATCTCGCGCAGATCGTTCATCATCGTATCCGGCTCTTCGACGAAGTTGATCTTCATCCGGCAGAGCAGGCCTTTGCCGAGCACGTAGACCTGTTCCATGATCCAGGGCAGCGGCAGCACCGAGACATATTCGTCGTCGGGTCCCTTCGGGTCGAAGGCCAGATAGGTCGCGCAATGGCCGAGCACGCGCCCGGCAGCGAGCATCGCGAGCTTTGGATGTGACGTGGTGCCCGACGTGGTGCACAGGATCGCGACGTCCTCGCCCTTGGTAGCATCGACGAGGCGATCGTAAAGCTCCGGCTCGCGCGCGGCGCGGGCACGACCGAGCTCGGCGAACTTTTCCGCCGACATCAGACGCGGATCGTCGTACTTCCGCATGCCACGCGGATCGGAATAGATGATGTGCTTGAGATCAGGCACGCGGTCGGCCAGGGCCAGCAGCTTGTCGACCTGCTCCTCGTCCTCGGCGAAGACGAGCTGCGCTTCGCCGTAGTTGAGCAGGTAGGAGGCTTCTTCGTCGAGTACGTCACGATAGAGCCCGAGGCTCAGTCCGCCGATCGCATGGGTGGCCACCTCCGCCGCGACCCAGTCCGGCCGGTTGTCGCCGATGATGCCGATGACGTCGCCGCGGCCAAGGCCAAGCTCGATCAGGCCGAGTGCGAAGTCGCGCACGCGGGACTGGTAGTCGTTCCAGGTGAAGGGGCGCCAGAGACCCAGATCCTTTTCGCGCAGCGCAATCTCGTTGCCGTGCTCTTTTGCATTGAGCCGGAGCAGCTTCGGATAAGTGTCGGCCTGCGCGACGCGCCCTGCGTAATCCATCATGCCGCGCTCTCCTGCGCCGGCGGTGCATCATCGGGGCCGACCAGCGCCTCGTCCTCTTCGCCGAGATAGGCGCGCTTGACGTGAGGATCGGCGAGCACGGCGGCGGGATCGCCCTCGGCGATCTTGCGGCCGAAATCCAGCACCATAACGCGGTGGGAGATGTCCATCACAACGCCCATGTCGTGCTCGATCATCACGACCGTCATGCCGAACTCCTCGTTGAGATCGACGATGTAGCGGGCCATGTCCTCTTTCTCCTCGAAGTTCATGCCGGCCATCGGCTCGTCGAGGAGGATAAGGCGCGGCTCCAGCGCCATGGCGCGGGCGAGTTCGACGCGCTTGCGCAGGCCATAGGAGAGGGTGCCGGCGGTGGCTTTGCGCACCGACTGCAGGTCGAGGAAGTCAATGATCTCCTCGACCTTGCGGCGATGCGCGAGCTCTTCCTTGCGCGCGCCGGTGAGCCAGTACAGCGAGCCCGTGAGGAAATTATTCTTCAAGAGGTGATGGCGGCCGACCATGATGTTGTCGAGCACGCTCATGTGGTGGAATAGCGCAAGGTTCTGGAAAGTGCGGCCGATGCCGAGCTTGGGGCGCGCATTCGGCGTCAGCCCCGTGATGTCGCGGCCCTGGTAGAACAGCTGACCTTCGGTCGGCTTATAGCGGCCGGAAATACAGTTCACGATCGAGGTCTTGCCGGCGCCGTTGGGACCGATGATCGAGAACAGCTCGCCCTCGTTGATGGCGAAGCTGACGTCGGTCAGCGCACGAACGCCGCCGAATCGCAAGGACACGCCGCGCACTTCGAGACTGGTAGCCACCAAACAAATCCCTCCCGGTGATGGCGCATTCAGCGGCGCTCTTCGTCGGTTCCTCCTGGACGATCCTAGTACGGCCGCCCCAGCGAGGCCATGCAGCACATGGTCCCGACCAGAGCCGCGCCGCTTTCGCCCTGTTTGGGATCAAAAGCCGCATCGCCCGAGGTGGTTCTCAATAGGGGAAAGCGCTAATTTGAAATGTCTCCGGCCTGACAATTCTGCGACAAAGTTTTTCAGTCGGCCGCTGCCTCCTTCTTTCGTAGGATGGTGGCTGGAGCGATCATGTTGCAATGCAACAGAAGGATGGCCGGCCTCTCGATCATGATTTCAGAGGATCAACTGAGGCGCGTCGCCGCCTGGTCGCGCGAGCTCACGCCAGCGGAGATCGAGGTTGCCCGCGCCGGGATCACCGAACGGTCCTACGGTACCGGCGAGACCGTGTTCATGCGCGGCGACAAATTCGACTATTGGGCGGGTATGGTGAGTGGCATCGCCCGCATGGGCGGGGTGTCGCGCGACGGCAAGGAGACCAGCCTGGCCGGGCTCACGGCAGGCGCGTGGTTCGGCGAAGGCAGCGTGCTCAAGAACGAATTGCGCCGCTACGACGTGGTCGCGCTGCGCGACAGCCGTGTCGCGCTGATGGAACGCTCAGCCTTCATGTGGCTGTTCGAGAACAGCGTCGGCTTCAACCGCTTCCTGGTGCGCCAGCTCAACGAGCGGCTCGGCCAATTCATCGGCATGCTTGAGGTCAACCGCACCCTCGATGCGACCTCTCGACTTGCCCGCAGCATTGCCTCCCTGTTCAATCCGATCCTCTATCCCGAATCGACCGCGCATCTGGAGATCACCCAGGAGGAGATCGGCGCGCTCTCCGGAATGTCCAGGCAGAATGCCAACCGAGCGCTGAACCGGTTGGAGAAGGAGGGGCTGCTGCGGCTGGAGTATGGCGGCGTCACCATCCTCAATGTCGAGCGGCTGCGTGGATACGGGGATTAGAGCGTTTTCGAGCGAAGTGGATACCGGTTCGCGTCAAGAAAACGCGTCAAAACAAAATCTACCGCGCATTGGCGGGCGCGTGCACCGGCCAGAGGTCGGCGCGCCAGCGGATCGCGATCGCCAGCATCGCGATGAAGCCCGCGGCGGCATAGAGGGACCCCGTCGCGGAATAGCCGATGATGTCGATCAAGCTGCCAGCCGCGAGCAATCCGATCGGCAGGCCGTAGATCACCATCATGCGCACCCCCATCACGCGGCCGCGCAGGTGAGCGCTGGCGGTCCGCATCAGGATGACGGCTGCCGAGATCATCGACATGCTCTGGGCGATGCCGACCAGCACCAGGCATGCCATCGCCACGGGTATGGTCCTGATTTCGACGAACACCAGCAGCAGCGTGTACCAGGCGAGGGTGGCGCCGATCAAAAGGCGGGCGATACGCAGGCCGCTGACCAGACTAAGCGTGACGGAGCCGATCAGCGAGCCCAGCGCGAAGCTTGCCGAGAGATAACCAAGGCCGGTCTGGTCGGTATGAAAGATGTCGCGCGCGATGTAGGGCAGCAGCCCATTCGTCAGCGGAAAAGCAGTGAGATTGGCCAGGAATGCGACGCACAGCGCGGCCAGCATGGCCGGCCCATTCCAGGAAAAAACGAGGCCTTCCTTGAGATCGCGCAGCAGCCGCGAGCCGGAATGGCTCTCGACCGTGCGATGCTCGGCGGACTTCGCCGGTCGGGTCAGGCAGAACATCAGACCGGCGGCCACGACATAGAGGCAGGCGATCACCACATAGACCTTGCCGATGCCGAAGGTCGCGAACAGTCCGGCTCCGGTCAGCGCGCCGGCGATGCGCGCGCTGTCCTGGGTCGTGCGTGACAGGCTGATCGCCCCCACCAGCAGCTCGGCCGGCATGATGTCGGCAAGCAGTGCGCTGCGAAGGCCGAGATCCGAGGAGCGGATCAGGCCCATGATCGTCACGATGATCATCACCTTGAGCGGCGCGAGATGGCCGGTCAGCGCCAGCGCCATGATGGTCGAGGCGAGCACGGTATAGGTGAGACGCAGCACGCCAAGAAGATCGCGGTGACCCATGCGGTCGCCGACCATTCCGAGCACCGGAGCGATCAGCGTTCCCACATATTGCAGCGAGGCGAGAACGGTCAGCAGCAGCACCGAGCCTGTTTCGACCAGGATGTACCAGCCGAGCACCAGCGTCTCGACCTCGAACGCCCAGGAGGTGAGCAGGTCCGACGGCCACTGAAAGCGATAGTTGCGAATGCGGAATGGTGCGAGCGCGGATGTGCTCAAGATGCGATGACGGGTTTCACGGCGATTCCCCCTTATTCTTGTTGTTCTGTTCGGCAGGGTAGCCGCGGCCATGCCCCTGTCAATCGGCGCTACTGCATGCCGCCATGCTTGCCGACGACGCGCGGTGCGCCAGTGCGTCCGCAGCATCGCTTCGTCGCCCATCCGATACGGACATGTTGACCAACCACCGCTTGCTCTTCCGGTGCGACGAGGCCATGCTTGCCTGGTTTCTGGGCCCATCCGGCAGGTCCAGTAGATCGCGCCATCGCGGCTTCCGCGAGATCTTGACCCATGAACTGCTCTTGCTGTGGTCTAGAGGTCCAGAGCGGCTTTGCCTTCTGCCCGAAGTGCGGCACGAAGCAGCCGAACGCGTGCCCTGGCTGCGGCTTTCGATGCGCGCCGGATTTCGCCTATTGCCCGAAATGCGGCGTCTTCGTCTCTGAGGTCCCCGCAGGCGGCGAGCAGGCATCGGCGCGGACGAGCCCGACGACGCTCCCGATCCGCTCCTCCTCCCCGCCGCTCGCGCCGGCAGAGGAGGCCCAAGCCGCATTTCGAGCTCCGTCGGACAAGATCGACAGCGAGGCGAACCGCCGCACCATCACCGTGCTGTTTGCCGACCTCAGCGGCTTCACTGCGATGAGTGAGCGGCTCGACCCCGAGGTCATGCAGACGCTTCAAAACGAATTGTTCGAGGAGTTGACGGCCGCGGTGCAAAGCTTTGGCGGCTTCGTGGACAAATTCATCGGCGATGCGCTGCTGGCCCTGTTTGGTGCGCCGGCGGCGCACGAGGATGACCCGGAGCGGGCGGTGCGCGCTGCCCTCGACATGATCGACCGGACGGCGCGCCTCAGCGAACGCGCGAAGGCGTATGCAGGTTCACCTCTGCTGCTCCATGTCGGGATCAATACCGGGCATGTCGTCGCGGGCGGGCTCGGTGCGGGTGTTACCAAATCCTATTCGGTGACCGGCGACACGGTGAATACCGCCCAGCGACTACAATCGATGGCGGCTCCGGGCGAGGTGCTGGTCGGGCCGTTGACCCACCGGCTGACGCGGCATGCGTTTTCCTATGACTCGCTTGGCGAGGTCTCACTCAAGGGCAAGATGGGCAGCGTGCTGGTCCACCGTCTGAAGGAAGCGCTCGACACGCCCCGCGCGGCGCGAGGTCTCGATACGCTGGGCCTCAATGCGCCGTTGATCGGGCGGGACGCCGAGCTTGCGCGCATGATCGGCAGCCTTGATCTCGCGTGCGGCGGCGCGGCACAATTGGTGCGGCTGGTCGGTGAAGCCGGCATCGGGAAAACGCGCCTGGTCAGGGAGTTCGTCGCCCGCATTCGCGACCAGGATCAATTCGCTGGCGTGGCGATCCGGCAGGCGGCGTGCTCGCCGCTCGGCGAACAATCCTATGGCACACTCGCCGCCGTGCTGCGCAGCGCCTATGGCATCGCGCAGAAGGCGGGCGCCACTGAGGCGGAGGCGAAGGTCGCCGAAGCGCTGTCGGAGCTTGGCCTCGCGACTGACGAGGCCGACCGCCTGATACCCCTCTATTTGCACGTACTCGGCCTCGGCGACCCCAACACCTTGCTCAGGCATGTCGAGCCTGAACAGCTCCGCCGGCAGATATTTTTCGCGATTCGCACCGTCTTCGAGCGCCGCCTGGCACTGTCGCCACTGCTGATCATCGTCGAGGATCTGCATTGGGCCGATGCGGTGTCTCTGGAAGCGTTGCGCTTCCTGATGGATCGACTTGAGCGGACGCGGCTGATGCTGCTGTTTACGCATCGGCCGATGCTGGAACTGGACCAGTTCGGTTCGAGCAGGATCAGTCACGCAACCCTCCGGCTGCCCCCGCTTGGCGACGCCGACGGACAAAGGCTGCTCGCGGCTTACTTCAGTCACGGTTGGCGTGAACCGCCGGGGCGTCTGTTTAGTCGGATCCTCGATCGTGCCGGCGGCAATCCGCTTTTCCTCGAGGAGATCATACGCGGCCTGATCGAAGCCGGTACTCTGGAGCGCGACGGTGCGCAGTGGCGGATGACGTCGGATGAAGCCGCCGCCGATATTCCGGCAAGTATTCAGGCGTTGTTGCTGGCGCGTCTCGACCGGTTGCCGCATCAGGTGCGCCGCCTAGCACAGGAGGCCGCGGTGATCGGCCCGCGTTTTGATGCGGCTACTCTCGGTGCGGCGGCAACCGAGCCGGCAAGGGTTGAAGCAGGGCTCGAACTTCTGTGCGATGCGGAAATCGTCGAGGAGATCGCGGGCTCGAACTCGATTTCGCTGCGGACCTACCGCTTCACGCAAACCATGCTTCAGGACGTCATCTATCAAAACCTGCTTCTGCAGCGCCGGATCGAGCTTCATGGACGGATTGGTGGGGCGCTCGAGAGGCTCTATAGCAATGAGCCCGAGCGGCTCGAAGATCTCATACTGCTCGGACATCACTTCAGTCTGAGCGCGAGCAAGCCGAAAGGCGCGCGCTATTTGCGCGCGGCCGGCGACCGCGCGCGCGCCAGCTATGCCAATGACGATGCCATCCGTCTCTACCAGCAGGCCCTCGCCGTGCTGTTGACCGGCGGCAGCGAACGTGAGCCGGAACGTCTGGTCCTGTACGAGCGGATTGCGGACCTCTGTGCCGCGGCTGGCCGCCGGAACACGGCCGAGGAGCACTTTCGCAGCGCGTTGGAGGGGCACCGCGCCACGCAGGACCGGATCGGCGAAGCGCGAATTCTTCGTAAGCTTGGCCGATTGCTGTGGGATGCCGGCAAGCGGATCAAGGCAGAGACGCATTACGCCAAGGCGGCCAACCTGCTTGGAGGGATCGACGCGCCCATCGAGTGGGCGCATCTCTTGCAGGAGCGCGGCCGTCTCGCGTTTCGGACAGGCGATCACGTGGCCGCCGCGAGATGGGCAGACGAGGCGCTCGGCTATGCACGGTCCGTACCGGCGGAGGCGGACGAGCAGGGCGGGCTGGAGGCGGCACGTGCCATTGCGGAGGCCCTCAACACCAAGGGGGTAGCGCTGGCGCGGCTTGGACGACACGAGGAGGCGGTGCGCGAGGTGGAGCAAAGTGTTGCAGCCGCCGAAACAGCCGGCCACCTTAACGTAGCCTGCCGCGGCTACACCAACCTCGGTGCGCTCTATACGATTGTCGACCCGGCGAAAGCCGTGGCGGTCTGCCGGCGTGGGCTCGATATCGCGCGCCGGATCGGGGACCTCGGCTTCCAGGCGCGTCTTCTTGCCAATTTTGCTGTTGCCTGTTGCACCTTCACGGACAGATGTAGCGAGGAAGGTGTACCGGCTGCCGAAAAGGCAATCGAAATCGACCGTGCGCTGGATCTGCGCGAGCATCTCTCCGTGCCCCTGATCGTGCTCGGGCAAATCCATCAATGTCATTTCCGCCCCGATCTGGCCTCCCTCTGCTACAATGAGGCAATCGAGGTGGCGAACGAAACCGGCGAACCGCAGCAGCTTTTTCCGTGCTATGATGGTCTCGCCACGCTGAGCCTTGATCGAGGCGACATGCCCGAGGCAGACCGATATTTCGCGCTGGCCCATGATGTCTGCGCCCGCCACGGGCTCGATCCCGCCGGGCTGATCGTGTTGCCATTTCTTGACTAAGTCATATGAAGGAGTTCAACCATGTCAGAACTTCATGTCGATGGACCGCTTCAGCCGGGCGATCGTGCACCGAACATCGTGCTGGACGCCATCACACGCGATGGAACGATCGCGCTCCAGGATTTTCGCGGGCATAGTCCGATATTGATCGGCTTGTTTCGCGGGCTGCACTGCCCGTTCTGTCGGCGCCACATCGCGGCCCAGGCGCAACTTGACGCAGCCCTGCGCGAGAAGGGCGTCGAAAGTCTCACCGTCGTGAATACGCCGATCGAGCGCGCGCGGCTCTACTTCCGCTATCATCCCTTGCCCAATCTGCTTGCCGCGTCCGACCCAGAACGGGTCTCGCACCGCGCGTTCGGCCTGCCCAATATCGAGTTTACGGAGAACGAGACCGAGTGGCCGCGCAAGGTGGGTATGGACGTTGTCATGAGCATGCAGGTCGATATGCCCGGCGAAACGTCGGGGCCGATGAATCGGTTGGCGGCTTCCGAGTACCTCAACAACAAGGACGGCTACCAGATGATGGAGGCCGATCAGCGCATGGCGGCAACCGGCCAGGGCCAGCTGTTCGGCCAGTTCCTGCTCGATCGTGAGGGCATCGTGCGCTGGTCCTTTACCGAGGTTCCTGAAGGCGGCCAACGCATGTTCGGGGCTCCGAGCCCCCAGGAGTTGATGTCGGCCGCCTCGCAAGTGGCAAGCTAGGAATCGCCGCCGAGTTGGCGGTGCAAATGCCGCGCTCGACGCGCTGCAACCCGCGGCGACAGTTCCTGCTCATGACT
This sequence comes from Bradyrhizobium zhengyangense, assembly GCF_022012555.1. Lineage (NCBI taxonomy): Bacteria > Pseudomonadati > Pseudomonadota > Alphaproteobacteria > Hyphomicrobiales > Nitrobacteraceae > Bradyrhizobium > Bradyrhizobium zhengyangense. The sequence continues at coordinate 130,840 of NZ_JAKLTZ010000010.1, read as the reverse complement.
CGCAAAGACTCAGGCGCACGATGACCCACATCCAGGAGCGGCTGCTCGAAAGCAAGATGACCGAGATCGAGCAGGCCCGATCCTGGAGCCCACGCGTGATCTCGAAATTCGAAACGCTTATCAGGGGCGGTGACGATCTCTCGCTCTACCGGATCAATCCCCTGGCGTTCGCGCGTGATCGCGCCATTACCGAGGCTGAAAGCATCGACCTGTTTCTCCATGCGACCAGGAGCGGGTTGTTCGAGATGAGTTGGGACGTTGTTTGTCCCCAGTCCGGCATGGTACTCGACAGCTTTGGCGCTCTGCGCACCCTGAAAACCCATTACGTTTGCGGCCTCTGCGACGTCAGCGGTGAAACCGACCTCGACGATTTCATTGACGTTACGTTTACGGTCTCGCCGCAGCTCCGGCGGATTCCATTTCATGATCCTGATTCCCTTTCGATCGAGGATTTCCACTGGAAGCTTCGTTTCCTTGGCGACGCGCGCATGCCCGGTCAGCAGGTCCGATTCCTCGATTTCCTGCGGGGATTGGTTCGTGGACTTGCGTTCTTGCCGCCGGGCTCGACCACCTCTCTTCGTGCCGACCTCGGTCCCGGTGCCCTGGCCGGAGTCAACGTCCAGACGCAGGCTGCATTCGTGGTCTCGGTCGTAGGCGAACCCGCAACCGCGCCGACCGTCCTGCGGGTCGGATATGATGCGCAGCGCTTTTCGCCTTCGCTGCCCGTCGTCCCGCCCGGCCCCGTTGTGATCGACGCGGAGAACTCCGGCGTGGTGCGTGGCTCATTGCTCCTTATCAATTGGCCGCCCGAAGTCCTGGCTCAGACGACCAAGCCTGCGCTCGAGTTCGAACCGTATATGTCCGGCGGCATGTTACTTGCGCGGCATACCTTCCGCCGCCTGTTCCGCTCGGAACGTGTCGACGAGCGGGAAGGCCTCGGTATCCGGCAGGTGACCTTGCTGTTCACGGATCTCAAGGGGTCGACCGCGATGTACGAGCGTCTCGGCGATCTGAATGCCTACGCCCTGGTCCGCGAGCATTTTGGCTTGCTGGGAGCGACCGTCCAGGCGCATTCCGGCGCCATCGTCAAGACGATCGGGGACGCCGTGATGGCGGTCTTCTCCCGCCCGACCGACGCGGTCTCCGCGGCGTTGCAGATGCTCGGAGAAATAGAACGCTACAACAGCGAGCATGGTGACCCGAGCATCATCCTGAAGATCGGAGCGCATTGTGGTCCGTCGATTGCAGTGACCCTCAACGAAAATCTGGACTACTTCGGGCAGACTGTGAATGTTGCGGCGCGCGTGCAAGCCTTGGCTGATGCCGGCGAAATCTGTCTCTCGGAAGCGCTTTATTCGGCGCCGGGCGTCAGCGGCCTTCTCGCAGGCCACGCCATCGTTCAGTTTGACGCACCTCTCCGCGGCGTCGAGGGAAATGCGTGCGTGTATCGTGTCGTGCGGAGTTAGGGTCCTGCTCCGGCACGAGCCTGCTGGAGAGTTTCACGTCACGGGTACTTTCGGCTTCTTCTCCGTCAGCACTACGGCCATCGCCGAGATCAGCGGCCGCATGAAATACGCATCTTCCGCCGGCGCGATGTCCGTGCGTAGGCCATGCGCGGCGAGCTCCCCCGACACCGCAGGGCCCACCGACGCAATCAGCGTCCGCTCCAACCCTGCGCGCAACTTCGCTTCGATGCCGTGTGCCTTCGCGGCTTCCATCAGTCGGCGAACCTGGCCGAGATTGGTCAGCGCGATGGAATCGATTCGTCCCTCCGCCATGTCGTCGATGGCGGCGACGATGCTGGCGTCCGCAGCTTTGGAGTCGTAGCCGTAAGGCAGCACGGTATCGACCTCAGCGCCTTGCGCGGCGAGTGCGCCAGTCAGGACGCTGTGGTCCTTGTCCGGATAAAGCTGGAGGCCGAGGCGATGCCCCTTCAAATCCAGCTTACCCAGCATCTCGATCACGCCTTCGGTGGTCGGCTTCTCCGTGGTCTGCTGAGCCTCGAGCGAGATTTCGCGCAGCGCCTTGCCGGGCTTCGGCCCGCGGGTGAACTTTCGCGATTTGGCCAACGCTGCGACCAAAGCCTGGTCGAGCCCTCGCGTGCGCGCGAGCTTCATGATCCGCCGCAGGCCCTCGCCAGTCATCAGAACGAGGTCGTCGAACGGCTTGTCGATGGCGCGGCGGATCCAGGCTTCGACCGGGGCCGGGTCCGGAGCATCCTGGATGGTGAACATCGGACACTGCACGACCTCGGCGCCTTGCTCGGCCAGGAGCTTCGAGAACTGCGCCTCCTCGCGGGTCTCCAGGATCAGGATGCGGGTGCCGTTCAATCGGTCGGCCATGGGCGTGCTCCGTTCAGTTCAAAATCGCAATCGTCCGTTCATCCTGACTCCGTCGTCGGGATTGGCGCAAGGGTCGCCTCGGTGCTAGAGCAGGGCGCAAGTCGCGGATCGTTCCGCACATCGCTGCCCAAACCTTCGTCAAGAGCCATCTCTTCAACAGCCATTCCTTCAACAGCCATGCCCGATCATCAATACGTTCTGACCCTGTCCTGTCCGGATCGCCCCGGCATCGTCTCGGCGGTGTCGACCTTCCTGGCGAACTCCGGACAGAACATTCTCGACGCCCAGCAGTTCGACGACGTCGAGACCAAGAAATTCTTCATGCGCGTGGTTTTCACCGCGGCCGATCTCGCCGTGGAATTAGCCGCGCTCCAGACCGGCTTTGCCGCGATCGCCGAGCGCTTCGGCATGGAGTGGCAGATGCGCGACCGCGCCGCGCATCGCAAGGTGATGCTGCTGGTGTCGAAGTCCGACCATTGCCTGGTCGACATCCTCTATCGCTGGCGCACCGGCGAATTGCCGATGATGCTCGCTGCGATCGTCTCCAACCATCCGCGCGAGGTCTATGCCGGGCTCGATTTCGGCGAGATTCCGTTCCATTATCTGCCTGTCACCAAGGAGACCAAGCGCGAGCAGGAGGCTCAGATCCTCAATCTCGTTGCCAGGACCGGGACCGATCTCGTGGTCCTCGCCCGCTACATGCAGATCCTGTCGGATGATCTGTCGGCCAAGCTGTCCGGCCGCTGCATCAACATCCACCACTCGTTCCTGCCGGGCTTCAAGGGCGCAAAGCCCTATCACCAGGCCCATGAGCGCGGCGTGAAGCTGATCGGCGCCACCGCCCATTACGTCACGCGCGATCTCGACGAAGGTCCGATCATCGATCAGGACGTCGAGCGGATCAGTCATCGCGACACGCCTGAGGATCTCGTTCGCAAGGGACGCGACATCGAGCGCCGCGTGCTGGCGCGGGCGATCCGCTATCACCTCGACGACCGTGTCATCCTCAACGGCCGCAAGACCGTGGTGTTCGTGGATTGATTTGCTCACCTCGCCCCGATTGCGGGGCGGGGAGCCAGTCCCTCAGTGCACCGCGTCGCCCGAAGTCGACCCAGTCGCCCCCTTCTTCGCCTGCTCTTCCTTGTCGCGATCCGCCGCTGGCATCAGCCGCTTGCGTTCGCGCTCCTTCATGTAGGCGTCGTATCGCGGTGTGCCCGGCCGGGGCGGGGCATCCGCCGGCAGGCCGCCGGCCCATTGCGGGATGTAATCGCCCATTCCGGCCGAGAGTTTTTCGCTGACCGTGCCACAGCCGGACAGGCCCGCGGCAAGCGCGAGCAGGGACACGATGGAACGGAAACGTCTGGACATATTGGGCACTGCAATCGGGACGAGGGGCGGACGCCGGGCGAGCGGCGCGACCGGAACGGTAGCCTTCAACAAGGTAAAATAGACTTATTCGAGATAGGTATAAAAATACCTCGAATTCGCGGTATCGATTCTCCCCGATGTGCGGATTCTGCAAATGAAAGACGAAATCCTCCATCCCCGCGGGCGAACGCCTTCGTAGACTGCGGGCGTCGGTACGCAATCTGCTTGGCCGGCGCGAGGGCTTTTTCGTTGACAGCTCCATTTCATTTGTACAATCGTACAAATGAAATGTGCAAACGCGGAGCCCGGGTTACCCTGGCGTAACCGCGACATCACTTTCCAATCTCGGTGACTGGAACGCGCGGGCCTTGCGCGGAATGGTCGCCAAACGTCCGATTGACAATGAGGGCGCGAAAGACGCCATGTGACGCGCGATATCGCTCGTGCGCGGGTTAAAGTCAGCCAAGGACCGAGCTAATCGGTCCATCGCAGAAGAAGGTCGGGAATGAAGGAGAGGGACATCTGATGTTCGAATACAAAACGTTTTCTAGGGCGGCTGCCATTGCCGCCATCGCAGGCCTTGCAGGCCTCGCACCGGTCAAGGCGCAAGACACCGTCAAGATCGGCCTGATCCTGCCGATGACCGGCGGCCAGGCCTCGACCGGCAAGCAGATCGAGAACGCGATCAAGCTCTACATGCAACAGAAGGGCGATACCGTCGCCGGCAAGAAGATCGAGATCATCGTCAAGGACGATGCGGCAATTCCCGACAAGACCAAGACCGCAGCGCAGGAACTGATCGTCAACGATAAGGTCAGTTTCATCGGCGGCTTCGGCGTGACGCCGGCCGCGCTGGCCGCCGCTCCGCTGGCGACGCAGGCCAAGATTCCGGAAGTCGTGATGGCGGCCGGCACCTCCATCATCACCGAGCGCTCGCCCTATATCGTGCGCACCAGCTTCACGCTGGCGCAGTCCTCGACCATCATCGGCGACTGGGCCGTGAAGAACGGCATCAAGAAGGTGGCGACCCTGACGTCGGACTACGCGCCGGGCAATGACGCGCTCAACTTCTTCAAGGAGCACTTCACGGCCGGCGGCGGCGAGGTGGTCGAAGAAGTCAAGACGCCGCTCGCCAACCCCGACTTCGCGCCGTTCCTGCAGCGCATGAAGGATGCCAAGCCCGACGCGATCTTCGTGTTCGTGCCGGCGGGCCAGGGCGGCAACTTCATGAAGCAATATGCCGAGCGCGGCCTCGATAAGGCGGGCATCAAGGTGATCGGACCGGGCGACGTCACTGACGACGACCTGCTCAACAACATGGGCGACGCCGTGCTCGGGACCGTTACCGCGCACATCTATTCAGCGTCGCATCCCTCGCAGATGAACAAGGACTTCGTTGCCGCCTACAAGAAGGCGTTCGGCAATCGTCCGGGCTTCATGGCGGTGAGTGGTTATGACGGCATCCACCTGATCTACGAAGCGCTGAAGAAGACTAACGGCGACACCGACGGCACCAAGCTGGTCGAAGCCATGAAGGGTCAGAAGTGGGAGAGTCCGCGCGGTCCGATCTCGATCGATCCGGAGACGCGCGACATCATCCAGAACGTCTACATCCGCAAGGTCGAGAAGGTCGACGGCGAGCTCTTCAATGTCGAGTTCCAGACCTTCGAGGCCGTCAAGGATCTCGGCAAGACGAAGAAGTGACGCGCGAAAGCGCGTCATCCGGCGGCTCTTCCTTCACACCTCTCCCGCTTGCGGGAGAGGTCAGCGCAGAGCGCCGGGTGAGGGTTCTTTCCTCTGGGGCAGCCTTCGTTGTTGAGACACCTCTCCCCAGCCCTCCCCCGCAAGCGGGAGAGGGAGCGCAGCACGGCCCTGAGCGACACTAGAGATGATATTCGACGTTCGATGACCTCGATCCTCACCAACCTGTTCGATGGCGTGGCCTACGGCATGCTGCTGTTCGTGCTTGCCTGTGGGCTTGCGGTCACGCTCGGCCTGATGAACTTCGTCAATCTTGCCCACGGCGCCTTCGCCATGGCCGGCGGCTATGTCTGCATGTTGCTGGTGAACCAGCACGGCTGGCCGTTCTTCGCGGCATTGCCGCTCGCCTTCGTCTCGTCCGCGGTGATCGGCATCGTGCTCGAGCGCACGCTTTATCGCCACCTCTATACACGCAGCCATCTCGACCAGGTGCTGTTCACGATCGGCCTGACATTCATGTCGGTCGCGGCCGTGGACTACATCCAGGGCTCCTCCCGTGTCTTCATCAATCTGCCGGCTGCGCTGCAGGGCCAGTTCGATGTGTTCGGCATCGGCATCGGCCGCTACCGACTGATGATCATCGTGATCTGCGGCCTGCTCACGATCGGTCTGCAGATGGTGCTGGCCAAGACCCGCTTCGGCAGCCGTCTGCGCGCCGCGGTCGATGATCCCCGCGCCGCCAGCGGTCTCGGCATCAACGTGCCGCAGGTGTTCGCCTTCACGTTTGCGTTCGGATGCGGCCTTGCCGGCCTCGGCGGCGCGCTGAGCGCCGAGATTCTCGGCCTCGATCCGTATTTCCCGCTGAAGTTCATGATCTACTTCCTGATCGTAGTCACCGTCGGCGGCTCGTCCTCGATCACAGGCCCGTTCCTGGCCTCGCTGCTGCTCGGTATCGGTGACGTCGCTGGCAAATATTACGTGCCGAAGATGGGACCCTTCGTGATCTACACCATGATGATCGTGATCCTGATCTGGCGCCCGAACGGCCTGTTCGGCCGCACGGCCGCGCGTTGAGCTTGCCGATGAGCGCTTCTTCCGACGTCGGTTATCACGCCCAGCGGCACGCGCGTTGGCACTATGGCGAAGCGGCCTTCTGGCTTATCGTGCTTGCCTGCGGCTTCCTGTTCCCCGCGCGCTATCTGATCATGACCGACATTCTGCGGTTGGCGCTGTTTGCGATGTCGCTCGATCTCATCCTCGGCTATGCCGGCATCGTCTCACTCGGCCACGCCGCCTTCTTCGGCGTCGGCGCCTATGCCGCGGGACTTCTTGCGCTTCATGGCGTCATCAACGAGCCCGTGCTGGCGCTGATCGCGGCGGGTCTTGCCGCGATGGTGCTGGGCTTCGCCACCAGCTTTCTGGTGATCCGCGGCGTCGACCTGACCCGCCTGATGGTGACGCTGGGCATCGCGCTGCTCCTGGAGGCGCTCGCCGAACGCTTCTCCAACATCACCGGCGGCACCGACGGCCTGCAGGGTATCGAGATGCAGCCGATCCTCGGCCAGATCCCGTTCGACATGTTCGGCAAGGCCGGATTCTTCTATTCGCTGGCCGTGCTGTTCGTGCTGTTTCTGCTCGCCCGCCGCATCGTGCATTCGCCTTTCGGCCTGTCTCTGCGCGCGATCAAGAACAACCCGCTGCGTGCCGCCGCCATCGGCATCCCCGTCAACCGCCGCCTGATCGCAATCTATACGCTTGCGGCGTTCTATGCCGGCATCGCAGGGGCGCTGTTCACCCAGACCACCGCGATTGCCTCGCTCGATGTGTTCGCATTCGATCGCTCGGCCGATCTGATGCTGGTGCTCGTCATCGGCGGCACCGGCTATCTCTATGGCGGCCTGATCGGCGCGGTGATCTTCCGCATGCTCCAGGAAGTGTTCTCCACCATCACCCCGCAATATTGGCAGTTCTGGATCGGCCTCGTGCTGGTCGTGATCGTGCTGGTTGGTCGCCAGCGGCTGCACTACGGCGTGCTGTTCCTGCCCAATTTGCTGATCAAACAGATTGCCGGACGCAAGGCGGTTGTGACCGTGCCGGAGAGCGACGCATGACCATCGCACTCGAAACCCGGAACCTCGAAAAGACTTTTGGTGGCCTGCGTGTCACGCGGGATCTTTCGCTCAAGATCGAGCAGGGCGCCCGTCACGCGCTGATCGGCCCAAACGGCGCCGGCAAGACCACTGTGATCAACCAACTCACCGGCGTGCTCAAGCCGAACTCGGGTCGCATCCTGCTCGAAGGCCAAGACATCACCGATCTGCCCGTGCACAGGCGCGTGTTGCGCGGACTGTCGCGCACATTCCAGATCAACCAGCTCTATCCTGATCTCACGCCGCTCGAGACCATCGGCCTTGCCGTCTCCGAGCGGCTCGGCCATGGCGGCGATTGGTGGCGGCGGATGGGTACGCGCAGCGACGTCAACGGCGAGATCGCCGATCTCCTGACGCGCTTCCATCTGCTTGATGTCATGAACGAGCAGACCGTGACGCTGCCGTACGGCAAGCAGCGCCTGCTCGAGATCGCGGTTGCGATCGCCGCCAAGCCGCGCGTGCTGCTGCTCGACGAGCCCGCCGCCGGCGTGCCGGAGAGCGAGCGCCACGACATTCTCGCGGTCGTCGGCAGCCTGCCGCGCGACGTCACCGTGCTGCTGATTGAGCACGACATGGACCTCGTGTTCTCGTTTGCCGACCGCATCTCGGTGCTGGTCTCCGGCGCGTTGCTGACCGAAGGCCCGCCCGAACAGGTCGCGCGCGATCCACAGGTGAAGGCGGTTTATCTCGGCGAGGAGGCGGTCAATGTCTGACCTGCTTGCAATCGACCAGCTTCGCGCCGGCTATGGCGAGGCGGTGGTGCTGCCGAAGATGACGCTGAACCTTGCCGAAGGGCAGGTGCTGGCGCTGCTGGGACGCAACGGTACCGGCAAGACCACGCTGATCAACTCCATCGTCGGCGTCACCCGCCGTTTCTCGGGCTCGGTCACGCTCGCCGGCACGGATGTCACGAGCTTGCGGCCCGACCAGCGGGCGCGTGCCGGCATCGGCTGGGTGCCGCAGGAGCGCAACATCTTCCGCTCGCTGACGGTGGAAGAGAACATGACCGCGGTGGCGAAGCCCGGTCCCTGGACCGTCGAGAAGGTCTATGAGATGTTCCCGCGGCTGAAGGAACGGCGCAGCAATTTCGGCAACCAGCTCTCCGGCGGCGAGCAGCAGATGCTGGCGATCGGCCGCGCGCTGACCCTCAACCCGAAGGTCCTGCTGCTGGACGAGCCGACCGAGGGCCTCGCCCCCATCATCGTCGAGGAGCTTCTGAAAGCGATCGGGACCATTACCCGGGCCGGCGGCATCTGCTCGATCATCGTCGAGCAGAACGCGCAAAAGATTCTGGGGCTCGCCGACCGTGTTGTGATATTGGAGCGCGGAACGATCGTCCACGACGCCCCGAGCGCCGCGCTCAAGGCCGACCCGTCGGTCCTGGAGCGCCACCTCGGCGTCGCAGGGGCGGCGGCCCACTAACTTGTCCGACGGGTTTTCTTCACGCGAACCGGTCTCCACTTCGCTTGAAAACGCTATAGAAAATATCTTGGGAGTTAAGAAATGCAGCGAACCAAAGCCCCCTTCCGTGCCGACGAGGTCGGCAGCCTTTTGCGCCCTGCCAAGATCAAGGAGGCACGCGCGAAACTAGAGAAGGGCGAGATCTCGGCCGACGATCTGCGCAAGATCGAGGACATTGAGATCGAGAAGGTCGTGCACAAGCAGGCCTCGGTCGGCCTGAAGCTCGCGACCGACGGCGAATTCCGTCGCTCCTGGTGGCATTTCGACTTCCTCGCCAAGCTCAGCGGCTGCGAGCTGTTCCACCCCGACACCGGCATCCAGTTCGCGGGTGTGCAGACCCGTCACGACGCGGTGCGGGTGATCGACAAGCTCGATTTCCCCGACCATCATCCGATGCTCGACCACTTCCGTTTCCTGAAGAAGGTCGCCGACCAGGCCCACGTCACCGCCAAGATGACGATCCCCTCGCCGGCCGTGCTGCACTTCCGCGGCGGCCGCAAGGCGATCTCCAAGGACGTCTATCCCGATCTCGACGCCTTCTACGAGGATCTCGGCAAGACCTACCGCAAGGCCGTGAAGGCGTTCTACGACGCGGGCTGCCGCTATTTGCAGTTCGACGACACCGTGTGGGCCTATCTCTGCTCGCCCGACGAATTGCAGAAGGCGCGCGAGCGCGGCGACAATCCGGACGGTCTCCAGCAGATCTACGCCCGCATCATCAACTACGCGCTGGCCGAGAAGCCGGCCGACATGGTGGTGACGACGCATGTTTGCCGCGGCAATTTCCGCTCGACCTGGATTTCCTCGGGCGGCTACGAGCCGGTGGCTGAGACCATGCTCGCCGGCACCAATTACGACGGCTATTTTCTCGAATACGACAGCGACCGCGCCGGCGGCTTCGAGCCGCTGCGCTTCCTGCCCAAGGGCAACAAGGTCGTCGTGGTTGGCGTCATCACCTCGAAGTTTGGCGAGCTCGAGAAAAAGGACGACATCAAGCGTCGTCTCGAAGAGGCTTCCAAGTTTGCTCCCCTGGAGCAGCTCGCCCTGTCGCCCCAGTGCGGCTTTGCCTCGACGGAAGAGGGCAACATCCTCTCCGAGGAAGAGCAATGGGCCAAGCTGAGCCTTGCGGTCGAAATCGCGAAGGAAGTGTGGGGCAACTGACGAGTATTGTCATTCCGGGGCGATGCGAGGCATCGAGCCCGGAATCTCGAGATTCCGGGTCTGGTGCTTGCGCACCATCCCGGAATGACGACGCGCTTGCGAGTCCTCACTTCTCCGCCAGATAGACCTCGCCCAGCAGCGAGGAGTTCGACCACGGCACCTGTTTGTTCTTCGTGGTCGAGACCACCTCCGCCCGCACCCGCGTCAGCATCTGCTGCACTTCGAGGCCCGGCGTGCCGAGATGGCGGGACAGCGCGGCGGAGAAGGGGGAGTTGGCGCCTTCGCCATCGAGCGCGACCTGGCCCGGCGCGGTCGCGAATGCGATCAGCGTGCCGGCCCCCAGTGTTGCACCGGACCCGAGGCTCGACGGCGCAGCGAGGCCCGAGGCGCCTTCAATGCCGCGACTTCCGCCAGCGTTTGCGACCTGCTGTGCCATCGGGTTGTTGCGGCAGGCATCGAAGATCAGGATATTGGTGCGAACCTGGTCGTCGAGACCCGCCATGATCGTGTCCATGTCGATCATGGCCTCGGTCATGCTGCTGCCTGGCTTCAGTGCGACGTCGACGGGAATGAGATAGTTGCGGCCGTCGATCTGCACGCCATGGCCGGCATAGTAGACCAGCGCCACCTGCGCCCGTGCGGCCTCGCGCAGGAAGTCGCGCGTCATCTTCTGCATCGCGGCACGGTCGAGGTCGACGCCCTCCGACACGGTGAAGCCGATGTCGCGCAGGCTCTTTGCGACCGCGCGCGCGTCGTTGGGTGGGTTGGGCAGCGCCTTCACATGCGCATAGGCACCGTTGCCGATGACCAGCGCCATGCGGCTGCCGCGAACGGCCGGTGCAGGCGAGGGCGCAGGAGACGGTGCAGGTGCCGCGCCCGTCTGCTGCGGCGTCGGCGCTGCCGCCGGTTGCGTCGTCGGGGATGGTGCATCGCGCGGGATCGGCGCCGCTGCGTCCGTCACCAGCGACAGCCGCACCTTTGCGGTGGCCTGATTGGCCTTGCTGACCGCATCGGAAGCCACGATCGCCAGCGTCGCGTTGTAATCCTCGCGCGCGTGGGCGTAGTCGCCTTTCGCTTCATAGGCCATCGCGCGATGGGTGTAGCCGGAGATCAGCACGCTGTTCGGCGGCGTCATGATGTTGACGGGCGGTTTCTCCTTGGCGAGCCGGATCGCCTCGCTGCCATCGGCAATGGCGCGATCGAGTTCGCCCTTGGCGCGCCAGATCGAGGTGCGGCTGATCAGCGGCTGCGGCAGTGTCGGATCGAGCCGGATCGCCTGGTTGATGTCGGCGAGCGCGCCGTCGAGATCGCCGAGCGCCTCTTTCGAAACGCCGCGGTTCAGCAACGAGAACGCCGATTTCGGATCTGCCTTGATTGCGGCATCGTAGTCGGCAATCGCCTTGGCGTAGTCGCGCTTGCCGCGCCAGGCATTGCCTCGATTATGGAAGATGCTGGCGCTTGGCGGGCCGAGCTTCAGCGCATCGTCGAAATCGGCGATGGCGATGTCGTAGTCGCCCTTGTCGTAATAGGCCGAGCCCCGCAAATTGTAGACCGGTTGGCTCGGCTGCAGCCGGATCGCCTCGGTGGTGTCGGCGATGACCTTGGCGTAGTCGCCTTTCTTGTTCCAGCCCACCGCGCGCCAGAAATAGACGGTCGCGAGCTGCTCGCCCTTGAAAACCTTCAGGGCGATAATTTTGGTGCAGGCGTCGACCATCTGGTCCGCCGGCGTGGTCTCGGTGGTGCAGAGCGGACCGAGCTGGCTACGCGACTGGGCGGAGCAGGGTGCCGACCAAAGGATCGCGGCGAGCAGGGCGAACGCGACGAGCAGGCGGCTCATGGGTAATTCCTTGAGGAGACGTGCTTGTTTGTTGTCCGGCGGCACGTTGGGGTTCACGGGCGCGTCATCGGGTTTGGGGTAAAGCAGGCGGCGGTATTCCCTCGGTGGGCAGAATTTGCTAGGAGACAGGTCCCAACTTTCCTGCCCACCGCTCTCCCATTCATGACGAACGACGAAATCCTGAGCCAAATCACCGAGTTCTGCCGTAAGGCGGACATGGCGGAATCAACGTTTGGCCGACGGGCGGTGAACGATGGGAAGCTCGTGCACCGCCTGCGCGAGGGCAAGCGCATCACCATCGACACGCTGGAGCGGATCCAGGCCTATATCGCGGCATCGACGACCGGTGGCCTGCCGCCGCCGCGGGGGCTTCAAGTTCCCCCGGAAAAGCGCGATCCACGGGGCAATTTCCGTTTTTTCGAGAACCGGCAGAAATATCTGCTGTTCGTCCACACCTGCAGCGAAAAACGGGTGGTCGCCGACCGGGTGGCGCTGGAGCTTTCCACAATCCATCCGCGGCCGCCGGCGCTGCGCATCTTCGATGCCGGGGTCGGCGACGGCACGGTGCTGGCGCGCGTGCTGCGCGCCACGCACCAGCGCTACCCGCACATGCCGTTCTATGTGGCCGGCAAGGAGCTCAGTCTCGAGGATCTGCGCCTGACGCTCGAGAAGGTGCCGGACCGCATTTTCGAGCACCCGGCATCCGTTTTCGTCTTCACCAACATGTTCTATTCGGAGGCGCCCTGGCTCACGCCGGCATCGCCTGCCGCAGCTGCTGCGACCGTCTGGCACGAGGTGCCGCTGAGGGGCGCCTCATCGGGCGAGTTCGAGCAGCAGATCGCTGAGCTCCGGCCGTTCCTGGAGCAGAATTGGCGCGCCGCGATCAGCCCGCGTACGGCGATGCCGCTCTACGAGCGGCCGGTCGTGCTCGTGCTCTACCGCGACGACCACCGATTCCTGCTCGATTCGACCATTCCTCGGCCCGGACAGACCGAGGCCAATTTTGACCTCGTGATCGCATCCCAGCCATACCGGGCCCTGTCATCGGTCAATTTCCGGGCCAAGCGGATCATTGCACCGCTGGCGCGGGCATTGCGGCCGGGCGGCCGCCTGATCGGAATCCACTCCCACGGTCACGATCCCGGCATGGAAATGATCCAGGCCATCTGGCCCGGAGAAAACCCTTTCTCAGTGAGCCGTCATGAGCTATTGCGCGCCGTTAAGTATGAGCTCGGATCGTTGGGCCGAGACCTAAATTTTAATGCTTATGCGGATAACCGTTCGATCTTCAGGTATGATATGGAAGCGCTGCCCAACGAGGTGACGGGTACCATCGGGACCTCGACGGCCTTTGCAGCGTGGAATGCGGCGGTGTATGTCGCTCAGATTGAGGACGACCGGTTGACAGATATGACTCAAAACGGCCGCACTCTGGATGCCGCCAGGGATGTGCTGCGGAAGTACAACGGGCTCTGGTTTCTCGACGAATCCTACGTCATCTCGCGCCGGCGTGATTGACATAATCCAACTGTAAACATCGCAAACGTCCGCCGGTAGCGGTGGAACAAGGGGTTTCTTGATGCGCGCGTCCTATCTCTTCACCAGTGAGTCCGTGTCCGAAGGCCATCCGGACAAGGTCTGTGACCGGATTTCCGATGAAATCGTCGACCTGTTCTACCGCGAAGGGCCGAAAGCCGGCATCGATCCGTGGGCTATCCGTGCCGCCTGCGAGACGCTGGCGACCACCAACAAGGTGGTGATTGCCGGTGAGACCCGCGGTCCGAAGTCGGTCACCAACGAGCACATCGAAAGCGTCGTGCGCGCGGCGATCAAGGACATCGGCTACGAGCAGGAAGGCTTCCACTGGAAGACCTGCGACATCGAGATCTTGCTGCACCCCCAGTCGGCCGACATCGCGCAGGGCGTCGATGCGCTGCAGCCGGGCGAGGTCAAGGAAGAGGGCGCTGGCGACCAGGGCATCATGTTCGGTTACGCCACCAACGAGACCCCGGACCTGATGCCGGCTCCGATCTTCTACGCCCACAAGATCCTTCGCCTCATTTCCGAGGCCCGTCACTCCGGCAAGGAGAAGGTGCTCGGCCCCGACTCCAAGAGCCAGGTCACCGTGCAGTACGAGAACGGCAAGCCGGTCGGCGTGCGCGAGATCGTGGTCTCGCACCAGCATCTGGTTCCGGACCTCACCTCGAACCAGGTCCGCGAGATCGTCGAGCCGTACGTGCGCGAGGCGCTGCCGAAGGACTGGATCACGCCGAAGACCATCTGGCACATCAACCCGACCGGCAAGTTCTACATCGGCGGTCCTGACGGCGACTCCGGCCTGACCGGCCGCAAGATCATCGTCGACACCTATGGCGGTGCCGCCCCCCATGGCGGTGGCGCGTTCTCCGGCAAGGATCCGACCAAGGTCGATCGTTCGGCCGCTTATGCTGCGCGCTACGTCGCCAAGAACATCGTCGCCGCCGGTCTTGCCGATCGCTGCACGCTGCAGCTTGCCTACGCCATCGGCGTGGCGCGTCCGCTGTCGATCTACATCGATACCCACGGCACCGGTAAGGTGTCCGAGGATCAGCTCGAGAAGGCCGCCGCCAAGGCGATGGACCTGACCCCGCGCGGCATCCGCAGCCACCTCGACCTCAACCGCCCGATCTACGCGCGTACCTCGGCCTACGGCCATTTCGGCCGCACGCCTGACAACGAGGGCGGCTTCTCCTGGGAGAAGACCGATCTCGTCGAGCAGCTGAAGCGCGCGCTCTGATTCTTGTGCGTCATTCCGGGTTCGTGCGCGAACCCGGATCCTTAAATCCTCACGTCGCTAGTCCGGGGCGCCTCTTCAAGGTGGCCCGGAATGCCCGTTCAACAACAGGACACTCGCAATGAACGCGAAGCCCGGCTTCACCGATTACATCGTCAAGGACATTTCGCTCGCCGATTTCGGCCGCAAGGAACTCTCGCTGGCCGAGACCGAGATGCCCGGCCTGATGGCCACCCGCGAGGAGTTCGGCCCGAAGCAGCCGCTGAAGGGCGCGCGCATCGCCGGCTCCCTGCACATGACGATCCAGACCGGCGTGCTGATCGAGACGCTGGCGGCGCTCGGCGCCGACATCCGCTGGGTCTCCTGCAACATCTATTCGACGCAGGACCACGCCGCCGCAGCGATCGCCGCCGCCGGCATTCCCGTCTTCGCCGTCAAGGGCGAGACGCTCAAGGATTACTGGGATTACACCGCAAAGCTGTTCGACTGGCACGGCGGCGGTCACCCGAACATGATCCTCGATGACGGCGGCGACGCCACCATGTACGTCCATCTCGGCCTGCGCGCCGAGAAAGGCGACACCGCGTTCCTGGACAAGCCGGGCTCGGAAGAAGAGGAAGTCTTCTTCGCGCTTCTGAAGAAGCAGCTCAAGGAGAAGCCGAAGGGCTACTTCGCCGCGATCGCCGAGAGCATCAAGGGCGTTTCCGAAGAGACCACCACGGGCGTGCATCGTCTCTACGACATGCAGAAGGCCGGCACGCTGCTGTGGCCCGCCATCAACGTCAACGACAGCGTCACCAAGTCGAAGTTCGACAACCTCTATGGCTGCCGTGAATCGCTGGTCGACGGCATCCGCCGCGGCACCGACGTGATGATGTCGGGCAAGGTCGCGATGGTCGCGGGCTTCGGCGACGTCGGCAAGGGCTCGGCGGCTTCGCTGCGCCAGGCTGGCTGCCGCGTGATGGTGTCGGAAGTCGATCCGATCTGCGCGCTGCAGGCCGCGATGGAAGGCTACGAGGTCGTGACCATGGAAGACGCCGCGCCCCGCGCCGACATCTTCGTCACCGCCACCGGCAACAAGGATATCATCACCATCGAGCACATGCGCGCGATGAAGGATCGCGCCATCGTCTGCAACATCGGCCACTTCGACAACGAGATCCAGATCGCGGGTCTGCGCAATCTGAAGTGGACCAACATCAAGCCGCAGGTCGACGAGATCGAGTTCCCCGACAAGCATCGCATCATCATGCTGTCGGAAGGCCGGCTCGTGAACCTCGGCAACGCGATGGGCCACCCGTCCTTCGTGATGTCGGCGTCCTTCACCAACCAGACGCTGGCGCAGATCGAGCTGTTCGCCAACAACAAGGACGGCAAGTACAAGAAGGAAGTCTACGTGCTGCCGAAGTCGCTCGACGAGAAGGTCGCACGTCTCCACCTCGCCAAGATCGGCGTCAAGCTCACCGAGCTGCGCAAGGACCAGGCCGATTACATCGGGGTGAAGCAGGAGGGTCCGTACAAGTCGGACCACTACCGGTACTGACCGGCAGACCTATCGATCAACAACGCGAAGCCCCGGAGCGATCCGGGGCTTTGTTGTTTCGGCGCATGGAATTCAACCCGTTTCGTGGTTTCCGCACGGCTGATTGCCGATTGACGCCCAGCGGCGACGGGCCGACAATCGCCGGTGGCGGAGGAAACCATGCAACAAGAACATTTCGACGTGCTGATCGTGGGTGCGGGGCTATCAGGCGTCGGCGCGGGCTATCATCTCCAGACCAAGTGCCCGGGCAAGAGCTACGTCATTCTGGAGGGGCGCGACTGCATCGGCGGCACGTGGGACCTGTTTCGCTATCCCGGCATCCGCTCGGACAGCGACATGTTCACACTCGGCTATTCCTTCAAGCCGTGGACCGATCCGAAGGCGATCGCCGACGGGCCGCAGATCCTGAACTATGTGCGCGAGACGGCAGCCGAGAACGGCATCGACAAGCACATCCGTTACCGCCATCGCGTCAAGCGCGCGGCGTGGTCGACGAGTGATGCGCGGTGGACCATCGAGGCCGAGCGCATGGCGGGCGAGGGCGCCACGGAGCTCGTGCGCTTCACCTGCAATTTCCTGTTCATGTGCGCGGGCTATTACAAATATGAGGCGGGCTACACGCCGGAGTTCGCGGGCGCAGCTGACTTCGCCGGCCGCATCGTGCATCCGCAGAAATGGACCGGGGATATCGACTACGCCGGCAAACGCGTCGTCGTGATCGGCTCGGGCGCGACCGCGGTGACGCTGGTGCCGGAACTCGCGAAGAAGGCTGCGCAGGTCACCATGCTGCAGCGCTCGCCCACCTATGTGGTGTCGCGTCCGGCCCAGGATCCCGTCGCCAACAAACTGCGCCGCAACTTGCCGGCGCGGCTGGCCTATCATTTGATCCGCTGGCGCAACGTGATGTGGGGGATGTTCTTCTTCCAGCTCAGCCGACGCAAGCCGGCGAAGGTGAAGAACCTGATCCTGACGGGCGTGAGAGCCGCGCTCGGGCCGGACTACGACGTCGCGACCCATTTCACGCCGCGCTACAATCCCTGGGACCAGCGGCTCTGCCTCGTGCCGGACGGGGATCTCTTCAAGGCGATCCGCGAAAAGCGCGCGGCCGTGGTCACCAACGAGATCGACACGTTTACGCACGACGGCATCCGCCTCAAGGACGGCAGCGAGCTTGCCGCCGACATCATCGTGACCGCGACGGGCCTGGTGCTCCAGGTCGTCGGCGGCCTCGAGGTCAGCGTCGACGGCCGTATCGTCGATTTTGCCAAGACTCTCACCTACAAGGGCATGATGTATGCCGACGTGCCGAACATGGCATCGGCCTTCGGCTACACCAATGCGTCCTGGACGCTGAAATGCGACCTCACTTGTGAATATGTCTGCCGGCTCATCAACTACATGGAGCGGCACAATTTCCGGCAAGCCGTGCCGCACAATGACGATCCTGATATCACCGCACAGCCGTCGCTGGAATTTACCTCGGGCTATGTGCAGCGCTCCGTCGCGAAAATGCCAAAGCAGGGCTCGAAGCGGCCGTGGCGGCTGTACCAGAACTATGCGCTCGACATCGTTTCCTTGCGCTTCGGCAAGATCGACGACGGCGTGATGCGGTACTCCTGATCGCCGGCTGACACTTGCAGCCCGGCCGCAATGGTGCCGGCAATGGTTAAACGATGCTGTCGAAGTGAGTGCGAACATACGCACCGCATTGAGTGGCGGCTGATATGCGCCAAGGCGCACCTCTCGACATGTCGCGGCCATTGTCGATCCGGAACAGATCGCCTCTATATGCACACAGGTTAATGGTGGCGAATGCGGGGTCCCGCAATGCATCACTCCGGCCGTCACGGGCTACGGCTTCTTCGTCGTCTAACCGCGATGTTCATTCGTCGCCTTGGTCTCGTATTCTTGCTTCCGCCCCGGGATACCAGGTTCTGGCAGCGGCCAAAAAAAATTTACAACACTATCGCGGGGACTCGACCATCTGTTATCTCAGCGGAGTAGAGTTCAAGCGCATCGTGGGATTAACTTAACTCATACTCCATCAAACCGGCAGAAGCTCAAAGTTACTACAAGATCGAGTGAGGACCATCCCATGCATCTCCAAAAACGGATACTTATCACAGGCGGTTCAGGATTCCTCGGCTCCCATCTGTGCGAGAGGCTGCTGGCGACGGGAGCGGAAGTCATCTGCCTTGACAACTTCTTCACCGGAACGCGCCGCAACATCGAGCACCTGATTGGTCAGACCCGCTTTGAGCTCATCCGTCACGATGTGACGTTTCCGATCTATCTTGAAATTGATGAGATCTATAATCTCGCGTGCCCAGCGTCCCCCGTGCACTACCAGCACGATCCGGTCCAGACGACGAAAACGAGCGTACATGGGGCGATCAATATGCTTGGCTTGGCCAAGCGTACCAAAGCCAAGATTCTTCAGGCCTCCACTTCTGAAGTTTATGGAGATCCTAGTGTCCATCCGCAAAACGAGGAATATTGGGGCAACGTAAATCCCATCGGGATGCGCTCTTGCTATGATGAAGGCAAGCGCTGCGCCGAAACCCTATTTTTCGACTATCGGCGTCAGCACAAGTTGCGGATCAAAGTTGCGAGAATCTTCAACACTTATGGTCCTCGCATGCATCCCAATGACGGGCGCGTCGTGTCGAATTTCATTGTTCAGGCGCTGCGAGGTGAAGACATTACCATCTACGGGGATGGATCTCAGACTCGCGCGTTTTGCTACGTCGATGACTTGATCCATGGGCTCGTCAGTTTGATGAACACCGATGATCGAGTTACCGGACCAATCAATATCGGAAATCCGGCAGACGTTTCGATGCTTGAGCTCGCAAGTACCATAATCAATATGACTGGATCATCCTCCAAGATTGTGCACCTTCCTTTACCGGCCGATGATCCGCGTCAACGACGTCCAGACATTACGAAAGCGAAGCTGGAACTGGCCTGGGAGCCGAAGACGCAGCTTGGCGAAGGGATTGCGAGGACGATTGCCTATTTTGAAAAGCTACTCAAAGAACTGCCGTAGTTTGTCCGCCCTGTACCAGAACTATGCGCTCGACATCGTTTCCTTGCGCTTCGGCAAGATCGACGACGGCGTGATGCGGTACTCCTGACCACGCCGCCGCCTGCGGTCACGCCTTGCGCGTCGTGAGCGCGAGGCCAAGGTCGATCGCGAGCGCCAATATCACGCCGCCGCCGCCGAGAGCGAACAGGACGAGATAGTCGCCGCCGGTCTGCGCAAAGATCCAGCACAAGCCGTAGGCCGCAGCCGCCTGGAACAGCGCAAAGCTGGTGGTGGCGTGGCTCCATGTCGCACGCTGCTGCTCGCTGGAGTGCGGAACGAGCTCATGGATGCGGCCGAGCACCAAGGGCACGATGCCCGGCGTGAAGCCGCCGACCACTACGCTCGATACGATCAACGACACCGGTGCTGTGCTGACGGTGGGCAGCAGCACGGCGGCTGCTTCGATCAGAAAGGCTGCGCGCAAGGCCGGGCCGAATCCGGAGCGGTCGCCGAGATGTCCGGTGACGAGCGGGCCTACGATCGCGCCGAGGCCGTACAGTACCCAATAGCGTGATCCGGCCGCAATGCCCTGGCCCAGACCACGCGCCACGAAATCGACGATGAAGACCATGTGCGGCACCAGCGCGACCGCGTTGAGCCCGTACTGGATCAGGAGCGCCCGGGCGGCCGGCGAGGTGTGACGCCGTTTCGTGTGGTGCGAGGACGCAGTATCGCCCCTGGCTTCCGCGGGCCAGTTCCACCAACTCAGGAGTGTGAGGACGGCGGCGAGGACGCCAAGGCCATACCAGCTCTGCGGCAAGCCCTGTTGCAGCAACAGCGGCACCAAGGTGCCCGATGCAGCCACGCCGAGCCCAACGCCCGCAAAGATCACGCCGCCGACGATGCCGCGCCGGCTGGCCGGGGTGTGTGGCAGGATTACAGAAGCAGCCAGCACCATGATGATGCCGCCGGTGAGACCCGAGAGGAAGCGCCAGGCGAAGAACCAGATGAAAGACACCGGAGCAGAGCTGGCAAAGAAGGAGAGGGTGGCGAGCAGCATCATTGCCCGTAACGCTCGGATCGCCCCGATACGGGCGGCGACAGCTCGCGCCGCGAACGCGCCGGCGAGATAACCGGCAAGGTTCGCGGCACCGAGATAGACGACGTCGGAGGCACTGAACCACTTTGCTGCAATCAGCGCCGGGATCAACGGCGTGTAGGAAAAGCGGGCGAGGCCAAGCCCGACCAGCGATGCGGCGAGGCCGGCGACGGCATATCGCCAAGTTGCCTCTGACGTCGTGCCCGGCCGCTGCTGCAGCCGGGCCTCGTGCTTGGTATTTGCATGGAGTTCGGTCATGTCATCCTCCTGCGCGCACGGGCGCGCAGATGTCCTTAGTGGCCGGCGCTCTGGCCGCCATCGACATGCAGAATCTCGCCGGTGACGAAGGACGCACCCTCCAGATAGAGCACGGCATCGACGATGTCGGACATCTCGCCCATGTGGCCGACCGGGTGCATTGCGCCGTACTGCGCGTGCGTCGACACCGGATGCATCGGCGATTTGATGATTCCTGGCGCCACCGCGTTCACGCGGATGCCGCGCCTGGCGTATTCGATCGCGAGCGACCTGGTCGCGGCGTTGAGGCCGCCCTTGCTCAGCGAGGCTAGCACTGAGGGCACGTTCGAATTGGCATGGTCGACCAGCGTGGTGCTGATCTGGACGACGTGGCCAGACCCCTGCTTCTCCATCTCGGCGATCGCGAGCTGGGTGATGTTGAAGAAGCCCGCGACGTTGGTGCCCATCACAGACGCGTAATCCTCGGCGGTATACTGCGTGAACGGCTTTGCGACAAAGATGCCGGCATTGTTGACCAGCGTATCGACGCGGCCGAAGCGGGCGACGGCCTGCGCAACCACGCGCTCGGCGGTTGTCCGGTCGGCGATGTCGCCGGGAATGGCGAGAACTTCGTCGTCGCCCGACGGCTTGATCGACCTTGCTGTGGCGACCACACGATAATTGCGATCGCGAAAGCCCTGGACGAGGGCGGCGCCGATGCCCTGCGACGCACCGGTGATGATGGCAACCTTCTGCTCGATACCCATGACGGGCTCCTGTTGTTGATCCGTGCCAGCGCTGGCTGGCCTGGGGGTGATCTATGCTGCGGTAGGCCGGCTGCGAATGCGCGCTGTCCGGCAGACACTCTTTCGCGGCGCGCACGAATGCCCGGCCGGCAGCTGGCGGGGAGTTGTCGCGGTTGGGGCAAACGCCTAGCTTGCGGGTGGAATTTCAGAAGGGCCGCGGGAAAGCATGGATCGTCTGGATGCGATGAAGGTATTCGTCCTCGCGGTGGACGAGGGCAGCCTTGCCGCCGCCGGCCGCAAGCTTGGCCGTTCGCCTGCGGCGGTCAGCCGCGCCATCGCCTTTCTCGAAGAGCGGGTGGGCGCCGAGCTGCTGCATCGGACCACGCGATCAATCAAGCTGAGCGAGGAGGGCGAGCGCTACGTCGCGGTCTGCCGCCGCGTGCTGATCGAGCTGGAAGAAGCCGACGACATTGCAGCTGGCCCGCGCACCGCGCCGCGCGGCCTGCTCACGATCACCGCGCCGGTGGTGTCAGGCGAGATGGTGCTGCGTCCGATCCTCGATGCGTTTCTGGACGCCTATCCGACGGTGTCGGCAAAGCTCCTGCTGTTCGATCGCGCGGTCAGTCTGATCGATGAAGGCGTGGATGTCGCGCTTCGCATCGGTCCGCTCGCGGACTCGGCGATGGTTGCGACGCGGATCGGCGAGGTCCGCCGTGTCGTCGTGGCAGCTCCCCGCTATCTCAATCAACACCCGCGGATCGAAGAGCCCGGCGATCTCGCCAAGCATCAGGTCGTGGCGATGGCCCATCTTCCCAATTCATGGACGTTCAAGCCGCCGAAAAATTCGTCGGCGCCTCGCACGGTCCAGTTCACACCGCGACTCACCGTCAGCAGCACCTATGCGGCGGTGGCTTCCGCCGTCGCCGGGCGCGGCGTGGCGCGGATGTATTCGTATCAGGTTGCCGAGCAGGTGGCGCGCGGCGAGCTCGAGATCGTGCTTGCCGGTGACGAGGATCCCGAGATGCCGGTTCACCTGATCTGTCCGCAGGGACGGCTCACAGTGTCGAAGGTGCGGGCTTTCACCGACTTCGCAGTCCCGCGGCTCAGGAAGCAGTTCGCGCTGCTCAAGAAGAGTCTCGGTGCGCGCTAGACATCGCGGCCACGGCGCGGCAGCCAATGCGTTGTTTCGCGTATACGGCCGCCCGGCTGAATCGGCGATGGTTCCCAAACGGTTAACGCCGATTTAACGGATGAGTCCTAGCCTGTCTCGGCCGGGGTTACTCGCAAGGCCGAGGTGAGCCCAATGGAAGCCCAGAAGATCGCGGTCGACGCTGTCGTCGCGCTGACCGATTGCGACCGCGACGCCGTCATCGCATTCATCCGCCGGCTCTACCTCGCCGGCGTCACCGATCCCAAGCGCCTGACTTTCAAGGGCTTGCAGGCGCTGTCGCGGGCTTGATTCGGCTAGTTTCGGTCCGTTTCGGCCCAAATCTCTAGTCCCGCGCTCCCCCCAGCGTGAACACAACCCGCTGGTGAATAACTTGCCGGTTGGGCCGGGTCGCGTTAGATCACGTCCCCGGCTGGGTCACTCGGGATTTGGGGAAATGCTGAAACAGCTTTTTGCGCCGCAACTTGTCATTTTGTATGTGCTTGTGGCATCGACGATTTACGTTCACTTCCGCGGCAAGCAGCGGCTGCGCTTTGCGCGCCAGCTCGGCGATCACTCGACCTACCTCGCGCCCTACAATGTGCTGATGTATGCGGGTTCGGCGGTGCCAAACAAACCGGTGATCTCGGTTGAGCAGTTTCCGGAGCTGAAGCCACTCAGCGAAAACTGGGAGACCATCCGCGACGAGGCCGTGCGCCTGTTCGACGAGGGCTTCATCCGCGCCGCTGCCAAGAACAATGACTGGGGCTTCTACTCATTCTTCAAGAGTGGCTGGAAGCGATTTTACCTGAAGTGGTACGACGACTTCCTGCCTTCGGCGAACGCACTGTGCCCGAAGACGGTGGAGCTGCTCAAGTCGATCCCGAGCGTGCACGGTGCGATGTTCGCCATGCTGCCGCCAGGCGGCAAGCTCGGCGCTCATCGTGATCCCTTCGCCGGCTCGCTCCGCTACCACCTCGGTCTCGTCACGCCGAACTCGAACAAGTGCCGTATCCTGGTCGACGGCGTCGAATGCGTCTGGCGCGACGGTGAAGCCTTCATGTTCGACGAAACATTCATCCACAGCGCGGAGAACCAGACTGACGTCAACCGCATCATCCTGTTCTGCGACGTTGAGCGCCCGATGAAGTACGGTTTCATGACCGCGATCAACCGCTGGGTCAGTCATCACATCGTCAAGGCGTCGGCGACCCAGAACGTCGATGGCGAGCATGTCGGCGCGCTCAACAAGGTGTTCGGCAAGCTCTACGAGATCCATCTCGGCAGCCGCAAGGTCAAGGAATGGAACCGCAACGTCTACTACACGCTGAAATATTCGCTGACGGCGCTGATCCTGGGCCTCATCGTGTTTTCGGCGTTGAAGTGATGTAGGTAGGGCGGATTAGCGACTTGTGCGCCGTAGCTCGAAGAGCGAAGGCGAAAGCGCAATCTGCCCACCATTCTCCGCACTCATCTGGCAGCGAACGCTACGAGCTGAACGCCAGCGGAGCCAAGGACAGTGGCAAGAACGTAGCGTGTTGCCGTTTGCGAGAGCCATCGCAACCCTATCGTGGTTCCGGCTATCGCGCCGGCGAGCGCGCCCAGTGCATACAGCCAAGTTTGGGACGACGGTACCTGTCCAACGTGGATCGCCCCGACCAATCCGATGGCGGAGTTTCCGAGGATGAAAGGCGCGGAGAGCGCCGCGGTCTGTTTGGGTGATGCCCAGCGCATTCCAACCAAAATGGGAGCTAGGAACACGCCACCGCCAACGCCGGTTAGCCCCGAGATGAAGCCGACGCCGGCGCCCGTCAATATTGCGGCCCCGAGTGGCGTGGCTCGATCCGGCAAATCTTCGTTTCTCCGTCCGATCACCAGGACGATAGCGGCGAGCAGGAGCACGATTCCCGTGATGGTGTGGTAGATATCATCGGCCAGAACGATGGATGCGCCCGCCAGAGTGGTTGGCAGTGAGGCGATCAGAAGTGGCTTCAGCTTGGCCCAGTCGATATGGCTGCCGCGATTGAATAGCCACGTGGAATAGGTAGCCGCAACGATATTGAGCAACAGGGCAGTTGGCCTCATCTCGTTTGGGGGAAACGAGGCAAAGGCCATGAGCGCAAGAAATGCTGTTCCGCCCGCTTGACCTACTGTCGCATAGAGAAGCGAAATTGCAGCGAAGAATGCCGTCAGCATTTTCTAGTGATGATGCCTGTGTCCTTCGGAACCGATGGGGTGCTGATAACCTCGCAGTTCGGCATATCGCTGCATTTGACTCTGATTGAGCAAAGCTGCGGTCGTCAGATGATATTTGAGGTGGCTTTCACGCAGCTGCGCCTGGGTTTCGGAAATGGCAGCGATGGTGGCTTTGAGCGATTCCGGTGTCACCGCACGAGCCGAGAAAAGCTGATCCAGTTCCCTCTCTTGCTCGACGAGCTTGTTGCCTAGCGGGACCGTCTCTTGCTTCATGGCGTCGTAGAGTTTCTGAACTCGAATACGTTGATCCGAAGTCAACTCAAGGCGATCACCGAGTTCGAGAACATGGCTCGGGCCGGGGTATCCATTGAGTTCAGCGGCCAGCGCCAAGCCCATTCCGCGTCCGCTCAGCAGATCGTCGATCTGTTGTCGCGACAGCGCCTTGACGGGACGTTGCTCAAGACCGGCATAAGGCTGGTCCGACTGCGCATCGGCAGCATTGCACATGATGACAAGCGTGGCCGCAAGCAGAAGGCGTCTCATGAGTCTCACTCCGTAAGGTCGGCCGGTTTGCTGATCGATTTCCGCCGGTGCTATCGAGGCAGCATATCTTGCTGGACGGTTCGTCCCGTGGCAACAAGATTGCCTGAGCGAGTTGCCAAATATGGAGCAGGCAATGGCCCCGCTGCCACTTGCGAACACCGAGATCGTTCAATTCTTTCGGCAGTGGCTGGAGAACTTTGCGGGCTATGTCCGCGAGGTCGACTACGCCTCGGCTCGGCCGCTCTTTCACCCAGACGTACTCGCCTTCGGCACACACAATGACGTCATCCCGGGGCTTGATCAGTGGGTCACTACGCAATGGAATAGCGTCTGGCCGAAGACGACCGACTTCCGCTTCGTGCTCGACCAGACCTCGATCCTCGCGTCGGCCGACGGCACGATGGCGACCGTGATCGCACCATGGACGAGCTCAGGCTATCATCCCGATGGCAGCGCGTTTCCGCGCCCTGGCCGCGCGACCATGATCTTTTCGCGGAATGGCGATGGCTGGCTGTGTGTTCACTCTCACATGTCGCTCAATCGCGGTGTGCCGCAGGCGAGCCACGCGAATCGGCCGGTGAAAGCCTGGTAGAAAGATCGAACTAAAAAGGGCCCCGGACAATGTCCGGGGCCCTTTTAATTTCGGGATGTTGGAGGCCTATTCCGGCTGGCCGATCGAGACCTTCAGCGTGCCGACGCCGTCGACGCCGCATTCGAGCTTGTCGCCAGGCTGAAGCTGCGACACGCCGGCCGGCGTGCCCGTCATGATGATGTCGCCGGCGGCGAGCTTCACCTGCCGCGAGAGCTGCCAGATGATTTCAGGCACATTCCAGATCAGCTCGGTAAGGTCGCCCTTCTGCGCTTCCTTGCCGTTGACAGTGAGCCAGATCTTGCCTTTGGAGGGATGGCCGATCTTCGAGGCCGGCTGCACCTCGGAGCAGGGCGCCGAACCATCGAACGACTTGCCGATCTCCCACGGACGCTCCTTCTTGCGCGAGGCGATCTGGAGGTCGCGGCGGGTCAGGTCGATGCCGACGGCATAGCCGTAGACGTGATCGAGCGCCTTGTCGGCAGGGATGTTCAGCCCGCCGCTCTTCATCGCGACGACGAGCTCGACCTCGTGATGCAGATCCTTGGTCAGCGGCGGATAGGGAATGGTGGCGCCATCGGGCGCCAGCATGTCGGCGTGCTTGGCGAAGAAGAACGGCGGCGCGCGTTCGTCATTGCCCATCTCGCGGATGTGCTCGAGATAGTTACGGCCGACGCACCAGATGCGGCGCACCGGATAGCGGCCGCTCTCGCCGACGACAGGGAGCGAAGCCTGGGGCGGAAGTGGAATCACGTAGGAGGCGGCGTTCATGAGGCGGGTCTCGCTGCTCTTGAGGTGGAAGGAACTCTATGCGGTTGCGCTGATCGGCGCCAGCGCCAAGCCTGGATCGTGGTTTTGAAGGCGGAAGAACGAAGCATAGCGGCCCGAGCGGCGCAGCAAATCGTCATGCCGGCCCTGCTCGACAATCTCGCCGCCCTCGACCACCAGGATCGCATCGGCGCGCATGATGGTGTGCAGGCGATGCGCGATCACGATGGTGGTGCGGTTCTGGCAGAGATGTTCGATCGCCTCCTGCACCTGCCGCTCGGATTCGGAATCGAGCGCGGCGGTTGCTTCGTCGAGGAGAATGATCGACGCGTTCTTGATCAGCGCACGCGCCACCGCAATGCGCTGGCGCTGGCCGCCGGAGAGCTGCGTGCCGTGCTCGCCGACCGGCGTGTCATAGCCGAGCGGGAAGCTCGTGATGAAATCATGCGCGCAGGCGGCCTTTGCGGCCTCGATGATCTCGTCCTCGCTTGCGCCCGGCTTGCCGAAGGCGATGTTGTTGCGAATGGTGTCGCGGAACAGATAGACGTCCTGGCCGACATAGGCGGTTTGGGCCCGCAGCGATTTGCGCGAGACCGCGCCGATCGACTGGCCGTCGATGACGATGTCGCCTTGCGTCACCTCGTAGAAGCGCAAGAGCAGCGCCAGCACGGTCGATTTGCCGCCGCCGGACGGACCGACCAGCGCCGTGACCTTGCCGGGCTCGGCAACGAAGCTCATGCGGTTGAGCACCGTCTCGCCATTGCGATAAGAGAAGCTGACGTCGCGCAGCTCGATGCGGGCGTCGGAGAGCTTCAGCGCCGGCTTGTCGTCGTCGGAGTGCTCGCTGGCGGGGCTGTCGACGACTTCGAGCAGCATGCGTGCGCCGACGAGCTGGCTGTTCAAATCGATGTTGAGCCGGGCCAGCCGCTTGGCGGGCTCGGTCGCCATCAGGAACGCCGTCATGAACGAGAAGAACGCGCCCGGCGTGGCGTTGAGCGCGACCACGCTGTAGCCGCCGTAGAGCAGGCAGCCGGCGACCGCGAAGCCGCCGAGCATCTCCATCAGCGGATTGGAGCGATTGGCGACGCGGGCCATCTTGTTGGCGTTGCGCTCGACGATCGCGATGTTCTCGTCGATACGCTCCTGCATCGTCGCTTCGAGCGTGAAGGCCTTCACGGTGCGGATGCCCTGCAGCGATTCCTGCATCGTCTCCATGATGTCGGCGGTGCCGGTGAACTGGTTGTAGGCGAGGCCCTTGATGCGCTTGACCAGCTTGCGCAGCACCAGCATCGCCGGCGGCACTGCGACGAGGCCGATGAACGACATCAGCGGATCCTGCCACACCATCACGCCGATCATGGCCACCAGCATCAGGAGGTCGCGGCCGATGGCGTTGACCAGCATGTTGAGCACGTCAGTGATGGATTTGGCGCCGGCTGTGAGCCGCGCCAGGAATTCGGACGAATGCCGCTCGGAGAAGAAACCGATGCTCTCGCGCATAAGCTTTGCAAACAGCTGGCGCTGGTTGTTGGCAAGGATGGCGTTGCTGATCTTGGTCAGGATCACCATGTGGCCGTAAGTCGCCACGCCCTTGATGAACAGCAGAATCACCGTGATGCCCGAGAACATCGCGATGCCCGGGATGTTCTTGTCGACATAGGCCTGGTTGATGACCTGGCCAAGCACGTAGGTCGCGCCTGCGGTCGCGCCCGCGGCAGCCGCCATGAACGTGAAGGCAATGAGGTAGCGCCGCCAGTAGACGACCCCCTGTTCCATGACCAGGCGGCGGATGAGGACCATCGCCGCATAGGGATCGTCGGTGATTTTCTTTGGAAACTGGGCCATCCGTAGTCCATTGACGGCGCAGGGAAAAGCCTGCCCGCGCGTCAGGGATCGAATGGCCTCTGTGCCCGCTAAAGCTCCGCTTTTCAAGCCCAATTAAGGGCTTGCACAGGATGCGATTTTAGGCCGAGACGGCTTGGCGGAGCTCGCCATGGCGCTCCCGGAACAGCTTGTCCTCCCAGGCCAGCGCGTGGGCCGCGATGGTCTCGAGGTCCTCGTATTGCGGCTTCCAGTCGAGCAGGCCGCGGATGCGGCTGGTGTCGGCGACCATGGTCATGATGTCGCCGGGCCGGCGCGGGGCGTATTGGACGGCGAAGCTGCGGCCCGACACCCGGCGCACGGCGTCGATGGTCTCCAGTACCGAATAGCCGCGGCCATAGCCGCAATTCAGCGTCGTCGAGGCGCCGCCGTTGCGCAAATAGGCCAGCGCCGAGCGGTGCGCTTGCGACAGGTCGGTGACGTGGATGAAGTCGCGAATGCAGCTGCCGTCGGGGGTCGGATAGTCGGTGCCGAACACGTCGATCTTGGCGCGCTGACCGGTCGCGGCCTCGACCGCGATCTTGAGCAGATGCGTGGCGCCGACGGTGGCAAGGCCGATGCGCGCCTGCGGATCGGCGCCGGCGACGTTGAAGTAGCGCAGGGTCACGTACTGCATGCCGTAGGCGGCGGCGACGTCGTGCAGCATGATCTCGGTCATCAGCTTCGACGAGCCGTAAGGCGACAGCGGCCGCGTCGGCGCGTGCTCGGGCACCGGCACCAGGTCGGGATTGCCGTAGACGGCGGCGGTCGAGGAGAAGATGAAGCGGCTGATGCCGCGCTTCACCGCGACGTTGAGCAAATTGCGCGCGGTCATGAAGTTGTTGCGGTAATAGCCGAGCGGATCGCGCATCGACTCCGGCACGACCACCGAGCCCGCGAAATGGATGATGCTCTCGATGTCGTGCTGGGCGATGACGCCTTCGACCAGGTTCTCGTCGCCGGCATCGCCGATGAACAGCGGCACGCCTTCGGGTAGATAGGTGGAGAAACCCGTGGAGAGATCGTCGATCACGACGACGTCCTCGCCGGCTTCCGCCAGCGCTAGGACCGTGTGACTTCCGATATAGCCGGCGCCGCCGGTGACTAGCACAGTCATGGTCTCACCCGTCATCGATCAACGCGCCAAGTTAACGTTTGCGCGGTGAAGAGGGGGTTTCGGCCCGGCTGAACTGGTCACTATGCTTAATGTTGCGTATAGGGGACGCACCAAACGGAGCATGACGTGGCGAATTCCCCGGACGATCTGCAAGTGATCGTGCCAAATCTGCACAGGCGCTATTCCGGGGTCACCGCGACCAACCGGATGGTGGCGCCGCGGCTGGCAAAGCTCTATCGCGCCGGCTGGTTCGGCTCCGATGCGCCGGAGGGGATTGCGCGGCTTGGCGTCGGCGATGTCCTGAAACTATGGCGCCGCAACAGGCCCATGATCTGGCACGCGCGGCGCAACAACGAGATGATCGTGGGCGTCTTGCTGCGCGCGCTGGGCTGGCCGTTCAAGCTGGTCTTCACCTCGGCGGGGCAGCGTCATCACACCTGGATCACGCGCTGGCTGCTCCGCCAGATGGACGCGATCATCGCGACCTCGGACATCTCCGCCTCGTTCCTGAAAGTGCAATCGACGGTAATCCCGCACGGCGTCGACACCGATGTCTACGCGCCTCCGGTCAATCGCGCCGCAGCGTTCGCGGAAAGCGGCTTGCCCGGCCGTTACGCCATCGGCTGCTTCGGCCGCGTCAGGGCGCAGAAGGGCACTGATGTGTTCGTCGATGCGATGTGCCTGACGCTGCCGCGCTATCCTGACTTCACGGCTGTCATCGTCGGCCAGGTCACGGCCGAACAGACGCCGTTTGCGAACGACCTGAAGAAGCGCATCGAGGCGGCTGGCCTGCAATCGCGCATCGTCATCACCGGCGAGCTTCCGATCGAAGAGGTGCAGCGCTGGTATCAGCGGCTGACGATCTACGCCTTCACCTCGCGCAACGAAGGTTTTGGCCTGACGCTGATCGAAGCGATGGCGACCGGCAGTGCGCTTGTTGCCGCGCGTGCAGGCGCCGCGACGCTGGTGGTCGAGGATGGCGTAAGCGGCGTGCTGATCCCGACCGGCGATGCGGAGGCGCTGGCGGCGGCGCTGGAACCGCTGATGCGCGACGTCGCTGCAGCGACGGCGATGGGCGAGCGGGGGCGCGCTCGGGTGCTCGAGAAGTTCAGCCTCGATGCCGAGGCGGTCCGGATCGGCGAGATCTATCGTCCGCTGCTCTGAGCCGCTTTTCCAAAAAGCGAAAACAACCCCATGCACAGTAGCCGGCGCAGATGGCTTGCCGGACGCGCACGGCCGAAATTCGAATTTTACAAAATTTGTTTGACCTGTCGGGCAAAACAGGTGTAGATTGACATCATCCCAAGATCACCGCCGACATTTCGCCGGCGCGCCGCGCACGCGAATTTCGGCAAACCCAATCGTCACGCTTTGATCAAGCCGGCATCTCGCGGCTAGACCTCTTCCGGGCCTTCTGCCGCAAGAAGCTGACCTCGAGCTCGTCGCCGTTGATGCGGTCGAGCTGGCATCGCCGATAGGCAAGGCCGGTCGAGGAAAGGAGAAGGAAGAACTCGGTCAGCGCCAGGCCCTCAATCGACGTCTCGATGCGAAGGGTGGCGTCGCTTTCCGATACGTCCTTGACCAGGCAGGGGCGGCGCCAGGTGCCGTCGATCGACATCATCTGCGCCGACAGCGGCCGCTCGAACGAAACGCGCTGGCTCTCGCGCTCTTTCTCCTTGAGCATGCCTACCGCTTCATCTGCGGCTGCGAATGCCGGCCCGCGAGTCCTGGCGCGGCATGCGGCACCGGATGAAGCCTGCGCTCGTAGGTGTCGGCAAGATCGAGCAGACGCTTCCGGGTGAACGGGTCCGCTTTCGCCGCGAGCTCGCGGATGTCTTGAGCGCGCCCTCTGATGAAGTCTTCGTCCATTGGCTTTTTCCCCTGAAGCGAGAGGATGCCAATTCTTCCCGAGGGTGTATCCAACATAAGTTAGGTTCGGCGCGACGTCCGGCAAAAGCCGTCGATCGCTCAGCTCTCAGCCTGCTTGCCAGCCTCGCTCAGCACCTGCTGCGCAATCCCCACCACGTCGCTTGCCGCGATGTCTCGCATGCAGCGATGATCGTTCATCTTGCAGACCGTGCTCTGGCAGGGCTGGCACGACAGCACGCTCTTGGTCTGCACGACCGTCGCGGCAAGGCCGTTCAATGGCGCCCAGAGATAGGGGCTGGTCGGGCCGAAAATGCCCATGGTGGGCGTGCCCAGTGCGGCCGCGATATGCATCAGGCCTGAATCGTTGGAGATGGCGACGCCGGCCGCCGCCATGGCGAGGACGCCGTTGCGCAAATCGTTGCCGGTGAGGTCGCGCACGCCGGGGCCACCAGCGGTCCCCGGGCCGCCGGCTGCGACGATCTCCTGCGCGAGGCCCTTTTCCGCGGGACCGCCGACCACCCAGACTTCGAGGCCGCGCGCGACCAGCAGGCGGGCGGCCTCCGGATAGGAGGTCCAGCGCTTTGATACCCCGACCGAACCAGGGGCGAGCGCCACGGCCGCGCCGGTGCTGAGGCTGTTGGCCTGGCGCCAGCGGGCGATCTCCTTAGGCGGAACCCGCAATTGCGGCACCGGCCATTCCGGGGGCAGCGGCGCGCCGTCCGGCTGCGCCAAAGCGGCATTCTCGTCGATGAAGCGGGGGAGCTTGCTCTCGCCCCAGCGCCATCGATTGATCAGTCCGAACCTGAATTCGCCGACCCAGCCGACCCGTTCGGGGATGCCGGCAAGCGTCGGCGCAATGGCGGCCTTCCAGGTGCGGGGCAGCACCAGGGCCGTGCCGTAGTTCCGCTCGCGCAGCAGCTTGGCCAGGCCGAACTGGCGGCGCAGCGCCAGGCGGCTGCGGGGCAGGTCCCAGACGATGCCGGCGCGCACGCCGGGCATGTAGTCGACCAGGGGAGCGCAAAGGGGCGTGGCGAGGAGATCCACCGGCCGGTTCGGCCATCGCTCCTTCAGGACCCTGACCACGGTGTGATTCCGGACGAAATCACCGATCCACATATAGGGGATGATCAGAATCGGGCGTGTGTCGCTCCGCTCCTCATTCCCGCCAAGATGCGAATCAATATTCATTCGTTAATTGGACCGCAATGCTCTCGATGTGGCGGTTCGGTAGCCGCTCCGGGCCCGCAGGTAAAGCCGGGAGAGGGCGAGTCCAAATGCGTCCGCCCAAAATGCTTACACTTTGGCAGATGATGCGCTACGGCAGGTATCGGGCCGCACAAGATCGGGCAGGGTGGTTGGAATGTTGCTGGTGACCGGCGGGGCCGGTTTTATCGGATCGAATGTCGTCGCTGCGCTCAACGATTCCGGCCGCGGCGACGTCGTGGTCTGCGACCTCCTCGGCAGCGACGGCAAGTGGCGCAATCTCGCCAAGCGACAGCTTGTGGATATCGTGCCTCCGGCCGAGCTCCCCGACTGGCTGAAGGGCCGCAAGCTGGATGCCGTGATCCATCTCGGGGCGATTTCCGAGACCACCGCGACCGACGGCGATCTCGTGATCGAGACCAATTTCCGCTTCTCGATGCGCCTCTTGGACTGGTGCACGGCGGGTGCGGTGCCGCTGATCTACGCGTCGTCGGCCGCGACCTATGGCGACGGTGCGGAAGGTTTTGACGACGATGCCTCGCTGGCGGCGTTGAAGAAGCTGCGGCCGATGAATCTCTATGGCTGGAGCAAGCAGCTGTTCGATCTCGCGGTCGCCGAGCGCGTCGCGCGGGCTGAGAAACTACCGCCGCAATGGGCCGGTCTGAAATTCTTCAACGTGTTCGGCCCCAACGAATACCACAAGGGCTCGATGATGAGCGTGCTGGCGCGCCGCTTCGACGACGTCAAGGCGGGCCGCGTGGTGCAGTTGTTCAAGTCGCATCGCGACGGCATCGCCGACGGTGACCAGCGCCGCGATTTCATCTATGTCGACGACGTCGTGCGCGTCATCCTGTGGCTGCTGGCGACGCCTGCTGTCTCCGGCCTCTTCAATGTCGGCACCGGCAAGGCGCGCAGCTTCAAGGACCTGATGCTGGCTGCCTATGCCGCGCTCGGCACAAGGCCTAACATCGACTATGTCGACATGCCCGAGCAGATCCGCGGTGCTTACCAGTATTTCACCGAGAGCAAGGTCGATCGTCTCCACCGCGCCGGCTATAACGGCGGCTTCACGACGCTCGAGGACGCGGTGAAGGCCTATGTCGGGGACTATCTCGACCGGCCCGACCGCTTCCGTTAAGGCCATTTGACCATGCCGACGCCGATTCTCGATTTCGATGCCCTCGCGCAAGCCATTTCCGGCCGCACGGTGCTGTGCATCGGCGACATCATGCTGGACGAGTTCGTCTATGGCGAGGTGTCGCGGATCTCGCCTGAGGCGCCGACCCCCGTCATCGCGGCCCAGCGCAGCGAGATCCATATCGGCGGCGCCGGCAACGTCGCGCGCAATATCGCTTCGCTCGGTGCGCGCTGCGTCTTCGTCGGCCTCGTCGGCGAGGACGATGCCGGCAGGCAGCTCGCCCTGGCATTGGCAGACTATGCCGGGATCGAAAGCGTGCTGGTGTGCGACCCGTCGCGGCCGACCACGCGAAAAGTCCGCTTCGTCTCCGAGCATTTTTCCACGCATATGCTGCGCGCGGACTGGGAGCAGGCGCTGGCTGCCTCCGATGAGGTCGAGACCAGGCTAATCGAGGCGATCCTGCCGCAGATCGCGCGCGCCGATATCGTGCTGCTGTCCGACTACGCCAAGGGCGTGCTGACCGCGCGCGTGATCCGCCACACCATCGATGCGGCACGCGCGGCCGGCAAGCCGGTGATCGTCGATCCGAAGAGCCTGAACTGGGCGATCTATCGCGGCGCCACGCTGCTCACGCCCAACCGAAAGGAATTCTCGGAAGCCACCCGCAGCCGCGCCGACACACCGCAGAGCATCGTCGATGCCGGCGAGGACGTGATGCGGCTCGCCGATTGCGAGGCGATCCTGGTCACGCAAGGCGAGCAGGGCATGACGCTGGTGCCGCGCCATGGCGAGGCCGTCCACGTTCCCGCCTTCCCGGTGAAGGTGCGCGACGTCTCCGGCGCGGGCGACACCGTCGCCGCCGCGCTCGCGGTGTCGATCGCGGCCGGCGCGGATTGGGATACGGCGCTGCGCGTCGCCAGTGCCGCGGCAGCGGTGGCGGTCGGCAAGCAGGGCACCGCCAGCGTCAGCGTCGATGAGCTGCGCCGAAAGATCCTGCCACATGCCACACTCGCGGCCGAGGAGAAGGTCGTCAGCGCGTCAGGTCACCTCGAGGCCCAGCTTGCCGAATGGAAGCGAGAGGGGCTGCGCGTCGGCTTCACCAATGGCTGCTTCGACATCCTGCATCCCGGCCACGTCAAGGTGCTGACCGCGGCGCGCGCAGCCTGCGACCGCCTCATTGTCGGGCTCAACAGCGACGCCTCGGTACGGCGGCTGAAGGGCGCCGATCGCCCGGTCCAGGACGAGCGGGCGCGCGCGGAGGTGCTGGCCGCGCTCGAAGCGGTCGATCTCGTCGTCATCTTCGAGGACGACACGCCAATCGACCTGATCAGGCGGATTACGCCGAGCGTGCTGGTCAAGGGCGGCGATTACACCCGCGAG
Organism: Bradyrhizobium zhengyangense; assembly: GCF_022012555.1. NCBI lineage: Bacteria > Pseudomonadati > Pseudomonadota > Alphaproteobacteria > Hyphomicrobiales > Nitrobacteraceae > Bradyrhizobium > Bradyrhizobium zhengyangense. The sequence goes on along the minus strand of NZ_JAKLTZ010000010.1, from coordinate 95,584 downwards.
CAGGTGGTCGGTCACGAGGTCGTCGAGGCCGCCGGGGGAACGGTCGTGCTGGTCGACATCCTCAAGGGATTCAGCACGACCGCGCTGGTCCATCGTGCGCGCGGAGGCACCGAGTGACGGCACTTGCAGGGGAGACGACCGCCCAGATGCTTTGGCGGCGTTTCCGCAGTCCGGCCGCCTGGAGCGAGACCGTCGACCTGTTCGCGATCCTCACGGTTGCCTCGCTGCCGTGGTCGACCTCGCTTGCGGCAATCTTCAACGCCGCGTTCCTGGTCTGCATGGTGCCGTTCCTCGACATCAGGGCATTCCTGCAATCGCTGACGCGACCGATCTGCGCGGCGCCGATTGCGCTGTTCGTGCTTGCGCTGGTGGGAACGCTGTGGTCGGACGCGGCCTGGGGCGCGCGCCTCTATGCGCTCAGTCCCACCGTCAAGCTGCTGGTGCTGCCCGTTTTGCTCTACCATTTCGAGCGCTCGTCGCGTGGAAACTGGATCTTCATCGCCTTCCTGGTCTCCTGCGCGCTGCTCTCGGTGATGTCGTGGCTGGTCGCTTTCTATCCCAATCTGACGCTTAAGCCGGACCATCTCGAGCGCGGCATCTTCGTCAAGAACTACATCGACCAGAGCCAGGAGTTCACGCTTTGCGCGGTCGCGCTGGCTTATCCGGTCGGGCTGCTGCTGCGCGAGAAGCGCTACTGGCTTGCCGGATTGCTGACGGCGCTGGCGCTGAGCTTCTTCGTCAACATGGTCTTCGTGGTGGTGTCGCGCACCGCGCTCGTCACCGTTCCGATCATGTTCGGCGTGTTCGCGCTGCTTCATTTGAGATGGCGCAGCATCGTGGTTATCTCCGTCGCCCTGATCGCCGGCGCTGCGATCGCCTGGCAAGCCTCTCCGCAATTGCGAAAGACCGCCGATAGGTTCGTCAGCGACTACACGCGCTACATGGAAAAGGGCGAGCCGACCTCGCTCGGCCTCCGGCTCGAATTCTGGCGGAAATCCCTCGGCTTCTTCGCGGAGGCACCGATCATGGGGCACGGCACCGGCTCGACGCGAGGCCTGTTCGAGCAGGCGAAAACGGGGAGTGGCGACCAAGCCTCGGCCGAAGTGATCGGCAATCCCCACAACCAGACGCTGAACGTCGCGGTGCAATGGGGCGTCATCGGCATTGCCGTTCTCTACGCGATCTGGACCCTCCATCTGCTCCTGTTTCGCGGCGACGGACTGGCCCATTGGATCGGCCTCCTGGTTGTCGTGCAGAACGTCTTCACCTCGCTGTTCAACTCCCATCTGTTCGACTTCCACGAGGGCTGGATGTACGTCATCGGCGTCGGTGTCGCCGGCGGCATGGTGATGCGGGCACGACGGGAGGCGGCGAAGGCGGGGGCAGGCGGTTCCTGAGCGACCCCGTTGCCGACATCCTCTGACTGGCAAGTCTTGTTGCTAGCAAGCCTTGTTGCTAGCAAGTCCTGCCGGGATGGGGTATCAGCGCGGTCAGGTTGCAGCTATTGGGATATTCATCGGCCGACGGATGACGCGTTTTTCGCATCTCACTTTGCGCAATTTCCTGATCGCGCTCCACGACCTGCTGGCGACCACGGCGGCGCTGTTTGCGGCCTTCTACCTGCGCTTCGAGGGTGGCGAGAACTTCTACGACCGCCTGCCGCTGCTGTTCCAGATCCTGCCGTACTTCCTCGCCTTCAGCGTGGTCGTGTTCTTCGTCCTCAACCTGACCACGACGAAATGGCGCTTCATCTCGCTGCCCGACGCGATGAACATCGTCCGCGTCGCGACCGTACTGACGGTGGCGCTGTTGGCGCTCGACTACATCTTCGTCGCGCCCAATGTCCGCGGCGCCTTTTTCCTCGGCAAAGCGACGATCGTCCTCTACTGGTTCCTCGAGATTTTCGCTCTCAGCGCCTTGCGCATGACCTACCGCTACTTCCGCTATACGCGGGTGCGGCGCCATGCCCGTACCGAAGACGCGGCCCCGACGCTGCTGATCGGCCGTGCCGCGGATGCCGAGGTACTCCTGCGCGGCATCGAGAGCGGCGCCATCAAGCGGATCTGGCCGGTCGGGGTGCTGTCGCCGTCGAGCGCCGATCGCGGGCAGTTCATACGCAGCGTGCCGGTGCTGGGCGGCATCGACGACATCGAGGACGTCGTCGCCGACTTCGCCAAGCGCAGCAAAGCGATCGCCCGCGTGGTGATGACGCCGTCTGCGTTTGAGCCGGAGGCGCATCCGGAATCCATCCTGATGCGGGCGCGCAGGCTAGGCGTGATCGTCAACCGCATGCCCTCGCTCGAGAGCGGCGACACGCCGCGGTTGACCGCCGTTGCGGTCGAGGACCTGCTGCTGCGGCCGAGCGAAAAGATCGACTATGCGCGCCTCGAAGCCCTGATCAGGGGCAAGGCGATGATCGTCACCGGAGGAGGCGGTTCGATCGGCTCGGAGATCTGCGAGCGCGTCGTCGCCTTCGGCGCCGCGCGCCTCTTGATCCTGGAGAATTCCGAACCGGCGCTCTATGCGATCACCGAAGCGCTCGCCGCTCACGGGGTCGGCGCTGCGATCGAGGGACGGATCGCCGACATTCGCGACCGCGAGCGCGTGATGCGCCTGATGGCCGAGTTCAAGCCAGATATCGTGTTCCACGCGGCAGCCCTCAAGCATGTGCCGATCCTCGAACGCGACTGGAGCGAGGGCGTCAAGACCAATATCTTCGGGTCGATCAACGTTGCCGATGCGGCGCTCGCCGCCGGCGCCGAAGCCATGGTCATGATCTCGACCGACAAGGCGATCGAGCCGGTGTCGATGCTGGGTCTCACCAAGCGTTTCGCCGAGATGTACTGCCAGGCGCTCGATCATGATCTTGCGGCAGGGACTGCCGGCGCCAAGCCGCCGATGCGGCTGATCTCCGTCCGGTTCGGCAATGTGCTGGCCTCGAACGGCTCGGTGGTGCCGAAGTTCAAGGCCCAGATCGAAGCCGGCGGACCTGTGACGGTGACGCATCCCGACATGGTCCGCTATTTCATGACCATCCGCGAGGCCTGCGACCTCGTCATCACGGCGGCGACGCATGCGCTCGGCACGCAGCGTCCCGATGTCTCGGTCTACGTGCTCAACATGGGCCAGCCGGTGAAGATCGTCGATCTCGCCGAACGCATGATCCGCCTCTCAGGCCTGCAACCCGGCTACGACATCGAGATCGTGTTCACGGGGACGCGGCCGGGCGAGCGGCTGCATGAAATCCTCTTTGCGTCGGAAGAGCCGACCCGCGAGATCGGTGTCGCCGGCATCATGGCGGCGCAGCCGAACGAGCCGCCGATGCAGACCCTGCGCAAATGGATCACGGCGCTCGATCAAGCCATCGCGCGCGACGATCGGGCGACCATCAGCGCCATCCTCAAAGATGCGGTCCCCGAGTTCGGGTCAACCGCGGCCTGAACATGAAGTCGCAAGGCCAGATCGTTGTCGCGAGCCAGCATTATCCGCCGGATACGAGCACGACTGCAGCGATCATGGCCGAGATCGCTTGCCGTCTCGCCTCCGAGCACGACGTCGTGGTGCTGTCGGGCTCGTCAGGTGCGCTGCCGGCCTCGCAGATCGGCCCGGACAAGCCGCGCGTCGTCGCCGTCAAGAACCGGATGGCGGGAAAGGCGGCGCTGGTCCGGCGCGGCATCTCCGAGCTGCTGTTCGTGCTGCGCATCTTCGTCGCGCTGCTGCGGCGCTTGCAGCGAGGTGACGTCGTGCTCACGGTCACTGCGCCGTTCATGCTGCCTTACGCAGTTGTGGCCGCGGCATGGCTCAAGGGCGCGCGCTCGGCGCTGATCTTGCACGATCTCTTTCCCGACGTGCTGGTGATGGCCGGTCTTCTGCGACCGCGCTCGCTCGTCGCGGGTATGATGCGCGCTGCCAACGGCCTGATGTTTCGCGCTCTCAATGCCGTCGTGACCATCGGGCGCGATGCGGAAGCGCCGCTGCTCGGCTATTCCGGCATGATGCGCAACAAGATCCGCTTCATCCCGAACTGGGCGACGCTGGTGCCGGCGGTGCGGACGGTGACGTCGGATAATCCGTTCCGCAAGCAGCTTGCGGCCCGCTTCGTCGTCGGGCTCTCGGGCAATCTCGGTTTCACCCACGATCCGGAGATCGTGTTCGAGGCGGCGCGCCTGCTGAAGGACGAGCCGGACATTGGCTTCCTGCTCTCCGGCTGGGGCATCGGCTTCGACCGGCTGAAGCAGTTGCAGGCCGAAGCCAACCTGCCCAATGTCTCGTTCGTGGCGCGGGTCGAAGATGCCGAGCTCGAGACGTTCCTGGTCGCGGCCGACCTCTGGATCATCCCGTACCGGAAGGACGTCGCCGGAGTGTCGGTGCCGAGCCGTTTCTATAATCTGCTGGCGGTCGGCCGGCCGGTTGCGCTGGTCTCGGAGGCGGAGTCGGAGGCGGCGTTGACGGTGGTGGAGAACGGGCTCGGCTGGGTGGTGCCGCCGGGCCGCGCCGATCAGCTCGCCACGGCGATCTGCGCGGCGTCCCGTTCCGACGATGGCGACATGGCGGCGCGTGCGGTAAAGGTGGCTGCAAGCTTCGACCGGGCGCGCGCGATGAACGACTATGCCGCGCTCATTGACGAATTGCTGCACCAACCCAACCTTTCGGAGCGAAGATGATCGAGCGGAAGCCGGTTGTGCTGGTGACGGGAGCGAGCGGCTTCGTCGGCCGCCATGTCGTTCCGATGTTGGCGCGTGACGGATGGTCGGTCCGCCGCGCGGTTCGCATGGCGGAAGGTCTCGATGGGGAGGTTGTCATTCCATCGATTGGGCCTGACACGGTCTGGCAGATGGCGCTTGCCGATGTCGATGCCGTCGTCCACCTTGCCGCACGCGTTCATCACAAGCGCGAAGAGCACGCGGCCGACCTTTACAGGATGATCAACAGCGCTGGCACGCTGCAACTGGCGCGCAGTGCAGCGGAGGCTGGTGTTGGCCAGTTTATCTTCATCAGTACGGTTCTTGTCCATGGCCGCAGCAACGCGGGTCGTGCGCCATTCAGCGAGGAGGATACCCTGACGCCCCATGGCGTCTACGGAATCTCGAAGGCTGAGGCGGAGGCGGGCCTGAAGGCGCTGGCGTCCGAGACCGACATGAAAATCTCAACGATCAGGCCGCCACTGGTCTACGGTGCCGGGGCGAAAGGCAATTTTGCCTTGCTGACACGTGCGGTCAGCTTGGGCTTTCCACTTCCCCTGGCCGATATCCATAATCAACGTGCCTTTGTGGCCGTACAGAATCTTTCGTCGTTCATTGCTTATCGACTTGCCCACCCGGATTCCAACAGCAATTTCGAGACCTTCCTGGTCGCGGACAAAGAGCAGATATCGACTCCAGAATTCATCTCGCGTCTTGCCAAAGCATCCGGCACCCATCCCAAGCTCTTTGGCATGTCGCCGGGATTGCTCCGCTCGTTTCTCAGCATCATCGGTCGACAAGAAACCTGTGACAGTCTGCTCGGTTCGCTCGAGCTCGACATCTCGAAGGCGATCGGTACCGGCTGGCGGCCTCAAGTCTCGTTGGACGAGGGTCTGCGGCTGGCGCTGGCGGCTCAGGACGCCTGAGGGCGGGAGAACCGCCGCAGCACGAAGGCGACCGCGAGCGCGCCTGCCAACAGCGCGATCAGCGTGACCGTCACCGAGCCGGCACGCACCGTGAGAAGCGCAAGTGCCGCCAGCACGAGGTTGAGAACAAATACGTCACCGACGACACGCGGAACCGAAAAACCGTTGTCGGTGGCGCGCTGGTAGAAATGCGAGCGATGCGCCGACCAGAACTGCTCGCGTCTTGCGATCCGCCGGAACAGCGTGATGGTGGAATCCGCGAGATAATAGGCCGGCAGCAGCAGCGCCGCGGCGGGTTGCCCGTGCCAGGCGAGCTCCAGCAGGCACCAGCCGAGCAGAAGGCCGATCGGCAGGCTGCCGACATCGCCCAGAAACACTTTTGCGACCGGCTTGTTGAACGGCGCAAAGCCGAGGATCGCGCCGCATAGGGCGGTTGCGACCAGCACCGCCGGCCAGGACAGGTCGCCGAGCAGGCCGAGCAGCATTAGCACTGCTGTGACCGGCACCACCTCCGCCACCGTCATCAGGTCGAGCCCGTCCATGAAGTTGACGAGGTTCACGAACCAGACGCCCGCGAGCAGGATCAGGCCGCGCTCTATCGTGAGCGGCAAAGCGGGCACAATGCGAGCGGTCTCGGGCGCGGTGAATACCACGGCGCCGACGCAGGCGGCCTGCAGCACGAGCCGCACCAGCACCGGCAGGGATACGATGTCGTCCGCGAAGCCGACCAGCGCGATCACGATGGTCGCAATCACCAGCGCCGGCGAGATCGCAACGCCCACCCACGCCGCCCAGGCGGAAGCGACGAGCAGCGTTGCTGCTATCACCGCGATGCCTGCACCCTGCGGTGTCGGGATGCGGTGCGAGGAGCGCGCGTTCGGCCGCGCCAGCGCGTAGCGCTGGAGCAAGGGGCGGCTGGTCCAGGTGATCACCGCCGAGATCAGAGCGGCGATCGCAATGGCGAGCAGTGACGGCACGATGGTGAGCGTCGTCACTCCGGAACCCCGAGCTGCGCCGAGCCCTGCGCGGCTTTCTCCGCGCTGAGGATCCAGACAAGGCCGCCGACGGCGCCGACGATGAAGACGACCGCGCCGAACAGCAGCGAGACGTTGACGCCTTCATTCGCGGCAAGTCCGGCGAAGCCGAAGGCCAGCCCCATGGTGGCCTCGCGCACGCCCCAGCCGGCGATCGAGATCGGCATCAGGGTGATCAGCATCACCGGCGGCACCAGCAGGAAGACCTGGGCGAAGCTGACCGGTGCTGCGATCGACTGCACCACGCACCAGGCGATGACGGCGGTGAGCACGTGAACGAGCAGCGACAGGATCGCCACCCTCGGTCCGCGCGTCGGGTTGAAGATGACGCGATTGGCGATCACGGCGCAGGCGTGGAGATGATGGGTCGCCCACCAGGTCTTCAGCCACGACCATCTCAGCGCGCCAAAGATCAGGAAGCCGATGCCGCCGGCGAGCGCGGCGAGGTCGACCAGCAACAGCGCCGAGCGGCCGTGCGGATCGGTGATCAGCTGATAGCTCCAGGGCAGGCTCGCGACGATGAGGATCGCCAGCGCGATCAGGCCGATCGCGCGATCGACGAAGATCGAATAGGTCGCCGCGCGCCATCCGGCGCCGGCGCGCGCGACCAGCCACAGTCGCACCGCGTCGCCGCCGATTGCGGACGGCAAGGTTTGGTTGAAGAACGAGCCGATCACGTTGTAGCGCATGGCGCGGGCGAGCTCGAGCGGCGCGCCGCATGCGGCGCTGACGTCGCGCCAGCGCAGCACGCCGACGAAGATCTGCAGGAATGTCACCGCGATCGCCATGCCGATCCAGAGCAGGCTGGACACGGTGAAGCGTGAAAACAGCTCGGTCAGGTCGACCTTGCGCAACGCCAGATAGAGCAGCGCCGCGGAGATCAGGATTTTGGCCGTCGACAGCAGGATTCGGCGCATCTCGCACGCATGAACAGGGGTTTGGCGAAGGTTGAGGTCACCCGACGCCAGGCGCCGAATTCGGCCGCTTTGGTATGGTTTTGGCGCCGATCTTGCAATAGCTCTGTTGAGCTCTCCTGCAATCGCCCTTGAGCTCCTGTGGGGGCTCTTTACCGTTAAAGTTGCTGGCTATTGCGGCCCCCTCGGGGCGACGTCTAAAGAGACTGATATTGTGGCGAAGCACGTCCTCGGGTTTGCTTTGGGAACAGGATGACGGATCAGGCGATTTTGGTCACGGGAGCCGCCGGCTTCATCGGCTTTCACGTCGCCCGGCAGCTCCTGGCCGAGGGCAGGCCTGTCGTCGGATTGGATAATCTCAACACCTATTATGATCCGGCGCTGAAGCAGGCGCGGCTGGCGCTGTTGCGGAGCGAACCCGATTTCTCCTTCGTTCAGGCCGATCTTGCCGATCGCGAGGCGATGGCGGCGCTGTTTGCGAGACATCGATTTGCCAAAGTCGTGCATCTGGCGGCCCAGGCCGGCGTCCGCTACTCGATCGACCAGCCCCACAGTTACGTCGATTCGAATCTCCAGGGCTTTCTCAACGTGCTGGAGGGCTGTCGGAACAACGGGTGTCGTCATCTTGTCTACGCCTCGTCATCCTCCGTTTACGGTGCGAACACGAAACTGCCGTTTTCCGTGCAGGACCGGACCGATCAACCCGTGAGCTTCTACGCTGCGACCAAGAAGGCGAACGAGGTGATGGCGCAGTCCTACAGCCATCTGTACCGGCTGCCGGTCACCGCCTTGCGCTTTTTCACCATCTACGGCCCATGGGGACGGCCTGATATGGCCATGTTTCTGTTCGTAAACGCCATCATGGCTGGCAAGCCGATCCGGCTCTTCAACCATGGCAGGATGCGCCGCGACTTTACCTATATCGACGACGTGACCCGTGTCGTGTCCAAACTGATCGATCTTGTGCCTGTGGACAATCCGGCTGCCGCAAATGCGCCGTCTCGAGTCTACAATGTCGGAAATCACCGCCCCGAAGAGCTGATGCATGTCGTCGGACTTCTGGAGCGGGAGCTGGGTCGGACGGCGATCAAAGAATTGCTGCCGATGCAGGCGGGAGATGTGGTGGAAACGTTCGCGGATGTCGAGGATTTGATGCGCGACACCGGCTTTGCACCGTCAACGCCGATCGAGCGCGGAGTCCACAATTTTGTCACCTGGTATCGCGACCACTACAAGGTTTGAAACGACGATGGACAAACGCATTATCCCCCTGATCATGTGCGGTGGTGCCGGCACGCGGCTGTGGCCGGCTTCGCGCGAGGTGCGCCCGAAGCAGTTCCTGCCGCTGTTCGGCACGCGCTCGACCTTCCAGGACACGCTGCTGCGTGTTTCAGATGCGTCGCTGTTCGACCGCCCGATCGTTATCACCAATGCGGCCTACCGCTTCATGGCGCTGGAGCAGCTCGCCGAGATCGGCATCGAGGCCGACGTGATCCTCGAGCCGATGCGCCGCGATTCCGGTCCGGCGATTGCCGCCGGCGCTGCATTCGCGCAAAACCGCACCAGTGAAGCGATCGTGCTGGCGCTCGCCGCCGATCACGTGGTGCAGGACAATGCCGCCTTCGTCGCGGCCTGCCGCGAGGGCCTCGTGGCTGCGAGCACGGGACGCATCGTCACCTTCGGCGTCAAGCCGGAGCGACCGGCGACCGAATACGGCTATATCAGCCCGGGCGAGGTGATCTCTGGCGAGGTGCACGCGGTCGCGCGCTTTGTCGAGAAGCCGGATGCGGTGAAGGCCGCGGATTACGTCAGTTCGGGCTATCTCTGGAACAGCGGCAACTTCATGTTCCCGGCGGCGCTGTTGCTCGACGAATATCGCAGGGTCGACGCGGCGAGCGTGGAGGCGGTCTCCAACGCGGTCACTAACGCCGGCCGCGATCTCGGCTTCGTGACGCTGGAGCCGCAGGCTTTTGGCGCGGCGAAGGCGATCTCGATCGACTACGCCGTGATGGAAAAGACCTCGCGCGCGGCGGTCGTGCCGGTGTCGTGCGGCTGGTCCGACGTCGGCTCCTGGCGCGCGGTGTGGGAATTGTCCGACAAGGACGCGCAAGGCAATGCGGCCCACGGCACTGCCGTGTTCGAGGATTCACACAACTGCAACGTCACGACCGACCATGCACTGGTGGCGCTCGAAGGCGTCGACGATCTCGTCGTCGTCGCGACCGCGGACGCGGTGCTGGTCTCGCGGCAGAAGGATGCCAACGGGCTGAAGCGTCTCGTCACCAAGCTGAAAGCCGTCGCGCCGAAGGTCACCGAGGAGCATCTCAAGGTGCATCGTCCCTGGGGCAGCTACCAGTCGGTCGACAATGGCGAGCGCCACCAGGTCAAGCGCATCGTCGTGAAGCCGGGCGGGCGTCTGTCGCTGCAGAAGCATCACCATCGCGCCGAGCACTGGATCGTCGTCCGCGGTGCAGCCCGCGTCACCGTCAACGAGACCGTGAAGACGGTGCATGAAAACGAGTCCATCTACATCCCGATGGGCGCCGTCCACCGGATGGAGAACCCCGGTAAAATCATGCTGGAACTGATCGAGGTCCAGACCGGGTCCTATCTCGGGGAAGACGACATCATCCGGATTGAAGACGACTATCAAAGGTCGTAACCAGCGAACTCCGAATCACGTGATCCGGGCGTGAAAAGCCTGCTTTCTGCGGCCTAAGGCCCGGAGAACGTGTAACTTTTTGAATCAAATCGTGTCCGGGCAGTTTGGCCGGCATTCGCCACGTCTGTGGCACCCGTGCTAGAAGCGGCCCGGGGATTTGCGTTGAATCGGGGTTTGCTCAAATGAGTTCCATGGGGTCACAACCGGCAAAGGCCGGCTTTCGCGTCGGCGTCATCGGCGCCGGCGTGATGGGCAGCAACCATGCGCGGGTGCTCGCCGGTCTGCCTGGCGTCAGCCTGGTCGGCGTGGTCGATCCTTCGCCGGCGCATCGCGCGCGGGCGACCGAGCTTGCCAGTTGCAACAGCTTCGAGACGCTCGACCAGCTCCTCGCGGAGGGCGTCGATGCCGTCACCATCGCAGCGCCGACCCATCTGCATCACGAGGTCGCGCTTGCCTGCATCGCCAAGAACATCCACGTGCTGGTCGAGAAGCCGATCGCCTCCACGGTGGATGAGGGCCGCGACATCGTCGCCGCCGCGCAAAAGGCCGGCGTCACGCTGATGGTCGGTCATGTCGAGCGCTTCAATCCGGCCGTTGCCGCGGTAAAGCAGGCCATCGCGGGCGAGGACATTCTCTCTATCGCGATCACGCGCGTCGGCCCGTTCCCCCCGCGCATGTCCAATGTCGGCGTCGTCATTGACCTCGCCGTGCACGACATCGATCTGATCCGCTGGTTCACCGAATCCGACATCGTCGAGGTGCAGCCGCAGCTGTCGAGCGCAGTCGCCGAGCGCGAGGACATCGCGCTACTCCAGTTCCGCACCGCCAATGGTGTGCTTGCCCACATCAACACCAACTGGCTGACGCCGTTCAAGGCGCGCAGCGTCACGGTCGCGACCCGCGGCAAATACGTGATGGGCGATCTATTGACGCGCCAGGTCACCGAATGCTTCGGCTTCAAGCCTGATGGCAGCTACTCGATGCGGCATCTGCCCGTCGGCCATGACGAGCCGCTGCGGGCCGAGCTGATCGCCTTCCTCAAGGCGGTGCGCAATGGCGAGACCCCTGCGGTCACCGGTGATGAAGGCGTCGCCAGCCTCGAGATCGCGACGCAGTGCCTTGAGACGCCGTCACGGCCCGCAGCAACGTCGCCCGCCCGCAAGGCCCCGCGCCGCGTCGCCGGCTAACACCCATTCCATGTCGACCAGGCAAGAAGGCGCCAAAAACCAGACCATGAACCAGCATCTGCGTTCCGAACCCATTCCCTTCATCGACGTCGCCTCGCAGCGCGTCCGGCTTGGCGCCTCGCTCGATGCGGCCGTCAAGCGCGTGATGGACCATTGCCAGTTCGTCAATGGCCCTGAAGTTTTCGAGCTCGAGAAGCAGCTTGCGGCCTATTGCGGCGCCAAGCACGTGGTGACCTGCTCCAACGGCACCGATGCGCTGCTGATGGTGCTGATGGCGAGGAACGTCGGGCCCGGCGATGCCGTGATGTGTCCCTCCTTCACCTTCATTGCGACCGCCTCGCCCGCGGCAAGGACCGGCGCGACGCCTGTCTATGTCGACGTCGATGAGACGACTTTCAACATGGACCCGGAGTCGCTCAAGCACGGCATTGCGGCCGCGCGCAAGGCCGGCCTGAAGCCTGTCGCGGTCATTCCGGTCGATCTGTTCGGACAGCCTGCCGACCACGATGCCATCGCCGATATCGCCGCGGCCGAAGGCCTCTTCATCATCGACGACGCCGCGCAAGGTTTTGGCGCCAGCTACAAGGGTCGCAAGCTCGGCACCTTCGGGCTCGCCACCACGACCAGCTTCTTCCCGGCGAAGCCGCTCGGCTGCTTCGGCGACGGCGGTGCGATTCTGACCGATGACGACGAGCTGGCGGCGACCCTGCGCAGCATCCGCGTGCACGGGCAGGGCGTCGACAAATACGACAATATCCGCCTCGGCCTCACCGGCCGGCTCGACACCATGCAGGCCGCGATCCTGATCGAGAAGCTGAAGATTTTTGACGACGAGATCGCCGCCCGCAACAGGGTCGCCGAGCGCTACGCGCGGGGCCTCTCCAACGTGGTCACGGTGCCGCGGCTGGCGCCGGGCAACACCTCGGTCTGGGCGCAGTACACGATCCGCCTGCCTGAAGGTACCGACCGCGACGGCTTCGCCGCTGCGCTGAAGGCCCAGGGCGTGCCGACCGCGGTCTATTACGGCAAGTCGATGCATCAGCAGTCCGCCTATAAGCAGTATCCGGTCGCCGAGGGCGGCCTGCCTGGCTGCGAGAGCCTGTCGCAGGACGTCATCAGCCTGCCGATGCACGCCTATCTGACCGTAGCCGATCAGGAGCGGGTCATCGCCGCCGTGCGCGGCGCGCTCGCGGGGTGATTTCTTCCCCTCTCCCCTTGTGGGAGAGGGTGGCTCGCCGCGTCAGTGGCGAGACGGGTGAGGGGTCTCTCTCCGTGCGGAAAGCTGAGAGAGACCCCTCACCCGATTGAGTTTGTATCTACCTGCGGCGCTGCCCTCTCCCACAAGGGGAGAGGGCACAGCAATCCGCATCGGAGGCCGAGCCCTCGTCTTTTTTGATCACGTCAAACTTCAAAGCCTTATCGTCAGGCTGATAGGTCTCTAAAACAGACGCATGCTCGGGCGCATTTTCACGGTCGGTGGTTACACGCTGCTCTCGCGGTTGACGGGGTTCGCCCGCGACATCATGCTCGCGGCGATCCTCGGCGCCGGCCCTGTGGCCGACGCCTTTTTCGTGGCGCTGCGGCTGCCCAATCATTTCCGCGCGATCTTTGCCGAGGGCGCCTTCAACGCCGCCTGGGTGCCGGCCTATGCGCATGTCCATGGCGAGAAGGGGGAGGGGGCGGCACACCTGTTCGCCGACCGCATCTTCACGCTGCTGCTCGCCTCGCAGGTGGTGCTGCTGATCGTCGCCTGGCTGTTCATGCCTCAGGCCATGAGCATTCTGGCGCCGGGCTTTTCCGAGGATGCCGAGCAGCGCAAGCTCGCGATCGAGCTGACCCGGATCACCTTTCCCTATCTGCTGCTGATCACGCTGGTGACGCTCTATGGCGGCATGCTCAACGTGATGCAGCGCTTTGCCAGCGCGGCGGCTGCGTCGATCTTCCTCAACGTCGCGATGATGATGACGCTGGCGGTTGCCGTCTGGTTTCCGACCGCGGGCCATGCCGCGGCCTGGGGCGTCCTGATCTCGGGCTTCCTGCAGTATTTCCTGCTGGCCGGCGATCTCGCGCTTCATGGCGGCTTGCCTCGCTTTGCGCCGCTCAAGCTCGATGAAGACGTCCGCAGCTTCTTCAAGGCGCTGGGTCCCGCGACGCTGGGCTCGATGGGTACGCAGGTTGCGCTGTTCGCCGACACCATCATCGCCACCTTCCTGCCTGCAGGCGCGCTGTCGGCGCTGTACTATGCGGACCGTCTCAATCAATTGCCGATCGGCGTCATCGGCATTGCCATCGGCACGGTGCTGCTGCCGGAGATGTCGAAACGGATCACGGCCGACGACCATGACGGCGCGATGAAGGCGCAGCGCCGCGCTTTCGATTTCACGCTGCTGTTCTCGATCCCGTTCGTCGCGGCCTTTCTCACCGTGCCCGACGAGATCATGCGCGCGCTGTTCGCCCGCGGTGCGTTCTCCAAGGCCGATGCGGTTGCCGCCGGCGGCACGCTTGCGGCCTATGCCATCGGCCTCATTCCGTTCGTGCTGATCCGCAGCGCGGTCGCGACCTTCTACGCGCGCAAGGATACCGCAACGCCGGTCCGCGCGTCGCTGACCGGCATTGCCGTCAACGTCGCACTGAAGGTGGCCTTGATGGGATCGCTGGCCCAGATCGGCCTTGCGCTCGCGACGGCCGTCGGCGTCTGGACCAATCTCATGTTGGTGCTGTTCTTCGCCGTGCGGCGCGGCTTTCTCGTGCTCGACCGGGCGTGGCTGATGTCACTCGGCAAATTCCTGCTGACCGGGATTATCCTCGCGGCTGCGTTCTGGCTGATCGCACGTGTCAGCGGACCTTCGCTAGGTGCGATGCGCTTCCACGATGAAGTGACTCTGGTGCTGTTGGCCGTCGGGGGCACCATCGTTTACGCGCTCGCGGTCCTCGTGCTGTTCGGCCGCAGATGGCTCGTCTCGCTGGTGCGCGGCTAGGCGCGAGCGAATGGCCGGCCTTCAACTCGCCAGTTTTCTCTCCTTGGCGAACGGGCTGAGACCGAGCCAGGTTTGCATCGAGGATGCGATTTGCCGGTCGCCGGTCAGAATCATCCGACGATTGCCCACGGCCGCCCGGACCGTGTCGAGCCCCATCCAGATTGCGGTCATGCTGCGCAGATCGACGGAAATATAGAGGTCGACGTCAAATCCGGGATCGACCGAGCACAGATCGACGCCTTCCTCGGGATCGACGATCAGCCACCAATGTCGTTGGGTCGCTGAAAGCTCGGGATAGACAAACTGAATGATGTTTCGCCGCCTGGGCATCGGCGTTGGATTCAGATTTCGCCGCATATCCCACATCAGCAGTTGAACGTCGAGGTGTTGGAGCGACAGGTCGGCCTTGATCCGGCGTTGGCCCCAGATTCCAAATCCTTCGACGATTGGAGTGAGTTCACGTCCCGCCGGCGTCAGCCGATATTCATGGACGCCAGGCTCCGAAACCAATGCTTCCCGCGCCACAATCCCCGCAGACTCGAGATCCTTGAGCCGCTGGGATAGCAGTGCGGGCGACATTCGGGGGACACCACGGCGCAGATCGTTGAACCGCGTCGAGCCGGCGATCAGCTCTCGCAGTAGCACCACAGTCCAGCGTGTACACAAAACCTCGGCGGCCATTGCGACGGGACAGAACTGCTTGTAGCTGCCAGCAGCCATGTTCTCTCTCCTTGTGGACCATTTGCGAACGTACTGCGGAATTCGCTCGGGCTTCCAGTTCAAAATCTGTACCGGCATCGATTCAGTTCGTGAACTAGTGGCGCGCAGAAGGCCCTTGCTAACCCTCAGCAATGCGGACTTGGACCGCTCCACCGGGCTTAAAGGGCCGTCGCGATGCGTCGGCCAGGAGCCTTATGGCGTCAACTCACAATGACAAGGTAATTGCGATGATAAAGATTTTCTGCAGGCTCAGGCTCTCCCTGGCGAGCGCTGCGATGTTCGGCACGGTGTTGCTCCACTCGGGCACGGCATCCGCCGTTACAGCCACGATCACCCGTAGCGTCGACGTGAAGGCAACTGCCCAGGACGTTTGGTCGCTGATCGGGCCGTTCTGCGCGATCAGGGATTGGCTGCCTCCGGTGGGGCAGTGCATCGAGGATGGCAAGGCGCCATCGACGCGCATTCTCGTCACGAAGGACGGAAAGGCGGCTTTCGTCGAGACGCAAGTCGCTCGAAATGAAGCCGAGCGCAGCTACTCCTACAAGTTTCTGACGAGCCCTCTTCCCGTCTCGAACTACACCGCAACGATCAAGGTGACTGCGAAAGCCAATGGATCATCCACCGTCACCTGGAACGGCTCCTATACTCCCGAGCGAGGGCAAGAGAAGGCCGCGAGCGAAGCATTGCTCGGGGTCTATGACGCCGGGCTTGCCGAAATCCAGGCAAGGTTCGCGAAATAAGGCCGAAGCTTCAGACGTTCAGCAGACCAGATCAAGGAGATCAACATCATGACAAGTTACAACGGCAAGTGCTTTTGCGGCGAGGTTGAAATCGAAGCGGAGGGAGCACCGGAGGCAATGGGATATTGCCATTGCTCGTCGTGCCGCTCCTGGTCGGCCGCCCCGGTGAGCGCATTCACATTGTGGAAGCCGCAGAACGTGCGGGTGACCAAGGGCGCCGAATTCGTCGCCACCTACGCACAATCGGAGCTAAGCCATCGGCAATACTGCAAGGGCTGCGGGGGGCATCTGATGTGCGACCATCCGCCGCTTGGGCTGGTCGACGTGTACGCAGCCACATTACCAACGCTGAAGTTCGCGCCGGGCGTGCACGTCAATTATTCCGAGACGGTGTTGCCGATCAGGGATGGCCTACCGAAACTGAAGGATTTTCCCGCCGAGTTCGGAGGCTCAGGTGTCGCCGTTTCTGAATAGCCCTCTGGTCTGGACGTTGATCGCGCTGATCTTGTCCATGGCCGGAATCCTTCATGACCTCTGCTGAGCTCCTTCGCAGGAGAGCGGCTGTCTTGTCGGTCGGCGATCTCCTTTCCGCGGCATGCGGCCGCGGAAAGGAGGCTTGCCTTGATCTGTCCCTGCAACACCATTCCGGATGCTCGCGAACACCTGTCGCCACTCGCCTGAAAGGAGTGCTTGGCTCCCATGCATCTCTTGATTTCGCGCGATTGCCGTGCTATTGGCCGCGCATGATTAAATGCTCGCGCAAAGTCAACTTCAACCACATGACCCGCTTCGGCTGGGCCGTGGAAGGAGTCGTGCGCTAGCATTTAGACGACGACATCTTTTCCACCAGGCCCCGCCGGCATCGGACGGGGCCTTTTGTTTGGTCACGCTCCCTGCCGGCACAACAGCAGGAGCGTACGATGCCACCACAACTAACGGATATCTCACCCGGAATTGGGGGTGAGGCCGCAAGGCGCGGCCTTAGTCTCTCGATCGTGCAGGCGAAGGGCGCGATCGACCATGCGTTGGCGGAGCGCCTCAAAGCGTCCGCCAAGGCGCTGGACGAGGAAGCTGCCAGACCAACGGCGGCATCGACGCCCAGCCTCCTCGGACTGCTCAAGCAAGCCTGGCTGGCGTTTCTGGCTCGGCGCGAGAACCCGCAGCTTACCTTGCAGGACCTGAGCGACAGGGAGCTGATGGATATCGGCCTGACGCGCGGCGAGGTCGACTATCTCACGCCTCAGCGAGCCGTCGATACGCTCAGGGATAGCACGATGTATCTGTGGAGCCGCCGTGGGATGTAATCGATCACGCGTCAGAAGCGGACGTGCGCTTGACCAACGCGCATGGCCGCTTCTGATGAGCGAAGAGGCCTGATGCGTCAGGCTCCGTGAAGAAGACGTTGATATTGCTTTTGACGGGGCGCCTGAAAATGCAGGTTAGGCTGGCTCAAATCGCGGATGCAGATCGGGCAGTCGACGTCGTGCGGCGGTCAATCCAGGAGTTGTGCGTGTCCGATCACAGGGGTGACGCGGCTACTCTTTCGATATGGCTCAGCAACAAGACGGCGGACAACATGCGGCGATGGATCGCCACTCACGCTGTTCATGTGGCCGTCGACGATGAGCAGATAGCCGGGGTTGCGGCCGTTCGGTCCGATGGATTTATATTGTTGAACTATGTGGCGCCCGAGGCAAGATTCAAGGGAGCGAGCAAGTCGCTGCTGAGCGATATCGAACTCTGGGCATCACGTCGTGGCCTCGAATGGCTCGGACTCGACACCACGGCCGCCGCGCTCCGCTTCTACCTGTCGAGTGGCTGGACCATGATCGGGCCGCCGCAGCCTGGGTTCGGGGTGACGATGAGGCATCCGATGCGCAAAGAGGTGAGGGGCGCGCAGAGGGCGTGACATCTTGGTTTGTGTCATTCGAGCGGCGGCAAACGCTATGTCAGGCTCCGGATCATCGATCTTCACATGGAAATGACCGCGCTGCGGCCGTTCCGTCCGATCCCGCTCTGAGGAGCGGGCCACGGGACGATTTTTCGCGGGTCTCACCGGCCTAAAGCCGTTTGCACTGCCTCTTTTTCCACGGCAATATGCCGGCAAAACAACCATAGGACGGGACAAGACAATGGCAGCCCCCATCAAGTTCGGCGTCGGCCAAAGCGTGCTTCGCAAGGAGGACGACGCGCTGATCCGCGGCAAGGGCCGCTATACCGACGATTACGCGCCGCAGGCCGTGCTGCGCTGTCTGGTGCTGCGCTCGCCGCATGCGCATGCAAAGTTCACCATCGATGCCGGCCGCGCCCGCACCCTTCCTGGCGTTGCACTGATTCTGACCGCCGCCGAGGTCGGGGATCTCGGCAATCTGCCCTGCCTGTTCAATTTGGAGACCGATCCGTTCACCGGCCCGCCTTACCCGATCCTGGCCAAGGACGAGGTGCGGCATGTCGGCGATGCGGTCGCCTTCGTGGTTGCCGAGACCATCGACCAGGCGCGCGACGCGATCGAGGCGATCGAGGTTAAATGGAGCCCGCTGCCGGCGGTGACCGGCGTCGTCAACGCCATCAAGAAAGGCGCACCGCAGGTCTGGCCGGACAAGCCGGGCAATGTGCTGTTCGACGTCTCGATCGGCGACAAGGCGGCGACTGAAGCCGCATTCGCCAAGGCGCACGCGGTCGCCGAAATCTCGATCGTCAATCCGCGCGTGGTCGCGAGCTTCATGGAGACGCGCGCGGCGGTCTGCGAATACGACGCCAAGAACGATCATCTGACGCTGACCGTCGGCAGCCAGGGCAGCCACCGCCTGCGCGACATCCTCTGCCAGAACGTGCTCAACATCCCCACCGACAAGATGCGGGTGATCTGCCCCGACGTCGGCGGCGGCTTTGGGACCAAGCTCTTCCCGTATCGCGAATACGCCTTGATGGCCGTCGCAGCGCGCAAGCTGAAGAAGGCCGTCAAATGGTCGGCCGATCGCTCCGAGCATTTCATGGGCGACGCGCAGGGCCGCGACAACGTCACCACGGCCAAGATGGCGCTGGCCGAGGACGGCAAGTTCCTGGCGATGGACTGCGACCTGATCGGCGACATGGGCGCGTACCTCTCGACCTTCGGGCCCTACATCCCGCATGGCGGCGCCGGCATGCTGCCGGGCCTCTATGACATCCAGGCCTTCCATTGCCGGGTGCGCACCATCTTCACCCACAGCGTGCCTGTCGATGCCTATCGTGGCGCGGGCCGACCCGAGGCCGCCTATGTCATCGAGCGCCTTGTCGATGCCTGCGCGCGCAAGCTCGAGATGACGCCGGACGCAATCCGCCGCAAGAATTTCATCCCGCCGAAGGCGCTGCCCTACAAGACCGCGACCGGCAAGGTCTACGATTCCGGCGACTTCGCCGCGCATCTGAAGCGCGCGATGGAGATCGGCGAGTGGAAGGAGTTTTCGAAGCGCGCCAAGGCGGCCAAGAAGCATGGCCTGATCCGCGGTATTGGCCTTGCAAGCTATGTCGAGGTCTGCGGTGTGATGGGTGAAGAGACGGCCAATGTCCGCCTCGACCCCAACGGCGACGTCACCGTCCTCATCGGCACGCAGTCGAGCGGGCAGGGCCACCAGACCGCCTACGCGCAGATCGTCGCCGAGCAGTTCGGCGTTGCGCCGGAGCGCGTGCACGTCCGCCAGGGCGACACCGCGGAGATTGCGACGGGCCTCGGCACCGGCGGCTCGGCCTCGATCCCGTCAGGCGGCGTCAGCGTCGAGCGCGCCACACGCGATCTCGGCCAGAAGCTCAAGGAGATCGCGGCGCAGGCGCTGGAAGCAAGCGCCGGTGACCTCGAGATCACCGACGGCATCATCAGGATCGCCGGCACCGACCGCTCGATCTCGTTCGCCGACGTCGCGAAGCGCGCGGGCGCCGATCCGTCGAAGCTCAATGGCAGCGCGACCTTCGCCAGCGCCGACGGCACCTATCCCAACGGCACGCATCTGGCGGAGGTCGAGATCGATCCGGCCACCGGCATCATCAGAATCGTCAACTACGTCATCGTCGACGATTTCGGCAAGACGCTCAATCCGCTGCTCCTGGCGGGCCAGGTCCATGGCGGCGCCATGCAGGGCATCGGCCAGGCGCTGATGGAACAGGTGGTCTATGGTGCGACCGACGGCCAGCTGATCACCGCCACCTACATGGACTATGCGCTGCCGCGTGCGGCCGATGGTCCCGCCTTCGTGTTCGAGACCAACAACATTCCCTGCACGACCAATCCAATGGGCGTGAAGGGCGCGGGCGAGGCCGGCGCGATCGGCTCCTGCCCGGCCGTCGTCAACGCCATCGTCGACGGGCTCTGGCGCGAGTACAAGATCGACCACATCGACATGCCGGCAACGCCGGAGCGGGTGTGGATCGCGATCAACGAGCACCACCGCCGGCACAGCCTGTAAGGCTGCCGCCCGGCTCCGCGGGAATGAACGGCCCGCGGCCGGGTTCTAACCCCTATGGTTTCCCCCAAACCGACTTGCGAGCCGGAGTAATAAGCCTATGAAACGAATGTTGATTGTCGCGGGCACCCTGCTTCTGGGTGCAGGCGCCGTGATGGCGCAGCAGGAGGTCGCCGTCCAGCAGGACAATCTGATGCGCTCGCAGGCGAAGAGCATGTACGGCGTGATCCTCAAGATGACGAAAGGCGAAATCCCCTACGATCAGAAAGCAGCCGACGCGGCGATCGCCAGCCTCGAGGCCGACGTCGCCAAAATCGCAAAGACCTTCGAGGTCAATCCCAAGCAGGACGTGGTCAACGCCAACTATGGTTCCTCGCCGAAGGTCTGGCAGAACAAGGCCGATTTCGACTCCAAGATCCCGCCGGTGCAAAAGGCGATCGCCGACGTCAAGGGCAAGATCAAGGACGTGGCAAGCCTGAAGGCGGCCTACGCCGCGATGAACGATCGCTGCAACGACTGCCACGAGACCTACCGGCTGAAGCTGAAGTAGCAGTTGCGAGTCCTTCCACAAGCTAGGTGTCATCGCCCGCGAAGGCGGGCGATCCAGTACGTCGCAGCGGCGCAGGCAACGTTTACTGTCTCTAGAATACTGGATTCCCCGCTTTCGCGGGGAATGACAGCTGTGTGTGCCGCAAATTCTGTCCGTATGCCCTGACGGATCACCACCAGAAGGATTATGTTTGCTCGCGCCGCTGCGGCGTTGATGCCCGACGCCGTCCCGTGTTCCGGCGCGCGGCGGCGATCTCAGGCAACAGCGAGACAGGCCATGGCAAAACCGTTCCCGTCGAAAACCCATATCGGCAACCATATGCTGCATCCGGAAACGCTGATGCTGACCTATGGCTATGATCCGCAGCTGTCGGAAGGCGCCATCAAGCCGCCGGTGTTCCTGACCTCGACCTTCGTTTTCAAAACGGCAGAAGACGGGCAGGACTTCTTCGATTACGTTGCGGGCCGCCGCGAGCCGCCAGAGGGCATGGGGGCGGGCCTGGTCTATTCGCGCTTCAACCATCCCAACAGCGAGATCGTCGAGGATAGGCTCGCGGTCTATGAGCGCACCGAGAGCTGCGCGCTGTTCTCGTCAGGCATGGCGGCGATCTCGACGACGATTTTGGCGTTCGTTCGCCCTGGCGACGTCATTCTGCACTCGCAGCCGCTTTATGGCGGCACCGAAACCCTGCTGACGAACACACTGTCGCGCTTCTCGATCGGCGCGGTCGGCTTTGCCGACGGCATCGATGAGGCGGTGGTCAACCAGGCCGCGGAAGAGGCGATGCGTCGGGGGCGGGTTTCGATGATCCTGGTCGAGACGCCGGCCAACCCGACCAATGGGCTGGTCGACGTCGCACTGATGCGCCGCGTCGCCGACAGCATCGGCAAGGCCCAAGGCCACACGCCGATCATCGCCTGCGACAACACGCTGCTCGGCCCGGTATTTCAACGGCCGATCGAGCATGGCGCTGACATCTCGCTGTATTCGCTGACCAAATATGTCGGCGGCCATTCCGATTTGATCGCGGGGGCGGCACTCGGCACAAAGGCGGTGATGAAGGGCATCAAGGCGCTGCGCGGCGCCATCGGCACCCAGCTCGATCCGCATTCCTGCTGGATGATCAACCGTTCCCTGGAAACCTTGAGCCTGCGCATGGAGAAGGCCAACAGCAATGCGCGCCTCGTTGCGGATTTCCTGCGCGACCATGCCAAGGTGGCGAAGGTCCACTATCTCGGCCATCATGCGGAGACCTCGTCGGCAGGGCGCGTGTTCGCGCGGCAATGCCTGGGCGCGGGATCGACGTTCTCGTTCGACATCGTCGGCGGCCAGGCGGCGGCAGAGAAGTTTCTCAACGGCCTGCAGATCTTCAAGCTCGCGGTTAGCCTTGGCGGCACGGAATCATTGGCGAGCCTGCCGGCGACGATGACCCATTCCGGCGTGCCCGCCGATATCCGCCGCAAGATCGGCGTGCTCGATTGCACCATTCGGCTGTCGATCGGCATCGAAAATCCGTCCGATTTGATCGCCGATCTCGAGCATGCGCTCAGCGGGGCTTAGGCGGCGGCTTCAAAGCGGATTGGACGCGCGACATGCCGACATGATCGCCGCAGCCGCCTCGTTGGACTGGGCACCCGAGAGCTGGCGCACGAGGCAGACATAGTAGCCCTTGCTGGATGCGTTCAGCAGGGACTCGCCGTTGACCACGAGCCAGTTGCAGGCCGAACGGATGTATTGGACGGCAAGCGGCGATCTCGTGTCGCGGATGGCCGCCAGCTCGCATTGCGCCTGCCGTTCCAAGTCGGTTTGCGCGCCGGCGATCTCGGCCGATGACAGCAGCATTGCTGCGGCAATCACAAAGGCTGCCAACGGGCGAGCTGCGTTGACGGACGCGACGTGTGTCGGCATATTCCGTTGCATCGATGCGTTCGTCATGAACCGCTCCCGGCGCCGCGAAGGGTGGCGCGCTCGGGTATTCTAGCTTGGCAGCCTGATTGGTTCTATCCGGGCCGTGCGATGCCATGTGGGCCGTCCGGAATCGAAAAGGCCGGACGCTTCCCGCGCCCGGCCTTCGCGAAAAGTTACGCTAAAACTTACTTGGTCACCTGGCCGCGGATTTCGCCGCCCGGGTTCGCCGCGGTGTGAATGTTGACGTAGAGCTTGCCGGCGAGGAGATCGGAGGCCTGCGCGTCGGTCAGCGTTGCCGAGCCCTCGGCCGGGCTCTTGGCGATGCCAGGGATCGGCACTGCGACGCCGGCGTTCTTGCCGACCTCGGCGGGGCCGTGGAAGTGGGCGGCGGTGGCCGGGCCGGAGAGGCCGGAATAGCTCACCTTCCAGGACAGCTTCTTGGTGGCGGCATCATAGTCGAGATCGGCGGTGCCGGTGGCGCTGCTGGTGGTGGCGGGGACTTCGGATTTGCCGTCCAGTGTCGCCTTCAGCTTCTCCGCGCTGGCCGGGCCTGCGAATGCGACGGCGGCTCCGAGTGCCAGCGTGGCAAAAAGCGCTTTGTTCATGGGTCTCTCCCTGTTGACGCCTGATTGCTGTCAACTTGCAAACAGTGCGGTTCCGACTTTATTCCCGGATTCCGATCAAACCACCTAAATTATTCGTGGCTGGAGCGGCTACGGGATGATCCGTAAATACGCTCGAGCTCAAAGGGATCCTGAATGCTGCGACGAACAATTTCCGTCTTCCTGGTTGCCGTTGTCGCAGCCTTTGCCGTCTATTGGTGGCTGACCGCGCCGACCGCCTTGGCCTTGCCGGCGCCGACGCGCGCGCCCGATCTTGCCAATGGGCAGGAGCTGTTCAATGCCGGCGGCTGCTCGTCCTGCCACGCCGTGCCCAATCAACCGGATCGTTTGAAGCTCGGCGGCGGCCTCGCGCTCGGCTCGCCGTTCGGGACGTTCTATGCGCCGAACATTTCCCCTGATCCCACCGACGGCATCGGCCGCTGGAGCGAGGCCGATTTCGTCAATGCGGTGATGCGCGGCATTTCGCCTGAGGGCACGCACTACTTCCCGGCGTTTCCCTACACGTCCTACCACATCGCCAAGGTCGACGACGTCCGCGATCTCTTTGCCTATCTGAAGACATTGCCGCTGGTCGCGGGTCGCGTGCGCGACCACGATCTGCCGTTTCCCTTCAACATCCGCCGCAATGTCGGCATCTGGAAATTGCTGTTCATGGATGTCAGGCCGTTCGTGCCGGCGGCGATGCATCCGGCAGAGTGGAATCGCGGCGCCTATCTCGTGAACGGTTTTGGCCACTGCGCCGAATGCCACAGCCCGCGCAATGTTCTGGGCGGCGTCATCAGCTCGCAGCGCTTTGCCGGCGGCCCCAATCCCGAAGGCGAGGGCTGGGTGCCGAACATCACCCAGAAGGGCATCGGTGACTGGAGCGAGAAGGATATTGCCGACTTCCTCGAAACCGGCGACATGCCCGAGGGCGACAGCGCATCGGGCGCGATGCGGCCGGTAATCAAGAACCTCGCGCAACTGAAGCCGGAGGATCGCGCCGCGATGGCCGCCTATCTGAAGTCGTTGCCGCCGGTCGACGGCCCGACGCCGCCCAAGCGCAAGGAAGGCGGCGGCTGAGCGGCACCGGCTAGCCGGTGCCGAACGCCTTGAAGGTGATGATGGTGAGCGTGTCCTGGATGCCGGGCAGCACCTGCACCTTCTCGTTGACGAAGTGGCCGATGTCGGTGTCCTTGTCGACATAGAACTTTACCAGCAAATCGTATTGGCCGGCGGTGGAGTAGATCTCGGAGGCGATCTCGGCTTCGGCAAGCGCATTGGCCACCGTGTAGGACTGGCCAAGCTTGCATTTAATCTGGACGAAGAAAGGAACCATTGCAGTCAACTCCGAAGACATATCTTGCCGCTAATAGGCCAAAACCGGCCCCATTTAGCAAGCGGGCTGGCCGACCGCCAGACACCGGTCCGCGGCTTTACGACGTCACCGCCGCTGCCGCAAATGCATCCCTGAGCCGCTGGGCGAGCTCGGTCTTGCGATAGGGCTTGGTCAGGACGACGGCCTCAGCTTGCGCGCGGCCCTGCTCGACCAGGGTTTCCAGCGCATAGCCCGAGGTAAACAGCACCGGCAGGCCGGGACGAATACGACGGGCCTGATCGGCGAGCTCCCATCCACTCATGCCGCCGGGCATGACGATATCGGTGAACAGCATATCGATGCCGGGGTCGGCGCGCAGCCGCTGCAGGGCCTCCTTGCCGTTAACGGCGGCGACGACGCGATAGCCGAGCGCCTCCACGCGGAGGATCACCGAGGAACGCACGAACGGATCGTCCTCTGCGATCAGGATGGTCTCATGGCCGCGCGGTGCGGCTTCGTCGTTCTCGGGCATTTCGGCCACGGTTTGTCCGGCGCCGACGCGCGGCAGGTAGATCCGGACCGTCGTCCCAAGACCCTGCTCGCTATAGATCGAGACATGGCCGTCGGATTGCTTGGCGAAGCCATAGATCATGCTCAGCCCGAGGCCGGACCCCTTGCCGACTTCCTTGGTGGTAAAGAACGGCTCGAAGGCGCGCTCGATGACCTCAGGCGTCATGCCTTCGCCGTCATCAGTCACCGAGATCAGGGCATAGCTGCCGGATGCGACCTCGGGGTGAAGCGCGCGATAGTCCTCGTCGATTGCGGCAATCTCCGTGCTCAGCGTCAAATGCCCGCCTGATGGCATCGCGTCCTGCGCGTTGAGCGCCAGGTTCAGCACGGCGGATTCGAGCTGGGCGCGGTCCGCAAAGGCCTGGATGGTGCCGGAACCGAACGTCGTCCTGATCTCGATGTTCTCGCGCAAGGTGCGCTTGAACAGCTTGAGCATGGACAAGATCAGCTCGCGGCAATCGATCGTGCGCGGCTGGAGCAATTGACGACGGCTGAACGCCAGCAGCCGCTGCGTCAGTTCCGCGCCGCGTTCGCCGGACTCGCAGATGTCGTCGGCAAATTGCCGCAGATCGGGCCGCGCCTTGAGCTGCTCGCTGAGGTGCTCGGCGTTGCCGATGATCACGGTGAGGAGATTGTTGAAGTCGTGGGCGATGCCGCCGGAGAGCTGGCCGACCGTCTCCATCTTCTGCGCCTGCTGGAGCTGCTGCTCGGTCAGCTTGCGCGCGGTCAGGTCGTGAACGATGCCGACGTAGATCAGCTCGCCATCCTGCCAGGCCTGGCCGACCGACAGGTCCATCGGGAAGGTCGATCCGTCCTTGCGCAGGCCGGCGGTCTCCCCGGTTGCGAAACCCGGCGCACGACCGGTCGATGAGGGCCTCTTCTCGTCAGCCATCAGCATACCGATGTCGAGATTCATGACCTCGTCGGCGCGATAGCCGAACAGCCGTTCGCAGGCGGGGTTGAACAGCAGAATGCGGGCTTGTGCGTCGAACAGGATGACGCCGTCGACCGCGGTCTCGACGATGGCGGTGAGACGCGTCATGCTCTCGCGCATCGCGCGCTGGGCCTCGCCCACCTGTTTCAACAGCTGGGTCGCATCGCGGCTCTTGATCTCCTCCACCTCGAGCGCGGCTTGGACTTTTTGCAGCTCGAACGGGGAGGGGATCGTCAGGATTTTCGGCAGCAGGGGCCAGAGCGCGGCCGCGGTGAAGATCGACGCGACGGCGGTTGCCGCCTTGACCAGGCCCTCGATGCCATAGATCGGCACCCAGAGCGTGTAGATCGAGAGCATATGCGTCAGGCCGCAGGCCATGATGAAGATCGCGAACGCCCAGAACACCCAGCCGAACTGGAGGTCACGCCGCTTGGTGACAAGGATCGCGAGTGCGAACGGAATCGAGAAATACGCCGCCGCGATGGCGGCGTCCGAGACGGCGTGGAGCCAGATCAGCTCGGGCTCCCACAGCAGGCAGATGCCGTGCGGTGAGAACATCGAGGAGTCGAGGATGCGTTCGAAATAGGCCCACATGATTTATTCCCAAGAGGATTGCGGGCCGAGGCCGGCCCGCAATTTGGCTGGACGAATCCATCCCCTAACGTGTCATTCGCACAGTTGGCCGCCAAGGCCGGGCGATGCCGAGGTCATATTTTCGCAGGGTATGCCCGCTTCCGGGACGACAGGGCTGCGCGGCTTTGTTCTGCCTGATTCGCCGGCTTGCTGGGGCTGCGGGGGCGCGCTAGGACAGGGCATGTGAGGACGGATCATGGCCGTGGTTTCTTCAAACAAGCGTATCCTGCGATGACCACGCCCGTGGCGCTCACCATCGCCGGCTCGGATTCGAGCGGCGGCGCCGGCATTCAGGCCGACCTGAAGACGTTTGCCGCGCTTGGCGTCTATGGCGCGTCCGCGATCACGGCGCTGACGGCGCAGAACACCAAGGGCGTCACCGGCATTCATGCGGTGCCCGCAGCGTTCGTCACCGCGCAGATCGATGCCGTGTTTTCCGATCTCGATGTCGGCGCGGTGAAGATCGGCATGGTGGCGCAGGCCGCGAGCATCGATGCGATCGCTTCTGCGCTGGCGCGCTGGAAGCCTCGCCATGTCGTCCTCGATCCCGTGATGGTCGCAACATCAGGCGACCGCCTGCTCGCCGCAGAGGCCGTCGCAGCGTTGCGCACCAAACTGATGCCGCTCGCATCCGTGATCACGCCCAACTTGCCGGAGGCGGCCGCGCTGCTCGACGAGCCGATTGCGCTAACCGAGGTCGAGATCGAAAGCCAGGGCCGCCGCCTGCTGTCTCTCGGCTGCCGCGCGGTCCTGATCAAGGGCGGGCACGGCGAGGGGGCGGAGAGCACCGACTATCTCGTGGGTGCGGACACCACGATCGCGCTTGCCGCGCCGCGCGTCGCCACCCGCAATACCCACGGCACCGGCTGCTCGCTGTCGTCAGCGGTGGCGGCGAGCCTCGCCAAGGGCGAGGATCTCGAGACGGCCGTACGCAATGCCAAGAGCTGGATCAGCGCGGCGATCGCTTCTGCCGACCGTTTCAGCGTCGGTCACGGCCACGGGCCGATCCATCATTTCCACAAGTTTTACTGACGCCGGCGTCTTTGCTGGCGCCGCCAGTCCGGCCATTAACCAATTTGGCCGTGGTTCCGGGTCTTGCGGGCCATCGTTGCCTGACCATGTCGCCTGATTGTCGCATGTGACTGATATTCGCGGGGAGGGCGAGGCAAGGTTCGATTCGTATCTGAGGGTGCCTCAAGGGTTCAATCGGTCATCCCCCTGTCACGGGACACAGTTACAGGCTGGCGCATGGGAAGTTACGATGTGAGTGACGAGAGCCCGGAGCGGCGCTTTCGCACGTTGTTCATCTCCGACGTTCATCTCGGAGCCCGCGGCTCTCAAGCCGACCTTTTGCTGGATTTCCTGCGCTACCACGATGCCGACACGATCTATCTTGTCGGCGACATCGTCGACGGCTGGGCGTTGAAATCGAGCTGGCACTGGCCGCAATCGCACAACGATCTGGTCCAGAAGTTGCTGCGCAAGGCGCGCAAGGGCGCCAAGATCATTTACGTGCCCGGCAATCACGACGAGTTCCTTCGCAACTATTACGGCACCCATTTCGGCGGCATCGACGTCGTCGAGAACACGGTACACACCGGCGCGGACGGCAAGCGCTATCTCGTAATCCACGGTGACATCTTCGACCTCGTGGTGCAGAACGCGCGCTGGCTCGCCCATCTCGGCGACAAGGCCTACGATTTCGCGATCCAGATGAATCGCTTCGTCAACTTCTTCCGCCGCCTGTTCGGCGTTCCCTATTGGTCGCTGTCGCAATGGGCCAAGCAGAAGGTGAAGAACGCCGTCAACTATATCGGCGCGTTTGAGCAGGCACTGTCCGCCGAAGCGCGGCGCCACGACGCCGACGGCGTGATCTGCGGCCACATCCACTATGCCGTGATCCGCGACGAGAACGGCATCCGCTACATGAACTGCGGCGACTGGGTCGAAAGCTGCACTGCGCTGGTTGAGCACGACGACGGCCGTTTCGAGATCATCACCTGGGCGGATCATCTGCAGAAGCCGGTACAAGTGCCGCAGGTGGCAGCAAGGGCGGCCTGATGCGCATCCTGGTTGCGACCGACGCCTGGCACCCGCAAGTCAACGGTGTGGTTCGGACGCTGACCAAGCTCGCTGACGCCGCCAAAGGGCTTCAAATCGAAGGTCGCGGTGTCGAGTTCACGTTCCTGACGCCGCAATCGTTCCGCACCTTCGCGATGCCGAGCTATCGCGACGTGCGGCTGGCGATGCCGCGCCCGGCGCGCATTGTAGAGCTGATCGAGGAAGCGCGGCCCGACAGCATCCATATCGCGACCGAAGGGCCGATCGGCCTGATGGTCCGCCGCTATTGCCGCCAGCGCAAGCTGCCGTTCACGACCAGCTTCCACACGCGATTTCCCGAATATGTCCGCGCCCGCGTGCCGGTGCCGGGGTCGCTGATCTGGCGGGCGCTACGCCGTTTCCACAGCCCGAGCCGGGCCGTGATGGCGGCGACGCCCGCTTTGGCCCGGGAGCTCAGTGAGCGCGGCTTCGACAATGTCGTGCTGTGGCCGCGCGGCGTCGACACCCATCTGTTCCATCCCCGTGCCGTCGATCTTTGCCTGCCGGCGCCGATATTCCTCTCGGTCGGCCGCGTCGCGGTGGAGAAGAATCTGGAGGCGTTCCTCGACCTCGATCTGCCCGGCACCAAGGTGATTGTCGGTGACGGCCCGGCGCGCAACGTGCTGGAAGAGGCCTATCCCGACGCGATTTTCCTCGGCGAAAAGCACGGCGAGGAACTGGCGGACATCTATGCGGCGGCCGACGTCTTCGTGTTTCCGAGCAAGACCGATACGTTCGGCCTGGTCCTGCTCGAGGCGCTCGCGAGCGGCCTGCCGGTCGCGGCCTTCCCGGTGAAGGGCCCCCGCGATGTCATCGGCGATGCGCCGGTCGGCGCGTTGGACCATGACCTGGGTAACGCCTGTTTCGCCGCGCTCGACATTTCCAGGCAGGCCTGCGTCGAATTTGCCGCCGCCTACACATGGGAGGCCTCGGCGAGGGCCTTTGTCGACAGTATCCGCGCAGTCGGCGCGGTGCTGCCCGGCCTGGACGGGGTGGAACAGGCGCGCTTCGTGGCCTGACCCAGCGGGAAAAATCCTCGCGCGGAGGTGTCTTGCCCGCGCCACATCCCGCGCGATAACATCCCGCCATGTCCGAACAGCCCCTTCCGATCGGCCCCGCCGATATCGACGCCGCAGCGCGCGTGCTCGCGCCCTTCGCCGTCCGCACCCCGCTGTTGTCCTTTCCCGTGCTCAACGAGCGCGTGGGCGCAAAAGTGTTCCTGAAGCCGGAGATGCTCCAGCGCACCGGCTCCTTCAAGTTCCGTGGCGCCTTCAACAAGGTGTTCTCGATCC
Source organism: Bradyrhizobium zhengyangense (assembly GCF_022012555.1). Lineage (NCBI taxonomy): Bacteria > Pseudomonadati > Pseudomonadota > Alphaproteobacteria > Hyphomicrobiales > Nitrobacteraceae > Bradyrhizobium > Bradyrhizobium zhengyangense. The sequence goes on along the minus strand of NZ_JAKLTZ010000010.1, from coordinate 65,395 downwards.
CGCAGAACAAGCGCGCCGGCGGCGTCGTCGCGTTCTCCTCGGGCAACCACGCCCAGGGCGTGGCGGCGGCTGCAAAAATCCTCGACATGCACGCGACCATCGTGATGCCGGGGGACGCGCCGCTGTCGAAGCGCGAGCGCACCAAATCATACGGCGCGGAGGTCGTGCTCTACGACCGCTACAACGACGACCGCGAGGCGATCTCGCGCGGCATCGCCGAGAAGCGCGGCGCGACATTGGTGCGGCCCTATGACGATCCCTTCGTGATCGCAGGCCAGGGTACCGCCGGCCGCGAGATCGCGGAGGACATGGCAGCGCTCGGCCTCTCACCTGACATCGTGGTGGCGCCGGCCTCCGGCGGCGGCCTGATCGCGGGCGTCGCTACCGCCGTGAAGGCGCGTTATCCGCAAGCCCAGATCGTCGTAGCTGAGCCGGAAGCGTTCGACGATCACGGCATCTCGCTGACCGCTGGCCATCGCGAGCCGCATCCGCCGGCGGGCCGCACCATCTGCGATGCACTGATGGCGTTGATCCCGGGCGAGATGACCTTTGCGATCAACAGCAAGCTGCTGGCGCGCGGCGTGACGGCGTCGGACAAGGAAGTCGGCGCGGCGGTTGCCTTTGCCTATCACGAGCTGAAGCTTGTGGTCGAGCCAGGCGGCGCAGTTGGCCTTGCTGCGCTGCTTGCGGGACGTCTGGATGTTGCCGGCAGGAACGTCGTCATCGTCCTCTCCGGCGGCAATGTCGATGCGGATTTGTTCGCCGAGCTGGTGGCCTGATTTTCCGGGAGATTGTGACCGCTGAACAGCCTCGTTCTGGAGACCCGCGAGGGCCAAGTAGAGATTTTCGATGAGCCGACATATTCGTTCGGTTCAGCCGATAATCTGCGAAAGTACAATGCGGAGATGCGCCTTGACGACGCTCATCTCAATTCCGTTCACGGAGCAAGAGTCGACGGGAAGTGGTCCGTGATCGTTGGCGCCAGCGGTGGATTTTCCGGTGTCCATCAGCACTCCGCTGTCGAAGTCGACGGTCGTCTATATCTCGCGGTCGGTGACCGAGTGGTCTGCCTAAACCTTGGAACAGGTCTGATGGAGTGGTCGCGGCGCGTTGATCCGGCAACTTGCTTCGGGGTCTATTGGGATCGCCCTCACGAAGCGCTCATATCTCACGGTGAGGTACAGATTTCTCGTTTGTCTCTGGTGGGCGACGAACTCTGGAGCGCGATAGGCGCCGACATTTTCTCGGAAGGGTTCAGATGTTTGGCTGAAGGCATCGAAGTCGTAGATTTCAATCGCTCAGTGTACCTTTTTGACTATCGCAGCGGCGCGGTTCTGGCCGGCCCGTAAAGTACGTGCCGCGAACATGCAGAAGGGGCAGAGCGTTCCGCTCTGCCCCTTTGTCGTTCGTTGCCTGCCGCGATCAATGCATGAAGCTGCGGTGGTTGTTGCCGCCGTTCATCGCGGGCGACTGGTTCATCGACTGGCGGAAGTTGTTGTTGCCGCCACCGTTCCCCATCGCATTGAACTGCGGCCGATTGTTCTGGACTTGCGCCTTGTTCACCGGGTTGTTGTTGAGCTTCACGACGCCGCTGTTGACGCGGATCGGCTGGTTCTGTGGCTGAACATTCGTGGTCTTCACGTCGGTGGTCTTGACGTCGACGGTCGAACCGGTCTTGCCTGTAGTCACCGGCATGCTCACGATCTTGCCCGCCGGGCCAGCATTGTTGTTGCCCGTGTTCGGCGTGGTGTTGGTCACCGGCAGCGTCACGATCTTGCCGATGCCGTTATTGTTCGTGGTGGTGTTGGTCGGCGCGGGCAGGGTGATGATCTTGTTGACGGTGCCATCGACGGGCTTCTGCACGACCGGCAGGTTGGCGTTCATCGGCAAACCATTGCCCTGCTGCATCAGCGGCATGTATTTGGGCTGGCCGAGATTGCCCATCTTCAAGGTCGGGGCGACGTTCTGCGGCGCCAGGAACTTGGTTGCCTGCATCAGCGGGATGATCTTCGGCTGCGTCTCGAGCTTCAGCGCGGCTTGCGCATAGGGGCTGTTGCCGTATTTGCTATAGAAGGCCTGGTAGCCGATCGGCGAGTTCAAGAGCACCGCTTCGTGCCAGGCCTGCGAGATCAGCAGGTTCGCCAGCAGCCAGCGGATGTGATCGCACAGCGGGTCGTGCGGATACATCGCGACGAACTCCTGATAGTACTCCGGCCTGCCCTCCGACAGCACGTAATCATAGGCCTGGCGCGCCGAGCGGCTCGGCAGGTTGGAGGCCATCTGCACCACCGGCGCATGCTCCGGCGCGCGGTTGGCGGCCACGGCGGTGTCGCCGAAGAAGGTGAAGTCGGAGGTGAGCGAGGAGCTCTCCCAGGGAACTTGCGCGCCGCTGGTGGTCTGGTTCACCGCGAGCCGCACGCGCTTGAACAACTGCTCGATCGGCACGTTGGGCTCGCGCGCTACGTTCAGGAAGGCCTGCGTATAGGGGCTGTGGCCGTTGTTGCCGTCGAGCGCTTCGGCGCCCGGCGCGGTCGAATAGCCGACGATCGAGCCGTTCGGCGCATCGACGATGGCCAGGCCGCGGCCGGCGTCGTTCACGTTGGGGAACGGATTGTTGCGGCAGGCGTCGAGCACGACGATGCGCATCCGGCTCGGGATCGTCTCGAGCGTCGACATCACGTCGACCAGACGGACGGAGTCGTTGACGAGCTCGGTCTGGTTCGAGACTTTCGCGTCGACGGGAACGAGATAGTTCTCACCGGCAAGCTGCACGCCGTGACCGGCGTAATAGACCATCGCCACGGTGTTCGGACCGCGCGCGGACACTTTTGCTGAGAAATCCTGCACCACGCGCAGCATGTCGTTCTGGCCGAGGTCGGTGGCCGAGATCACCTCGAAGCCGGCCGAGTTGAGGAACTGCGCCATCGACTGGGCGTCATTGTCGGGATTGGCGAGCTGCGGCGCGTTCCGGTAGTTCGAATTGCCGATCACCAGCGCCACCCGCTGCTCCGGGCCTTGCAGCGCAGTCGGGGCAGGCACGACGGGGGCAACTTGCGCGGAAACAGGGCCGCAGGCGAAGCCGAACAGGCTTCCCAGCAGGCCGGCAGTCATCAAGGCGGATTTCAGGCGGAACATGGCGTGCTCCTTTGGCACTCATCTCGATGCGAGATTGGTTGCGAGGAAGCTAGGTCGCGTTCGAAGCCGCGGTCCGTGATCGCGATCACCCTGGACGGGGCGTGATCTAGGTCACGCAAGGCGTCGGTGCACTAGGGGAAGCTGCGGACGAGCTCAATTTGCCCGACGATTGCGGCATTGAAGGCATCGAGGTCCTCGGCCGGAATCCAATACTCCAGGTGCGAGCGGCCGCCAGCCTCCTGCACGTTGTACTTCGCAATGAAACTGCGCTTGACCGAAAAGCGCGTCACGTAGCCCACGCCGCTCGCCGGAACGTTCCAGTCGCGCGCGATCTTGATCGCATAGTCTTCAGTCAGCACCGGATAGAAGATCGGCTGGTCCGGCAGGCGTGGCGGAAACGCGCGCATGCCGGATTGCTGGATCAGCTCGAGCTCTTTCGGGCCGACGGGGCGCCAGAGGGTGAGCGTGTGTTCGCTAGGGGACACGAGCGCGCTCTTACGAGAAGAACGCGATCTTCTCGGCCTGGGTCATGCGGCGGATTGGCGCGAGTGCGTCGTTGGCGGCGGGGCGGGGCTTTTGCACGATGCCGCTGGCGAGGATGGTGGCGCCGAGCGAGGGCTCGGGCAGGGGGGAGGGCATCGGCAGCCCCGCGCTGGGGGCTGGGTCGAATGACATCGCGGCGGCCATGGCGGGGGCCGGCTGCTCCATCACTTCGGCTGCGGCTTCCGCAATGGCATCGGTGAGGCGCGCCAGCGATTCCATCGCGATCGGGGCTTCGACGATAGGCTCCTTGACGACGGGCTCCTCGACCTCAGGCTCCTCGACATGGGGCGCGATCCATGCCTGCTCGGCGACCGGTTCCGCGATCTCTGCGACCATCGGTTCCGGCAGCGACTCCGTCACGGCTGCTGCCATCTCGGCGGGCTCGACGATCGCGTCGAACTCCGGATCGGGCGCGGCCATCGCCAGCGCGATGGCGTCGAGGATGGCGTCGTCCTCGGCTTCCGCGGCGGCATCGAGCGAGAATTCGTCGGTGATCTCGGCGACGTCTGTGGGATCGGCGAGGCTGTCCTCGACGGCCGTAAAAGTCTCTTCGACGGCGGTGTGGCTCTCGACGATCTCGAGCGCGATCCCGACGTCCATCGTCGCGTCCTCGGTGATGCCGCTGATGTCGGCGGATGCCTCGGGCTCGGGAGCGATCTGCTGCGTCTCCGCAAAAGCCACGGGTGCTTCGCTCGCCATCGCGGTGGGCGCTTCGGCCATTGGCGCTTCCGCCACTGGCGGCGCTTGCGGTGCGGGCGCCGGAGCCCGCTGTACCGAGCCTTGCCGCGCCGCGATGCCGTCCATGTCGGTCTGCTCGACCCGGTCCTTGAGCAGATCGAACGCGGCCTTGAGGTCGCCGCGCGGATCGATGGCCGACACCTGGGCGCAGGCCGCTTCGATCGAGGCGAGCTGCGAATCAATCAGGTCGCAGATTCGCCCGTCGGCGCCGATCTCGCGCCAGCGCCACGAGATCTCCTTGATGATGCGCACGCCGCGCGGGATCGGCGCGAGGCTGGCCTCGATCGCGGCGGGATCGAACGCCTTCCCGGCTGCGCTTTCTGCGTCCTCGACCGCGCGGCGGATCGCGACCAGCGCTTCGGGCAGGCGATCCTCGACGACGGGTTGTCGCTGTGCTGCAAGGGTTTCTTCGATTTTTGCGACCGCGTCGAGCACCATGCGCGTGTCGGCATTGCGGTTGCGCTTGGCGTATTCGCCGAGGAACCAGCGGCCGCGCGCGGTCTCCATGAAGGCTTCGCGGATCGCGTCGTAATCCTGCTCGTTCGGCTCGGCCGCGCGGGCAGACATGGGCGAGAGGGCGAATGCTTCGTTGGCCATGACAATCTCGTCGCGCAAATCACCGCGCGTTACTGTAACGATCACCACGATATCGACCGAATCGCAATTGGTTTGATGCCTCCCGAATCACAAATCCCCACGCCAGCAGCGATCAAGCGGCGATTCGCCGTCAGTCTCGCGCTGTTCTACGGCACGTCGTACGGTGTCCTGGGCACCCATCTGCCGTTCTTCACGGTGTGGCTGAAAGCCATCGGCATCGAGCCGGGCTGGATCGGAATCATCAGCGCCGTGCCCGCCGTCACGCGCTTCACGACGCTGCCTTTCGTGACCAGCCTCGCCGAACGGCGCCGCGCATTGCGCGGCGCGATGCTCCTGACGGCGTCGGCCACCGCGCTCTGCTTTGTGCTGGTCGGCACCCAGCGGCAGCCTTCGCCGCTGCTCGTGCTCTACATCGTGACCTGTTGCTGCTGGACTCCGCTGACGCCGCTCACCGATGCCTATGCGTTGCGCGGCGTCGCCCGCTACAAATTCGATTACGGGCCGGTGCGGCTCTGGGGATCGGTCGCGTTCATCCTCGGTGCGCTCGCTTGCGGGCTGTTGATCGACGTGATCGCAGCGCGCCAGCTCATCTGGATCATCGTCGCGATGGCGACGATCTCGGCCCTGACAGGGCTTTCGCTGCGGCCGCTGGCGGATGTGCCGCGAACGTCTGGGGTGGCGGAGGCCGGCAAGCCTCTGCTGCGCGATGTTGGCTTCCTCGCCATCATTGTCTCGTCCGCGTTCATCCAGTCCAGCCACGTCGCCTATTACACCTTCGCCTCGATCAACTGGCAGAGCCACGGTCTTGGCGGATTGACCATCGCGGGGCTGTGGACGCTTGGCGTCTGTGCCGAGATCGTCGTCTTTGCGGTGTCGCCGCGCTTTTCGCTGCATCCCTCGCTGCTGGTGGTGATCGGGGGCTTGAGTGCCGTATTGCGCTGGTCGATCACCGCGCATGAGCCGCCGATCGGCCTGCTCGCGATCGCGCAGCTCGGACATGGCCTGAGCTTCGGCCTGACCCAGGTCGGCGTGATGACTCTCCTGGTGCATCACGTGCCTCCCCGTCAAATGGCGCGGGGACAGGGATATTATGCGGCGATCGGCGGGCTGTTGAGCTCGGCGACGTCGATCATCTCGGGCGCGATCTACGCACGTTACGGCGAGGGGCTGTACTACGTCATGGCCGCGATGGCCGCGGCCGGTGCCGTTCTGATCTGGTCGGCGCGCCATCGGCTCAAGGATCAGCCCCACAGCGCGACGTCGGGCGGATAGACCAGGCTGCCGTCGTAACGAAGCCCATGATCGCGGTCGCGCGCCAGCAGCAAGGGACCGTCGAGATCGACGAAGCGCGCCTGCGGCGTCACCAGCATGGCAGGCGCCATCGACAGCGATGTCGCGACCATGCAGCCGATCATGATCTCGAAGCCGAGCGCCTGCGCCGCATCGGCCATGGCGAGCGCTTCGGTGAGGCCGCCGGTCTTGTCGAGCTTGATGTTGACGGCGTCGTAGCGCGCGCGGAGTGGCGCCAGCGAGTGGCGGTCATGCACGCTCTCGTCGGCGCAGACCATCAGCGGCCGCTTGATCCGCGCCAGCGCCTCGTCCTTGCCCGCCGGCAGCGGCTGCTCCACCAGGGTGACGCGGACGGCGGCGCAGGCGGCGAGGTTGGCTTCCAGATTGGCCTCGCTCCAGGATTCATTGGCATCGACGATCAGCTCGGATTCGGGGGCGGCCTTGCGCACCGCCGCGATCCGCATCGCGTCGCCATCGCCGCCGAGCTTGATCTTCAGCAGCGGCCGGTGCGCCGCCTTGGCGGTCGCCGCCGCCATGGCCTCCGGCGTGCCGAGCGAGATCGTGTAGGCGGTGGTGCGCATCCCCGGCTCCGGGCGGCCCAGCAGGTTCCAGGCCCGCTGGCCGGCCGCCTTAGCCTCTAAGTCGATCAGGGCGCAATCCAGCGCATTGCGGGCAGCGCCCGGCGGCATGGCGGCCTCGAGGGCCTGCCGCGTCAGCCCGCCCGCCACGGCGGCCTGCATGGCCTCGATGGCTGCAACGGCCGCCTCGGGGGTCTCGCCATAGCGGGGATAGGGGACGCATTCGCCGCGGCCGGTCAGGCCGTTCTGGCTCAGTTCGGCCACAACGGTCGCCGCTTCCGTCTTGGCGCCCCGGCTGATGGTGAAACTGCCGGCGATCGGAAACCGCTCGATTCGGGCGGCAAGGGCAGGAACTTTGCTGGAAGTCATTTTGAACTCTGGCGAAATCTGAACCTGCTGGTTACCTCTAGCAACTAATATTAACCAGTTGGGGATACCTTTTCTGGGTAAGGGCGCGTGCGCAACGATCTGATTTCCCCCGCCCTGGCATGGGAGCGGGCACCTTGAGCGGCGATCCGAAACTGGAACGGATTGCCAAAGGCAATGCGCTGGCCCTCTGCGCCACCGGAACCTGGACCGCGAGCTTCGCGCCGGCCCTGGAGCGGATGGTGGCCGACGCCGAGAAGCTCGCCGGCAGCCCCCAAAACATCTTCATCGACGTCTCCGAGGTCGCCAAGCTCGACACCTTTGGGGCCTGGCTGATCGAGCGGCTGCGCCGCAGCCTGACGAAAGGTGAGGTCGAAGCGCAGATCGCCGGGCTGTCCGCAAACTATTCGAGCCTCGTCGATGAGGTGCGCCGCGTCAGGGCGACCCCCGTGGTCGAGACCTCAGCGATCACCATCACCGGCATGCTGGAGCAGATCGGTCGCGCCGTGGCCGGCGTCGGCGGCACCTTTGCCGGCCTGATCGACATGTTAGGCGCGGTGCTCGCGGCGGGCGCGCATGTGCTGATCCATCCGCGCTCGTTCCGCCTGACCTCGACCGTGCATCACATGGAGCAGGTCTGCTGGCGCGCGGTGCCGATCATCGTGCTGATCACCTTTCTGATCGGCTGCATCATCGCCCAGCAGGGCATCTTCCATTTCCGCCGCTTCGGCGCCGATATCTTCGTCGTCGACATGCTCGGCGTCCTGGTGCTCCGCGAGATCGGCGTGCTGCTGGTCGCGATCATGGTCGCCGGCCGCTCGGGCAGCGCCTACACCGCCGAGCTCGGCTCGATGAAGATGCGCGAAGAGATCGACGCGCTGCGCACCATGGGCTTCGACCCGATCGAGGTGCTGATATTGCCGCGCATGCTGGCCTTGGTGCTGGCGCTGCCGATCCTGGCGTTTCTTGGGGCCATGGCCGCGCTCTATGGCGGCGGCCTCGTCGCCTGGCTCTATGGCGGCGTCGATCCCGAAGCGTTTCTGCTGCGTCTGCGCGATGCCATCTCGATCGACCATTTCATCGTCGGCATCGTCAAGGCGCCCGTGATGGCGGCGGTGATCGGCATCGTCGCCTGCGTCGAGGGACTTGCCGTGCAGGGCAGCGCGGAATCGCTCGGACAGCACACCACCGCTTCGGTGGTGAAGGGCATCTTCTTCGTCATCGTGATGGACGGCGTGTTCGCCATCTTCTTCGCCTCGATCGGGATGTGACGATGGCGCAAGACACTCAAAACGCGATCCAAAGCCCCATCATCCGCGTCCGCGACATCACCGTGCAGTTCGGCAGCACGCGCGTGCTCGATGGCCTCAACCTCGACGTCAAGCGCGGCGAGATTCTTGGATTTGTCGGTCCCTCAGGCGCGGGCAAGTCAGTGCTGACGCGCACGATCATCGGTCTCGTGCCGAAGGTCGCGGGCAGCATTGAGGTCTTCGGCGTCGACCTGGATTCCTCCAACACGTCGCAGCGCCGCAATGTCGAACGGCGCTGGGGCGTGCTGTTCCAGCAGGGTGCGCTGTTCTCATCGCTTACCGTGCGGCAGAACATCCAGTTTCCGATGCGCGAGTACTTGCGCGTCTCGCAGCGGCTGATGGACGAGATCACCATGGCCAAGCTCGCCATGGTCGGCCTCAAGCCTGAAGTGGCCGAGCGTTTCCCCTCGGAACTCTCCGGCGGCATGATCAAGCGTGTCGCGCTTGCCCGCGCACTGTCGCTCGATCCCGATCTCGTGTTTCTCGACGAGCCGACCTCCGGGCTCGATCCGATCGGCGCCGGCGACTTCGACGAGCTGGTCAGGACGCTGCAGCGGACTTTGGGGCTGACCGTTTTCATGGTAACCCACGATCTCGACAGCCTTTACACAGCTTGCGACCGCATCGCCGTTTTAGGGAACGGTAAGATCATTGCGGCAGGGTCGATTGCCGACATGCAGGCCTCGCAGCATCCCTGGCTGAGGCAGTATTTCCATGGCAAGCGCGCCCGCGCAGTGATGAGTTGAGTAGCCGGAGCACCTGATGGAAACGCGGGCAAATTACGTATTGATCGGATCCTTCACGCTGGCGGTGATCGCGGCTGCGATCGGCTTCGTGCTCTGGTTCCAGTCGCTGCACACCACCAAGCAGCGCAGCCCCTTCCGCGTCGTGTTCGAGGGCCCTGCGGCGGGCCTGCGCAACGGCGGCAGCGTCAATTTCAACGGTATCCGGGTCGGCGAGGTGGTCTCGGTGAAGCTCGACAATCCGCGGCGGGTTGTCGCACTCGCCATGATCGAGAACAACACGCCGCTGCGCAAGGACACCCTGGTCGGCCTCGAATTCCAGGGCCTGACCGGTGTCGCCGCGATCTCGCTCAAGGGCGGCGAGGAGGCCGCGCCTCCGCCGCCGCTCGACGAGGACGGCATCCCAACGCTGACGGCGGATCCGAACAAGCTCCAGGACGTCACCGAGGCGATCCGCGGCACGCTGCAGAACATCAACAAGATCGTCGCCGACAATCAGGAGTCGGTGAAGAACTCGCTGAAGAATCTCGAGACGTTCACCAATTCGCTCGCGCGCAATTCCGAGAAGATCGATGGCGTGATGGCCAAGGTCGACGGCGTGATCGTCAAGGCCGACAACCTCATGCTCGGCCTCAACACGCTCGCCGGCGGCAAGGACGGCGGCGAGCTGTTCCTGACGGTGAAATCGATCCGCGAGCTCGCCGAGGATTTCGACAAGCGCTCCGGCGCGCTGATGACCGATGGCCGCCGCACCCTCGGCGACATCAGCCGCGCCGTGAACAATTTCGACCGCAACCCGACCCGCGTGCTGTTCGGCGCCAGCAACAGCAGTGCGCCGGCAGCCGCACCGCCTCCGGCCGAGGCTCCGAAGCCGGCACCGGCGAACGAGCGCAAGCGGCAGTAGGCGTCGAGCGTTCTAGCTTCCGTCAGTTCCCTGCATCGGTATCCATCGGAAGTCGATATCATCGGCTTCGATCACCCATACGAATGCTTTGCATTGGGCGCGATAGGCCCACTCAATCTCGTGGATCAAGTGACCGCGATCGAGATGCGAAATTCGTCGTAGCGCCAATCACCGTGCGACGGCGCATCGGGCGAAAGCTCACGGAGTGAGTAAGCATACACGGTCGGATACCTAATCTCGATGTGTCCATCCTTGTAGGCGCCGAGCAAGCGAAGCGCGATCGAACAGGATCGTTGACGAGGCTGGGAGCCCGGCCTCTCCAATACTTGCAGCGACTCCAGCCAGGCATCATGCGGACAGCGGTGATCCCTCGTATGGTAGAACCAGTCCGAAGTTGCGAGCTCATAGGCGCGAGGCGGGAACACCGCTTGGTTTTCGGCGAGATAGGTCTGGTACCGCTCGAACGCACGTTCTGCTTCAGGATATTCATCGTCGCGCCCGTCGTCCGAGAGAATGAACACCATTAGCCGGTTCCTATCAGATCCCTTTCGTTCAAGATAAATCAGACACCGTAGGTCAAATGCCCGACTAGTCGGCCTTGCGCTCTCGCAGCGGGTTCACGAATTTCAGTCCCGCGAAATCTTTCTCGTTGTCGGTCGCAACAATGCAGTCATTGGCCTCGGCCACGGCGGCGATGATCATATCGAGAGCGCTGCGGGGCCTGCCGGTGGTGGTGCCACGCGCCATGAGGCGCGCCCAGACTAGGCTTGCTTGCTCGTCGAAAGCCAGCACGCGCCCCGCGAAAAGCGATGGCGGCCCTTCAGGACCTGCGAACCAGGCCTCTAATGCGCTCCGTTTTTTCCCCGCTGGTTTTTCCAGGATACCTCGCCGGATTTCTCCGATCGTTAAAGCGGAGACGAACAGATCATCATCGTTCTGTGCGGCCAGCCACGCCAGGAGCGTTGGCGACGGGCGCGGTTTCGTGACGTTGCTGATGATGTTGGTGTCGAGGACGTAGCGTGTCACAGGTCGACCTTGCGACCCGTTACGCGCGTGCGCTTGACCTCGAGATCGGTCCCGACAAGCGGCGAGCGTCGCAGCGCGGCAAGGATGCCGCCCTTCCTGGGAAGTTCCGTTGCCATCGTTTGATGCAGTGTGGAGCGTAGTCGTTCGGCGTCGGCGCCATCTTCGGCGAGTTGCTTGGCAAGGGACCGGATCAATTCGCGATCGGTATCGAGCCCGAGCACCTCGAATCGTCCCATGCCACGCTTGGTCAGGCGGGCTCGGTAGTTTCGAAGTGCTCTTTTTTGGGCTGTGTCGGCCAAGGGCCGTCCTCCAAGTTCTATTTCTGGATATATATCCAGAAATAGGTCGGAATGCAAACTGATCCAGCGTTGGCGCCCATACGAAAGTATGGGGGGCTGGCCGCGCCAAGGTAGGGGGAGGGGCTGGCGGGTGATCTCAGCTATATCGCGCTTAAGGCGCGCTTCACGAAAAGCGCGTCGACTTCACTCACAGGGGAGGAGAGAGCGTGATACGTCTGCTGCTATTGTTGCCGTTCATCGGCCTGATGATCGTGCCGTTCTACAATATCCGGGAGCCCCTTCTGTTCGGCTTCCCGTTTTTCTATTGGTATCAGCTCGCCTGGGTGCCGCTGACCTCGCTGCTCACCTACATCGTCTACAGGAGCGTGCGTCGTGCTGGCTAATGTCGATAGCGCGGCCTTCGCCGTATTCCTCGCTTTGTTCATCCTCGTCACCGGCATGGGCTTCGTCGCCGCGCGCTGGCGCAAGCCGGAGACGCTCGCCCATCTCGACGAGTGGGGCCTCGGTGGCCGCAAGTTCGGGACCTGGATCACCTGGTTCCTGGTCGGCGGCGATTTCTACACCGCCTATACCGTGATCGCGGTGCCTGCCCTGGTTTACGCGGTCGGCGCCTACGGATTCTTCGCGCTGCCCTACACCATCATCGTCTATCCCTTCGTGTTCGCGGTGATGCCGGTGTTGTGGAAGGTCGCCAAGGAGCGCGGCTATGTCACCGCCGGCGACGTTGTGCGCGGTGCCTACGGCTCGCGCGGGCTCGAACTTGCGGTCGCCGCAACCGGCGTGCTGGCGACGATGCCCTACATCGCGCTCCAGCTGATCGGCATGGAAGTTGCGATCAAGGCGCTCGGGCTGAGCGGCGAGGTGCCGCTCGTTCTGGCCTTCCTGGTGCTGGCGCTCTACACCTATTCGTCGGGCCTGCGCGCGCCTGCGCTGATCGCCTTCGTCAAGGACATCATGATCTACATCGTGGTGATCGCCGCGATCGCGATCGTGCCGTCCAAGCTCGGCGGTTATGGCGCGATCTTCAACGGGGCGGATGCAGCGTTTGCGGCGAAGGGCTCGGGCGGTATCCTGCTGTCGCCGGCGCAGATCGTGCCTTACGCCTCGCTGGCACTGGGCTCGGCGCTCGCCGCCTTCATGTATCCGCACACGCTGACCGGCATCTTCGCGTCGTCAGGCGGCAACACCATTCGCAAGAATGCGATGCTGCTGCCGGCCTACACGCTGCTGCTCGGCCTGCTGGCGCTGCTCGGCTACATGGGCCACGCGGCGGGGCTGAAGCTCGCGAGCAACAATGACGTCGTGCCGGAGCTGTTCAAGACGCTCTTCCCGAGCTGGTTCGCGGGTTTTGCCTTCGCCGCGATCGCGATCGGTGCCTTGGTGCCGGCAGCCGTCATGAGCATCGGCGCTGCCAACCTGTTCACCCGCAACTTCTGGAAGGTGTGGGTCGATCCGAAGGTGACGCCGGCCGGTGAGGCCAAGGTTGCCAAGATCACCTCCATGCTGGTGAAGGTCGGCGCACTGCTCGCCATCCTCCTGATGCCGACGCAGTTTGCGCTCGACCTGCAACTGCTTGGCGGCCTCTGGATCCTGCAAACGCTGCCGGCGCTGGTGTTCGGTCTGTATCTGAACCGGTTCTCGAGCACGGCGTTGCTGGCCGGCTGGGCCGTTGGCCTTGCGGGCGGATCGTGGCTGGCCTGGTCGGACGGCTTGAAGCCGCTGCACGGCATCGACTTCGGCGCCGGCAAGGTCGCGATCTACACCGGCGTGCTGGCGCTTGCGCTCAACATCGCCGTCGCGGTCGTGGTAAACGTCGTGCTCAAGGGCCTGCCGCAGGCCCGCCTGTCGCGCGAGGCGGCCTGACGTCAACCCTGGATCGGCGGCCGGACACCCGGCCGCCGATCCAAAAGTGCCTTCCACGCGATTGAAAACGCTTTAGAGCTCTCCGTTCCGATCGTATCGGAACGGAGAGCTCTGGATTCTTGTTTTTGACGCGTTTTCTTGCCGCGAACCGGTGTCCACTTCGCTGGAAAACGCTCTAATATCCGCCCGCGTTCCGCCCCCTCGATAAGCGGGCGGATCGGTCTTGAGTGAGGATATCTTGCAGGCGTGGTTCGTTCTCGCGGTCGCAGCCGGTTATGTGACCACGCTGTTCCTGATTGCCTGGTGGGGCGATCGGCGGAGCGTGGACGGACCGCTGGTCTCGCCAAAATCCTGGGCGGCCGCGGTCAGCTATTGCCTGACACTTGCGGTCTACAACACCTCCTGGAGCTTCTACGGATCGGTCGGCCGCGCCGCCACCAGCGGACTGGACTTTGCCACGATCTATATCGGTCCGACGCTGGTGCTGCTGTTCGGCCGGAAGCTGCTCGCCAAGGTGATCGCGATTGCGAAAGCGCAGAATGTCACCTCGATCGCCGACTTCATCGCCGCGCGCTACGGCAAGAGCCAGGCGCTTGCCGCCTTCGTGACCCTCGCTTCGCTGCTCGGCGTGCTTCCCTATATCGCGCTTCAGCTCAAAGCCGTTGGCAAAAGCTTTGACTATCTGATCCTGCAGCCTGAGCGCGCCGGCGGCGAGGCGCTGCGGTTCTGGCAGGACTCGGCCTTTGGCGTCGCCGCGTCGATGGCGCTGTTTGCGATCGTGTTCGGCGTTCGCCACGTCCATGCCAGCGAGCATCATCGTGGCTTGATGCTGGCGATTGCGTTCGAGAGCGTGGTCAAGCTGGTCGCATTCCTTGTGGTCGCGCTGTTCGTGCTGTTTGGGCTCTCGGGCGGACCGGCCGCGCTGCTGTCGCAGTTCACTTCGGATCCGCAACTGGCTGGAATCCTCGCCTTCGATCCCGCCCAGCCGGTCTGGCCCTCGACGATCGTCATCTCGGCGATTGCCTTCCTGTGCCTGCCGCAGGCGTTCCACGTCGCCGTCGTCGAGAACGAGAGTCCTGGTCATACGCGCACCGCAGCGTGGCTTTATCCAGCCTATCTTGTGCTGTTCAGCCTGCTGATCCTGCCGATCGCCGCCGCCGGCCTTGCGAGGTTCGGTGCGATGATGGACCCCGACACCTACGTCATCTCGCTGCCGATCGCGGCGGATGCGGGCACCATCAGCCTGATCGCCTTCCTGGGTGGGCTATCGGCCGCCACCGGCATGGTGATCATGACCTCCGTCGCGCTGAGCACCATGCTCTGCAACGACGTCATCATGCCGCTGTTGCTGCGCTCGCGCTTCTTTGGCCTGCGCGCGCAAAGCCGGCAGGTCGCCTCGGTGCTGATGACAGTGCGCAGGCTCTCGATCCTCGGCATCCTGCTGCTGGCCTATCTCATGCACCGCCTGGTCAACCAGGCCTATCCGCTCACCGTGATCGGTCTGTTGTCGTTCGTCGCGGTCGCGCAATTCGGTCCGGCGTTCGTCGGTGGCCTGTTCTGGCAGCGCGCCAACAAGATCGGTGCCTCGATCGGAATCGCCGTCGGATTCCTGATCTGGGCTTATACGCTGCTGCTTCCCTCGGCCGCGCCGCTGTGGCCCGCCTTCGCGGAGATCGTTCGCCACGGCCCGTGGCAGCTCGGCTTCCTCAAGCCGAACGCGCTGTTCGGCCTCGAGGGGCTCGATCCGATCTCGCATGCGACGCTGTGGAGCCTTGCCGCCAACCTCATCGGTTTCGTCGCGTTTTCGCTGCTGGGGCGGCAAACCACCGTCGAGCGCAACCAGGCCGCGGCATTTGCCGACGGTGTCGTCCGCGACACCGTGCCAAAACTGTCCTCGCGCGTGGTGGTCCGACTTGACGATCTTCGTGCGCTCGCCCGGCGCTTTGTCGGTGCGGAGCGCGGCGAGGCGGCTTTTGACGGCTATCTCGCCGCGCGCATGTCGGGCACTGGGCCGCGCCTCGATCCGTCCGGCCTCGTCGATCTCGACTCGATCCGCTTCACCGAAAACCTGCTCGCCGGCGCGATCGGTGCTGCGTCGGCACGCGTGGTGATTGCGGCCTCGCTGGAAGGGCATTCGCTGTCGCGGCGGGCGGCGATGGCGATGCTGGATGAGGCTTCGGAAGCCCTGCGCTTCAATCGCACTCTGCTGCAAAGCACGCTGGAGAGCGTGCCGCAGGGCATCTGCGCGTTCGATGCCGATTTCAACATCACGGCCTGGAACGGGCGGTTCATCGCGCTGCTCGACCTGCCGTCGGATTTCGTGCGCGTCGGCCTTCCGCTCTCCGAGCTCATTGCCTTCAATGTCGAGCGCGGCGAATACGCCGCGTCCGAATTCGCGGCGCTCCTGGTCAATCGCGACGTCGCGAGCCAAAGCTGGCCCTATCTCTACGAGCGCAAGCGGCCGGACGGCACGGTGCTTGAGATCGTCTACGATCGCGCCGCCGAGGGCGGTTATGTCTCGACCTACACCGACGTGACCGAGCGCCACCGCGCTGCGGAGGCGTTGCGGCACGCCAACGAGGATCTCGAGCTGCGTGTCCGTGAGCGGACCGAGGCGCTCGAGCAGGCCAAGGCGGAGGCCGAGCAGGCCAATCTCGGCAAGACCCGCTTCCTGGCGGCGGCGAGCCATGATCTGCTGCAACCGCTGAACGCGGCACGTCTGTTCCTGTCGGCGCTCGACGAAAGCCTGCACGCTTCTTCGCACGCTGGTGTCACTGAGAAGGAACGAACTCTCGCCGGTAGTGCCATCACGGCGCTGCGCTCGACCGAGCATGTCCTCGACAGGTTGCTCGACATCTCCTCCTATGATGCCGGCGCTGTCAGTGCCGAGCCATCAGACTTTCCGATCGCCGATCTGCTCGTGCAACTGAACGTGGAATTCTCCGCGATGGCGCGCGAGCGCGGGCTCGTCCTCCGCGTCGTCGATTGCCAGCTCGCTGTGCGCAGCGATCCGCACTTGCTGCGGCGGATCCTGCAGAACCTGCTGTCGAATGCGCTGCGCTACGCGCCCAGAGGACGCATCCTGCTCGGCTGCCGGCGACGCGGCGGCGATCTGCGCATCGAGGTCTGGGACACCGGTGTCGGCATCGCCGCGGCGGACCAGAAACGGGTCTTCGAGGAGTTCCAGCGCCTGGCGCCGGGATCGGAGAAGGGGCTGGGCCTGGGGCTCGCGATCGTCGATCGTGTCTCCCGGCTGCTAAGTCATCCGGTCGACCTCCGTTCGCGCCCGGGTCACGGCTCATGCTTTGCCGTTACGGTGCCGCTCGCGCAGGGCCCGGGAACGTCGCTCCAGCGCAAATCGGCGGACGCTGCGCCTGCGGTGACGGAGCGGCCGCTGACGATCCTGTGCCTCGACAATGATGCGACGATCCTCGACGGCCTGACGGCGCTGCTCGGCGGCTGGGGTCATCGCGTGCTGGTCGCAACCGATGCCGCCGGCGCAATGGCGGCGGCCGCGGCGAGCCCGCCCGACGTCGTGCTGGTCGATTATTATCTCGATGGGGAACGCACCGGCTTGGACTTTCTCGACGATCTCAGGCAGACATCGGGCCGCGGCACCCGCGCGCTGGTCGTCACAGCAGATCGCAGCGAGGCCGTCCGCACGGCGGCAAAGGCACGAGGCTGCGAGTTGCTTTCCAAGCCGGTCAAGCCGGCGGCGCTGCGGCGCTTCCTTGGCGGCGAAGCCTTGAGCCGGCAGTTCGGGACCAAACAGGGAGCCTCGTCAGCGTGAGAATGCGCATCCTTATCGGCGATGATCATCCGCTGGTGCAGGCTGCGCTCCGCAGCGCGCTGTCGACCGTGCTGCCCGACCTCGACATCATCGCCTGCCAGTCCCTCGACGAGGCGATCAGCGTGCTCTCGGCGCAGTCGGACGAGATCGACCTCATCCTGTGGGACCTGACGATGCCGGGGATCCAGGGATTTGCCGCGCTGTTCATCCTGTCGGCACAATTCCCGACGGTGCCGGTTGCGATCATCTCGGCGCGGCAGGACGCCGCCACGATCCGTCGCGCCATCGCCTATGGCGCGTCCGGCTACATCCCGAAATCGCTTGGTCTGCCCGAGATGGCGGACGCGATCACGAAGGTCCTGGCCGGTGAAATCTGGATGCCCCCCAATGTCGGCGGCCGCGGTTCGATCCAGAGCGCCGATGTCGAGCTTGCCGCCCGCATGGCCTCGCTGTCGGCGCAGCAGCTGCGCATTCTGGCGATGATCGTCGAGGGCAAGCTCAACAAGCAGATCGCGGGCGAGCTCGACATCGCCGAGCAGACCGTGAAGGGCCACGTCTCCACGATCCTGCGCAAGCTAGGTGTCGGCTCGCGGACCCAGGCCGCGGTCCTCGCCGAGCGGCTGTCGTTCGGGCAGCCCGGCGGGAGCTGATCTCGCAAGGTCAAAAGCAAAACGGAGGCCGTGAGGCCTCCGTTCTTATCGTCATCGCTGGCCTTGCCGCTTATCCCAGCCGGCCGGCCGCATGTGCCAGCAGCGTGTAGACCAGACCCGTCTCCGAGGTCAGGTGGCTGCGCAGCTCCTGCGGGCCGCGGCCCTCGCGGGCGACTTCGTCGAGCAGGCGTTCGAACTCGCTGATGTAGCGGTCGACCGTGCCCTTGAAGTTGCGGTCGGCGCGATATTTGCGGGCGACCTCGTCGAAGGCTTTCTGGCCGGCGGGGGTGTACAGGCGCTTGGTGAAGGCCTTGTTCTCGCCGCGCTGGTAGCGGTCCCACATCTCGGAGGCGAGGTTGCGGTCCATCAGTCGGCCGATGTCGAGCGACAGCGATTCCAGCGGATTGCTGCTGGCTTGCGGGGCCTGCGGCTGCGGAACGG
Organism: Bradyrhizobium zhengyangense; assembly: GCF_022012555.1. Lineage (NCBI taxonomy): Bacteria > Pseudomonadati > Pseudomonadota > Alphaproteobacteria > Hyphomicrobiales > Nitrobacteraceae > Bradyrhizobium > Bradyrhizobium zhengyangense. The sequence goes on along the minus strand of NZ_JAKLTZ010000010.1, from coordinate 47,122 downwards.
GTGCAGCCTGGCGGCCACGCGGTGCCTCACGTCCGGTCGGAGCCGCCTGGTTGGCGTCCGTGCGGTTGAGCAGATCCGATAGCCAGCCGTCGCGGCCCTGGTCGTTGCCGCCAGGAGCGACCGGCGGGGCCTCGGTACGGCGCGAGGAGGCGGGCATGCCGAGGTCCGGCGGCGGCAGCGTCGAGGCGCTGCCGGTGTCGCGCATGCGCGTCTCGGTGCCACGACCGCCCACAGACGCCATCACCGGCTCTTCCTGGCGCTGGACGGCGACGGAGGCGCGGCCTGCGGTGGTGACGTCGAGGCCGCGGCCGTGCTGGGCCACGATGCGGTTGAGCTCGGCGAGCGCCTCGATCTGGTCGACGATCACCTTGCGCATCTGCGCAGTGCTCTCGGCGGCCTCCTGCGGCATCTCGAGCACGCCGCGGCGCAGCTCGTTGCGGGTGGCTTCGAGCTCGTTGTGCATCTCGAACGCCATCTGCTTCATGCTGGCGACGAGGTTGCCGAACTTCTCGGTCGACTGCTTGAACATCGCATCCGCCTCGTCGGTGGTCTGGCGGTAGATGTCGTGCATGGCCTCGATGGTCTGGCGGTGCTCCTCTTCGGACGCCGACCGCACCGCCTCGAACTGGCGGGTGATCGCGGCCGAACCTGCGCCGGCGGTCTCTGCGACCACGCGGGCGATGTCGCGGGCACGCTCTTCGGCCGCAGCGAGCGACTCATCGAGCAGCCCGGTGAAGCGCGACAGGCGCTGGTCGAGATCGGCGGTGCGCAGGTCGATGGTGGTGACGAGCGATTCCAGCGCCGCCTTGCGTTCGGCCAGCGAGGCGGTGGTGTTCTTGTTGCTCTGTTCGACGACCTGTGCGGCATCGACCAGCGCCTTGCCGTGTGCGTCGAACTGGGTCGACAACTCGCCGAGGTCCTGGAGCGCCCGCGTGGTCTTCGTGTTGAAGACGTTGAGCTGGTCTTCCAGGTTCTGGGTCGCCGCGCCGTTGCGCGAGGTGACGTCGTTCATCGCCGAGACGAAGTCGGCGACACGCGTCACCAGCGCCCGCTCCAGCGAGTTGAGGTTGTCGTGCGCACCGGTCAGCACCTCCTGGAGGAGGATGTTGCCTTCGCGCAGACGCTCGAACAGGGCGACCGTGTCGGTGCGCAGGATCTTGCTGGTCTCCTGCATCTCGGTGACGGCCGCGATGGAGACCTGGCGCGACTGGTCGATCGCCGCGCGCGAGGCCGATTCGAGGTCCTTGAGCGACTTGCCGACCGCGCTGGTCGCGATCTCGCTCGCCGCGTTGATGGTGCGGGCGACTTCGTTGCCGTTGCCCATCATGGTCTGCGAGAAGGCCTGGCCGCGCGTCTCGATCGACTTCAGCGCGTCGGAGGTGACGCGGTCGATGTCGAGCGTGAGCTGGCTGGTCTTCGAGCCGATCGCGTCCACGAGCGAGCCGCGCTTGGCATCGATCATGTTGGAGAGGCGGTCGGCCTGCTGCTGCACATAGGTGACGATCTCGTCGGTCTTGCCGGTCATCGCCTGGCCGAAGCTCGAGCTGGCGGCGAGCACCGAACGCTCGACGTCGGCGGAGCTCGACTTGACCCGCGAGCTCGCCTCGTTGGAGGCGGAGATCAGCGCGTTCTGGGCGTTGAGCGCGCTGGTCTGGATGTCGTTGGTCGCGTTCGACGTGGCCGTGCTCAGCGCGCGCTCGATCTCGGTCGAGATCGTGCGGATCTGGCTGGCGGCATCCGCCGAGGTCGAGGTCAGCGAGGTCTGGGCCTCACGCGCGCTGTTGAGGATGGTCGAGGCGGTGTCGGCGCCGACCGCGGTCAGCGTGCGCTCGATATCCGTCGTCAGCGACTTGATCTGGCTCGCCGCGTCGGTCGAGGCGGAGATCAGCGTGCCCTGGGCTTCGCGCACGCCGCTGGTGAGCGCCTCGATGGTGGCGCCGCCGGCGGTCGCCAGCGCGCGCTGCATCTCGGCCGCGAGCGAACGGACCTGGCCGGTCTGTTCCGCCGAGACCGAGAGCAGGGTGCTCTGGGCGTCGCGGGCGCTGGCCGTGATCGTTTCGGCGGTGCTCTGGCCGACCTGCGACAGCGAACGATGCACTTCGGCCGCGAGCGACTTGACCTGGCTCGCCGCTTCCGAGGACGCGTTGACCAGGGTGCTCTGGGCCTCGCGCGCGCCGGCCAAAATGCTCTCTGCCGTCGAGGTGCCAGCCATGGAGAGCGACCGCTGCACGTCGGCCGTAAGAGCTTTGACCTGGTTTGCCGCATCCGCAGATCCGGCGACGAGCGTGCTCTGGGCCTCGCGCGCACTACTCATGATGCTCTCAGCCGTCGAGGTACCCGCCATCGAGAGCGAACGCTGCACGTCGGAGGACAGTGCCTTGATCTGGTTGGCGGTCTCGGTCGAGGCCGCGATCAGCGTGCTCTGCGCATCGCGCGCGCCCGCCGTGATCGATTCAGCCGTCGAGGTGCCGGCCAGCGAGAGCGAGCGCTGCACGTCGGCGGTAAGCGTCTTGACGTGGTTGGCCGCGTCCGAGGACGCGGTGACGAGCGTGGTCTGCACCTCGCGGGCGCCGGCCAGGATCGAGGCCGCGGTGGCCGAGCCGGCTGCGGACAGCGTGCGCTCGACGTCGGCTGCGAGGCCCTTGATCTGGTTGGAGGCATCGCCCGAGGCCGCAACCAGCGACGACTGCGCTTCGCGGGCGCTGGTCAGGATCGAGTTCGCGGCACCGGTGCCGACCGCAGTCAGCGCGCGCTCGACCTCGGCCGAGGTCATCTTTAGCTGGGCGTTGACATCGGAGGAGACCGTCATCAGCGACTGCTGCGCGGTGCGCGCACCGGTCTGGATCGTCTCGCTGGTGTTGACCACGAGGTTGGTGAGCGAGCGCTCGGCGTCCTCGACATGCGAGCGGATCGCGGTCGAGATCATCTCGGCGCGGGATATCATGTCCTCGCTGGCCTGACGGCCGCTGCTCTCGATGCGGCCGGCGACGGCCTCGACACGCGAGCCGAGCAGGTCCTCGAACTGCGCGACGCGGACGTCGATGTCGCTCGCGACCGAACCGACCTTGGTTTCGATCGCCTGCTGGATGTCCTGGAAGCGTGCCGTGACCGTGTCGGTCAGGTGCATGCTGCGGCCGTCGATGAGTTCGGCAACGCTGGTGATGCGGCGGTCGACTGCGTCGATCGCCTGCGCGGTGCCGTCCGTCAGCGTCGAGGTCAGCAAAGTGAGGCGGGTGTCGATCGACTGCACCGCCTGCGAAGCGCCGTTGGTCAGCGCGCTCGTCAGGTAGGTGAGGCGGCTGTCGACGGACTCCAGTGCCTGCGATGCGCCGCTGTTGAACGTCCTCGTGAGGTGCGTCAGCCGCGTATCGATCGCCTGGATCGACTGCGAAGCCCCGTCGGTCAGCGTCGTCGTAAGGTTGGTCAGGCGCGAGTCGATGGATTCGAGCGCCTGTGCCGCGCCGCCGGTGAGCGTCGTCGTGAGGTTGGTCAATCGCGCGTCGATCGACTGGATCGCCTGCGTCGCACCGTCGGTCAGCGTCGTCGAGAGCGTGTTGAGACGTCCGTCGATGGTCTCGGTGACGGACTTGGCACGGGCGTCGAACGACTGCTCGAGCGCGCTGACGCGGCCGCCGAGCTGCTCGTCGAAGGTCTTGATGTGGCCTTCGATCGTGCCGTCGAGGCTGGCGATCTTGCCGTTCAGCGAGGCGTCGAAGTTGGAGACGCGTTCGCCGATCGTGGTCTCGAACTGCACCAGGCGCTGGTCGAGAATGGCCGTGATCTCGCCGCCGTTGGAGGTGAAGCGGGTGTCGAAATTCTCGACATAGCTCTTCAGCGACTCATGGATGTCCTGCGTGCGCTGGCCCATGCGCTCGACGATCTCGCCGCCGAAGGTCTTCACGGTGCGGTCGAACTCGGAGATGTGGCGCGTGATCAGGGCGCCCAGCGTGCCGGAATCGCGGGCGAACTTCTCGACCAGCTCGGTGCCCTGGTTCTTCACCAGCTCGTCGAACGCGCTCATCTGCAGCGACAGCGAGTCGTGCGCGGTCTCGGTCTGGCTGACGACCTTGGCGACGAGGGTGTTGACGGTGGCGTCGAGCGCCTCGCTCGCCTTGTCGCCGGAGGTCATGATCTGGCCGGCGAGGCGGTTGCCGGCGTCGTCGATCTTGGCGGAGATGTCGTTGGAGCGCAGCTCGAGCTCGAGCAGCAGCGAGTCCGACGAGTTCTTCAAGCTGTCGTGCACCTGCTCGGTACGCTCGGAGATGCCGTCGACGATGGCGGCGGAACGCTGCTCGAACTCGCCGGTGATGCGGTCGATGCGCTCGTTCAGCATCTCGTGGACGCGGTCGGCGAGGTCGACGAATTCGTCGTGGACGTGACCGGTCTTGAAGTTGAGGCTGGTGGTCAGCCGCTCGCTGGCGTCGAGCACCGCGCGCGTGGTCTCGGCGCTGGCCTCCTCGAGCCGGTCGAGCAGGTCGCCGCCGCGCTCGCCGAGCGCGAGGATCATGTTGTCGCCGGCATGGCTCAGCGCGCCGGTGATGTGAGCGCCGCGCTCTTCCAGCGCGCCGGTTATGGATTTCGCGACCTCGTCGACGCGCGAGGCGATCGCGTCCGAGATCAGCGCGATGTCGTGGCGGAGGTCGATCTGCACGCCGGAAATGGCGCTGCGGACCTGCTCGGCCTGGCCGACCAGGTTGTCGCGCTGATGCGCGATATCCTGCAGCAGGGCGCGGATACGGACTTCGTTGTCGGAATAGGCGCGCTCGAGTGCGGCAACCTCGTTGGCGACCAGCGTCTCGAGCTCGCCGGCGCGCGCGATGGCGCGCTCGATGCCGTCGCCCATCGCCGCGACCTCGCGGCGGATGGCCTGGCCGACGGTGACCATGGAATCCGACGCCGAGCCTTCCGGCTCGGAGAAGCGGATCGCAACCTGCGCCATCGCCTGCGCGACCTGGCTCATCTGCTGGCCGCGCCAGACCAGGCTCGCGAGGAAATAGAACAGCATGATCGGCGCGAAGAACATCGTGGCGAGGCCGGCGATCGCCAGCACGCCGCCGCTCTCGCCCATGGCCGCCCGGATCGAGGGCAGGAAGCCGACCGTCAGCGCGGCGCAGGCCGCCAGCCAGACGACGGTGAAGATGGTCGCGCCGGTGTAGATGTTGCGGGCAGGGCGGCCCGTCTGCAGCGACTGGAGCAACTGGCCGATGGTCTCGCGGTCGTCATTGGCGGCGCGGCGCGAGGCGCGCGGTTCCTCGATGGAATCGAACACGGCGCGCTCGTTGGCGGCAGGCCGCGGCTCGAAAGCCGGCTCGTCGAACACGGGCGGCGCGGGCGATGCGACCGGCGGTGCCGTTTCGTTGCGCATCGATGCGCTGCGGCTGGTATCGGCAGCCGTGTCGCTGATGTTGAGGGCTTCCTGGATCGCAGAAAGCGCAACTTCTGTGGGGTCTTTGACCTTTTTGGGAGTATTGGCCATGTTCAGTCCGAGCCCTCGTTACTTTTACGCGTCCCCCCGCGAGCCCTGCGCGCTGCGCAAGCCCACAGACCGGATCATGCCGCTTGCGCGGATCTCCGAGCCATCCCCACCCGGACGGCTTGTCCGCCAATTTCCGCAACATCCTATTGGCAGAGCGTCGCGAATGAAATGCCCGCGATTAAGACATTCTTAATCATCGTTAACAGGAACGGGCCGTAACACCTTAGCCCTAAATGAAATTCTCCACCGGACTCGGCCGATTGCGGCAACTTTTCGTCAAGAAACGGGCGGATTTGCGTAAAACGACCCAAACACTTCGTTAACCATTTCCGTGCTTCGGTTGAGCGGAACCGCCGGACCGGCGGACCATCGCGCGATGCCGGGGCCTGCGCCATGACGCCTGAACTGCAACGGATGGACTGGATGCCCTCGCCCCCGCTTGCGCCCATCGACAGCCCGCTCGACCTCGACCACCTTTCGCGCATGACGCTGGGCGATGCCGAGCTTGAGCAGGAGGTGCTGGCGATGTTCGCCGAGCAGGCAGTCCGCCTGATCGCGGCAATGGCCGCGCTGCCGGCGGAGACCGGCGCGCTCGCGCACAAGCTGAAAGGCTCGGCGCGCGGGATTGGCGCGTTCGCGGTCGCCGATGCCGCCGCCAGCCTCGAAACGGCGGTCCGGATCGGCCGCAACCAGCCACATGCCCTTGCCGCGCTGAAAGAGGCGGTCGCCGAGGTTCGCGCGGCCATTGCGACGATCCTCAAGCACTAAAGCCGGGGTCTCCAAAGGGCCGTGGTCTGCGCACTAGCGCGGCCCGGAGCGACCCGTTATAGGACAACCCGGACCCTCCTTTTTCCCCAGATCGCGGCAGCACGAGAACACATGGCCAAAATTCACTTTGTCGATCACAAGGGCGAAACCCGCACGGTGGACGTCGAGAACGGCGCGACCGTGATGGAAGCCGCTATCCGCAACAGCATTCCCGGCATCGAGGCCGAGTGCGGCGGCGCCTGCGCCTGCGCGACCTGCCATGTCTATGTCGACGAAGCGTGGCGCGAGAAGGTCGGCAGCCCGACGCCGATGGAAGAGGACATGCTCGACTTCGGCTTCGACGTGCGCCCGAACTCGCGCCTGTCGTGCCAGATCAAGGTCTCCGACGAGCTCGACGGGCTCGTGGTGTCGACGCCGGAACGTCAGGCCTGATCGCCCGAATTAAGTGCTCGGCAGCGCGACCTCGATGCCGCGCTTGTGCCAGGGCTTGAATTTCGCGATCACCTCTGCGGTCAGCGGCGCCGGCCGCCGCGTCGCCTCGTCGAGCAGAACGCCGACTGACGTCGCCGACGCGATGCACTTTCCATGCGAGAACACGACCTGCTCGAAGGTCACTGACGTGCGTCCGAGCTTCACGACGCCGAGACCGAGCTCGATCGTGCCCGGCCAGCGTAGCTCGGCGCGGAAATGCATGTCGAGCCGCACCATGATCCAGGCGAAGCCCGGCGGTGTCAGGCCGTATTCGGGGAGCTTCATCAGGGTGACACGGCCGGTCTCGAAATATGTGGCGTAGACCGCGTTATTCACGTGCTGGTTGGGGTCGAGATCGCCGAAGCGGACGTTGTCGCTGAGGCGAAAAGGGAAGTCCTCCAGGCGCGGCGTCGTTTCGAGGCGGCTTGGTGCGTTCACCGATTGATCTCCGTCAAATCCAACCTCGTTACAGCCCAGTTATTTTGGCCCGGCAAGTGGTGTGCTTGCGGGGCGCTCCCGCTTTTATGCCTTCCCTGATCCATCCCCGTTGGTTAGACAGGCAGGGTTCCTCTGCCCATAGGGCGCCGTCCAACCGATAACGACCGATAAAGAGACGACATGAGCGACGTGATCAAAACCGATGTGCTGATTATTGGCGCTGGCCCCTGCGGTCTGTTCGCCGCCTTCGAGCTTGGCCTTCTCGACATGAAGGCGCATTTCGTCGACATCCTCGACAAGGTCGGCGGCCAGTGCGCCGAGCTCTATCCGGAAAAACCGATCTACGACATTCCAGGGATTCCGCAGGTGTCGGGGCAGGGCCTCACCGAGGCGCTGATGGAGCAGATCAAGCCGTTCCATCCGACCTTCCATCTCGGCGAGATGGTCGAGACCGTGGAGAAGATCGGCGATCCCGCGTTCCGCTGCACCACCGACACCGGCAAGGTGTTCGAATGCAAGGTGGTGGTGATCGCAGCCGGCGGCGGCTCGTTCCAGCCCAAGCGTCCGCCGGTGCCGGGGATCGAAGCCTATGAAGGCACCTCGGTGCACTACGCCGTGCGCAAGATGGAAAATTTTCGCGACAAGAACGTGCTGATCGTCGGCGGCGGCGATTCCGCGCTCGACTGGACGCTCAACCTGCATCCCCTGGCCAAGCGCGTCACGCTGCTGCATCGTCGCGACGATTTTCGCGCCGCGCCCCACAGCGTCGAGCAGATGCGCGGGCTGGTTGCCGACGGCAAGATGGATCTGCGGCTGGGCCAGGTCACAGCGCTGTCAGGTGCTGATGGCCGGCTGACCGGCGCCACGGTCAAGGGCAACGACAACAATGTCAGCGAGATCGCCTGCGACACCATGCTGCCGTTCTTCGGACTGACCATGAAGCTTGGTCCGGTTGCGAACTGGGGCATTGCGCTGGAGAACAATCTGGTGCCGGTCGAGACGTCAGCGTTCGAGACAAACGTGCCCGGCATCTTCGCGATCGGCGACATCAACACCTATCCAGGCAAGATCAAGCTGATCCTGTGCGGCTTCCACGAGGGCGCACTGATGTCGCAAAAAGCCCACCGCTACGTGTATCCGGAGAAGCGGCTCGTGTTCCAGTACACGACCTCGTCCTCCAGCCTGCAAAAGAAGCTCGGTGTCAACTAGTGGCACCGGTGTCGGACGTGTGACCTCCCATAGTTCTGGTGCTGGAATCGTTCGCGAAATCGCCGTAGTCTGCGGCCAATCCGGTCTTGGCAAGCAAGGTGTTTGGCTTAGCAAGGTGATGATGATGCGGAATCCTTTTTCGAGCTTTCGGCTGCTCTCGCTTCTGACGCTCGCTGTCGCCCTGTCGATTGGCGCGGCGAACCCGGCTGCGGCGCAAGCGCAGGCTCAGCAGCCGACCGCAGCGGGCCTCTGGCAGAAGGTCGAAGACGGCAGGCCGGTGGGCTGGTTTCTCTTCATCGATCACAACGGCATCTTCGAAGGCGTCATCGCCAAGACCTTCCCCCGCCCCGGCGACGATCCGAACGAGGTCTGTGCGAAATGCACTGACGATCGCAAGAACCAGCCGGTGCTCGGGCTCTCCTTCATCCGCGACATGAAGCGCGACGGGCTGAAGTATGAGGGCGGCAACGTGGTCAATCCGCGTGACGGCAACATTTGGAAGGCCAAGATGACGGTCAGCCCGGATGGGCAGGTCTTGACCATGCGCGGCTTCCTCGGCATTTCCCTGTTCGGCAAGGACGAGACTTGGCAGCGCCTGCCGGATGCCAACATGGCTGAGGTCGATCCCGCGATCATCGCCAAATATCTCCCCGCGCAATCCGCCGCGACCGCGCCGAAGGCTGCGCCTGCGGCCAAGAAGGGCGGCGCAATGATGATGGCGCCGGCAGCGAAGAAGTAGGCTCGCCGCACGGCCGTTAAGGCTTCCGCCACATACACCACCGCTATTCTCCGCAGAGGTGCGTTCGTCGAAAGACGAATGCTCGGCACACCTGTGCCAGTAGTTCCCCGGAATGCACGCTGGCGCCGGATTTGCATAGCTGTCGGCAAAGCCGCTGGGGAGCGATTTGCCGATTCCGTGCCTGTTAAGGGCGCGAGCGGTCCTGTCTGTCCCCTACGGCGCTGATTTCGATCCGAAAGACAACGCCATGAGACTTGCAAGACCATGTGCAGCGACGTTGCTGGCGCTGGTGACGCTGCTGGCGACATCCGCACTCGCGCGCGATGATGGACGCTACGCCAACTCTCCGCTCAAGCCGTGGTTCGAGAGCCTGCGCAGCGAGTACGGACAGTGCTGCTCCGATGCCGACGGCTATGTCGTTGCCGATGTGGACTGGGAGTCCGACAAGGGACACTACCGTGTGCATCTGGACGAGGAGTGGGTCGTCGTGCCCGACGGCGCCGTGATCACCGAACCGAACAAGATTGGGCGCACCATGGTGTGGAAGCATTATATAGATGGCCACCCGCGTGTGCGGTGCTTCATGCCGGGCAGCATGACCTGAGAATGCTTGCAGCGCCCGCACGGGATGCGAGCGCTGCGAATTGCGGATGACGCCTAGCGCGCTTCGCTGTCGGAGGTCGTGCTGGCGAACCGCTTCACACGCGGTGACAGCACCGACATCTGTGCGGGCGAGGCGGGCATTCCGGCGACGATCATCGTGGGCGCGGTCGATTGCTCCTCGACACCGGCGCCGCCGAGCACCTGCACTTGCGTCGCCGAGATCGGAAACGACTTCACTTCATAGGAGGGAAGCTCGCCGGCAAATGCGCTGGCTGTGCTCGCAATCATCGCGCCTGTCACGGCAATCATCGAGAGAATACGCATTTCAAAATCTCCGTGGGAAAAACGTCAATCGGAGGTTTGGTCGCGCCACAGTCGCGACAGGTTCGCTTGTGTGCGAACATTCGATCGCGGTCGGTGGATAAATTTGGTTGCGCGACACGGCGGAATGAAACGAGGAGGAAATTTTCCGCGCCAGTGTTTCAGGACGGCTTCGCGAAAGACGGATGATCCTGCTCTACGCGTCGAGCCCGGACTCTCGCACCACTGCGGGCCTCGACCGCTCGCGGGCGCGGCGCCGATTCACGTCACCGGCGCCGGATTGAACAGCGTGAGATCGTTGTGGATACCCCAGCGGTCGGACCACGGTTTGGTGCGGCCGGAGGCGACATCGAGGATCAGGCGGAACAGGTCCCAGCCGGTTTCCTCGATGGTCTTTGCGCCGGTGGCGATACCGCCCGCATCGAAATCGATCAGGTCCTTCCAGCGACGGGCGAGCTCAGTGCGGGTCGCGACCTTGATCACGGGCGCAGCCGCGAGGCCGTAAGGCGTGCCGCGGCCGGTGGTGAACACCTGCAGCGTCATGCCTGAGGCGAGCTGGAGCGTGCCGCAGATGAAGTCGGAGGCCGGCGTTGCCGCGAACAGCATGCCCTTCTGCGTCGCCTTCTGGCCGGGCGACAGCACGCCGGTGATCGCGCTCGAGCCTGACTTCACGATCGAGCCGAGCGACTTCTCGACGATGTTGGCGAGGCCGCCCTTCTTGTTGCCGGGCGTGGTGTTGGCGCTGCGATCGGCGCCGCCGCGGGCGAGATAAGAATCGTACCAGGCCATCTCGCGCACCAGCGCGCGGCCGACGTCCTCGTTGATGGCACGACGTGTGAGGAGCTGGATCGCGTCGCGGACTTCCGTGACTTCCGAGAACATCACCGTGGCGCCGGCGCGCACCAGCAGGTCGGCGGCGAAGCCGACGGCAGGATTGGCGGTGACGCCGGAGAAGGCATCGCTGCCGCCGCATTGCAGGCCGATAACGAGGTCGGACGCGGGGCAAGTCTCGCGCGTGCGGGTGTTGAGCACCTTCAGCCGCGCCTCCGCCTGGGTCATGATCGCATCGACGATCGCGCCAAAGCCGTCAAAGGCTTCGTCCTGCATGCGCACGATGGCGTTATCAACGCCTTCCGGCACCAGCCGCTCGGGCGCGAGCTTTTCGCAGCCGAGGCCGACGACCAGGATCTCGCCACCAAAGTTGGGATTCAGCGCGAGGTTTTGCAACGTGCGGATCGGGACGACTGCGTCCGGCGCGGTGATGGCGACGCCGCAGCCATAGGCGTGCGTCAGCGGCACGACGTCGTCGACGTTCGGGTACTTCGGCAGCAGCTCGGCGCGGATGCGCTTCACTGCGTATTCCATCGTGCCCTTGACGCATTGCACGGAGGAGGAAATGCCGAGGATGTTCTTGGTGCCGACCGATCCATCAGGATTGCGATAACCCTCGAAGGCGTAACCTTCGAGCGGCGCCAGCGGCGCGGGGACGGCGGTGGAGATTTCCAGCTTGTCGAGCGCAGGGGCCTCGGGCATACGGATGCGGGCTTCGTCGACCCATTCGCCGGCCAATATCGGCGAAAGCGCGTAGCCGATCACCTCGCCATAGCGGATGATCGGCTCATCTTGTGCGATGTCGACCAGGGCGGTCTTGTGCCCTTGCGGGACAAAGGCGCGCAGCGTCAGTCCGCAAGCGAAGCGAGAGCCGGCGGGAAGCCCGAAATCATTGACCACGATCGCGACATTGTCGCGCGCGTTGAGCTTGATGTAGCGGGGCTGCTCTTTGGCTGCGACGTCCTGGTCCATCTGCGCTTGCCTCCGAAATCGTAGGATGGGCAAAGGCGCAACGCGCCGTGCCCACCGTCTTCACACCGAGGGTCAGTGGTGGGCACGCTTCGCTTTGCCCACCCTACCTACGAGACTACGAAGTCAGCCCATCAACCCGGATAGGTGTAAGCCGTCTTCACCGTCGTGTAGAACTCGCGTGCATAGGAGCCCTGCTCGCGGGCGCCGTAGCTTGAGCCCTTCCGGCCGCCGAACGGCACATGGTAGTCGACGCCGGCGGTCGGCAGATTGACCATCACCATGCCTGACTCGCTGTTGCGCTTGTAGTGCGAGGCGTATTTCAGGCTGGTGGTGCAAATGCCGGAGGCGAGGCCGAACTCGGTGTCGTTGGAGATCGCCAGTGCGTCCTCGTAATTCTTGGCGCGGATGACGGCGGCGACCGGGCCAAAGATTTCTTCACGCGCGATGCGCATGTTGTTGTTGGCCTCGGTAAACAGCGCCGGCTGGAGATAGTGGCCGGGATTCTCGCGCTTGAGCAGCTCGCCGCCGAAGGCGAGCTTGGCGCCCTCGTCCTGGCCGATCTTGATGTAGCGCAGGTCCTGGTCGAGCTGGCTCTGGTCGACCACCGGGCCGATATGCACGCCGGCCTTGAGCGCATCGTCCACCGACAGGCTGTTCAGACGTTCGGCCACCGCGGCGACGAAGCGGTCATGAATGCCTTCGGTCACGATCAGGCGGGACGAGGCGGTGCAGCGCTGACCGGTCGAGAAATAGGCGCCGTTGACGGCGACCTCGACTGCGGTCTTGAGGTCCGCATCATCGAGCACGACCAGCGGGTTCTTGCCGCCCATCTCGAGCTGGAATTTCTTCATCGGGTTCGAGAGCACGCAGGCCTGCGCGATCTTGCGGCCCGTCTGCACCGAGCCGGTGAAGGAGATCGCCGCGACATCGGGGTGTTCGAGCAGGGTCTGGCCGACCACCGAACCGGAGCCGACCACGAGGTTGAACACGCCGGCCGGAATGCCCGAGCGCGTGATGATCTCGGCGAGCGCGTGGCCCGAGCCGGGCACCAGCTCGGCCGGCTTGAACACCACGGTGTTGCCGTAGCAGAGCGCGGGCGCGATCTTCCAGGCGGGGATCGCGATCGGGAAATTCCAGGGCGTGATCATGCCGACGACGCCAACCGGCTCACGGGTCAGCTCGACATCGAGACCGGGACGCACCGAAGCACCCTTCTCGCCGATCAGCCGCAGGGCCTCGCCGGCGAAGAACGCGAAGATCTGACCCGCGCGGGCGACCTCGCCGATGCCCTCGGGCAGCGTCTTGCCTTCCTCGCGCGCCAGCAGGCGGCCAAGCTCTTCCTTGCGGGCGAGGATCTCGGTGGAGATCTTGTTCAGCGCGTCGTAGCGCACCTGCGGCGTCGACTGCGCCCAGGCAGGGAAGGCGGCCTTCGCGGCGGCGATCGCCTTCTCGGTCTGCGCCTTGTCGGCCTTGGCGTATTCGCCGACGACATCGTTGGTGTTGGAGGGGTTGATGTTCTTGGTGACGCCGGAGCCATCGACCCACTCGCCGCCGATGAAGTTTTTCAGGATCGCAGTCATACAGTCCTCCAAGTCATTTAAGGGGGCATGATCCTAGTCGGAAAACCGGTACCCACTTTTCCGGGATCATGCCTCAGTTTCTTAGCGAACGAGGCAGGGACGCTTGTCGTCAAAGGTCCAGCCCGGGATCAAATCCTGCATGGCAATAGCGTCATCACGGGCGCCGAGTCCATGCTTCTTGTAGAGCTCATGCGCGGCCTCGATGGCCGCCCGGTCGATCTCGATGCCGAGACCCGGACGATCCGGGACCGCGATCTTGCCGCCGCGGATCAGCAGCGGCTCCTTGGTCAGCGCCTGGCCATCCTGCCAGATCCAGTGGGTGTCGATCGCGGTCACCTTGCCGGGGGCAGCCGCGCCGACATGGGTGAACATGGCGAGCGAAATGTCAAAGTGGTTGTTGGAGTGCGAGCCCCAGGTCAGGCCGTTGTCACGGCAGGTCTGGGCGACGCGCACGGAGCCTTGCATGGTCCAGAAATGGGGATCGGCGAGCGGAATGTCCACCGCGCCTAGATGTAGCGCATGGGAGAGCTGACGCCAGTCGGTGGCGATCATGTTGGTCGCGGTCGGCAGACCCGTGGCGCGGCGGAACTCGGCCATGATCTCGCGGCCGGAGAAGCCGGCCTCGGCACCGCAGGGATCCTCGGCATAGGCGAGGATGCCGTGCATGTTCTTGCAGAGTCTGATGGCCTCGTCGAGTGACCAGGCGCCGTTCGGGTCGAGCGTGACGCGGGCATTGGGGAAACGCTTGGCGATCGCCGTGACGGCCTCGATCTCCTGCTCGCCGCGGAGCACGCCGCCCTTGAGCTTGAAATCGGCGAAGCCGTAATGGTCCTGCGTGGCTTCCGCCAGGCGCACCACGGTCTCCGGCGTCATCGCCTCTTGGTGGCGGAGGTTGAACCATTCCGCCTTGCCGGTCTCGCCCTTGACGTAGTCGAGCTTGCTCTTGCCGATGTCACCGACGAAGAAAAGGTAGCCGAGCGTTTCGACGCTGCTGCGCTGCTGGCCTTCGCCGAGCAGGGCTGCGACCGGCAGATTGAGATGCTGGCCGAGCAGGTCGAGCAGGGCGGATTCAATTGCGGTGACCGCGTGGATCATCACGCGCAGGTCGAAGGTCTGCTTGCCGCGTCCGCCGGCATCGCGGTCGGCGAAGGTCGAACGGACATCGGCGAGGATGTTGTTCATCGCGCCGACGGTCTTGCCGATCACGAGATCGCTGGCGTCCTGCAGCGTCTGCCAGATCTTCTGCCCGCCCGGCACCTCGCCGACGCCGGTATGGCCGGCATTGTCGGTGAGGATGACGATGTTGCGGGTGAAGAACGGCGCGTGCGCGCCGCTCAAGTTGAGGAGCATGCTGTCGCGGCCGGCAACCGGGATCACCTGCATCGCCGTGACGACCGGTGCGCCAGCGACTGACGCACCAGAAATATCTGTCCGGTCCATCGCACACTCCTCCCTGTTGTCGTTTGTTATTCTGCAGCCTGTTGTGACGAGTGGATGGCGGGCAGGTTCTTCGCCAGCGCGGCCAGTTCCGTCACCTCCTGCTCGGTCAGGTCGGTCAGCGGCGGACGCACCGGGCCGGAATCGCGGCCGATCACCTTCATGCCGGCCTTGATGATCGAGACCGCATAGCCCTTCTTGCGGTTGCGGATCGCGATCAGCGGGAGGATGAAATCCTTCAGACCGGCATGGATGGTCGCATGGTCGCGCTTGCGGACCGCGGCGTAGAAATTGGTGGCGAACTCAGGCACGAAGTTGAACACGGCCGAGGAGTAGGTCGTCACGCCCATGTCGAGATAGGGCAGCGCGAAGGTCTCCGCGGTCGGCAGGCCGCCGACATAGGTCAGGCGATCGCCGAGCTTGGTATAGACACGGGTCATCAGCTCGATGTCGCCGATACCGTCCTTGTAGCCGACGAGGTTCGGGCAGCGCTCGGCGAGGCGCGCGAGCGTATCCGGCTGAAGGATGGCGTTGTCTCTGTTATAGACGATGACGCCGATCTTCACGGAGGCGCAGACGGCCTCGACGTGGGCGGCAAGGCCGTCCTGCTCGGAATGGGTGAGGTAGGGCGGCAGCAGCAACAGGCCATCCGCGCCGGCCTTCTCGGCGCCAACAGCGATCTCGCGAGCGATGGCGGTGCCATAGCCGGTGCCGGCGAGAACGGGCACGCGGCCCTTGGTCTCGTCGACGGCGACCTTGACCACTTGCGGGACTTCAGTCGGGGTCAGCGAGAAGAACTCGCCGGTGCCGCCGGCGGCGAACAGACCTGCGACGTCATAGCCGCACAGCCAATCCATGTTGGCGCGGTAGGTCGCTTCGTCGAAGGAGTAGTCCGCCTTGAATGGCGTGACGGGGAAGGACAGGAGGCCCGATCCGATCTTCTGGGCCATTTCCTGCGGGGTCATCTTGCTCATGGGCGCCGCTCCCTGCTCTCGTATGTGTCGGGGACGCTCACTGAGGCACGCGTCCATAGACCGCTGTTTAGGAAACCGTTCGATGCGCGTCCAAGCCAAAGCCTATATCGACCGATGCGGATTGAGCATCAATCCTCCACGACCTCCGCGGACGACAATTCGCTGGCGATTTTGACCAGCGCCGACAGCAGCGGATTCTCGTCGTCGCGGCGCCAGACCATGAAGAGCTCGACCGGGACGCGGTTGCGCAGCTTCAGCGGCCGCAGCCGGACGTCGGAGATCTTGAGGCCGGCGGCCGCGGCGGGCACGATGGCAAGGCCGAGACCGGCGCGCACCATCGCCAGGATCGAGTGGATCTGACTCAAGTGCTGGACATAGCGCGGCAGGATGTCGGCGCGGGTGAACAGCGCCACCAGGAGATCGTGGAAGTAGCGGCTCTCATAGGGCGAATACATCACGAAGGGCTGGTCGTCGAAGTCCTTGATGGTGATGTTCTCGGCATTCGCCAGCGGATGCTTCTTCGGGATCGCGGCCAGCAGGGGCTCGGCGACGACGCGGCGGCTGGCAAGCTCCGGCCGCGCGATCGGCGGCCGCAGCAGGCCGGCATCGATCTGGCCCGAGGTGAGGGCCTCGAACTGATCGCCGGAGACCATCTCCTTCAGCGAGAAGTCGACCTCCGGCAGCTTGGCGCGGCAGGCCGCGACCAGCTCAGGCAGGAAGCCGTAGGCGGCTGCGGCTGTGAACCCGATCTTGACCGAGCCGGTCTTGCCGAGCGCGATGCGGCGAGCCACCTGCGAAGCGCTTTCCGCAAGCTTCAGGATGCGGCGCGCCTCGGGCAGGAAGCTGCGGCCCGCCGGTGTCAGGCGCACCGAGCGGCTGGTGCGCTCCAGCAGTGGTGCGTCGATGATATGCTCGAGCACCTGGATCTGCCGTGACAGCGGCGGCTGGGTCATGTTCAGCCGCGCGGCGGCGCGGCCGAAATGCAGTTCCTCCGCCACCGTGACGAAACAGCGGAGCTGGTTGAGGTCGAACATCGATACATGCCTTGGATGGATAAGGCGTTTCCCCGGCACTTCTAGCATCGATCGCCTCCAAAACAAAGACGGCGGCCTTTTGGGAGCCGCCGTTGAGTTGCCTGTCCCACTCCGATCACTCGGAGCGCTCAGGAGGAATGTTCGAGCACCACCCGCTCGATCTTGCCGACCACCACGAGATAGGCGACGGCGGCCACCAGCGCGTTGATGCCGACGAACACCAGGGCGCCGTTGAAGGAGCCCGTTGCGGCCACGATGTAGCCGATCACGATCGGCGTGGTGATCGAGGAAAGGTTGCCGAAGGCATTGAACAGGCCGCCGGAGACACCGCCGGCTTCCTCAGGCGAGGTGTCGGAGACCACAGCCCAGCCGAGCGCGCCGATGCCCTTGCCGAAGAAGGCGAGTGCCATGAAGCCGACCACCAGCGCCTGGCCGTCGACATAATTGCAGGCGATGATCGACATCGACAGCAGCATGCCGCCGACGATCGGGATCTTGCGCGCCAAGGTCAGCGAGCCGGTCTTGCGCAGGATGACGTCGGAAATGATGCCGCCGAGTACGCCGCCGACGAAGCCGCACAATGCGGGCAGCGTCGCGACGAAGCCGGCTTGCAGGATCGACAGGCCGCGCTCCTTGACGAGGTACACGGGAAACCAGGTCAGGAAGAAATAGGTCAGCGTGTTGATGCAGTATTGACCGAGATAGACGCCGAGCATCATCCGATTGGAGAGCAGCTGGCGGATATGGTCCCATTTCGGACCGGAGTCCGCTGCGCGCTCGTCTCTGGGCGCGTCGAGATCGACCAGCGCGCCGCCCTCCTTGATGTAGTCGAACTCGGCCTCGTTGACGCCGGGATGCTCCTTCGGGCCGTAAACGGTCTTGATCCAGACGAGGCCCATGAGGATTCCAAGCCCGCCCATCACGAAGAACACGTAGCGCCAGCCGTAATCATGGGCGATCCAGCCCATCAGCGGCGCGAAGATCACGGTGGCGAAATACTGCCCCGAATTGAAGAAGGCCGACGCCGTGCCGCGCTCATTGCCGGGAAACCAGGCCGCGACGATACGGGCGTTGGCGGGGAAGGACGGTGCTTCGGCGACGCCGACCAGGAGGCGAAGCGCGAACAGCACGGTGACGGCAACGCCGGCGCTGAGGAAGCCGACCCAGCCCTGCATCATCGTGAACAGCGACCAGACGATGATGCTGAAGGCATAAACGAGGCGCGAGCCGTAGCGGTCGAGCAGCCAGCCGCCCGGCACCTGGGCCACGACATAGGACCAGCCGAAGGCCGAGAAGATCCAGCCCATGGCGACCGGATCGAGATGAAGTTCCTTGGAGAGGGCGGGGCCTGCGATCGAGAGCGTGGCGCGGTCGGCGTAATTGACCGTAGTGACCAGGAACAGCATGGTCACGATGAACAGCCTGACGCGAGACCTCCTCACATCCGTTGCGGACACCACTGCGCTCATCTGGCGCCTCCTCGAACTCGAATTGTTTCCTCTCTGCGACTCCTAGAGGCGCGCGCGGGAAAGTGTCCAAGTTGAAGGGGGTATCGATTGATGCCGGTTTTGAATTGATGGAACGGCAGGCGCCACGTGCTCCACTATCATTCCCCGCGAAGGCGGGGAATCCAGTAAGCCGCAGCTTCTCGATTCATCGCGCCTTTCACGGAGGCCAGAGTCCCTCCGTGGAAAGCTTCTGGATTGCTTCGTTGCGCTCGCAATGACGGTGGAGAGAGCTCGCCTACTGCTGCGTGCCGCCCAGCAGTGGCGCTAGCAATCCGCGCGTGACGCCCGGCGGCACGGCATCCAGCCCCAGCACTGCGCTTGCAGCGGGCAGCGTCGCATCCGCCATCGCGGCGTGGCCTTCGGCGCTCGGATGCACGGCGCCGCCGTAGACCGCCGAGAGCACGCCCCAGGTCGCGTCGTGGATGTCGTTCGGCTGGCTCGCCGCCGGCAACCCCTGGGGATAGGTCATCGCCGCGAAATAGCTGTCATTGGCGTCGCGGATCCAGCGCGCGCGCGGCAGGTAGGCGCGATACTCCGAGGCGCCGCGGCCGCACAACATCGGCTGGCTCGCCCCCGACACGATGTCCGGATTGAAGCTCTGTCCGTTCTCGGCAAAGCAGGTGCGGTCGAATTCGGGATCGTTGCCGGCATGCGCGCAGAAGCCGTGATCGGCGAATGCGGCCTGGTGGGTATCGACAAACGTCATGCGGTCAGCTTCGGGATCGCGGCACAGCGCACCGTTCGTGCAGGTGGCGAGCCCCTTCAGCTGCGGCAGGAACTCCGTGTCGACGAAGGTCGAGACGCGCGCGAGGCGCTGCGGATCGGCCTTGAAGGCAGGATGGATGTCAAAGCCGCCGCGGCCTCCGCGACAGGGCACGCCGCCGTCTGCAAGCGCCGGATTGGCGTAGGAGACATAGACCACATGCGAGAGATCGCCGCCGACCAGTGGCTTCAGCGCCTCGCGCAGCTTGGCGAAATTCTGCGGCAGCTCGCGCTGGAGCGCGTCACGGGAATCGTCGACGCTCGCCATCACCCCGGAGCGGCGGAACAGTGCACGTTCGGTCGCTGTGTCGACGATGACGTCGGCGACCAGGCCGGAGAAGTAGACGTCGTTGGCGCCGATCGAGAGCAGCACGAGATCGAGATTGCGATCCGGCTGACGCTTCTTCGCCGCGGTGAGCGCCTCGCGCAGTTCGGCGACCTGCGCATTCACGCTGGTGTTGCAGACGCCGGACTTGCCGGGCGGGCATTCGCGGGCGCGTTGAGAGCCGAGCAGCCCGTCGCTGATGCTGGCGCCGGTGCAGGCGAGCGGCAGATAGGTGACGGCAATATGGGTGTAGCGCACGGCGAGGGCGAGCGCGGTCCGGGCCTGATAGCTGTAGAGCGAGCGGTGGCACGGCGAGTTGAACCAGAGCGCGCCGTAGCGTTGCCAGTTGGCGAGCGTATCCGGCGCCTCGCAGGCGCGGCCACCCTTGAAGCCGGCGCGGCTCGGCCGGTAATACTGTCCGCCGGCGGTGCCGAGATAGGAGCGGAAGCAGAAGCCCTCGTCCGACAGCGCCAGCGCCCGGTCCGGATTGCCCTCGCCGGAGGCGATGCTGTCGCCAAGGCCGGCGATGAAGATGTCGCGGACCTGGATCTCGGTCTGAAGGCGCTGGCTTGGATCCGAGCCCGAAGAGACATCGACGGTTGCCACCGTCTGCTTGCCGTAGCGGACCCGCAGATTGACCGGTTCGGCGCAGTCGAAGGTGGAGGATTGCGGACCGTCACCGTCGTCGAACGACCAGGCACAGGTGGCGCCGACCGGCACCGCGCCGGTCAGGCGCACGGTGATGGGATGGTCGACCGGGGTGAGGTAGTTCTCTTTGACGTTGTCGCGGGTGCAGGGCTGGTTGACCCGGCCCTGCAGGTCGATGCAGAGCCGGTTGACCATGTTGCGGGCCCAGCCGCGGCCTTCGCTTTGGAGCTCCAGCGACTGCTCCGCGGCGAGAATGCTGCGGTTACGCGCATTCTCGACATGCAGCAGGAAGTCGCGCTCCTCGCGGAACAGGCGGAAGCGGTTGCGGACCTCCCAATTGATCTGCATGGCGCCGGCATCCTGCGCGAGGACGCGCTGAAGCGGCAGAACGGTGAGGAGCCCGGCCAACAGCAGGGCGCCCGCAAGGAAACGGCGAGGGGAAACTGGGATCATGGCCCGCGTCTTCAACGGCAAAGTTGAGGCGGAAATAAGAGAGCATAGCTCCCCGGCCTGCAACCTTCTGCTTGCCGCCTTTTGCGGGCTTCCGGCGCGGCCGCAGGCCGACCTTACCGCTTGCTGGCCTGGCGCACCAACCGTTCGCGCTCCATCGGCGTCACCTCCTTGGGCAGGTTGGCCTGCGCGCAAGCTTCCGCCAGCCGCCGCCGTTCCTGCCAGGGCCGGACCACGTTCATCCAGAGCTCTCTTGTGCCCATAATGGAAATGGCCAGACCAAACGGGATCACGAAATAGAGGATACGGAAGACCAGCAGGGTCGCGAGCAGTTGCTCGCGGCCGAATTCGGGCAGCGCCACCAGCATGGCGGCGTCGAACACGCCGATCGAGCCGGGTGCGTGGCTGGCGAAGCCCAGCAGCGTTGCCAGGATGAACACCACCGCGAGCGACAGGAAGTCGATCGGCGGATCGGCCGGAATCAGCAGATACATCGCGAAGGCACAGAAGCCGAGATCGACCACGCCGATCAGGATCTGTACCAGCGTCAGCGGCGCCGACGGCAGCACCACCTTCCAGCCCTTCTGGCCCAGCTCGCGGCGTTTCTCGCCCATGCTGAGCCAGACCAGATAGGCGGCGATCGAGGCGAGGCCGCCAAACGCGATCAGCCGGTTGATCGACGATGGCAGCTGATCCATGTAGGACGCCGCATCCGGATGGATGGCCATGCCGATCGACAGCACGAAGATGTTACCGAGCCAGAAGGTCAGGCCGGAGAGGAAGCAGATCTTGGCGACGTCGATCGCGTTCAGCCCGTAATCCGAATAGATCCGGAAGCGGATCGCGCCGCCGGTAAATACCGTGGCACCGATGTTGTGGCCGATCGAATAGGACGTAAAGCTGGACAGCGCTGCGATGCGATACGGCACGTGTTTCTTGCCAATCGTTCGCAGTGCAAAAAAGTCATAGAAGGTCAGCGTACAGAACGCGAAGAACACGCAGATCGCGGCGAGCCCGATATGTCCGCGGGGAATATCGGCCAATGCGGTCAGGATGACGCCGGTATCGATGCCCTTGAGGGTCCGCACGAGCGTGGTCACCGCGAAGGCGATGATCATCACGCTCGCGGCAACTCCGAGCCGTCGCCAGCCGATCCATCTCTTGAAGCCGCGTTTCAGCGCGGGCAGCAGTCCGTCCATTCATCCTCCCGGCGGGGGGGCAAGACCGACCGGGTCAGACATTGGCCGGTCGGTTGCGATCACTGCCCGAAATGAGGGGCGATCGCTAGGCATGATCTAGCTCATTTAAGGCAAAAACACCGACTTGTGCAGCCCTTGACAACGACAGGTTCTGCGCCGGACCGGCCGTTTTGTCATACGTGGTTCACATGGACGGCGCGTTAAGCATATGAGTCGAGGGTGAAGCTTCGACTGCGCCCCCGTATTTGCAAATGGTCCCAAATCCCGCGCTGGCAAGCATTGTTCCGGCGCAAGCGAGGCGAGAGTTTTTTGGAACGACGACGCTGCGCACCGGTTAGCGCTCCATCAGCAATCGAACACGGCGAAATCGCGGCTTTTGTCCAAGCCGGTGCCGTCGTGTTCCCAAAGACTTCTCGAGGATTGGAACGATGGGACTGTTCACCAAAGACATCAAGACCATGAACGACCTGTTCGTGCATCAGCTGCAGGACATCTATTACGCCGAGCAGCAACTCACCAAAGCCCTGCCGAAAATGGCAGATAAGGCCACCGATCCGCAGCTGAAGCAGGGCTTTTTGACGCACCTTGAAGAAACCAGGCAGCACGTCACGCGGCTCGAGGAAGTGTTCAAGATGCACGGCGTCGCGGTGAAGGCAGTCGATTGCCCGGCCATCGACGGTATCATCGAAGAGGCCGAGGAAACTGCGGGCGAGGTCGCCGACAAGGCGGTGCTCGATGCAGCCCTAATCAACGCGGCACAGGCCGCCGAACATTACGAGATCGTCCGCTATGGCAGTCTGATCGCCTGGGCCAAGCAGCTCGGCCGCAGTGACTGTGCGGCCGTGCTTGCCAAGACGCTCGAGGAAGAGAAGGCAACCGACAAAAAGCTGACGACGCTGGCCGAGAGCAAGGTGAACCTGAGGGCGGCGAGCTAAGCCTGACCGGTCTCCAAAGAGCGCCGCGCGGTTCCCCCACGCGGCGCTTGCATTTCGGGTACCCATCATTCGATCATTGCCGAAGCATGCCAGCGGGAGAGCGGCATATATGTCGCATGGGGCCGCAATCGAGGTGGCAGCATGCGAGCAAATACCATCAAATATGAGACCTTCGCGAGCGGCGCGCCGCGCAACGCACCGCGCCTTGCAACGTCGCTGACGCTGGCCGCGATGAGCCTCGGCTATGGCGTCGTGCAGCTCGACGTCACCATCGTCAACACTGCGCTCGACGCCATGGGCAAGACACTCGGCGGCGGCGTCGCGGAGCTGCAATGGGTGGTCAGCGCCTACACCATCGCTTTTGCCGCCTTCATCCTGACGGCCGGTGCACTCGGCGATCGCATCGGCGCCAAGCGCATCTTCATAGCGGGATTCGCGATCTTCACTGCGGCCTCGCTGGCCTGTGCGCTGTCTCCCAACGCGATCGTGTTGATCGGCGCGCGGCTGGTGCAGGGACTGGCGGCGGCGATCCTGGTGCCGAATTCGCTGGCGCTTCTCAATCACGCCTATCCGGACGATCGTGCGCGCGGCCGTGCTGTCGCGGTCTGGGCGGCAGGCGCGAGCCTGGCGCTGACCGCTGGCCCCTTCGTCGGCGGTGCGCTGATCACGCTGGTCGGCTGGCGTGCGATCTTCCTTGTCAATCTGCCGATCGGCGTCGCAGGCCTGTGGCTGAGCTGGCGCTATGCGACCGAGACCACGCGGGCGCGCTCACGCGAGATCGATCTACCCGGCCAGCTTGCCGCGATCGGGGCGCTGGGTGCGCTCGCTGGTGCGATCATCGAAGCTGGCGCGCTCGGATGGGATCATCCGGCGGTGATCGCCGCCTTCGTGACCTCCGCCATCCTCGCGGCGTTGTTCGTCTGGCGCGAGGCCAGCACTGAGCAGCCGATGCTGCCGCTCTCGTTGTTCAGTCATCGGCTGTTTACCCTGACCACGATCGTCGGCCTGCTTGTCAACGTCGCAATCTACGGCCTGATCTTCGTGCTGAGCCTCTACTTCCAGCGCATCAACGGCCTGTCCGCGTGGTGGACCGGGCTCGCCTTCGTGCCGATGATGGGAGCGGTGCTGCCGGTCAATCTGCTGGCGCCGCGCCTGGCCGAGCGTATCGGCCCGTGCCCGATCATCGTGGCCGGCGCCTGCATCTCTGCGCTCGGCTGTCTTGGCCTCGTCTGGATCGAGGCCGGGACGAGCTATCCCGCGATCTTTGCGCAGATGATCGCGATCAGCAGCGGGCTTGGCCTCCTGGTCCCACCGCTGACCTCGACCATGCTCGGCAGCGTCGAGAAGGCGCGCTCGGGTATCGCTGCGGGCGTCCTCAACGCGACACGGCAAACCGGCAGCGTCCTTGGCGTCGCGCTATTCGGCTCGCTGGTGGCGTCCGATCGCGCGTTCATGAGCGGCCTTCACCAATCGCTAATCATATCGGCGGCGGTGCTGCTGCTGGCCGCCGGCGTGATCGGCCTTGGCGTCACCGCGCGGGCGCGAGATATGTGAGCGGCCGCACACATTCTCTGTTCACCATTGCGGCAACCGGCGCATAGCCGGTTACCGACTGTCCACCTCTGCCGGCTGTACTGCCCGATGGAATAGGGGCCGGCAATGTATCAAGTTCTGTTTTGTCTTACGGACCAGCATGATTGGCGTCTGGTCGCACTCGGCGGCGCCGTGTGTCTGCTGGCAAGCGCGGCGGCAATCAGTCTTTTTCATCGGGCACGTGCGGCGAATGGCGGTGCTCGCCTCGTCTGGATAACGCTCGACGCCGTTGTGGCCGGTTGCGGCATCTGGGCAACCCATTTCATCGCGATGCAGGCCTACGGGCCCGGCGCCGGTGGCGCCTACAACATCCCCGTGACGATCCTCTCGCTGATCTTTGCGATTGCGGTCACCTTCATCGGTCTCAGTATTTCGGTTTCGACGAGGCGCGGAGCTCTGGTCGCGCTTGGCGGCGCTGTCGTGGGCGGCGGCGTGGCGGCGATGCATTACACCGGCATGATGGCGTTCGAGATTCCTGCCCATGTCGGTTGGGCCGCGGGAACGGTGACGGTATCCATCCTGCTCGGCATCGTCTTTGGATCTTGCGCCCTGTACGTGGCAGGTCGAGACGACAGCCTATCCAACGCGCTTGCCGCAACGACCTTGCTGACGGTTGCCATCGTCTCACACCATTTCACGGCGATGGGCGCATTGCAGTTGACGCCAGATCCGACGCTTGCGATCGGCGGTCTTTCGATTCCGCCGGCGTCGTTGTCCATCCTGACCGCCAGCGCAGCCGTTGCCATCATCGCTATCGCGCTCACGGCCGCCGTGCTCGACCGTCGCGCCAAGGGCGAGATCGGCCGCCAGCAGATCGTGCTCGACACCGCGCTCGAGAACATGTCGCAGGGACTGTGCATGTTCGATGCCGAAGGCAAGATTATCCTGTTCAACGAGCGTTACGCGGCGATGCTCCGCCGCTCCGACATTCAGCTCACCGGCCGCGTCCTGCTCGATATCCTCCGCGAGGAGGCGGCGAAGGGCCAGTGGAACGGCGATGCCGAACAATTCTTCGCGCGCCTCGTCGAGGATGCCCGGGAGGGACGCACAACGACGGATGTGGTTCGCCGGTTCGATCGCTCGATCCGTGTCGTCAACCAGCCGATGCAGGGCGGCGGTTGGGTCGCCACCTTCGAGGACATCACCGAATGGCTGGACGCGCAGGCCAAGATCTCGCACATGGCGCGTCATGACGCGCTGACCAATCTGCCGAACCGCGTGCTGTTCCACGAGCAGCTCGAGCAGGGGCTGGGCCGGGCGGCCGCGGACGACCAGCTCGCGGTGTTCTGCCTCGACCTCGATCACTTCAAGGACATCAACGATTCGCTCGGCCATCCCATTGGCGATGCGCTGCTGAAGCAGGTCGGCCAAAGGCTGAAGGCGACGGTCGGCGAGCACGACACCGTGGCCCGCCTCGGCGGCGACGAGTTCGCCGTGGTCCAGATCGGTCGCGCGGAGGAGGCTGCCGCGCGGGCACTTGCAAGACGCATCGTCGAGGTGGTCTCCGCGCCCTACGAGATCGAGGACCATCAAATCGTGATCGGCGTTTCGATCGGCATCTCGTTGTCGCCGCAGGACGGCAGCAGTCCGGACGAGCTGCTGAAAAACGCGGATTTGGCGCTGTATCGCGCCAAGGCCGACGGCCGCGGCACCTATCGTTTCTTCGAAACCGGCATGGATGCGCGCGCGCAGGCCCGGCGCCTGCTGGAAATGGATATGCGCGCGGCGCTACAGCGCGATGAGTTCCAGCCGTATTATCAGCCGATCCGTGACGTCGCCAGCGATCGCGTTGTCGCCTTCGAGGCGCTCTTGCGCTGGAATCATCCGGAGCGCGGCCTGATCTCGCCCATCAACTTCATTCCCCTCGCGGAGGAGACCGGTCTCATCGTCCAGCTCGGCGAGCTCGTACTGCGCCGCGCCTGCGCGGATGCCGCGACGTGGCCGGACGATGTCGGCGTCGCCGTCAATCTGTCGCCGGTCCAGTTCAAGAATCCAAGTCTGATTGCCTCAGTGACGGAAGCGCTGAGGAATTCAGGGCTCGCGGCGCGTCGCCTCGAGCTCGAGATCACCGAATCCGTGCTGCTCCAGAACAGCGAGGCGACGCTGACCACGCTGCACGATTTGCGCGCCATGGGTGTGCGGATTTCGCTCGACGATTTCGGCACCGGCTATTCCTCGCTGAGCTACTTACGCAGCTTCCCCTTCGACAAGATCAAGATCGACCGCTCCTTCGTGTCGGAGCTTGCCACGCGCGAGGATTCCGTGGCGATCATTCGCGCCGTCACCGGCCTTGGACGCAGCCTCGGCATCGTCACCACGGCGGAGGGCGTTGAAAACGACGCGCAGCTCGAGCTGCTCAGGCGCGAGGGATGCACCCAGGCGCAGGGTTATCTGTTCAGCCAGCCGCGGCCCGCCTGCGAGGTCGCGATGATGCTGGATCGGCCCCGGCTGCGGGCTTCGGCTTAATTGGACTTGCCGCCGCGCAGCGCGAAATGCGCGCCGCAGAAAGCCATGACGGCACCGAGGCACAGCGCCGCGAGGCCCGCGAGCACACCGGAAACGGTCGGAAGCGGGCTCGGCGCCGAGGCCGCTTGCCCGGCGCCCGCGAGCAGGAGCACGCCGACCACGATCAGGAATTGGCGCATCCGCTGCGGGATCTGGCCGGAGACCGCGCTCTGCATCAACGTCGCCGTGAAATAACCACCGGAGAATCCGACTGATGCAATCAGCCACCAGGCGATCGCAGCACCGGTCGGCATGAACTCGTGCGTGTCGGAACGCCAGAGGCCGCCGAGGTCGAGCCCGTAGCGCGCACCCAGCATGTGCACCGCAAGCGCGAGCAGCACGCCAGCGATCGCAGCGGCCCCGAGAATCAGGCGGCGCGGAAAATAGATCGTCTCAGCCATGGCTCGCTTGTAGGATGGGGAAGGGCGATCGCGCAAGCGCATCGCAGACGGGATCGAGTGATGCAGGATACGGACGGGCAGGGCGGACCGGTCGTCAGCTATGCCTACAAGGCGTCGCTGATCGGCTCGGCGCATCGCTTCGAGCTGACTGAGGAGGGATTGTCCTGGCACATTGCCGGTCGCGCCGGCCTTTGGCGCTATGACGAGATCAGTGCAATCAGGCTGTCGTTCCGCCCGGTCTCGATGCAGCAGCACCGCTTTCGCGCCGATCTCAGCCACGTCAAGGGCGGTCGCATCGCGATCCTGTCGACGAGCTGGCAGACCGCGGCGCTGATGGCGCCGCAGGACCACGGCTTCCGCGACTTCGTCGTCGCGCTGCACGCGCGGATGGCGAAGGCCGGCAGCCGGGCGGAGCTGACCGCCGGCCTCGGCCGCAAGACCTATGCTGCAGTGCTGGCCTTCCTGGCGGCGCTGGCCGTGGCGATGGCCGGGCTTCTTATCCGCGCGCTGATAACAGGCGAACTCGCCGGCATATTGTTCATCCTTGGCTTTGCGGCGCTGTTCGCCTGGCAGGTGGGCGGCTTCATCCGGCGCAATCAGCCGCGCAGCTACAGTTTCGATCGGTTGCCGGCCGGCTTGCTGCCGTAGCGCTTGCAATCAGCCGCAATCAAAATTGACTTCGCAGCCGCGCGTCGGCCTCGCATCCTGCCACGATGACATCAATGAATCGCAGCACGCGCGTGCCGACGGCGGACGAGATCGCCGAGATCAACCGCACCCATCTGATCGATACGCCGCTCCGGCCGGCCGATCTGCTGTTTCTGTTCGGCACCCGTGAGGACGTTGCGCTGCGCGTCGAGACGGCCGCGCGGCTCTGGCGCGAGGGCCTCTACCGCTGGTCGATTGTCAGCGGCGGCGTGACGCCGGGCGCGGAGCAATCCGAGTGCACGATCATCAAGGCGGCGATGGTCGCTGCGGGCATTCCGGCGGACCGGATCCTGGAGGAGCACCGCGCGATGAACACCGGCGAGAACGTGATCTTCTCGCTCCCCGTCATCGATGCGGCGCTGGGACTGCGCGACATCCGCAGCGTAATCTGTCTCGGCAACACCTGGACGGCGCGGCGCTATCCGATGACATTGCACCGACACTGGCCCGAGGTGACGAAGCTGCTGCTCACTGTCGATAGCTTTGCGACGTCGCGCGCGCTCTGGCATACCAATGCCGAGTTTCGACGTCGTGTCCTGCATGAATGGGACAAGATCGAGCCCTACAAGGCGAAGGGTTTTATCGCGGAATGGCCGGAGCCCTGAGAGGGCTACTCGGTCGAGTCGAAATCTTCCTCCTTGGTGCCGAGCAGCGACACGATGGTGCGCAGGCCGGAATCGAGCTGCTCGAACGAGGGTGGGGCAAGCGCAAGCCGCACCGCGTTCGGGGCATGGCCATGCGCGACTGCGAAGGTCGAGGACGGCGTCAGCGCGATGCCGCGCCGGGCCGCCGCGGCAACGAAGGTCTGCGAGCGCCAATGCGGCGGCAGCGTCAGCCAGAGATGATAGGAACGTGGATCGGCCGAGAGTTGATAGCCGGCGAGCAGCCGTGCCGCGGTCTGCTGGCGCCGCGCGGCATCGATCCGCTTCAGCCGCGTCAGCTCGGCGACGGTGCCGTCGGCCATCAACCGTTGTCCTGCTGCGAGTGCGTGGCCTGAGGCGATCCAGCCGCCGGTGCGCACCGCGCCCATCAGGCTTTCGCGCAAGTGCGGCGGCGCGACGAGGATGCCGAGCGCGAGACCGGGTGCGACCTTCTTGGAGAGGCTGTCGAGCACGATGCAGCGGTCCGGTCCGAGCGCTGCAAGGGGCGTGTCGTCGGCGAGGAAGCCGTAAACGGTGTCCTCGATGATGGTGAGATCAAGCTTCTCGGCGACGCGCATGATGTCGGCGCGCCGTGTCGCGTTCATGGTGACGCCGAGCGGATTCTGGATGATGGGCTGGAGATACAGCGCCGACAGATGCGCTTCGCGGTGTGCCTTCTGGATCGCATCGGGGCGCGCGCCGAATTCGTCCATCGGGATCGGCACCAGCGTGATGCCGAGCCGCGCGGCGATGCTCTTGACGTAGGGATAGGTGAGCGCCTCGACGCCGCAACGGCCGCCGGTCGGCACGAGCGCTGCAAGCGCAGCGGCGAGCGATTGCTTGCCGTTGGCGGTGAACACAATCTGCTCGGCCTGCGGCGTAAAAGCCTTGCGCGCGAGATAGGTGGCCGCAGCAACGCGCGAACTCTTGGTGCCCGTGCTGGTCGACGAGCGCAGCACGGCTTCCAGCGCATCGACGCGCTCGAGCCCCGCGAGGCTCTTGGCGATCATCGCCCATTGCTGCGGCAGCAGCGGATAATTGACCTCGAAATCGATGCGGGCGTCGCGCGGCTCGGCGATGGTTTCGACCTCGCGTCTGATGTCGCCGGAGATGAAGGTGCCGCGGCCGACCTCGCCGACCACGAGACCACGGCGCAGCAGCTCCGTATAAACCCGGCTGGCAGTCGAGACCGCAATGCCACGGTCATAGGCAAAATTGCGCTGTGGCGGCAGCCGGTCGCCGGGCTTTAACGTTCCTTTAGAGATATCTGCGGCAATGGCATCCGCAAGCTTCACGTACTCGAACTTGGACATTATTGCACCGAGAGCAATGTTTTTCTTGCTCCGAGCAATGTACTGGAGCATTTAAGTTCCATCAAGTTCCGCGATTGAACCGAGGTGAGCGAGAGCAATCCGACGGTAAGATGAGGTGCAAGCGCTTCCAGCGTTTGCGCCAACGGCACCTCTGCTTCGCCGCGCGGGATATAAGGCCGGAGAAGAAACATGACTACGATCTCGCAAACTGCCGGGCGGTCTTTACGCCCATCCTCGTCGAGCGGATTTCTTGCCACGCTCGTCAACGCCGCCTACGCCCTGTTCGATCGCCTGGAGCGCCGCTCCGCCATCAAGACGCTGAACGATCTCGACGAGCGCGCCCTGCGCGACATCGGCATCAACCGCAGCCAGATCGAAGACGCCGTCTACGGTCAGTTCAAGACCGAGCTGACGCGGTATCTGTGAGCTTGCTCTTCTGTGTCCCGGACGCGCTGCAACGCCCTTGGCGTTGCGGCGCAGAGCCGGGACCCAGAAGCTGATACGCTGATGCATGGGCCCCGGCTCTGCAGCGTACCGCCGAACAAGCGCTGCGTTCGCAATGACGGCTTGGTGAGAGCTTTGACCCCGCATCGCTGCAATCAGGCGAGCGCGATCTGACCCCACACTCCATAAGCTCGATCTTCCTCAGATGCACTAGGCTTACGACGCGGACGCATCGGAGTGCTACGCTGGCGCCCATGCCTGATATCGAAGCGCTTTACTCGTGAAACGGTACTGTCCGCGAGCGCCGCGATGCGCGCCGCCGCCTGTTTGACGACGAACATGATCGTCGTGATGCGGCTCAGCACGCCGAGCAGGAACAGCACCGAGAAGATGTCGATATAGGCGAGGAAGTCGCCTACCAGCATTAGCTCCGGCGGAATCGGGATGCTGTGATAGTAGGCGGCGATGAGGATGACGACGGGGATGAAGGCGATGACCTTGCGCACCGTCAGCCTGTCGAGCAGCGCGGCGAGTTGCACGACCAGCACCTCCCACAGCGCATCGCCGATTGCTAGCGGGACCTCGTAGGTCCACCTCCGCCAGAATTGCTTCACGCCATTGTTCCTGTTTCAGTGCCTCACCACCAGTACGGAGCATTTGGCATAACGCACCACGTGCCCGGCATTGGAGCCGAGGAAATACGTGCGCATCGCCGGCCGGTGCGAGGTCATGACGATCAGGTCGGCCTTCATCTGCGCGGCTTCCTCCAGGATCTCGTGATAGATGCCGCCCTGGCGGACCACGCTGGAGATGTGGGAGGCGTCGATGCCCGACTCGCGGGCGACGATGGCGAGCGCCTCTTCAGAGGTCTGGCGCTGCTGTTCGTCGAAGTCGGCCGGGACATATTCGGCCAGCATCACTGGCGTCATCGGCAGCACGTTGAGCAGCCGGACCGATCCGCTCCAGTTCTGCGACAGCGTCGTCGCGGTTGCGATCGCTGGCTTTGCTAGATCGGTGTCGGCGAGGTCGATGGGCACGAGAATGGACTTGAACATCTGCGCCTCCAAATCTTCCGGTCAGCACGTTGTCCCGGTACGTCGCGCGATCATCCCAGTCGAAGCAATTTGGGGCTGACGAACAGCACCAGTTTGCCGCGGCGGTAGGCCACGTCCCCCCAATCCTTGACATCAAAGTCAAGGACCGCAAGCCCCGCCGTGGGCAGATTGTCGGCGAGTGCCTTGGCACTGGCCTGGTCGCCGCCGCCCGTCAGCATCAGGGCCGCCTCATGCATGCCGGGATTGTGCCCGACCAGCAGGAGCTGCTTGGGATTGGCCGGGATCGTTGCAGTGCGAATGGTTTCGAGAATCTGCGCGGGATCGGCGCCGTAGAGTTCCGGCAGGATCTCGACCTTAGGCGCTGCGACGCGGTCTTTCATCGCTTCCCAGGCGATGTCCCAGGTCTGTCTGGCACGGACGGCATGCGACACCAGCACGGTCTCGGGGACGGGCGGATGGGCGGCCATCCAGTCGCCCATCTCGGCGGCATCCCGCTGACCGCGATGGTCGAGCCGGCGGTCCTGGTCGCGGCCGCTTGGCGCGTCGGTCTCGGTCTTGGCGTGACGCAGCAGCATCAAACGGCGCATGGCATTCTCGAATCGTTCCACGTTCAGAATAATCTACAGGCGGCCCATTGAGGACAAGGTGACAAGCGCCCGATTGGTATCAGCTTATTATTTTGAGCATGATCTTATCGGAAAACCGCTGCGCACTTTTCCGGATCATGCTCTAAGAAACGCTATGAGCGAGACTTTCACAAGCGCGTCCCAGGAAGAAGCCGGCTTTCGCGAGCGCGCTCGGCTGTCCTTCGATCTTGACGCTGATATTTGCGTGATCGGGGCAGGGCTTGCCGGCCTTTCCATTGCACTCGAGGCGGCACGGCTCGGGGCCAGCGTCGCGGTGCTCGAGGGCCGTCATATCGGCTGGAACGCCTCCGGCAACCAGCTCGGCACCGTGATGCCGGGCTTTGCGTTGCCGCTCACCGAGCTGATCGAGCGCATCGGCTTCGAGGATACCAGCGAATTGTGGGCGCTCTCGAAGGAGGGCGCGGAGCTCGTACGGGCCAACGCGACCGAAGAGAACATGCCTGATATCGGCCTCACCGAGGGCGTGCTCGAGGTCTCCAACGTCGATGCCGGCGACCGGCTGATCAGCCGCCTCCAGATGCTGTACGAGGATTTCGATACCGAGGTCGAAGGCTGGCAGGTCGATCGCGTGCGCGCAGCGCTCAAGACCGATCGTTACTTCCACGGTGTCTACTACCCCAAGGCGTTCCAGGTCGACGGCCGCAAATATGTGCATGGCCTTGCGGCGCTGGCACGGCGCGCCGGTGCGCGCATCTTCGAGGACACGCCAGTCGTCAGCATCGACCATTCCGGTATCCGCAAGCGCATCGTCACGCCCTCGGCGCGACTGCGCGCCTCCCACATCGTGCTTGCCGGCAACATTCATCTCGGCGCGCCCCTGCGGCGCCTGTCGGAGACGTTGCTGCCGGTCTGGCGCTATGCCGGCATCACCGCGCCGCTCGGCGAGCGCGTGCACGAAATCATCGGCTTCAAGGGATCGGTGATGGATTCCGACGGCGTCGATCACTTCCGCATCGTCGATGGCGACCGCCTGATGTGGGAGAGCCCCGAGACCACCTGGGCCGCGAGACCGCAGCGCTTCGCGGGCAGCGTCAAGCGTCGCATCCGCTCGATCTTCCCCGAACTCGGCAATGTCGAGGTTACTGACATGTTCGGCGGCGCCACCGGGCAGACCGTGCACGGCATGCCGCAGATCGGCCAGCTGCGCAAAGGCCTGTGGGTGGCGAGCGGATTCGGCCGCCAGGGCATGAATACCTCAGCCATGGCCGGACAACTGATTGCGCGCAGCATCCTGTGGGGTGAGGAGCGCTGGAAGCTGTTCTCGCCGTTCGAGCTGGTCTGGGCCGGCGGCGCGACGGGACGGGTTGCGGGCCAGTTGGTCGGCCTATGGGGCAGGGCGAGTTCCGCGGCCGCGGGGACGCTTGCCCGCTATCGCGAGCGGGCGCGGGTGAAGGACAGGGAACGCGAGGCGCGCCTCGCCGAGGCCAACCGGGCCGCCGGCACCGGTCCGCGCCGTCCGCCCTCAGGGGTTCGGCCGCGGATGGCCCCGCCGCCGCCACAGCCAACTGCGGCCGAGGAGGCGGAACCTGCCGCCCCGGAGACCTCGCAGGTGCAAGGCGTTCCGCAATAAGGGCGCGAAAAATTCGGCCTTGACGTGTAACATTGGCCGTCAGAGCCCGTATCTCAGGGCGTACAGCTCCCGCACGGAGAATGAGATGTTTGACCGCCGCATCCTGCTAACGACTGTCGCCGGCCTGTTTGGCCTTTCGGCCTTCCGCTGGCTGAGAGCAACGCCGGCCGAGGCCGGAGAGAAGGCCGCGCAAAAGTTCGAGATCGAGAAGACCGACGCCGAGTGGCGGGCGCAGTTGACGCCGCAGCAATATGAGATCTTGCGCAAGGAAGGCACCGAGCGCCCGGGCTCGAGCCCGCTGCTGAACGAGCACCGCAAGGGCACTTTCGCCTGCGCCGGCTGCGACCTGCCGCTGTTTACGTCCGAGACCAAATTCGAGAGCGGCACCGGTTGGCCGAGCTTCTACCAGCCGATCGAGGGCAATGTCGGCAAGACCGAGGACCGCACCTTCGGCATGGTGCGCACCGAGGTGCACTGCCGGCGCTGCGGCGGCCATCTCGGCCACGTCTTCGACGACGGTCCGAAGCCGACCGGCCTGCGCTATTGCATCGACGGTTTCGGGCTGGTTTTCCACCCGGCGACACCGTCGGCGACGTGAGGTCTTATTGACGAGTTTCCCCGGCAATTGTTGCCGGTCCGGCAAATATGCCCCGGTCCATCGGCTGGGGCATATTTATTTAAGTGATTGATTTCATGGGAATACCCGCGTTGGCATAGGCCTTGCGACGTCTCCTCCGACTGCGGCCACGGGTCTGCCGGCCGCCGAGATCGGATTTGGAGACAAAGTTATGGGTATCTTCGATGCAATGAACACCTCGGTGGGTGGCCTGCAGGCGCAGTCCTACGCGCTTCAGAACATCTCGGGCAATATCGCGAACTCATCCACCACCGGTTACAAGGGCATCGGGACCAGCTTCGTCGATCTCATTCCCGACGCCTCGGTGCCGAGCAAGCAGGTCGCCGGCGGCGTGACTGCCAATGCCAAGGCCACCATCACCACCCAGGGCACGATCTCGTCCTCCACCGTCGCTACCAACATGGCGATCACCGGTGACGGCTTCTTCTCGATCCAGAAGGCGACCAGCGTCGTCGACAACTTGCCGCAGTTCAGCGGCGTCACCTATTACACAAGGCGCGGCGACTTCCAGCTCAATTCCAACGGCAACCTCGTCAATGGCGCCGGCTACTATTTGATGGGCGTCACGGTCGACCCGAAGACCGGCAACCCGCAGGGCAACGTTGCGACCGTCCTGAAATTCCAAAACAACTTCATCCCGGCTCAGGCCACCACCTCGATCCAGTACGCCGCGAACCTGCCATCCGTGCCGAACACGGTGGCGAGCTCGACTGCTGCGACCGGCACGCTACTGGCGGCCGGAGGACTGAACCCGTCGGACTTCCAGGCCAACCCGTTGCCGGTCGGCACGCCGCCCGCGCCCTATACCAGCGCGACCGTGTCAGGTGCAGCCGCAACCGGCAATATCCGCTCGCCCTACTCGTCGACGACGGGGACAGGCACGGTTGCGCTCCAGAACAATTCAGCCGCGGTGGCCTCGACCTCCACGTCCCTCGACAACTCGGTGGGCACCCATCTCGCCTCCAGCATCCTCACCGCGCTGAGCGGCCAGACGCTGACCATTAACGGCAACACCATCACCTTCAACGGCGGCACCACCGTCACGACGGCCGGCAGCAACACCACGATCGGTCTCGGCGCGGGCACGTCGGCGACGGTTCAGAGCATCCTGACCGCGATTCAAACCGCGGGTGGCGCCGGTGTTACAGCATCGCTGAACGCCACGGGCAACATCCAGATCTCGACGGGTACCGGCACCGACGTGGCGGTCGGCAGCGGTACGGCGGCCACCGCGCTTGGCCTCAGCACCGTGACGCGTGGCGGCAACGTGCTGTCCTCCCCCGCGATCACCGGCGCGACTGTGCTGAGCGGCGCCGCGACGGCCGGCGGCGCCGAAGTGCTCACATCAGGGTTTGCTGCGAACGACACCATCACGGTCGACGGTCAGACACTGACCTTCATGGCGTCGGGCGCGTCCGGCCCGAACCAGATCAACGTCACCGACAACATTACGACCCTGCTCGGCAAGATTGATGCTCTTTCCGGTGCGTCGGGATCATCGATCAGCGCCGGTGGCGTGATCACGCTGAACACCGGCACCGTTTCGAACCTGTCGGTGTCGAGCTCCAACAGCGCGGCCTTCGCCGCGCTCGGCTTCACCTCGACCATCACCAAGAACCGCGACGGTGGCGGCACCGCCGGCACCGGCGGCGTGATCGGCAACGACATCGCCACCTTCACAAAGGAATCGATCAGCGGCGGCGCGGTGACCGCCTACAATGCCGCCGGCACGCCGGTGAACCTGCAATTGCGCTGGGCCAAGACCGACAGTGCGTCGCTGGGCGCGGGTCATTCCGATAGCTGGAACCTGTTCTACCAGACCGACCCGAATGCGACCGGTACGACGGTCGGCTGGGTCAACACCGGGCAGGCCTTCACCTTCGCTGCCGACGGCTCGCTGACCTCGCCGAGTGGCTCCGGCATCACCATCAACAACGTCAGCGTCGGCGGTCAGTCGCTCGGCTCGGTCGCCTTCAACATCTCCTCTGGCGGCCTGACGCAATATGCCAGCACCAGCGGTGCGGTGACGATCAACACCATCACGCAAAACGGCTACGCCGCCGGCCAGCTCCGCTCGGTCGCCGTCAACAACAACGGTCTCGTGGTCGGGACCTTCTCCAACGGCCAGAACCTCGACCTCGCCCAGGTGTCGCTGTCGCATTTCAACGGGACCAACTACCTCAAGGCGCTTGACGGGGGCGCCTACGCTGCGACCGACCAGTCCGGACCTGCGATCGATGGCGCCTCGGGCACCATCAGCGGTTCGTCGCTGGAGGGATCCAACACCGACATCGCCGACGAATTCACCAAGCTGATCGTGACCCAGCAGGCCTATTCGGCCAACACCAAGGTGATCACGACGGCGAATTCGATGGTCCAGGATCTCCTCAACGTGTTGCGCTGACCGGCGCGTAACGTAACCAAAGGCGGCAAGTAACATGGGTTTGAGTTCAGCCCTTGCCAGTGCGATGAGCGGTCTGCGTGCCAACCAGGCTGCGCTCTCGATCGTCTCGTCGAACGTCGCAAATTCGCAGACGCCGGGTTACGTCGCCCAGACGCCGAACCAGATCGAAGTCACCACCGGTGACTTCGGCTCGACGGCCAAGACGACAGGCGTCAGCCGCGACATCGACAGCTATGTGCAGAACCAGCTGCGCACCGAGACCGGCGGCAGCGGTTATGCCGACCAGATGGCCAACATTCTGAAGCAGCTTCAGAGTGTCTACGGCACGCCCGGCAACAGCGGCACGCTCGAAAACGCGCTGAACGATTTCACCTCTTCGCTGCAGGCGCTCTCCACCAGCGCAGGCTCCTCGTCGGCGCAGCGCGTTGCGCTCGGCGCCGCGCAAGCGCTGGCGACGCAGCTCAACCTCACCACCAAGGGCATCCAGTCGCTGCGCTCGAACGTCGAGCAGGATCTCGGCACCTCGTCGCAAGCTGCGAACGCGGCATTGAACCAGATCGCCGACATCAACACCAAGCTGCAGGGCCTGGCGCCGACGGATCCGTCCGCGGCAACCCTGATGGATCAGCGCGACCAGGCCATCAACAGCCTGTCGAAATATGTCGACGTCCGCGTCACCACCGACGGGTCGAACCAGGCCAACATCTACACCACGACAGGCATCCAGCTGGTCGGCGCGGGGCTCGCCTCGCAATTCTCCTTCGCGTCCGCAGGCGCGCTGAGTGCGACTTCGCTCTACAACATCGATCCAACCAAGTCCGGCGTTGGCGCGCTCACCATCAAGCTGCCGAACGGCTCGTCCATAGACGTCGCCGGCAACAACGTCGTGTCCTCCGGCCAGATCGCGGCCGATCTGAAGCTGCGCGACCAGACGCTGGTTCAGGCGCAGAACCAGGTCGACCAGCTCGCCGCGACGATGTCGAGCGCGATGTCGGACAAGACCACGGCGGGCACCCCCGTCTCCGGTCCGCCCGCTGGCTTCGACATCGATCTCGCCGGCGCGCAGCCGGGCAACACCGTCAACATCACCTATATCGACTCCACCAACACCCAGCGCCAGGTCACGCTGGTGAATGTGACCGATCCGACGGCGTTGCCGCTGCCGAACGGCACCAATGCCAATCCGGTGCAGATCGGCCTAAATTTTTCAGGCGGCATGGGCGCGATCGCGGCGGCGCTCAATACCGCGCTGCCGGGCTCGCATTTGTCGTTCTCCCCGGCGCCGTCGCCCGCCACGGCGACGACGCTGCGCGTCACCGACGACAACAGCGGCCTCGCCAAGGTCACTGCGGCGTCGAGCAGCAAGACGGTCTCCTCGCTGACCTCGGGCGGCCCGCAGCTGCCGCTGTTCACCGATGGCGGCCAGGCACTCTACACCGGCGCGATCACGGGATCCGGCTCGCAGATGACCGGCCTTGCCGGCCGCATCGCCGTGAACACGCAGCTCACCGCCGACCCGACCAGGCTGTCGATCTACAGCACCTCGCCGGTGACGCCCACGGGCGACACGACGCGCTCGGACTATCTCTACTCGCAGCTCACCACTGCGGTGTATTCCTATTCGCCGCAGACCGGTCTCGGCTCAGCGAGCCAGCCGTTCACCGGCAGCGTCTCGAACTTCCTCCAGCAGTTCCTCAGCGTGCAGGCCAACGCCTCGACCCAGGCGACCCAGCTCCAGCAGGGCCAGAGCGTCGTGGTCTCGACGCTGCAGGCCAAGTTCAATTCGACCTCCAGCGTCAACCTGGACTCGGAGATGTCGAACCTGATCCAACTTCAGAATGCCTATGCCGCCAACGCGCACGTAATGTCGGTGGTGCAGAGCATGATGAACACGTTGCTCCAGGCTCAGGGGTAATCAGTAGGGCTCTGAAACATGTCGATCAGCAGCATTAATTACGGCTCGTCAGTCCTCGGCGCGCAGATCCGCAACATCAACCAGCAGCTCACCGACCTGTCGACGCAGCTCTCGACCGGCAAGCTGTCGCAGAACTATTCCGGGATGGGCACCAACGAAGGCTTTGCGATCGCCTCGCGCGCGCAGCTTTCGAATATCGCCGCCTATACCGACACGATCACCAACGTCAACGTCAACATCAACCTCGCCAACACCGCGCTGCAGTCGCTGACGACGATCCGCAATACGGTGCAGACCGGCTCCGCCGGCACCTCGCAGGATCTCAACGTCAACGGCCAGACGATCGCGCAGAACACCGCCGCCGCCCAGTTCGGCTCGATGGTCGGCGTCCTCAACACGCAGTCGGGCAACCGCTATCTGTTCTCCGGCACCGCCTACAACACGCAATCGGTGGCCGATGCCGGCGACATCATCAACGGCACCACCACGCAGGCGGGCCTGAAGACCGTCATGGCCGAACGCCAGGCCGCCGACCTCGGCACCAACGGCATGGGGCGGCTGGTGCAGTCGACGTTGCCATCAGGCGCGATACAGGTGCAGGAAGATTCGCCGACGTCGCCGTTCGGTCTGAAGATCGCGGCGGTGTCCTCGACGCTGACGGGCGCGACCGTAACCGGCCCGAGTGGCTCGCCGGTGGCGTTCTCGGTCAATCTCAATGGCGTCAATCCGAACAATGGCGACAAGCTCAGCTTGCAGTTCACGCTGCCTGACGGCTCGACCGAGCAAATCAACCTGACCGCGTCCACTGCGACACCGACGCCGGTCGGCAGCTTTGCGATCGATCCCGGCAATCCCAACATCATTCCACCGGTTCCCTCCAACCCGGCCATCACCTCGGCGAACCTCAACACCGCGCTGAACACGGCGATCACGAAGCTCGCCAACACCTCGCTGGTGGCGGCGTCGGCCGTTGCCGCCGGCGACAATTTCTTCAATACGATGGGATCAGCCACCGCGAATGTGGCGGCCACCGGCAATCTGATCTCGGCCTATACCTCGACGACCGGGACGGGCTCGGTCGCGTTGCAGGACAGCGCATTGGCGCCTGCGTCTACGACCACGTCGCTCGATCCTTCGGCGACGCCCCATCTCAACGGAACCACTCTCAACGCGCTCGCCAACGTTCCGACCGGTACCACCCTGACCATCACCGGCGCGAGCGGCGCCCGCACGATCACCTTCGACCCGACCGTCACCACTGTCACGACGGCCAGCGGCAATACCACGATCGGATTGGCTTCAGGCAGCGCCGCGAAGGTGTCTGATATCTTGAATGCGATCGCAACGGCCGCGGGCGTCCCCGCCGCCAACGTGACTCTGAGCGCCAGCGGCAATATCCAGATCGCGACCGGCACCGGCACCGACGTGACGGTCACCGCCGGCGCGGCGGCCACGGCGCTCGGTCTCAGCACCGTGACGCGTGGCGGCAACGTGGGCTCGACGCCTCCGATCACCGGTTCAACTGTGCTGAGCGGCACTGCGACCACGGGCGGCCCGGAAGTCCTGTCAACGAGCTTCGTGGCTGGCGACACCATCACGGTCAACGGTCAGACTCTGACGTTCATGACCTCGGGCGCCACCGGCCCAAACCAGATCAACATTACCGACAACGTCACAACTCTGCTTGGCAAGATCGATCAGATCACCGGCACCACGAAGCCGTCGACCATCCATGGCGGCGTGATCACGATCAACACGGACGATCCCGCGAGCCTCAACATCACGAGCTCGAACAGTGCGGCGTTCGCGGCGCTCGGCTTCACGACCTCCCCGGTCACGGCGGCAAAGGCTCCCTTGCGCGTCGGCTCTTCGCCCCTCGGCTCGGCGACGACGCTGGTGAATGGCTCGGCCAACACAGTGAAATGGTACACGGGCAATGACGGGCCGGGCTCCGCGCGCTCGACGGCGGTGGCGCGGGTCGACGATTCCGTCACGGTGCAATATGGCGCGCAGGCCGACGAGAACGCGATCCGCAGCCAGTTGCAGGCGATCGCCGTGTTCGGCACGTTCTCGACCTCGCCGACCGGGCAGTATTCGGGCGGGCAGGTGGCCGCGCTGAGCCTGCGCACGACGCAGGCGCTGACGCCGCAGGCCGGGCAACAGAAGATCGAGGACATCCAGACCGACATCGCGATGGCCCAGAACACGATGAAGGACGCCTCCACGCGCCAGACCCAGGCCAAGGCGCAACTCCAGACCATCGTCGATCAGGCGGAGTCGGCGTCGCCCGACCAGGTCGCGAGCGAGATCCTGTCGCTCCAGAACGCGCTGCAGGCGTCCTACCAGACTACCGCCAACCTCGCGCAGCTCTCGCTGGTCAAGTACCTGTAACGGCGCATTAAGGCGCCGTTAACCATGCCTCTTTACCTCTTGGAGAGGATTTGAGCGGGCGGAGCCGTCGATGTCGGACAAGATGCAATTGGTGGTCGCGACGCCGTGCTTCGGCGGACAGGTGTCGAGCATTTACGCGAGCTCGATCTTCGCGCTCCAGCGCGCCGTGCACGGCATGTCTAATCTCGCCCTCAAGGTGCACTTGCGCGACGGCGATGCGCTGATCACGCGCGCACGGGCCAATCTTGTCGCGATGTTCCTGGACGACCCGAACGCCACGCATTTTCTGTTCATCGACGCCGATATCGGCTTCAAGCCCGAGCAGGTGTTCCGGCTGATCGAATGCGGCGCGGACGTCGTCGCCGGCTGCTATCCGATCAAGCGCGTCAACTGGGACAAGGCGAGGAGGGCGATCCATGCCGGCCGGACCGACGTGACGGCGGCCTCGCTCGACTACGTACTCGAGATCGAGGA
Source organism: Bradyrhizobium zhengyangense (assembly GCF_022012555.1). Lineage (NCBI taxonomy): Bacteria > Pseudomonadati > Pseudomonadota > Alphaproteobacteria > Hyphomicrobiales > Nitrobacteraceae > Bradyrhizobium > Bradyrhizobium zhengyangense. Next base: position 5,744 of record NZ_JAKLTZ010000010.1, on the reverse strand, counting down.
CCCCGATCGCATCGTGGTCGTCAACGGTTTTACCCGGGTGCGCTATGCCGGCACCGGCTTCCTGATGATCCGCCGTCAGGCGCTGGAGGCGATGTGCCGGCATCCGAACTATGCCAATCTGCAATTCTTCCGCGAGCATTCGCACGACACGCTGGCCGCGAGCCGGAATCGGTTCGCGCTATTCGAATGCATGATCGATCCGGCGACCGGCACTTACCTCTCCGAGGACTTCGCCTTCTGCAAGCGCTGGACCGATATAGGTGGCGAGATCTGGGCCGACATCCAGAGCTCGCTCGACCATGTCGGTCCCTCGGTGTTCCACGGCGACATCGCCTCGCAATTCGCGCCGGCCCCTGCGGCGGCCGACGCGGCGTGAGCCTGTCGGGATGAGCATCGGCGCATCCCGCCCGTTAGACATCGAGCGCGCATCCCGGGGCGGCTCGCGCTATCGTCTGCGCGATCTGTTCACGCCGCTGGATACGCTGCTCGTCTCCGGCGGTGATGGGCGGTTGGCGCTCGATCCGAAAGAGCGCGTCAACGCCTATGGCTGCGCGCCGTCGCCTGAACCCGAAATCTGGAATTTCGCCTCCTCGACGGCGTCGACGATCTCGCAGCCCGCCTATGACCGCGCCGCGCTGGCGCGCGAAGAACTGGTCCACAAATCGCTGTTCGACGAGATCGAGATCGCCTTCGACCGGCGTTGCGAGGACATGCGCGAGGAGCTGCGCGGTCACTTCCAGCTTTCGCCTCGCGTCGACGTCGTGTTCTCGCCCTCGGGCACGGATTCCCAGCTCCACGCTCTGTTCCTTGCCCACGCGGTGCTCGGCGCGCCGCCGGTGACGGTCGTGGTCGGTGCCGACCAGACCGGTAGCGGTACGGCGCATACCGCGCGCGGGCGCCATTTCAGCACAGTGACGGCGAGCGGTGTTGCGGTGCGCAAGGATGCTGCGATCGCAGGCCTTGCCGGCGACACGATCGCGGTGCCGCTGCTTGACCGGGCCTTTGGCATGGCGATGCGCTCCGACGCGGACGCAGAGGTCATCCGTGCAATCGAGGCCAGCCTCGCGCAAGGCCGGCGCGTTCTGTTGCACATCATGGATTCGTCAAAGCTCGGCTGGCGTGCACCGAGTGCCGCTTGTCTCGATGAGATCGCGCGGCGCTGGCCGCGCGAGGTTCAGGTCGTCGTCGATGCCTGCCAGGCGCGGCTCGGCCGACGACGACTGCGCTCCTATCTCGATCGCGGTTACATGGTGCTGATGACGGGTTCCAAGTTCTTCGGTGGTCCCGCCTTCAGTGGCGCGTTGCTGCTGCCGAAGGGCCTGTCGCGTGCGCTCGAACGGATTGAAGGGATTGCGCCTGATTTCTTCGACTATGCCGGCCGCTGCGACTGGCCGATGGCGTGGACGGCGCTACGCTCGCGCTTCGAACGCCGACCGAATTTCGGCCAATGGCTGCGCTGGGAAGCGGCGCTGGCCGAGATCGGAAGCTACTACGCCGTGCCCGGCCCGTTCCGCGCGAAGGCGATGGCCGAGCTTGCAGCCGGCATCGACAGCATGATTGCGCTGTCTCCGTCACTGCGCGCCGTCCCGTCACCCGTCGGCACCACTAATGCCGATGATGAAGAATTTATGCAGCGGTCGATCTTTCCGTTCACCCTATTGCGCCACAATAGGCCGGTGTCGATCTCGGATACCAGCACCGTCCATCGCGCGCTTGCTCGCGACATGAACGATGACATCGGCGGCAGCGCGGCGGACCGGCAGGTCGCGGCGCAACGCTGTCTCGTCGGCCAGCCGGTGCGGCTGGAGCAGCCGGACGGCGCGCCGCGGGCCGCGTTGCGGCTATGTGTCGGCGCGCGGCTCGTCACCGACGCCTGGTCGCTCGACGGCGCGCAAGCGCAACGTAATGTGCAGCACATTCTCGATCGCATCGCCCACGTCCTGGTGAAGATCGAGCTGCTGCTTGACCGTACCGCCGCTGTGCCGGCGTAGCCCGTATAGGTGTGAGATGTTGCATCCGCTTGCCGCGCCGAATTATGCCGACCGTATCGGCTTTGCGCATTTGACGCGCCAGGCCTTCGAGGGCGTCGATCTGCACCCGCTGCGCGAGCATCTGCTGGCGCGGATTGCCGAAGGGACGGCGCAGGCCGGCGAGGGCCTCGATCTGTCCCTGATCGCCCAGCTGATGGGAGAGAAGGAAGCCGGCCTCGTGATCCAGTCCGAGGTGCTGTCGTTCCATCAGCTGTTTCGTACGCCCACTGCCGCGCCGAAGCCGGGCCTGCGCGTGCTTGCGCTTGCTGCCGACATCGACATGGGCGGCAACACGCCGATCGAATTCCTGCTCGAAGGCTCCGACATCGAGCTCCTGACCCTCTACGTTACCAAGGCAACCGGGCTGCCGGAAACACTGCCTGAACATGATGTTGCCATCGTGGTCGCATCCGACTCCGAGGAGTGTCGCGAAGCGCTTGCGCTGATCGAAAAGGCCGCGCCACGCTGGCCGCGGCCGCTGCTCAATCGCCCCGAGCTGATCGGCAATCTCGATCGCGACAAATTATTCCGGCTGCTCGCTGATATCCCCGGTCTCGACATTCCCGTGACCGCCCATGCGACCCGTGCACAATTGTCGGCTCTTGCGGAAGGCCGGATTGCCTGCACGGAGATCACAGACGAACTGCACTTCCCGATGATTGCGCGGCCGCGCGGTACGCATGCCGGCGTTGGACTTGCCAAGCTCGATGATTCCGCTGCGCTCGCGGCCTATCTTGCGGAGCGGCGGGAGCAGGACTTCTTCGTGGCGCGTTTCGTCAACTACGCGAGCCCCGACGGCTTCTATCGCAAGATCCGGCTCACCATGGTCGACGGCAAGCCCTATGCCTGCCACATGGCGATCGCCGATCGCTGGGACATCTGGTATCTCAACGCCTACATGGCGTTCAACGAAGAGAAGCGCGCTGAAGAAGCAATCTTCATGCAGGACTTCGATCGCGCCTTCGCCGCGCGACATAGACGCGCGCTCGACGAAATGAGCCGGCGCGTCGGGCTCGATTATTTCATCGTCGATTGCGCCGAGAACCAAGACGGCGAGCTGTTGGTGTTCGAAGCGGACAACACCGCCGTCGTGCACAACATGGATTCGCCGGTCGTGTTTCCGTACAAGCCGCCGCAGATGCGCAAGATCTTTGCCGCATTCACCGCGATGCTGTCGCGGCATGCCAAGGCGGCCGCACAGGCGGACGTCGGGAGCGCAGCATGAACGAGGTCATCCGGAATCAGAAAGCCGGCAGCACCAGCGGATCGCTCGATCCGCAGGACTGGAGCGCGTTTCGCACGCTTGCCCATCGCATGCTGGACGAAGCGATCGACGGCATTGCCAATGTCCGCGCGCGGCCGGTCTGGCAGCCGATCCCCGACGAGGTCCGCGCGGCTGTTCGAACAGACGTGCCGCGCGAGGCAACCGGTCTCGCTGAAGTCTATCGCGAGTTCTCCGAACATGTTGCGCCTTACGCGACCGGCAATGTTCATCCCGGCTTCATGGGCTGGGTGCATGGCGGCGGCACCGCCGTCGGCATGCTCGCGGAGATGCTTGCAGCTGGCCTCAATGCCAATCTCGGCGGACGCGATCACATGCCGATCGAGGTCGAGCGCCAGATTGTCGAGTGGATGCGCGGCCTGTTCGGCTTTCCGCAAGGTGCGAGCGGGATCTTCGTCACCGGCACGTCGATGGCCAATCTGATGGCGGTGCTGGTGGCGCGTACGAATGTGCTTGGCGCGCTGGCGCGGCAGCACGGCATCGGCAGCGACGGCGCGCTGCTTACGGCCTACGCGTCGAAGGCTGCGCATGGCTGCATCTCCCGCGCCATGGACATCGCCGGATTCGGCACCGATGCGCTGCGCAAGATCGATGTCGATGCCGATCATCGCCTCGATGTCGCTGCGCTACGCGCGCGGATCGCAATCGACCGCGCCGTCGGTTTCAAGCCGTTCCTGGTCACTGCGTCGGCCGGCACCGTCGATATCGGTGCGATCGACGATCTCAGGGCGATCGCTGAGTTGTGTCGCGATGAGGGTATCTGGTTTCACGTCGACGGCGCCTTCGGTGCGCTCGCGATCCTGTCGCCCGAGCTCGCGCCATTGCTCGATGGCATCGCGCTTGCGGATTCGATCGCACTCGACTTCCACAAATGGGGGCAGGTGCCTTACGACGCCGGCTTTCTGCTGGTGCGCGACGGCGAACGTCATCGGCAGGCGTTTGCGCAGCCGGCGGCCTATCTGAGCCGGGAGGCGAGGGGGCTTGCGGCCGGCGCTGTCTGGCCTTGCGATCTCGGCCCGGATCTGTCGCGCGGCTTCCGCGCGCTGAAGACGTGGTTCACGCTGAAGACGTTCGGCACCGATCGGCTCGGCGAGGCGATCGCGCGAAGCTGCGCGCTCGCAAGATATCTGGAGACGCGTGTGCTCGCCGAGCCCCGGCTCGAGCTGCTGGCGCCGGTCAATCTCAATATCGTCTGCTTCCGCTACCGTGCCGACGACGCGGTCAATCGCGAAGTCGTCGCCGATGTCCAGGAATCCGGCATCGCCGCGCCGTCGGGCACGATTCTGGACGGCAAGTTCGCGATCCGCGCCGCGATCGTCAATCACCGTACTGCGAAGAGCGATATCGACGCGCTGGTGGCGGCCGTGATCAAATTCGGCATGCAGCGGACCGGCGGATTGATCGAGGTCGAGGCGCCGCCGCTCGCGGCGGAGTGTTCGTAATGGGCTGAAAACGACAACGGCCCCGGAGATGATCCGGGGCCGTTGTCGTTTGCGCGAACTTTTTGCGAAGATCAGGCCGCCGTGCTGACGTGGCCCTCGGGATGCGCAGCGTTGTACTGGTCACGCAGCTTCTCTTCATAGGCGATCAGCTTGCGAGCATCCTTCAGCGCCCTGTAGAGGTCGCCGTTCAGGATGTTGTTGTTGATGCCCTCGATGATCGGCCAGGAGCTCGGTACGGCGGTGACGATGTCGCGCACCAGGTTGAAATAGGTGCCGTGCTGGGTCTGCGGGTCCGGCGAGATGTACATGAGCTGGACCGCGAGATAGACGAGCTTGGCAGGGGTATCGGCGGTCTCGGGCGTGAGGATGTCGCGCTCACGTAGGATCGGCACGTTGTCGCCGTCGATCAGAAGGCGGGCGCGCTGGTCGGTGTTGGTGATGACGCAGTTGCCGACAATGATGCGTTCGTGCGGCCTGAGCTCGACCTTGAGGGCCATTTGCCTGTTCTCCATCAACGCTTTCGTAACCGAAGCGCATGTTGTGGCGGTGCAGGGTGCAATACTCCCTCAACATTAGTTAACGAGTTCTGAATCCCGACCGTCGCCACGAAAAATCTCTATCATATCAATGATGAAATTGCCGGGCGGCGCCCCGCCGCCGCTGCGTAGGCGAGCCGAATCACGCCGCGACTCAGCGAAAGCGCGGGTTTCATTTCATGCTTCGTTAGATTCTCGGAGCCACCGTCCGCCGGTCGCTGGGTCAATCAAGATCCCAGGACGCGTAACAGTAGCGTCGTTTACCAGAAAGGTAACATCCAATGTCCGGTATCGTTCTCTCCGCATCGGTTCGTCAGAACCTGCTCTCCCTCCAGTCCACCGCCGATCTTCTCGCCACCACCCAGAATCGTCTGGCCACCGGCAAGAGTGTCAACTCGGCTCTGGACAACCCCACCAACTTCTTCACCGCCCAGTCGCTCGACAACCGCGCCAG